>NZ_JAHWFK010000040.1 GCF_019710575.1 Paractinoplanes polyasparticus | reverse complement strand
GGGGGGGTGGGGGGGGGGGGGGGGGGGGGCCCGCCCCCCCCCCGCCCCCCCCGCCCCCCCCCCCCCCCCCGCCCCCCCCGGGGGGGGGGGGGGGGGGGGGGGCGGGGCCCCCCCCCCCCCCGCGACCGCGCGAGAGGACCGAACCATGAGACCGGCAGCGGTGCGCACGTTCCTGACCGTCCCCGGCGGACGCTCCTTCACCGACCGGCCCCGGGCCGACCTCGGCCTGGTGCGCTTCGGCGGCTGGCAGATCCACCCCCTCGATTCCTCCGCGTACGGTGAGGACGCCTATCTGATCCGGGCGGGCATCGATGTCGTGACCGATCCGGGCGCGCCCCGGCCGGATCGGGTCGATGCCGGCTTCGATCTCGGGACTCCGGGCGCCGCCGTCCTCGACGCCCTGCCCCACGCGGTCCACCGGGCCGAACCAGCCCGGGTCTACCAGCTCGGCCCGACCCTGAACTTCGTACCGGTCGCCCGCGGCGAAGCGGCCGGCCGGCCCGTGCCGCTGGGAGCGCAGGAACCGACGACGGCAGCTTTCGGCATCCCCAGCGCCGAGTTCTGGTGGCGCTGGTCGTCCGGGGGCGGCGTCGCCGACGGCCACCGGGCCGGCTGGTTGGTGCTGCTCGTCCCGGCGGGTGTGCGCGAGCTCGAGGTGCGCCCGTGGGCCACCTTCACCCCACCGCCGCGGCCGGGGTGGCGGCCCGCCTGCGACCCGGTCGACCGGCTTGTTCCCCTGCCCGAGCCGGGGAATCGGCGACCGCGGGCCGGCTTCGGCGGACCGGCCGCGCTCGAGTTCACCCGGCGGCTCGCCGATTCCTGGTCCGACCTGACCATCCTGCTCGCCGTCCCGGCCCACCATCTGGCTCGGTTCGACCCGGCCCGGCGGGCCCACGACCTCTGGCGGTGGCTGGAGGTGCGCGACGAGTTGTCCGAGCTGCCCGCGGCCCTCGACGCGATCGACCGGCCCGATCTGGCCGCGCTGTTACGCGACCTCAGCTGACCAGCCGGTACCGGGAGACGCCGGCCGGCCCGACGGCGCAGACCGAGTCGGCCGCCGTCCAGCAGACATCGAGGAGCCCGGCCGCGGCGCGCAGGCCGGTGATCGGGCGGCCGGCGACGGGATCCCAGATCCGCAGTGTTCCCACCCCGCTCACAGTGGCCAGCAGACGGCCGTCGGGGCTCGCCGCGGCCGCGGTCACCGGCTCCACATCGCGGTCGATCGTGCGTACGCCGCCCGCCCGGACGATGTCGATCCGGGCGGTGAGCACGCACGCCGTCCAACCGTTCCCGGCGACAAGATGCCCGACCGGACCGTCCGCCCGGTGGATCAGTGACGGCCCCCCTCCGGCCGGATCGACGAGATGGACCGCGCCGGACTCGTCACCGGTGAGCAAGCCACCTCCCGTCGTCTCGAGGGCGGTCAGGCGATCTCGGAAGCGGACCCGGTGCGACCCGGCGAAGTGCAGGTCGGAGCCGCCCGTGACCGCCGTCCACCGGCCGGCCGGGTCGAGGCGGCACAGCGGCCGCCCGCCCGCGGGGTCGACGGTGAAGCGCCTGTCCCCGCCGGACGGGGAGCCGACGATCACCGAACCGCTGCGGTCCACCGTCACCAGGCGGTCCGCGGCGTCGGACGCGACCACCTGTTCGCGATGACCGGTCGCGGTGCGGATCCGGCGGCCGCTCACCGGATCCCAGTAATAGACCGTCCCGTCGTCGTCGGCCGTCGCCAGCCAGCGGCCGTCGTGGCCGGCCGCGCAGGTGAAGACGAGCCCGTTGATGAACGTCACGCGCTCGCGACTGGCCAGCCTGTGACGGACCTCGCCGCTCGCGGTGGAGACCACGTACGCGGTCCGGTCGGTGTCGACGGCGACGAACCAACCGGCCCGGGCGGCGCACCGGGTCATCGCGCGGTCGAGTTCGGCCGGCGGCCCGGTGGTCGTGGCGCCGGCCGGCCACAGCCTGACCGTGCCGTGCCGGTCACCGGTGGCGAGCCAGGCGCCCTGCCCGCCGGCCGTACCGATGATCACCGGGCCGTCGTGCCGGCCCAGATGCACGGGCTCGCGGCCCGGACGCCACAGATGGACCTCCCCCTCGGCGTACCCGCCATCGGTCCCGACCGCCAGCCAGGCCCCGCCCGGCTCGGTGACCAGAGCGCCGACCTCACCGGCGACGTGCAGCCGGCGCTCGGTGCGGTCCCGCAGACGCACGGTCGCGAACCGGGTCACGGCCTCGCCGCGGGTCCGGTCGGTCTGGTCGACGCGGCACAACCACCGGCCCCGCGGATCGACGGCAGTGTGGGCGATCCTCGTCGACCCGCGGCCGAAGCGCCGGCGCAACCAGCCGCGCCCGACGACTCCGCCGATCACATCGCTGAGCGGCTCCCACGACACGACGTCGCCGCGGCGCGCCACCACCAGTCCGCCGTCGTCGTGCGGTCCGAGGATCCCCAGATCGGGACGATGGTGGACCAGCCGTCCGGAGACCAGATCCCAGACGTACGCGCCGAAGCCCGCCCGGCCGCGTCCCTGCACCGCCAGCCAGCGCCCGGCCGGGCTCACCTGCAGCGGTCCGAGCTCGACCCGGCCCGGCGAGTACGGCAGCTCGTCCAGGACGCCGGCCACCCGCAAATCACCGTCGCGGACCGTGGGCCGCCCGTCGATCGGCACGGTCACCACGCGGCCGTCGGGCAGAAAGGCGCATCGGACCGCGGCCGGGCGGGTGACGGCCTCGACGCTGCCGACGGGCAGTCCGCTCGACTCGTCGAGCGTCCACCGGACCAACGATCCCACCGCGTCGGCGACCAGCACGTGACGGCTGCCGGCGCTGACCGCCGCGTCGGTGACCGGGCCCGGCAGCCGCCGCAGGAGCGCGACCAGCTCCCCCAGCTCGACGTCGAAGACCTCGACCAGCCCGTCGTCGTCGCACCGCAGCAACCGGCGGCCGTCGGGGAATCCGATCAGCGCCGAGGGCGGTCGCCGCCCGGGGATCACCGTCGCGAGCAGCCTGTCCTGCACCGGGTCGAGACGCGGTGTGCGGCTCTGCGGGCTGGTTGCGGCCAGCACCGCCGAGCGGACCGGCCCGGGCAGCACCGACAGCAAGGTCACCTTGAGCGCGTTCGCCGGCCGCAGGGGCTCCAGCCGGCTCGCGGCGCCCCGCAACGCCGCTCGTAATGCCGTGACCGTCCGGTCGCCCGGCAGCAGCGCCAGATCGTCGTCCACGGCCGGATAACCGAACTCGGAGATCTTGCGACGCATGCGGTCGAGGTCGAGCAGGACCGCCCGCAACTCGTCGAGCCGGCCCGCCTCGGCCAGCTCGCGGGCCTCGTGGCGCAGGCGGTAACGCAGTTCCTCGTCCACCGTGGTCAGTCCTCGTCGTCGCTGTCGAGGTCGATCGCGCTGATCGGCTCGCGCTGCGCCGCCCAGCGCTGCCGCATCTCGTCCAGGCGGCGTTCCCCGACCATGTGGCGCAGCGCCTCGACGACCACGTGATGCAGATGGATCTGGGCCGGATTGAGCTGGTAGCGCACGATCAGCGACTGGTCGGCGAACGATCCGCACAACCGGCGGACGGCGGCCTCACCCAGCCCACCCGTGCTCCCCCACCAGCGTTGCAGCACCGACAGCGGCACCGGCTCGTCGCCCGGGAAGACGGCCAGCTCCTCGTAGCGCAGGCGTTCGGCCGGTGGCAGCAGATCGAGCCCGACCCGCAGCGTGCCGGCGACCGCGTTCTCCCGCGCCGCCGCCTGGCCCGGGTCGAAATTGAGCGGCCCGAGTTCCCGCAGGCGCAGCTCCACCTCGTCCAGCGCGTCGCCGACAGCGTTGTCCTGACCGACGAGCCGTTCCAGCACGCCGTTGACCAGACCGAGCAGCAACGGCCAGCGGCCGGTGCGGGCCAGCACCCGGTCGACCCGCGCGTCGTCCCCCGGGTCGGGCAGGTTGGCCAGCAGCAGCGCCCGGGCCTCGGCCGGAAGCATCGCCTCGACCGGCACCGACCTCGTGCCCCGGGGCAGCATGATCGCGTTGCGGGTGGTGATCAGGCGCACGCAGCGGGGCGCCCCGACCAGGAACGGGGCGAGCTGCCCGCTGGTCCAGACGTCGTCGACCACCAGGAGGGCGGGCTCGTCGCCGATCGCCTCGGCCAGCACCGCGCCGGCGTCCCGTTCATCGGTGGTCAGCCGGTGATCACCGACCAGCTCACGGGTCAGCTCCACGATCCGCGCCGGAACCCGGCCCTCGAACAGCCCGCCGACCCGCACCCAGACGACCCCACCGGGGAACGCCGCCTGCACCTGCTCGTCGGCGCAGATCATCTCGGCCAGCGTGGTCTTGCCGAAGCCGCCCGTTCCGCGGACCGCGGTGGTGACCGCCACGGCGGGCACCTCCCCGCGCCGGAACGCCGCCACCACCCTGTCCTGCAGCCCTGGGCGCGGGATCCGCACCCGGCTCGCCACCGGCACCATCATCGGACGCGACCGCACGAACAGGGCGGCCAGGTCCGGCCGGCCCACCTGGTTGCAGGCGCCGGGCAGCCGGCCGAGGGCGGCGCGGTCGGTCAGCCAGTCCCACAGCGACCGGGTCTCGCCGCCGCCGGGCCACCGGGCCCGGTCGTACGAGGGAACGTCCAGCAGGTCGGCCAGCTCCGGCCAGACGTCGATCGCCCGGCGAACGAACTCCAGCTTCACCGAGCCCGGAAAACCCGTCACGTCGACCAGCACGCCTCTCGTCCGTCAGGGACTGCCGACACGTTCCTGACGGACAGGAGGCGACGTGGCGCGCAGCGCCCTGCTGATCGGGGCCGAGACCTACGGCCTGCTCGGTGTCCGCAACGACGTGACGGCGATGGCCCGGCAGCTCGCCGGCCGGGGGTTCTCGATCGAGCGGCGCATCGGCGCGGACGCGAGCCGGGCCGGAATTCTCGACGCCTACGAGTCGCTGATCGCCGCGACCGGTCCGTCCGACGCGGTGGTCGTCTATTTCTCGGGCCACGGCGGTCAGGCGCCCGGGGCGAAGTTCATCGTGCCGGCCGACTTCGGCGAGACGACCGGGAACGACTTCCGCGGTCTCACCGAGCTGGAGCTGTCGGTGCTGCAGGCCCGGCTGACCGCGCGCACCCGCAACGTCGTGACGGTGCTGGACTGTTGCCACGCGGCGCGCATGTCCCGCGAGCCGGCCCTCAGGGTCAAAGCCCTTCCCCCCGTACGCCATGACCTGGCCGCCCACCACGGCCGGCTGATCCGGTCGGGGTTGCGCACCGACCTGCTCACCCCCGGCGGCAGCCCGGATGCCGTGCGCCTGGCCGCCTGTGCCGCCGGCGCCGAGGCGCACGAGGATCTGATCGACGGCCGCTGGTCCGGTGTCTTCACCAGCGCCCTGACCGCTGTCCTGGCCGAGGCCGGCGAGACGCCCGTGTCCTGGACCGCCGTCGTGGGCCGGGTCCGGGACCGGCTCGCCGCCGAGAACCGGGCACAACGACCCGAAGCCGAAGGACCGGCGCGCCGGTCGCTCTTCGGCACCCGGGAGCTCGATCAGACCGGATCGTTCCCGGTCGCGGCCGACCCGCCGTGGGTGCGCCTGGACGGGGCTCCGTTCTTCGGCCATCGCATCGGGGACCTCTTCGTCGTCATGCCGCCCGGCGCCACCGGACCGGACCGGGGCCGGATGCTCGGCGAGCTGACGGTCGACCGGTTGTCACCGACGGCGGCCCTGGGACGGTTGCGTCCGGACGGGCCGGTGCCGCTCGGCGCGCGGGCCTTCTGCGTACGAGGTGGAACGCCCGCCCTGGTCGTGCGGGCGCCGCACCCGGTCGAGTCACCCCTCGTCCGCGCTGCCCGGCCCGGCGAGCCGAGCCCGGTCGAGGTGCGGGTCGGCCCGGGCGGCGAGTACACCGTCCACGACCGCACCGGACCGCTGCACACCCACCTCGACTGGGCGGCCGTCGTCGCCGACCTGAACCGGCTCGGACGCGCCGCTGCCCTGCGCGGCCTCCAGAACGACGAGCCCACGGCGGTCACGGTCGCGTGGGGCCGGGTGTCCGGTGGCCGGGCCGCCCCTCCGGAGCCGTCCGCCGGCGCCTCGGTCAGCGCCGGTTGCCCGATCTACCTGACGGTCCACAACGGCGGCCCGGAGACGGTCTGGGTTTCCCTGATCGACATCGGCGTGACCGGCGGGACGACCGTCCTGACCGGCTTCGCTCCGTCCGGGCTCGACCTGGCGCCGTCCGAGACCTACACGTACGGCGCCGACGCCGCCGGCCGCCTCACCGGCGTCGCCCCGCACTGGCCGTCGTCGCTGCGCTCCCGCCTGCCCCGTCCCGAGACGATCCTGGCGCTGATCACCCCCGAACCCTTCGACGTCGCCGTCCTCGAACAGCCGGCGAGCAGTCGCACCACATCGGACACCGCACCGGCCGGACCGCTGCGCCGGGGAACCCGCTTGTACGCCGTCCGCAAAATTACATTCACATTATTGCCACCGGCTTCCCGGTGATCCGCGAATGCGCCTGTCCGTCAGTAACAGACGTCCCGCGGTATCAGCAGGAAAGGAAAAGCGATGAATCGGAGGACAGCACCGGCCTCGTCCGGAAACGGGATACCGGCTCCGCCCGTTCGGATGATCCCGTTCGAGTGACATTGCGACTCGTCCGGGTCACCGGTGTATTTCTCCGGCCCGGACCAAGCGTTCGCACCGCGGCCGGAAAAGCGCAGCCCACAACACCTGATCTGCGCCGGAGCAGGGCATTCGGGACGGTCCAGGACCACCTCGACGGACGGCAATAATCCACTTTCGCCTGACTTGCAGGCCGCCACGGGTTGCCAGGAGTGTGCACCCTCGGCGGTGATCGCAGCAGGACGACGCATTACGGGGCGAGGCGAACAAGCATGCCTTCTATCGTGTTCGTGCACGGCATCGGTGTTCGCGACGGCGAATACCGATCCGTCTGGCCGCATCTGCAGGAAGGACTGCGGACCGTGCGGCCGGAAACGCCCGCCACCTTCTGTTATTGGGGTGGCGAGCTGGGCGCCCGCCTCGACGCGGACAATTCCCCCGAGGCACCGGAAACGCTTCCCGAAGACATCTGGGCCGTCTCCCTGGCCGACCCCTGGTGGGAGTTGACCGCGCTGGCCGAACGCGCGGCCCAGCAGGACAACGAACCGCCTCCGCCGCATCTGGCGCCGGCCGAACCGGAACTGCGCCGGCGACTGGCCGCCCTGCGGACGACCCCGGTGCCGGAGGCGGCCGGCCTCGACCGTCACCTCGGCTCCGCCGTCGACGAGGTCCTGGCCACGGACGTGGTGACGGACTGCCTCACCCGGGCCGACGCCCTCCGCGACGAACTGCCGTCCGCGCTCGCCCGGGCTCTGGTCGCCCTCACCGTCGGCCGATCCGGCCCGGACGGGCCGGAGGTCGTGCCACCGGGCGCCCTCGACGCGTTCCACGCCGTCCTGACCACCGAGCTCGGCGGCCGGCCGATGCGGGTGCCCGACTGGGTCAGCCGCCTGGCCCTGCGGCTCATCACCCCGCACCTCGAAGCCGGGCTGCGCCCGATCTCGTGGGCGATGGCGGTGGCCCGCGGGCCGATCACCCGCAAGGTCACCCCGTACCTGGGTGACGTGATGGTCTACCTCGCCCGCGGCGAAGCCATCCGCGACAAGGTCGCCGCGACGATCGCCGGGCAACCGGGCCCGGTCGACGTCATCGCGCACAGCCTGGGCGGCATCGCCTGCTTCGACCTGCTCGCCCTGGGCCGCCTGCCCCGGGTCCGTTCGCTGGTCACGGTCGGCACGCAGATCCCCTATCTGTACGCGATCGACGCGCTGCCCGGCCTGCGCCGCGAAGCCGCCCGGCCGCCGTTGCCCACCTGGCTGAACGTGTACGACCGGCACGACGCGCTGAGCTTCCCGGCCGAACCCCACTTCACGGGCGCGGTGACCGACCACCGGCTCGACAGCGGCCTGCCGTTCCCGCTCTCGCATTCCGCGTACTTCCGCAACAAGAAGTTCTACGAGCTGCTGGCCGGAGTGATCAAGTGACCGTCCCCGGGAACGTCCGCGCCGTCCTGGTCGGCGTGGAGACGTACGATTTCGGCCCGACCGGCGACCTCGACGGCCCGGCCGCGGACGCGGGCCGGATGGCCGACTTCCTGGTCGCGCGAGGACTGCCCGCCGACCGGATCGACCTGTTGGTCGCCACCCCGAAGCCGCCGTCCGCCCAGGTGCCGGCGCGCGAGGTGACCGCCGACGACCTCTACCGCTACTTCAACGAGGAACTGGCCGTTCACCGGTCCGGCGCCCTGATCGTCTACTGGGCCGGCCACGGATTCGAGTACGACCGCCAGCAGTGGCTCTGCCTGCCCGGTGCGTCCATGAAGAACCTGCAGGCCCTCAACCTCACCGGCGAACTGCTCCCCGTGCTGGCCGGTTATCCCTTCCCCGAGCAGTACGTCTTCGTCGACGCCTGCCGCACCCGCTACCACCGCGCCCAGCTGCCGGCCGGCCCGATCGGCCGCCGCTTCGCCGCCAAGGGCAGCGGCGCCGCCGACCAGTACGCCCTGCTGGCCGCACCGTCCGGTGCGGCCACCCCGAATCGGCCCGACCGCCGCGCCGGCGCCTTCAGCGAGGCCCTGCTGGCCGCACTGACCGCTCAGAGCGCCTGGCCGTGGCTGATGGACGAGGTCGTCACCGCGATAGCCCGCACGACCGCGCTGCCGCCGATCCGCGTGACGTCCAGCCGTCCGTCAGGAGAAAGCGTGTCAGTCGCATTGGGCCGCGAAGTCTCACCAACCGAAATCGGCCAGCTGTTGGCCCAGGTGCCCCGCATGACCAACGTCGACCGGCTACATCGAGTAGCGGACGAGCTGCAGATAACCCATGGCCTGAGGCTCGGAGATGTCGAGAGCCCGGAGGAGTTGGTTTGGACGCTGCATCGATCGTCGCTGGGGCTGAACCCGCTCCTGGAGCTGGCTCTGGCCCGGCCCGACTACTTCCGGGACGTTCCAGCGACTCGGCAGCTGATTCTCGCTTTGGAGGCTAACCGTGCCCGATGAGACGTCTGCGTATTCGAACACGGAACGGGCACAGGTCGCCGAACTCCTGGCTCGCGTACCGCGGATGACACGGGAACGTGTACAACGCCTGACCGACGAACTGCAGCAGGAACACGGCGTGGTTATCGAGCGGCCCGAAACGGCGCAGGAGCTCGCGTACTTCTTGAGCCGAAGCAGCCACGGACTCACTCCGCTGCGCGACCTGGTGCGCAGCAGGACCGACTACTTCGATGACAACATCGCCAGCCGGAATCTGCTGTTCTACCTCGACAGTCTGTGCGGCGAACAACCCGAACACGCTTCCGAGACACCGGAGATCCTGCGCCGCATCATCGAGGTCTGCACGATTCGCGACACGCGCGAGGACATCACGTTCGACCGCCTGCTGGCACGAGTCGCATACTTCACGACCTTGGAGCGATTCGACAAGGAACGTTTCGTGATCGAGCCCTCCACGACGGTCGGCGAGATAGTCAAGGATCTCGTCGACCTGCTCGCCGGCGAAATCGCCGCCAGAGCGGTGCTGGACTTCCTCTCCCGCCTGGCTCATGTCAGTCAGCCGAAAGAGTCCGCGATCCTCCGAGATGTGCTGAACCAACTCGTCGACGAGCTTCCTCTCTACCGAAGAGAGCTACAGAAGGTGGACCGCCAGGTGAGGATCTGGCAGGCATCCATACACCGTCGTGTTCATGTTCTCGTCCGAGTCGAACGCGAGATGGACTCGGACCCCGACGAGTCAGCCCGGGACCAGGCTTTCACCGTCACCACCTGGCGATACTCCGACGACCGGATGAGCTGGTGGGCCCCACCGGCCCATCCACGGGAACGCAGCGCCGTGCTGTACAAACCCGAGACCGCCACGGGAGCCGGCCTGGCAGCGCACATCCGCTCCCGGCTACCGCGGAACGGCGACGCCCGGACAGTCGTCGAGCTCATGGCCGATGACGACACGCTCATGTCGTCCGTGGTGGAGGCGGCCATCGATGACCTCGGCCGAACGTTCGCGGTGGTGCTGCGGCCGATGGCGGCGAGCGCCGAGACAGCCACGTGGTTCGCCAACTGGCGAACGGTCATGGAGGAGACCGACTTCGAGACGGCCAACTTCTCGGCGGCGGATCAGCGCTTCGACGAACCGGTCTCCTGCGCGGCCCTGGTGGTCAACAACGACGGCGCATCCGCTCGGCTACCGAGCACTCTTCTGGCGGCAAACGTGCCGATCGCAGCTTGGACTCAGCGCGGCGGGGTCATCGAGGTCGATACGAAGTCGTGTCGACATGCAACCTTCGATACGCCTGAGCTGTTCCACGAGGACCGCCGAGCAGGCCGCCTTCCTACGGACGCCGTCCTCATGTGGCACAACCCGCATTGGTTTCCCTTCGGCCGACGGCTGAAGTGGCGCCCGGAAGGAACGGCGGCATGAACAATCCCATCTTCGAGGGCACCGGCGAATGCACAGCAGGCGGACCGGAGATTCCGCCGCCACCTTCCTGGCGAGCCTTCGGGCGTGGCGCAGACCCTCGCTGGTCGGCGGCCACTTCCGACGGAGCCGGTCGAATTCCCTTGCCGCGGACGGAACCGCCGGTTGGGGATCTAGCACCGATCCGGGACCCCGAAGCGATCTGGATGATGAACGCGGCCATCCTGCTGCGGCGTCCGCTGCTGGTCACCGGGCCGCCTGGCGCCGGCAAGACCACGTTGGCACACATGGTCGCAGCCGAACTCGGGCTCGGCCGCGTGCTCAGGTGGCCCATCACCAGCAGCACCCGACTCATCGACGGCCTGTACCATTACGATGCCATCGGTTGGGTGCAGGAGCAGAATCGCACCAGCGAAGAATCACCGATCGAACGGGCCCGACGCATCGGCCGTTACGTGCGACTTGGGCCGGTGGGAACCGCCTTGCTGCCCTGGGGGCGGCCGCGTGTTCTGCTCATCGACGAGATCGACAAGGCCGACATCGATCTCCCGAACGATCTGTTGCACGTCTTCGAAGAAGGCCAGTTCGAGATTCCGGAGCTCTTCCGCCTCGACGACGAGGTGCGCGCCGCGATCGACGTCTACACCGACGATCGAGGACGGCCAGGGCCGCGAGGACGGCTGAAGATTCCCACTCGCACCATCTACGACGGTGTGGTCGGCTGCTACGAATTCCCGATCGTCGTACTCACCAGCAACGGTGAGCGAAACTTCCCGCCCGCCTTTCTTCGTCGCTGCCTCCGCTTGAGGCTTGACATGCCGGCCGAGCCACAACTCCTCGACATCATCCGCCACCGTGTCCCGAACGCCGATCCAGACGCTCAGAACGATGCGGTTCAGGTCTTCCTTCAAGCAGTCCGGCAGGACGAGACCGTCGCAGTCGATCAGCTCCTCAACGCCGTCCACTTGCTGACCGCGCCTGGTCAGGTATCCGCGACGGCCCGCGCCGAAGTCCTCAGCCGGCTGATGGCCAAGCTCGATGAATAGCGACCTCCTGCCTCCGATCACGCAGGCTGTCGCGAAGTTGATGAACAGCTCCGACCTCGAGTGGAGCGCCTCGCCCGACGATGTCTGTGACGCCCTTTGGCTCGCCCGGCACCTACCTGCCGATCTGGGTCTCATGGCTGACGGCGTCACCAAGGCGCAGCCGGAGAACGGCCTCGCCGAGAACGATGCGGAATCGGCCCCGCCGGCGGATCTTGATCCGCTGGCACCCGACGAGGTGTCGTCAGACGTCGTGTTCCCGCGCGGGAAGTCAGCTCGAGGCGCCCTTCACCGAGCGGCACGGCCTCTGACGCTTCCGCGGATCCGGCCGCTCACCGACTCGCTCGCCGTCGGGCGCGCACTACGCCCGCTGAGAATTCGCCGCCCGTCCCGCTCTCGCCTGACGGTCGACGAGCGATCGACCGCTGATCAGGCCGCGCGCAGCGGTCTCTGGCAGCCCATTCTCCGTCCGCGTCAGGAGCGCTGGCCGGACGTCGCGGTCGTGATCGACGGCGGGTCCACGATGTCGCTCTGGCGGGAAGAGATCGATGGCTTCCAGTCCCTGCTCGGACAGCTCGGGGCTTTCCGTCAGCTACGCACGTGGCGGCTTACTTCCGGTACGGGAGGAGTCCGTGTCTCCCCTCATCTGACGGCTCCGGCCGGCAGAGCTGACAACGGCATGGATCCGGTCGCTACCCTCCACGACGCCGCCGGGCGACGGCTGATCGTCGTCGTGACCGATGGTGTGCATCACGCTTGGGGCAACGGCAGGTATCACGACACGCTCACCCGACTCGGCGCGACCAACCCGGTGATCGTGGTCAGCATCTTGCCCCACTGGCTCTGGCCGGCCAACGGCATACAGGTCAGACCGGGACGGGTACGAGTCCAGATGCCGATGAGTGCCAATGCTCGATGGGGCTATCGCCGAGTCGAGGACATGGTCAGCAACCATCGTGACGACTGCCCGGTTCCGGTTCTGGACCTGTCGCCGCGCCGGCTCGGCAAGGGCGTGAACATGCTCGTCGGCGGCTCGGCCTGGGCTCGGATGCGGCTGTTGCACGACCATCGTGACCAGCCTCTCCCGGACGTGGAGGAGCTCCCGGACTCCGACGACCTGCCCGACTACTTCGCATCGCAACTCTCGCCGGCAGCATGGCAGCTACTTCAAGCACTTGCTTGCATGCCGGACTTCCTCCGTATGGAGGCCATCCGCGCGGTCCAGCATCGACTCTTTCCGGACACCGGAGTAGCCGAACTCGCCGAGGTGCTGCTCTGCGGCGTATTCGAATCGCCCGAGCAGAGTGTGTTTCACCACGGGAACCTCTTCCGGTTTCGGCGCTCGGCGGACGTCGCCGCTCTAGCCGACGCGGCGAGTCCGGTGGATGAGGTAGCGGTCAAACGCATCCTGGGCGAGCAGTTGGAAGTCAGCCGAGGACAGTCACGCCGTGTACTGGTCGGCGGAATTTCGGATCCGAACGACAAGCTCGTGGAGGCGGCCGAAGTTCCTATGAGCCGCCTGTCCGTGCTGCCGCCCGACGAACGGAGGTCGTCCGGCCCGCGCCAACTCGTTCTGCGTGACGTCGTCTGTCAGCTCGCTGCCCAGAGCCGTGCCCGTGCCAAAGAGATCTTGGCCGAGCAGGGCATCGATACCCGTGGGCTTCGCCTGCTGGACGCCGCGGTCTTGCGCCTTGAACGGGACGAAGGCACCCTCCGTCTACACGCAGAACGGTCAGCCGAAGGCATCACCGCTCTACACCTGGACAACGCCGACCGGCTGACGGCCCTCCCCAAATTGCGAAGCGCCGTATTGGCCATGATCGGCGCGGGGGCCATCGGCGAGGGTCCGCAGCTGGTGATCCTGAGCCGGCGGCCAAGCACCAAACCAGGAGTGTCCTCGGCGCGTACCCAGGCTGAACTGCTTCCGCTACGCCTTGACGCGTTGCTCGGCGACGGCCCTCCGGTGGCGTACAGCTACACCCGAGAGCTCCAGGAACTGGTTGAAGAGACGGCAGCCGTCCGCATCTTTCGCTTGACCGTGGGTCGGATCGGTCGGGTGCCCATCGCTTTCGAGGACCGGCTGTGGCAGCACCTCAGCCGGTCCAGCGAAATCGACAGAGTCTCCCGACGACATTTTCACGACCTCGCCATGGCCCTCGTCGCCGAGATCGGACGTCGCCGACGTGCGCGGCTCGGCCCGATGCCGCGGGGCGTGGTCGAGCCGATCGACCTCCCGGATGACTTCGAAGCGTTCCTGAGGAGCATGTCGTGATTGCATTTCGCACCCGGACGTTGGCAACCGGCGTGGCGGCGGCCGGCCTGTTCGCAGTCATGGTTCCACTGCCGGCGCAGGCCGCGCCCGGCGTGGGGGAACCGAAGCCGGTCGACGTCGTCGTGCTGGTGGACGAGTCGGGGTCGTTGCGGCCGGAAGGGGTCGACGCCGAGCGGGAAGCCGCGAAGATCATCACGCAGAGCGAGTTCTCGGCCGCGTCGCGGCTGGCGGTGGTCGGGTTCGCCAGCGACAACGGGCAGGGGCAGGGGCCGGTCGACGTGGTGTGCCCGATGGCTGCCGCGAACACCGGGCCGGCCCGCGAGAAGTTCGCCACCTGCGTGGACCGGATCAAGATCCGGGAGCCGGGCCGGGACGACGACACCGACTTCCCCAGCGCGGTCCGGCAGGGCCTGCAGATGTTGCGCGGCGGCGCGGAGGACCGGCCGAAGATCATGTTTCTGCTGACCGACGGCCAGCTCGACGTGTCCGACAGCCCTCGGTGGGGCGGGGTGGCCGATCTGCGCAACCGGGCCGCCCAGGCCGAGCTGGACACCCTGCTGGCCCGGGCCCGGACCGAGAAGGTGCAGGTCTGGCCGCTGGGCTTCGGCGCCCAGGTCGACCGGGCCAAGCTGGCCGCCTTCGCCGCGGCCGGCGGGCAGCAGCTGTGCAACACGGGGGCTCGACGCCCCGAGGCGACGGTCGTCTCCGCCCCCGCGGACGTGGTGGCCGCGCTGCAGGCCGCCTTCGCCGCGGCCCGGTGCGCCGCCCTGTCCGGCGAGTCGAAGGCCGAGCTGCCGACCGGTGAGACCACCGAGCTCGAGGTGGACGTGCCGGCCATCGCCACCTACGGCTCGCTGACCGTGCTCAAGGGCGACCCCACCGTCGAGGTCGACTACCACGATCCGCAGGGCGCGACGGTTCCCAAGAACGGGACGGCCGGCGCCAGCACCTTCGAGGCCAGCGGCGAGCGGTCGGCGGTCGAGGTGCTGCGGATCAAGAATCCGGCGCCCGGGACCTGGAAGATAGGGCTGCGGTCGTCGCCCCGCACACCGGACCAGCGGGTCAGCGCGCGGGTGCTGTGGCAGGGCGTGGTGCAGGCCTCCGTGGTGGTCGACCCGCCGCAGCCCACGAGCGGCCAGCAGGTGACCGCCTCGGTCGACATCATGACGCCGACCGGCGCGATCGACGCGGCCTCCCTGGCCGGGCTCACCGTCAGCGTCGAGATGTCCGGTGAGGGGATCAAGCCGGCCACGGTGCCGGTACGCGACGACGGCCGGGACGGCGACCGGGAGGCCGGCGACGGGCAGTTCACCGGCCGGGTGACCGTTCCCGCCTCCGCCTCGGGGTCGTTGTCGTTCACCGGCGTGGTGAGCGGCGACGGCATCGTCACCGACAAGCGACCGGCGACCACCTCGGTGCAGAGTTCCGGTGCGAGCCTGTACGCCTCGGTGCAGGCGCCGTCCGGTGAGCGGGTGAGTCCGGGCGGATCCGTCGAGGGCGTCGTCGCCTTCGCCAACACGCTCGGCCGGGCCGTCGACGTGCGGCTCGTCCCGGCCAACCTGGACGACGGCACGCTCGTCACGATCCAGCCGGCGACCATGCGGGTGTCGGTCGGCAACGGCACCTCGCAGCAGAAGTTCACGATGACCTTCGCCGGCGACAGCCGGCGTGGGCCTGCTCAGGTCACCCTGCGCGTCGTCGACGCCGGGGACGACAAGATCGTGTACGGGAACGCGGCCGTGGCGTACACGGTCGAGCCGCCGCCCCGGACCTGGTTCTGGGTCGGCGTGAGCGCGGGCGCCGTGGCGGTCTTCGCCCTGCTGGTCTGGTTCGTCGTCTTCCTCCGCCGGTGGGCGGCCGAACGCAACGTCCGCCCGCTGGCGATCGTGCTGTACCGCGACGGCCGCCAGGCGCAGGTGCTGGACGCGCCGGACCGCCGCGCGCGCCAGTTCCGCTTCGCGGTCCGCGACGAGAGCGGCCTGCACCGGCTCGACCTGGCCGCCCCGGGCGAGTACGCCTACTCGCTCGAACGCCGCAGCGGGATCTACCTGCTCCGGCCGCCCGACCTGCCGGCGGTGGAACTGGTCGCCGGGCAGCGTTTCGACCTGCCGGGCGGAGCCGACCAGATCGGGATCAACGACGAGGGCCGCCGGCCGGCCCCGGGCCGACCGGCGCCGCGGCCGAGATCCGCCGCCGAGCCGAACGACCTCGGCGGCTCCAACGACGACGACTCCCTCGTGTGGTGACGACATGCCGATGACAGGAGCAGACCAGTGAAGATCTATCAGCCGATGCTGTACGTGGGGCTGGGCGGCAGCGGTTGCCTCATCGGCGCTGAGCTCGAGCGGCGTCTGCGCGACGAGTTGTGCGGGCCGGACGGCACCGAGCTGCAGGACGTCATGACCGGCGAGAACTTCCAGCCGTACCAGCTCCCGGCCTGCCTCCAGTTCGTCTACGGCGACCTGAACGACGCCGAGCTCGCCCGCATCCCGCGGCAGGTCGTCCCGAGCGAGGAGTACCGCGGCATCGTCGACCGCACCCAGCAGCGCATCCGCGACCTCGTTCCGTCCCACCCCACCTACCCGGAGGTGGCGCGGAGCCTGCGGACCAACGCTTTCCCGTACGTCGAGGGCTGGCTACCGGCCGCGGCCGGCGAGCCGCGGATCGGCCCGCTCCCCCGGGGCGCCGGTCAGCTGCCGACGGTCGGGCGCGCGTCGTTGTTCGAGACCCTGCGGCACGGCGTAGGCCCGGTCGCCGAACCGCTGCGGGAGGCGATCGGACGGATCAGCAAGTCGGGCTCGCAGATAAGCCAGCTCAACGGCGCGATCAGCAACACGTGCGACGTGTTCGTGTCGTTCTCGGTCGCCGGTGGGACCGGCTGCGGAATTTTCTACGACTTCCTCCACCTGATCGGGCACACGCTGCACCAGAGCGGCTTCCGACCCCAGATCTACCCGCTCGTTCTCATGCCGTCCGCCTTCGAGGAGGGCCTGGGCGGCGGCCGGCGGGCCATGCTCAACTCCGGCCGCGCCCTGCTCGACCTGTTCCGCCTCGTGGACGACCAGAACGGCCAGGCGGCCGGCACCCAGCTCGACGACTTCGGCACCACCGGATCGCTCGGCGTGCGGTACCCGACCCTCGGCGACGTGCGGCTGCGTCCGTCCACAGTGCAGACCGCGTTCCTGTTCAGCCGGCCGCCCGGCGTGGAGCCGGACGACCTGCATCGCTCGGTCGTGTCGCTGGTGATGTCGCTGGTCGCCACCGACCAGGACGAGACCGACGAGCACCCCGGGGGCGCCGGGCGGCTCTACCAGTCGTTCGCCGACGAATTCATCAACAAGGGAGTCGAACGCGAGGTGATCGCGGCCTCCGGGGTCGGCAACCGCGGCGTCTCGACCGCCCTGGTCGCCTCGATGACCGTGCCGGTCGACGAGCTCGCCGACATCGTCGCCTCCCGGCTCCTGTCGGAGGCCGTGCACGAACTGGCCACGCCGCCGCCCGGCCGGACCGAGAACAACCGGTCGTACATCGAGCAGTTCTTCGCGATGTCGAACCTGGATCCGCTGCGGGTGTGCGCGCCGCTGGAGTTCACCGAGGTCCGCCCGGAGCGCGGGCACGACGCGATCATGAGTGCCCTGCGGACCCGGGTGCGCACCATGACCAGCGGCCTGGACGCCCTCGACCAGCAGCTCAGCATGCAGATGCCGGCGCTGGCCCAGCGCTTCGACCCGCGCCGGGCGGCCCAGCAGCTCATCGGCGAGATGGACATCTTCCGGCTGCAGCGGGTCTTCGCCGGGGACGCGTCGCTCAGCGACCGCGCCGATCAGCTCGGCTTCGCCGGCCTGCTGGAGAGCCGGCGCGGCGAACCCACCCCGCCGGACGGTATCGACGTGAAGCCGCCGCTGCCGGCGGTCGAGTCCCGGATGCTCCGCCGGATGCGGTGGACCGATCCCGAGGTGCAGCACTCGCTGGAACGGCAGGACCTCTGGTACCGGTGGCGGTCGCGGCGGGCCTGGCACGCTGCGTGGGCCGAGCAGACCCCGGTCTGGGAGCGGCAGCTGATCGGCCTGCGCCGCGAGCTGAACCAGCTGGTCCAGCGGTTGAACGAGTACGCGCAGCGCAACGACATCATCAGTTTCACCCAGCGGGCCAAGGACCTTTACCGCACCCGCACCGGCGTCTCTTACCTGCTGCCGCCGCAAGGTGGCGACATGGAGCCGTTCTACCAGGCGACCATGCGGCGGTTCGTCAGCTACTACGTCGCCCAGGGCCGGCTGCTGCCGACGGCCACCCCGGGGGACGTCCTGCGCGAGGTCATCGGGGCCGAGGGCTGGCGGCAAATGATGATCAAGAGCACCCAGCACGGCGCGGAGAGCGCGGTGGCCCACCTCGGCGACCGGCTCAAGCAGTCCGTGAAGCGGCTGTTCCGCTATCAGACGGTCGACGAGCAGCCGCTGCTGCCGGCGCTCAACGACCTCTTGAGCGCCGCCGCCGAGAAACCCGGGGAGCCCGTCGCCGAGGAGGACCTGAGCCAGTTCCGCCACAAGATCGCCGGTCTGGTCCCGGGCGGGTTCTCCCCTCAGGGCAACGGCCAGCTCAAGATCCTCATCGCGTACGCCGGGAGCGGCCGCGACGCCGAGGTCGAGAACTTCCTCGCGAACCGCCTCAACCTGCCCCGCGAGTCGGGCGCGGTGTACGACTTCCGCGCCGTCGACGCCGAGTCGGTGGTGGTTGTCCTGGTGCGGACGTCGATGAGCGTCACCGAGGTGCCCGAGCTGCGCAACACGCTCCGGCAGTGGTCGGACGCGGTCCACCACGAGGAGCCGCAGGACTTTCTGCGCTGGCGCCAGCGGCTCGGCGAGGACCCCGGGTACCTGATGACCACCCGCGAGCACCGGATCCGCATCCTGCACCGGTTCCTGTGCGCCCTGTGGAACGGGCAGATCACCGTCCTCGAGGGGGAGGACGTCTCGCCCGGCCTGGTCCGGGTCGGCCTGGGCCATCAGCAGTCGATCTCGATGACGCTCGAGCTGAACAGGTTCGAGTCGGCCTCGTCGTGGGGCAGCCTGCTGCGGTCGTACGAGGAATGGACGATCGCCGACGACGACGTGATCCGGCAGGACTTCAGCGTGCAACTGATGATGACCCGGCCGTTCGGGCTGGAGACGTCGCCGCGCGCGCCGAGCCCGCTGTACCGCGTCTTCCGCGCGATGGCCGAGGACGAGCTCAAGATCCTCGACGGGATCAGCGTCCGCATCCCGCGGGGCAACCGGAGCCTCGAGATGCGCCGCGAGTTCTGGGCCGAGATCCTCCCGGCCGCGCTGGACATGACGTTCGAGGCGGTCTCCAACCCCGTCCGCTCCACCCTCGGAGAGCTCGAGGAGGCGGCCGAATGACCGGTATCCCGCGCCAGTCCGCCGGGCTGTGGGACGTCGACCACGTGGTCCGCCACGATCTGCGCCCGCCGGACGCGATGCGCATGTTCGTCGACGACCACTCCTGGGACCAGCCCGGCAATCGGGCGCTGGTCATCGTTCATCGCGGCGACCTGGAGGACATGCGCGAGACGTTGTTCGACATCGCGGCGGCCCGACGGATGGCGGTTCTGTGCATCGTGGTCGGTGAACCACCGGACGGCGTCACGCATCCGGCCCTCGACCTGCCCGGGGTGCTGGGGGCGTCCGGTGTGGGGACGCTCTGGGTCAGCGACGTGCAGGGCCGGGGCTGTGGGTGGTGGATCGACTCGGCCCGGCCGATCACGTCGGCCGAGGCGTTGCTGCGTCAGTCCGACCGGTCGGCGCTCGACCTGCTGGACGACTGCCTGCAGATCCCCGACGTCTTCGACGGCGTGCTGAGCGAGCTCGAGGACATGCCCAACCACGTGGCCAGTCCGGGGCTCCTCGCGTTCGGGGGCCGGCTGGCGGCCGACGATCTGCTCGCGGCCCGGCTGCGGGCGCTGCGCGCGATCACCGGCGAAGGCAGCTCCGCCCGGACCGATCCGGGGTTCGAGGGCGTCCTTCCGCGCGGCGCCCCGCTCACCTCGCCCGCCGATCTCGACGCCCTGCTCACACCCGGCCTGGAGCTGGCCCGGACCAGGCGGGCCGCGCGCGAGGCCGCCGCCGACGCCGGGCAGGTCTCGGCCACGGCCGCGATCGGGATGCTCGGTCCGGGCGGGCCGGCCTGGCACCCGGGCCTCCGGGTTGCTCACGCCCGGTCGCTGGCCGGGCAGTTCCACCGCGCGGTCGGACGGGTCCTCAACGCCGGTCATCACCCCGGCGAGGGCCTCGACGACTCGACCCGCGACCAGATCCGCGCGCAGGGGGTGGCGCCCGAGGCCCTCGCCCCGGCGTCCGCCGACGTATTCGTCACGGAGCTCAGCGCGGCCACGGAACGGCATCTGCGCTCGTCCTCGATCGAGTCCACCCAGTTGTGGCTTCGGCTTCTCGCGGACGCCGCGACCCCACGGGGAAGCGGTAACTATCTGCGGGAACTCGCCACGGCAGGCACCGACTTCCCGCCGCTACCGGCCTTCCCGCTGCGCCCGGCGCCCGCCTGGCTCCTCGCGCTGCTCGCCGTGGCGTCGTTCGGCGCCGGACTGGCCGGCCCGGCGGGGATTGCAGCCGGGGTGCTCGCCCTGCTCGGTGTTCTGCTGGTGCTGTCCCGGCGCCCGACCGCGGCCGCCACGGAGGGTCCGGCCCGTTCGGCCCCGGTCGTGGCCGGCGCCCACCTCCCGGTGGTGGCGGCCGGGCTGATCGCCGGGATCCTGCCGGCCGAACGGCTCGGCGTGCCCACCTCGCCCGGTGTGCGGGCCGGCATCGTGGTGGCGGCCACCCTCGTGTCGGTGGCGGCGCTGCTCGGCTGGTGGCACACGGCGGCACGCCGGTGGCTCGAGCTCATCGACACCGGCGGGCCCCAGCGGGTCGTTCAGACCCTCGACCGCCTGCTCCACCGCGTGATCACCGACGAGTGGCGGCTCGCGTCGGCCAAGGCCCATCTCGCGGACAGCGCGGTCGCCGTCGCGCTGTCGCTGGACCGGATCGCGGCGGTCCTCAAAGAGCAGGGATCCGCATTGGCGGCGGCCCAGCGACCGGATCAGGGCACCCTCGACACGGGCGCCGACCCGAGCCTCGACGCGCTGCTCGAGGGCGATCTGCGCGACGCCGTGGAGGCTTCCCTGGCCGGCGTGTGGGACCAGGTCCGGACCGGTTTCCCGGCCGGCGCGTGGGAGATGGCCGCGGCCCGGATGACCGAATGCCTCGAGGACTACGAGCGGCACCTCGCCCTGCACGACCTCAACGAGCCGCCGCCGTTCGCCCGCGCCGGGCGGACACAGGCCCGGGCGTACGGGAACTGGGGCCCGACCCGCCAGCTGGCCGACCTGCTGGACACGCCGGCCGACGGTCCGCTCGTCCAGCTGTGCCGCACCAAGCACACGAACCTGCTGTCGCTGAGCCGGATCCGGGCCGTGCGGTTCGCGCCGGCGTCCATGCGCGACGACGTCACCGACGAACTGGCCCAGCGCGGCCGCAGCCCGCTGCTGTCCGAGCTGTGCTGGGCCCGCTCGGGCTCCCTGGCGGGCCTGCTGCGCCTGGTCACGCCCCGCAGCGGGGTGGTGGAGATGACCTGGAACCAGACGGGCCCGGGTCTGGGCCGGATCACCGAGGAGGAGCGGGATGCCTGAACCGGCCTCGCACGCCGACGCCGTACGCCTGGCCTGCCTGACGCCGCTGGGCGACCGGACCACGGTGAACGCCACCGGTGGGCGCTGGACGGCGGCCGCACCCGGCCTGACCGTGCGCGCGCTGCACAGTGCCGACGGGGCGGAGCTCATGGAGCAGTGGGCGGTCGTCCCGGACCCGGACCGCCCGGACCGCGAAGCGCTCGACCAGCTGCACAACGAGATCCGGGCCGCGCTCCGGCTCGTCCGCCGGTACGGTTCGTCCTATCCCGCCGGTCTCCCCCACCTGGTCGGCTACGACCTGAACGCCGACCGGCCCTACCTGCTGCGCCGCCCCGCCTTCGGGCAGCCCGTGGCCGACCTCGCCGGACGCCTGCTGCTCAACCAGAGGCACGGATTCCAGACCTCGCTGTTCCGGGCGCTGACATTCCTGACCGAGGCCGGCGTGGTGCACGGTGGACTGCATCCGGGGGTGGTGCGGTGGGACGGCCGCGAGGTGTGCCTGACCGGCTTCGGCCGGGCCGGCGCCGCCGGTGAGCCGTACCGCCAGGAGGTCTCGTCGCCGTGGATGCCGCCCCGGGCCACACGCCACGTGATCGCCGACCCCCGCGACGACGTGTGGGCGGCCGGCCTGATCGCCTCGCACGTGGTCACCGGGCTCCCGGCCGGGAAACTCGTCGCCAACGGCGCGACGGCCGAGAGCAGCTCCCTGGCGAGCCTGCTGGACGG
Organism: Paractinoplanes polyasparticus; assembly: GCF_019710575.1. Lineage (GTDB taxonomy): Bacteria > Actinomycetota > Actinomycetes > Mycobacteriales > Micromonosporaceae > Actinoplanes > Actinoplanes polyasparticus. The sequence goes on along the minus strand of NZ_JAHWFK010000040.1, from coordinate 219,780 downwards.
GGTGTTCGCCGACGAGCCCGGTAGCCGGCCCGGCGCCGCCCAGATCCTGCGCCGGCTGGGCGATCCGCTGCCCGTCGACACCGATCCGGGTCGCGACGCCGCCCTCGACGCGGGCCGGGCCGCCTTCGACACGGAACGCGGGCGGAAGAACGAGAACACGATTCCGCGGCAGACCGGCTCCGCGTCACCACCACCACCGACGGCTGCGGCCGGCCGGTTTCTCGGCTGGCTGACGCTCGTCGCGGTGGTGGCCGTCGCCGGTCTGGTGCTCGCCGGATGGAAGGTGTTTTTCTCATGACCGTGACCTCCGGCCGCGCCGGGTCCGCCACCGTCCGCTGCCCGATCTGTCTCGACGTCTTCTCGTGGGACCGGACCGACGAGGATCTCTACCGTTTCTCCGAGGACTCCAGCTACGTCCCGTTGACCATCCCGCCCGGCAGCTCGCCCCAGAAACGGGAGGGCGTCCGCCGGCTCGCGCACATCCGCTGCCCCAACCCGTCCGGCGATCGGCCGCCGCACTTCCTGCCGCTGCTGTACACGGCGTACCGGCCGCCGATCGTGATCGGGATGGTCGGCGCCTCACTGTCCGGCAAGACCCACCTGCTCGCCGCCATCATGGGCGAGATCGAGCGGGACAAACTCGCCCCGTACGGCCTGAAGGCCGACGCCCTCGACCCGGTCCGGCACCGCAACTTCATCCAGCAGTACACGCAGCCGCTGATGGAACGGTCCCGGCGCCTGCCCGGCACGGTGGAGGGGGTCGCCGACTTCGCGGACGCGCTCCTGATCAGTTCGAGCGAGGCCACCTGGCCGGTCGCCTTCTTCGACGTCGGCGGGGAGGACCTGAGCGGCCTGCGCGAGAACACCCGCTTCCTGAGCGGACTGAACGCGCTGATGTTCGTCGTCGACTCGGCCACGGTCGGCGCGTCCGCTGACGCCCGGGACGACACCTACCGGTCGGTGCTGGGCATGCTCCACCCCGGAAGCGGCTACCTGGACGTGCCCGCGGTCGTCGTGATCAACAAGGCCGACCTGGTGCAGTTCGCGTCGCCGGTGGACGAATGGATCCACCGGCCACAGGCGGATCACCTGCAGCCCGCGGCCATCCTCGCGGAGAGCCGCGACGCGTACGCCTATCTGCACCGCGCGGGCGCCACGGCCCTGCTCCAGCCCTACCGGTACTGCCGCCGGTGCACGCTGCACTTCGCATCGGCCACCGGGGGGCCCGCCCGCGACGACGGCTATCCGCACGGCGTACGGCCGATGCGGGTGCTGGAACCGCTGGTCGCGCTGCTGGCGATGTCCGGCGTCTTCGGCGCCGCAGCCGCCCGGGAGGTGGGCAACTGATGTCCGATCCGGCGCCGGACGGCAAGATCTTCCACGTCGTCTACTCGTGGGCCGAGACGAACCTGCTCGGCGGCCGCGGCTACGGGCCCATCGACACCTCGCTCGACGACGACGACCTCCGGCTGATCGATCAGCGTCTCGCCCCGTTCATGCGGGCCGCCGACAGTCAGAGCGCCACGCGGCCGCCGTGGAGCGTCTGCCTGGTGCGGCGGCCGGAATGGTCCGCGGTGCTGCACCGGTTCCGCAACGACTCGTTCGACCGCCACGACGTCGGCCACGCGTTGATCGGCGGGCCCGAGGTCTTCACCGCGGCGCCGGCGCTGGGTCTGGCCGACTGGCCGGGCTGGCGCACCGATCACGCGGACCGCAGCGCCCTGCCCACGTTGAGCGCGCGTGATCTGCTCGAGCAGTTCGGTGCGACCGTCGCCGACCTCGACCGGCGCGCCGCCCTGCAGCCCGCCTCCGTGGCGATGACCCTGTCCGCGTTCCTCGCCGATCCGGCGACCCGGCACGGCGTTCTGGTTCCGGAGCACATCACCCCGGCCGAGACGGTCAGCAATCTGTGGGCGGTCCAGCGGATCCTGACCGAACTGACGTCCGGCCTCGGCGACGACGCACGACCGTTCGACACGTTCAGCACGTACGCGCCCGGTCTGGTCTCGGCCGGCTACGCGGACCTCGACCTGGTGTGCGCGCCCGCGGTCGGGGCGAGCGGGTCGTTCGAGCTGGCCCGCACCGTCACCCGGCCCTACCGGGCCGAGGGGGTAGCCGATCCGGTCGCGAGCGCGCTGGTCAACGAGTACTTCGCCGGCCACGCCGAAGGGCTGCGGCAGTTTCTGCGCAGCCGCGGCGCCCCCGACCGGGCCACACTGCGCGAACGCCTCGAATGCCTGTCCGCGCCGGCGCGGCAAAGACCGGCCCCGATCCGCGTGGCGGCGACGGCACGCCCGCCGCAGCAACAACAGCAGTCGGTGCCGCCGCCGCGGGCAGCCGAGGCGCCGCCGGCCGACCGGCCGGCGAGCCCGTCCGGCCCCGGGCTGGCCGAAGCCCTCGCGCTCGTGGACGGCGACCCGCGGATCCTCCTGGCGAATCTCGCTGATCTGGAACTGGTCATCGGAGAGCTGGACGACCCGACCCGCGCCGAGTTCTGCCTGGCGCTCGCCGAACGTCGGTTCCACGTCGTCCGGCTCCGGCGCCACCTGAAGCGGCTGGAGGTGCAGCGGGTGCTGCGCTCGCTCGTGTTCACGGCGCTCGGGCCCGCCCCGGACCGGCTGGGCCGGCGCGAATGGCGGTCGCTGCTCGACGTGTCGATGCCGGACGATGTGGTCACGCTCGTCTGCGACTACTCGTCCGTCCACCGGGTCTGGAGCCCGCTGCTGCCCTGGCTCGAGCTGCGCTACCTGCGGCGCCACAGCTACCCCGGCGTCGACCAGCGGGAGTCCCTGTTCCAACGGCTGGCCGGCCTGGCCCACCCCACGATCGCGCTCGCCTTGCTGATCGGCATCACCCTCGGTCTGGCCCTGGGCGTCTGGGCTGCCGCCTGACCGGTGGCCGGTCAGGCCGGGAGGCGCGGCAGCGGCGGCAGGGCCGGGCGGTCCAGCCAGGCGGTGAACAGGTCGTCCAGCGGTGCGGCGGAGAAGCGCTGGGCGTGGCGGCGGAACTGGTCGGTGGTCACCGTGCGGTGCTGGTTCTCGGCCACCCACGAGCGCAGCAGGGCGAAGAACGCGGCGTCGCCGATCGTCGTGCGCAGGGCGTGCAACGTCAGGGCGCCGCGCTTGTAGACCAGCGGGTCGAACATCCGGTCGACGCCGGGGTCGGCGATGCTGACGGTGGCCGGGTGGGCCAGCAGCCAGATGTGCCAGCGGGCGGCGTGGATGTCGGCCGACGGGCCACCCGAGACGCTCGACCACAGCCACTCGGCGTACGTCGCGAAGCCCTCGTTCAGCCAGATGTGGCGCCAGTCGGCCACCGTGAGGCTGTTGCCGAACCACTGGTGGGCCAGCTCGTGGGCGACCAGCCGCTCGTGGGTGCGCCGCCCGTCGAGGTGGTTGCGGCCGAAGACGGCCATGCCCTGCGCCTCGACCGGGTCGTCGAGGTCGTCGTCGGCCACCACCACGACGTACTCGCGGAAGGGGTACGGCCCGAACAGGCGCTCGCACGCCGACATGATCTCGCCGTGCCGGCCGAAGTCGTGCCGGAAGACCGGGCGCAGGCGGGACGGGATCGCCGCCCGCTGTCGCACGCCGCCTTCGGGGGCCAGGTCGACCAGCTCGTACCGGCCGATCTGGACGCTCATCAGGTAGGGCGCGGTGGGCTCGTTGCGCTCGTAGACCCACGTGGTGGTGCCCGCCCCGCGCCGCGTGGAGACGAGGTCGCCGGTCACCACCACCGTGTACGGCGTGGCCGCGGTGAGGGTCACCAGGAACGTGGCCTTGTCGTCGGGCCGGTCGTTGCACGGGAACCAGGACGGCGCCCCGATCGGCTGGCTCGCCACGAGCACGCCGTCGGTCAGTTCGTCCCAGCCGATGTCGCCCCAGCGGCCCGAGATCGGCACGGGCGTGCCGGCGTACCGGACCTCGACCTTGAACGTCGCGCCGTAACCGATCGGCTTCTCCGGTTTGACGCGCAGCTTGCCGGCCCGGTGCGTGAACGTCGCGCGCCGCCCGTCGACCCGGACGTCCTGGATCCGGAACTGGCCCAGGTCGAGGCTGAACCGGGAGAGGCCCTGCACCGTCTGCGCAGTGATCGTCGCCTTCCCGGCGAGCCGGTTGGAGACGACGCGGTAGTCGAGGTCGAGGTCGTACCGCAGCACGCGGTACCCGCCGTTGCCGTGCCCGGGAAGGTACGAGTCGGACGAGTGGTCGACGCCCGGAGGGGTCATAACCAGTTCGCGATCGGGTTCCCCAGCCACCGGCTGTCGGCCGGCACCGCGTCGCCGCGGGTCACCAGCGAGCCGGGTCCTACCGTGGTGCGCGCCCCGATGCTGGCGCCGGGCAGCACGATCCCGTGCGGGCCGAGCGTCGCGCCCGCGCCCAGAGTCACCTCGTCCATGGCCATGATCCGATCATGGAACAGGTGGGTCTGCACCACGCACCCCCGGTTGACCGTGGCTCCCGGCCCGAGCCGCACGAGGTCGTACTCGGGAAGCCAGAAGGTCTCCAGCCACGCGCCCCGCCCGATCTTGGCGCCGACCGTGCGCAGCCACAGGTTCAGCAGGGGCGTGCCGGTCGCGAAGCGGAACAGCCAGGGCGCGACGAGCACCTCGACGAACGTGTCGGCGAGCTCGTTGCGCCAGACGAACGAGGTCCACAGCGCGTGCTCGGTGACCCGGAACTTGCCGACCAGCAGCCACTTGGCGACGGTGGCGATCAGCGCGCCGGCGATCGTGGCGGCGAACAGCGCCGGTCCGGCGGCCAGCGCAGCCGCCCACAGACCGAAGGCGCTCCAGACCTGCTCGACCGCGGCCACGACCAGGACGGCCAGGGCGACGGCGAGCATCACCGGGATGATCCGGCACAGTTCGATCGCGCCGCGGGCCAGCTTGAGCCGCAGCGGCGGCTCGTAGGTACGGCCGGCGTCGCCCGCCTCGACCGTGCGGCGCAGCGGCATCGGCGGGGCGCCCAGCCACGACGAGCCCTTCTTCGCCTTGCGCGGCGCCGACGAGAGCACGCCGACCAGGCCGCGCTTGGGCACCGTACGGCCGGGGGCGGCGATGCCGGAGTTGCCGAGGAACGCCTGCTTGCCGATCCGGGCCGGGGCGACCCGCAGCCAGCCGTTGTTCAGCTCGTACGTGGCCACCATCGTGTCGTCGGCCAGGAACGCGCCGTCCTCGACGGTCGTCATCGACGGCACCGCCAGCACCGTGGACAGCTCCGCGTTACGCCCGATCCGGGCGCCGAGCAGCCGCAGCCACACCGGCGTGAACAGGCTGGCGTAGATCGGGAACAACGCGATCCGGGCCATCCCCATCAGCCGCTCGGTCGTCCAGACCTGCCAGGCGATCCGTCCCCGTACGGGGTGACAGCCCGCGCGCAGCCCGATGCCGAGCGCCCGGACCGCCACGAGCACGAGCAGCGCGTACGACAGGAACCAGGCGACCGCCGCCGCCGGCGCCATCAGCAGCGCGGCGCCCAGGTCGGGCCCCTCGGCGAGCATCCATCCGAGCAGCGCGAGGGCGGGCAGCGCGGCCACCACCGGCAGCAGCCCGAGCAGCTGAGCTGTGAGGCTGTAAGCGACCACCCAGAGCCGCGACCGGCGCGGGGGTCGCTGGGACGGCCAGGTCACCCCGTCCGACTTGCCGGGCCACCGTTTGCCGGCCGCGACCGCGCCGGTCACGGTGGAGCCCGCGCTGATGTGCGCGTTCTTGCCGATTCGGGCGCCGGGCATGATCGTGCTCCGGCCGCCGACCCGGGCCCCGGCGCCGATCCGCACCTTGCCGACCCGCACGATGTCGCCGTCGACCCAGTAGCCGGACAGGTCGACCTCGGGCTCGACGGCCGCGCCGCGGCCCAGCTTGAGCAGGCCGGTGACCGGCGGTGCGGAGTGCAGGTCGACGTCCGAGCCGATCTGCGCGCCGAGCGCCTTGGCGTAGGTGATCATCCAGCTGGCCCCCGTGACGCTGGTGGCGCCGGTCAGCTCGGCCAGCCGCTCGGCCGCCCACAGCCGCAGGTGCACCCGGCCGCCGCGGGGATAGTCGCCCTTGCCGACGCCGCGCAGCAGCAACCGGATGCCGCCGGCCGCGACGGCGATCCGGCCGGGCGGGCTGAACAGCGCCAGCCAGCTCGCCGCGATCCACCACCAGGAGACGTGCGGCGCCCAGCTCACCAGGTTGGCCAGCGCGGCCAGGACGGTGAGCCAGCGCAGCCCGACGAGCGCGATCATCGGCAGCATGAGCAGGCCCTGGACGAGCCCGGTCGAGCGCGGCGTCGGCCGCACCTCGCGGCGCACGGTCTCGGTGGCGACAAGCGCGTCGAGCGCCGTGGCCATCTGCGCGAGCCGGGGGTACTGATAGACGTCGGCCACCGCCACCTGCGGGTGCGCCCGGCGGATCCAGGCCACCAGCTGCGCCGCGTTGAGGCTGCTGCCGCCGTTGCTGAAGAAGTCGGCGTCGGCCGCACCGGGGCGTACGCCGAGAATCTGCTCCCAGCCGTCGGCCAGCCAGGCCTGGGTCGCTGTCAGCTCGGCCTCGGCCGTGCCCGAGCCGGTGGTCAACGGCCACGGCAGCGCCGCCCGGTCGACCTTCCCGGACGTCCGGGTCGGCAGGTCGTCCACCTCGGCCAGCAGCGGCACGAGAGCGGCCGGCAGCTGTTCCCGGATGCGTAGAGCCGCAGCGGCAGCGTCGAAGCCTTCGCGCGCCACGACGTAGCCCACGAGCAGCTGGTTGCCGGCGGCGGTGCGCTTGATCGCGGCGGCCGCGCCGGCCACGCCCGGCAGCGCCTGCAGCGCGGCGTCGACCTCGCCCAGCTCGATCCGGCGCCCGCCCAGCTTGACCTGCTCGTCGCCGCGGCCCAGGAACAGCAGCCCCGCGGGCTCGGCGCGCACGATGTCGCCGCTGCGGTACGCCCTCTCCCAGCCCAGCGAGGGCAGGGGCGCGAACTTCTCGGCGTCCTTGGCGGCGTCGAGGTAGCGGGCCAGGCCGACGCCACCGATCACCAGCTCGCCCGTCCCGCCCATCGCCACCGGCTCGCCGGCCGGGCCGACCACGGCCAGCTCCCAGCCCGCGAGCGGCAGGCCGATGCGCACCGGGCCCTCGCCGGTCAGCCGGGCCGCGCAGGCCACCACGGTGGCCTCGGTCGGGCCGTACGTGTTCCAGACCTCGCGCCCCTCGACGGCGAGCCGTTCCGCGAGCTCGGGCGGGCAGGCCTCGCCCCCGAAGATCAGCAGCCGGACGTCGTCGAGCGCCTCTACCGGCCACAGCGCGGCCAGGGTGGGCACGGTCGAGACGACGGTGATCCGCTGCTCGGCCAGCCACGGGCCGAGGTCGACGCCGCTGCGCACGAGCGAGCGCGCGGCCGGCACCAGGCAGGCGCCGTGACGCCAGGCGAGCCACATCTCTTCGCACGAGGCGTCGAAGGCCACGGACAGCCCGGCCAGCACCCGGTCGCGCGGCCCGATCGACTCGGCGTCGTCGTCGGCCAGGAACAGCTGGGCCTCGGCGTCGACGAAGGCGGCGGCCGCGGCGTGCGTGACGGCCACGCCCTTCGGGGTGCCGGTCGAGCCGGAGGTGAAGATGATCCAGGCGTCGTCGCCGGGTCCGGGCCGTCCGGTCCTTCCGCCGGGCGTACGGCGCATCGAGACGCTCAGCCCGTCGCCGAGCACCGCGGCCACGCCCGCCTCGCCGAAGACCAGCTCCGCGCGCTCCTCGGGGTCGTCGGCGTCGACCGGCACGTAGGCCGCGCCGGCCGCGAGCACACCCAGGATGGCGAGGTAGAGCTCGGCCGTGCCGGACGAGACCCGGATCCCGACCCGGTCGCCGGCGCCGATCCCGTGCCCGCTCAGGGTCGCCCGCAGCTTCTCGACCTCGTCGGCCAGCTCACGGTAGGTGAGAGTGGCGCCGCCGGCGTCGATGGCCCGGCTGCCCGCGTGAGCCTGCACGGTGGCGTCGAAGATGTCGACCAGGGTGCGCCGCAGCGGCGCCGACCGTGACCGGAACAGGGCCGGAGCCTCCGGTGCGACACCGAACGGGGGCAGGTCGATCAGTTGCAGGTCGGTCGTCACCGTCACCGGGCGTACTCCATCTCCACCACATCGTCACCGTCGCCAGGCGCACGGCAGCGAGCCGCCCGGGGGCAGCGATCAAAGTTACGGGCAGAAGATGAACGATGACGAGTGAATGACCAATACGTGTCCACCACCACACGGACGGGCCTGTCTCAGGCCGGAGCGGCGAGGTCCGAAGTCCTTGCGTGTGACCCGGGTGCGGGCACATCATCGGGCGATGACGGACAAGGTCACCACCGTGGTCGAGGGCTTCACCTTCACCGAGGCGCCGCGCTGGCACGAGGGGCGGCTCTGGTTCTCCGACTTCTACTCGTCCCGGGTCATGTCGGTCCGCGCGGACGGCGCCGATCTGCGCCTCGAGGCGACCGTGGAGCAGCAGCCGTCCGGGCTCGGCTGGCTGCCCGACGGCCGGCTGCTCATCGTCTCGATGCGCGACCGTCGCATCCTGCGCCGCGAACCCGACGGCGCCCTGGTCACCCACGCCGACCTGAGCGGGCACGCCACCGGCCACCTCAACGACATGGCGGTCGACGCCGAGGGCCGCGCGTACGTCGGCAACTTCGGCTTCGACCTGATGGCCGGCGACCCGATCGAACCGGCCGCGCTGCACCGCGCCGACCCCGACGGCACGGTGACCGAACTGGCGACCGGCCTCTGGTTCCCCAACGCCATCGCCCTCACCCCCGGCGGCACAGTGCTGGTCAACGAGACCTTCGGCAACCGGATCACCGCCTTCGACCTCGCGCCGGACGGCACTCTGGTCAACCGCCGGATCTGGGCCGAGTTCGGCCCCCTGCCCACCGACCTCACCGTGACCGGGGCGATCGCCCAGCTCACGGTGGCGCCCGACGGCTCCTGCCTCGACGCCGAGGGCGCCCTGTGGGTGGCCGACGCCGTCGGCGGACGCCTGATCCGGGTGGTCGAGGGCGGCAGCATCACCGACGAGGTGCGGCCCGGCACGAACGTCTACGCCTGCGCGCTGAGCGACACGACCCTGTTCGCCTGCGCCGCCCCCGACTTCTTCGAACACGCCCGCCGCGCCGCCAACGAGGGCAGCGTCATCGCCGTTCCGGTGACCGTGCCCGCCGCCTGACCGGCGCCGTACCCCGGGGCCCGGGCGTCAGGACAGGCGGATCGGGTTGACGATGTCGGCGGTGATGGTCAGAGCCATGATCAAGCCGCCGATCGCGATGAAGACCATCGTGACCGGGAGCAGCCGGGTGAAGTCGACCGGACCGCCGGCGGGGCGGCCGCGCAGGCGGCGGACGGCGTCGCGGATCCGCTCGAACCACACCACCGCGATGTGGGCGCCGTCGAGCGGCAGCAGTGGCAGCAGGTTGAACACCGCCATGAACAGGTTGAGGCTGACCAGCAGCAGCAGGAACGTGCCCCACAGGCCGCGCTCGACTGCCTCGCCGCCGAGGCGGCCGGCGCCGACCATGCTGATCGGGGTGTCGGGGTCGCGCTCGCCGCCGATCGCCTCGACCACCGCGGGAATCCGTTCGGGGAACGCGGCCAGCTGGGTGATCGTGCCCGAGATCAGGTCGCCGGTGAACGCCGCCGTGGCGCTGGTTGCGGCGATGGCGTCGTACCGGAAATAGGCGGGCGGCGGCACGGGGGTCGCGCCCATCATGCCGACCTCGCCGCCGGCCTGCGGCACGCGGGCCACGTCGACGGTGAGCGTCAGGGCCGACCCGTCGCGCCGGACGGTCAGCGTGGTGGGGCCCTCGGCGGCCTGCACGGCCGCGATGACGTCGCGCCACAGCGGGGTGGGCGCTCCGGCGACGGCCTCGATCCGGTCGCCGGGGCGCAGACCGGCCTCGGCGGCGGGACACACCGCGCCGACGCATGAGGTGGCCGCGACCACGGGCTCGGTCACCGGCTTGAGGTTCGGCAGGCCGAGGCTGACCGCCATGGCGTACAGGATCGCGACCGCGAGCACTACGTGCATGACCGGGCCGGCCAGCATCACCGTGGTGCGCTTCCAGGCCGGGTAGCGCCACATCGCGCGCCGCTGCTCGTCGGGGCTCAGCTCGTCGAGGCTGGTGAGCCCGGCGATGTCGCAGAAGCCGCCGATCGGCAGCGCCTTCAGCCCGTACTCGGTCTCGCCGCGGCGGAACGAGAACACCGTAGGCCCGCGACCGACGAAGAAGCGCCGCACCTTCATGCCGAACGCGCGCGCGGCGAGCATGTGCCCGGCCTCGTGCCACGCGAGCGAGAGGCAGATGCCGAGCAGAAACAGCAGAAATCCGGCGGTGTACGTGAGCACCCGCGCATAGTACCGAAGCTTCCATTGACGAGTTTCTATTGAAAAGTTTACGATCCCGAAACGTTGACATCGTTGTCACCCGCCCGGCCCCGAACGGCAGGTCACGCCATGCGCAGAAGCACGACTTCCTGGCTCGCCACCCTCCTGCTGACCGCCGGCCTGGGCGTCGCGGTCGCCACCCCCGCGGCCGCCGCCCCCGGCGACTTCGTGACCGGCTTCGAGGCCGGCGACCCCCAGCCCACCTGGCAGAACAGCGTCGAGAGCAGCTCGGGCGTCGGCGGCTACTGCTGCGCGCTGACCGGCATGGAGAGCGCGCTCCGCACCGAGACGGCCCACGCGGGCGCGTCCGCCCTGATGTACTCCGGCAACGACACGAGCACCGCCGCGTCGTACTCGTACAACCGGATCTTCGACGTGGATCTACCGGTGACCGCGGCGACCACGCTCTCGTACTGGGTCTTTCCCCAGTCCGGCGGCCACCTCGACGTCGCGGTCGACCTGGTCTTCACCGACGGCAGCCGGCTGCGCGACTCGGGCGCGGTCGATCAGAACGGCATCCGGGTGCACCCGTCGTTCCAGGGCAACGGTTCCGTCCTCGGATTCGACCGGTGGAACTTCGTCACATCGTCGATCGGCCAGTGGGTCGCCGGAAAGACGGTCGACCGGATCCTCATCGGCTACGACCAGCCGGCCAACACCGGCACGTTCCGCGGCTATCTCGACGACCTCGCCGTCACGGCCGCCGCTCCGGCCGCCCGCCTGTCCGATCTGGTCGACACCCGTCGCGGCTCGAACTCCGACGTGAGCTACTCACGGGGCAACACGTTCCCGGGTTCGACGGTGCCCAACGGCTTCAACTTCTGGACGCCGATCACCAACGGCAACAGCGACGGCTGGCTCTATCAGTACAACTCGAGCACCGTGCAGGGCTTCGGCGTCAGCCACGAGCCGAGCCCGTGGATCGGCGACTACGGGCAACTCCAGGTGATGCCGATGACCGGCTCGATCAAGACGACGCCGGACGCGCGGAAATCGACCTTCAGCCACAGCAACGAGATCGCCCAGGCGCACTACTACAAGACCCAGCTCGACACGTACGGCATCACGGCCGAGATGACGCCGACCGATCACGCCGGCGTCCTGCGCTTCAAGTATCCGGCCGCGGCCGAGTCGGTCATCGTGTTCGACACCATCGACAAGGTGGGCGGCTCCATCACCGTCAACACCGGCGCCCGTACGATCACCGGGCACCTCGACCACAAGGGCCCCCGGCTCTATTTCTCGGCGACCGTCGACAAGGCCATCGCCGCCACCGGAAGCGTGAGCGGGCAGGGCGTCACGAGCTGGATCCGGTTCGCCACCACGGCCGGCGAGCAGGTGACGCTCAAGATGGCCACCTCGTACATCAGCGTCGCGCAGGCCACCGCCAACCTCTCGCAGGAGGTCGGGTCGAAGACCTTCGACACCGTACGCGAACAGGCCGCCGCCCTGTGGGACACGACGCTGGGCAAGGTGCGGCTCGACGGCGCCTCGACCGACCGCCAGGTCACGTTCTACTCCAACCTGTATCGCGCGTTCATGTACCCGAACAACATGTCCGAGACGGTGGGGGGCGTCCGCAAGTACTTCAGCCCGTACGACAACGCCGTGCACGACGGGCAGATGTATGTGAACAACGGCTTCTGGGACACGGCGCGGGCGGTGTGGCCGCTGTACACATTGCTCACTCCCACGCGTACGGGGGAAATGCTCGACGGTTTTGTCAACGCCTACAAGAACGGCGGCTGGACACCGCGCTGGTCGGGACCCGGCTACATCGACATCATGGTCGGCACGAACCAGGATCTGGCCTTCGCCGACGCGTACGTGAAGGGCGTGCGGAACTTCGACTTCCGGGCCGCGTACGCGTCGATGGTGAAGAACGCGGCGGTGTATTCGTCATCGGGTTCGCGGGGCCGCAAGGGAATCGAGGTGTCGACGTTCAAGCGGTACGTTCCGACCGACGTCCGCGGCGAGGCGGCGTCGTGGACGCTCGAGGACGCCAACAACAACTTCGGCATCGCGCAACTGGGACGGGCGCTCGGATTCGACGAGGACGCCGCCTATTTCGAGAACCGGGCCCTCGATTACGCGAACCTGTGGTCGCCGTCGACCGGGTTCTTCCGCGGCAAGCAGTCCAACGGCTCCTGGCGTACGGCCGATTCGTCCTTCCGCCCCAACGAATGGGGCTACGAGTTCACCGAGGGCGCGCCCTGGCACTATGCGACGCCCGCGCCGCAGGATCCGCAGGGCATGGCCAATTTGTACGGCGGCCGGGCGCAGCTGTCGGCGAAGATCGACTCGGTGTTCGCGGCGTCCCGCGACTACCTGCCCGGCTCGTACGGCGGTGTCATCCACGAGATGCGGGAGGCCTACGACACCAACATGGGCCAGTACGCCCACCCGAACGAGCCGATCCATCACATGCTCTACATGTACAACTACGCCGGCACTCCCGCCAAGACGCAGAACCGGGTCCGCGACGTGCTGACCAAGCTGTACGGATCGGGCGCGGGCAACGGCGGCGGTTACCTCGGCGACGAGGACAACGGCCAGATGTCGGCCTGGTACGTGTTCAGCGCGCTGGGCTTCTATCCCGCCCGCATGGGCAGCACCGACTACACGATCGGCGCGCCCCTGCACCCCTCGGCGACAGTTTCGCTCGAGAACGGCCGCACGTTCACGGTATCGGCGCCGGGCGTGAGCGACACGAACAGATACATCCAGAGTGCGACGCTCAACGGGGCCGCCTACACGAAGAACTACCTCACGCACGCCGACCTGCAGGCGGGCGGAACGCTCAGCTTCGTGATGGGTCCCAACCCGTCCTCGTGGGGCACCGGCGCCAACGACGTACCGCCCTCGCTGACCACGGGCGCCGCGGCCCCGCGCCCCCTGTCCGACAAGGCCACCGGCGGCACGGTGAGCGCCAGCGGCGAGAACGCCCCCAACGAGACCGCCGCCAAGCTGGTCGACGACACCTCGCTCACCAAGTGGCTGACGTTCACCGGCACCGGCACGCTCGAGTACCGCCTGCCCGCCGCCGCGGCCGTGAAGCAGTACACGCTCACCTCGGCCGAGGACGCCCCCGAACGCGACCCCCGAAGCTGGACGCTGCAGGGCTCCAACGACGGCGCCACGTGGACGACGGTGGACACCCGCTCGAACCTGGACTTCGCCGACCGGCGCCAGACCCGCGCCTTCGTCGTCCCCACCGCGACGGCCTACTCGCGCTACCGCCTGCAGATCACCGCCAACCACGGCGGCGCCGCGACCCAGCTGGCCGAGTGGGAGCTGCTCGCCTGATCGATCAGCCCCGGCGCCTGGACAACTCCCCGTACGATCCGCGACGGGAGTTGATGATGCGATATCGGTGGGTGACGGCGGCTGTGCTCGGTTTGCTCGTGCTCGGGTGTGCGCGACCCGGAGCGGGTGACGGGGACGCGGCGCCGCTTCCGTCGCCGTCCGCCGCCGCTTCGGCGCCGCCGGACATCGCAGCCGGGTCGGCACCGCCGGGCGACGGGGCGCCGCACCAGGCCGAGAACAACGGGTGGAAGCAGCGGCACGACCTCACCCCCGGCGAGCAGCGCACCGGGGACGCCCTCGCGGCACGGATCCGCCCGAAGCTGACCGCCCTGCGGAAGGCCGGCGACTTCGACCCGGCGTCCACCCGCAAGGCCCTGCTCGACCTGGGCCTGCACCCCGACGACGTGGGCGTCAGCGAGATGCGGCAACCGCCGGGCGCGGTCTTCGAGGTGCGGTTCCCGGAGGCCGGCTGCGTGCTCGGCGACGTCCGCCCGGAACGGGTGCTGGTCGAGGTCACCGGAGCGAACGGCGAGTTCGGCTGCCTGGAGCCGGTCACGCACTGAGGCCGGGCCTGTCCGCGTTACCGTTTGCCCGACACCACCGGAACGGGGAGGCACGGCATGAGCAGCACGACCGGCTACGGAGGCGCCGCCCGCTGGAACGGGCCGTCCGGCCAGGCCTGGGTGCAACTCCAGTCACTGATGGACGGGATGTACCGCCCGCTGGAGGAGCTGCTCGTCGGCACCGTGGACCCGGGTCGTCGCAGCGTCCTGGACGTCGGCTGCGGCACCGGCGTCACCACTGTCGCCGTGGCCGAGCGGCTCGCTCCCGGCCGCCGCTGCGTGGGCGTCGACATCTCGGCCTCGATGATCGCCGCCGCCGAGGCCCGCGGCGCCGGCGCCGGCGCCGAATTCCTCTGCGCCGACGTGCAGGAACACCAGTGGGCGGCGGACTCGTTCGACACCGTCATCTCCCGCTTCGGCGTCATGTTCTTCGACGACCCCGTACGCGCGTTCAGCAACCTGCGCCGGGCCGCGACCCCCGACGCCGACCTGACCTTCGTGGCGTGGCGTGCCATCGAGGAGAACCCGTTCATGACAGTCGCCGAACGGGCCGCCGCCCCGCTCCTGCCGAACCTGCCGCCCCGCCGCGTCGAGGGCCCCGGCCAGTTCGCGTTCGCCGACGCCACCAAGGTCCGCACCATCCTCGACGCCGCCGGCTGGGCCGGCATCACGATCGACCCCGTCGACATCGAGTGCACCTTTCCCGAATCCGACCTGGTCGGCTACTTCACCCGCCTGGGCCCGGTCGGCCTGGCCCTCCCCGACGCCGGCGACCCGATCCGCACGAAGGTCGTGGACGCCGTCCGCCCCGCCTTCGCCCCCTATGTCAAGGGCTCCGACGTACGCTTCACCGCCGCCTGCTGGCTGGTCCGCGCCCAGGCCTCAGCCCCGTCAGCCACCGGCCTCTGACCAGGCCCGGACACCGGGACAACCACCGTTCCGGCACTCACCGGCGTCGATCCGGTCGCAACCGTGGACGACCTGCCAGTCCCGGCCGACATTCGCCGTGGCGAAACTCGAACATCCATTACAGTCCATGACGTGCCTGCTACGGCCACGTTACGGATCTCCGTCGGCAACGACGTGGACCGCGGCCTGTTCACCGCCATCGGCGAGATCCTGCTTCCTCAGGAGTTCTGATGCACATACGCCGCAAACTTGCCGTCCTTCTGTCCGCGGTGCTGGCGGGCGGGGTGATCAGCGCCCCGGCCCACGCGTCCGGTGGGAATGGCCTCCAGGGGCGCCACTCGCTGCGCTCGCCGGTCACCGACGAGAACTTCTACTTCGTCATGGCCGACCGGTTCGACAACGGCAGCACGGCCAACGACCAGGGCGGGCTGGGCGCCGACCCGCTGGTGTCGGGCTTCGACCCGACGAAGAAGGGCTTCTACAACGGCGGTGACCTGGCCGGGCTGCTGCGCCGCATCGACTACATCAAGGGCCTGGGCACCACGTCGATCTGGCTGACGCCCAGCTTCAAGAACAAGGCTGTGCAACTCGAGGACGGGCCGTCGGCCGGCTACCACGGCTACTGGATCACCGACTTCACCCAGATCGATCCCCACCTGGGCACCAACGCCGAGCTGAAGTCGCTGATCGACGCGGCCCATCAGCGGGGCATGAAGGTCTACTTCGACATCATCACCAACCACACGGCCGACGTGATCGGCTACGAGTCGGGCGCGCGCCAGCCGTACGTGTCGAAGGACGTCTCGCCCTACCGGACCGCAACCGGACGCCCGTTCGACGATCGTGACCACGCCGGCCGGTCCAGCTTCCCGGCGCTCGACCCGGCGACGTCGTTCCCGTACAAGCCGGTGCTCGACGAGGCCGAGAAGAACCTCAAGGTTCCGGCCTGGCTCAACGACACCACGCTCTATCACAACCGGGGCGACACGACCTTCGTCGGCGAGAACTCGCTCTACGGCGACTTCTTCGGCCTCGACGACCTGTTCACCGAGCACCCGCGCGTCGTCAACGGCATGATCGACATCTACGAACGGTGGATCGCCGACTTCGGCATCGACGGCTTCCGGATCGACACCATGAAGCACGTCAACGACGAGTTCTGGCAGAAGTTCGGGCCCGAGGTGCTCGCGTTCGCCCGCCGGCACGGCAAGCCCGAGTTCTTCATGTTCGGCGAGGTCTTCGACACCTCGAAGAGCTTCACCTCGCAGTTCACCACGAAGGACCGGATGCAGGCGGTGCTCGACTTCCCGTTCCAGGACGCGGCCCGCAACTACGCCTCGCGCGGGCAGTCCGCGGCCGCGCTGGAACAGTTCTTCGCCGGCGACGACTGGTACACCGACGCCGACTCCAACGTCTATCAACTGCCCACGTTCCTGGGTAACCACGACATGGGACGCATCGGCAGCTTCGTGCAGGCCGACAACCCGGGCGCGGGCGACGCCGCCTGGCTGGCCCGCGACCGGCTCGCCCACGAGCTCATGTACTTCTCGCGCGGCAACCCGGTCATCTACTACGGCGACGAGCAGGGCTTCACCGGCCCCGGCGGCGACCAGGACGCGCGGCAGACGATGTTCGGGAGCCGCGTGCCCGAGTATCTCGACGACGACCTGATCGGCACGGCCGCCACGCACGCCCAGGACAATTTCGTGACCGGCCATCCCCTGTACGCCGGGATCGCCGGCCTGGCCGCGCTGACGTCCCGGTACCCGACGTTGCGGGACGGTGCGCACCAGCACCGGTACGCCGCCTCGGGGCCCGGGATCTACGCGTTCTCCCGCACCGACCGCTCGCAGCAGCGTGAGTATGTGGTCGCGCTGAACAACAGCACGTCAGCCCAGACCGCGGCCGTCCCGACCTACATCGCGGGCGGAAAGTTCCAGCGGCTGTACGGCGCCGGACCGGCCACGACAACCTCGGCCGCCGACCGCAAGCTCACAGTGACCGTTCCGCCGCTCTCCACGGTCGTCTACGCCTCGACCGGCCGGGTCCCCGCCTCGAAGGCCGCTCCGGCGGTGTCTCTGGCGGCGCCCTCCCCGTCCGCCGAATCGCGTGGCCGCATGCAGGTCTCCGCCTCGCTGAGCGGCTCGTCGTTCGCCGAGGTCAGCTTCTATGCCCGTACGGGACATGGCGGCTGGACGCCGATCGGCACCGACGACAACGCGCCGTACCGGGTGTTCCACGACGTGTCCGGCCTGCCCACCGGCACGCAGGTCGAATACCGGGCGGTAGTGCTCGACAACGCCGGGCACACCCGCACGAGTTCGTCGCGCTCGGCCCGGGTGCCCGCGCCTTCGCTGACCATCGAGGCCCCGGCCGAGGCGGCCAACGTGCGCGGCCGGGTCGAGGTGCGGGCGGTGGCCGACCCGGAACGGGCGAGCCACGTGGTGCGGTTCGAGCGCAGCGTCGCCGGTGGCGCCTGGACGACGATCGGCCGGGACGACTCGTCGCCCGCGTACACGGTCTTCGACGACCTGGCGCCGCTCAACCTGGCCGCGGGCACGCAGATCCGCTACCGGGCCGTGCTCCGCGACCCCTCGGTGGTCAGCCCGATCCGCACGGTCCGCTACGCCGGCCCACCCCTGACGACGGCCACGGTCAACTACTTCCGCCCGGCCGGCGACTACACGGATTGGGGCCTGCACCTGTGGGGCGAGGCCGTCGATCCGGCGGTGCTGGCCCAGATCGCCTGGGACAAGCCGTGGCCCCCGACGCGCGTCGAGGGCGGCTGGGCCTCGTACGAGATCCCGCTCGTCGACGACACGAAGCCGATCAACTTCATCATGCATCGACCCAACGGCGACGTCGTGCCCACCACTCGCGAGCCCGGCGGTGACCGCGCCTTCACCCCGATCGACAACCCGCAGATCTGGCTGAAGCAGGGCGATCCAACCGTCTACACCACCGCGCCCCCGACCAGCTGATCTCAGCCGCCAAGACGGCGGTCCGTTGTCCACGAGTCTTCATGTCACGCGGAACACCGGCCACCCGATCTCCGTGCGCCAGGCGCCCGGATCGCTCACATCCCGGGGCCCCACGCGGTAAACCTCCCGCACGGGCCCCGCCACCGACATCGCGTTCTCCACGACCCACGCACCGAGCTCGCCGTAGGTGACGTCCACGCCCTCGTGCTCGCCGACGTGGGTGGTCACGGCCAGCTCCGCGGCGGGAAGGGTCACGGCGTGCACCCGTCCGGTGCGCGGTGGGGCGGAGGTCGGCAGGTAGACCAGCACCCGACCGCGGCCCTCCTCGAACAGGGAGTTGTCGTAGGCACCCCCCGGCGGTCCGGTCACACCTGCGCCCACGGCCGCTTCCAGCTCGGCCATCGCGCCGGCGAACCACGCCTCGACGTCGGCGTGGCCGATCACGGCCTCAACCGCCGCTACCTCGCGGGCGGGCTCGGCGCGCAGCTCGACCTCGATCGGCGCAGGATCGGGCTGCAGGAGGCGGCGCAGCGCGGTGACCGCGGCCCGGGTGCGATCCAGCTCGGCCTCCAAGCGCCGCAGGTGATCCGCGACCAGGGTCGACCGGACGCCGGGGTCCGGCGTCCGCAGGATCTGCTGCACGTCGCTCAAGGGGACGTCGAGCTCGCGGAGCCGGTTGATGACCTGCGCGGTCGGGATCTGCTCGACGGAGTAGTAGCGGTAGCCGGTCGCCTCGTCCACGACGGCCGGCTCGAGCAGCTCTCCCTCGTGGTAGCGGCGCAGGGTCCGCACGCTCAGGTGGGTCAAACGCGAGAACTCCCCGATCGTCAGCATCCCCTCAGTGTGAAGGCTCCCCCAGGGGGAGGGTCCAGCACTTGACCCTCCGGCCCCGCGAGGCCGCACGGTGACGACATGACACACACCGACCTGCGCTCCGACGCCCTCCCGACCACCGTCCGCGACTTCCTCGCAGCCAGCACCGTGCACGACGCCGACACGGCCTCGTCGTTCCTCGTCGAGGACGTCGTGGTCGTCGACCAGAACGAGACCTTCCGGGGCCGCGAGGAGGTGCACGCGTTCCTGCGCGACGCCGGCGCCGAGTTCGAGTACACCACCGAGCAGATCGGCGCCCGGCGCGTCGATGACGACCACTGGGTGGTGACCCTCCGCCTCGAGGGCAGCTTCCCGGGCGGCGTCGCCGACCTGGACTACCGCTTCACCCTCCGCGGCAACCTCGTGGCCGAGCTCGTCATCGCCAACCACGAGGCCTGAGCCCGACCGCACACCACCGAATCATCAGAAGGAAGAGAAAAATGGTCAGCAAGGAACGTGACCGCCTCGACGGCCGCCACGCGCTCGTTACGGGCGGGTCGAAGGGTTCGGGCAAGGCCGTCGTCACCCGCCTGCGGGAGATGGGCGCCGACGTGTGGACCACGGCCCGGACGATGCCCGACGGGTACGACCGCCCCGACCGGTTCATCGAGGCGGACACGTCGACCGTCGAGGGCGCGCAGCTCGTGGCGGACCGCATCGCCGACGCCGTCGGCGCGCTCGACATCCTCGTGCACGTCGTCGGGGGCGCCTCGACGCCGTCCGGTGGGTTCGCGGTCATCACCGAAGAGCAGTGGCTGATCGAACTGAACCTGAACTTCCTGGGTGCGGTGCGGCTCGACCGGGCCCTCCTGCCGGCGATGGCCGGGGCCGGGTCGGGTGTGGTGCTGCACTTCACCTCGATCCAGCGGGAACTGCCGCAGTACGACGCGTCGCTGGCGTACGCGGCGGCGAAGGCGGCGCTGCGCACGTACAGCAAGGGCCTCGCCAACGAGCTGGCACCCCGCGGCGTGCGGGTCAACGCGATCAGCCCCGGCGGCATCGAGACCGAGGCCTACGAGCGGTTCGTGGACCGGATCGCCGAGGGCAACGGGCTCACCCGCGAGGCCGCCAAGCAGACGATCCACGATTCCCTCGGCGGGGTTCCTCTGGGGCGGTTCGCCCAGCCCGAGGAGATCGCCGACCTGGTCGGATTCCTGGTGTCGGACCGCGCCTCGGCCATCGTGGGCGCCGAGTACGTCATCGACGGCGGCACGGTCCCGACCGTGTGAGCCAACGGCGGGGCGGCCTCGAGGGGATCGTGGCCGCCCCGTCCGGACCACCCGTAGAAAAACCCGATAAGTCACCGACGACGAGGCGACGGCGCCTACCTCGTGCGCGAGAGGACCGTGCCCGGTCCGGACGGGGACCCGGACGTCGCGCTACTCGTTTGCCTCCCGGCCGCGGGTGTCGCCCTCATGGCCCGTGACCGTGGGGCCCGACGATCGCGGGACAGCTGCTCCTGAGCCCCATGCTCGACGACCGCAACGACTCGCCCTCGGCGCGCCAGATGCGCGGCATCGGCATCTGGGACAACCGCTCCAACGAGACCGGCTGGAACGCGCTCCTCGGCGAGGGCGTGCGCGGGGGGCCGGATGTGTCCCCGTACGCCGCGCCGGCCCGCGCCGAGGACCTGTCCGGCCTGCCACCCACCTTCATCGACGTCGGCTCAGCCGAGACGTTCCGGGACGAGGACGTCGCCTTCGCGAGCCGCCTGTGGCAGGCCGGCGGCCGCGGTGAGTTGCACGTCTGGCCCGGCGGTTTCCACGGGTTCGACGTTGTGGCACCGTCCGCCGCGATCTCCAGGGACGCGATCGCTGCCCGCGCGGCGTGGCTGCACCGCCAGCTGGGCAGGTGAATGGGCGGTGCAGACGTTCCTCACCGAATCAGTAGGAGGGCGCGGACAGGTGGGCGCGCTCGCCCTGCGCCCCGAAGAGGGTCAGCAGCTCGGCCGGCTGGGCGCCGGCGCTGCCGATCCAATGCGGCGTACGGGTGTCGAACTCGGCGGCCTCGCCCGGGCCGAGCTCGTACTCCTGCTCGCCCAGCCGGAATCGGACGTGCCCGTTCAGCACGTAGAACCACTCGTACCCGTCGTGGCTCTGCAGCTTCCTGGTCCGGGCGCGACCCGCCGGCGGATAGACCACCTTGTAGGCCTGAACCCCGCCCGCCCGCCGGGTCAGCGGCACGATCGTCAGCCCGAACCGGCGCATCGGCCGCAGATGGATGCGCGGGTCGCCGGTGGGCGGGGCCGCGACCAGATCGTCGAGGGGCACCCCGTGCGCCCGGGCCAACGGCAGCAGCTGCTCCAGCGTCGGCCGCAGCTTGCCGTTCTCGAGCCGGGACAGCGTGCTGGCCGTCAGGCCCGTCTCGGCCGCCAGCTCCGCCAGCGTCGTGCCGCGTGCCCGCCGGAGCTCGTGCAGACGCGAGCCCACCGCGGCCAGCACGTCGTCTTCCACCTTGCCCATCCGCTCATCATGCGGATCCGCAACTTTCCTTGCAACACTGGAACGACGGCAGTCACGCTGGCCACATGACAGCCGAACTGTTCTGGGAGAAGCACTATCGCGCCCGCCGATCCTGGGGCGGCCGCGCCAACCCGCTGCTGGTCGAGGTCGCCACCCCGCTGAGCCCCGGCGCCGCCCTCGATCTGGGCTGCGGCGCCGGCGGCGACGCGATCTGGCTGGCCCGGCACGGCTGGCAGGTCACCGCCGTGGACGTCTCCCCGACCGCTGTCGAGCAGGTGCGGGCCCACGGCCTGCCGATCACGGCGGAGCAGCACGACCTCGCGGTGAGCTTCCCCGCCGGCGCCTTCGATCTGATCTCCGCCCAGTACTTCCAGACACCGCTGCCGCTCGACCGCGCCCAGGTGCTGCGCACAGCCGCCCACGCGCTGCGCCCGGGCGGCCTGCTCCTGGTCGTCGACCACGGTTCCATCGCCCCCTGGTCGTGGAACCAGGACCCCGGCACCCACTTCCCCACCCCGGCCGAGGTGGCCGCCGAGATGGCTCTGGACCCCCGGCAGTGGCCCGTGGTGCGAGCCGACCGGCCCCAGCGCCGCGCCACCGGCCCCGGCGGCCGAACTGCCACGGTGACCGACAACGTCCTGCTGATCCGGCGAGCTCTCGCATGAGAGACACCGGCCCGCCGTGGACGGACACCGACGAGAAGGCCACCCTGCTCGGCTTCCTCGACTACCTACGCGAGGCGATCGCCACCAAGGCCGCCGGCGTCCCCGAGCCTCAGGTTCGCACCCCCGGCGTTCCCTCCGGCACCAACCTGCTCGGCTTGATCAAACACCTGACCCACGTGGAGCGCTTCTACTTCCTGGGCCGGCCGATCACCAACCTGCGCCGGACCCTGAAGCCCACCCGCACCGAAACGCTCGACCACCTTCTCGCCGACTACCGGGAAGCCATCCGCCAGGCCAACGAGGTCATCAACTCCTACGGCGACTTGTCCCGCCCCGCGCCCCGCCCCGGCGGTCGAGCCCCCGCCCCCACCATGCGCTGGACCCTCACCCACATGATCGAGGAAACCGCCCGCCACGCGGGTCACGCCGACATCCTCCGCGAGCAACTGGACGGCGCCACCGGCCGCTGAAGAATCCGCCCCTACGCTCTCAGCTTCACGAATGCGGAGGCCACGCGAGCGACCGACTGGTCCTCGTCGTGGGTCAGCCGTTGCAGCACCTCGTCCGCGGCCGGGCCCGGCAACTCGACCAGCGCCTGGGTCAGCCGGATCCGCACCGCGGTGTCCCCGGCTGCCAGCGCGTCGACCAGAGCGGCGATGATCTGCTCCCCGCTGGAAGGTTCCAGGGCCGCCAGCGCCTCGGCCGCGTCCACGTCCTTCGTACCCGCGACCACCATGTCGACGAGCACCGGCACGGCCGAGGTCACGCCTCGCCGGCCCAGGGCGAGAGCGGCATTCCCCCGTACGACCGGATCCTCGTCCCCCAGGGCGTCGGCGAGCACAGCCGTCGCCTCGTCACCGGGCAGCTCGGCGATCGCCACGACCGCCCGCCGCCGGATCTCGACGTCCGGGGAGTGGACGCCGGCGGCCAGGCCGGCCAGGCCTTCGTTGCCGGCCCGGGCCAGCGCCCACCGCAAGGCACCGGCCACGTTCGGGTCGGACTCGGTCAGCACCGCCCCGGCCAGCAACTCGACCGGGACCGGCACGTCCTCGGCCGGAGCCATGACGGCCTGCTGGCGCCGGGCGGCGTCGGGCGAGTCGAGCCCGTGCATCAGCTCGACGATGCGCAGCACGTCCTGCCAGTCGGACGGCGCCGTCGCGTCGACCGCTCGCAGCCGTTGCAGCAACTCCCGTTCCCGCTCGAGCCGCTCCTCGGCCCACCGGATGAGGTCGCCGACCAGCGCGGCCGGGGCGAAGCCGGGGTCCTCCAGGGCGGACGCGATCTGGCGCAGCGACAGGCCGAGCGACCGCAGGCTCTCCACGTGGAAGATCCGGCGGATGTCGTCGGGCGAGTACTCGCGATAGTTGCCGACGGTACGACCGGTCGGGCGCACCAGCCCGAGCCGGTCGTAGTGCCGCAGCATCCGGGTGCTGACCCCGGATCGGCGCGCCACGTCGCCGATCAGCACCGGTCGGGCCCCAGGGCGACCACCCGGGTGGCCTCCGCGACAGCGGCGTCGAAGCCCGCCTCCGGATCGCGCATCAGCGTCTCGGTGGCACGGGCGTGGGCCTGCACCTGCGGGTCGACGCCGGCCAGGCCCGCATGCAGAGCATCCTCGAAGCCGAGGGCGACGATGGCCCGGCTCAGGCTCAGCTTCACGTTCCGGTCGCCGCGTCCCAGTTGTGTGGCCAGTTCCACCGCCAGGCCCTCCCTTTCGCCCTCCGGCGCCAGCACGACCGCGGCCCGCCAGGCGGCCCGCGCGACCTCGTCGTCGGCGTCGCGCAGCAGCGAACGCGTGATTGCCGGCCAGGCGTCCTGGTCACCCACCTTCGACAGCGTATGCAACGCCTGGCTGCGGGCCTGCGCGATCGGGGATCCCAACTCGGCCACCAGCCGCGGCACCGTGAGCGCGGGCGGCAGGCGGGTCAGGGCCCAGGTGAGCATGTCCCGCACGAAGAAGTCGGGCTCGACCGCGCACCGCTCGACCAGCGCCTCGAGCAGCTCGGGGTCGGCTCGCGTCCCGGCCGCCAGGGCCGCCTGGAGCCGGGTCGAGGACTCGTTCGCCTTCAGCGCGTTCAGAAGCATGACCTCAGTGAAGACCTTGTCACGGTGTCAAGGTCAAGCGGTTCAGTCCGTGAGGTGAGCTCCGATCTCGGACTCGCTGACCCGGGCCGGTTCGAGCACGCGGTGCAGGAACTCGCGGGTGCGCTCCTCGCGGGGCTTCCCGAAGACCTCGACCGGCGGGCCCTGTTCGACGATCACGCCGTCGTCCATGAAGACGACCCGCGAGGCCACCTCGCGGGCGAAGGCCATCTCGTGGGTCACCACGAGCATGGTCATGCCGTCGGCGACCAGGCCACGCATGACCGCGAGCACCTCGCCCACCAGTTCCGGGTCGAGCGCGCTGGTCGGCTCGTCGAACAGCATCAGCTGCGGTTCCATGGCCAGCGAGCGCGCGATGGCGACGCGCTGCTGCTGACCGCCGGAGAGCTGCGCGGGGTAGGACGAGGCCTTGTCGGCCAGGCCCACGCGATCCAGGTTCTCAGCCGCGATCCGGTCGGCCTCGGCCCGGCTGCGCTTGAGCACGCGGCGCTGGGCGATGGTGACGTTCTCCCGGACGGTCAGGTGCCCGAACAGGTTGAATTGCTGAAAGACCATGCCGACACCCCGGCGTACGGCGTCGATGTCGCAGTCGGGGTCGGTGACCTCGATCCCGGCGACCCGGATCGAACCACTGGTCGGCCCCTCCAGCAGGTTGACGCAGCGCAGCAGGGTGGACTTGCCCGATCCGGACGGGCCGATGACGCAGACGACCTCGCCCGCCGCCACCGTCAGGTCGATGCCGCGCAGCACCTCCAGGCTCCCGAACGACTTGTGCAGCGCGGTGATCTCGATCGCCGGCATCCCGGTCACCTCTCCCTCGCGGCCCGGCGTTCCAGCCCGCGCACCAGTTGCGACAGCGGCAGGGTGATCACCAGGTAGAGCAGTCCGGCCACGACCAGCGGGGTCGGGTTGACCTTGGTGTTGAGCGTGTCCCCGGCGAACTTGGTGAGCTCGATCGTGGTCGAGGTGACGCCGAGGACGTACACCAGGGACGTGTCCTTGGTCAGCAGGATGATCTCGTTGGTCAGCGGGGGGATCACGATGCGGAACGCCTGTGGCAGCACGATCGAGACCATCGCCCGGCCGTGCGACATGCCCAGCGTCCGGGCCGCTTCGAGTTGGCCCTTGGGGACGGCCTGGATGCCGGCGCGGATGGTCTCGGCCATGTACGCGGCGGCGGTCAGCCCGAGGCCGACGGTGACCGAGCCGTACACGCCGCCCGGGATCTCGCGGTCGGGAAACGCCAGCGGGACGCCGTAGCCGACCATGAACAGCACGAGCAGGGCCGGCAGACCGCGGAACAGCTCGATGTAGGCCGTGGCGAACCAGCGGTAGGGCAGGATCGACGACAGCCGCATCAGCGCGAGCACCAGCCCGAGCGTCAGCCCGAAGACGAACGCCAGCAACGTGTAGACGATCGTGTTGCGCAGGGCGACGGTGATCGCCTCGGGGAACATGCTGCCGGCGACGTCCGACCGGAAGAAGGCGTCGGACAGGCGACCCCAGTCGGCCGCCGCGATGGCGCCGACCAGAGCCAGCCCGAAGACGACGTAGCCGGCGACGCGGATGATCCGTCGCCGCCGGCGGGGAGTCAGTGTCATGCGGCCGGCTTCTCGCCGATCCACTCCGCGTAGATCTTGTCGTAGCTGCCGTCGCCGCGCGCCGCCGTGAGGGCCGCGTTGACCTCCTTGAGCAGCTCGGCGTTGCCCTTCTTGACCGCGAAGCCGTACTGCTCGCCGGTGTCGAAGCCGGCCGCCACGACGACCTTGCCCGGGTTGGCCTTGATGTACTCGTTCCAGACCGGCAGGTCGTTGACGGCCGCCACGACCTGGTTGGTCGCCAGCGCCTGCTGCAACGCGGCCAGGTCCTTGTACGAGACGACCTCGATCTTCAGGCTCTTCTCCTGGACCTGGGTCTTGATGTATTCCTCGCCGGTGGTGCCGCCCTGCACGCCGAGACGCTTGCCCGCCAGCTCCTCCAGCGTCTTGACCTCCTTGCCGGTCTGCGTGGCCAGGGCCTGGGTGGCGTCGAAGTACGGGTCGGAGAAGTCGAGCACCTTCTTGCGCTCGTCGGTGATGGTCATGCCGGCCGCCGCCACGTCGCACTTGCCGGAGTTGAGGTCGGCGCCGGACTTGATGCCCTCGAACGGCGTGTCCACGATCTCCTGCTTGACCTTGAGCCGAGTGGCGACCAGGTCGATCAGCGCGACGTCGAAGCCGACCACCTTGCCGCTGTCGTCCTTCGACTGGAACGGGGCGTACGGCAGGTGGGTGCAGGTGGTCAGGGCGCCCGACTTGACCAGTGTCACGCCACCCTCGGTGGTGCCGCCGGTGTCTTCCTTGGCGCAGCCCGCGACGGCGCCGATGGCCAGCGTCGCGACAGCCGCCACCCGGACCATTTTTGTGACGTTCATGCATCTCTCCCCGATAGGTGATCTCCAGATTAATCCACCGCTGTCTTCGGCGTTGAACACGGGATCCACCCCGGCGCATCGGCGGCTGCACCCGCGAGCTCACGGCATTTCGACGCCGCGCTCGTCGAGTTTGTGGTCGCGCCAGTAGACGTCCCACTCGTCGTCGACGTGCTTCGGCTCCTTGCCCTCGGGGAAGCGGACGAAGCCGGTCGGTGGCTGCTCACCGTCAGCAACACACGCGCGACCGGTGGTGCTGTCGACGGCGGCGACCGGGTACTCCCCCGAGCGGCAGATCGCCTGCCGGATCGTGCAGCCGGCGGTGAGCCCGCCGGCGAGGGTGGCGACGGCGAGGAGGAAGGGCAGACGTCGGCGCTGGCTCATACCGGGATTCTCGCCGACACCTGCCACCTCCGCTGGGCGGCAACGCCCGGCGGAGGTGGCCGCGCAACAGGACCCCCGCCGGCTGGCGGACCGGCGGGGGCCTGACCTCAGTTGCGGTCGGTGACCGTGAACGGCGCCTCGGCCGTGGCCGCCGACGAGGTGCCGGTCAGGGTGATGCCGGTGGCTCCCGGCGACACCGGACCCGGCACACTCACGATCGCGTCCGAGATGATGCCGTCGGCGTTCGCCTGCAAGGCGGGGACGGCCTGGCCGCCCAGGACGCCGCTGACGGTCTCGTTCGGAGCGAACCCGGCGCCGTCCACGGTGATCGCGGTGCCCCGGGGGCCGGCGGTGACCGAGAGGCTCACCTGCGGGTGGAACACCGGCTGGGCCGGACGCTCGGCGGAGGCGACGGTGGTCGTCACGGCCGTCGCGGCCGAGGCCGGGGCGATCGTCACGCTGAAGGTCGCCGTGCGGCTGGAGACCGCATCCCACGCGGTGACGTGCACCCGGTAGGTGCCCGGCTGCGCGTACGTGTGCTTCCCGGAGAGCAGCCCGGCCGGGTCGACCGTCGCGTCCTGCGGCGCCGTGCCGTCACCCCACTGCACCCGGGCGTGGGCAGCGCCCGGCGCCGACCCCAGCTGGGCCGGCAGTTCCTGGCCGGCCGTGCCGGTCCGGGCGGGTCCGGCCGTCAACTCCAGCGGCGGCCGGGGCGTGCCGTCGTCGGCGACTGCGAACACGTGGATCCGTCCGGCCGAGGCGGGGTCGCCGCTCTGGGCCGGCAGGGTCACCGCGACGAGCGTCTTGCCCGCCGGGATCTGATAGGGCGCGGTGGCGAACAGGAAAGGCCGGGCGTTGTCGCGATTCGTACCGAGCAGGCGGTACGGGGTCTTGGCGACGATCACGTTCCCGTACGACGGGGTGCCGTCGGGGTTGCCCCCGAGGGTCCAGTCGCTCAGCTGAATCGGGAGCGGGGCTGTGCTGCCGTCGCTGAACCGGGCCGTGCCGGTCGTGCTCTGGTTCCCCTGTGTGCCGGCGCCCACGAGCGAGATGCTCCGGGTGTCCGAAGGCAGGTCGAGCGCGATCGTCTGCCCGTTGCCGGTCGCGTTGTCCGGCTGCCCGGCGGGCACCACCGGCAGCGTGAACCGCAGGGCAGTCCCCGGCACCGGCACCGGCTCGCCCGGCGAAACACCGGCCGTGGCCAGCGCGGCCCGCGAGTACGCCCACGACTTGGCGTCGCAGTTGGCCGCGCGCACCCCGTCGTCACCGATGCACGTGTTGTCGAACGCAGCGAGCAGGCCACCGGCCGGCGCGTAGGCCACATCGACCCCGACCGTGGCCGAGTCCTGGCTGGTCCCGTCGGTCACCGTGACGGCGGCCTGGTAGTAGCCGGGCTGGGCGTACGTGTGCGAGCCGCTCACGTTGTAGACCGCCCGCGACCCCAGCGCCGTCGTGCCCTCGCTGACCGGCGTGCCGTCACCCCAGTCGATGGTCGCCTTGTACGCCGTCGACGTGCCTCCGGTGACAGAGGCCAGCGGCCCCGAAAGAGGGACGCCCGAAAGCCCCGGAACAACAGAGCCGGTCACCGTGACCGCGCCGCCTCCGAGTTGCACGTCCCCGCCGGCCAGCAGCTCGACCTCGGCCAGGTTGGCCTGAGCCGCACCGGCGGTCCTGCTGACGACCACCCGGAACTGGGTGAAGCGGCCGGGCCGGTCGATCTTGAAGGGCCGGGTCTGGTTGCGCCACGCGAACGTCTCACTCCGGCGGGAGTCGAGCGTGCTCCAGGTGATCCCGTCGCGGGAGCCCTGCAGCTTCCAGTCGGCCGGGTCGCCCGCGGCCGCCCCCGAGGTGAGCGTGTACCAGGTCGGCGCCTGCTTGCCCCCACGGTTGGCCCACGTGATGGTCGGGGTGCCGTCGGGGAACGTCACCTGGGTGGACGACGAGTCGTCGAACAACGCGGCCGCCGAGGCGGTGCCCAGACCCGGTCCGGTGGTGTCCTGCAACGGCTTGGGCACCTCGTTGCCCTTGGTGAGCGAGTCGGGAACGGCGCCCCACGACGACGGGTCGGGCCCCATCTTGAACTCGAGGGTGCCGCCACGGACGAGCGCGGACGAGTCGAGCGACAGGCTGTTGTGCGTCCGGCCGTTCACCTTGAGGCCCTGCACGTACACGTTCTTCGTGCTGTTGCCAGGCGCCTTGACGACGATGTCGCCGCTCTTGCGGTGCACGGTCATCTGACTGAACTGGGGCGAGCCGATGGCCCAGCCGGACGAGCCGACCTGCAGCGGGTAGAGGCCGAGCGAGCTGAGGATGTTCCAGGCCGATATCTCGCCGTTGTCCTCGTCGCCCAGGTAGCCCTGACCGATCTCGCTGCCCACGTAGAGCCGTTGCAGGATCTCGCGGACGATCGCCTGCGTCTTCGCCGGCGCGCCGACGTAGTTGTACATGTACGGGATGTGGTGCGAGGGCTGGTTGCTCATGCCGAGCTGGCCCAGCCGCACGGCCCGGGCCTCCAGCATCTCGTGGATGATGCCGTTGTAGCCGCCGGGGCGGTCGGCCTTCTCCGGGGTGGCGAAGAACTGGTCGAGCTTCTTCTTCAGCGCCGCGCGACCGCCGTACAGGTTGGCCAGGCCCTGACCGTCCTGCTGGGCGGTGAAGGCGAAGTTCCAGCCGTTCGTCTCGGTGTAGACCCCGCCCCAGTCGAGCGGGTCACCGTTGAGGAACGTGCCGGCGGCGTCGCGTCCCTGGAAGAACTTGGTCTTCGGGTCGAACAGGTTGACGTAGTTGCGGGCCCGCTGCAGGAAGTACTGCGACTCCTCCTTCAGCCTGTCCCGCTCGGCCTTCGGGGTGGACGGGTCCTTGGCCAGTCCGGCCGCCATGTTGCCGATGCCGTAGTCGTTGATGAACCCCTCGAGGGCCCACGACACCGACTCGCCGGTGCTGGTCGGCGTGTAGCCCAGGAACAGCGACGTCTCGATTCCCTTGCGGCCCACGGCGCTCCGCCCCGAGGCGACCGTCGCGTCCTTCACCGACGCGTCGTAGGCGCTCTGCGCGTCGGGCAGCTTCACACCGTTGAGGTAGGCCGAGGCAAGCGCGACGTTCGCGCTGGTGCCGGTCATCAAGTCGGCGTAGCCGGGCGACGACCAGCGGGCGATCCAGCCCCCGTCGCGGTACTGCTGCACGAACCCGTCGGCGATCTTGGCAGCGATGTCCGGGTAGAGCAGCGAATAGGCTGGCCACACCGTGCGGTAGGTGTCCCAGAAACCGTTGTTCACATAGATCTGACCGTCGACGATCTTCGCGCCGGTCTGTGTCGGCGTGGATGCGCCGGTCGCGGGCGACACCGGGCTCGCATACTGCCAGCGCGGTTTCGCGGCCGTGCCGGTGTTCTCCGACTGCGAGTTCGGATAGAGGTTGAGCCGGTACAGGTTCGAGTAGAGCGTGACCAGTTGCGTCTCGCCGGCCCCGCGGACCTCGACCCGGCCCAGGCGGTCCTTCCAGGCCGCGGTGGCGGCAGCCCGGATCTGCTCGAAGCTGCGGCCGGTCACCTCGAGGCCGAGGTTGCGCTGGGCCTGGTCCACCGAGAGGAATGACGTGGCGAAGCGCAGGGTCAGCGGCGCGCCCGCCGCGAGGTCGAAGGTCGCCGAGGTGGACGACGTCCCGGCCGGCGCCCGGTCGAACGTGCCCGCGTAGAACATGCGGCTGCGCCCGGCGGACAGGCCGCTGCCGTTGTCGACCCAGCCGGTTACCGTGCCGTCCGTGCCGATGACGAAGGTGCCGTTGCGGAAGGCCAGCGTTCCGGTGCTCTGCCCGGCGAACCCGAACTGCATGATGCCGCCGTGGTCGGTCGGCGAAATCTGAGCGGTCAGGCCGTTCTGCAGCTTGACGCTGTAGAAGTCGGGCCGGGCGACCTCGTCGTTGTGGCTGAAGGGAAGGGACCCGGCCGTGCCGCCGTCCGGCACCGGCATGACCGACATCTGATTGCGGTCGCCCATCCACGGGCTGGGCTGGTGCGAGATCGCCAGGCCGGCCAGCAGCGGCAGGTTGGCCGGGTTGTTGTCGCGCTGGTAGACGTACTCCCACGAGTCCGAGCCGGCGTCGGTGACCGGCGTCAGGAAGTTGAAGCCGTTGGGCACCGCGGTGATCGGCAGGTTGTTGCCGCGCGAGAAGCCGCCCGACGAGTTGGTGCCGCGGCGGGTGTCGACGAAGTTGGTGAGCCGCGAGTCGTCGATCGGCGTGGCCGCGCCCACGATCGTCAGGTCGTCGATCCACCCCTGGAAGCGGGTGGCCGCGGTGGCTGCCGGGTTGTCGTAGGCGAGCAGGATGCGGTCGATCGTCTTGCCGTTGGCGACCGCGCCCAGCTCGGACTGGACCGCGTTCCACTCGTCGGCGTACAGCACCTTGGAGGCGCCCTGCCCGGCTGCGGTGAGCGCGTAACCGTGCTGGTCGATCGGGGACCGCCGGCTGAGGTAGGTGCCGTCGGTGAAATGCAGGTCGACCGCCGCGTACGTGGACGGGTACTGCAGATTCCCACCGGTGAGCTCGGGGAAGATCCGGTAGCTCAGCCGCGTGCGCGGGCCGACCGGGATCTTCACGTCGAAGAGCTTGTTGGTTCCGTACGCGCGTCCGTCGCCGACGGCGCCACCGGCGTACCGCAGCGAGGCAGTTCCGGTGAAACCGGCCCGCGGCAGCATGTTGGCGCCCCGCGTCGGGCCGGAGCCGACCTCACTGACCATCGGGGTGGCCGGCGGCCGGACGTCGGAGCCGTCGCTGATGTCCCAGTCGGCCAGCTGCACGATCGAGTCACCGGAGTTGGCAGTGATGCTGAGCCGGTAGAACGCGTACGGGGTGGGGTTGGTGAAGCTGTAGGTGTTGGTCGCGAGCCGGCCGCCGAAGCTCTGGCCCGTCCGCCGGTCGAGGTCGGTCCACTCCGAACCGTCGGCCGAGCCCTGGACGGTGAAGTCCCGGGGATCGCGCCCGGGGGCGTCGTCGGCCGAGGTGAGCGAGTACTTCACGACGGCCACGGGCTTCGCCAGCTGATAGGTGACGGTGCCCGTACGGCTGAAGGCCAGCCACTTGGTCGAGCTGTCGCCGTCGGTCAGCTTGACCGCGGTCTCACCGGGCGGATTCTCGGCGCTGGCGGTGACCGCGCTGAGAAGTTCGAGCATGCTGCCCGGCAGCGCGACACGGAGGTTGCCGGTCAGGTTGCCCTGCACCGGCTTGCCCCGGGCGTCGAGCTCCACTGTGCTCGTGGCGGGCTGCTGGTCGGCGGTTTCGAAGGACGAGCTGAAGCTCCCGGGTTTCACTGTGGCGTGCGCCGGGGACACGGCGACGACAGGTCCCACCGGCACGAGCAAAGCCCCGGCGGCGGCCAGGATCCACTTCATGGGTAACTCCAGGGGGAGCGGACGCGTCGTGCGCGCCCGGAACGGAGATCGACAGCCTCGCCCGCGCTGACAACGTTGTCAAGAAACAAGCCGGAAACGCGTATCCGACTTTCGGCCGATGCGCAGAGATCTCATGCATGTCGATAGATGGATATTTCTCACGGATTCGTGCCAACGGGCGTCGATTTCACAGGAACCTCACAGCGCTCTCCTTTGGATGGTCCGGCAGCGGCCGCTCCCCCGGGGCGGCCCCCGACCGGAAGGACCCCATGACCGATCCGCTGAAGAAGCGCCGCCGGCGTTCCCGCCTGATGACGTACGGCGCCGTGGCCGCCGCGCTGGGCCTCACCGCGGCCGGCGTGGGGGTGGCCCAGGCTGCCGCCACCCCGCCTCCGCTGTCGTTCGTCGCCGCCACCGGGCAGGTGACCGCCGAGCGCTACGACTACGACGGCGAGATCTACCTCTCCATGGACCTGGGCCTGCACGTCATCGCGGGCAAGGACCCGCTGGAGATCTGGGCCAAACGCACCGGCTACGACAAGCCGATCAAGGCCGAGCGGGTCGTGGTGCAGAACGGCAAGAAGAAGAAGGTCGCGCTGCCGGCCGGGATGGTCCCCGACTTCAACGGCCTCAAGGACTTCACGACCATCTCGATCGCCGACTCGGCGGGCAAGGTGGTCAAGGAGTACACGACCCCGTTCTGCGGCAACTCGTACTCGTCCGGGCGGACCCGGCCCGACGCTCCCGCGGCCAACCCGTACCCGCAGGGCTGCGGCGGCTACAACCCGTTCACGCTGGGCGCGGTCTGGGGTGTGCAGGCCGGTTGGGACGCCACGGTCAACGACCAGCCCGAGTACGACGAGGCTGAGCCCTTCGACCTGCCGGTCGGCCAGTACACGGCCACCGCGACGGTGAACCCGGTCTACAAGCAGCTCTTCGGGATCCCCGCGGAGCAGGGCACGGCGAAGGTCGGCGTGACCGTGGTCGACGGCGAGACCGACCGCGCCGGCCTGGCCCGCATCAAGGCCGCCGACGCCGGCCGGACCGAGAAGACCGACGAGCACTCGATCCACACTGCCGAGGGCGACGCCAAGCGTCAGGTCTCCGCGTTCGTGCCGGAGCTGCGCGCGCCGGCCAAGCGGCCGACCCCGCTCAAGGCCACGCCGACCGGCGGCCCCCGGCCGGACCTGCGCTCGCTGCCCGCGTGGGAGATCGCGCTGGAGCAGGAGGACGGCAAGTGGTACGTGAACTTCGGCGCCACCGTGTGGAACGCCGGCACGTCGCCGCTGCTGGTCGACGGGTTCCGCCGCACCGGCACCGAGCTGATGGACGCGTACCAGTACTTCTTCGACGCCAAGGGCAACCAGGTCGGCAGCCGACCGGCCGGCACGATGGAGTGGGACAACCGGGAGGGCCACCTGCACTGGCACTTCACCGACTTCGCGCAGTACAACCTGCTCGACTCGACCCAGAAGCTCTCGGTGCGCAGCGGCAAGGAAGCCTTCTGCCTGGCCAACACGGACGCGGTCGACTTCACCATCCCGGGCGCGAAGTGGCGGCCGGAGAACACCGACCTGTCCACCTCGTGCGGCGCCAACACCGTGATCGCGGTGCGTGAGGTGCTCGACATCGGCAACGGCGACACCTACAGCCAGTACCGGCCGGGTCAGTCGTTCGAGGTGACCGACCTGCCCAACGGCACCTACTACATCCAGACGCTGGCCAACCCGGAGAACAAGCTGGCCGAGCTGGACACCACCAACAACTCGGCGCTGCGCCAGATCATCCTGGGCGGCACCCCGGAGGCGCGGACGCTGACCGTTCCCCCGGTGCACGGCATCAAGGGCTGACCCGCTCGCAGCCGGCGAGAAAGACAAGAGCCGCACACCCCGTTCGGGGTGTGCGGCTCCGGTCGTTCCGGACCTAGGCGGTGAAGGGCTGCGCGGAGAGCAGCCTCTGAGTCCAGCCGGCCGTGTCGACCGGGTCGTTGTCGAACCGCTGGATGTCGGTGCCCTTGCCGTCGAACGGCAGGGCGTCCTTGTAGCGGTTCAGGCCGCCGGCGGTGGTGCGGGCGTAGTAGAAGCCGTTACCCGGCGAGACGAGGTGGGTGAGCCCGGTCCAGCCGCTCGCGGCCAGTTCGTACCGGGTCCACTTGCCCGTCTCGTCGACGTTGTACGAGATCAGGACGCCGGCGCTGGTGGTGCCGAGGATCCAGTCCGGGCCGGTGGCGGTCAGCGTGGTCAGGCCGAAGCCCGTGCCGACGGTGACGTGGCCGGTGATGTCGGCTGCGACCGGCTTGGCCGCCCCGATCTCGTACCGGTGCAGTACGCCCGCGGCGATGCCGTAGAGCGACCCGTACCCGTCGTAGGAGAGCCGGTCGTGGGTCCAGCCACCGGCCAGGTTCACCGGCGCCGCAAACGTCAGGGCCGGCAGCGTGGTCTGCACGTCGACGCGGTAGAGCCGGCCGGCGGTCGAGGTGACCAGCACCGTGTCGTGGTCCAGCGTGGCCATCGCCTTGGTCTCGAAGCCCAGGGTGGCGGCCGAGGTCACGGCGGGCACCCGGTCGCCGGTCGCCGAGTCGATCGCGGTGTAGGTCAGGTGACCCGCGGCGTCGGCGCCGAAGACCGACACGTCGGCCGGGCTCTGCGGGAAGGCGCGGAACGGCAGAGCCGACAGCAGCGCCTGATCCCACCCACTGGCGTCGACCGGGTCGTTGGGGAACGTCGCGATGTCGGTGCCCTTGCCGTCGAACGGCGCCGCGTCGACGAAGCGGGCCAGGCGGCCGGCCGATGTGCGCCCGTAGTAGATGCCGTTGCCGGGCGACACCAGGTGGGTGTAGCCGCCCCAGCCGCTGGTGGCCAGGGAGGCGCCGGTCCACTTGCCGAAGGCATCGATCTGGTACGACCGGAGGACGCCGGCACTGGTAGCGCCGAGGATCCAGTCGGGACCGGTCGCGGTCAGCGACTGCAGCGAGAAGCCCGAGCCGACCAGCGTGTTGTTGATGATGTTCCCCGGACCCGGCTTTGCCGTGGTGACGGTGTAGCGGCGCAGAGTGTCGCCCGCGATGCCGTACAGCGAGCCGTCACCGTCGAAGGTGAGCCGGTCGTGCGTGTAGCCCCGGGCCACCTCGACGGGCGCACCGAAGGTGAGCGCCGGGGTGGTGCCCGTGACGTCGACACGGTAGAGCACGCCGGAGCCGTTGGTGACCAGCACGGTGTTGACGTTGAGGGTGGCCATTGCCTTGGGCGTGAAGCCCAGCGACTGGGTCGAGGTGACCGTGGCCCCGATCCGGTCGCCGCTCGCCGAGGCGATGGCCGTCCAGGTGAGCTTGCCGTCGGCCGTGGCGCCGAAGATGTTGACGTCGGCCACGCTCTGCCGGATCCAGCCGCCCAGGTCGTCCAGCCGGGTCTCGACGGCCCCGCGCCGGGTCTCGGTCTCGCCCAGGCAGCCGCCCTGCCACGAACGGTCGTGCAGCGCGACCAGTTCCGGGCCGGAGCCGGTGGTCCGCACGGCCGGGCCGCCCGCGTCGCCTTTGCAGATCACGGAGTCGGCCGCGGTGCCGGTGAGGGTCAGGCTCGACGCGCCGACCTCGGTCACGTCGAAGGCGCCGCCGTGCAGGCGGTCGGGCACCCACTGTGTGCGGGTGCGGCCGAAGCCGGCCGCGGTCAGGCGCTCGCCGGCCACCGGGGCGACCGAGGAGACCGGCACCGGCGTGACGCCGGCGGCCGGGGTGGCCAGCTTGGCCAGGACGAGGTTGCGGTCGGGGTGGGGCACGAGCAGGACGACCGGGGCGGTGTGGCCGCCGGCCGCTGTCAGGTCCGTGCGGCCGACGGTGACGGTGGCGGGCCGGGCGGGAGCGCCCAGAGCCACCTGGCCGAAGCACTCCTTGGCGGTGGCGATCCACTGCGGCGCCACCAGAGCGCCGGTGCAGCCGAGGTCGTTCTCGCCCGTGCCGGTGTGCACACTGGCGACGAAGTTGTAGGCGGCGTCCGTGACGGGTTCGCCGCCGACAGCGACGGCCGGCGTCGCGGACGCGAGTCCGGCCAGCACAGCCCCCGTCAGGCCGATGAGAAGCATGGGTTTGGGCCGCAGGCCCCGAAGGTGAGTCAACTTGTCCCCGTTGTTGTCGTACGACGGCGGCCGGTGGCTCGCCGGAGGCGACCTTACATGGGCGACAGTCGATATGCGGGTCCGGTCGGCGTCAGCTCGGGGACGTTGTCCTGAACGGGTCGTGCTCGCTGAGGAACTTGTCGAGCCGGGCCTGGTCGACCCGCCGGACGACAGTGCCGACCTCCTGCGCGTCGCGGATGGTCTTGGCCAGCGTGAACGCGGATGTCACCACGTACGCCAGTCCCAGCCCGAGAAAAGCCCGCATCCACCCGCCGACCGGAAGGTAGAAGATCCCGGCGGCCAGGCCGAGCAGGGCGATGCCGAACGAAGCGGCGGCCTGGACGTAATAGGCGGAGGTGACCTTGGGCGGGGCTTCGATGTCCATGGCGCTCATCCTGCGACGACCCCGCCCGGGACCGCGTGAGTCGTGATACTCATCCTAGATTCATCCCATCATCCCATGATTGACTGTCGCGGTGTCCACGACTGTCCTCGCCCCCGCCCCGGCCCGGTTGCACCGCGGCATCCTGCTCGCCGTCGCGCTGACCGCCCTCAACCTGCGCACCGCGGTGACCGGATTCAGCGTGCTGACCGGCGAAGCCGGCGACGCCCTGCACTTCGGCCCGGTGGTCGCGGGCGCCATCGGCACGATCGTGACGGCCTGCTTCGCGGTGGCCGCGTTCGCCGCTCCCCCGCTGGCCCGCCGCTTGGGCCTGGAGCGCACCGCCGCGCTCGCGGTGACCGCCACGACCGCCGGCATCCTGCTGCGGGCCGCCGCGTGGTCGCCCACCGTCATGATCGTCGCGACGGTCATCGCGTTCGCCGGGGTCGGCGCGTGCAACGTCATCCTGATCCCGATCGTCAAGCAGCACTTCCCGCAGCGGCTGCACGCGGTCAGCACGATGTACATGGTGTTGCTGCAGGTCGGCCAGCTGGCGGCCCCGCTGCTCGCGTTGCCGCTGGCCAGCGCGTACGGCTGGCGCACGGCCGCCGGCGGCTGGGCCGTGGTGACCGCGGCGGCAGCGGTGCTGTGGTTCGTCACGATGCCGCGGCCGGGCGCCCGGGCCGAGGCGGCCCCGCCGGCGCCGGTGAGCGTCTCCTGGCGTACGCCGTTGGTTCTGGGCCTGATCGGCCTGATGGCCATGACCACACTGCACGTCTACACGCTGGTGACGTGGTTCCCGGCCATGCTCGCCGACGCCGGGCTGAGCCCGACCGCGAGCGCGCTGCTGCTGTCCTGGTTCGCCGGCCTCGGGCTGATCGCGGCGTTCGTCGTGCCCCCGCTGACCACCCGCCTGGCCAACCCGTTCCCGATCGTCGTGGTGTGTGTGGCGCTGATGGGCGTCGGCTACGCCGGCATGCTCGCCGCACCGGCGGCCGGCGCCTTCGTCTGGGCGACTGCCTTCGGGCTGGGGGTGAGCACCTTCCCGCTGTGCCTGACCCTGATCGGCGCCCGCGCGGCGAACTCGCAGAGCGCGTCCCGGCTGTCCGGTCTGGTCCAGGGCGTCGGCTACGGCATCGGCTGCGCCGGGCCGCTGGCGCTGGGCGCGATCCACCAGGCCACCGGCGGCTGGAACCTGACGTACGCGCTGCTCGCGGCCACCCTGCTGGTCACCCTGGTCGCCGGCCGGGCCGCGTGCCGCCCGGTCGCGCCGGCCGCCGGTTAGGCTGCACCCCGTGCCCCTTGACCGCGCCGGACTCGGCACCCGCGTGACCGAACTCTTCCGCTCCCAGGTCACCGACGGCCGCTGGCCGGTGGGCAGCAAGATCCCGACCGAGCCCGAGCTGGTCGAGTGGAGCGGCGCCGGCCGCAACACGGTCCGTGAGGCGATCGGCGCCCTGGTCACCGCGGGCATCCTGCGCCGCGAGCAGGGCCGCGGCACGTTCGTGGTCTCGGCGTCCGACCTGCGCTCGTCGGTCTCGCGCCGGGTGGCGGCCACCTCGCGCCGCGACAGCCTCGAGCTGCGCCTGGCCCTCGACGCCGCCTCAGCCCGCATAGCTGCCCAGCGCCGCACCGCCGCCGACGCCGAGCGCCTCCGATCCCTGCTGGCCGAACGGGAAGCCGCCTGGACCACCAACGACCTGCACGAGCGGGTACGAGCCGACTCCGCCCTGCACCGCGCGGTGGTGTCCGCCACCCACAACCCGTTGCTGGAGGACGTCTACGAGGGTTTGCTGGGCGTCTTCGAAGAGGTCCAGCTGCACGACGTGGCCGGCGAGACCGACGACCTGGCGCAACTGCACACCGACCTGGTGACGGCCATCGTCGACCGCGACCCCGACCGGGCCGCGGCCACCATGTCCACCCTGCTCCAACCTCTGATCAACCAGGCCGCCCCGTGATCGTGCGCAAGGCCGGCCCGGCCGACGTGGCCGCGCTGGCCGAACTGCGCGACATCACCGACCCCGGCCCCTTCGCCGACTGGATGGCCACCCACACCGAGTCCCACGTGCCGTTCGTGGCCGAGGTCGACGGCCACGTGGTCGGCTCGGCCTGGCTGCTGATCGCCGAACGCGTACCCGGCGCCGGCGCGACGACCCGCCACTTCGGCGACATCCAGTCGGTCATGGTCCGCGAGGCCCACCGCAACCGGGGCATCGGCACTGCCCTGATCGCCGCGATCCTGACCGAGGCCCGCACCCGAGCCCTGGAGCACGTGACCGTCCACTCCGGTCGCCGCGCCGTCGACTTCTACGTCCGCAACGGCTTCACCCACCACCGCCAGCTCCTCCTCTGGGAGCCGGACGCTCACTTGTTCACGTCGTAGTCCTTGATGTGCGTGGTGAAGGTCTTGCCGTTGTCGAGCGTGATGGTGACCTCGGGGTTGGGCGAGCCGTTGTAGCCGGTGTTGTCGAGCACCCGGCCGACGATGCTGGACGGCTTGCGCTGGGGCCACCAGGCCGCGAAACGGCCGTTCTGCACCGTGGCGCGCACCCGCATGTCCTGGGTCTCGAAGACGACGCCCTTGACCCGCGCGCCCACCCGGCCCGCGACCATGAACTGCGTGCCCGAGGAGACGCCGCCGGACGTCCGGTGCACACCGAAGGTGGCCAGGTCGTCCGCGGCCGGCTCGGGCAGGAGCGGACCGGACAGCGCCTCACCCTCACCGTCGGGAAAGACGGCCGTCGCCACCGTCGACCGCAGGCACTGCGACTCGCCGTCGGCCGACGTCAGGTAGGTCATCACCCAAGAGCCGCGGACCTCCACCATGTGTGGGGCGCGGCCCGAGCCGATGCGGGTAAGTTCCGCGCAGTAGCGGGCGTTCTCCGCCGCCTCCGCGGCCGTGGCCGGGCGTGGCTTGGCGTCCCAGGTCGCGACGGCCGCGTGGTCGGTGCCCAGGATCGGCGCGGCGGCCACGACGCCGGCCAGCGCGACCACACCGGCCAGCGCGAACCGGGCCACTCGGCGGCGGTGGGCCGGGCGGGCCTCGGCGCCGGTTCCGGGTTCGGTCGCCGTCACCCGGGCCAGCGTGGCCGCCGCGTGCCGCGAGCGGGCCAGGTCGTCCGGGACGTCGCGGGCCGGGTCGTGGCTTCGGAGCAGATCGTCGATCGTCATCACGCGTATCCTTTTTCGCTGCCGGCGGGCACCGGGGAGTTCACATGGCCGAGGCTCTGCTTCAGCAGGCGCCGGGCGCGGCTGAGCCGGATCCGGAACGCCACCGGCGAAATGCCGAGCACCTGGGCGGCCTGAGCGGCGGAGAGCCCCTCCCACACCGAAAGGCTCAGCGTCTCCTGGTGCATCGCGCTGAGCCGGGCCCAGGCGTGGGCCAGATCGACCGAGGTGGCGACCAGGTCGTCGTGCCCTTCCACCGTTGCCGGGCCGGCGATCCGGACAGCCAGAGCCTGTCCTCTGGTGTCGGCCCGATGCTTGGCCAGCAGCAGCCGCCGGGTGATGCCGAAGAGCCAGGCGCGGGCCTCGCCGAGGTCGCCGGGCAGGTCCGGGAGGCGCTGCCAGGCCACGACGAAGGCCTCGGCCACCACGTCCTCGGCCTGCTCGACCGGGTGGCCGCGCCGGACCACGAACCGGACGAGGTCGGCGTAGGCGTGCGCGTACACCGCCTCGTACCGTTGCCGGTCCAGCCGTTCTCGCATCTCTGTCACACCTCGACATGTCGCCCGGTGGCCCAGCGTTTCACGCGGTTCGCACCTTCGTCCGGGCATTGACCGACGTGATTGACCCCAACAGTCATCCCATGTTTACTGGTGGTCACCGCCGCCTTCCCCGAGCAGCTGGTTGGAGCATCCCCATGCACTGGTCGAGAGCCGCCGCCGCCCTTCTGCTCGCAGGCGCCACGCTCGCCGTACCGGCCGCCCCTGCCGCCGCGGCGGGCCCGCTGACCGAAGTCCTCGTGTTCTCCAAGACCGCCGGTTTCCGCCACGGATCAATCCCCCGGGGCATCGCCGCCATCCAGCAACTGGGCACACAGAACGGCTTCAGCGTCACCGCGACCGAGGACGCCGCCCAGTTCACCCCGGCCAACCTCGCCCGATACCAGGCGGTGGTCTTCCTCTCCACCACCGGCGACGTGCTCGATCCGGCCCAGCAGA
Source organism: Paractinoplanes polyasparticus (assembly GCF_019710575.1). GTDB lineage: Bacteria > Actinomycetota > Actinomycetes > Mycobacteriales > Micromonosporaceae > Actinoplanes > Actinoplanes polyasparticus. Next base: position 178,704 of record NZ_JAHWFK010000040.1, on the reverse strand, counting down.
CCGCTTTCGAGGCGTACGTGAACAACGGCGGCGGTTTTGCCGGCATCCACGCCGCGGCCGACACCGAGTACGACTGGCCCTGGTACGCGAATCTGGTCGGCGCGTACTTCCACTCGCACCCGGCCAACCAGACCGCGACCGTCCGCGTCGAGGACCGCGGCAACGCCTCCACCGCGCATCTGCCGCACTCCTGGTCACGCTACGACGAGTGGTACAACTACCGCACCAACCCGCGTGACGGCGGCGCGAAGGTGCTGGCGACCCTGGACGAGAGCTCCTACTCCGGCGGCAACATGGGCGCCGACCATCCCATCACCTGGTGCAAAACGGTGGGCGCGGGCCGGGCCTGGTACACCGGGCTCGGGCACACCGACGAGTCGTACGCGGAACAGAACTTCCTGCGCCAGATCCTCGGGGGCATCCAGCTCGCGGCGGGCCACCGCCCGGCCGACTGCCGGGCCGAGAGCGGCTACACCCCCCTGTTCGACGGCACCCGGGCCAGCCTCGACCAGTGGCGGCAGGCCGGACCGGGCGGCTTCACGCTGACCGACGGCACCATCAGCTCGCAGGGCGGCATGGGCCTGCTGTGGTATCCCGTGCGTACCTTCGCGAACTACTCGCTGAAGCTCGACTGGATGATGCCCGGCGACGACAACGGCGGCGTCTTCATCGGCTTCCCGGATCCGCAGGGCGACCCGTGGAAGCCGGTCGACCAGGGCCACGAGATCCAGATCGACGCCACCGACGGCGACCCGTCGCGCACCACCGGCAGCGTCTACAGCTTCGCCGCGCCCGACCCCGCGGTGCGCGACGCCGCACTGAATCCGCCGGGATCCTGGAACACCTACGAGATCGCGGTGCACGGCCAACGGGTCGAGATCTGGCTGAACGGCGTGAAGGTCAACGACTACCTGAGCAACCGCGACATCGCCAACGGCTACATCGGCGTCCAGAACGACGGCGCCGGCCTGGACATCAGCTACCGCAACATCCGCATCAAGACCGACGGCCCGTCCCAGCCGCCGGGCGTCGATCTGGCCCGCGGCGTACGCGGCGTGGCGTCCAGTGTGGAGCCCGGCAGCCTGCACCTGGCAGCCAACGCCACCGACGGCGACGCGGGCACCCGCTGGGGCAGCGCCCACAGCGACCCGCAGTGGATCCGGCTCGACCTGGGCCGGGTCCGCACCGTCAACCGGGTCAAGCTGACCTGGGAGACCGCGTACGCCCGGGCCTACCAGATCCAGACCTCCCCCACCGGCCGCACCTGGACCACCGTCTACTCCACCACCACCGGCAACGGCGGCATCGACGACGTTCCCGTGGCCGCCACCGGCCGCTTCGTCCGCGTGCTGGGCACCCAGCGCGCCACACAGTGGGGCTACTCCCTCTACGACGTCAACGTCTACGCTCCGGCGGGCCTGACATAGCACCTGGGTACCATCGGCGGTCCGGAAGTGCCGCCCCTGGTACCACGATCTTGGCTCCGCGCGAACCTAGCGTTGTGACCATGATTCAGGTACGTGAGGTAACCAAGCGGTACGGCGCGAAGACGGTCGTCGACCACCTGTCGTTCACCGCGCAGCCCGGGCAGGTCACCGGCTTCCTGGGGCCCAACGGCGCCGGCAAGTCGACGACCATGCGGATGGTCGTCGGCCTCGACGCGCCGAGCTCGGGCGACGTGCTGGTCAACGGGAAGCCGTACGCGTCGTCGCCGGCGCCGCTGCGGGAGATCGGCGTGCTGCTCGAGGCCAAGGCCGTGCACCCGGGCCGCACCGCGGTCAGCCACCTGCTCGCCATGGCCCGTACGCATGGCATCCCGCGCTCCCGCGTCGACGAGGTCCTCGGCCTGGCCGGGCTCTCCGCCGTGGCCCACAAGCGGGTCGGCGCCTTCTCCCTCGGCATGGGCCAGCGGCTCGGCATCGCCGCCGCCCTGCTCGGCGACCCGGCCGTGGTGATGCTCGACGAGCCGGTCAACGGCCTCGACCCCGAGGGCGTGCTCTGGGTCCGCAACCTGCTGGCCGGCCTGGCCGCCGAGGGCCGCACCGTGATGCTGTCGTCGCACCTGATGACCGAGGTCGCGCTCATCGCCGACCACCTGGTCATCGTCGGCCGGGGCAAGCTGCTGGCCGACACGTCCGTGGCCGACTTCGTGACCTCGGAGGGCGTACGGGTCGTCACCGCCGCCCCCGACGCGTTGCGTGCGGTGATCGCCGCCGCCGGCGTCACGGTCACCTCGACCGGCGCCGAAGAGCTGTTCGTCACCGGCATCACCGCCCGCGAGATCGGGCTGGCCGCCGCCACCCGGGGAATCCCGCTGTTCGAACTGACCCCGCAGAACACCTCGCTGGAAGAGGCGTTCATGAACCTGACCCACGACGCTGTCGAATACGAGGCCGCCCGATGAAGATCACCGCTGGTGGCGTCGTCGCCGCCGAATGGACCAAGTTCTCCTCCCTGCGCTCGACCTGGGTCACCACCGGCATCTCGGTCGTCCTGCTGATCGCGTTCGGCGCGATCGCCTCGGCCTCCTTCGCGGGCGACAACCTGTCGGCCGTCGACCTGGCCCTGTCCGGCAGCACCCTGGCCGCCCTCGCGGTCGGTGTGCTCGGGGCCCTGCTGGGGGCGAGCGAGTACACCACCGGGATGATCCGGGCCACCCTGGCCGCGGTGCCGCGCCGGCTGCCGGTGCTGTGGTCGAAGAGCCTCGTGGCCGGTCTCGTCGCCGTCGTCGTGATGACCGCGGGCGCCTTCGCCGCCTTCGCGGTGGGCTCGGCGGTGCTCAACGACAAGGTCGGCAGCCTGGCTCTGGGCGACGACGGCGTGCTGCGGGCCCTGTTCGGGGCCGGGATCTACCTGGGCCTGGTCGCGGTGCTCGGCGTCGCCCTGGGCATGCTCGTACGCTCCAGCGCCGGGGCCATCGCTATCCTGGCCGGCCTGCTGCTGATCGTGCCCGGCCTGGCCGCGCTGCTGCCGAACGCTGTCTCCGAGGCGATCACCCCCTACCTGCCGAGCAACGCGGGCAGCGCCGTGATGGCCCTGACCCAGTCCGAGGGCGCCCTGGCCCCGTGGACCGGTCTCGCGGTCTTCGCCGGCTATGTCATCGTGACCCTGGTCGCGGCGGCGTACCGGCTCAAGAAGACCGACGCCTGACGGCTCGTACGAGGAGAATCGGCTGATGAGCGCGCAGGGATGGCTGGTGGACCGGCAGGCGCGGCTGCGCGCCTTCGACCGGCGCCACCCGTGGGTCATGGACACGCTGGTGGCCGTCCCGATCGTGCTCTTCAGCATTCCCAACCTGATCGAGAAGCCGCTGTCGGCCACCATCGCGACCCTGGTGCTGCTGCCGCCGCTGTACTGGCGGCGGCGGCACCCGTTCCCGGCGTTCCTGGTCACCGCGGCCATCGAGCTGGCCCAGGCCTCGCTGGACGTCGCCGTCGGGGCCGGGGTGATCCTGCTCGTGATGCTGTTCGGGGTGGCCTCCCGCGGTTCGTGGCGGGCCATGGCCTGGGCCTCCGGAATCACGGTGGTGCTGTCGATCAGCGAGATCTACTGGCTGAATCCGGTCCCCCAGAACCGCACCGTCACGCTGTTCCTGCTGCTCGGCACGACGATGGGCGCGGTCGCGTCCGGCGTCGCGGTGCGCACCCGGCGGGCGTACCTCATCGCTCTGGAGGACCGCGCCGACCGCCTGGAAGTCGAACGGGACACGCGGGCCCGCCTGGCCGTGGCCGAGGAGAGGGCCCGGGTGGCCCGCGAGATGCACGACATCGTCGGCCACCACGTGTCGGTGATCGTGGGCCTGGCCGACGGCGCCGCCGCGCTGGCGACCTCGCGGGCCGAGAAGACCGCCGAACCGCTGCAGCTGATCGGGACCACCGGCCGGCAGGCGCTGGCCGAGCTGCGGCGGGTGCTGGGCGTGCTGCGCGACCAGGACTCCGATCCGCAGCTGAGCCCGCAGCCCGGCATCGACGACCTCGACCGGCTGCTGCCGAGCGTGCGGGCGGCCGGGTTGCCGGTCAGCTACTCGACCTCGGGCGAGCTGCAGACCCTCGGCCGCGGCGTGCAACTCGCGGTCTATCGCATAGTCCAGGAAGCGCTGACCAACACCCTCAAACACGCGGGGCCCGGCGCGACCGCGCAGGTCACCCTCGCCGCCTCCGACGGAGAGGTACGGGTCCGCGTCCGCGACAACGGCCGCGGCGCCCCCGCCGCCCCCAGCCACGGCCTGGTCGGCATGCGGGAAAGAGCCGCCATGTACGGCGGTGTGGTCACGGCCGGGCCGGCCGAGCGAGGCTGGCTGGTCGACGTCGTCCTCAAGGAGCCCTCATGACAACCGTGCTGATCGCCGACGACCAGCCGTTGCAGCGCCTGGGTTTCAAGATGCTGCTCGACGGCACGCCCGGCATGACCGTGGTCGGCGAGGCCTCGGCCGGCGCCGAGGCGGTCCGGATGGTCGAGCAGGCCCGCCCCGACGTGGTGCTGATGGACGTACGCATGCCCGGCATGGACGGCATCGAGGCCACCCGCCGGATCACCGCGGCCGGCTCCCGCACCCACGTGCTGATCCTGACCACGTTCGACCTGGACGAGTACGTGTACACCGGCCTGCGCGCCGGGGCCAGCGGCTTCCTGCTCAAGGACGCCCGCCCGGAGGAGCTGATCGCCGGCATCCGGGCCGTCGCCAGCGGGGACTCGGTGGTGGCGCCCAGCCTGACCCGCAAGCTGATGAACGCCTACCTGCAGGATTCCGCCCCGGCCGCACACGTGGACCCCCTGCTGGCCACGCTGAGCGAACGCGAGCGCGAGGTCCTCGAGGCGATCGGCCAGGGCGCCACCAACACCGAGATCGCCGAACGCTTCACCCTCACCGAGTCAACCGTCAAGAAACACGTCGGCCGGGTGCTGGCCAAAATCGGCGCCCGCGACCGGATCCAGGCAGTGATTTTCGCGTACGACAACGGCCTGGTCCAACCGCGCGCCTGACCCGAACTCGCACGCGCCTGCGTCGTAGATGCCCGACGGAATCCGCCCTAGGTTGCCTTTCAGTGCCCTCCACCGGGAGGCGCATCGATCACGGGAGGAACTCCATGGACAAGGGTCTCGACTTCACCGACGCCACCTGGATCAAGAGCGTACGCAGCTGGGACGAGAACTGCGTCGAGGTCGCGTTCGTGCCCGGCGGTGTCGGTGTCCGCGACTCCAAGAACGCGGACGGCCCGATCCTGTCGTTCACCGAGGCCGAGTGGGACGCTTTCGCCGCCGGCGTGAAGGACGGCGAGATCCAGCGCCCCGTCGCCTGACAGCGTTTGTACGCGTGAGCACCGATCAGGTGTCCGAGCGGCACGCCGGCCTCCGGCGTGCCGCTCCCCTGCTGGCCGCCAAGGCCGTCTCGGTCACGGGCGACGGCGCTCTCATCGTCGCCGTGCCGCTGCTGGCCGCGTCCCTGACCAATGACCCGTTCACCCTCTCGGTCGTGTCGGCGACGGTGCTGCTGCCGTGGCTGCTGTTCGGCCTGCCGGCCGGTGCGCTGGCCGACCGTTGGTCCCGCCGCCGCACCATGATCGTCGCCGACGTGGCCCGCGCCGCGATCCTGTTCGCCCTGGTCGTGCTTCTGCTCACCGGCCACGCCACCATCGGAACGCTGGTCGTCGCCGTGCTGGCCATCGGCATCGGCACCTGCCTGTTCGACGCGGCCGCGCAGGGCGCCATCCCCGCTCTGGTGGGCCGCGACAAGTCCGTCCTGACCCATGTCAACGGCCGGTTCGCCGCCTACGACACCATCGGCCGCAGCTTCGCCGGCCCCGCCCTCGGCTCCGTCGGTTTCGCCCTCGGCCGCAGCCTGCCCTTCGCGGCCGACGCGATCACCTTCCTGGCTTCCGCGTTTTTCGTACGCAAGCTCCCCGAACTCCACGTGCAGCGTCCCCGCACCAGCATCGCGGCCGACATCCGCGAGGGCCTCCACTTCGTCACCGGCCACCGCGACGTACGGCTGCTGATCGTCGCCGCCTGCATCAACAACAGCGCCTTCGTCTGCGCGTTCGCCACCTTCGTCCTCTACGCGACCGACGTCCTCGCCGTGCCCGCGGCCTGGTACGGCATCCTCATCGCAGCCAGCGCGGCCGGCGCCCTGGCCGCCGAGTGGTGGGTGGAACCACTCACCCGGCGCCTCACCCACTGGCACGCGCTCGCCCTGTCCTGCGCGGGCCAGGCCGCCGCCTGGGCCGGCATCGCCCTCGCCGGCAACGTGTGGATCACCGCAGCCATGCTCGCCCTCTTCGGAGCAGCCAGCGGCATCGGCGCCGTCGCGCTCATGTCGGCCCGCCAGGAAGCCACCCCCGACGAACTGATGGGCCGGGTCACCAGCGTCTTCCGCATAGCCGGCACCGGCGTAACCGCACTGGCCGCTCTGGCCGGTGGAGTGCTGGCCAGCGCCTACGGCCTGACCGCCCCCATGTACGCCGCCGCAGCCGCACTGGCCCTGCTGGCCGTCCTCCTCCGTCTTCGACGCTGAGGGCAGCGACACCCGCAACGTCGAACAGGCTCGCGAATGAACTACCTCAGGTCGTCGGCGGCGAGCAGCCCGGCCAGACCGAGGAAGACGATGCCGGCGCCGAGGTCGACCCGGCGCTGGGTGCGGCCCGGGATGCCGGTGGCGCCGAGCCGAGCGCCCGCGGCGATGTAGAGCAGGCCGATCAGCAGCTCCACCACCAGGTACGCGAGGCCGAGCGCGGCGATCTGGGCGCCCTCGGTGGCGAACTGCGGAAGCAGCGCGGCGAACAGCAGCAGGGCCTTGGGGTTGCTGATCGCGACCACGAACTCGCGGACGACGATCGAGCGGACGCCGCCGCCCGCCCCTTCGACGTGGGACGGGCCGGGACCGCGGGCGGCGCTGCGCAGGCTGGTGACTCCCAGCCAGACGAGATACAGCACGCCGACCCATTTGATCACCTCGAGGGCGGTGGCGGAGGCGGCCAGCACCGCGCCCAGACCGGCCACCACCAGTGCGATCAGCACGACGAACGCGGCCAGCCGCCCCGCCACGCCGGCCAGCGCCCGCGCCGGGCCGTACCGGACCGCGTTGCTCAACCCGAGCAACTGGTTGGCGCCCGGTATGAGAGACACGAGCACGGCCGCGGCGAGGAATCCGGCCCAGTCAATCATCCGCTCCCCCGAAGGCGCCGGCACACGGTCGAACGCGACTCTAGTGCCACCGCACGGCCCACAGCCCCTCACCGCGACCCGGGTCACAGCCGCCGTCACTCGATCCGACAGCGCCACCGGCACCCGGGTCCCGGCCGCCGTCACTCCGTGCGACAGCGCCACCGGCACCCGGGTCCCGGCCGCCGTCACTCGGTGCGCAGCGCCACCGCCACCCGGGTCTTGGCTGCCCAACCGGCCGGCAGCAGCGCACCCGCCACCGCGATGACCAGGCCGGCCAGGCCGAGCAACAGCAGTTCCCCCGAGCCGTACGCGTCGAGGACCGAACTCGGCAGGCGGAAGCCCACGCTGCCCGCCATCTCCGTGATGACCGTGCGTTGCAGCAGTACCCCGAACGCCGTGCCGGCCGCGCCGCCGATCAGGCCGGTGACCACGACCGAGGCGATCACCATGGCCGTGGTCTGCCGCGGGGTCATCCCGAGCGCCTTGTGCACGCCCAGGTCGTGGACGCGTTCGCGGGTCTCGAGCACGACCGTGTTCATCACGCCCAGGCCGGCGACGACGATCAGCATGAGGCTGAGCAGACCGGTCAGCACGTTGACGACGACGACCATCTCGTCGGGTTCTCGGCTGAGGCTGTCGGCTGCCGCGCCGGCCGGTTCCAGGGCCGTCTTCAGGGCCTGGGTGTATCCCTCGACGTCGGTGCCGGATCGGACGGAGACGTAGTACATCGACGGCGCCAGCTCGGGCTCGGCCGCGCGCAGCGTCGCCATGTCGGTGACCACCTGCAGGCCGTCGTTGTCGGTGTTGAACACCTCGCCGACGATCGTGGCCGTGAGCCTGACGCCGTTGCTCGTCAGCGCGATGCTGTCGCCGACCTGCTTGCCGGCCGCGGTCAGGAAGGGGGTCGACACGATGATCTGCCCCGGGCCGGTCAGCCACTGGCCCGACACCATCCGGTAGTACCGCGCCGAATCGGGCCCGGTGACGGCGACCGACTCGAGCTCGCCGGTGATCCCGGCCGCCGTGATCTCGCCGCGGGCCACGCCCATGTACCCGGCCGTGCCGGCCTGGGCGGCGATCACCTTCTCGATCGCGGCCGGGTCGTTGAACGGCTCCGGCTCGCGCGGGCCGCCCGGCCCCGGTCCGTTCGGTCCCGGTCCGCCCGGTCCCGCCTCGCCCGGTCCCCTCTCGTGCAGCGCGTTGACCTGGACGTCGGCGATGTCCTCGACCTCCTGCACCCGGTTCAGCGACGTGCCGAGCCCGATCGCGAACGTGACCGCGGCGGCGCCGAACGCGATGGCGGCGATGATGCTGACCGCGCGGACCGGACGGGCGAAGGGGTGGGCCAGGCCGAGCGTCACCGGCCGCGGGAGCGGCAGCCGGCTGGTCAACCGGGTCGCCCAGCGACCGCGGCCCGGGCGCGGGGTGCGCCCGACGGCCAGCGCGTCGACGCTGCGCAACCGGCCGGCCCGAGCGGCGGCGGCCAGCGCGGTCAGCGCCACGACGGCCAGGGCGCCGCCGAACACGAGCGCGTCGACCCCGAGGGAGACACCGTTGTCACTCGTACCGTAAAGCTGGTTGGTCTGGGCGAGGATCGGGACCGTCAGCAGGTTGCCGGCGACCACCCCGAGCACCGCGCCGACCGTGGCCGGGATGAGCGCCTGCGCCACGTACGCCCGGGTGACCTGGGCCGGCGTGAAGCCGAGCGCCTTGAGGATGCCGATCCGGCGGGTCGAGGTCGAGACCGCCCCGGCGATCACGTTGCCGATGATCAACACCGCCATCACCACGCCCAGCAGGCCGAACGCGATGAGGAACGGCACCAGCAGGATGGTGTCGCTGATCGCCTCCCGGCGGACGTCCAGCCAGGACACGGCGCCGGTGAGCGCGCCCGCCGGGACGCTCGCCTCGACGGCGGTCTTGCCGGTGCCGACCTCCTCAGCCGAGTCGGCCGCCGAGAAGCGGTAGAGCATCTGGTACGTACGGGGACCGTCGCCGGCCCACGAGGCGAGCTGGGCCGGGGTGGCCCAGGCGCCGGCCGTGTCGCTGGCCGACCGGGCGATCCCGACGACGGTCACCGGCGCGCCGTTGACCTTCCACTGCCGGCCGACCACCTCCGGCCCGAACCGCAGACGGTCGCCCGAGGCCAGCACGATCTCCCCCGGGCCGGTGGCCCACCGGCCCTCGACCATGACGACCCGGTCGACCGCTCCGCCCGCGTCGGCCCGCCCGACGACGGTGACCGGCGGCACCGGGTGGCCGATCTCGTCGGTCAGCTCGACCTGCGCGCTGGTGAACGGCCCGGCCGACGCGGCCACCCCGGCGGCGCCGGCCGACGCGGCCAGCTGGGCCTCTGTGACCGCGCCGGCGTCGAACTGGGCGGTGAGGTGCGCGCCCCGCTGCTGACCGAAAGCCCGGTCGAACGGCCCCTGGGAGGCCGCCATCAGCGAGCCGCCGAGGACGGCCGAGGTAACCGCGATCGCCACGACCAGCCCGATCACGACGGTCTGGACGCGCTTGCGGCCCACTCCCGAGCGGACCACCCGCGTCAGCGCGCTCATCGGAGCAGCTCCATCGCGGTGCCGGTGGCGACCCGGCCGTCGCGGAGCTGGACGGTCCGGGTCGCGCACCTCTCGGCCAGTTCCAGGTCGTGGGTTACCAGGACGACGGTCTGGCCGTCGGCGTGCAGCTCGGTCAGCAGCCGCATGACGTCCTCGCCGGAGGCGGTGTCGAGCGCCCCGGTCGGCTCGTCGGCGAGCAACAGCGCCGGCTTGTTCATCAGCGCGCGGGCCACGGCGACCCGCTGCCGTTCCCCGCCGGAAAGCCGCCCCGGATAGGCGGCGGCATGCCGGTCGACGCCGAGCCGGCCCAGCAGTTCGGCCGCCCGGCGCTCGGCGGCGCCGCGGCCCATCCCGGCCAGCTGGGCCGGCAGCATGACGTTGTCGGCCACGGTCAGGTCGTCGAGCAGGTTGAAGAACTGGAACACCAGGCCGATGCGGGCCCGCCGGTACCGGGCCGAGGCCGCCTCGCCCAGCCGGTCGACCCGGACCCCGTCGACGGTGACCGTGCCCGCGCTGGGCCGGTCCAGCCCGGCCACCAGGTTGAGCATCGTCGACTTGCCGCTGCCGGACGGGCCCAGGATCGCTACCGCCTCGCCGGGCGCGATGCTCAGCGACACCTCGTTCAGCGCCGGCGGCCCCTCGTCGTAGCGGCGTGTCACCTCGTGCAGCTCGATCAGTGGTGCGGTCATGTCCCCGTCTCCTCACGCGGTGGTGAACTGGCGGGGCTGACGCTATGGAGGAGTCCGGATCGGACGCATCGGCAGCGGGAAGCATCTTGGGCCGGGCGTCATCCTCGCGATGTAGTCGTCCGGGTGGATGCCATCGGCGCGTCGCGGCGGCGAGAATCGACCGATGATGCTCACCAGGCTGCGGGCCGGGTTGCGATCGCTGGCCCGTCCGGTCGGCCCGCTGCCGCCGTTGTCGCGCCGGGGGCAGCTGTTCGACGCGCTCATCGCGCTCGGGCTCTTCCTCGTCGCGGTCCAGGCCGGCGCCGAGAACGACCAGCCGGCCCCGCGCCGGATCGAGTTCGATCCCCGCGTCGGAGCGCCCCCGCTGCCGCCCGACCCGGTGTGGCCGCCGTTCCTGCCGGTCGAGGACGAGGGGAATGGCGACACGGTGGTCCTGCTGATGCTGGTCGCGCTGCCGCTGCTGTTCCGGCGCCGGTATCCGCTGACGGTGCTGTGGGTGGTGCTGGTGATGGGGGTGATGGTCAGCGAGAATCCGGCGGCGCTGCGACTGTCCTTCTTCGCCTGTGTGATCGCCGGCTACAGCGCGGCCGTCTTCAGCCCGTACAAAATCCCGGCCCTGGCCAGTCTGCCGGTGGCCGCGCTGCTGCACGCGGGGCTGCAGTCGGACGCCAGCTCGGTCTCCGACAGCGCCGTGCCGTTCATGATCCTGCTGCCGATCGCGGTCGCGGCCGAGGGATTGCGGCGGTGGAAGCAGCACGCCGACGACGGCCGGGCCCGGATGGCGGCCATGGAGCACGAGCAGATCGAGGCGCTGCGCCGGGCGACCGAGTTCGAACGGGCCCGGATAGCCCGCGAGCTGCACGACGTGGTGACCCACAACGTCAGCGTGATGGTGATCCAGGCCGGCGCGGCCCGCAAGGTCATGGACACCACCCCCGACGACGCCCGGGCGGCGTTGCTGGCCGTCGAGGCGGGCGGGCGGGCCGCGATGACCGAGCTGCGCCACGTGATGGGCCTGCTCACCATGGACGGCGACATCCTCGCCTCGGACCTGGCGCCGCAACCCGGGCTGGACGGCCTGGACGCGCTGATTCAGCGGATGCGCGACTCGGGCGTCGAGGTCGAGCTCGTCGAGCGCGGCCGGCGAGGGGAGCTGGCGTCCGGCGTCGAGCTGACCGTCTACCGGTTGGTGCAGGAGGCGCTGACGAACACCGTCAGACACGCGGCCGGGGCGTCCGTCCGCGTGCTCGTCGACTATGCCGGGGACCATCTGCTGGTCGAGGTCACCGACACCGGCGGCCGCTCCGGCGCGAGCGCCAACACCGCCGGCAGCGGACGGGGGCTGATCGGCCTGCGGGAGCGGCTCGCGGTCTACGGTGGGACGCTCGAGGCCGGTCCTCGCCTGACCGGCGGCTACCGGGTGAAGGCCCGGATCCCCTTGGAGACGACATGAACGCGGCGCTGCGGGTGGTGGTCGCCGACGATCAGGCGCTGGTCCGGGCCGGCTTCCGGATGATCCTGACCGCCGACGGCATCGAGGTGGTGGCCGAGGCCACGAACGGCACGGAGGCCGTCGACGCCGTCCGGCAGCACCGCCCCGACGTGGTGCTGATGGACATCCGCATGCCCGGCATGGACGGCCTGACCGCCACCCGCCAGATCCTGTCCGGCGCCGCGGAGGCCCCCCGCGTCATCATGCTGACGACCTTCGACCTCGACCATTACGTGTACGCGGCCCTGACCGCCGGCGCCAGCGGCTTCCTGCTCAAGGACGTCACCCCCGAACAGCTGGTCGGCGCCGTCCGCCTGGTCCGCACGGGCGACGCCCTGCTGGCTCCGGCCATCACCCGCCGCCTGGTGCAGCGTTTCGCCCACCACGACGCCGAAGCGCCGCCCCTGCACCGCGACCTGGCCGCCCTGACTCCCCGCGAGCTCGAGGTGCTGGGACTGCTCGCCCACGGCCTGAGCAACGCCGAACTGGCCGCCCGCCTGCACCTGTCCGAGGCCACGGTCAAAACCCACGTGGCCCGGATCCTGGCCAAGCTGGGCCTGCGGGACAGGGTCCAGGCCGTGGTCGTCGCCTACCGCACCGGTCTGGTCGCCCCCTGAGGCGAAACCCGTTCGCGCCGCCCGGCCGGCCCGTGTGATCCTTTTTTTGGGTCGCTAGCTCAACTGGCCAGAGCATCCGGCTGAGTAGCGTGTCCGCTCCCCGCCCCGCGCGGTCATGGAGGCGCTTCCTTCTCTTTGGGAATCGGAGGGTTCGGGGTTCGAATCCCCGGCGGCCCACAACGACGACGACAACGATGGAAAGGAGGATCGTGTGCTCGAGAACCGGATCATCCAGAAGACCCTGCGCGTGCCGGCGGGCGTCGGCGCGGCCGGTGACGGCGCGCCCGTGGCCCGGCAGCTGGACGCGGCGCTGCTCGATGTCGGGTTCTCCGCCTCGCGGGCCCTGCTGGAGCACGTGGGCACGCTGGCTCCCGGCCCGGCGATGGACCTGGCGGCCACGGTCGTGTCGGCGGTGCGTGAGCTGGTCGGCGACCACGTGCGGCACAACGCCTACTTCATCGGTTTCCCGCACGACGTGCCGGACACCGTCGAGTTCTGGGCCGAGCGGCTGCGGGCGGCTGTGCTCGCCGGCAGCGGTCCGGAGGTCGATCTCGCCGGTGGCCTGAACCTGTTGGAGCTGCCGGGGTACGGCGCCTACCAGCACACGTACGCCGAACTGCTGGCCGCGCACGACGAGCTGGTCGGATCGGCCGGTGACCGCGTGACCGTGCTCCATCTCGGCGACCCGGCCGAGGTGGAGGCGTCGCGGCTCTACCTGGCCCTGGCCGGCAGCACGACGCCGCTCGGCGAGGCCGACCTCGCGCTCCTCGGTGAGCTCGCGGTCGCGTGCGCCGATGGCATGCAGCCGGACGAGATCCCTGTGCGCGAGAACCGGGCCGTGCTCAACGGGATCCGGCTGGTCCTCGGCCGGCCACTGGTCGCCGTGGACACCGTCACCGATGTCCTGCGCCTGGCCTGCCAGGTCTCGGCCGGGGACGTGTCGCTGCGCACGGCCACGCGCTTCCGTGCCTTCCGGCGGCCCGAGCGCCGGGTCCTGCTGGCCGCATTGAACGAGGTCGTCGGCGCCGGCCCGGCCAAGCTGGGCGACGTCGGCCGGTACGCGGAGCGGTGGAAGCGGCTCGGCGAGCGGCTGCACCCGCACGAGCACGGCCAGTGGCCGCACGCGGCGAAGGTGTTCGCGGTCGCGCGGGGCGAGCTTCGTGTCCGCACTCTCGCCGGCCGGGCCGAGGCGGCGATCGGCGCGGGCGAGATCGGTGCGGCGGCATCCATCCTGTCGGCGGCGCCGGGTCTGCTGCTGCGCTCGGCCGACACGCTTCTGCGCCGGGCCACCGGGGCGGAACGGGCCACAGTGGTCGATGCGGTCACGGACGCGCTCGGAACGGCGTCGGGCCGGGTGCTCTGCTCGCTGCGCGAACACGTCGGCAATCGGCGGACGCCCGTGCCGGCCCGGATGTACGCGAGCCGTTCCCGCAACTCGTGGGTCGGCCCGGACCGGCGGCCACCGCTGCCGGCCGAGCTGATCGCCGAGCTCTCGGCCCGGCTCGACGCCGGGATCGGCGCCCGGCTGCCGCGCTGGGAACGGCCGTTGCTGGTCGACCCGGCCGTGCTCGAGGTCGCCCTGCCGCTGTCCGGCAAGGCGGCCGAGGACGGCTTCGCGGTGCTGCCACGAGGCTCGCGGGCCGCGGTGACCGGTGAGCTGCTGCGCTTCTTCACGTACTGGCGGCAGACGAGCCGGCGCACCGACTACGACCTGTCGGTGCTGCTGCTCGACGAGGACTTCCAGCCGGCGGGCCAGGTCTCGTGGACGAACTATCGCCTGGACGGAGTGGTGCACTCGGGCGACCTCACGGACGCGGCCGAGGGGGCGACCGAGTTCATCGACGTGCCCCTGGGGATGCGCGGCAGCTACGTGGTGCCGCAGGTGAACATCTACTCCGGCGAATCGTTCGACGAGGTCGCCGAGTCGATGTTCGGCTATCAGACCCGGGCGGCCGGCCGGCGCGGCGCGCCGTTCGACCCGCGCACCGTGCGGGCCCGCTCGTCCATGCGCGGCTCGGGCCGGGTCGCGCTGCCGATGGTGTTCGTGCCGGGTCCGGCGGGCTGGCAGGCGGTGTGGCTGCACCTTTACCTGTCGGGCCGGCCGTCGTTCAACCGGGTGGAGGCGAACGGTTTCACCACGGCCGACCGGGTGCGGGCGCTGATGGAGCGGCGCTACCTGACCGTCGCGTACCTGGTCGACCTGTGGCGGGCGGACACGGAAGTGACTAGCTGGGACGGCCGGCCGCCGGACGGGCCGGTCACGTTCATCGGCATCGACCGCCCGGAGAATCTGCCGGAAGGGTCGGAGATCTATACGCTGGAACGGCTCCACGAGCTGATCCCGGCGTGAACAGCCGGGCCGAGGCCATGTGGGTGCTTCCTTCTATTCCGTTCAATTCGGGAACCCCGCGCAAGCGGGGGACTGGTGAATAGTGCCCGCGCTCTCCTCGGCCCTCAGCGGGGCCGTGGGCGGCAGTGTGAACTGCCGCCCACGGCCGGTGGCTCAGCCGGTGGTCACCGGCAGCGACCACACGTCGGCGATCGACGGGTCGTAGTTGCGTCCCTCGGCGTCCTCCTGGAACCGGACCCGCACCTTGCCGTCGGCGGTCAGGTCGGCCCGGTCGACCAGGACCTGGTAGCTGAGCGCGCCCACCCCGCCCTCGGCGCGCTGATACGACCGGGAGTGGACGACGACCCCGTCGACCAGGATGTCGTAGTCCTTCAGTTGCGCCCGGTCATAGGTCTCGACCGCGCGCAGCACGAACGGCGCATCGGGCGCGACCGCGAGGTCGAACTCGAAGTAGCCGCCCCACACTGACATCGGTCGTGCCGCCGGGTGCCACCTCGGCCGAGCCCGTGGTGATCTCGACCGCCGGCACGATCGTGAGGGAAGCACCGATCGGCAGCGTGGCGGCGCCGGTATGCCGCCGGTAGCTGACGGCGCCGGCCAGGTCGGCCGGTCCCGGCGCCTGGCCCGCTCCGACGCGTACGTCATAGGTCGCCGTCACCGTGCCGCCGGGCCGCACCGAGGTCGCCGGGGCCGGGCCGACCCGGGTCGACGTCCAACCGGCCGGGACCGGCAGGTCGATCCGGACGTCGGTGAGCGCGGTGCTGCCCTTGTTCTGCAGCCCCGCCTGGACGCGCACGACGTCGCCGGGACGAAGGTTCCCGGGCGGAACGCTCAGCGAGGCGACCGCCCCGGCCAGCGCGGCTGAGACCCGCGACAGACGCGTACGGATCTCGGCCACCTTCGCCCGCAGCTCGGCGTTGCCCGCCCGCCGGTCGACGTCGGCCGCCGCGGCCAGCGCGAGGTGCACGGCAGCAGCGGTGGCCTCCGGGGAAACCTTGCCGTAGCCGAGGTCGGCGGCCGCCGTCGTGACCGCCAGAACGGGCGCCTGGCTCTTGATCGACGCCGCCGCGACCCGGGCCTCCCCGAGGTCGCCGCGGACGGCGTCGACCGCGAACCTGTAGGTGCCCGAGCCCACGGTGAACACCGCGTTGCCGCCGGCCATCCTGACGAACGTGACACCCTCGGACGCCGGCTTCCCGCCCTCGGTGACGGCCCAGCGGCTGGCCGCCGGGATCTCCACCGTGGCCGTCGTGTTGCCCGGAACGGTGACGTCGAGCGCCATCTGCCCGGCCGCGTCGAGCTTCCAGTCGCTCACGAACTGGCCGTACCGGGAACGGTAGGTGGCCCTGGCGGAGGTGAGGCCGCCGCCCGGCTCGGGCCCGATGGTGACGTGCCGGAACCCGGGCTTCGCGTCGTCGGGCCGGATCCCGCCGACGGTCCGGTACATCCAGTCGCCGACCGCGCCGTACGCGTAATGGTTGAAGGAGTTCATCCCGACGTCGCCGAAGCTGCCGTCGGGCTTGATGGAGTCCCAGCGCTCCCAGATCGTGGTGGCCCCGCGGGCGATCTCGTAGCCCCACGACGGAAAGTCCTTGTTCGTCAGCAGCCGGTAGGCGATGTCGAGGTGCCCGGTGTCCGACAACGCCGGCAGCAGATCCGGAGTGCCGAGGAAGCCCGTCGACAGGTGATAGCCACGCGAGGCGACCCGGTCCGCGAGCCGCCGTCCCGCGGCCTCGCGCCGGTCGGCCGGCACCAGACCCATGCTCAGAGCCAGCACGTACGCGGTCTGGCTGTCGCCCTGCACCCGTCCGTCGGCCGAGACGTACGCATCGGCGAACGCGCCGGTGACGGCGGTGGCCCGGGCGCCGTACTTCTCGGCGTCGGCCGTACGGCCCAGCGCGGCCGCCATCTCGGCGAAGAGCCGGGTGCTGTACGCCGCGTAGGCGGTGCCGATGACGCCGGCCGGGGTCGGGTCGTCCAGGTTCAGCCAGTCCAGGTACGGCCCGGCTGCCGGCCGCAGCAGGCCGGTGCTGGTGGCCTGCACGTAGTCGACGTATCGGCGCATCGAGTCGTAGTGGTCGGACAGCACCTTCGTGTCGCCGTAACGCTTCCACAGCGTGTACGGCACGGTGATCCCGGCGTCGGCCCAGCCGGAAGCCCCGTCACCGCAGCAATTGCGCGGAGCGACGTCCGGATAGGCCCCGTTGGGCGACTGGGCGTCCCGCAGGTCGGCCAGCCACTTGGTGAGGAAGCTGAGCGAGTCCATGTTGAACGTGGCCGTCTCGGCGAAGACGTTGATGTCGCCGGTCCAGCCGAGCCGCTCGTCGCGGGCCGGGGTGTCGGTCGGGATCGACAGGAAGTTGCCCCGCTGCCCCCACACGATGTTGCTCTGCAACTGATTGACCATCGGGTCGGAGGTGGTCAGCTCGCCGGTGAAGGGCGCGGCCGTGCCCATCACCCGGCCGGTCACGGTGGCCGGCGTCGGCGTGCCGGGGAAGCCGGTCAGCTCCACGTACCGGAAGCCGTGGAACGTGAAGCGGGGCTCGTACACCTCGGCGCCTCCACCGGCCAGGGTGTAGTAGTCGGTGGCCTGCGCTGTCCGCAGGTTGGCCGTGTACACAGTTCCGTCCGGGTTGAGCACCTCGGCGTGCCGCAGCCGCACTGTCTGCCCGGCCGCGCCGGTGACCCGCAGCCGGGTCGCGCCGACCATGTTCTGGCCGAGGTCGAACACCCACACGCCGGGCCGGGGCTGGGTGAGGGTCTTCGCGCTCAGCTCCTGGGTCACCTTGACCGGCGGATCGATCTGGGCCACCAGCCGCTGCGTCGGCGCGTCGCTGCCCACGGTGGCCGCGGACCAGCCGGCGTCGTCGAAGGCGGAACCCCGCCAGCCCGGTGGCTCCAGGCGGGCGTCGTACGTCTCGCCGTGGATGTTGTCGCCCCGCAGCACCGGGCCATCGGCGGCGCGCCAGCTGCCGTCGCTGACGACGGTCTGCGACGTGCCGTCGGTGTAGTCGACGCGTAGCTCCGTGAGCAGTTGAGGCCGGTCGCCGTACAGCTTGTCGCCGAACCAGCCGATGGAACCGGAGTACCAGCCGTCGCCCAGCATCGCGCCGATGGTGTTCTCACCCGCGACCAGCCGGTCGGTGACGTCGAAGGTCTGGTACTGGATCCGCTTGTTGTAGTCGGTCCAGCCCGGGGCGTGCTGGTGGTCGCCGACCCGGGTGCCGTTGAGCGAGAGCTCGTAGGCGCCGAGCGCGGTCGAATAGATCCGGGCCCGGCTCACCTTGCGGTCGACACGGAACTCGCGGCGCAGCAACGGTTTCCCGGCGGTCTCGGCCAGCAACGTCTCGGTCGAGCCGGACACCTCGAGCCCCCGCGGCGTCGGCGTGCCCGCGGTGAACGGGTTGGCGCCGCCGGTCAGGTCGGCGTCGACCTCCGTCCTGCCGCCGACGACGACCTTGACCGAGTGGACGACGGCGGCCTCGGTGCCCGCCGTCCGCAGCCCGACGGTTCCGCCCGCCCGCTTGTCATCCACGGTGGTGTCGGCCAGGTTGCCGTCGACGAACGTCTTGATGGTCGTGCCGGCCGCCTCGATCCGCAGATCGTGCGGCTGGTTGAAGTCCGCCGGCGCGATGGCGAGAGGCACCTCCTTGAGAATCTGCCAGCTGCCACCGACGCGCACGTGCGGCCGCAGCACCGGAACGTTGTTGAAATTGGCCAGCTGCCACATGTACGCGTCGTTCACATTCCTGGCCCGGAAGAAGACCCCGGCCGCGTCCCGGGTGACCGTCAACCGCACGTCCACTGTGTAATCCGACCAGGTGACGCCGCCCCGCTCCCGCCCGATCCACTTGGCGTGCCAGTCCGAAGCCTTCAGCAGCCCCGTTTCCCACCACGACGGCGCGCTCCAGGCCGAGGCCCGGCCCTCGTCGTCCCAGACCCGCACCTGCCAGTGATAGCGGGTCGCCGAGGTCAAAGTCCCTCCCCCGTACGGGACCTGGGTCGACTCCGCGCTCGTCTTCCGCCCGGTGTCCCAGACATCGGCGGCGCCCGCCGTCAGCTTGGCCGCCGTCGAGGCCACCCGCACCTGGTACGCCGATTGCGTGACCCCGCGCCGTGAAGAGCCGATCAGCCACCCCAGCCTCGGATTCGGCGTGTCGATGCCGAGCGCGCCCGGGACGCCCTCGACGGTAAGCCCGGTAACGGCCGGCGCCGCCCCCGCAGCTCCCGCAGCCTCCGCAGCTCCCGCTGGAGACGCGGTGACAGCCGTGAGCGTGCCCGCGGCACACATGACGGCAGCCAGCAGACGGATGCCCGCCCGCCGAAGTCCCATTGCTCGTTTCAAGTCGCACCCTCCCGATCGATCGTGTGACGGAGTGGCCACCGACCGGGCGCGTACCATCGCGGCACGCCCAAGCGCCCCGAAGACTACCGCTGGTTCATGAAACGTTTCATCACGGTCGGTAACACGATCGTACGGTCCCCGTCACACGAGCGCAATCATGTACATCGATCCGCTTCACCCGGATCGACCGGACGAACCGTCGGGCGCCAACCGAAGTGGACGCCCTCAACGCCGCTGCGCCGGAAGACCCGAGTACGGGTCTCGCCCAGGCCCGCGTATCGCCTTGTCACCCGCTGCGCCTGCCGATGATGCGCCGCGAACACGAATCTGAGCCACGAATGAGCGTCTCGTTCCGGCTGGAAGCTTCCCTGCTGCACAGACCGGAGCGCCTCGTAGTAGAGAACGGTGTTCGTCTGCTCGCCCAGCCATTCCTCGATCGAGGAGAACTCGGGAGCCAGTTCCCCGACCCGCGCCAGCACCAAGGTGTGCAGCGCACGCGCAGTTAGTCCATTGCCGTCACGGCACGGGTGTATACCAACGAGATTGAGGTGGGCGGCCCGCGCACGTCACGGTTGCCGGCGGCGCACCGCCCGGGCCGACAGCGTGGCCGCGCCGATGACGACGGCGAGGATTCCGAGCGCCCACGGCCACCGGCTCCACCAGGTGTCCGCTGCGGCCTGCTCGCCGCCTCGGGCCGCCGGCGCCGGGGCTGCCTGGGCGGCCTTTGCTCGCACCGCGACGGTCGCCTCGCTGGTGTACGGGGCGGGCGCGCGAACAGTCACCCGCCAGTCCCCCGGCGTCAGGATCGGGCCGCTGGCGTAGAAACCCTGCCCCTCCCCGGCCGGTTCGAGCTGGACCGGGCCGACGGCCTGCCCGTCCGCGGCGGTGGCGCTGACGACCAGTCGCACTACTGCCTCGAGTCGGTGGCCGTCGGCGTGCTTTGCCTGCACGGTGACGCCGGTGGCGCCGTCGCCGGCCACCTCGAGTTTGAGCTTTCCCTCGTGGGCCCACGCGGGGCCGGCGGCCGGCACGAGCGCCAGCACCAGTCCGGTCAGAACAGCGGCACCCGTACGGCGCATCGAATTCTTCCTCTCTTCGGGCACAAGGGGCCCGCCCCGGGGCGGGACGGACCCCCTGGTGCGTCAGCGCGAAAGGTTCGGCGGAGGCTTCCGGGTCGGGTCACCCTTGAGCCAGCCGTTGGCGGCCTTCGCGCCGGACGACCCGGCTGTGCCGCCGAGCCGAACGATCATCGCGTCGGCGTCGCGGAGCAGGGTGTCGCGGACGTCGGCGTCGGTGACCAGCTTGGAGTCGCCGGCCAGCGTCTTGAAGGCCTTCAGCTCCTTGATCGCCTTCTCGTCCTTGCCGGCCGCCTCGGCGGCACGGACCACGTCCAGCTTCGCCGACAACTGCTTGTGCCCCTTGGCGGAGAGCCGGCTGGTCGCCTTGAACCGGTCCAGCAGGTTCTGCATGTCCCGGAACGAGGTGGCCACGAAGAACTGCACCGTGGTCGTCGTGCGGTTGCCCGCCTTGTCGATCGCGGTCGCCGTCAGGTCGTGCAGGCCGAGCGGCAGCTCGTACAGGGCCAGCAGAGCGCCGTTGGTGTACGCCTGCCCGTCCAGGGTGGCCGCGGTGCTCTGGATTCCGGAGCTCGGGTCGACCGCCTGCCAGGAGACCCGGACGTCCTGGCTGTCGCCGTAGAGCTGACCGTGGGCCAGCCCCGCGACGAGCAGGGTCGGCTTGCTGCCGTCGATCCGGAGGACCGCCGACTTCAGCGTCTCCGCGTTGCCGGCCTTGTCGGTGGCCCGGTAGAGCAGCTCGTGCTGCCCGTCCCCGGTCACGTCGATGGCTGCGGTGTACGGCGTCCAGGCGCCGCCGTCGAGCGACCACTCCAGCCGGCCGACTCCCGATCCGGCGTCGGCCGCGGTCAGCGTGACCGGGATGGCCCCGGCGTGCCAGCCGTTGTCGTTGGCCGGAGCGAACTGCGCCGTGGTCAGCGGTGCGGTGCTGTCGATCTTGACAGCGACCGACTTGGCCGTCTCCACGTTGCCGGCCTCGTCGGTCGACCGGAACCGCATCTCGTGGGCGCCGTCGCCGCTGACCACCACCGGAGTGGTGTAGGCGGTCCAGGCCGTGGCGCCGTCGAGCTGATACTCGGTGCCGGCCACGCCGCCCTCGTCGGCCGCGGTCAGAGTGACCGTGGCCGCCGCGGTGTGCCAGCCGTCGACCGGGGTCCCGGAGACCTCAGCCGTGGTGACCGGCGCCTTGGTGTCGCTCGCCGCGGTGCTGACCCGGAAGTAGTCGAACGCCGCGGTCTTGGAGGCCGTCTGGTTGGCCCCGAGGGTGAACAGACCCACCTTGGGCGTGGCCCCGACAGCCGCGTTGGTCAGCGCCGGGAACGTGGTCCAGTCGGTGCCGTCGGCCGAGTAGGACGCGGTGTAGGTGGTGCCCACCTTGGCCAGCCGCAGGTGCCACACGGCCGAGGTCAGGCTGCCGAGCTGTGGCTGCGGATCCTGCACGGCCGCGCCGATCTCGCTGCGGAACTCGAGCCTGCGGCTGAGCGGTTGCCCGGCCGTGTTGTCGAGGACGTAGTCGAGCTTGATGTAGTTGTCGTCGTCGCCGTACACGATCAGACCGGCCTGCTGGTACTGCTCGTCGAGCAGGCTGCCGTCGACCCTCGTCTGCACGGTCCAGTCGCCCGGCGGCGGGTTCTGCAGCATGAAGTTCGTCGGCCCGGTGTTGCTCGCGGTGTAGATGTCACCGTTGGGCACATCGATCCGCAGCGACCCGTCGGTGACCCGGTAGGCCGCCGCGTCCTCGCGGACGATCGCGTCCCACCGGCACTTGTCCAGCGTGGCCGCCGTGAACTCGTCCGACGGGTCGACCGGTCCGGCCGGCTCGTCGGGCGTGAGCCGGAACCAGTCGAAGGCCGCGTCCACCACCGGCGCTGTGGTGCCGCCGTTGAGGGCGAAGACCCCGACGCGCGGGTTGACGATGCCGGCCAGGGCAGCCGGGCGTCCGGCCGGGGTGAACGACTGGCCGTCGGCCGAGGCCTCCGCGGTCAGGTTCGTCCCGTCGCTGCTGATCCGCAGATGGACGACCTCACCGGCGGGCGCCGCGGTGCTGTCACCGTTCTCGTTCCGTGGGGTCCCGGCGGTCTCGCGGATGAATTCCACCGTACGGGAGCCGTTGTAGATGAGGTCGAGCTTGGCGTAGTTGTCGTCGTCGCCGTAGACGATCAGGCCGGCCTGCTGGTAATTGGCGGTGACCGGCAGCGTGATCTTCGTGGTGGCCTGCCAGGCGCCGCCGGGAGCCGGTTGCAGCACCAGGTTGGTGGCGTCGTTGCGGGTGCCGTAGAGGTCACCCACGCCGGTCGGCAGGCGCAGCGAGCCGCCCGAGACCGAGAAGGCCTGGTTCTCGCGGACCACCGTCCAGCGGTCGCGGGCCAGCGATTCACCGGCGAAGTCGTCCGAGCGCGCCCCGAGGCAGTCGGTGTTCGGCGCTTCCACCTTCACGGGCACGTTGGTGTAGGCCTTGGCGCCCCGCTTGTCGGTCACCGTCAGCGTGGCGGTGAAATTCCCGGGCGTCCGGTACGTGTGACTGGCGTCCAGGGTGTCGGCCGTGCCCCCGTCGCCGAAGTCCCAGGCGTACGTCAGCGGGGTGTCGCCTTCCTCGTCGGTGGCCGTGCCGTCGAACGCGACGGTGACCGGAGCGGTGCCGCCGGCCGGTGCCGCGACCGCGCTCACCGTGGGCGGCGCGTTCTCGGTGACGCCCCGGCCCAGGAAGTCGATCCAGTTCACGTTGAACAGGAATCCCGTCCCGCCGGCCGGATCGCGGGCGACGAAGAACAGCGACTCGGTGTCGGTGGCGGTGACCGGTGCCGTGACGTCGGCCCAGTTTCCCCACCCGCCGGTGCCAGCCACGTCGGCCGTGGCGACCAGTGGACCGTCGGGCGCGCCGGAGCGGACCTCGAGCCGTCCGCCGGCCGTGCCCGACGAGACCCGGAAGCGGATGGAGTCGACGCCGGTCAGGCTGGCCGGGTCGATCGACCACCAGTCCCCGTCCTCGGCGAACCCGATGTTCTGACCGCCGCCGGCCGGGTCGTTCGTGGCCTCGCGCTGCACGCCCGGGTCGCCGCCGCCGACACCGCCGGGGACGCGGCCGGTGGCGGTGAAGTACTCGGCCTGCTTGCGCTTGGGCTGCAACTGCTCGATCGCGCGGCCGGTGAGCGGGCCGGCCCCGCCGCTGCCGCCGTCGTCGGTGTAGGTCGCCTCGAACACCGCGAAGACGTTGGCCTCAGCGCCGTGCCCGGCGGCCAGGGCGGTCTGCACGGTGCCGGTGCAGCCGGTGTGCTGCTCCAGCGGGTGGGCGTGCTCGTCGTGGCCGAGCAGCACCTGCAGGCGTACGCGGTCGCAGTCGATCGTGCCGTCCTCGGGGTCGGTCACCTTGATCGTGTACTTCACCTGGTCGCCCCACTCGAAGAAGCCGCCGTCGGGCGGGAACTCGATGGATACGGCCGGCATGGTGTTGCCGACGGTCACCGGCACGTTGGCCACCGCCGTACGCCCCTTGGGGTTGGTGACGGTGAGCTGCGCGGTGTAGTCGCCGGCCTCGGTGTAGGTGTGCGTGGGGTTGGCCTCGGTCGAGGTCCCGCCGTCGCCGAAGGTCCAGGCGTAGGTCAGCGTGCCGCCGTCGGGGTCGCGGGAACCCGCGCTCGAGAACTTGGCCGTCAACGGCACCGGCCCCGAGGTCGGGGTGGCGCTGGCGGCCGCGATCGGCGCGCGCTCACCGGCGATGTAGTCGATCCGGTAGATCCCGGAGTTGTCGTTGTTCCCGCCGAAGCCGCTGCCCCACTCGATCAGGTACAGCGCGCCGTCCGGGCCGAACTCGAAGTCCATCGGGCGTACGAAGGTCATGCCGGTCAGCAGCTGGTTGATGTCGACCAGGGACCTGCCGTCGGCGGTCACCTGCATCGTGTACATCTTCGACTGGTTCCACTCGCCGAACATGGCCTTGCCGTCGTAGTAGGCGGGCCACTTGCGGGCGGAGGTGGAGTCGGCGTCGTACCGGTAGACCGGGCCGCCCATCGGCGCGCCGCCGCCACCGATCTCGGGGAAGCGCGGGTTGCCGCCGTAGTCGTAGTCGACGGTTGCGGCGATCGCCGGCGGCAGGGCGGTCAGGCCGGTGTTGTTGGGCGAGTTGTTGACCGGCGCCGCGCAGTCGAACTTGGCCCCGCTCGGCCCGGACGGGAACTGGTAGTCGTTGTACGCGTAGTTCGCGCCCGTGCAGTAGGGCCAACCGAAGTTGCCCGCGGCCGAGACGATGTTCCATTCCACCGTGCCCTCGGGCCCGCGGTTCGGGTTGGAAGCGCTCGCGTCCGGCCCGTAGTCGCCGACATAGAGGGCGCCGGTCTTGGGGTCGGTGCCGATCCGGAACGGGTTGCGGAAGCCCATCCCGTAGATCTCGGGCCGGGTCTTGGCGGTGCCGGGCGCGAACAGGTTCCCGGCCGGCACGGTGTAGGTGCCGTCGTCCTCGGGGTGGATCCGCAGCACCTTGCCGCGCAGGTCGTTGGTGTTGCCCGAGGTGCGCTGGCTGTCGTAGTCCTGACGGCCCGGCCGCTCGTCGATCGGGGTGAAGGCGTCCGACTCGAACGGGTTCGTGTTGTCCCCGGTGGCCAGGTACAGGTTCCCGTCCTTGTCGAAGGTCATGCTGCCGCCGGCGTGGCAGCAGGTGTTGCGCTGCGTGTCGACCTGCAGCACGATCTTCTCGCTGGCCGGGTTGATCGTGTCGCCGGTGACGGTGAACCGCGACAGCAGGTTGCGCGCCACGTTGTCGTTGCGGGCGTAGTACAGATACACCCAGCCGTTCTCGTCGAAGTCCGGGTCGAGCCGGATCCCGATCAGCCCGTCCTCGTTGCCGGTGAAGACGTCGAGGTCCACGGCGGTCACCGTACGACCGGTGTCCGGCTTGACGATCTGGACGCGGCCGTCGCGCTCCACATAGAACACCCGGCCGTCGTCGGCGATGTCCAGCTCCATCGGGTTGCTGGTGTTGGCGTCCAGGGTGACCTTCTCGAAGCTCTCGGTCAGCGAGGCGCCGCAGTCGGCGTCCACCGCCCCGGCCGCGCTCCGGATGCCACCCAGCAGGTGAGCGAGGAACTGCGGATCGGCGTACGACTCCTGGGTGTGCCCGCCACCGGTGTACCAGGCCCGCCCGCCGTCGTAGTCCTGGCACCAGGCGGTGGGATGGTCGGAGCCCATCGCCCCGGCGCCCGGGGTGTAGCTGGTCTCGTCGAGGCTGGCGAGCACGTGGACGTCGCCGCGCGGGTTGGACCGGAAGTTGTACCACTCGTCGAAGCGCGACCAGCGTTCCGGCAGCCCGTCCGTGGACGGGTGGGCGTGGTCCTCGACCTTGACGGTGGCCTGCTGGTTGGCCGGGTGGGCGGAGAAGTACGCGCCCACCAGCTCGCCGTACCAGGGCCAGCTGTACTCCGTGTCGGACGCGGCGTGGACGCCCACGTACCCGCCACCGGCCTTGATGTAGCGCTCGAAGGCGCTCTGCTGCCCCGGGTCGAGCACGTCACCGGTCGTGGAGAGCCAGATGACCGCCCGATACTTGGCGAGGTTGTCGTCGGTGAAGGCCGCCCCGTCCTCGGTGGCGTCGACGCTGAACCCGTTGTCGGCGCCCAGTTGCCGGATGGCGGCGATCCCGGCCGGGATCGCGTCGTGCCGGAACCCGGCGGTCTTGGAGAAGACGAGGACGGAGTAGGGCTCGGCGGCGGCGGCCGCCGCCGGAGCCGGCGCGGCGAGCGCGGCCGGCGGACCGATCAGACTGCCGGCCAGCAGGGCACACGACATCAGGGCAGCGGTAAGCAGATTTCGCCCAGGGTGGCGAAAACGTCGACGGGGCACGGGAGCTCCTTGTCCTTTGTAGACAGTTGACAGCCGGGCCGGCCCGCCGATGGCCATCCCGTAACGCACACGCATCGAAATTTGTTTATCGGTTGTACAAACTTCGGCCCTGCGCTTCGTTTCAAGCAAGAGATCAGCGTGTAACAGTTTGATAACTGACCGTGCCGACGCGGATTCCGCCCGGACAATGCGGGACTATTGACCGATCTCTATCCGGCCGCTGAGGATCGTGGCGACCCGCCAACCCCATGGCGGGCCGAAGAGAAGGGCCGACGACCGCAGCAGCGGCCGCCGGCCCAAGGCCGTCGCATGGAGGACTCAGCGCACCTGGCGTGCGCTGAACTGCAGGCGCGGGGTGGCGTAGAACTCCTGAGCCTCGATCAGCTGGAGCTCACGCTCGCCGGAGCGGTAGGTGGTCTCGATCAGGTCGAAGACGCTCGAGGCCGTGCGTTCCAGCGCCACCGCCGCGTCCTTGGTGGCGACGTAGTGGGCGGTGAACAGGGCCGCCGTCACGTCACCGGAGCCGTTGGCCTTGAACGGCAGGTGCGGGGTGGTCACGAGCCAGGCGCCGGCGTCGTCGACGGCGAGCATCTCGATCGTGCCTTCCTGGCGGTCGGGCCGCTCCACGCTCGTGACCAGCACGGTCGAGGGGCCCAGGGCCCGGGCGAGGTCGGCCGAGGCCAGCGTCGACTCGATGCTCGCGGGCTCGGTGCCGGTCAGGAAGCCGAGCTCGAACTGGTTGGGGGTGATGATGTCGGCCACCGGCACCACCCTGTCACGCAGCAGCTCGGGGATCTCGGGCGCGACGAAGCACCCCGACTTGGCGTTGCCCATGACCGGGTCGCACGCGTAGACGGCCGACGGGTTGGCCGCCTTCACCCGGCGCACCGCGTCGACGATCACGTCCCCGATGCCCACCGAGCCCTGGTATCCGGACAGCACGGCGTCGATCCGCGGGAACACGCCCCGCTCCTCGACCCCGAGCAGGATCTCGGCGACATCCGGCGGTGGGATGAGCGGCCCCCGCCACGCGCCGTAGCCCGTGTGGTTCGAGAAGTTCACCGTGGGAACCGGTACGACCTCGACGCCGATGCGTTGCAGCGGGAACACGGCCGCGGAGTTGCCGACATGGCCGTAGGCGACCGCCGACTGGATGGACAGAACCTTCATCCGCCCAGCTTAGAGACCCCCGGGTCGCCGAGCAGCCGGACGATGTGACGCCCGACGTCGACGGCGTTGTCGGCGTAGCGCTCGTAGAACCGGCCCAGCAGGGCGCCGTCGATGGCTGCCTCGACGCCCAGCGGCCAGTCGCTGCTGAGCATGACGGTGAACAGCCGCCGGTGCAGCTCGTCCATCACGTCGTCGTCGCGGTCGAGGCGGCCGGCCAGCACCACGTCGCTGTCGGCCAGGGCGGACACGACCGTCCCGGCCAGGCCGTCGGCCACGCCGCCCATCAGGCCCAAGATCTCGGCCAGCTCGGGCGCCGCCGCGGGCACCGGGTGCCGCCGCAAGGTCGCCCGGGCGACATGCACGGCCAAATCACCCATCCGCTCGAGGTGAGCGGCCACCTGCATCGCGCTCAGGAGGGCCCGCGTGTCCTCGCTGTCCGGTTGCTCGCGGACGACCAGGTCGAAGATCCTGTCCTCGAGGACGCGGGAGAGCACGTCGATCTCGGCGTCCCGGACGGTCACCTGCTGGGCCAGCGTGCTGTCGGAGGTGAGCAGGGCCGCGCTGGCCTGCCGCATCGCCTCCCGCGCGGCCATGGCCATGGTGACCAGCGTGCCGCCGAACGCGTCGCGCATGCTCGCTCCTGTCCGAACGCGGAAAGACGCGAGCGTACCGCTACGTTGTGTCGCCGACGTCACCGAACGTGGGCCGGGGTCGAGGAGATACCGTGCTGAAGGCCGTCCACCGGAGGCACGATGGAGGCTTGGCAGAGTCAGGGATGGGGAGCGCAACGTGAGTCAGAACGTGCTGGCATCGGCGGCGGGTGTGGCCGCTCAGGCGGGCCGGAGGCGTACGTTCGCGGTGATCTCCCATCCCGACGCCGGCAAGTCGACGATGACCGAGGCGCTCGCCCTGCACGCGCGCGTGATCGGGCAGGCCGGCGCGGTGCACGGCAAGGGCGACCGCAAGGGCGTGGTGTCCGACTGGATGGCGATGGAGCAGCAACGTGGCATCTCGGTCACCTCGGCCGCGTTGCAGTTCTCCTACCGCGACACCGTGATCAACCTGCTGGACACGCCCGGGCACGCCGACTTCTCCGAGGACACCTACCGGGTGCTGACTGCGGTGGACAGCGCGGTCATGCTGCTGGACGCGGCCAAGGGGCTGGAACCGCAGACGCTCAAGCTGTTCGAGGTCTGCCGCCAGCGGCAGATCCCGGTGATGACCTTCATCAACAAGTGGGACAGGCCCGGCCACGACGCTCTCGCGCTGCTCGACGAGATCGAACAGCGGATCGGGCTGCGACCGACCCCGTTGACCTGGCCGGTGGGTGTCGCCGGGCACTTCCGCGGCGTGGTCGACCGCCGCACCGGCCGGTTCATCCGCATGGAACGCTCCCCCGGCGGCTCCGACCTGGCCATCGAGGAGGAGATGGACGCGGCCGAGGCCGCGCAGCGGTACGGCGCGGACTGGGACACCGCCGCCGAGGAGCTCGACCTGCTGGCCATGACCGGCGCCGACCATGACCAGAAGACCTTCCTGGCCGCGACCAGCACGCCGGTGCTCTTCGGCGCGGCGGTGGCCAACCTCGGCGTCCGGCAGCTGCTGAACCTGCTGGTCGAGCTGGCGCCGCCGCCGGCCGCGGCCCGGCCCACGGTCGCCGGCACGGACCAGCCGGTCGACGGCCCGTTCTCCGGATTCGTCTTCAAGATCCAGGCGAACATGAACAAGGCCCACCGCGACCAGGTGGCGTTCATGCGGATCTGTTCCGGTCGTTTCGAGCGCGGCATGATCGTCAAGCACGGCGTCACCGGCCGCCCCTTCACCACCAAGTACGCCCAGCAGATCTTCGGGCAGGGCCGCGACACGATCGACGAAGCTTTCCCGGGCGACGTGGTCGGCCTGGTCAACGCGACCGCGCTGGGCATCGGCGACACCCTCTACACCGAGACCCCGGTGCAGTACCCGCCGCTGCCGTCGTTCCCGCCGGAACACTTCGCCGTCGTGCGCACCTCGGACACCTCGGCCTTCAAACGGTTCCGGCGCGGCATCGAACAACTCGACGGCGAGGGCGTGGTCCAGGTGCTGCGCTCCGAGCAGCGGGGCGACCAGGCCCCGGTGCTGGCCGCCGTGGGACCGATGCAGTTCGAGGTGGCCACCTACCGCCTCGAGGCCGAGTTCGGCGTCCAGGTCAAGCTCGACCACCTGCCGTACGAGGTGGCGGCCCGCACCGACGCGGCCGGCCGCGAGATCCTGCGCACCGAGTCGAACGTCGAGGTCATGACCCGCGTACGCGATGACGCCCTGCTCGCTCTGTTCCCCCACCGCTGGCGCCTGCGCACGGTCGCCGGACGACACCCCGATCTGCGACTCGACGAGTGACACTCGACGAGTGACAGCGGTCATGCTAGTGTCTTTCCCGTTGCAGTTTTGATTTCCATGACGTTTCTGGCGCCTGAATGGGTTGTCCAAACCCGCTCGGCGCCTTTCGTTTGTCGTGTCGGTTCGGCGCGGGTGATCAACGCGGCGGCGCGTACGGGTTCGCACAGTGCGGCCTCGAACAGCCTGCAAGGGAGCAGACATGACGACTGGTACCGTGAAGTGGTTCAACGCCGACAAGGGCTTCGGCTTCATCACCCCCGACGACGGTGGCGCTGACGTCTTCGCCCACTTCTCTGCGATCGCGACGAGTGGCTACCGCAGCCTCGACGAGAACCAGAAGGTCGAGTTCGACATCACTCAGGGCCAGAAGGGCCCGCAGGCGGAGAACATCCGCCCGCTCTGATTTACGCGCTCCACGAACGGCGGTCCGCTTAACAGCGGGCCGCCGTTTCGCGTCCTACCTGGCCCAGGCCGGCGGGATCACGGCCGGCCCGGCCTTCGCCTGGTCCCGCACCACCCATTGGCCCGTCCGGACCACGCGGTAGTAGGCGACCGGCTCCCCGGCCGACATCCGGGTGATCACTGCCTCGTCGAGAAACCGCAGACTGACGTACCAGCAGGTGGCCGGGACCGCCCGGCCCGCGCACTCCGGGAGCCGCACACCGGCGACACGCTGCACCTCGAGGATCTTTTCGGACTTGTCCCCGTCAGCTGCCGCCGGAGGTCCAGCGACAGCCGGAGCGGAGGAAGCAGCCGGCGGCGGCTCCTCCGCCGCACCGGCGCAGGTGCGCTCGTACAGCCACTCGGGAATGAACTGCTGCCATTCGTCGGGGGTCAGGTCGCGTCCCGCCAGCCGACAGGCCCTTTCCACCAGGGCGGCCCCGTCCAGGGCGTACGTCTCGTAGAAGTCCTCGTTGCGGAGGATCAGCGCCCGTCCACGGTCGGTCCAGGCGGCCTCCATGACATCGGCGCAGACGTCCTCGAGCATCTCCGGGCCCGGCATCGGAGTGAGGGTCTGGAAAGCGCGGCGAGGTTGAGGATCTCCGCCCGGAACTGCGGGTCGGTCAGCGCCATCGAGCCCGGATCACGGGCCCACGTCGAGTGCCGGCCCGGCCGCCAGGCTGCTCCGGTCGCGGAACACCTCCAGGGCACGAAGGCGGTTCCACGGCTTCGCGAGGCGTTTCAGGCCGTTTTCGACGGCCGCCGCGATCTCCTCATTGCTCGCATGCCCGTACGAGATGAAGGCCGCGTACTGCTTACCGGATGGCCGCGTGTCCTTCATGGCCCGCATCGTCACGCAAGCGCCGGTTGATCGCCAACAATTACACGACATCGGGCGCAGGACTGCGATCCGCCTCGCGTCAGCCGACGGGGACCCGCGGGGCCGGCGCCGGGGTGGTGATGCCCGGCCGCCACCAGTTCCACCGGCCCAGCAGCGACATCGTCGCCGGGAGGAGCAGGCCGCGCACGACGGTGACATCCAGCAGGACCGCCACGGCCATGCCGACGCCGATCTCCTTCACCGCGACCAGGCCGCCGAGGACGAAGCCGAGGAAGACGATGCCGATCGCCAGGGCGGCCGTGGTGACGACCGGACCGGCGGCGGTGATCCCGGCCAGGACGGCGCGGTCGTTGGCCGCGGCGTCGGTGGCCGTCCGCCGGTCCCATTCCTCCTTGATGCGGGCCAGCAGGAACACCTCGTAGTCCATGGACAGCCCGAAGGCGAACACGAACAGCAGCAGTGGAGTCGTCAGGTCGAGCGCGCCCCACGGTTCGAAGTTCAGCACGCTCGCGCCCCAGCCCCACTGGAAGACCGCGACCAGCACCCCCATGGTCGCCAGCAGGGTCAGCAGGTTCATCGCGATGGCCTTGACCGGCACCACCACCGAGCGGGTGAGGGCGAACAGCAGCGCTCCGGTGGCCAGGACGATGATCGCCAGAGCGACGGGCAGGCGCTCGGCCACCGATCGTCTGGCGTCGGTCAGCTCCGCCGCAGGCCCGGCTACCAGCACGGGAGCGGGCGCGTCGAGGGCCCGCAGGGCGGTCACCAGCTGCTGGGCCTCCCGGCTGTCGGCGGCCCCGCTCGGCACCACGTCGGCCACGCTCACCCCGGGTGGCAGCTCCGACCGTACGTACACGTCGGATACGCCCGGCAGCCGCTCCATGGCCTCGAACAGCTCGGGGATGCCGGGCTGGTCCGGCGCCTTCTCGACGACGACGGTCAGCGGCTGCTTCGGCGGGTCGGCGAACTTCTGCTGCGTCGCCTGGTACGCCTGTCGGGCCTCGCTGCTCGTCGGCAGCACGCGGACGTCGGAGTTGGCGAACTCCACGAAGAACAGCGGAGCGCTCAACGCCAGCAGGCCGGCCGTCGTGGTCAGCGCCACCGCACGCGGCCGGCGTTGAGCGAACCCGGCCAGTCGGGCGAGCAGGCCGGGGCCCCGCCGGCGCCATCGGCTGTGCGCCGGGATGCGCCGGTGGGCGGTGGCGATCAGCGCAGGCACCAGTGTCAGCCCGGCCGCCGTGGCCAGAACGACGACCAGTGCTCCGCCCATGGCCATCGCGGCCAGCAACGGATCGCCGAAGGCGAACAACCCCACCAGCGCGGCGGCGACCGCCGAGCCGGAAACCAGCACGGCCCGGCCGGCGGTGGCCACCGTACGCTCGATGAGGTCGGCCAGCGGCGCGCGCGGATCGGCGGACCGCTCCTGCTGGAACCGGGAAATCATCAGCAGGCTGTAGTCGACGGCCAGCCCGATGCCGAGCAGGGTGACCACGTTGACCGCGTACTCGCTGACCGGCAGCAGGCGGGCCAGCCCGGTCAGCGTCAGCAGCGTGGCGGCGACCGCGCCCAGGGCGGCCGCCAACGGCAGCAGGCCGGCCACCAGACCGCCCAGCAGCACGATCAGCAGGAGCGCCACGCAGACCAGAGCCACGGATTCGCCGACGGCGGCGTCCCGGACGGCCTGGTCGCCGAACTCCCGCTCGGCGAGCAACTCGCCGCCGACGAGAATCTCGGGCGCGTCGATGCGGCGCAGGGCGGCGCTCACCTGGTCGGCCACCCGCAACGCCTCGTCGTCGCTCAGGCCCGGTTGCAACTCCACCGAGACCAACGAGCTGCGGTTGTCGGTGGAGATCTTCCGCGTCCCGGTGGTGTACGAATCCTCGACCTCGGCCACGCCGGGGATGGCCCGGATCTCGAACGCGGTCCGGGTGACGCTGTCGATCAGGCCGATGGCGCCGACGTCGCGCCCGGAGATCAGCGCGACGACCCGCTCGCCCTCGGGCGCCACCGCGTCGAGACGGTCCTGCGCGACGGCGGCCGGGGCGCCGGCGGGCAGAGTCTCGACCGACTGCGTGCGATCGTAGACAGAGCCACCGAACACCGCGCCGGCCACCGCGACGGCCAGCCACACGGCGATGACGGCGAGGCGCCGCACATACATCGCACGACCTAGCCCAGCCAGCATGACGCCCTCCTGACAGGCGCCGGAGGGGCAGCCGCGGCTATGCAATCACCACGGGCCGCCGGGGCGCAACCGCTCTCATTGAGGTTTGTCGATTCCCCTGCCAGGATGGCGGGATGACGAGCGCGCGACGCCTGGTCTCGGCAATGTCCGTCGTGGTGCTGGCCGTGGCCGGTGCCCTCGCCGCCTCGCCGGCCACGGCCGCGGCCGTGGAGCAAGTCGACCCGGACACGCCCTGGCGCATGCGGCACTGGCCGCAGACCCAGCCGTGGCAGGTCGACGAGGCCGCGACGCTGAGCCGCCCGGGCAGTGGTGGGCCGCAGCCGATCGATCCCCAGCGTTACGAGCTGCCCGACACGATGACGTGGTCCGACTACCGGCCGGTGCCCGGCACCGACTGGGCGAATCCGGCCGTACGCGGGTCGGAGCGCAACTTCAACGGCGCTCTCGTGCTCGTCGACTATCCGAACCAGCCGTTCGTCGTCACGCAGCCGGCGAACTCCACCATCTACGGCAACCCGTCCGGCGTCCAGAATCTCGCCCGCGCCGACGTGCCGCAGTTCTACCGCGACTTCCTCAACCGGCCCGGCGGGCTCAACCGCGGCCACACCATCCACGAGTACTGGATGGAGGACTCCAACGGGCGGTTCGGCAT
The DNA here is from genome assembly GCF_019710575.1 of Paractinoplanes polyasparticus. Taxonomy (GTDB): domain Bacteria; phylum Actinomycetota; class Actinomycetes; order Mycobacteriales; family Micromonosporaceae; genus Actinoplanes; species Actinoplanes polyasparticus. The sequence continues at coordinate 144,913 of NZ_JAHWFK010000040.1, read as the reverse complement.
CGAGCTGAGCGCGTTCGGCGTCTACCAGATGCCGAACGAGAGCCACGAGTACGGCATCGAGGCCCAGATGCAGCGCGGGCAGGGCTGCCCGGCCGGTGACACCTGCGGCCGCAATCTGCGTACCGACGCCCGCGCCGCCTGGATCACCGCGGTGGGCGAGGACGAGGCTGCCCGCTACGACTTCGTCTTCTTCCTCTCGGCCGGGCAGGACGAATCGGCCACCTGGCAGGAGTTCGGGCCGATGAAGTTCACCACCAAAGAGGACGTGACCGAGGACTTCGGGCCGCCGGACGACGCGCTGCCGAACTGGAACGCCACCCGCTACGTCGATTGGACCTCGTGGCAGGCGTCGGCGAACATCTGGCCCAACGCGACCCAGGGCAGCTCGCTGCAGGCCGAGAGCTCGGGCATGTCGACGTACGCCCACGAGTTCAGCCACATCCTCGGGGTCGGCGACAACTACAACAACCCGTACGGGATCCCGGCCCGCCGCGACTACAGCGGACCGTGGGAAATGCTCAGCCGGGGCACGTTCAACGGTCCCGGCGGCCCGCACAGCCGCTGGCTGATCCCGGGCACGGCCGGTTCGTCGATGGGCGCCCAGCACATGCTGCGCAACAAGATGAAGCTCGGCATCGTCTCGTCCGATGCGGTGCTGCGCCTTTCCCGCGAAGCGCTGGCCGCCTCGGGTGTGGTCATGACCCGCGTGACGGCCCGAGCGGTCGATCAGGGGCTCGCGGGCATCAACGTGACGCTCGACGGCGGCGACCGCTCGCCCGCCTGCGACACCGCGACCGATCCGTTCTGCGACGGCGGCGGCTACGGCAACTACACGCTCGAGGTGGTCGACCGGATGGGCTTCGACTCGTTCACGCCCGACTCCGGCGTGCTGCTGGCCAAGACCAAGGACGCGGACGCCGCCCCGTTCATCTGGACCGTCGACGCCAACCCGCAGGACATCGACAAGGTCGACTTCGTGCTGCCGGACGGCACGCCGCAGAAGATGACGATCGGTGACTACCGCCAGCTCTCCGACGCCCTCTTCCACGCCGGCACCGGCTCGGGCAGCCGATTCGAGTACGTCGACACGCCGAACCGCCTGCACTTCTACGTTCTCGACCGCCAACGGAACAACAAGGGCGTGCTGTCGTACGAGGTGGCTGTCCGCTCCCTCGACGGAGCCGGCCCGTCCGCCCGGGGCGTCAAGGCGTACCCGGCCACGGCCCGCCCCGACCACACCGGTTGGGCGCGCTGCACCATTCGCGTACGCAACACCGGCCGAGCCGCCGACGTCTTCCGCGTCACGGCCGAGGGAGCCGCACTCCCCCGCACGGTGGTCGGCATCCCCGCCGGCCGGACGTCACCGGTGGAGGTCTGGACGAAGAGCACCCGCCGGCCAACGGTGACTCTCACCTCGGAGAGCAACCCCGCCGCCAGGAGCACGACATCCTGCACGACCCGATGACCGTTGCCGCCCGCGCCCGAAACGGAGACGGCCGGCTGACCAGGGGAGATCACGCGAGCGAACGCGGATCTACAACCGTGGGCAACCGGCCGCCACCAAGCCCGGCGGCTCTTCGAGGAGCGCCGGGCCGTCTTGTTACAGCGGGCGGATGTTCGCCGCCTGCAGGCCCTTGGCGCCCTGCTCGACGTCGAACTCGACCCGCTGGTTCTCTTCGAGGCTGCGGAAGCCGGAGGAGGCGATCGCCGAGAAGTGTGCGAACACGTCAGCGCCGCCACCGTCCTGAGCGATGAAGCCGAATCCCTTGTCGCCGTTGAACCACTTGACGGTACCGGTGGCCATGTTTTTCTCCTGTCGACTCGTGAGTGGCGCACTGTGCGCCGCCCCGCGTCGCCGCGCTGATCACCGTGTACCGACGAAACAAAAAACGCCTGACGGGTTGAGACCCATCAGGCGTCGGGAAACGTCCAAGGAAATCAATACTGCAACCGGACCAATCTAGCACGGGCCTACGTCCCGGCGCGATTTGGACGTAAGCCCGTTGGGGCGTTGCCGCACGGCACCCGGCGACCGGGTTCACGCCGGCGGCCGGGCCGAACCGTTCACGGTAAGCGCGATCATGGCAACGTCGTCGTCGACCTCGGTGAACGTGGTGAGCAGGCCGGCGAGCGCCTCGACGACCGCCGGGGCGCTGGTCGGACCGGCCCCCTTCGCGAACTCCAGCAACGCCTCTTCGCCGTACCGCTCACCGCTCCCGGTGCGGGCCTCGGTCAGCCCGTCGCTGTACAGGATCAGGGTGTCACCCGCACCCAGCGAGATCGTCCGGGCGACCAGACGCGGCTCGGCCAGAATGCCGATCAGCGCGCCACCGTCGGTCGAGTGGTACGCAGCGGAACCGTCGGCACGCACGACGAGGGCCGGCGGGTGGCCGCCGGAGGCCACCGTGGCGGTGTAGCCGCTGCCCCGCCGTTCGAGGACGCCGAAGATGACCGTGCAGTGCCGGTGCCCCGGTGCGGCGTACTCCTGATAAAGGACGGCATTGAGGTTCTTGAGCACAGCGACCGGCTCGGAGTCGTAAACGGCGGCCGCGCGCAAGGTGTAGCGGGTGGCGGCGGTCACCGCGGCCGCCGCCACCCCCTTTCCGCGGACGTCACCGAGGAAGAAACCCCACCGGTCGCCGGACAGGGGAAAAATGTCGTAGAAGTCGCCGCCGACCTCGTCGTCGGAGGCCATGTGGTAATGAGACGCCGTCGTCATGCCGGGCGGAGCCGCCAACGAGGCCGGAAGCAGGCTGCGCTGAAGGCCGACGACAAGCAGGCGGAGCCGGTCCCGTTCGCGGTCGGCCGCCTGCCGGGCTTCCAGCAGCTGGTTCTCGTACGCACGCCGCTCGCGCGCGTCGAAGACAGTCGTCCGGATCAGCAACGGAGCACCGCTGCGTCCGACCTTGACGGTGGAGGTGATCAGAACCGGCAGCGGGTGGTCACCACCGGTACGCAACTCGAGCGCGGCGCCTTTGGCCTCGCCCTGCAGGTACAGAAGCGGTGCGTACCGGGCCTCGTAGAGAATGCGGCTGCCGGGTGCGAGCAGGTCGGCGAAGCGGCGGCGGCCGATCAGGTCCGCCCGGGCCCAGCCCGTCCAGTTGAGCAGGGTGGTGTTGACCTTCGCGATCGTGCCGTCCGGCAGCGTGGAGATGAAGCCGCAGGGCGCCTCGTCATACAGGTCGCCGAGATCGTCCTCGAGCAGAGCCGGAAACACGCCGGAGGGCGGCGCCGGCTGTTGTGCCGCCTCACGCCGGCGGTGTGCCCGGCGGCCGAGCGGCCACGTCAAGGGCGGGCGCACTCGGTGACCGGAGGTCCTGGTCGTTTCACCCGTCGAGTCTCTCATCCGGGTGGGAGCACGTCGCCTCGTGGTCACACGCCGGGCGGCGGTACTGTGAAGCTCACAGGAACTATCGGATGTGCTGCTGCCCTGGTCCTCGGCGGTTCCCCTAGTCAGGGAGAGGTGCGGCCATGAAGAGCCGTTCACGCCCGCCGGCGGCGCTGCTACGGCGCGGCGATCCCCCTGGTGACCGTCGTGGATGAGTTCGTCGTCCGCGTGGCCCGCCTGGTCGCGGACGAGCCGTCCCGGCCCGGTGACCACCACGGTGTGGCGGGAAAGCTCCGCCGGTTGTGCACCGCCGCCGGGCGGACCCTGTCCGCTTCCGGCGCCGGGGTCAGCGTGCTGGCCACCGGCGGGATGCGGGGCGTGGCGGCGGTGTCCGAGCCCGCCTACGAACCACTCGAGGAGCTGCAGTTCTCGCTGGGTGAGGGTCCGTGCCTGGACGCGTTCACCGATCGCCGGCCCGTGCTCGTGCCCGACCTCTCGGACGGGGCGATGAGCCGATGGCCGGGGTACGCGTCCGCGCTGCACGACAAGGGTGTGCGAGCGGTGTTCGCATTCCCGCTGCAGATCGGCGCGGCGCGCCTGGGTGCCCTCGACGTCTTCCGGGGCGAGGTGGGCTCCCTGACTCCGGATGAGTTCCGGGACGCTTTGACCTTCGCTGACATAGCGGTGATGACGTTGCTCGACGGTCAGGCCCGGGCGGTGCCCGGGGCCGCCGCTGACGGCCTGGACGACGAGGTGGTGGGGCAGCGGGCCGAGCTGTTCCAGGCGCAGGGAATGGTGGCCGTGCAGTTGGGTATCTCGCTGGCGGATGCGCTGGCCCGGCTGCGCGCCTACGCCTACGCCGAGGACAGGGCCTTGGGAGACGTCGCGCGTGACGTCGTGGCGCGTAGGGTTTCGTTTGATAGCGGCCGGCCGTGACCGCCGTCAGTCCGGTATCCGGAGAAGGGCGGTAGACCGCTGTGACCACCGTTTCCGCCGAACGGCTGGCGACGCTGTTCGTCGACGTCGCCGACACGCTCGTCGACGACTTCGACGTCGTGGAGTTCCTGCAGATGCTCACTCGACGGGTAGCCGGTCTGTTCGGCACCGGTGAGGTCGGGTTGATGCTCGCGGATCATCGCGGCCGGCTCGCGTTCATGGCCGCCTCCGACGAGAGCGCACGGCTCATGGAGTTGTTCCAACTGCAGTACGGCGACGGTCCGTGCCTCGACGCGTTCCGCACGGCCCGCCCGGTGACCAACGTCAACCTGGCCGCGGCGACGGCGAAGTGGCCCGAGTTCGCACCCCGGGCCGCCCAGGCCGGCTTCCAGTCGGCACACGCCTTCCCGCTGCGCCTGCGCAAGGAGGTCATCGGCGCGATGGGTGTGTTCGGCAGCGCCACCGAACTGGACGAGGCGGACGCCCACATAGTGCAGTCGCTGGCCGACGTGGCCGTCATCGGCCTGCTGCAGGAACGCGCCATCCACCGCGGTGAGGTGCTCACCGGCCAGTTGCAGGGTGCTCTGAACAGTCGCATCGTCATCGAACAGGCGAAAGGCATCGTCGCCCAGGCCCGCGGGGTGAGCCCGGACGCCGCGTTCAGCTTGATCCGTGATTACGCCCGCCGCAACAACCGCCGCCTCAGCGAGGTCGCCGACACCATCGTCACCAACCTGCCGAGCCTCCCCCACCTGGGCGGTCACTGACGCAGCGGGGCCCCGACGTCGTGCAGATGACGCAGGGCCTGCCGATACGACTTGACCAGGCTGGTCTCCTCGTACGAGACCCCGGCCCGTTCGCAGTAGGCCCGGACGATCGGCTGCGCCTTGGGCAGGTTCGGGGTGGGCATCGCCGGGAACAGGTGGTGCTCGATCTGATAGTTCAACCCGCCGAGGGCCACGTCGGTCAGCCGGCCACCCTTGACGTTGCGCGACGTCAGCACCTGCTTGCGCAGGTAGTCCTCGGTGCCGTCGGGGTGGGGCATGCCCTTGTGATTCGGCGCGAAGGTCATCCCCAGGTAGACCCCGAACACCGCATGATGCACGAGGAAGAACACCAGCGCCTGCAGCGGTGACAGCACCAGCAGCAGCGCGGCCACGTAGGCGACCAGGTGCAGCGCCATCAAACCGGCTTCCAGCCCGCGGCGCTTCATGCCCGGCCGTCGCAGCGCCTTGATGCTGGAGATGCGCAGGTCGATGCTGAGCAGCGTCAGCAGGGGGAAGAACAGCCCGGCCTGGTGCCGGGTGACGAAGCCCTTCACCCCGCGCCGGCCCCACGCCGACTCGGTGGCCCAGATGAGCACCTCGGGTTGCACGTCCGGGTCCAGCTCGTCGTGGTTCGGGTTGTTGTGGTGGCGGGTGTGCTTGTCCATCCACCAGCCGTAACTCATCCCGACCGCGATGTTGGCCACGATCCGGCCCGCGATCTCACTGGGCCGCTTCGTGCGGAACACCTGGCGGTGAGCCACGTCGTGCGCCAGCAGGGCCGCCTGCGAGAAGACCAGCCCCAGCAACCCGGCCACCGCGATGTTCCACCAGGACGAGCCGAGCAGGAAGAACAGCACCCAGGCGCCCGCGAACAGCGCGGACACGACACCCGCTCGTACGGCGTAGTAGGCGGGCCGGCGTTCGAGCAGTCCGGCCTGGACGATCTGCCGATTCAGAGCGGCGAAATCACTACCGGCCGTCTTCGGCCGCTGTACCACCGATGCGCTCATCGCGCGACTCCTAAGAACTGACTGGCCGGCATGACGACGTCGACAAGCCGGCGAGCATGAAACTGACGATGAGGCCGCGGAGTCTGGACGGCCGGATACACGTCCGCCTGAGGCGATAAGTGCAGTAGGAAAGAACTACCCGCCCAGCGGGACGGTCAAACGGGTTACCGGGTCGGACGGCGCGACCCGCATGGTGAAGGTGCCGCCGTCGAGGCAGCGAACGGTGATCATCGACGACGGCTGATCGGCCCGATAGCCGAGGCTGACCGTGCGCTCGCCCAGCACCACCTGATGGGGCCGGGTCGTCCAGCCCGCGGCGCCGAGCAGCAGACGCCCCACCGGGCCGCGGATCTGGTCGAGAGCGGGCAGCAGGACGCGCAACTGCGCGCCGAGGTCGTCCGGACCGGGCCACCAGCTGCGGTCGAGCAGCAGGTCGTGGTCGCTGACCGACTCGAGCCCCGTTCGAGGAGCGGGAGCGGGCGCCGAATCGGGCTGATGTTCCAGGGGTGTCACTGTCTATCCCGTCGTCCGGGACCACCGCAGGCGCGGGTCCGACCCGCGGAACAGGCGAGGACGAGGCTCACTGAGGCCGTGAGGCGCACGGCCGTCGGCCGCGCGCGCCGGCCGGAGCCGGCACCGATGACTGCGCACCGGTCGACATCCACGGTACGCGTTGCCGGAAGCCGGGCGCGTAGTGTCGAGGCACACCGGCTTCTCGACCCTCCCGGACCACCCAGACCTCAGCCGCCCCGCGCTGCCGCGCTGCGCTCGTCCTCGTCCTCGTCCTCGACGGCGAGGTCGGCCGGACGGCCGGCGGTGCTGGTCGCTGTCAGCGCGGCGGCGAACAGGAACAGCTGATTGATCGCGTTCAGGAAGACCAGCAGCCCCACCGAACCCGCGACGAGCTGATAGGCCGGGTTGGCCTCCGTGAGCCGAACATAGAGACCACCGAGGGTCTTGAGCAGCTCCAGTCCGACCGCCACCAGCAACGCGGGCCCCAGCAACCGGCGCCACGGCATCCGCACGCGGGACACCCCGGTCAGCGCGCCCGCGGCGAGAACCGCGTTGAATCCGACGCCGATCAGCAATCCGGCCGCCTTCAACAGCCACCGCGACAGCACCATGCCCGTGCCCGCCGCATCCACCGCCCGGTTCGCGGCGACGGTTGTCGCATACGCCACCGCCAGCGAGAGGATGAGCAGCAGCCCCAGCCCCACCAGCACCAGAAGGTCCACGAGCACCCGGACGGCCAGGTTGCCGGGATATTCCGGCAGCTCCCACATCCGGCGGATCGACGACCGCAACGCGTCGACCCAGAACCACCCCGTGATCGGCAGGCCGATGAACGCGATCACGCCGACTGTGGCCCGGGCATCGCGAAGCGCCTGCACGTTCACGTGGGGCAGGTTGTCGGCGAGGTAGCTTTCCACCGATCCCCGCATCGCCGGATCGTCCAGCACGAAGCCGAAGACGGCGCCGCCCAGCAGCCCTAAGGCGAACGTGGCGAAGAACGAGTAGTACGTCACCGCGGCAGCCAGCCGGCCGCCGTCGGCCCGGTCGTACCGGACGCCTGCCCGGACAAGATGGTCCAGCCACCCGACGCGGTGACGCAGTCGCCGCCAGAAGACGCCGACCATCGACACCCGACGTTGACCTGCCACGGGATCCAGATACCCGCCCGGCCGCCGGCTACGCCGCTACCTTCGGAGTACGGGGCGTACTGTGGTGACTGTCGCTCCGGACCTCGGCGGCCCTATCCGTCAGGGGAACAGACAGATGACCATTTCGAAGGCAACCGTTCTCGCCGTTCTCCGCGAACGTGGCCAGCACGCGCGGGCCGAATTCGTCGACCGGGAGCTGCCCGACGAGATCGACCCCAACGTGCACGGGGGTCTCCTGGCCACCCTCCGCCTCGATCTGTCCGACCTGGTCAAGCCCGACCCGGTCTGACAGCCACGCCCCCGCCGCGACGAGCACGCGCTCACGCCACGGCGGCCCAGACCACCTTGCCGTCCCGTGTGGGCACCGCGCCCCACGCGACGGCTGTCGCGTGCACCAGCCGCAGGCCCCGTCCCCGTTCACCGAGCTCGGCCGGCTGGTCGGCGAGCCTCAGTTCGCTCGCGTCCGGAAAGCTGCCGACACAGTCGTGGATCGCCAGGTGCAGTCGGGTATCGGTGCGCGACATGGTGACGATGAAGTCGGTGCGGGCGTGTTCGACCGCGTTGGCTGCCAGCTCGGAGGCGATCAGCCAGGCATCCTGCAACTGCTTCGGCCGGTCCCAGGCGTCGCAGGCCCGCGTGACCAGGGCGCGGGCGGCCGCGACCGACGCCGGTCGAGGCTCCAGCCAGGCCTGCAGACGATCGGTGCGGTATTTCCGCGCGACGCTTGCCGCGCGTGCCTCGACAGCGGTGGTGTAGACGCGTGGTTGCGGTCCTCGGAGATAGCGGAGACGCCGGCTCAACACGGTCGTACCCGCGATGCTGAACACCACGTTCACCGGCACGGTCTCGAGCCGGGCCTGCCGCCACAACGCCAGCCAGAAGGGGAGGCTGGCCCCCGGGGGATCGGCCAAGTCGTGCAGGGCTACGACGATGGGAGTCGGCGGACCGGCCAGGCACATCCGCAGCGCGGCGGAAACCTGTTGACCCAGTTGCGGCGACCAGCGGCCGTGCACCGCTATCTCGACCACCGTCAGACCGGCGTCACCGGTCACGGACACTCGCGGGCTGCTGTCCTCGGTGACGGCGGTGAGCAGATACGGGGGCGCGATCGGCTGATTCTGCGTCCCTCCGCCCGCGACGGTCACTGTGCGACAGCGACTCGCGCGGCGCGGCCGCTCGGCCGCAAAGGGTTGACGACGACCACAGTGGCTCCCCAGGCTTTGTTGGCGCATTCGACGCGCTACCGGGGACTGGGGCAGCAGGGCCGGGAAAAGACCCTCCCCAGCACGGCAACGCTATCTCACAGGTTTCGGGATGTCTGCTCACCAAAGGGTGACGGCCGGCGGCCGGGGTCACGCCAGGGTGGCCCACACCACCTTGCCGCTCCGCGTGGGCATAGCCCCCCAGGCGGCGGCGATCGTGTTCACCAGCAGCAGGCCGCGACCGCGCAGAGCGGCCGGACCAGCCGTTCGGTGCAGGCGCGGGAATCCGGGTGCGCCGTCCTGCACCGCCACATGCAGCCGGCGGGCCTGCCGGGACAGGGTGACGACGAAGCCGGTGCGGGCGTGCTCGACCGCGTTGGTGGCCAGTTCGGACGCTATCAACGAGGTGTCGTACAGCAGATGGGGCAGGTCCCAGGCTTGGCAGGCCTCCCTCACCAAGTCGCGCGCGGCGCGTACGCCATCCGGTCGCGGCTCCAGGCGCACCTGTAGCCGGTCGGTCCGGGACACCAGCGCGGCGACGGCGAGACGCGCCTGCCCCGTGCCGGCGAACAGTTGCGGTCGCTGTCCTTCGGCGCTGCGCAGCCGCCGGCCCAACGTGCTCGTGACGGGCAGACAGAACACCAGCTTCACCGGCGGAGCAGCGAGCTGGGCTCGGCTCCAGGCCGCTATCCAGAACGGCATGCTGAGCCCGGACGGATCGTCGAGATGATGCAGATCGATGATGACGGAGACGGACGGGCCGGCCAGACACAGCCGCACGCAGGCGGAGATCTGGTGGCCGAAGTGCGGCGACCATTCGCCATGGGCGGTCATCTCGACCACGGCGGTGGTCGCATCGCCGGTGACGGCCACCGCCACACCACGACGATCGGTCAGGGTGGTGAGCAGGTAGGGGGCCTTCGGCGGGGCCGCGCTGTCCCGGTTCCCGGCGGCAGTCATCGTCAACCGGCCACGATCGCCGTTGGCATGATCAGGCGAAATGGGACGCTCATCCCCAAGCACGGCTGCTCCCGGGCACTCTGTCAGTACGGGTGCACTGCCGAGGTCTGGAGCAGCTGGCGAAGATAGTGCCTCCTCGCTTGAGGCAAACATATAGCAACCGGGCGTGGATCGACGCTCACCACAGAGTCAACCTTCGGACCGGAAACGGCGCCGGTCGTCATTCGCGAGGTGCCGCCCAGACCAGCTTGCCGCCGGTAGTCGCAATCGTTCCCCAACCCGCCGCAACCGCCTGCACCATATGCAGGCCACTGATCAGCCGCGCGCCGGGCTCAGGGGTGGGCATCCAAGGCAGACGGGGATCCGCGTCCGCGACCATCATTTGCAGCCGTCCGCCCTGACGCAGCACCGTGACGCGGATGTCCGTGCCGGCGTGCCGCACCGCGTTGGCCACCAGCTCGCTCACGATCAAACGGGCGTTGAACAGCAGCGGTTGCAAATCCCAGGTCCGGCAGGCGCTGTCGATCAGGCGCCGGGCGCGGCCGGGCGCATGGACCACTGCGGGCGTGTGCAGCACCCGCCGGTCGGCCGCCGGGATCAGGTTGTTCAATGCGGACCAGGCCTGTCGCGGTTTCGCGAAGACCGGTAGGTGCCGCCGGTTGGCCGCCTCCTGCAGCCGATGAGCGAGAGCCATCTCGGGGGACGCGCAGATGGCGACCCGCACCGGCGGGTCGACGGCCGCGCTCACCTCGTGGACCTCCGCCCACGCCGGCAGGCTCAGCACGCCGGGATCATCCAGACCGGTGAGGTCGACGACGAGCCCGGCCGGGTGCGCGGCAAGGCACCGCTGCAACGCGGCGAAAGTCTCGGTCCGCAACGCCGCATTCCAGCTGCCGCGGACGACCAGGACGATAACGGCGCCGTCCTCGGCGCTGTCGATGCTGATGCCGGCCCGCACAGCCGGGCGCTGCTCGATCACAATGCTCCTCGATAGGACACCTTGAAGTGCGCTACCGGGGGCTGGGGCAGCAGAAAGGACCAGCTTGATCTTCGTGACTACAGCGGTCCAGCACTCCGGACTATAGGCCAACGCGGGCCGAGGCGCCCCCACGCAGTCGCTGGAGGACCTCGGTGGTGGCGGGTGCTTCGCGCTGGTCGGCCGACGGCACGAGACGAGTAGCGTCAGGACATGGCGACTACAGTGCTGCGCGTACGGCTCGTCGGCGGCGACCGCATGGACATAACCTGCAACGAGCCCGGCATCTCCGGCGAGGACGAGCTGGTGGAACACGTGATCTCGACCCTGGCCGAGGATTCCGGAGCGTTGCGCGCGAAGCACGGCGAGCGGCTCGTCGTGCTGTACGGCCGGGGCGTCGCTGCGATCGAGGTCGCGCCTCGGGGTGCTGTGGTCTGACGGCGCGTGGACCTCGCAGCCTCGTTCCCTATACCCGGAACCGAGCCACGACTGACTCGAGCTCGCTCGACATCCGGGCCAGATCCTGAGCCGAGCGCTGAGTTTCGGCGACCGTGGCCGTTGTCGTCCGGGCGGCGGCGGCAACACCGGCGATGTTGTCCGCGATGCTGCTCGAACCGGCCGAGGCCTCGCCGATCGACCGGCTCATCTCGTTGGTGGTGGCGGTCTGCTCCTCGACGGCGGAAGCGATGGTCGTCTGATAGTCGTTGATCTGCGCGATGATCGCCGAGATCCGCCCGATCGCGGCGACCGCGCCGTCCGTGTCGGCCTGAATCGCCTCCACCCGCTGCGAGATGTCCCCGGTGGCCTTCGCCGTCTCCTGGGCCAGGTCCTTGACCTCGTTGGCCACCACGGCGAAGCCCTTGCCGGCCTCGCCCGCCCGGGCCGACTCGATGGTCGCGTTGAGGGCGAGCAGATTGGTCTGCTCGGCGATCGCGGTGATCACGCGGACCACGTTGCCGATCTCGGCCGAGGACTCGCCGAGTTTGGCGACGGTCGCGTTGGTGGCGGCAGCCTCGGTGACCGCTTGCGACGCGACACCGGCCGCGTCGTTGGCCGATTGAGAGATCTCCCGGATCGCCGAACCCATCTCCTCGGTGCCGGCCGCCACCGTCTGCACGCTGCGTGAGACGCCCTCGGAGGCGGTGGCGAGCAGACCGGTCTGGGTGGAGGTCTCGTGAGCGTTGCCGGCAATGGCTTCCGCGGACGCCGACAACTGGTGCGACGACTCGGCGAGCAGGCGTGAGGAGTCCGCGAGCGCCGCGACGGTCTGCCGGATCGAGGTCGTGGCTCGATTCACCGCCCCCGCCATCACCCCGACCTCGTCGCGCCCGGCGGTGGTCGCGTTCCTGGTCAGATCGCCGTCGGCGACGGCGTCGAGCACATCACGAACGTCGGCCAGGCGGCGGGAGATGTTCCGGCCGATCATCATCGCCATCGCGACGGAGAGCGCGACGCCGACGAGCACGAGGATGAGGATGGTCCGCCCGGCGCCGGAGGCCTCGTCATGGGCTCCGGCGCTGTTCTGCGCCGCCTGCGATCGCTCCAGGGCCATGAGCTCGTCGACGGCGGTGTTCATCGTCTTCTCGGCCTCGCCCCACACTGCGTACTGCTCGGCCTGCGAGGTGGGAAGTTCGACCCCCGCCGGCGGGGCCTCCTTGAACAGCAGAAAGTTCACCAACGCCCTGTACTTCGCCCAAGCGCCCCCGAACGCCTGCGTCTGCGTCTGCCACGTGGTCGACGGGTCCGGGGCGGAGACGTACCGGTCACCGGCGGCGTCCACGGCCGCCTGCCCGGCCTTGACGGAGTCCTTGTGGGTGGTTCTCTCGGCGGCTGTCTGAGCGCCCTGGTACAGGAAGAGCCCCCGGTACATGTCCGACATGCCGTTCTGCAATGTGACCAGCGCGTCCAGCCGCGTGATGTTGGTGGTCCGCAGGTTCTGGATCCGATCGTCGAGCGATCCGAGCCTGGTCCAGGCGACACCAGCCGTCACCACGGCCACGAGGGCCACTACGGCCACCGCCAGGATGACCTTGGACCCCACGCCCAGGTCGTTGAGGCGGCTGCCTGCCCGCGGTGTCTTCGCTGGTGCGCTCATACGGCTCTCCCGAGTCCTCGACTGCAACCGTCAGACGGTCCTCCCTGTGCACCGTTCGGCGGAAACGGACAACTGCTGAGCCGGACATGCGAAAAGCCGGCCACATTGCGATCCGCTCCGGCCGGACTCCGGACGGATACGTCTCCGGCCGGTGTCGAAGGGGCTCCTGGGCGCGGTGTAGTGACCTTTGCGGGCCGACGCCCGCACGGTCATGCGTGACCTGTTCGCGGCAGCGTCCGGCATCGACGCGGTCGCCGCGATTCCTGGGCGACTGATCCGGCGGTCCGCCACCGACAGCTGATCCAGGCCCTTTCCAGCGATGCCGGGGCCCTCGCGGTCGTCGTGGGTCACCGAACACGGCCCGGCCTCGACGGCAGGCGTACGCTGGGACTGTCGCTCCAGAATCCGGCGGCCTCATCTCACGCCGCAGGCACCTTCAGGAAGCAGACAATGACCATATCCAAGGCAGTTGTGATCGCCGTTCTTCGGGAACGTGGTCTGCACGACCGGGCCGACTTCGTCGACCGGGAACTACCCGACCGCATCGACCCCTCCAAGCACGGCGGCTTGCTGGCCACCCTCCACCTCGATCCGGCCGGGTTGGCCGAGTTGGCCGGGTCCGAGCCCGCGTGAAGGTCGGCCTCCTGGGGCCGGTGGCATGGCGTACCCCGCCGCGAGCGTACGGCCCCTGGGAACGGGTGACCGGTCTGCTCGCGAAGGCCTCGTTGCCGCGGGTGTCGACGTGACCCTCTTCGCAACCTTGGATTCCATCACCACGGCCCGGCTCGACGGTGTCTGCCGACGCAGGTACGCGGATGATCCGTCCACGGACGGCCGGACAGCTGAGGCGATGCACGTCTCGCATGCCCTGGCCCGGTCGCACGAGTTCGACATCGTGCACAGTCACCTCGACTGGCTCCCGCTCGCCCTCGCCCAGCACTGCCGGGCGGCCCTGGTCACGACCGTGCACGGGTTCTCCAGCCTGCGAATCCTGCCTGCCTGTCAGGCGAGCCACTCCTCGTTCGTGTCGATGTCGGATGCCGAGCCGGACGTCCGCTCACCCCCGGGCGCTGACCCCCTCCGCTCTCTCGACCCGGCCGGGACAACCCGATGCGGGCCGATGACCGAAAGGTACGGCACATGACCATGAGGTACGGATTCCTCAGCACTCACCCACCGACTCGCTGCGGCCTGGCGACCTTCAACTCCGCACTGGCCGCCCACCTGGGCACGACCGGCGTATCCGGCGGCGTCGTGCGCGTTGCGGCCCGCGGCGACGACCTGACACCCACACCCGGTGTGGTGCACACCTGGGCGGCGACGACGCCGGCCGGCTGGCGCGGGGCCGCCGAGGTGCTGAACACCTTCGACGTCGCCGTCATCCAGCACGAGTACGGCATCTACCCCGGCCGCGACGGCGGAGAGGTCCTCTCGGTGATGCGCCGGCTCACCGTGCCGAGCCTCGTTGTGCTGCACACCGTGCTGACCCGCCCCACGCCGAGCCAGAAGTCACTGCTCGAGGAAATCGTGGCGGCAGCCGGGGCGGTCGTCACCATCACCAAGTCGGCGTACGACCGGCTGCTCGCCGGCTATACCGTCGACGCCACCAAAGTCTCTGTGATCCCGCACGGCGCCTCCGACTACGCGGGCGCCGAGGAACCCCGGCTCGCCCAGCCTCACCTGCTGACCTGGGGCCTGCTGGGCCCGGGCAAGGGCATCGAGTGGGCGCTGCGCGGCCTGGCGCTGCTGAACGACCTGGAGCCGGCGCCCGTCTACACCGTGGCCGGCCGCACCCACCCCAAGGTGGTCGAGCTGCACGGCGAGGCCTACCGGGCGGGCCTGCACCAGCTCGGCGCGACCCTCGGCGTCGCGCATCGGGTGCGCTACGAGCCGGCCTATCTCGACGACGCGGCGCTGGCGGCGCTCATCCGCTCCGCCGATGTCGTGGTGCTGCCGTACGACTCCACCGAACAGGTCACCTCGGGCGTCCTCGTCGAGGCGGTGGCGGCCCGGATCCCGGTCGTCGCAACCGCTTTCCCGCACGCGGTGGAACTGCTCACCGACGGGCCGGGTCTGCTCGTACCGCACCGGAAGCCGGTCGCCCTGGCGGCCGCCATCCGGCGAATAGTCACCAAGCCCGCGCTGGTCGCCACTCTGCTCGAGCGCAACGGTCACGGCGGACCGGCGTTACGATGGCCGGCCGTCGCAGAGCAGTATCACGACGTGGCCGCGAAGCTCGTCTCCGTCACCGCCGGCCCGGTCGCCGTGGCCGGCCCGTGACCGTCAGGACTGCCACCGTCGCACCGACAACCGGCCGGACCGTTCCGGCCCCCACCTTCGCGCATCTGGCCCGGCTCACCGACGACACCGGCCTCTTCGAACACGCACGCCACGCCACGGCCCGGCGCGAGCACGGCTACTGCACCGACGACGTCGCCCGCGGCCTCGTGGTCACGAGCCGCGAGCCCGCCCCCTCGGCCGAGGTGCTCCGCCTCGCGGAGTGTTATCTGACCTTCCTCACCCATGCGCAGGACACCCAGGGCGCCTTCCACAACCGGCTCGGGTTCCACCGGAACTGGACAGACCAGCCCGGACTCGGGGACTGGTGGGGCCGCGCGCTGTGGGGTCTCGGCACCGCCGCTGCCCGCTGCCCGGTCCCGTGGATCCGCCAGGAGGCACTTCTCGCCTTCAACCTGGGCGCCTGGTGCCGGGAAACCGCCCCGCGTTCCATGGCCTTCGCCGCGCTCGGCGCCGCCGAAGTGGTCCGCGCCCACCCCGGCAACCAGCAGGCCACCGACCTACTCGCCGACGCCGCCGCCGTCATCGGCCGTCCCGGGCCCGACCCGGGCTGGCCGTGGCCGGAGCAACGACTCACCTACGCCAACGCCGCCCTCGCCGAAGCTCTCATCGTCACCGGCGATCTCCTCGACAACCCACCGATCCTGGCCACGGGCCTGCGGATGCTGACCTGGCTGCTGAACATCCAGACGCGCGACAACCGCCTCTCGGTGCTCCCGTCGTCAGGCTGGCAATCCGGCGGCCCCCGGCTCCGGCACGACCAGCAACCGATCGAAGTGGCCGCGCTGGCCGACGCCTGCGCCACCGCCGCGGCGATCACCGGTGAGGAGATCTGGCACATCGGAGTACGCCGATCCGTCGACTGGTTCCTCGGCGCCAACGACATCGGCCACGCCATGTGGGACCCGGCAACCGGTGGCGGCTACGACGGACTGACCCTGCACGGGCCCAACCTGAACCAGGGCGCCGAATCCACCCTGGCCCTCATCTCCACCCTCCAGCACCGAAGCGGTTCCGGCACGGGCGTTGCCGTCTCCCCCGCCAGGTCGGTCGTGTGAGCCGCCCATGCGCGTAGTGTCAGGGGTGTCATCGCCCCAGACCTCGGCGCCGTTCCGCCAACGCCAGGGGCAGCCATGACAACTTTCCAGATCGTCGCCTCGCCCGACATCGTCGATGTCCTGCGTCATGAGCACGAGCAGATCCGACGGCTGTGCACCGACGTGCGAGTGGCCGGGCCCGACCGTAAGAAGTACGCGGTCGCCGCCTTGCAACAGGCCGTCCGTCGGCACCAGCTCGGGGAACTCGCCGTTGCTCACC
The DNA here is from genome assembly GCF_019710575.1 of Paractinoplanes polyasparticus. GTDB lineage: Bacteria > Actinomycetota > Actinomycetes > Mycobacteriales > Micromonosporaceae > Actinoplanes > Actinoplanes polyasparticus. The sequence goes on along the minus strand of NZ_JAHWFK010000040.1, from coordinate 128,363 downwards.
CGGCCGTTCGCAACCGCGGCCCGGACGGCGACGCCGTTGCCCTCCGCCTTCAGGCGAAGGGGGAGCAACTCGATCGCTCGCTCGCCGAGCTCGGCCGGCTCGGCGTCGAGCACGCCGGCTTCGACGCCAGGTTCGCGGCCGTGTGCGACGCCCTGTTCGACCACGCAGCGGACCAGGAGAGGGACGAGTTCCCGCTGCTTCGCCACTACGTGCCGGCTCAGCGGTTGCACATGATGGCCAGCGCCATGCAGGACGTCCGGATCATGGCCCTCGACTGAGAAACGGCGCGATCGGATTGACACGATGCGGGCATGCTCCACGGAGTACGTTGAACTCATCCGCTTGCCGGTGCGGCTCGCCTTCGGAGGTTCCGGACCGTCAGGGCACGCGCGAGATACGAGGAGCTGACATGGCTGACAAATCCGCGCACAAGGAAAGTCGAAAGAAGCAGAGCAGCACCATCAAGGAGAAGCGGGCCGCGAAGAAGGCCAAGGTCGCCGACAAGTCCGCCTCACACATTCCGCAGACCGGCCGCTGACCTTTCGGTCCGCGCGCTCGCACTTCGTGCCGGGGCCGGCGTGACGCCGGCCCGGCGCGCTTCAGAGAATCGGCTTACCGCCGGTCACCGGGATGACGGCGCCGGAGATGTAGCTCGCCTCGTCCGAGGCGAGCAGGACGTACACCGGCGCCAGCTCCTTCGGCTCACCCGGCCGGCCCAACGGGGTGTTCTTGCCGAACTCCTCGACCTGCTCCGGCGGCATGGTGGACGGGATCAGCGGCGTCCAGATCGGGCCCGGGGCGACGGCGTTCACCCGGATGCCGCGATCGCCGAGCAGCTGCGCCAGACCCGCCGTGAAGTTGGCGATCGCGCCCTTGGTGGTGGCGTACGGCAGCAGCGTCGGCTTGGGCTGGTCGTAGTTCACCGAGCTGGTGTTGATGATCGAGGCGCCCGCACCGAGATGCGGCAGTGCCGCCTGCACCAGCCGGAACATCGCGGTGATGTTGGTGTCGAACGTGTGCTGCCACTCGTCGTCGCTGATCTCCTCGACCGTCTCGTGCGTCATCTGGAACGCGGCGTTGTTGACCAGCACGTCAAGACCCCCGAGCTCCCGTACGGCCTGATCGACGACGGCCCGGCAGTGCTCCCGCGAGGTGAGGTCACCAGGAATCAGCACGGCCTTACGACCGGCCTTCTCCACCAGGGCAGCGGTGTCCCGGGCGTCCTCGTCCTCGCTCAGATAGGAGATCGCCACGTCCGCGCCCTCACGGGCGAAGGCAATGACAGCAGCCCGCCCGATTCCGCTGTCGCCACCGGTGATGAGCACCCGCTTGCCGCTCAGCCGCCCGTTCCCCCGGTAGCTGTCCTCCCCGTGGTCCGGCTGCCGGCGCATCTGCTGCGTCGTGCCGGGCGGCTGCTGCTGCGGTTCGTTGTCAGTCATCGTCTGTCCTCCCGCTCGTCGGGTCTACCGGCCGAGACGCTCCGGCGAATTTCGCCGCACACCCGGCTGGCAGCCACGTACCCGTCCTCGCGAGGCTCACTCCTGCGGAAAGCCTGTGCACCGTGTCAGAAGAGCCGCCCCCGGTACGGGTGGGTACGGCCCCATTTCTCCTCCCACCGCAGCAGTTCGGCCTGCCATTCCGGGAGGTCGGGACGATACTCCCGGACGGCGGGCCGTTCGGGCTGCGCGAACAGGAAACGCCAGTAGTCCTCGATCGCCGCCCTTGCGACGTCGGCCGGGAACTCGCCTTCGGCGCCGGGCACCCACAGGTTGGCGATCAGCAACGCCGACGGAGTGAACGACACCGCATAGTTCTCGCTGCTCCACTCCTCGAACGGCGGCTCGCCGCGAGCCACGTCATCGGCCATCGCGAGCGCGTCCAGAACGACCAGGAAGAACGTGCCGAGGTCGGTGGTCAGCCACTCGCCCAGAAGGTCGTATCGCTGGTCCTCGACCTGGTAGACGGGCTGGCGGTAGGTGGGATCGATCCGCAAGCTGACGACACTCACCGCGAGCCCTCCGGTGCGCTAGGGAACGGGCCAGCCGTGCGTGAAGCCGCCGGACTGGTTGTAGAAGCCTCTGATCGTGACGCCATTGTAGGTACCGACCCACACGTTCCCGGATAACGGCGTCGAGTTCTTGAAAGCGCCGGACACCGCGTTGTCCACCTGTGCCGGCGTCCAGTCGTCGGGAAAGAACGTGCTGACGCCGCCGTTGCCGGCCTTCGGCTTCCAGGCGCCGGCCGGCGGGTTCAGAGTCGGGTCGAAGAACTCAGGATCCGCCCTGTACACGCCGTTCGGGTAGGTGAACCTGGAGCCGGGCACGATCCGGCGGCCGGGGAAGTCCTCGCCGCCGGGGCGGTAGTGATAGCCGGAGCCCTTGGGCTGGCCCGGCTTCACGTGACCGCCACCGATGGTGTGGGTGGTGAAGTGCGGATTCATCCGATCCGGGCGGGCACGCTTGCGAGTCTTGCGGAGGAACCGCAGCGCGGCCCGCATGAGCTTGCCGGAGCCCCTGGCCATGCCTGGTCACGCGTCCAGCAGCTGGGTGATGGCCTCCTGCACGAGATTCCCGACGATCGTCCGGGTCAACTGCTGGAAGATCGGGATCTCGACCAGGCTTGCGCCGAACGTGGGCACCGCTGTTGCCACCGCCTGGGCGATCGCCACCGCCAGGATGGCGAGCTGGGCGATCACCGCTACCTTGAGCGCGAGCACGATCCCTGCGCAGACGATCAGGCCGGTGCCGGTCAGCGTGGCCGCGTTCGCGCCGTCCAGGAGCGCCATGGCCGGACTGTCCTCCCGGGCCCACCAGGCCTGGAACGCGGCGACGGCCTCGCCCTCGTGCTCGGTCCACACCTCGGTGGCGGTCGACGTCGCGTCCGACACGAGCGCCTCGAGCCGACCGGAGAACGACATCCACGCCTGCCCCATCTCGACCAGCGCGGTCTCGTCGGCCTCCGGCCAGTTGTAACCGAGGATGCCCAGCAGCGACCGGAGCTCGTCCGGGATGTCCAGGCCCACGCGTCAGCGCCCCAGCTCGTCGAGCAGCCCACGGAACCGGCGGCTGACGTTCTCGTCCACCTCCAGGTGCTGCGCGCTGATGTCCACCACGTCGGCGCCGGCCGACGCCATCTCGTCCAGAGCGTCCTGGTAGCACTCGAACGCCCACGTCGACACCTCGTCATGGGCAGCGCCGATCAGGGAGCCGATGTCGTCACTCCCCCAGGGCGCACCGAAACCGGCCAGCTCGGACTGGAACGACGTCAGCTCCGCGGAGAGCCTGGAGGCGACACTCTGCAGGGCCGACCCGGACGCCGAGAGGCGCGCGGGATCAATCATGAAGCCTGTCATCGCTCGCCGGCCCGGCGGGTGAGCTGCTCCTGCGCCTCGACCAGCGACGCGGTCATCTTCGCGAACTGGCGCTCGGCGTTGAACTGAATGTCCTTGAGCTGGTCGGTGAGCACGCCGAGGTCAGCCGTACCGGCGGTGGCCACGGCCCGGCCCTGCAGGTCGGCGAGTGCGGCGTTGACGGCCGACTCGATCTCCCGCGCGAGCTCCTCGGCGCTCAGCCGCAGCATCGAGGGCTCCAGCTCGAGATTCTCGATCCGCCCGGGCAGAGCCGCCCGAACCCGGACCCGCCCCTCAGCGGCCTCACCCGTACCGACGGGTGGTTCCTGCTCGTCCTGGTCACCGGAGGGCTCCTGAGCCCGGCCGAGTGCCGCCACCACGTCGGCCAGCGTGCCGCCCAGACCGGACGGATCGATCGGGCCGGTCATCGTCCACCTCCTCGCGCAGGCAGTCTCGCCCCATCGCGAACATATCGAACCTTGTCCACCGACGACGGTGCTTCGTGGGGGAGCGGCAGGATGGTCAAGGAGGTGGCAGCTTGTCAGCCCTCACACGAGCTCGAGGATGCGTCGCGGGGCCGCCCACCAGCAGTGACGATGGGCGGCCGCGCTCGGCGGTGCCGGTGAACTATGGGCGGGCATTGTGGAGCGGCGCCCGTCACCGGAGTTTGCTCGTCAGGGAATTGCGGTGGTGTTGAAGGCGAATCGGGCCACCGAGTCGGCGATGGCGTCGGCGTTGACGTCGAAGGCGGTCATGTTCGGGTTGGCGAGTGTGTCGCAGGCCTGGTGGTAGCAGACGTCGTAGGCGACGCCGGCGGTGCCGCCGAACAGGGCCTGCTCGGCCGGCGTCTTGAGGCCTTCGGCGCCGGTGAAAATGCCGCCGGCGGGGATTCCCACCGCGATGAACGGGCCGTAGTCGGAGCGGCCGTCGAAGTCGGTGCCGACGTGGCCGAGGCCGCGGCGGTCGAAGAAGGCGGCGAGCTGCCGTTCGATCTGCGCGGAGCCGGGCGGTCCGGCCGGGGATCCCACTGCGTCGGAGTCGTCGCCGTCGTAGAGCTTGTAGGCGTAGTTGGGCGAGGCCACCATGTCGAAGTTGAGGTACAGCCTGATCCTGTCCCGCTGGGCGGCGGACAGGCCCTCGACGTACTGGTCGGAACCGAGCAGTCCGATCTCCTCGGCCGCCCAGAACGCGAAGCGGACCTTGTTGCGTACGGGGTAATGCCGCATCTGCAGGGCGGTCTCGAGGATCGCCGCGGTGCCCGAACCGTTGTCGTTGATGCCGGGACCGGCCGGCACGCTGTCGAGGTGGGCGCCGACCATCACGACGTTCTTGGGGTTGCCGAGCCGGGTCTCGGCGATCACGTTGTGGTCGGTGCCCAGCGTCAGGGTGGCATCGACCTTGAGCCGGACGGTGGCGCCGGGAATGGCGGCGAGCTCGTTGCCCACGGCGAAATCGGCGAAGACCATGGGAATTCCGGCCCGCCATTCCCCGATGTCGATCTGGTAGGCGTCGGTGCGGCCGGGCTGCCCTTCGTTGAAGACGATGATTCCGGCGGCGCCGGCGAATCCCGCGTTACGCACCTTGGTGGCGAACGCGCACGTGCCGCGCTGAATGAGCGCGATCCGGCCGGCGACGAAGTTGGCGAAGTCGGCCGATTCGCACCCGCTGGTCGAGGCGGGCGCCGGGGCCGGCGGCAGGGTGAGGTCGACCCCCTGCACCTGCGCGGTCACATCACCGGCGGGCGAGGGCGTGAAGGTGAAGAAATCCTCGCCGGGGACGTAGACCTTGCTGCCCGGGGCGGTCTGGTTCAGCGTGGGCGGGCTGTTCTCGGTCCAGCCCTGAACGAAGTTGATCGGGTCGAGCGTGACCTTGTATCCGGCCCGGCGCAGCTTGCCGGCTACGTAGTCGCGGGAGGCCCTGTAGCCGGGCGTTCCCGCTGCGCGGTTGCCGCCATTGGCGTCGGCGATCCCCTGCAGGGCGTCGAGATGTTGCTTGGCATGGGCGCCGGTCACCTGCTTGACCAGCAATTTGGCGAACACGTCGTCGAGCGACGAGGCGTTCGCGGGGGCCGGCTGGGCGAGAAGCAGAGCCAGGGTCGTGGCTACCGAAACGGCGCCGACGGCCCCCCTACGAAGAAAGTTGCGCATGATTCCCCCGGATCAATTGATCGATAGACCACAGTGACTTTCCGTGAGACGCGTCGCCCGAACGTAACTCGCGGTCCGGGCGGCCGGGATGGCCCGATCGGGTGGTACGACAACAGCAGATTCCGAAAAGGTCCACGAAACACGGAAATTGACGACGGCAAAGGCCGGGCCGGCCACAGTAGATTTGCGCGCCCGTCTAGCATTCGCGGTATGTCCCGACTCCGCCCGGTCCTCGCGTTGTCCGCCGTTCTGTTCGCGCTCGTCGCGTGCACCCCTGACAAGGCTGCGAGCAGCGAGAACCTGCCGCCGGGCGACACGTTGGTGAAAGACTCGGCCGCCGCCATGCGCGAGATCAAGACCACGCAGTTCCTGATCGGGGCCGACGGTGAGATCGCCGGGCTCAGCCTGCGCCGGGCCGAGGGCACGCTGACCAAGGAAGGCAGCGCGAAGGGCACCGCGCAGGTCGAGCAGTCCGGCACGCCCGTCGAGCTCGAGTTCGTGATCGTCGGCGACAAGATCCACCTGAAGGGACCGACCGGCGGCTACCAGACGCTGCCGCTCACGCTGGCCTCCTCGGTCTACGACCCGTCGGCCATCCTCGACCCCGACCGCGGCATCGCCAAGGTGCTCGGATCGGCGACCGGCGCCACCACCGAGGCGTCGGAGCCGGTCGACGGCAAGGACGCTTGGCGGGTCGCGGCCACCACGACCGGCGCCGATCTGGCCGGGCTGATCCCCGGCATGACCAACAGCATCCCGGCCAAGCTGTGGATCGCCGACGCCGACAAGCGTCTGCTCAAGGCGACCTTCACCCTGTCCGGGGGCACCGTCACGGTCACGTTCAAGGAGTTCGACGCCCCGGTAACGATCAGTGCGCCGTAACCTGGCGATCAGTGTCGGGGGCGCCACCGTCCTGCTCGCCGCCCTCGACGCGTACGTCGTGGTCACGGTTCTGACCGACATTCTCGGCGACCTGCACATCGCGCTCAACCACCTCGAGCGTGCCACGCCGATCGTGACCGGCTTCCTGCTCGGGTACGTGGCCGGCATGCCGCTGCTCGGTTCACTCTCCGACCGGCTCGGCCGCCGTGCCGTCATCGTCGCCTGCCTGGCCGGCTTCGCCGCGGGCTCGGCGATCACCGCGGCCTCCGGCGAGTCGATCCAGTGGCTGGTGGCCGGCCGCGTGCTGCAGGGACTGGCCGGCGGCGCGCTGCTCCCGGTGACCATGGCTCTGGCCGGCGACCTGTGGACGGAACACCACCGCCGCGCGGTGGCCCTGGGCACGGTCGGCGCCGCGCAAGAACTCGGCAGCGTCCTCGGCCCGCTCTACGGCGGCGCGACCGCCGCCCTGATCGGCTGGCGCGGCATCTTCTGGATCAACATCCCGCTGGCCGCGCTGGCCGCCGTCGCCGTTCTGTTCGCGCTTCCCCGCGACACCACCCCCCGGCCACACCGCCGCCCGGTCGACGTCCTCGGCGGCATCCTGCTCGCCGCGGGCCTGGCCCTGCTCGTCGTCGGCCTCTACAACCCGGAACCCGACCGCGCGGTGCTGCCGTCGTGGGGCCTGCCCACCCTGGGCGCGGCGGTGGTCGTACTCGTGCTTTTCGCCCTGTGGGAAAGGCGAGCCCGCACCAAGCTGTTCGACCCGACCGGCGTACACCTGACGCCTTTTCTCGCCGCGCTCGGCGCGAGTTTCTGCACCGGCGCCGCCCTGATGGTGACGCTGGTCGACGTCCAGCTGGTCGCGCAGACCCTGCTGGGCAGGGACGCGTTCGGCGGCACACTGCTGCTGACCCGCTTCCTGATCGCCCTGCCGATCGGCGCCGTTCTCGGCGGCCTGATACTCACCCGCCTGGGCGAGCGGCTGGTCACCCTGATCGGCCTTCTCACGGCCGCTTGCGGGTACGCGCTGATCGCCTACTGGCCGGCCGACGTCCTCGCCGCCCGCCACGCGGGAATCCTCCCTCGCCTGGACACCGACCTGGCCATTGCCGGCCTCGGCCTGGGCCTGGTCATCGCGCCGCTCTCCGCCGCCGTGCTTCGCGTGACACCCCCCGACCGCCACGGCATCGCCTCCGCCGCAGCGGTCGTCGCCCGGATGGTCGGCATGCTGCTCGGCGTGGCCGCCCTCACCGCGTGGGGCCTGCACCGCTTCCAGGAACTGACCGCGAACCTCGACACCCCGTTGCCGTTCGGCGTCGAACCAGCCGAGTACCAAGCCCGGCTCGCCGCCTACGAGGTCGCGCTCAAGGGTGCTCTGCAAACCGAATACCGCGAGATCTTCCTGATCACGGCGGCCCTCTGCACGCTCGGCGCGCTGCTGGGCCTGCTGCTGGCCGGCAAGCCCCGGTCCGTCAGCGCCGACAAGCCCGAGCCGATCAGCGCCGGCAAGCCCCAGCCCGCCGGCGCCGGCAAGCCCCAGCCAGTCAGCGCCGACAAGCCCAAGCCGGTCAACGGGCAATAGGGACGCCCTCCATCCTCTACCGTGTCCCCGTGCCTTCGCCGAATCGCCGACACCCGACCGTTCCGCTCGTAGCCGTGGTGGCAGCGGTTCTTCTCGCCGGTTGCGACAATTCCGGAGCCACGGCGGCCGCACCGCCCTCCTCCCCCGCATCCGTCGCGCCCTCGGCCACGGAACTGCCACCCGCGGACGCGGTGAAGGCCGCCCTGCGCCGCCTCACCACCACGACGTACAGCTACACCGTGAACGGCGACTACTCGGACGGCCAGAAGTACCACGACAAGTAGTTACCGCCGCGCCGGGCTCAGCCCCGGAACGAGTCGTGGTAGCCGGTGAACCCGTCGCGCTGCCGGTCCGTCTCGGGTGAGCCTTCCGGGTACACGTTGTCGAACATGGTGACCGGCTGCGGGTCGGACAGGCTCATGACGCGCTCGCGCAGGTCGAGGGCGATCTTGCCGGCGTCGGCGTCGACCTGGGCGAAGAAGTCGTCGTCAGCCAGCTGCTGCTTGACCAGGAACGCCCTCACCCGGCTGATCGGGTCCTTGGCCTTCCACGCTTCGACCTCGCCCACCGTCCGGTAACGGCTGGGGTCGTCGGAGGTGCTGTGCCCGCCCATCCGGTACGTGTAGGCCTCGACCAGCGTCGGCCCCCGGCCCTGCCGCGCGTCGTCCAGGGCCGCCCGGGTCACCGCATAGCTGGCCAGGACGTCGTTGCCGTCGACCCGTACGCCCGGGAAGCCGAAACCGTCGGCCCGCCGGTGGATCGGGTTGCGGGTCTGCCGCTCGAGCGGCTGGGAGATCGCCCACTGGTTGTTCTGGCAGAAGAAGACGACGGGCGCGGCGAACACCGACGACCAGACAAACGCCTCGTTGACCTCGCCCTGGCTGGTCGCGCCGTCGCCGAAGTAGGCGATCACCGCCTCACCGTCCGGGCCGCCGGCCTTGCCGTCCAGCCGGACACCCATCGCATAGCCGGTGGCGTGCAGGGTCTGCGCGCCGATCACGAGCGTGTAGTTGTTGAACCGGTGCTCGGCGACCTCCCAGCCGCCCTGATCGATGCCCCGGAACAGGCTGAACGGCATGATCGGGTCGAGCCCACGGGCATAGAGCACGCCGTGCTCGCGATAACTGGGGAACGCCATGTCCTGCGGCCGCAGCGCCCGGCCGGAGCCGACCTGCGCCGCCTCCTGACCCAGCAGGCTCACCCACAGGCCCAGCTCGCCCTGCCGCTGCAGCGCGACGCCCTCGGCGTCGAGCCGGCGCACCGTCACCAGGTCGCGGTAGAGATCACGATACTCATCGTCGGTGAACCCGACCGAGTACGTGACGCCCTGCTCGGTGGTGACGCTGCCGGCGTGTTCGCCGTCAGGGGTGAGCAGCTGTACATAGCCACCAGCCGGGGCATCGCCCATGATTGCGGACTCCTGTCATGCGTCGTCGCCGACCACAGTTCACCAGGGAGGATCCTCCGCGGAAGAGGCCAACACAGGTGATCATGCTCTCATCGCCAGGAACGCTGCCGGGTGCCGCCCGGCCAGGCCGATCATGGGATTGCCACTGTCGGATCGCGCTGAGCGCTCCGGTCCCGCCGCAGGAACCGCTGGACACGGCGGCCCACAATGGACGAGTGGTCCCTCTCGCGGAGACCGGTCATGTCTTCGTCAGCTACTCCCGGCGGCAGTTCCACGCTGCGCGGCAACTCACCGCCGCCCTGCACGGGCACGGCATCGATGCCTGGTTCGACGTGCAACGGCTGGTGCCCGGCACGGACTAGGGCGCCACCCTGCTGGCGGCGGCGCTGACCGGCGGACCCGCTCTGCCGGCGCCCCGGCGGAGGGTCACGGCGTGGCCGGCAAGCGTCCTTCTGGTCGCCGCCGCCCTGTGCCTGACCGCACTGGCCGTGGCCGGCCTGTTCGCGGCCGTTGCGGTCGACCTGGACGATCCGGTTCCCGAGCGGCACCGCCCGGCCGCGGCGGTCATGGGGGCCGCCTGCCTGATCTATGCGGGCTGGCTGGTGCAGCCGTTGCGCGCCTTCTGCCGCGGCCGGGCCCGGATGAAGCAACGCCGACCCCGGCGGTGCCACGCGCGGCCGATGCCTTCGAGGCGCCGCGCCCCGCGAAGATCCTCCTCGAGTGCCTGGTCGCGGCGGCTGCCGTGTTCGCCCTGTCGGCGGCTTTCACGGCGGGCACCGCGCCGTCCAGCGAATACCGGGTGCGCTCGCAGGAACCTCAAATGATTCCCAATCCGGGGCCGCGGATCACCCCGATTCGTCGCGCCGACCCCGCCGTACCAGTCGGCGCAACCCCGCGTGATCAAGAATCCGGACTACCCGGAGCTACCGGGCAGCGCCGATTTCCTGCTGCGTCTCCGCGCCGGAATTGCTGCCGCGCTGGCCGTCATCGCCCTCACCCTCGCGTACGGCCTCGGCCGGCGGGCCGTGCGCCGCGAAGTGCTGGAAACCGGCATGCTGGCCTTGTTCCTCATCACGGCGGTGTGGGCGCTGATCGGTTTCGTGGAGCTGACCCCGCTGCGAATGGTCTATTACACGGTCATCTGGGTCGCGGCAGCGATCGGGCTGATGCGCCACTCCGGCACCATCCTCGCCTGGCTGCCCGGCGACGAGCGACGTCCGCGGCGGCACCTGGCCGCGGCGCCGGCCGGGCTGCTGCGGCCGACGCTGCCGCTCGCTCTCTTCCTGCTGGGCATCTGGTACAGCGGCGGGATCATCCTGTGAGCGGCCCGGGCACTGTCCCGACACTGCTGCGATCCTGCGGGCCGGGCCGCCGGTCCGGACCGGCGGCCACGGCTGCGACCGTCAGCGGCTGATGCCGACCTGCTCCAAAGCGCGGCGCATCGGCTCCCAGCCGCGGGAGCGGCTCTGGCCCCGGTTGCGGGCCTTGACCATCTGATCCCAGAACCCCGCCTGGAGCAGGCTCTGCGGCGACACGGCCGCGGACCGCTCCAGGATGGCCTCGGGCACCTTCTGCGGGTCCTCCACGAGGTACTCGGCCATGATCTCGTCGTACTTGTCCTTGAGCACGGTGTTGCCCGGGTCCGCGCCGAAGACCAGCAACTGGCCGGTGGGCTCCGTGTCCACCAGGACGGTCACCAGGTCGGGCCGGTACCGCGCGAGCACCTCGATGATCTTGTAGACGTCGCCGGTCCAGGCGTCGGTGTGCCGGTCACGCGCGGCCTCGTCCACACTGCGCGGCAGCATGTCGTCCAGGACGATCACGCTGGACCAGTCCGAGTGCTTCTCCACGTTGATGAAGTCGCGGAACGCGTACTCGAAGAGGTGCATGCCGTCGATGAACGACAGGTCGAGCGTGGTCCCCCGCCAGTAACCGGTGAGGGAGCGGCCCCGGCGCATGTTGCGCAACGGGTGGCGCCCGCTCTTGAGGTGCCCCAGGGGATTCTTGCGGGCGAAGAAGGCGTCACTGGTGGCCTTCACCAGGTGGACGTCGCACTTCAGCTCCGTGACGACCTTGAAGGCGGGGTCGATCGCGATGCTGGGCACCCGGGACAGGCTCAGGCTGCGGCCGTCGTTGACGCCGATTTCCAAGTAGTTGCGGTTGGCGCTGACCTTGTGCAGTTCCCGCAGGAACTCGTGCCGTTTCAACTGGACTCCTTGTATGAGTAGTCAGCCCTTGCGGAGCTCGGCGTAAAAGCTTTGGCAGTCTTCCCACTTCGGCAGCAGACCGGCGGCCTCGGCCTCGGCCAGGCTGGGCGCGATCGCGTCCTTGCCCGACAGCACCGGCTCCAGGCCGTCCGGCCACGGGATCGCGAGCTCCGGGTCCAGGGGGTTGATCCCGTGCTCACGGTCCGGCGCGTACCCCTCCGAACAGAGGTAGACGACCGTGGCGTCGTCGGTGAGGGCCATGAAACCGTGGCCCAGACCCTCCGCCAGATACACCGAGTGGTGGTTGGTGTCGTCCAGGCGGACGATCTCCCACTTCTTGTACGTCGGGGAACCGACCCGGATGTCGACGATCACGTCGAGCACCGCGCCCCGCACACACTTGACGTATTTCGCCTGGCCGGGGGGCACGTCGGCGTAGTGCAGGCCGCGCACCGTGCCCCGGCGGGATACCGAGCAGTTGGCCTGGGCCAGGTCGAACCGGTGGCCCAGCGACTCGCTGAACGCCGGCGCCTTGAACCACTCGTGGAAGCTGCCGCGCTCGTCGCCGAACACCTTCGGTTCGAACACCCACGCGCCTTCGATGTCGAGTTCCCGCATCCCGATCTCTTCCCTCTCCCCTACGCCCCGAGGGCTTTCTTGATCTTTCGCAGAGCCCGGCGTACGAAGGGCCGCTTGCGCGGTGGCGGCTTGGCGGCCACCTGGCGGGCGATCTCCTCGGCGGACTGGACCGAGATCGCACCCCGGCCGTCGACCACCAGCCCCAGTCGCAGGGCGGTGGGCCTCTGCCCCAGGACGACCGCGACCTTGTACCGGCCGGCGGCGAGCGTCTGCCCGCCGAACGTCGACTCCAGGACCGAGCCGCCCTCGGCGGGGCTGATCTCGGCGCCGAAGTCGTGCACGGCGCCCGTCGCGGCGTCGGTCAACCGCACCGAGCTACCCGCGGACTCCCCGGCGGAGTAGACCGGAAGCGAGAGGCGCAGACGGCCCGGCTCGACCGTCGCATCGGCTGTCCGCACCACCGACAGGTCGTACTTGAGGCGGCTCGTGGCCCCGTTCACGTCGATCGACAGATTCTGGTGGGGGTCCGTCCAGTAGGGAAGAACGGTCACCCCGCCGACGATGCCGAGCCGGCGGCCGCTGTCGGCGGCGGGCTCGCGGACGGATCCGAGCCGGGTCTCCTTGGCCCAGCCGCTGAGGCTGTACCGGACGTAGGCGTCCCAGATCCCGGAGCCGACCGGGCCCCCACCGGCCGCCGTACGCGGATCAACGGTGGCGGTGGCGTCGATCCGCAGCCGGACCTCGGCGTCATCCGCGGCCGGCACACGGACGCGCTCGAACTCCACCGGTTGGAAGAACTCGGCGGCCGTCGAGCGCTCACGGATGACGAGGTCGACCTTCGACTTCTCGGACTGGGCGGAGATGCCGGCCTCGAGCAGCGCGAGCGCCTGCCGGCTGCTCTGCGGAATCGGCAGCGCGAGCGCGACGTCGGAACCGGCCCGGACGAACGTCAGGCGCTCGCCCCCGGCGGCGTACTCGACGGTGAAGGCGACCCGCAGAGCGCCGTCCCGCCAGGCCAAGGTCTGCAGCTCGGCGATCGGCTTGACCGTGGCTTCCCACTCGGCCAGCGTCTCGACGTCCTCGAGCCGGTCCGCGACCAGCAGTCCGGCCACGACCTGCTGGATCGGTGACAGGCCGGCCGCCACGCCGGGGCCGAAGCGGTCGACGGCGACCGAGCGCATTTCGCGGAACATCTCGCGCCGGTATTCCGGATCCATGTTGAGCAGCCGCTGAGCGCGCAGGCGCTCCACGATCTCGTTGCGCAGCCAGCGGCGGAACAGGCCGTCCTGCAGCGGGCCGGGCTCGGTGTACTGATCGACGATGTCGAGGGCCTCGCGCAGGTTGCCGAAGTACCCGACCGGGTCGATGGGCCGGAAGCCCGCGTTCGAGGCGTCGTCGCGCTTGACGTGGTAGTAGCACACGTAGTCGCTCAGGACCGACACGTTCTCGGCGCGCAGGTAGGCCTCCGTGACGAAGACGTGGTCCTCCAGCCGGCGACGGCCCTCGCGGAAGCGCAGGCCTGTCTTGGCCAGGAACTCGCGCCGCAGCATCTTGTGCGGGGTGAGGCTGTCGATGAGCGGCGCGTTCTGCACGCCGGCCCGGGGGCGGTTCTTGCGGAAGAGGTCCCGCGGCACCGGCCGGCCCTTGCCCGCCATCTTGCCGACGACCACATCGGCGCCGTTGGCGACGCCGTAGTCGTACATCCGCTCGAGCGCCTCGGCGCCGAGGTAGTCGTCGTTGTCGACGAACATGATGTAGTCGCCCTGGGCGGCGTCGATCCCGACGTTGCGCGGCTTGCCGGACCACCCGGACGGTTCCTGGTGGATCACGTGGACGTTCGGCTGCTCCAGCGCGAGCTGGTCGAGCCGGGCCGGGGTCTCGTCGGTCGATCCGTCGTCGACGAACCAGACCTCGTACTCGTCCTTGGGCAGGCTCTGGGAGACCAGCGACTGAATGCAGTCCTCGATGTACGGGCCGGGGTTGTAGACCGGTACGACCACGCTGACCTTCAGCGGCATCTTGGGAGCCCCGTTCAACGAGCGTGAGAGGTGGCGAGCAGGTGCGGAACGGCCTCGGCCAGGGCGTCGCCCCAGGGGCGGATCGGCTCGAGGCCGGCTGCCGCCCAGCGATCGTGGCCGAGCACGCTGTATGCCGGGCGGGGCGCCGGCCGGCGGAAGGCCTCGCTGGTGGTGGGACGCACCCGGCCCGGATCCGCGCCGATCAGCCGGAAGATCTGCTGGGTGAGCCCGAACCAGGTGACCTCGCCCGAGCTCGCCCCGTGGTAGACCCCGGCCGGCGCGGAGCCGGCGAGAGCCGCCGTTCCCAGCCGGAACAGCTGGTCGGCCAGGTCGACCGTCCAGGTGGGCTGGCCACGCTGGTCATCCACGACGTCGACGGTGTCCCGCGATGCCTCGAGCTTGAGCATGGTGGCGACGAAATTGCCGCCGCCGGCGCCGTACAGCCACGCGGTGCGCACGACGTAGCCGGATTCCGGAAGCACTTCGAGCACGGCTTGCTCGCCGGCCAGCTTGGTCCGTCCGTACGCGCTGCTCGGTGCGGTCGGCGCGTCCTCCGCGTACGGCGAGGTCGCGTCGCCGGCGAAGACGTAGTCGGTCGAGAGGTGCAGCAGCACCGCTCCGGTCTCGCGGCAGGCCACCGCGAGGTTCCGGGGGCCGGCGCCGTTCACGGCAAGAGCGGCGGTCTCCTGCTCCTCGGCGTCGTCGACGGCCGTCCACGCGGCGCAGTTGACCACGACCGAGGGGTGGTGCCGCTCGAGGGCGACCGTGACCGCGACCGGGTCGGTGACGTCGAGCTCGCCGCGGGTCAGCGCCACCGCGTCGAGGCCGGTGGCGTGCAGGCGGGACAGCAGGTCCTGCGCGAGCATCCCGGAGCCACCGGTGATCAACCAGGAGGTCACAGCGCGGCCCGGCCCTTCAGCGGTTCCCACCAGGCACGGTTCTCGCGGTACCACTCGACGGTCTCGGCCAGGCCGGTCGGGAAGTCCTTGCGGGGACGGTAGCCCAGCTCTTCACTGATCTTGGTGCAGTCGACCGAGTAGCGACGGTCGTGGCCCTTGCGGTCGGTCACGTACTCGACGCTGTCCCAGCCGGCGCCGCAGGCGTCGAGCAGCTGCTGGGTGAGCTCCTTGTTCGACAGCTCGGTGCCGCCGCCGATGTTGTAGATCTCGCCGGGGCGGCCCTTGGTGCGGACCAGCTCGATGCCCCGGACGTGGTCGTCGACGTGCAGCCAGTCGCGCACGTTGCCGCCGTCGCCGTACAGCGGCACCTTGTGCCCGTCGAGCAGGTTGGTGATGAACAGCGGGATGACCTTCTCCGGGAAGTGGTGATGCCCGTAGTTGTTGGAGCAGCGGGTCACCCGTACGTCGAGGCCGTGGGTGCGGTGATAGGACAGCGCGACGAGGTCGCTGGACGCCTTGGCCGCCGAGTACGGCGAGTTGGGCGCCAGCGGATGGCTCTCGGGCCAGGATCCCTCGTCGATCGAGCCGTACACCTCGTCGGTCGAGATGTGGACGAAGGTGGTGATCCCCGCCCGGTACGCGGCATCGATCAGCGTGTGCGTGCCGACCACGTTGGTCCGGATGAACTCGGCGCCGCCGTCGATCGACCGGTCGACGTGCGACTCGGCCGCGAAGTGCACGACCTGGTCGTGCTCGGCCATCAGCCGGGCGACCAGGACGGGGTCGCAGATGTCGCCCCGCACGAACCGGAAGCCCGGGTGGTCGCGCACGTCGTCGAGGTTGGCGGGGTTACCGGCGTACGTGAGGAGGTCGAGGACCGTTATCTCCACATCGCCGGGCCCGTCCGCTCCCAGCACGGTGCGGACGTAGTGCGAGCCGATGAAACCGGCCCCGCCGGTCACAAGAATCCGGGTCGTCATGAGGAGATCTGCACCTTGCTGTAGTCGCCGACAACGAGCCGGTGGGCGTCGGGCACCCGGGGAGCGGGCGTGACTTCGACGTTGCGGCCGATCAGGGACGCCTCGATCCGGCGCACCCCGCTGATCAAGGAGTCGCTGAGCACGATCGAGTATTCGACCTCGCTGTCCTCGATCCGGCAATTATCCGAGATCGACGTGAACGGACCGACGTACGAATCGCTGATGATACTGCCGGAGCCGATGATTGCGGGACCGACGATCCGGCTGCCCGACACCTTGGCGCCGGGGTCGATCCGGACGCGTCCGATGATCTCGCTCGCGCCGTCGACATCTCCGTCAATGGCACGGTCGAGCGTTTCCAGAACGGTCCGATTGACCTCGAGCATGTCGGTGACGTTTCCGGTGTCTTTCCAATAACCGTGAATCAGGGTGGACCGCACGTCCAGGCCCGAGTCGATGAGCCACTGGATCGCGTGCGTGATCTCCAGCTCGCCGCGGCGGGAGGGCTCGATCGAACGGACGGCCTCGTGCACGGAGGCCCGGAAAAGATAGACACCGACCAGGGCCAGGTCGCTCTTCGGGTAGGCCGGCTTCTCCTCCAGCCCGATCACCTGGCCGGCGGCGTCGAGCTCGGCCACGCCGAAGGACGTCGGGTCGGCGACCCGGGTCAGCAGGATCTGAGCGTCCGCCGCCTCGTGGTGGAACCGTTCCACGAGGTCGCGGATGCCACCGACGATGAAGTTGTCGCCCAGGTACATGACGAAGTCGTCGTCGCCGAGGAATTCGCGGGCGATGAGAACGGCGTGCGCCAGGCCGAGCGGTGCGCTCTGCGGGATGTAGGTGACGTCGAGCCCGAAGGCGGACCCGTCGCCGACCGCCTGCCGGATCTCGTCGGCCGTGTCACCGACGATGATCCCGACGTCGGTGATTCCCGCCTCGGCGATCGCCTCCAGGCCATAGAACAACACCGGTTTGTTCGCGACCGGAACGAGCTGCTTGGCCGATGTGTAGGTGATCGGCCGCAGCCGGGTCCCAGCCCCGCCGGAGAGCACTAGCGCCTTCATGCGCGACACCTTAACGGATGGGGCGGAAAACGTTGCCAGCAAATGTTTGCGGGTTTACCCGGGTCGACCAGGGTGCCCATTTCGGCCGGTTCGGACCGGTCGAAGATCCCCTAAGAAGGACAATTCGCCGCATCGGGCCGCGTCAACGCCTGCCACGCCTCTGTTAACGCCCGGAGTCTTCGCAATGACGTGTCCGTTATGGCGGAGCATGGCGCAGATGCATGTCGGGTGTCCTCCAGCCGAACGCACGTTGTGTCTGCGGTTGCCCTGCTGTTAACGTCGCCCGGCATTCATCCGAATCATGGTCAACCCGGGCTGGTTCATCGGGGCGTCCATCACAGGAGATCCGGTGGTAGTGACAGTCACGTCAAGTGTCATGCCGACAGTCGCCGTCGTGCTCGCGGGCGGCGTCGGGGAGCGGCTCGGCCTCAAGATGCCCAAGCAGCTCGTGAAGATCGCCGGCAAGACGGTGGTGGAACACACCCTGGCCGCCTTCGAGAAATCACCCGTCATCGACAAAGTGCTGGTCCTGATGGCCCCGGGTTACCTCGACGAGGTCGAGGCGATCGTCGCGCGGGCCGGCTTCACCAAGGTCAGCGGTGTGATCGCCGGCGGGCGGACCCGCAGCGACACCACCCGGAAGGCCATCGAGGCCATGGGCGGCATCGAGTGCAAGATGATCATTCATGACGCCGTACGGCCCCTGGTGTCGCAGCGCATCATCGCCGACAGCGTGCGCGCTCTCGACCGGTTCGAGGCCATCGACGTGGCGATCCCGTCGGCGGACACGATCATCTCGGTGGACGACGTCGACGGCGAGGAGGTCATCTCCGACATCCCCGACCGGTCCCGGCTGCGCCGCGGTCAGACCCCCCAGGGCTTCCGGATGTCGACCCTGCGCAGGGCGTACGACCTGGCCGCCGCTGACCCCGACTTCACCGCCACCGACGACTGCGGCGTGGTCCGGCGTTACCTGCCGGACGTGCCGATCCACGTGGTCCCGGGCGACGAGAACAACCTGAAGATCACGCACCCGATCGACATCCACCTCGCCGACAAGCTCTTCCAGCTCAACTCCAACCCGATGCCGGCCGAGATCTCCGGCGCGGAGCGGGCCGAGCTGCTCACCGGCAAGACGATGGTCGTGTTCGGCGGCAGCTACGGCATCGGGAAGGCCACCGGTGACCTCGCGGCCGCCCACGGCGCTACCGTGCTGTCGTTCAGCCGCTCGACCACCGGCACCCACGTCGAGAACGCGGGGGACGTGGCCGAGGCGCTGAAGCAGGCCAACGCGGAGACCGGCCGGATCGACTACGTGGTCAACACGGCCGGCGTGCTCCGCATCGGCAAGCTGGCCGACACCGACGACGCGGTGATCGAGGAAGCCCTGCGGGTCAACTACCTCGGCCCGGTCCACATCGCCCGGGCGTCCGCGCCGTACCTGGCCGAGACGCGGGGCGGCCTGCTGCTCTACACCTCGAGCTCGTACACGAGGGGCCGGGCCGGCTACAGCCTCTACTCGTCGACCAAGGCCGCCACCGTCAACCTGGTCCAGGCCCTGGCCGACGAGTGGTCGGACGTCGGCGTCCGGGTCAACTGCATCAATCCGGAACGCACCGGCACTCCGATGCGACGGCAGGCCTTCGGCGACGAACCGGCCGCCTCCATGCTCACCGCCGACGAGGTGGCGAGCACCTCCGTGGACGTGCTGATCTCCAGCATGACCGGCCACATCATCGACGTACGGCGTGCCGCCCCGGCGGCCGTGACGACCACCAAGTGAGAGGGCCGCTGTGAACGTCGCGGCGAAATTGGACATCAGCCGACCGGACACGCTGGTCCGGTACGTCCTGTTCGGCATCTCGTACCCCGTGCTCTACGTGGGCGCCTTCGTACCGTGGCCGATCGTGTTCGCGGCCGGCCTCGTGGCCGTCCTCGTCGCCGAGCTGTGGGGCATCCAACAGACGCCACTCACCATCGCGCTGCGGCGCGTCCACCTCGGCACGGTGCCGCGCTCGATCATCCGCGACGCGGCAGTCCTGGTGCTGATCGCCCGCTCGGGCGAATACGATGTCGCCCGGCTGGGCCTTCTGACCATGGCGATACCGTCCCTGTACCTGCTGCGGGGCATCTTCACCGCGCTGCTGCGCCTGCTGAACCAACGGCGCCAGCTGCCGCATTCGACCCGCAACCTGGATCTCTCCCGGCTGCGGATCCCGGACGCGCCCCCGGCCTGGCTGCGGGTCGGGGCGCCGACCCAGCTGACGCAGGTGGTCGTCCCGCTGGCGGTGGGCGTGGTGATCGACGCAGCGGCCGGCACGAACTACTTCGCCGTGCTCGGCCTCGCCGTCTCGGCCCTCTACACGCTGGGGATGCTGGCCGTCGTCGCGGTCCACTACCGCCGCAACCGGGTCCTCGGCGACCGGGACGAGGTGCGTGCGGAGGTGTTGCGGCAGGTGCGGGCCTACCAGCCCGAGGTGATGCTCTACTTCAGCCTCGGCGAGGCCAGCGGCACCAGCTACCAGGTCGACTCCTGGCTGACCACGCTGGCCGAGCTGCGGCACAAGGCGATGATCCTGGTCCGCGAGCACAAACACGTTCCCCGGATCGGTCCGACGGACCTGCCGATCATCAGCATGCCGCGCGGGCCCGAAGTGATGGACCTCGACCTGCCGGATCTCAAGGTCGTCATGTACGTGGGCAACGTCGGCAACAACCTCCACATGCTCCGCCACAACGGCATCCGGCACATCTTCGTCGGGCACGGCGACAGCGACAAGGTCGCCAGCACGAACCCGGCCAGCCGGGTCTACGACGAGGTGTGGGTCGCGGGCCGGGCCGGTCGCGACCGGTACCGCCGGGCGGGCGGGGCCGTCTCGGACGCCTCGATCGTCGAGGTCGGCCGCCCCCAGCTCGCGGCCCTGGAACCGCCGCGCCAGGACCGGCGGATCTTCACGGTGCTGTACGCCCCGACCTGGGAGGGCTGGAGCAACGACCTGGCGCTCAGCTCCGTACCGGTGATGGGCGTCAAGATCGTCAAGACGCTGCTGGCGCTGTCGCCGAACGTGCGGATCATCTACAAGCCCCACCCGCTGACCGGCTACCAGGACAAGACCACCCGCCGGATCAACCAGCAGATCATCGACATGCTGGAGACGGCGAACAAACTCCGGGCCGCCGACCCCGCCTGGACCAAGATCGTCGCTGCCAACGCCGCCGAGCGCACCGCCAGTAAGGGCCGGCTGACCGAGCTGCAGCGCCTGATCGACCAGCTGTCCGGCTCCCAGGGCCCGGACTCGGCCCAGACGGCACGCGACAACGGCATCCCCGACCCGGAACGGCACGCGAAACTGCTGAAGGCCGAACAGGACTGGCAGCGGGCGCACTGGGACGCAGCCGGCTGGTGGGCCCACCGCACGGTGACCGGTCCCCGCCCCGACCTGTACTCGTGCTTCAACGAGGCCGACATGATGATCGCCGACATCTCGGCCGTGGTCTCCGACTTCGTGGGCAGCGGCAAACCGTACGTCGTCACCAACATCTACAACCAGGACGAGTCCGCGTTCCGCACCGCCCAGACGGTGGCCGGCGGCGCTTACCTGCTCGGCTCCAAGGCCGAAGGCCTGTCCGACCTGGTCCAGAAGTTGCAGCGGCCGGAGCCGGTCGACCCGATGGCCGAACGCCGCGAGGCCCTGCGCCACTACCTGCTGGGCCCCGACGAGCCGGACCCGCTGACCCGCTTCAACGACGCCCTCGACAACCTCATCGCCAAGCCCTATCCCGTGGCGGCCCCGATGGAGCCCCTGGAAGCAGTGGCGAAGGTGGCCGCCGCCCAGTCGGGCGACGGCGAGCCGGTGTCCGTCACTTCCTGACAGCCGGACGCCAAGGGGCCCCGCCGCAGCACGCGGCGGGGCCCCTTGGCTTGGTGCGTACGGGCAGGGTCGACTCAGGGGCCTGCTCACGGAGGGCACCATTGATACGCTGCGCAGACTCGAGGGGCGTGCCAGGAGGCCGGTTTGCGCGACGACGGCGAGGGGGAGCTTGTCGGGCGTGACCAGGAGCAGAGCATGCTGCTGGAGGTGCTGGACGGCTGCCTGAGGTCGAGTGGCTCCACCCTGGTGCTGCGCGGTGTCGCCGGCATCGGCAAGTCCGCGCTCCTGCGTCTGGCTGAGGCGAAGGCCCGGCAGCGGGGCATGTCTGTGCTCGCCGTGACGACGGTGCCGACCGAGACGCAACTGCCCTACGCCGGCATCGACCAGCTTCTGGGCACACTGCTGGCGAACCAACCGGCCGAGTCGCGCCGCCTGTGGGAGGCGGCTCTCGGGCGTGCAGGCGAGCCCGGCAGTCCCGCCGAGCGGTACCAGTTGGCCCGCGCGGCCCTCAACGGCGTCACCACGGCCGCCGGCCGGGGGCGGGTGCTGATCGTCGACGACGCGCAATGGCTCGACCAGGAAAGCTGGGACATTCTCTCCTTCATCGGGCGCCGCGTGGCCGATGACAAGGTCTGCCTGCTGGTGGGCATGCGTGACGGCGAGGAGTCCGTATCGCTACTGGCCGGGGCCGGCCTGCCGGAGCACCGGCTCGAGCCCTTGTCGGCGGAAGCGGCTCTCGCGCTCCTTCGGTCGGCCGCGCCCGACCTGACTCCCGCGTTGACGCAATTCGTGCTGCGCGAAGCGGCGGGTAATCCGCTGGGCTTGTTCGAACTGGCCGTCGCCGCGAGCAAGCTGGGTGACAGTGACCTGTTGTCGTCGGACCTTCCCCTCACCGAGCGCCTGGAGCGCACCTACGCTCTGACGATCTCGCGCCTGCCGATACTGACCCGCTCCCTGGTTCTGATCGCGGCCCTCGACGACACAGCGGACCTGGGCGAGGTGCTCGCCGTCGCGCGCGCCCTGCACGGGCCGAACGTGACCCTGGACGATTTCGAGCCGGCCATCGCCGCCCAACTGCTCGTCGCCGACAAGGAGATGATGCGGTTCCGGCACCCGCTGATCCGGTGGACCGTCACCCGGTCGGCCTCCGCGCCGGTCCGGCTGGCCACGCATGCCGCCATCGCCGGCGTTCTGGACGGTCAGGAGGCACGACAGGTCTGGCATCTGGCCGCGGCGGCCGTCGACACCGATGCCGGGGTGGCCGATCGCCTGGCCCGTTTGGCTGAGCGGGCGGAGACGGCGGGTTCGCTGGGCGCCGCCCTGCGGGCCTGGGAGCGGTCGGCGCAGTTGTCACCGGAGGAGCCGTTGCGCGCGCGGCGATTCATGCGGGCCGCGCGCGCCGGCATGGAGTTCAGTCAGGTCGCCAAGGTAAGGAGCCTGCTCCAGAACATCAACGAGGATCAGCTCGGCCGGCCCGACCGTACCGAACTGGAATGGCTGCGGCAGATCTCGAACGGCTTCCAGTGGCCCTATGACCAGACGTTCGCTCTCCTGGCCGGCATCGCGGCCCGGATGCGGGCCGAGGGCCGCGTCGAGCTCGCGCTCCGGGGTCTGGCCGCGATGAGCGCCCTCTGCTGGTGGGTCGACCTCGCCCGGCCCACGCGCGAGCGCGTCGTGCGGGTGCTCGAGGAGATGCACCTGCCTGAATTGGACCCCCGCTACGTCAGCGTGATCGCTCTGGTCTCCCCCATCGAGCAGGGACGGGTGTCGGTCGATCGCATGCGACGCATCCTTCTCGCCCCCGATCTGGATGTCGTCGCGGCGCACCGCCTCGGCATAGCGGCGAGCGGAGTCGGTGACCTGCGCTCGTCCCTCGCCTTCCTGAGGACAGCGCTGGCCTCGATCCGGCGGCTCGGCCTGCTGACCCTCCTGCCGCAGGTGCTGGGCTCGCAGGCAACCGTCGCAGCCTTGCTGGGCGACGTCCGGCTCGCCCTGACCTCGGCCGAAGAGCTGCAGGGGACGGCATCGGAGACCAACCAGACGACGTGGCAGTTTCAGGGCCGGCTGTGGGCGGCCTTCGCTCGGGCGCTCGGCGGTGACACCGACGGCACGACCGCGACGATGGACGAGATCGAGCGACAGCTGCTGGCTGGAGGCTCCCGCTTCATGCTGTGTCAGGTCGCTCTGGTCCGCGGGGTGGCCCACCTCGCCGGTGGGCGTCCCTCGGCTGCCCTCGACGAGCTCAGCACCATGTTCGATCCGGCCGACCTGCACTTCCACGAGTTCGCACGCCTTTGGGCGCTGCCGCATCTCGCCGAGGCGGCCGCCCTGTGCGGGCGCTACGACCGGCTCCGTGAAGTCGCCGCGATCTGTGAGCCGGTCGCGGCGGAGGGAGGCTGGCCTCTGTTGCAGGCGAGCACCGCCTACGCGTCGGCGTTGCTGGCCCCGGACGACGAAGCAGACTCGGCGTTTCTCGCCGCGCTGCCCCGGATCTCCGCGGATTTCCCGTTCGAACGAGCCCGGCTGCAGCTGGCCTACGGCGCTTGGCTGCGGCGCCACCATCGAGTGGCCGACTCCCGGGGTCAGCTGCGCGCGGCACAGCAGGTCTTCCAGGCACTCGGCGCTGAGCCGTGGGCCGAACGCGCCCGCAAGGAGCTTCGAGCCTCCGGCGAACGCTCACGCCGGGCACCGTCCGCGACCACGGCCCTGACGCCGCAGGAGCTGCAGATCGCCCACCTGGCCGCCTCCGGACTGACCAACCCGGAGATCGCCGAGCAGCTGTTCCTGGCCACGAGCACGGTGAGCACCCACCTGCACCGGGTCTACGCCAAGCTCGCGGTCACCGGGCGCAAACAGCTCGGCCCGGCGCTGTCCAGCGGCTGAGCGCCCGAACATACACCACCTGATGTACGCGACACCCCGGTCCGGATCACCACCATGAGGGATACGTTCCCCGTCCTGACCGGGAGAGGTTCATGACCAGCGTCCCGTCCGCGAGCACCTCCCCGACCGTCGTTCTCGTCCACGGCGCCTTCACCGACACCGGCAGTTGGGCGCCGGTCATCCGGCGGCTCGTCGCGGCCGGCGTCCCGGTGCGGGCCCTCGCCGATCCCCTGCGCGGCATCGCCGCCGATGCGGCCTACCTCGCCGGCGCCCTCGGTCAGATCCCCGGCCCGGTGCTCGCCGTCGGCCACGGCTACGGCGGCGCGATCATCACCAATGCCGTCCCGCGGACCACGAACGTCCTCGGACTGGTCTACGTGGCCGCCTTCGCCCCGGACGAGGGTGAGGTGCTGGCCGAGATCGTGGCGAAGTCGAGGGACAGCGTCCTGACCACCGCGGTGCAGCCCAGCCGGTATCCGGTGGGCCGGGACGCCACGGCGACCGAACTGATCATCGACCCGGCGCGGTTCGGTGCGGTGTTCGCCGCCGACCTGCCTCCCGAGGAGGCGGGCGTGTACGCGCTGTCCCAGCGACCCATAGCCGCAGCCGCGTTCGAGGAGAACAATGGTCCTGCCGCCTGGAAGAGGCTGCCTGTCTGGGCCGCGGTCGGCACCGCTGACCACGTCGTCGGCGGCGACGTCGTGCGGCAGATGGCGCAGCGCGCCGGCGCCGCGATCACCGAGATCGACGGTTCGCACGCGATCATGATTTCCCAGCCGGACGCGGTCACGGCGGTCGTCCTCGGAGCTCTCGAGAGCGTCAGCCGGCCACGAGGAGCGCAGCCATGAGAGATGATCCCGAGGACCTCCGACGATCGGCCGCCGAATACGCGGCCTTGCGGCGGGTAGCGACGCTGGTGGCTCGCGGGGCCGCTCGTGCGGAGATCTTCGAGGCGCTGGTGACCGAGGTCGGCCGGTTGATTCCGGGGTCCGACGCGGTTCTGGTGCGACTGCACAGCGACGAGACCGCCACGTTCGTCGGCCGTTGGAACGCATCCGCCGGATACCGAAGCATCCACATCCGCCACCCGCTCGGGTCCGGCACTCTCGCCCGGTCCATCCGGGACTCCGGACGTCCGAGCCGGATCACGACCTACGCGAACGCTTCGGGCCCGTTGGCCGACATGGTCCGCGGTTGGGGCTGGACGTCGTCGGTCGGCGCCCCGGTGCTGGTCGACGCGCAGCTGTGGGGGCTGACCGCCGTCGGTTCGACGAATGGCGAGCCGATTCCTACCGGTACCGAGGAACAGCTGGCCGCGTTCACCGACCTGCTGGCCGGTGCGATCGCCAACGCCCGCAGCCGCGAGGAGATCGAACGGCTGGCTGCCGGGCTCGTCGCCGAGCAGGCCGCGCTGCGGCGGGTGGCCGAGCTCGTGGCGCACGACGCCCCACCCGGCGAGGTGCTCGAGGCCGTCGTCACCGAGGCGGCCAGTCTGGTCGGCGTCGCGTTCACGACGCTGTTGCGCTTCGAGTCCGACGGGGCGACGGAGGTTGTCGCGGTCCACGATCCGCCGGACGGCGTCGCGGTGGGCATGCGCGCTCCGGCCAAGGGCGACGGCGCAACGCAGCGCGTCTGGCGAACCGGGCGGCCGGCCCGCGCTGATCGGCTCCCCGACATGTCGGGGGCGTGGGCCAGGGTGGCCTCCGGCCAGGGATTCCTGTCCAGCGCCGCCGCGCCGATCATGGCCGAGGACCGGCTGTGGGGCACTCTGGTCGCGGCCGGACGTGGTGCTCTGCCGGCCCATATCGAGGAGAAGCTCGCGCGCTTCGCGGAGCTGGCCGGCACCGCGATCGCCAGCTCTCAGGCGCGCGCCGA
Source organism: Paractinoplanes polyasparticus (assembly GCF_019710575.1). Taxonomy (GTDB): domain Bacteria; phylum Actinomycetota; class Actinomycetes; order Mycobacteriales; family Micromonosporaceae; genus Actinoplanes; species Actinoplanes polyasparticus. The sequence goes on along the minus strand of NZ_JAHWFK010000040.1, from coordinate 102,618 downwards.
GGTCCAGGCGCTCGCCGACGAACAGGCGGCATTGCTGCGCGTCGCGGAGCAGGTGGCCCGCGGTGAGCCGTCCGACGCGGTGTTCGCCGCCGTCGCCGCCGAGGCGCAGCAGCTTCTGGACGGTCAGCCGGTGACACTCGTCCGCTACGAGGAGGACGAGTCGCTGGTCGTCATCAGCCGAAGCGGCGGCCCCGCCCCACCCGGAACACGCATCGCCTACGAGCCCGGGTCGCTGCCGGACCGCGTCCGGCGATCGGCGGACCTCGTGCGCGTGGACGACTACAGCACGGAACCCAACGCCGCCCGCGCCGTTCAGTACGGTCTGGTCGCCGCTGTGGCGGCGCCCATCGCGGTGGAGAGCCGCATCTGGGGATCGCTCACCGCCACCTCGGCCGACGGACCGGTGGCCCGCGGCACCGAACAGCGCCTCCAGCGGTTCGCCAACCTCGTCGCTACCGCGGTGAGCAACGCGACGAGCCGCGCACAGCTCATCGCCTCACGCGCACGCGTGCTGTCCACAGCCGACGAGACCCGCCGCCGGCTGCAGCGCGATGTCCATGACGGCGCCCAGCAACGGCTCGTCCACACCGTCATCACCCTCAAACTCGCGCGGTATTCCCTCGAGCAAGGGGACATGCCGACCGCGATCGATCACGTCGAGGAGGCCCTCAAGCACGCTCACCGGGCCACCGACGAACTACGGGAGATCGTCAGCGGCATTCTTCCGGCAGCGTTGACGCGCCGCGGCTTACGCGGCGGCGTGGAGTCGCTCCTGGCGGACCAGCCGCTGCCGGTCGAGGTCGCCGTCGAAGTGCCCCGAATGGCCGTGGAGGTGGAGACCACCGCGTATTTCATCATCGCCGAGGCGCTCACCAACGTCGTCAAGCATGCCCGGGCCGGTCGTGCCTGGGTTCGCGCCGACCTGCGCGGCGGCGCGTTGAGCATCGAGGTGGGCGACGACGGCGCCGGCGGCGCCCGCCCCGGCGACGGCTCCGGCCTGACCGGCTTGTTCGACCGGGCTGAGGCGTGCGGTGGTCAGCTTCGGCTCAGCAGCCCACCCGGGCGGGGTACGACGATCAAGGCGACGCTGCCGGTCGGCGAACCGCTCGGGCCCGCACACGATCTGCCGGCGCAGCTGAGCGGGTGACTCATCCCGCGTCGGCGTCCGGCAGCGGGAGCACGGCCCGCAGGGTTGTGCCCGCGGTGACGGTACTCGTCAGCGTCAGAGTGCCGTTCAGGGCGTCGACCCGGTCGGTGAGCCCGGTCAGGCCCGAACCCAGGTTGGTATCGGCACCCCCCGCGCCGTCGTCGGTGACCTCGACCACGAGCTCGCCGTCGATGCCGGCGACAGTCACCCGCACCCGCGTCGCCCTCGCGTGCTTGACGACGTTGGTCAACGCCTCGGCGACGACGAAGTAAGCGGTGACCTCGACATCGTTCGGCAACCGTTCCCCCGGCTGGGCGGTCAGGTCGACGTCCACGGGCACCGGGGCCGCGGCGATCAGCGACTCGATCCCGGCGCGCAGGCCACCCCGGGCCAGGGCCGGCGGCAGGATCCCGTGCACGATGTCGCGCAGCTCCACCGTCGCGCGCTCGGCGTGCTCGAGCGCTTCCCGCACGAGTTCGACGGTGTCCTCGCCGCGGTCCGCCGCGTCAAGGGCGAGCTTCAGGGACAGGACGGTCTGGACGAGCCGCTGCTGGGCGCCGTCGTGCACGTCGCGCTGCAAACGCTGTCGTACCTCGTTGTCCGTCGCCACCACCCGGGCCCGGGAGGCCCGGAGCTTCTCCTTGTTCTCGGCGTTGGCGATGGCGGCCGCCGCCAGCTCGGCGAACTCGGCCAGCCGGTCCTCGGCGTCGGCCGGCGGCTCACCCCGCGTGGTGGTCGCCAGTCCGCCCCACAACCGCCCCTCGACGACGACGGGCACGGCGACCGACGCTCCGCCGTTGAGCTCGCGGGGTCGGCCGGCCTCGCGGGGTCCGGCCGAATCGGTCTCGTCCAGGGCCGGGAAGCTGCACGGCCGTCGCGCCCGCAGCACGCGGGCGCCGGCCGAGTCTCCGTCGGCCCGGCTGCGAAAGCCCACCGGTACGGAACTACGGCAGGTGGCGACGACCGTGCAGTCGGCGCCGTCGTACTGGAAGAGTTCCGCGGGCGATTCGCCGAAGATGTTCGAGGCTTCCGTGGCGACTGCGTCGAACACCTCGCCGAGCGCAGCTCCGCGGGCGACCAGCTCGGCCACCCGGCGCAGGGCGGCCTGCCGGGCCGCGAAGTGCTCCAGGGCGGCGTGCGCCTCGACGTTCGCCAGCGCCGACGCGACCAGCTCGGCAAATTTGCCGAGGCGCTCCTCGGTGTCCGCCGGCAGCCGCCGGCCTTCGTTCACGACACCCAGCGCGCCCCACAGCCGGCCGTTGACGATGATGGGGACCGAGACGCTCGACCCGACCCCGAATTTCCGGCTGTAGTACGTCCGGTCGGGGAACGCGTCGTAGTGATCCAGCCGGGCCGGCTTCAGCGTTCGCATCATCTCGTTCGAGGTGCCGCCGTCGTCGACCGGCACCGTGTACCGGGTGCCGACCGGGGCGGGACCGTTGCGGTGGGCGAGAACCGTGAAGGTGCGGTTGCCCTCGTAATGAACCAGCGTGGTCGCTTCGTCGTGGATGAGGCGGGCCGCCTCCGTGGCGACGGCTTCGAAGATCTCGATCTGACCGGCTCGGTGGGCCACCAGGGCCGCCACCCGGAGCAGAGCGGCCTGCTCGTCGGCCAGTGCGCGGAAGCTCTCGCGGGCCGCCGCGCTCACGACGGCCGCGGCTACGATCTCCGCGAGCACCGCCAGGCGGTCCTCGGTGCCGGCCGGTGGCGGATCGGCCTTCGAGCTCACGCTCAGCGCGCCCCACAGACGTCCGTCCACGTGCACCGGAACGGCGACGACGGCCCGCACGCCGAGATCGGTTGCTGTCGTCGCGTCGGCGATGCCGGTGTAGTCGTCGATACGTTCGGCGCGGCCTGACTGCCACATGCGCTTGGCGACGCCGTCGCCGCTCAGGTGGAGCCGTGCGCCGACGGCGACATGATCGCCGGTCTGGGCCACGACCACCGAGTCGGTTCCGCCGCCCTCGAACTTGGTCAGCGCGATGAGCGCCCCTCCCAGCACTGCCGAGGCCTCGGAGGTGACCGCCTCGAACACTGTCTGCGGCGGCGCGCCGGAGGCCGCAACCGACGTGACACGGCGCAGAGCCGCTTGGCCCTCCGCGAGCCGGCGTACCTCGTCGGGGATCATCGCCGGCGGTCGTCGGCGCGCAGATAGGTGAGGACGGCTTGGACACGGCGATGCTCGCTGTCCGTGGGGGCGATGCGCAGCTTGCGGAGGATGGCTGTCACGTGCTTCTCGACGGAGGCCGGGCTGATGAGCAGGCTCTGGGCTATGCCCGAGTTGGACATCCCTTCGGCCATCGCCGCGAGCACGCCCAGCTCGCGCGGGGTCAGCAGTTGCAGGGGACCTTCCTTGGTGCGGCGCCCGAGCATGCGGGCGACCACTTCGGGATCCAGGGCGCTACCGCCGGCCGCCACCCGCCGGACGGCGTCGATGAACGCCGTGACGTCCCCGACCCGCTCCTTGAGCAGGTATCCGACTCCCTCAGGGCGCTCGCCGACCAGGTCCATCACGTACGCGGGCTCGCAGAACTGAGACAGGATCAGCACACCGATCCGCGGCGACCGGCGGCGCAACTCCATCGCCGCCCGCAGACCGTCGTCCTCCCCCCGGGGCGGCATCTGCACGTCGGTCACGACGACGTCAGGGCGGTACGCGAGCGCGCGCTGAAGCAGGTCGTCGGCGTCGCCGGACTGGGAGACGACCTCGATTCCGGCGCCCGTGAGGATGCGGGCGATGCCCTCGCGAAGCAGTACGTCGTCCTCGCCGATCGCCACCCGGAGCGGGCGGCCGGGGTCATCGGTCGTCATCGGCGCTGTCCTCGATCAGTCGTTGCAGGGCTGGGCTCAACAGCTCGTCCTTCGGGAAGAAGCCGACGGCACCGGCCCGCTCGGCGGCGGCGACGTTCGACGGGTCGGCGTCGGAGGAGAAGATCACCACGCGCATGGCCCAGGGCTTGGCCCGTAGCTGCCGCGTGAGCGAGAACCCGTCACCGTCCGGCAGCCCGATGTCGACCAGTGCGATGCCGGGACGCCGGGCGTCGGCGTAGGTGAGCGCCTCGGCGACCGAGCCCGCCTCGCCGATCACGGCGTGGCCCCAGCTGCGCAGGATGCGCACGACGAGCCCCCGGACAGACGCGTCGTCATCGACGACCAGGATCGAGTCCGGCATCCGTTCATCCTTCCAGCGCGCACACCATGACCGCGGTAGGGCTGTCCGGAAAAATCTGCCCTCTCACCGCGATTCACCTGAGCCGGTCAGCTCACCGACCGTGGTAGGTCGCGGCGTGTTCACCGCGGCCGGCAGGTAAGTGCCCTGGACGAGGCGCCGGACGGTGGGAACGGCCAGCGCCGCCATGCCGAGCGTGAGCACGGCCAGGGCGACCGCGGTCCAGACGGTCTGTCCGGGGACGCGCCCGGCGGCCAGCCAGTTGACCGACAGAGTGAACGCGGCGGCGTACGAGAACGAGAACGCCCACCAGCCCGGGCCGAACGGAACGCGCCGGTAGACCGGGATGAGCCGGAGCTGCACCAGGACCATGAGGACCGCGTAGCCGGCGAGCCCGGCGGCGATCGCGTCGATGCGCCCGCCGTTGACGAGGAACCAGGCATTGCCGGCGACCACCGGGGGCGCGAGCTCGATCGCGAGGGTGGGGCGCAGCGGCGGCGGCAACGGGGGCGAGGTGAACAGCCGCAGCAGAACGATCGTGCCCAGGATGAGCCAGCAGATCACCCCGTACCCGAGCATGACCATCGCCAGAGTGCGGTGGCCGAGGGCCGCACTGCCGCCGGCCCCGATCAGGCCGCCCCCGACGGTCGGCAGGAAGTAGCCGGGATGCCATTGCGCGAGCTGGAGATCGGCGACGATCCACTCGCCGGACAGCCAGCCGCCGACGGCGACCGTCAGCGCCAAGGCGATGCCGAAGACGAGTTCGCCGGCCGCCCGGGCGTGCGCGGCGAGAGCGACGCCGAGCAACATGGGCACGATCACAATGAGCGAGGTGAAGGGCGAGAACACCGGGTCGGTCAGCTCGGTGCGCCACCGCCTGCCGCGGACGACATCTCGCCCGTACCAGATCAGGGACGCCAACCAGACGGCCGCCGCGAGAATCCAGAGCGCGTCGGCCGGCCACCGGGGTGTCCCCGCGACAGCTTGGGCCGTTGCCCAGCACTGAGCCAGGCCGCAGAGACCGAAAGGGACGCCGAAAACATTCGGTGTCACCCGGTGGGTGCTTCTGGTCGGCGTCACAGCGCCTCCTTCTTCCGGGGCCGGGCGATCAGCGGATGAACGCGAGGAGTTCCGCGTTGAACTTGTCCCGCTCGTCCACGTAGACGGCGTGTCCGGCGGTGGCGAAGGTGACCAGCCGCGCGTTGCGGATCCCCGCGGCCACCGCCTGGCCGTGGTCCAGCGGCAGGATCTTGTCGTTGATCGCGTGGAACACCCGGGTCGGCACCTTGATGCGAGGCAGGTCGTCCGTCAGGTCGTCGTCGCGCAACGCGATCAGGCCGGCCCGGCTCGCCGGCAACGAGGCCTGGTCCAGGCACTGCCGCTCGAAGAACTGCAGGAACGGATCCGTGGTGACGTCGGTGTGCGTGGCGAAGAAGTTCTTCGTCAGGTCCCGGACCGGCACCGTACGGTCGGTGGCGTAGCCGGAGATCAGCGCGTCGAGACCGGCCGCGAGGTCGGCGGAGTGCGGACCGAACACGAAGCGGGGCGCCGCCGGTTCGGCCACCACCAGCTTGCCGATCCGGCTGCCGAAGCGGGCCGCGTGCCGCAGCGCGACCGCGCCACCCATGGAATGCCCGACCAGGGTGACGTCGCGCAGCGACAACGCCTCGAGGACCGTGCGGATGTCGCGGGCCCAGACGTCGTAACCGTACGGACCGTACGGGGCGTCGGAAAGCCCGAAGCCACGCTGGTCCAGGGCGATGGCCCGGTATCCGTGGTCGGCCAGGAAGAGCAGGTTGTACTCCAGCGTCGTCGACGCCAGCGGCCAACCGGGAACGAAGACGACCGTTCCGCGACGACCGCCGTCCAGGTCGGCGATGTTGACCTCGACGCCCGGGGCCACCGGGATGCGGGTGCCGCCGCTGGGGCGAGGCGCGGCGCCCGCCGGTGAGGGCCCTGCCCCCACGACGGCCGCCGCGGTCAGCGCGGCGCCCGTCCCGGCGCTCAGCACAGCCCGGCGCGAGGCTCCGCGCCGGCCGTTCGGCTCTGTTCCATCGGTCTCTCTCTGCTGGTTCATTTCGGTGCTGCCCTTCGTCGTCGCGATGCCGGGTCTTCGATGTGGGACCAGGCGTCGAGCTAGTGGCCGACTGCGGCCTCGAGGATGATGCGAGCGGTCTCGGCCGGGTGCGAGACGCCGACCACGTGGGAGGCGCCGGCGATCTCGACCGTTTCGCGGGCCTTCGCGCGGGCGGCCATGATCCGGTGGGCGCCGGCCGGGATGTTGTGGTCGAGTTCGCCGAACAGGAACCAGCTCGGCACCGAGTGCCACAGCGGGTGATCGCCGGAAGGCTCGGCCAGGGCCCGGTCGGTGACCGGGCGCTGCGTGACGGCCATCAGCCGGGCCTGCTCGACGGGCAGGTCGGCGGCGAACTGGTGGTGATACTTCTCCGGCGCGATGTAGGTGTCCGCGCCGCCGCCGGTCAGCGGCACCGGCAGCAGGGTCTCCGCGAGGGTCGATCCCGGTGCCAATGCGGAGGCGTCGGCGCAGCTCTCCCCCGCCTCGAGGGCGAAGCCGGCGATGTAGACGGCGCCGACCACCTGCCCCGGCGCGGCGGTGACGTTGGTGAGGACCGCACCGCCGTAGGAGTGCCCGGCCAGGACCACCGGGCCTTCCACCGTGCCGAGCAGATCACTCAGGAGCGCCGCATCCGTTGCCACTCCCCGCAGGGGCGTCGCGAAGGCGATCACCCGGTGACCGACCGAAACGAGTGGTTCCAGCACTCCGTTCCAGCTGGACGACTCGGCGTACGCCCCGTGGACGAGGATCACCGTCGGCTTCATCTGTTGCCTCCTGAGTTAGCCGCCCGCCACCACGACGAGCAAGGTGAGACTCGCAAGCGGCGCGGGTGGGAACGAGCGGGCGGGCCGGACTTCCGTACCGGGGGTAGCCCGCCTTTTCTTCCGGTGAACACCCCTCCGTCCTCGGGTCAGCCGTCCTGGTCAGCGCACCCGGCCTTTGCCAGGTTGGGATCAGAGAAGGACAACCGAGGAGCGCACATGTCCACCATCACTGTCGGCACGGAGAACACGACCTCGATCGACCTGTACTACGAGGACCACGGCAGCGGGCCGGCCGTGGTCCTGATCAGTGGCTGGCCGTTCGACAGCCGATCCTGGGAGCCACAGATCCATCCGCTGCTCACCGCGGGCTACCGAGTCATCGCGTACGACCGGCGCGGTTTCGGCCGATCCAGCCGGCCGGCCGGTGGCTACGACTTCGACACTCTCGCCGCCGATCTCGACCAGTTGCTCACCACGTTGGACCTGCACGAGGTCACTCTCGTCGGGCTCTCGCTGGGCACCGGTGAGGTCGCCCGGTACATCGGCGTCCACGGCACGGAGCGGCTCAAGTCCTGTGTGTTCATCGAGAGCCTCTCGCCCTCGTTCGTCAAGTCCGAGGAGAACCCGAACGGTGTCGATCAGGCCGGCGTCGACGCGGTCCAACAGGCCATCCGGCACGACCGGCCGGCCTGGCTGACCGCGATCATCGGCGACATGCTCAACCTCGACGAGCTGCTCGGCAAGCGGGTCAGCGAGGACGCCGTCCGCAACCTGTGGAACGCCGGCGCCGACGCCTCGCCCATCGCGACCTGGGCCTGCCCGGTGACCTGGCTGGACGACTTCCACGACGACCTCAAGCGCATCGACATCCCGGCCCTGGTGCTGCACGGCACTGCGGACCGGATTCTGTCGATCGACGGCCAGGGACGCCGCATGCACGCGGCGCTGCCGGAGGCGCACTACGTCGAGATCGAGGGCGGACCGCACCTCATGGCTCTGAGCCACGCCGACGAGGTCAACCGCGAGCTGCTCGCGTTCCTCGCCAAGTAACCCACCCGACGACCCAGGAGTAGCGCCATGCCCGTTCAGCCGACCGTCGTCCTGGAGCCCGCTGCCCAGCAGCTGGTGGAGGCGACCGCCGACCCGCTCTTCCTCATCAACGCCGGACCGGAGGGCGCCCGCAGGATCCTCGATGACCTGCAGGCCGCACCGGTCGAGAAGCTCCCGGTCACCGACGAGTGGATCACCGTGCCGGCCGCCGCCGGCGATGTCCGGGTCCGCATCGTCAAGCCGGTCGACGCCGAAGCCGTACTGCCGGTCGTCGTCTACATGCACGGCGGCGGCTGGATCCTGGGTAACGCCGGAACCCACGACCGGCTCGTCCGCGAACTCGCCGTCGGGGCGAACGCGGCCGTCGTCTTCGTCGAGTACACGCCGTCCCCGGAAGCGCGCTACCCGGTGGCGATCGAACAGGGCTACGCCGTCGCGCAATGGGTCACCAAGGAAGGCGCCGCACACGGCCTCGATGCCGACCGGATGGCGGTTGCCGGCGAATCCGTCGGCGGCAACATGACGGCGGCGCTGGCTCTGATGGCCAAGGAACGCGGGGACGTCACCTTCGTGCAGCAGTCGCTCTACTACCCGGTCACCGACGCTGCGATGAACACCGCCTCATACGATCAGTTCGCGTCCGGCTACTACCTCAGCCGCAAGTCCATGGAATGGTTCTGGGACGCCTACGCTCCCGACCATGCGAAGCGCTCCGAGATCACCGCCTCCCCGAACCAGGCCACGGTCGACCAACTCCGCGGGCTCCCCCCGACGCTGGTATTCGTCGACGAAGCCGACGTCCTGCGGGACGAAGGCGAGGCGTACGCGGCCAAGCTGCGTACCGCCGGCGTGCCGGTGACGACCGTGCGCTACGACGGCGCCGTCCACGACTTCATGCTGCTCAACTCGGTCACCGACACCCGAGCCACCCGCGCCGCCGTCGACCAGGCCGCCGGCTTCCTGCGCGCGGCGCTCGCCGCGAAATGATGTTCGACGGCTTCGTGCAGCACGCCCTGCAGACCGCACGAGGACGGATCTTCGCCCGGGTCGCCGGGCAAGGGCCACCGCTGCTCCTGCTGCACGGATATCCCCAGACCCATGTCATGTGGCACGCCGTCGCGGAGCTGCTGACCGACCACTTCACGGTGGTCGTGGCGGACCTGCCCGGGTACGGGGCGTCGTTCCGTCCCGAACCCGCGGCCGACCACATGCCCCACTCCAAGCGCTCCCTCGCCGCTGATCTCGTACAGGCCATGGATCTGCTCGGCTACGAGCAGTTCGCGGTCGCGGGCCACGACCGGGGCGGGCGGGTGGCGTACCGGATGGCATTGGACCACCCCGGCCAGGTCAGTGCCGCCGCGGTCCTCGACGTCGTGCCCACCGGTGACGTGTGGGCCCGCGCCGACGCCCACATGGCCCTCGGCTACTGGCACTGGGCTTTCCTGGCCCAGCCGGCGCCCCTGCCCGAGAGACTCATCGCCGCCGACCCCGACGCGTTCTTCGACTTCCACGTCCGAGCCCTCGGCCTCGGCCGGGCGCCGGACCGCTACCCGGCCGAACTGATGGCCGGATACCGGGCGCTGCTCGACGACGTGAGCACTGTGCAGGCCATCTGTGAGGACTACCGGGCCGGGGCGACGGTGGACCGTGAACACGACGACGCCGACCGGGGCGTACGGAAGATCGGTTGCCCGCTGCTCGTGTTGTGGAGTGCGACCGGGGCACTGCCGCGGTTCTACGGCGACGTGCTGGACGTCTGGCGGCCGTGGGCCGACGACGCCACCGGCCGGCCGATGCCGACCAGCCATTTCGTCGTCGAGGATGATCCGGAGGCGACGGCGGAAGCCCTGTCGGGGTTCCTCCTACGCCGTCCGTCGGCCTTTCCCGTCTCTTGACCACCTGGAGGTTCTGTCATGTCGTCCGACACAGGAAAACAGGTGGGGCCGGCCGATGAGCTCGCCGCCACCCTCAAGCGCACCGAAACGCTGCGCCGCGGCTCCTCCATCCCCGGCCGGGACATCGTCCAGGTGCGCACGGAGATCCCCGCCGGCGTCGAGTCCGGGTGGCACATCCATCCCGGAGAGGAGGTGGGCTACATCGTCGCCGGCACGGTACGCATGGAGATCCGCGACCAACCCACCCTTGTCCTGCACCCCGGTGACGGCTTCCTGATCCCGCCGCGAACGCCGCACAACGCGACCGATCTCGGACCCGACACCGGGCTGATGCTCTCGACCTACATCGTCGAGCCGGGAGAACCGCTGGCCACGTTCGTGCACTGACGCGAACTCCCACAGCACTCATTGATGCGGGCGTCCAGCGTGCCGGACGCCCGCAGCTGCGGCCGGACGAGCACAGGACAGGGTTTGACACGACCTGAGGTCGGACCTTCCCAGTCTTAAGGTCGGACCACCCGCGGCCGATTTCCCCGATATGACGAGAATGCCGTTCGGGTCGGGCCGCAGCAGTCACGAGGACGCCACCGCTGCGGGATCCGCCGCCGCCCGTGCCGCGCTGGCCGGGCTCGACGGCGCCACCGCCGACCTGGTGATCGTGTACGCCTCGATCCGGTACGACCTGGCCGCGCTGCTCGCCGGTGTCCGTGCCGTCACCGGAGAGACGCCACTGGTCGGCGCCACGACCAGTGGGCAGTTCATCGAGGGTGAGTTCATCCCGCCGGGACCCGCGGTCAGCGTGATGATCCTCGGTGGGGGCCGGTACCGTTTCGGCACGGCAGTGGTCGGCGGCATCAGCAGTGACACCACCGCGGCCGGCCGCGACCTGGCTCGCCGGGCCCGCGACGCCGCGGGCTCGGAGCCCACCCCGTACGGCGCGCTGTTGCTGCTGGCCGACGGCATGGCGGGCGACATGCAGGGACTGCTGAACGGGCTCTACCGGGTCACCGGCGCCCAGGTTCCGGTGGTCGGCGGGGCGGCCGGGGACGACCGTACGTTCGCCGGCTCGTCGGTGTTTCACGGCGGCGACGTGGTCGCCAACGGCGCGGTCGCGGTCTGGATCGGCTCGGAGCAGCCGCTGCGCGTGGTGTCCGGGCACGGCTGGCAGCCCCAGGGCCTGCCCATGCTGGTCACTCGCGTCGAAGGCCAGGTGGTGCACGAGATCGACGGGCGCCCGGCCGCCGAGGTGTACCACGAGGGGCTCGTGGACGAGGCCGAGTCGCCGGTACCCGTGGGCGCTCGCTCCGACTGGCGCACCGCGCACTCCTTCGGCCTGATCGAGCCGGACGGCACGCAGGTCGTCCGAGGGGCGTTACTGGACGAGCAGGGCGCCGTACGGACCTTCACCCCACTCCCGGAGTACTGCGCCGTGCAGATCGTCTCCGCCGACCAGCAAGACCTGCTCGACGTCATCGAGAATGTGGTCGAGGACGCGCTGAGCGACATCGACGACCCGGCCGTGATGCTGACGTTCAGCTGCATCGCGCGGCTGGACCTGCTGCGCGACCGCGAGGGCGAGGAGGCCGCCCGGCTGCACAAGGCCGCCGGTTCCGTCGCCACGTTCGGCTTCTACACGTACGGGGAGTTCGCCCGGTCCGTCGGCGTGTCCGGGTACCACAACGCCACTCTCACCGCACTGGCCCTTTGAGCGGGGTATCGATGGACAACATCGCACGCGACGAGGCCGGCGAGAGGCTCAGGGAGAAGCTGGCGGGCGCCACCGCAGCCGCGGCCGACGCGTACCGGCAGACCTCGCGGCTGATCCGGGTGCTGACGGTGCTGGGGCAGCCGTCCTCGCCGACGGAACTCGTGGAGCAGACTCTCGCCGTGCTGTCGCAGGTCTACGCGGCCGATGTCACCGTGTCGGCGCGGGTCGTGGCCGGCCGCCTCCAGCTCACGGGCACGTGCGGCATCCCCGAGGACGACGCCGCGTACACGGACGGCTGGCCGCTCGCCGGCGCCGCGGCGGAGGCCATCGCGGCCGGGCAGGCGATCGCGCGTACGGGCGCCGCCCTGGACCCCGAAGCCGACTTCCCACCTTCGATAGCCGGCCTGGCGCCCGCCTCGGCCGTCTGGGTGCCCGCCGGCGAGGACGGTACGGCCGACGAGCTGCTGATGATGTTCCGGTCCCGCCCCGACGGCTTCCCGTCCGCCGACCTGCCGGTGCTGCGGTCGGTGGCCTCCCGGCTCCGGCTCGCGGTGCAGGCCCGCCGCCGCACCGCGACGGTGGAGACGCTCGCCCGGCTCGGCCACCGCCTCACGAGCTGCCTCGACCTGCCGACTCTGTTCGACGAGGCCGCGCGGCTCCTCCCGATCCTGGTGGACGGCGTCGAGGGCGGTGTGGTGACGATCGAGGACGGCGTCGCGACGCTCAGCGCGGCGACCCGTCGCGACGTCCTGCCCGCCGGCCACTCGCTGCCGTCCGAGAAGTTGTGGGGCTGGGAGACCCTGAGCGCCGGCGAGACGTACGCCGGCGTGCACGACGGGTTCCCGATGGGCGGTTCGGTGCTGGCCGTTCCGGTGATGCGGAAGGGCATCCCCGCCGCCGTGCTGTACGCCTTCCGGTACGACGGCGTGCCGTTCCGCTCGGAGGCGGCCGAGGCCGGCACCCTCTTCGGCACGTACGTCGATGTCGCGATGAACAACGCCGAGCTGTACCTGGCCCTGCAGGCCAGCGAGAACTCCCTGCGCCTGATCACCGACTCGATCAGCGACCTCATCGCGGTGGTCGACGACTCCGGCCGCTTCGTGTACGCGTCGCCGTCGTACGAGCGCGAGCTGGCGCTGCCGCCGGGCCGGCTGCTCGGCACCCCGGTGACCGCCCTGGCGCACCCCAGCGACCGGGTAGCGGTCGCCGCCGCCCTGACCGGCCCGGTGCACACCCCGACGATCGAGTACCGCCTGCTCACCGGCGAGGACCGATGGGTGTGGGTGGAGAGCGCCCTGCGCCCGGTGGCGGCCGACAACACCGTCGTGCTTTCGTCGCGGGTGATCGACCGGCGCCGCCGCCTCGAGGACGAGCTGCGCCGGCGCGCCACCCACGATCCCCTGACCGGCCTGGCCAACCGCGCGCTCACCGCGGACCGGCTCAACGCGGCGCTCGCCCGGGTGGACGCCGCCGACCACGTGGGCCTGCTCTTCTGCGACCTCGACAAGTTCAAGGACGTCAACGACCGGCTCGGCCACGACGCCGGCGACCAGCTGCTGGTGCAGGCGGCCGACCGGCTGCGCGGCTGCATGCGCCAGGGCGACCTGCTGGCCCGGTTCGGCGGCGACGAGTTCGTCGTCCTCCTCGACGGCGTCGCCGACCTGGACGACGTGCGTGCCGTCGGCGACCGGGTCGTGGAGGCGGTGGAGGTCCCGTTCGTGCTGCTCGACGAGCGCGTCGAGATCTCGGCCAGCGTGGGCGGTGTGCTCGGCGTCCGCGGCCACGCCGACCCGGCCACCATGCTGCGCGACGCGGACGCCGCCATGTACGCGGCCAAGCACGCCGGAAGAGGCCGCGCCGAGGTGTTCGACGACGCGGCCTCCCGCCGCAGCCTGGACCGGCTCCAGCTCCGCTCCGACCTCGCCTTCGCGTCCGCCCGCGGCCAGCTCGCCGTGCACTACCAGCCGATACTCGAGCTGAGCAGCAGCCGGATCATCGGGTTCGAGGCGCTCTGCCGGTGGCACCATCCGGTGCGCGGCCTGGTGCCGCCGGACGAGTTCATCCCGCTCGCCGAGGAGAGTGGCGCCATCATCGACATCGGCGAGTGGGTGCTCGGCCAGGCGTGCCACCAGCTCGCCGAGTGGCGGCGGCTGCTCTCCGGGGAGCGGTTGGGCATCAGCGTGAATCTGTCGCCGGTGCAACTGCACCAGGCGGATGCTGCCGCCCGTACGCTGAAGGTGATCGAGGAAAGCGGCGCCGACCCGGCGGACGTGTGGCTGGAAACTACGGAACACAGTGCCATCCGCATCGACGTCAACGAGTTCGCCACCCGCCTGCGCGCGGCCGGCGTCCACTTCGCGCTCGACGACTTCGGCATCTCGTACTCGAGCCTCAGCCACCTCAAGCGGCTCCCGGTCGAGACCGTCAAGATCGACCGCTCGTTCGTGGCCGGCCTGCCGGACACCGCTACCGACCGGGGCATCGTCCGCGCGGTGCTGGCCATCGCGGAGTCGCTGAACCTGACCGTCGTCGCCGAGGGCATCGAGACGCCCGAGCAGCACGCCGATCTGGTCGCCTTGGGCTGCCAGCTCGGTCAGGGCTACCTGTTCTCCCGCCCGGTGCCGCCGGACGAGGCGACGGCCCTGCTGCTCGCCGGAGCTTGGCAGCCGTCACCCGCCGGAGCCGCCTGACCCCCTCATCAGTCGTCGATGGCCTGGTAAAGGGTGGTCCAGAAGTCGTGCATGAGCTGGATCGGGTCCGGGACGGACGCCCCGACCTGGGTGAGCAGGATCCCGATGAGCTGCTTGTCCGGGTCGGCGTAGGTGGACGTGCCGCTGCCGCCGTCCCAGCCGAACTGGCCGATGGACGCGTAGTCCGCGCGGTAGGTGCGCACCGCCATGCCGAAACCCCAACCGCCGTGCTGCCCCTGACCGTGCGAGACGTGAACGCTGTCGCGGGCCATCGCGGTTCGGGCGGCCAGTTGCTCCGGCATGAGGCTGTTGGTGGTCATCAGCTCGACGGCGGGCCGGGACAGGATCCGTACGCCTTCGTGCATCCCGTGATTCAGCAGCATCCGGAAGTAGGCGTGGTAGTCGTCGGCGGTCGAGACCAGACCACCGCCGCCGCCCGGGAACGCCGGCGGCCGGCTCCACCGTCCGCCGGCGGCCTCGTCCCAGACGACGAACTCGCCGCTCTGCGGATCCGGGGCATAGAGGTCCGGCAGCCGGTCGATCTTGTCAGCGGGCACGTGGAAGCCGGTGTCGGTCATACCCAGCGGGCCGAAGAGCCGTTCCCGCAGGAACGCCTCGAACGACTGCCCGCTGACCCGGGCGACCAGCACGCCGAGCAGATCGTTGCTGATCTGGTACTGCCAGCGCTCTCCGGGCTGGTGCATCAGCGGCAGTGCCCCGAGGCGGCGCATCCACTCGTCCGGCTCGGGCATCGGCTCCGGCAGGTTGGGCGTGAGCCCCTGCTCGAAGATGGCGCCCAGAATCGGAGTGCCCAGCGCGGTCAAATCCATGCCGAGCCCGAACGTGGAGGTCAGCACATCCCGTACGGTGATCGGCCGCCGCGCCGGCACGGTGTCGTCGAGCGGGCCGTCCGGGCGCTTGAGCACCCGCCGGTCGGCGAGTTCGGGCAGCCACTGCTGCACCGGATCGTCCAGCCGTAGCCGGCACTCGTCCAGCAGGACCATCGCCGCGGCGACCGTGACCGGCTTGGACGTCGAGGCCATCCGGAAGATGGTGTCGCGGCGCATCGGCGCGCCACCCTCGCGGCGCATCCTTCCGATCGTTTCGACGTGGGTCTCGTCGCCCCGGCTGACCAGAGCGACGAGACCGGGAATCCTTCCCGACTCGACGTGCCGTGCCAGCACCTCGCGGAGCCTGCCCAGCCCCGCTTCGCGGAAGCCGCTGCGCTGATCGGTGACGGTGACGGACATGATGGCGTGCTCCTTCGATCGAACAACCGGATGGGCGGCGGTCAAGGTCTTACGGCTTTGCCGGGAGGCTGTGGGCGGTGATGTCGCCGTAGCCGGTGGTGGCGCGGATGTCGACCGGAACGGTGGCGCCTCCGGTGTTCTGGAGGGTGTTGCGGATCCGGCCGGAGGAGGTGCCGGCGTCCAAGGTGGCCGAGACCCCGGGAGCTACGCCGACCGAGATCGTGCCGTGCTCGGTACGCAACACGACCGTGCCGCTCACGGCCTCGGCTATGCGGATGTCGCCCTTCTGGGTGCTGATCTGCGCCGGGCCGTCCAGACGGCCGACCGAGATGTCGCCGGCGTGAGCGGTGAGGCGCACGCTCGCGGCCTCGTCGAGCTCGATCGTGCCGTGCGCGCCGTCGAAGATGACGTCGCCGAGCCGCCCGGTGGCACGGAACTCGGCGGCGGCCGCCTTGGCCTCGACCCGTGAGCCGGCGGGAAGGCGCACCGTCACGTCGATGGATCCGGACGGGCCGAGGATCTGGTTCCGGACCGGGGTCTCGATGCGCAGGACGCCGTCGCGGTATTCGACGGTGGTCTGCTCAGCAGCCCTCACGTCGCGGCTCCTCGAGGCGTCCGTGGGCACGACTTCGACTGTGGTGTCGGCACGGTCGTCGGCGGCGAATCGGACGCCGCCCGCGGGGATGTTCAGGACGGCGGCGATCGGAGCTGGGGTTTCGAAGGTCTGCATCATGCTCTCCTGAGGTTCGTCCCCGCTGACGGGGCGCTTACCGTGAATGTGGATGTGGTCGATGGCCGGCCACGGAAGAAACGATCGCCCGCCGCGCTGACACCGGACGGTCATGGCACTGACGCGCCTCTGACACCGTGCTCGCTGTCGGCTTGCTCGAACGCCGCCCATTCCGTTGTGGTCAGGGTCTTCTGGATCAACGGCAGCACGGTCTGTTCCACGTGCGCGAGGTGTCCGTTCACCCCGATGACGAGGGAGTCCGTCAGGGACCCGAGGCGCGCAAGGTCGGCTGCGGGATCGGCCGGCAGGCCGTCGACCGCGCCGATGAGCCGGCCGATGGCCGCGTGTTCGGCCTCCATCACTTCCAGCAGCACCAGGTCGCGGCCGGTGGGCAAGCCGGCGGCGCAGCGCCGGCCACAGCACCTCGTCCTCCGCACGGTGACGGCTGCGCACGGTCCGCTTGAACGTCCGCCAACCGCTTGCCGTGCGCAGGACCCGCCGCGGATCATCGTCGATCCGGATGGTGACACGGGCGATGTGCCGCAGTTCCCGGCGTACGGCATCGTGCCTGGCATGCGTCGTGGTCAGGTCCATGGTCATGGTGCCGGCTGTGCCGAGGATCCATGTTCCGACCAACGACGACTTCGGCCGTCCCGGATAGCGCACGGGTTATCGATGCGCGCTGACCTGGGACTTCCGCCGCCGGCCGGCTCGCCTTGGGGATCAGCCTCGTGCTACGCGTCGGCATGCTGTCCGATCTGGGCAACCTTCCGCGCTCGCCATCCACGATGGAGGCTCTACCTGCAGCAGGCCTCCTTCGTCGACTTGTTCCCCGGACTTCGCGGCGGCGAGATCGACACCCGTACGGGCAGAGTGATCGAGCGCGGCCCGGTGGTGCGCAGCGAGGAGGAGCACCTCGCCCTGATCAGCACCGGAGAGATCGTCACGCTGCTCCCCGTCACGTGACCCGCTACTGGAACCGCCCCGACATCGATTTCCTCTCGGTCCGCGACACAACGCACTCCGGTGGCACACAGCCCCCTCGGCACATCAAGACGTGCCCATCCCTTGGATCAACGCGGGTACGGGCCAAGTCACGGCCGCGCTCATGGCGTCGGCGGGAGTGCTGCCTGGTCGGCTCGGCGTTGAATGAGGGCGGCCACGCCGTCCAGGATGCGTTCGAGGCCGAACGCGTACGTGAACTGTTGTTCTTCCTCGGCGGCGTCCGCCGGATAGTCGAAAGCGCCCGCGTCGGCGGCCGCCCGCAGCGCCGGAAACCGCTGCGCGTCGACGAGATTGCCGAGCAGCGCGCTGTACGCGGCAACCGACTCCCCAGAGGCGGCCGGACCACGGTTCGTGCTCAACCGCGCGGGCACGCGATTCGCCCGACTGCTCAACACCGGCGGCTACGCCAGGGGCGTCACGGTGCCCGGCGAGCTGGGCACGATGAACGCGCTCTTCGGCCGGCGTTGCTTCATGGCCTACACCGCCCATCCGAACGGGGGAGGTCTGGTGGGTGGCGAACCCGCCGAGCGCCACCGAACCCACCCCGGCCGAGCTCGCTGCGATCACCCCGGCCCAGTGGCGGACCCGTGACAAGCATCATTGCGGCCACCGACAAGATCTTCGCGGGCTGGAACACCTATGACGTCCCCGCCCTGCCGAGCTGGCACCGCGGCCGGATGATCGTCATCGGCGATGCGGTCCACGCCAGCGCCCCCTCGATCGGGCAGGGCGCCGCGATGGCCATCGAGGACGCGATGGTGCTGGCCCAGAGCCTGCGCGACTCCGGCACCATCGAGTCGGCGTCGCCGCCCACGAGCAGCGGCGCCGGGCGCGGGTGGAACGTGTCGTCGAGCAGGACCGGCGAACCGGCGGCTGGAAGGCGCTCGGCCCGATCGCCCGGCCACCCCGCGACCTGGTCATGAGCCTGGCCATGAAACGGATGGCCCGCACCGGCAACGACCCGAGCCAGTGGATCTACGACCACCACATCGAGTGGGACGAGCCGGTCCGCAGCGCGCCTTGATGGACGCCCGCCCACGCAGGCGCGAACTGCTGAAGAGAGTGCGCCAAGACAGTGGCCGGACGTCAGCACTCATTCCCGCACCGGGCAATCCTTGCCCTCTTCCATCCGCTGACCGTGGAGCATGCGAAGCGCGTCGAGTGCGACCGCGGTGACAACGCCGAAGTTATTGACCGTACGGTCAAGAACCTGTTAGCTTGATTGAGGCGCGCACCCATGAGACCCCGTCGTAGCAGCACCAAGGATCGAGGAAGAGCAGAAGTGAAAAGCAACGAAGAGGTTGTTCGCGAGGCATACCGGCTGTCGGAAGGAAGCGTCCTCGACGGAGACGGTTTTCGCGCCCTGTTCACCGAAGACGGCACGTTCAACGACATGCCGAATTCACTGACCTTCCGCGGAGACCAGATTCCTCAGGCGCTGGCGGGCCTCGTCGGCGTTTTTCCCGACGTCCATCGCGAGCTGCTCGAAGTGCATTCGCTCGGCGATGTCGTTGCTGTCGAACTGCGAATCCAGGGAACGCATCTCGGCAAGTTCCCGACTCCGATCGGCGACATCCCGCCGACCGGTAACCGTATCGACGTGCCGACGGCAGATCTCTGGTATCTCCGTGACGGAAAAATCGAAAGCTTCAACTGCTACAACGCGGCAAATGTGCTGCTCGCCCAGATCGGGGCCGGCCCCGACTTCAAGTCGGCGATCGAGGCCGCCGAGAAAGCCGCCACCGGGGCGTAGCTCCACCCGCTCACCGCGCCTGCTCGGCGTGGGCCTGAGCATCCACAACCGACCTCCCACCCGGAGCGGAATTCGATCATGCACCAGATCAGGATCTACACCCTGCGTACGGCAGAAGCGCTCCAGCAGTACGCCACCGTGCAGTGGCCGCGGCACATCACCAGCATGCCCTCGTTCGGCATCACCGTGCAGGGCTTCTGGACCGATCACCAGGCCGGCGCGCACCGCCTGATCGCCCTGCTCTCGTTCCGGGAGGGCGTCGACCCCGCCGAGTTCATCACCGCTTACGCGGCAAGCACCGAACTGGCGGCGGACATGCGGAGCTTCGACGTCAGCGACATCGTCGGCATCGAGGAACTGCTGCTCGATCCGGTCGCCGGATCTCCCCTGGCCTGAGCGTCACTCTCAGCCCTTCACGGCCGCCTCGACGACGTCACCCGCGCCTGTGATCATTCCGAACACGGTGCCGCAGAACGCACGCAGGAAGTCGGCCGACAGATCATCTTTGTTCACAACGGCCAGGATGATCAGGGTGACGACGAACGGGGCCCAGCTCAGGTGCATGGCGGTCCGGCCGGCCACGGTTCGTGCCGATACTCGGCCGCAGATCAGGCCGATCAACAGCGCCGGGGTGAAGATCGGGGCCAGGCGGGGCTCGGTGACGCCTCCGAACTGGACAGTGATCAGGTCGATGGCGAGGGCGGTCACCCCGGTGACCGCCGCGACGACCGCCGCCACCGCACCGTAGGAGACCAGGTCCTTGCGCTCCCGGAAGGCCGATCTCGGCGGTGGCGACGGATCGCTGGAAGTCATGAAGCCAGAGTGTCAGTTGAGCGATAAGCGCGTGATCGGGCGAATTGCCGACCACCGGCGGCTGACCCGGCTAATCCGTTCGGCGTCAACCATCGAGCTCACCCTGAAAGCGGCCCCCGCCGGTAACACGCGTAGTCGCGCTCGACGATGCCTCTCCTGGTGCTACGGCTTCGCGTTCAACCAGCCGGCGCTGGCCCGCCTCACTCCATAGCGGTACGACGTCACTTCTGAGTGCCCCGCGGGCCGGCCCGGCGTCGCGTATGCCCCACCTCATCTCAGCGGTCCCCGACCAACGAATCATCTGCGCCTCCTGGCGAGCCCAAGAAGATGACATATGCTCACACCGCTCAAGTCCGGTTCGAGCTCTAGCGACGACGCCGAGGTGGGCGTCCCGCTGAGACGGTCCGCACAAGTAGCGGCCGGCTCACAGGACGGTCCGGGGCCTTTCGTATCGGATGCTGTTGAGGAATAGATATGACTAAGGCTCGTATCGAACGATTCACGGAGGATGCCGCTTCGGCGTTCGGGTTCGTAGTGGAGGAGTTCGGTTTCTCCGGGCCAGACACGGCAGCGGAAGGATACGTCGGCTACTCGTCCGGTCCGTGGCAAGTCTGGATCGTCCTCGAGGATCGCAATAAGACTGTCGACACGTTCGTATGGCTGGACCGCGACGGCCGTAAGCGCCACGATTCTGTGTGGCAGTTGATCGCCAAGGCGAAGCTGGAAGGGGCCGGCCAATCGCGCACGAGCGCGCTGAGCCGCCCAGGTGTACAGAAGTCTTTGGCGGCGCAGGCGAGTGCGCTCCGGTTACTGATTCCGCGCCTGCTCACAGGTGGAAACCATCTACTCGACTGACATGAACCTGATACTCGGCCAGCGGGCGCCACGACCCCTGCCGGCTTATCGGGCCGACAACAGGTTCGAATGCTCAAATCGTTAAGGGCCGACGAGGCCGACGCCGGCGGGGGCGGATCGGTGCTCTTCCGGCCCCGTCCGGCTGTCACCGGCGTCCGAGCATCCTCGAACCGCTTGTCGCACCGCCAGGAAACCTCCGAAACACGAACTGTTGATCGCCTTCAGCTGAGCCGCCCTGGCTCCTGGCGCCTGGGCGTCTTTCTTGTGTGCTCATCGTCAGGCGAGTGAAAAACCGCCTCACCCGCATGCAGTACCGGACCGGCCCCATCGACGGCTTCTTCGCCGGAACAGGTCTATCAACACCGATACCAACCAGACCCTGACCGCAAAAGGTGTCTAGCTGGTCCGAGTCCATCGCTGGTTGGCGCCGCTGTTGCACGACCACAGGATCACCTTGGTGCCGTTCGCAGTGCCGGCGTTGGCGGCGTCGAGGCACAGGCCGGATTGGGCGGTGGTGATGGTTCCGTCGGCGTTGACGTTCCACTGCTGGTTGGGCGCGCCGTGGCAGTCCCAGATGATGACGGCGGTGCCGTTGGCCGTGCCGTTGCCGGAAGCGTCGAGGCACTTGTTGCCGTACACCATCAGTTGTCTGCCGGCGGTGTAGGCCCACTGTTGCTTGGCGCTGCCGTCGCAGTCCGACAGCTGCACCTGGGTGCCGTTGGCCGTCGCGCCGCCGGGCACGTCGACGCAACGGCCGGACTGGGCGCCCACGATCTGCCCGCCCTGCTGGCCACCGCCGCCCTGCCGCCGGACGATCCACGTGGACTCGGCGGAGCGGTTGCCTTGGGCGTCGAGAACGAAGAGCCGGTAGTCGCCGGACGCCGACGGGACCGCGATCGAGGTGGCGGTGCCGTCCGCCGTCGTCATCGTCGGCCCGGCGGTGAAGCTGGTCGTGCCGGCGGGCGCCAGCCAGACCCTCCTGCTCGCGTCGCCGGCGCCGCGGATCGGTATCGACGACGTCCCGCTGCCGACGAACGTGCTGGCCGGCAGGACATGATCCGGACGGGCGAGGCTGCCCGGCGGCATGATGTCCCGGAACGCGTCCTCGATACCGGAGTTCACAGCGATGCTGTAGGCGGCGGCCGGCCAGACGTAGTCGGACGAGACGAGGATGTCCTGGACGGTGCTGTTCGGCAGGTTCTTGTTGGACACCTTGTTGATCGGCCCGTACGTCTGCGTGATGCTCAGGTCGTGCTTGCGCCCGAAGTCGTCGGAATTGATGAGCCACGTGACGTTCTTGTCGACGCTGAGCACGTTGTCGCGGAAGGTGATGTACGCCGAGCCTTCGTCCGGGTGCAGGCCGTACTTGTGGCCGGACGGAACGCCCTGCAGATAGTTGCCGGTGACCGTGGTGCCGGGCTGACTGCCGAGAGTGTAGATGGGAGCCGTGTCGCTGAGGCGCTGCACCGTGTCGACGATCTGGTTGTGGCTGACGGTGTTGTTGCGCGCGGTCGTCGTGGGCCGGCCGGGCGCGATGGAGCCGGAGGACCCGTCGAAGTTCCACCATCCCCAGCCCAGCGTGATGCCGGACCAGGGCGCCTTCTCGATCCGGTTGTGCTGCACCGACAGGGTGTCCGCGAAGTACGCCGAGATCGGGCTGTGCCCGTTGAACAGCACCGCGCTGTCGTACAGATAGTTGTTCCTGATCTCGATGTTCTTGCACAGGCCCTCGACCTGGACCGGGTACTTCTCGCGGTTGGCCGACGTGTGGTCGCCGATGTAGACGTGCTGCGGGTGGCCCACCGAGATCGCCGATCCGGCGATGTCGCTGGTGTGGTTGCCGATCAGCCGGCTGCCCTGCACGTCGTTGACCATGCTGATGCCGTCGGCCCCGGTGTGCTGGATCCGGTTGCGCTCCAGCAGGATCCCGTCGGCGTTCTGGACCGCGACGATGGCGGGCGCCGTGTCGACGTTGCGGTAGTAGTAGGCGTGGAAGTTCTGCTTCGCGTACGCGATAGCGCTGAGGTTGCCCTGCTGCGCTTGCTTGTACACGGAGCCGGCCACGGTCATGAGGTTCCAGTCGGAGTGCCGCACGGTGAGACCGGTGAAGGTCAGGTTCCGGGCGTGGGTGCTGGTCGAGGTGCCGGCGACCCGCAGCACCGTGGACACGGTGCCGGGGGCGAACACCGACGCGGACGACAGGTCATCGGCGCCGGTCTTGTAGTAGTAGAGCGTCCGGCTGGACTTGTCGAAGTAGAACTCGTTCGGCGTGTCCAGGAACTCGTACGCGTTCATGACCTTGTGGGTGCCGCCGACCTGCGCGTTGCCGTTGAAGGCGCCCTGGGCGATCGCCGCGCCCGGCTGCTGGAAGAGCGCCACCCGGCTGCCGCCGTCGGTGGTCACCTGGCGAACGCCCACGATGGCCGAGGTCCAGGTGGTCGCGGTCTCGATCTCGATGTCGTCCTGGTTGGCGGCAACGGCCGGGAAGTCGGACGGGCTGTACTTGGCGCCGGCGCACTGTGATCCCGACTCCCACGCCCACGGCGCCTGCCCGGCGGTGATGGTGTACGTCCCGTAGCAGCCCTGCGAGTTGATCGTCTTCGAGGCCATGAAGGCCCGCTTGTCGTTGACGTAGAGCGCTCGCAGCTTGCCGGCCCGGTCGAGCGGGGCCTTCCAGATGTTGCCGCTGTGCTGGGTCCATCCGGTCACCCGGACACCGGCCTCGAGCACCGGCGTCTCATTCGGGTACGCGGCGTAGACAACCCGATGGGTGCCGGTGCCGGAGTCCTCCGGCCCGAACTCGATCGTGCTGGTCACCGGATAACTGCCGCCGCGGAGGTAGACGTGGATGTCGCCGGTCATGGTGGCCGCCGCCGTGCGAACGACGTCCCGCGCGCGTTGCACGGTGCGGAACGGCGCCGTGATCGACCCGGCGTTGCCGTCGTCGCCGTCGGGGGCGACGTAGAAGGTCGCCTGGACCGCGGCCATGGCGGGCTCCCCGGTGACGGCCGCGACCGCCGACGCGGCAGAGATGATCATGGTGGCCGCAAGAAGCGATCTCCCCGCGGCGCCGATGGCACTGCTCATGCGATGCTCTCCTGCCTCATCCCGCAACGACGATCTTCCAGCGCTGGTTGGCGCTGCCGGAATCGCTGTACTGGCCGGCGCTCGCCCCAGGATCGACCCCGGAGGTCGAGTTGGTGTCCCCGCCGATCTCGGCCTTCATGATCTGCATCGCGCCGATCTGATAAACACGTGGTCGTGAAGTTAGCGTTAACCAAAACGTCAGTCAAGTGATGCTCGTCGATGTTATTCCTCTTGACGCGTGGCCCAGTTGGCCGTTTCCCAAGACGGACAAAAATCCCTATATTGGCCCGTAAACCGCTGGCTTGACGGGCAACCGCGTGGCAACGCGACCTCGCTCGGAGAGCCCGCGTAACACCTTTCGGCGGCCGATCAACCGGCTCTATTCGCCAAGTGTGGGAACTCTCGATAGCGCGATTGTGAAGGTTGACATCAGCGACCGCGATGCGTGCCGGCCGACCCCGGGTCATCACGCCGCATCGCCGACGCAGTGGCCGACTGGATCCGTGAGACCACTGCGATCAAGAAGGCGGCTCAGGCTCGGCTCGACCCTGGGCGGGCGGTCGACGTCCTGGAGAATCGCCGGTCGTCAGCGGGCGCTTCTGACGGCTTCGGCCAGGGCCCGTCGTTCGTGGCGGCCAGCTCGGCAGCGTACCTGCGGAAGAGACCCTCGGCGCTGAATCGGTCCGGGTACGCTCAACGATCAAGTGCTCGTCGCAAAGCAGCCGCAGCAGACGGCGTCCTTCGGCGGGGTCACAGCCGACCCGCTCCGCGGCCGCCTCCGGTGTGACCTCCAGCGCCGGGTACCGCCCTATCCGGCGGAACAGGCGGGCGGAAGATCGTGCGGCGTCCCCGCGACGGCGAACGGGCCGAGGCCGCTGTCACGCCGTAACTCGTCGGCGACCGCGGAGAGTGGCACGGCCGCCGCCCGGGCACAGATCATGGCCAGCGCGAGCGTCAGTCCACCGCGTCGATCGACGACCGCCCTCAGGGCGGCGGGGTCGGTGTCCGCCGCCGCGCCGAGGCGCAGGCGCAGGTAGGACCGGGCCTGCCCGGGACTGAACACATCGACTCGTGATGGCCGGCCACCCTCCGAGACCACCAGCCCGTTCATGCCGCCCCGCCCGGTCACCACCACAGCGCAGCCAGGGGCTCCGGGCAGCAGGGAACGAACCTGATCAGCGTCGACGGATCGGGAACGAAACGCTCGGCGGTCAGCATAGGACTAAGGCGACACCAACGGTGTGTGCTCAGCGGGACGCCATGCGGTTGAGCAGTTCGGTCAGCAGGAGCCGTTCGCCGGGGGTCAGGTTGCCCGGGACGTCGTAGCCGGGCGTGGCGAGGGTCGTGGTCAAGGTGATGACGTTCGTGCGGATGTCGTCGGCGACGGGAGCCGGCTTCATGCTGATGATGTGCTCGAGGATCGCGTCGCGTAGCTGCGAAGTGTCGAACGCCTTCCGCTCGGCGGCCGGCAGCGAAAGGGTGTGCAGGACCGCGCCCATACCGGCCGCGTGGATCATCGACACCGCCTGATCGACCGGTACGAGAAGCACGCCGGCCCGCGCCACTCGGACGACGAGCTGGCGCAGGATCGCCAGGGCTTTGGCGGCGGCCGTGTTCTCCCGGTCCTGGCGATTGTCGCGGTATTCGAACATCAGCACGTAGATGCTCGGGTTCTCGATGCCGAACCCGACGTGCAGATCCCAGCCGGCGCGCAGCGCACCGACCGGATCGTCGTCGTCCGGCAGGGCGCGTTTCTGGTCCAGGTAGCGAGCGAATCCCTCGGCGACGACGACGTCGAGCAGGCCTTGCATGTCACCGAAGGCCCGGTAGATGGCAGCCGGCTGGACACGGGCCGCGGCGCTCACCGCCCGGGTGGACACGGCTTCCCGACCGCCCAAGGCCAGGAGTTCGCTGGCGGCCTGGCGGATCCGTTCCCGGGTGGCGTCTCGCTGCGGCATGTATCAACGGTAACAGCGTGGGGTGATCGCTGATGTCGCCGACCGGCGGCATCAGCGATACCAACAATCGCAGCATCAGCGTGGCGCTCAACGGCCGCCTGCCGTAGCATCGGTGATACCGCATGTAGCAGCATCAGTGATTCTCGCCCATCGGACCAGGGAGTAGTCATGACCGGAAAGCAGCGTGTGGCCGTGGTGACCGGAGGGTCGCGCGGCATCGGACGGACAGTGTCGGCCCGGCTGGCCTCGGACGGGCTGGCCGTCGGCGTGGTGTTCGCCAGCAACAAGGACCAGGCCGATGCCACGGTGGCGGAAATCAGCGATGCCGGTGGCCGGGCGCTGGCCTGGTCGGCCGACATCGCCGACGAGGCTGCGGTGTCCGCCGCCTTCGACGCTGTCGAGGCGGAATACGGCGGCATCGACGTGGTGGTGAACTCGGCCGGCGTGATGAGCCTGCAGCCGGTGGTCGACTTCGATCTGGCGGTCCTCGATCGGATGCATCGCACCAACATCCGCGGCGCCTTCGTGGTGAACCAGCAGGCCGCCCGCCGGGTCCGCGCCGGCGGGGCGATCATCAACCTGTCGACCTCGGTGAAGAAACTGGCCCTGCCGAGCTACGCGGGCTACACCGCATCCAAGGGGGCCGTCGACGCGCTGGTGCCGGTACTGGCCAAGGAGCTACGCGGCCGGGACATCACGGTCAACGCGGTCGCACCTGGGCCCACCGCCACCGACCTGTTCCTCCAGGGCAAGGACGAGGCGACCATCGACGCGATGGCGAACATGAACCCGATGCAGCGCCTCGGCACCCCCGCCGACATCGCCGACGTGGTGTCGTTCCTGGCCGGCCCGGGCCGCTGGGTCAACGGCCAGACCGTCTACGTCAACGGCGGAATGGTCTGACCCGCGTCATCCCCCAAATGCCAGCCCTTCACCAGGGAGATTCTCATGTCAGTCGTTCTCATCACCGGCGCCGGCTCCGGAATAGGCAGGTTGACCGCCCGCCGCCTCGCCGACGACGGCCACACCGTGTACGCCTCGATGCGTGACGTCGAGGGCCGCAACTCCGACCGGGCCGCCGAGGTGGCTGCCTACGCCGCGGAGCACCGCGTCCAGCTTCGCACCGTCGAACTCGATGTGCTGTCCCAGGAATCGGCGGACGCCGCGGTGTCGCACATCGTCGGCGAGACCGGCCACCTCGACGTGGTCGTCCACAACGCGGCGCACCTCTACTACGGCATCACCGAGGCCTTCAGTCCGGAGCAGTTCCTGCAGTCCTACGACACCAACGTGGTCGGCGCGCTGCGGGTCAACCGGGCGGCGCTGCCCGTGCTCCGGCGCCAGGGACAGGGGCTGCTGCTCTGGGTCGGCTCGGGTACCAGCCGCGTGGTGCCGCCGTTCCTGAGCCCGTACACCGCGGCGAAGGCCGCCATGGACAGCCTCGCCGATTCCGTCTCTTTGGAGGTCGCCCCGTTCGGGATCGAAACGTCCATCGTGATGCCCGGGCCTTTCACCGTCGGCACCGAACACTTCCCGAACGCCGCCGGTCCCGCCGAGCCTGAGGTGAGCGACCGGTACGACCTCATCGCCGCCCACATCGCCCGCAACCAGGCCGCCACCGAGGGCCTGTTCCCGCCGGGCGTCGCCCAGGACGTCAACCAGGTCGCCACCGAGATCGCCCGCATCGTCGCCCTGCCGCACAGCCAGCGCCCCTACCGATCCAGCGTGGACTTCTCCGACTTCGGCGACCTCCCCGTCACCGCCGTCGCCACCGCACAACGCGAACGCCTCATGCACCGGATGGGCTTCACCGACCTGCTCCGCCCCACCATCCTCAAGGAGGAGTCATGACCAGCCACGCGACGACTCCCGGAAACGTCAAGACCGACAGCCGGTTCATCCGGTTCACCGTCATCGCGGGTGTCGTCGCTGCCGCGGCCGCGTTCCTCAGTCAGCTCGCCGGTCTGCCCGCCTGGGCGATGTTCATCGGGTGGGTCGCCTGGTTCACGCGGCCCGCCTCCACCCGGCAAGGTGTCTACTCCATCATCAGCCTCTGGGCCGGCGTTCTGCTGGCGACGGCCGGAACCTTCATCGTCGCCTGGCTCTCGCCGGTCGTCGGCGCGGTCGCCCTGCCGATCTCCGTCTTCCTGCTCGCGCTGGTCGCGGTCGGCCTGCGCGCCACCACCATCCTGGGCAACACGCTGACGTGGTTCCTCGGGCTGATCGCTTTCTTCGCCCTGCATCCCGACAATCCCCTGACCGGCATCCTCACGTTGGTCGCGGCCGGCGCCATCGGCGCCGTGGCCGGCTTCACGAGCCAGCGACTGCAGCACCGATACGCGAGCTGACGAACGGTCACAGCCGCCCAGCGGCCCGGTGCGCCCACCGCGCAACCGGGCCGCTCGGCGCGAATCGCTGTCAGAGGTCAGCAGCGCCTCAGCGTTGATACCCACCTGGCCTGCCTGTTCCGTTTCGGCTGGTACACCGCCGCGTCCGCCCGGTCCAGAATCGGGGCCGGCGGTGGGTGGGGCAACGTCGAGGTAGGCCACGCCGACGCTGATCGTCACGGACAAACTCATCGACGCGAGCGACCTGTTCGGCGAAGGTCCTTGCCGGGCAGGCTGTGTTGTCTCAGCGACATCGCCGGATCTGCACTCGGAGCAGCAAGGCGACGTCTCGCATGAATTCGGCTCGCCGGCCGCCGGGCACTTTCCGCACCGCGCGATTGTGCCCGACACGCCGGACCTCAGCCCGGCGTGTCGGGCCGGAAACACCGCTCCTGCACAGTCCCGTTGCTTCGCCCTGGTCCTATGTGGTGGGTAGCGGGACGCGTTCGACGAGGTTGTTGACCGCGATGAGGTCGAGGTAGGCCCGCACCCGGATCGCCTGCCGGCCCCGCATCGTGAAGACCCAGTTGAAGGTGTTCAGATAAGGCTGCCCGTCCAGGGCCGTCGCGGTGCCGTCCCAGAGGACCGAGACGACGTCGCCATCGGCGTAGATCGCATGAACGTCGGGGTAGAGCGGCGTAGCGAGACGCTCCAGCACCGGAGCCGACCCGCCAGCAAGAAAGTCGGCCCGGTTGGAGTAGATCCGCCGGGGCTCGGCCATCACGGTCCATTCGACATCGGGATGGAGGATGTCCAGGTAAAAATCGTTCGTCTTGTTCAGAGTGCCGCGCTCGGTCGCACCGCGGAACACCTGCGCCAACCGCCGCTTGTTGCGGCCCTCCCGCCCACCACCGCCGGCCTGCGCCCGCCCGCCACCGTCGGCTTGCGCGGGGCCGGCGCTCAGCCCGAGCAGTCCCACCGCCGCCGCGGCGGACCCACCGAGCAGCGCGCGACGCCTCAACCGGCCTTGCCCATCATCGATCTCCATGATCATTCTCCTCGAGGTATGTCGGCATGTATGGCCTTCTTGTCGTCCTGCGCCGCGGTATCGGGGGGCAGGCGGGCGGCGGTGAGCGCGGATTCCAGGCTCAGCCGTCATCGGTCTTCGGTCGCCTGGCGGTGGACCTCGCTACCCTCTCGGTAGAAGATGTATCCGCCGTGGTGCAGGATGTCTCCGTCGAAGGTTCCGTCCGCAGTGAATCCCGTATCGTCGATGTAGTCGATCCGGTTGCCGGACACCCGGTAGGAGCCGGTGAAGGCGCTCTCCCGGTCGCCACGGGCTTCGTCGTAGCGGCCGTTGGCGAGCAGTTGCTGGCGGATGTGGCCGTCGGCCGTCACCCACATCCCCACGTACGGGTGCGCCGAGGCAGACGACTCTGTCGAGATCGACGGGATAACCAGGACGGGCTCGCGGGAAGCCGTACGGGCACCGGTGTCGGCCGCCCCGGAGCACCCGGTGAGCAGCACGGCCAGGAAAGCACCGCCGACCATGATGCGTACATGTTGCCTCATCGACCCGATCCTCTCCCCCGAGCGAGCCTGTCCTCGGGCACGCGGTGGATGATCTGTCGGTTGTCCATGACTCGAAGGTACGAACAACGACGTGGCCGTGGGAGGCCGCGCTGCACCCCCTCTGGTTGACGGGCCTCGCCGGCGACAGGTGGACCCGGCCCGGTACGGGATCGGCGGGCAACACCGCTGCCAGGCCGAACCACGCTCCCGCAGCTACCATATGGAGATGGCCAACTCCGACCTCGGCGGGTATCTCAAGGCCCGCCGCGGACGCATCACACCGGATCAGGCCAACCTGCCCGGCAGCGGTCATCGCAGGGTGCCCGGCCTGCGTCGCGTGGAAGTGGCGATGCTGGCCGGGGTGAGCGTGGACTACTACGTGCGCCTCGAACAGGGACGCGAAGGCTCCCCCTCGGCGCAGGTGGTCGGCGCCCTCGCGCGGGCCCTCCGACTCGGCGAGGACGACCGGCAGCACCTGTTCCGGTTGGCCGGGCTCAGCCCACGGGAAGGGTCGACGCTGGTGAGCGGCCGGGTCGACCCGAGCCTGCTCGTCCTGATGCGGGCCTGGCCGGACAACCCGGCCATCGTCTACAACCGCGCCTTCGACGTCCTGGCCTCCAATCCGATCGCGGACGCGCTGTTCCACCGCTGGACACACTCGCGCAATCTCATGCACGTCGTGTTCACCGATCCGGCCGCCCGCACGTTCTACCGGGGCTGGGGCGACGTCGCACGCAACTCCGTGGCCGGCTTGCGCCTCAACTACGGCAAGGCGCCCGACGACCCGCGGATACGACAGATCCTCGACGAGCTGCTCGCCGAGAGCGCGGCCTTCGCCGAGCTGTGGACCAGCCACGACGCGCGAGGCAAGGCGCTGGAACGCAAGAGCTTCCACCACGACGACGTCGGTCCCCTGACGCTGACGATGCAGACCTTCGACGTCCGCTCGAGCCCCGGCCAAGAGCTCGTCGTCTACCACGCCGAGCCGGGCTCGGCCAGCGCCGAGGCGCTCGCGCTGCTGGGCTCGCTGGCAGCCAGCGAGCCCTGACCTGCAACGGCGTGAAGGCTACCGGATCTCCGGCCGGCCACCGGATGACCGCGAATGCTTCGGCGTAGTGGCGACCGATGACGGAGGTTGCTCCATCGGGCAACGTTGGGGATTCCCGGGGGGTCAACCGGTGACACTGATTGCGTTCCGCTTCCCTCCTCCTCCATGATCGCAGAATGTCCGGAGCCACACTGCGTCCTGTCCGGCGCGAGGATCTGCCGCTGCTGTATGTCAATCACGACCTGGACCCGGTCGACTCCTTCGGGTGGATGGCCGCGAACGCGATGGAGCGGGCCTTCGCCGCGAACGGGCTTCTCGACTACGACCACGGGACTCTGATCATCCAGGATGCCGACGGCGCGGTCGCCGGCAAGATCTCCTGGCGGCCGGTGCCGCACGGACCCACCGTTCCGTCGCATGCGCTGAACATCGGAACCCGTCTGCTACCGGGCTTCCGCGGCCGTGGGCTCGGCACTGTCGGGAAGCAACTGCTGGCGACGTACCTGTTCGAGACGACGACCTTCGAGCGCTTGCAGGCGGAGACCGACATCGACAACACTCCCGCGCAACGGAGCTTGGAGAAAGCCGGGTTCAGCCGTGAGGGCATCGCGCGGCACGCACAGTTCCGCCGGGGCACGTACCACGATCTGGTCGTCTTCAGCCGCCTGCGCGGGGACGCCCCCTGACGGAGGTATCCCTGTGCCGGGCCTCAGCCGGCGGGTCCCGCTCAACGTGGTGGGAAGAGCGGCAGTGTGCGGATGCGGTTGCCCGTGAGTGCGTGTACGGCGTTGGCGAGTGCGGCGGCGGTCGGACTCGCGCTGGCCTCGTTGAAGCCGCCGCCCCAGAAATCGCCCTCGACGAGAACGCTTCGCACGCGCGGCGAGGAGTCCGCCCGCAGGATCGCGTACCGGTCGAAGTCGGTCTCGACGACCTGTCCCTGGCGAACGGTGATGCGTTCTCCGAGCGCCCAGCTCAGGCCCATGACGACGGCGCCTTCCACCTGGGAGCGGGCGATCGCGGGGTTGACCAGGTGGCCGTCGGCGGCTGCGACGACCTCGTCCACGACGATCGGCAGCGTGCCGGCGCCAGTGTCGTTCGCGCTGACCTGGATGATCTGCGCGGTGACGGTCCTGCCGTAGGCGCAGCAGGCGATGCCCTTGGCGGTGCCCGGCGCCGACGTACCCCAGTCCGCCTCGGCGGCGACCGCTTCCAGGACGCGGCGCAGACGGCGCCCGTGTTCGTCGTTCGTCAGATGCCGAAGCCTCAGTTCGAGGGGATCGATACCGAGCTCGGCCGCGACCTCGTCCAGGAAGCTTTCGATCGCGAAGAGATTCGGGTGGGTGCTCAACGAACGCATCGGCCCGAGGTGGACCGTCGAGGGCATCGGCACCCGGCCGTAGTCGACCCG
Source organism: Paractinoplanes polyasparticus (assembly GCF_019710575.1). Taxonomy (GTDB): domain Bacteria; phylum Actinomycetota; class Actinomycetes; order Mycobacteriales; family Micromonosporaceae; genus Actinoplanes; species Actinoplanes polyasparticus. Next base: position 70,312 of record NZ_JAHWFK010000040.1, on the reverse strand, counting down.
CAGGTTGGGGACGCCTCGGTAGAGCAGATGCGCCCCGAAGACCGAGAAGAAGTCGATGTCGGTCGCCCGGGCGGCCTGGCTGGAGGTGGGCCAGCCGCCGCTGGCGTCGCCGACGGCGAACCGGTGCCGCAGTGCCAGCAGTTCACCGCCGCCGCCGATGGCCGCTTCCATGAGGTGATGGCTCGGTGGGCGCTTCGGGCCGTTGAGCTGATCCTGCTGTCTGCTCCAGGCGAGGTGTACCGGGCGCCCGGTTGCTGCCGCCAGCAGAGCCGCCGCAGCGGCGGGATCACCGACATAGCCGTGTTTACGCCCGAAGGACCCACCCACGTAGGGCACGATGACGCGGACGTCGCGACGCCGACGGCCCAGGGCCTTGGCCACGGCGTCCTGGACCAGTGCAGGGTTCTGCGTGGACGAGTGCACCGTCACCCGGTCCGCGGTGACCTCGGCGACGGCCACCGGCGGCTCGGCAGGGGCGGCCATCACCATGGACGTCCGATACTCGGCGGTCAACCGCCGTCCATCCGTCGGCATGGCCTTGTTGCCCACGTTCTGGACGAGGTGTGTCGGGGTTCGCCTGACATCGATCGCCGCCTCGATGGCGTCCTGGTCGGCCTCGGATCCGCCGCGCCATCGCGGTCGCAGCAAGGCCAGGGCGGCGCGCGCCTGGTGGCTGCGTTCGGCCGCTGCGGCGATCAGACCGGTGGCGGTGTCGGCGATGACGTGGACGACGCCGGGTGAGCGGCGCGCCTCGTCCAGGCCGGAGACACTTTCCAGCGATGCGCCGTGCCGCTCCGGCAGCAGCAATGCGCCGTACAGCATGTCCGGCAAGCGAATGTCGGACGCGAAAACCGCGGCACCGGTGACCTTCGACGGCAGGTCGACCCGAGGTGCCGAAGCCCCGATCAGTCCTCTTGGTTCAGCGATGGTCACAGGCTGTGGCACGGCGCCCCGGGAGATGCGGTCTCTCACCGCAGCTGCGGCCCGGAGGGCGGGCGCGCGCATCAGCTCGGCGGTGGTTCCCCCGACCACCGTCATCCAGCCGAGCGGGAAACCGCGGTCGGTGTCCGGCTGGTGCACCACCACCTTGTCGAGATCGGCTCCGAGCTCGTCGGCGAAGATCTGCGCCAGCAGAGTGTGCGATCCCTGACCCAGCTCCGCCTTCGGCACGAACAGGTGCACCGTGCCGTCCGAGTCGATGTCGCACCAGGTGTCGGGGGCGGGAGGCCGGCCCTTCATCGGCGCGGTGCCGCCTGGCCTGGCGGTATTGGTCAGCAGGCGTCGGACCGCATCGGGCAGGGGCGCACCCCTGTGTTGCCTCTTCACTCGGCTTCTCCTTGCCCGGCGAGGACCGCGGCCGCCCGGGTCACGGCGGCGAACGCGCGCTGGTAGGTGCCGCAGCGGCACAGCACCGCCGACAGACGCTCGCGGATGAGATCGACACCGGGATCGGCCACTTCCCGCAGCAGGGCGACAGCGGTCAGCACCTGTGCCGGCGTGCACCACCCGCACTGGCCCACCTGCTCATCGAGAAACGCCTGCTGCACGACGTGCAGCGCGGCGGGACCGTCCGCCAGGCCCTCGATCGTCGTCACCCGGCCGCCGGCCACGGACGCGGGCTCGACGGCGCACGCCAGGGTGGCGCGGTCGCCGATCAGGACCGTGCATGCCCCGCAGCTGCGCGATTCACAACCGAACTTGGTACCGGTCAGCCCGAATTCCTCGCGGAGCAGCTCGAGGAGCCGCCCGGACCCGCCTGCTTCGAACCTGCGGGGCTCCCCGTTAACGACTACGTCCATTGTTCTCACGACGGTTGACGGTAGGGGCCCGGCCAAGTCCGGAGAAGTGGCATAAATGCCATGGTCCGACCAAATCTCGCCAGCAGTGGGAGGCGCTGAGGTCGACTCAGTGCGTCAACCGGCCGTGATCGGCCAGGGATGCTCGCGTATCAGATGTCGGGTCCGGGAGTCCGCTCGCGTCGCGGGCGCGGCCTCCCTCGGACGCTCCGGCAGCACGGGGCCGACGCTTCGGAGCTCACCGCCCGTGCGCGCAGCTCGATGCCGTCGACGGCGACCAGCGCGGGCAGGTGGGATGAGGCCGCCCAACCTCATCGGAAACGTCAGGTTGTTCGGTTTTGCAGGTCCTGAAGTCCGATGACCCGTAGCAGGTCAAGCTTCTGCTCGTCCTCGGAGCCCGGTTCGGCGGTCATCATCACGATTGTCTGGTCGCCGGGGCCGCCGGTGAAGTTGTCGCAGTCGACGACGATGTCACCGACGAGGTCGGTGTGCAGGATCTTGCGACTGCTGCGTAGTTCCCCGACCGTGCCCGCCTCCCAGCGGCGGGCGAAATCGGGGGATGCTGTGATCAGCGTGTCGATCAGCTGCGGGATCTCCGGATCGCCGGGGTAGCGGCCGGCCGCGTGGCGCAGGTTGCCGACGAGGTCACGGGCGTACGCTTCGTCGTCCTCCGGGGTGTGCGTCACCGGGGTCGACCCTGCGAAGTACCGCCACGCGACGTTGCGTTCCAGCCGGGTCTGACTGGACGGGTCTCCGAACAGGGCGGCCCAGAGCGGGTTCCACAGCACCAGTTCGTATATCGCGGTGTGCACTGCCACCAGCACCGGCGCGTTGCGGAAGCGGTCGACCATCCGCTGCGCGGTCGGGGTGACCTCGCGGGGCACGCGCCCGGCCGGCGGCAGGGCCGCCCCAGCGACCCGGAACAGGTGTTCGCGTTCCACGTCGCTCAACCGCAGCGCCCGGGCCAGCGCGGACAGCAGCTGCGGCGAGGGATTACGGGCGCGTCCCTGTTCCAACCGGACGATGTAGTCGACACTGACACCGGCGATCAACGCCAGCTCCTCCCGGCGCAGACCGGAGATGCGCCGGTTCAAGCCGGGACTGAGCCCGACGTCCTCCGGGCGTACCCGGTTCCGCCAGGCTCGCAGCACGCGCGCGAAGTCGTCCATGCCTCCATGGTCCCCCTCATCGCCGGCGGCGGGTGGTACTGCTGTTCCCACGATCACGGGGGCCTGTCAGCCGCCCCACCGGTGGCGCAACCTCGAGACATGACCACAACTTTGGTGACCGGGGCCAACAAGAGCCTCGGTCTGGAAACCGCCCGCCGCCTCATTGCCGCCGGCCACACTGTGTACGCCGGCATGCGCGACCTGGCCTCCGGCAGTGCCGCCCACGGACTCGGCGCGATCCCGATTCAGCTCGACGTCACCGACCAGGACAGCGTCGACAATGCGATCGCGTCCCTGCCCGGCCTCGACGTCCTGATCAACAACGCCGGCATCGTCGGCCCGTCCTGGACCCTTGACGACCTGGACGTCGAGGCGATGCGGGCGACGTTCGAGACGAATGTCTTCGGCATCGTACGGGTCACCCAGGCCGCCCTGCCGCTGCTGAAGCGCTCGTCCAACCCGGTGATCGTCAACGTCGGGTCGGGGCTGGGTTTCCCGCGCGCCCTGTTGGACCCCGAGGACGACTCGTTCCACGGATACATGGTGCCGTACGCCAGCTCCAAGGCGGCCGTGATCGCCCTGACCGTGCAGTACGCCAAGAACCTGCCGGGAATGCGGATCAACGCCTCCGACCCGGGGTACACCGCGACCGACCTCAACAGCCACAACGGACATCAGACCGTCACCGAAGGTACGGACGCGACGGTTGCCCTAGCCCTGCTCGGCCCCGACGGACCCACCGGTGAGTACCACAGCCGCCAGGGCCGCATCGCCTATTGACCAGACGTCGCGCGAACACCCGTGAGGAGAATCTGATGACCGACACCGACCTGCGTAGCTTCTACCACCGCTACATCACCACGCTTGACGCCCACCAGCTCGAGAGGATGGACGAGTTCGTCGCCGACAGGGTCATGCTGAACGGCGAATGGGGAACCAGAGACGACGTCGTCGCCGACATGAAGAGCATTATCGACGCCGTTCCCGACTTCCACTGGGACCTCAAGGAACTGCTGATCGACCGCGGCCGCATCGCTGCGCGCGTGGTCAACACCGGCACCCCGGTGAAGGAATGGCTGGGCGTCCCGCCGACCGGCGCATCGTTCGAGATCGTCGAGTACGCGATCTACAAGGTCAGCAACGGCCGATTCGTGCAGATGACCAACCTGCACGATTCCGACGACGTACGTCGCCAACTCACCGCCTGACCGTGAGGACAAGAGCCCGGAATCACCTGTGACGCTGTAGGCCGTCAAGAGTCGAACCGCGGACCGAGCTCGCGCAACGCCTCGCGGAGGGCCTTGAGCCCTTCCGCCGCCGGGCAAGCCCTGGCCCGCGCCTCGAGCCCGGACTACTTCGACTGGCTCACCCACGTGCAAGCCGCCTCCGGCTGCACCCGCCCGATCCGGCTGTCCGGCACCCTCGACAGCATCGAAGCAGCCACCGGCCGCCTGCTCGACTCCCGGCACACCGACCAGCTCCCCGACGCCGCCATCTACAAAGCCTGCGGCACCCGCCTCGCCTCGGGCTGCCCGTCCTGCGCCCGCACCTACCAGCGCGACGCCTACCAGATCCTGCGGTCGTTTCTCGTTGGCGGAAAAGGCATCCTGACGTCGGTGGCAAAACACCCGGCCGTGTTCCCCACCTTCACCGCCCCCAGCTTCGGCACCGTGCACACCCGTGTCGCGCGCAAACACACCTGCACGAACCGCAAACGCTGCACCTGCCAAGCCGAACCCTGCCACGCCCGCCGCGGCACCCCCGCACCGTGCGACCACGGGCACCCGGTCGTCTGCTGGCGACGCCACACCCCCCGACGACCCCGCCCTCGGCCAACCGCTGTGCCTCGACTGCTACGACCACGACCACCACGTCGTCTGGAACCTGTTCTCCACCGAACTGTGGCACCGCACCAAACAAGCCGCTGACCGCTAACTCGCCCAAATCTGCAAAGCCCGCGGCCTGCCCCCGGTCGCCAAAACCACCCCCAGCGGCAAGATCCGCATGGTCCCGGCGGCGCAGCTCACCCACGGCAAAGCCGCCGAGATGCAACGCCGCGCCGTCGTGCACTTCCACGCCCTGGTCCGCCTTGACGGCGTGCACCCCGACGACCCCGACGCCGTCCTCATCCCCCGCCCGGCGTCGACGTCGACGTCATCATCGCCGCCTTCCGCCACGCGGTGCGGACGATCTCCTTCACCACCCCGGCGCACCCTGACCGGCCGCAAGGCTGGGAGATCCGGTGGGGAGACCCGGACAAAGGCTTCGACATCCAGGCGCTCGCCCTCGCCGGGGACGGCAGCATCACCGACGACATGGTCGGCGAACAGCTCGCCTCGCAAAAGGCCGGCTATCTCGCCAAGTACACCACCAAATCGACGGAGGCCACCGGCTTCTCCTCCACCCGCATCACCGACGACACCATCGACCAGTACGACCCCGACGGCGACCACATCGCCCGACTCGTCGCCGCCTGCTGGCGCATCGGGCGCCCTACCCTCAACCCGGCCTCTCATACCCGGCCGCCCAGCGACCGGTCTCGTACTACGACCGGCGGTCCGTTCGGCGAACCGTGGGACTGTCCGGACTGCGGCACCCATACCCGCTACCGGGCCTGCCCTGTCTGCGTCGCCGAACGTCAAGGCAACCTTGACACCAAACCCGCCAACGACGGCACGGCCACCAACCCGTATGCACGGCTGCGTCGATGGGCCCACCGGTTCGGCTTCGCCGGACACTTCCTCACCAAAACCCGCCGCCGCGTCGTGCGCTTCGCCACGCTCCGAGACACTCGCATCGTCTACCGCCGTACCGAAGACCAGGCCGCCACCGACCCCGGCACCGTCCACACCGTCGACCACCTCGACGAGACAACGCTCGTCGTTGGCACCCTGTCCTTCGCCGGAGTCGGCTGGCACAACAACGGCGATGCTCTGCTAGCCAACACCGCAGCCGCGATGGCCCGCGCCCGACAAGAGACCGGACGCGACGAGCTCGCCCACGAAGCCGGTTCCGCCGTCCCACTCGTCCTACAAGCCGCCTGACCTCCACCCGGAAGGAGACCCGTTGACCGAACCCCAGCGGAAGGCTCTCTACCGCATCCCAGAAGCCATGCAGCAACTGAGCCTCAGCCGCTCCGTGATCTACGAACTCGTCCGCTCCGGCCGATTGCGCACCGTCAAAGAAGGCCGCACCCGACTTGTGCCCGAGTCGGCCATCACCGAATACGTCTCCCTACTCGAACGGGAGAGCACGAAAGGAGTCGCCGCATGACGAAACGCCGCAGCAGAGGTGATGGCGGACTGCACTGGGACGAAGGGCGTCAACGCTGGATCGCCTCAGTCCTGCATCATTCTGCGTCGAGACGTAGGCGCTGGCCTGCTCGTTGAGCCACCAAGGCGTAATCCCAACGCGTCTGCCACGTTGCGGGCTTCCTCCAGAACGACACCGTGCGGTACGAACGTAGCGTCTACGTCTCTCGTCACGCGGTTGGCGTCGTACGCCAGCGCCATCGCGGCGCCGCCGACGATGAAGAGGTCGCGGCGGGCCAGTCGGTCGGCCGATGCCGAGAAGGCTCGCTCCAGTTCGGCTCGGCCGAGGAGTCCGTCGTCAGTCATGCGGCGTCCAGGTCGCGTGCGGACAGGTAGACGCCATGCTTGCGGAAGGCGGCGGGCGCCCAGATGAGCGCCTCCATCCGCTTCGACGGCAACGAGGAGGGAAACCATGGTGTCGTCAGCACACGCGACCTGGCCCAATCAGGTGGCGATCGGTCGAGCTGCGCGGCGAGGTGTTCCGCGAGCGCGCCGAGCAGGACATCCCACCGCGTGTCACCCGTCATGGGTGGCTCCTCGAGCAGTAGGTCAGCCTGCTTGTCGGCCGGCTCCCACCGATATTCCTCAAGAAACTCCCACACATGTTTCCACCGGATCTTCAGGTCAGGCTGGCGCGACAGGTGGCTGGCCAGGTCAACCAAGGTCATGGGTTGATACGTCATCATCGACTTTCTCCTCCCGCTTCGCCCTCGGACTGATCGTACGAGCAACCGCCATCCGGAGATGATCAACCCGCCCGGTCGGTCAACTGCGGCCCTACCCGGTCGGGCGACCGCTGGTGTTTGAGCAGTTCCTCGGCCAGTACGATCCCCGGCATGGCGCATGCCGACACGAAGCTGGCGGAAGAGCTCGAAGCCGACGCCGATACGTACGCTGAGGAGCGCTCCGAGATCCTGCTGGAGGCCGCCGACGCCTGGCAGCGAGCCGGGCGCTCGGACCGTGCCCGCGCCATCCTCGACGAACTCATCCAGGGCGGCGGCGAATACGGGTGCGACGCCCACATTCAACTGGCCGACCTGCACCTGCAGGCAGGTGACACCGAGATGGCGTATGCCGAGCTCAATACCGCAGCGAAAGATCCTGCCCTGGGCGAACGGCAGTGCGAACTCGCCGCGGAACTTCTCACCGCTCATGGCGACCTCGACCACGCCGCCCGCTGGTACGACCGGGCCGCTGCCCGCCTCACCGAGGAGCAACTCGACGCACTGCGCCGCCGCGATCAGTGGCTCACCATCGGCACCACCATCATGCTGCGCAACCGGCAGCACGTACGTCAGCAGCTCGGACACTCCCCCGACCTGCTCGACACCCTGGTGCCCGAGCTGACTGATCCGGAGCAGCCGACCACAGCCGAGGACGTTCTCGACCTGATCGACTCCGGCTATGCCCCCGCCAGACCCGTATGCTCACCTTCCAACGCGACCAGCGCCGACTCGCCCAACAGCAGTGGCCCGGCGTCTACGAGCAACCAGAAGACGAGTACTACGACGCCGCCGAATACCGGTGGCGCGAGGTAAGCGACGGCGGAGTCCCCTCGATCACCGTCGTCACCGCCCAAGTCGACGGTCTCATCGACTTCGCCCGCCAGCACGGCGGTTCACCGACGGCCGCGAACACCAAACGGCGCTATTGCGAGACCGCGCCGGACCACCTGATGATTAGCTGGCCGCCGGAACGCAACGCCGCCTGCTGGTGCGGCTCCGGACGCAAGTACAAGAAGTGCTGCGGCCGGCCCCTGTAGCCGGACTCATCATCGGCGTTCGAGGTCGCCGAGGAGGTCGGCGAGAACGAACTCTTCGTGAACGGCCAGACCCTGCGCCGACATGGCTGCAGCCAAGCCCGGGTCCCACGGTGTCGGCACGGCCCGGCCTGTCAGCGCGATGGCGTGATCAGCGTCGAGCGCGGCAACAGCTGTGGTGTAGTCCTCGGCGGACATCCGCCAGGCAGCGGCACCCTGTTTCATGACACGCCCTGCGATCGACATGCCGGGCCAGTCGAAGTCACCGTGGTAGCGGACGGGATTCCCCGACTCGATCAAGCGAGCCAACAACCGCGTGCCGACGCTCGCCGGATTGCCGGAGAGACAGAGGAGCGGCGTTGTCGTTGCTGCTCGCACCGCTGCCTGCATCACCTGCGGGTTCTCGCACACCGACACAACCTCACCCGGCAGGAGCCATGGGACGGAGCCCGCCACGCCGAGTTCGTGAAGGGTTAGATGCGTGACCACGCCAAGATCGGAGCGGTCACGCATCATCGACGACCACCCATCGGATCCTGGCGGGCGCACCTGCCAGACAAGCACGGTTCCGGAGAGCGTGTCGGTGGCGACACCCAGCGCCGCCCACAGGTCTCGCCGGTCGTTGGCGGATTCCGGGATCGGCCGTTCAAGGGCATGCGCTGCGGCTCGAAGAAGCACCGACGAGGCGAGGGTCGTCTCGTCGAAGCCGTGCGCGGTCCCGGTGACACGGCTCGCCAAGGCGCCAAGTTCCCAGGATTGCCCGTACTCAGCGATCCCTCGGCCGTTTGCCGGTTCAAGCAGGAGGGCGAGGCCGGCGACGGCATTGTTCAGTGCTTTCCCGGCGGCAATGGAGCCGGCGCGGGTAAGAATGCCGCCGCGCTTCAGGGAGGCGACCCACCCGGGAACCCACGGTGCTCCGGCCAGACCGGCATCGTGCAGCGCGGAGTCCAGCCGTTGCCAGACGTTGGACCAGTCCGCTTGATTTTGCTCCCGGGTAGCACGCCGGTTCACTATTGCGCGCCCGTCCAAGATTTCGAGAACCGAGACGAGGCTGCGGCCTCCGCTGGAACCGCGCAGTGCCGTGTCGAGGACGGCCAGGCTGATTCGCCGCCCGGCTCCCGGGGCGATCGTTGCGCCCACGAGGCCGGACAGGTGCTCGGCGGCGGACTGGTCGAGGTCAACGGTGATCGTGCCGGTCGGCTGAAGGCCGTTGCGCTCGAGCCGAGTCCGGGCGGCGGACCAGACCGACGCGAGACTCGGGACCGAAAGATAGGCCTGCAAGGCCGGCGGTAGCGAGCCGTTGACGTCGGTCATGCGGCGCGCAGGAAGTGTCGGGTGCGTCCGTCCCAATGCACATGCGCCGTAGCCGCAGGCGTTCCTTCCTCTCGGCAGATCTCGTAGATGTCCAGGGTTGGCACCTGGGGCACGCAACCCCACAGGGCATGGCCGGTCATGGCGAAGTCGACGTCGAGGCGTACGAGAAGTCCGAGAAGTTCGGCCACGGTCTGGTCGTCGACCTTGGCGAACGCGTCGTCGAGCAGAATGAGGCGCAGCGCCGTACCCGTGCTCTCCAGGCCCGTCAGATAGGCGTCCACGGCGGCGAAGAGGGTCACGTAGGAGACGAAGCGGGTCTCGCCCTGCGACAGCTTGGCGCGCCGACTGATTCGGCGTTCCCGGCCCGGCTCCGGGCCTGTGATGATCACCTCGACGCTATGCCAGCTGCGGTAGTCCAGCCCGGTTCGTAGGTGGACCGCGTACCCGGCGCTCGGCTCCTTGCTTGCCTCGGCCGCGACTCTGGCGGTCAGCAGATCCGTCAGCTCATTGTCCTGCGCCGCGTCGCGGACGGCCGCTGCTGTGCCGACCAGCGCCCTGATCCGGGCAATGCCGGCCCCGGTCTGCTCGGCGAGCTTCCAGCTCAGCCGTACGCCGATGCCGTGGCTGGTCTTGATGGATCGGAGGCTGCCGTTCATCGCCTTGATCAGATTGTCAGCCTGGCTGAGTCGCCGCCGGAGTTCTTCGCCGACCTCGCCGAGGACGAACCGCTGGAACACGTCGTGCTCACGTTCGGTGAGAGCGGCGCGGCCCAGCTCGCACTGGCGGTCGATCTCGATCGCAGCCTGAGCCAGCGGCCGGCGTCCTTCCGCATCTACCAGTTCGAACAGCTTGATGCCGGCGGCGACGGTCGCCGACACGTCATAGCTGCCGGAGATCTCCCGTTCGAAGATCTGCTGTGCCCGCAAGAGCGCGTTCTCGTCCGTGCGCCCACGGCGTAGGGCTGCAAGCAAGCGGCCGGCCTGCGCCTCGACCGACGGTGGTGCGGGGTCGTCCAGCACCTCTTCGGGCGCGGCGGCGAACGCTGTTGCGACGACTCCGGGCTGGCCGAACTGGATCCGGACCGCGGCGACTCGATCGGCCAGTCCGCCGCGGGAGGCCACCGCGTTCTTCTCGGCCTCTCTGGCCTCCGATCGTGCCGTGCCCGCTTCGTAGCTCAGATCCTCCGCCTGCTTCCGGCCGGCCCGAAGCCTGGCGGAGATCTTGGTCAGCTGGGCCTCGGTGTCGGCGACTTGGCGATGCACTTCGGCGGCGGCCGTACCGACGGAGTCTCGGAGGGTTTTGAGCCTGGTCAAGGTGTTCTGCCAAAGCTGACAGGCCTCGGCGGCAGCGTCCTCTGACGCCGCCCTGCGCCGGGCCACCTCCGGAATCCGGCCGACAGCCTGGACGTGGCGGGCGAGCAACCTGGCCAGGCCGCCGGCTTTCTCCCTCGCTTCGCCGCATAGGCGTACGGCGTTCTGGGTGACCGTGAGCACCGCTCGCAGCGATTCCTCATCCGCGGGGAGACCGAAGTCGCTACAGGCCACGCGGTGGTCACGCTCGCGTACCGCCCACGCGCGGGCGAGGTCGTCCGCATCGTTGCGCAGCCGCCTTGCTTCGGACCTCAGCCTGCCCTCCTCGCGCAGCTTCTCAGCGGCGACCGACCGCGCCTGGGCCAGCTCGATCGACGAGGGCGCTGCCCGGCCCCGGAGACGGATCTGGACCCTGCGTGACTCCAGCTCGTCCCGTACCTGCTGTCTTGCGGCAGCTTCTTGGGCCAGATCCACGAGTTCGGCTTCGATGGCGACCAGACGGGCGGCCCGGGCGGCTGCTCGTGCCGCCGCTCCGATGTACTGGGCAACCGCGACCTCGTGCCGTCCGCGCAGCGCACCGTTGCCCCAACGGCCGTCGGCATCGATCCAGGTGGGGGCGTCGGTGTCGCCGAAACTGATCCGGCTCACGATGGTGGCCACGGTGCCGGCCGGTAGTGGACTGGCCGGGTCGACGGTGAGGACGGTGGTCAGCGGGACTCGCACGTCCCGGTCGCGCGGCGTCAGGATGAGCTGCCCGGTCTCCGCGAGGAGCCGGCCCGCGTCGTCGATAGTCGCCGTGAGCAGGCCCGAGGCGAGGAGCGCGGCTTCGATGCCGGCGCGCTCTGCGGACTCGACCGTCGCGACGAAGTCCACGCACTGCCACAGCGGCACACCGGCTGACGCGGTCACCCACGCCGGTTGTACCGGCTCAGGGTCCCGGGCAGATCGCAGTTCGGTTCGCTCCGATTCGAGTGCGGCAATCAGCGGGCGGGCGCCCGCGTCCTCGGCGTCGAGCCGGCTCAACTCCGTCACGATGGCCGCTGTGGACGCCGAGATGGCGTCCTCCGCAGCTCGATCCAGCTCGCGCAGGTCGATCTCGATGGGGTCGTCGCTCAGCGCCATCCGGTCGGCGAGCAAGACGCCAAGGATGGGGTGAGCCGGCCAGTCGACCGTGCCCAACAAATCGGTCGTGGCCGGATCGAGGATCCAGGCACGCCAGCGGTCGACGAGGGCCAGGGCCATGTCTTCGCACCTGTCGACAGCCTTCTGGCTTGCTTCCGCAGCCTCGTCGGCCCGTTGTTCCGCACCCGCCGCATCGTCGGCTGCTTTGTCGACCCTTCGGCGTGCCTGCGTCAGCTCGCGGGCGTCGGCGGCGCGGTTCTCCGCCTGGACTGCCCGGGTGTGTGCCGCGCGATCGGCGCGCTCCACCGCGTCCGTGACGTCGCTCAGGTCTACGGGAACCACCGCAACGACCTCCGGCGCCGGCTGGGTCAGCACTTCCGGCTCTCCGGCGCGCGCGGTCCGGACCACACGGGCCAGACCGATGCCCGCGCGGCGTTCAGCGCGAATGTCGACGAGAAGTTCCGGGTCGGTGAGCCCAGCCTCGGCAAGTCGTTCGCGAATTTGACCGAGAACCACCGACAACACGGCAACAGCTTCCTCCACATCACCCGCCTGCAGATTCGCGTCGGAAACCTTTTCCTCCTCCGTACGCCGTAGGTCAGCGGCCGCCCGCAGAGCGCCGTCCGCCTCTCCCGCTCGTGCCTCGACCACCGCGGTGAGCTGGCGCAACTCTTCACCGCTGCGGTAGGCGTCGGAGTCCCGCAAGCCTTCCAGCCGTACGCCCAGGGTCTCTTCTTGCGTGCCGAGCATCTCGATCTCGCTCCGCATCGACGCCAGCTGCCCCTCTTTCCGCTCAGCCGCGGTTGCGAGGTCGGCGGCGTTCGCGGCGGCCTTCATCGCCGTGCCGGCCTGGGCCCGCAAGTTGTCGAGCGCCGTGGCGAGCACGCCGGTGACGTACTTGCGGTAGGTGTCGAGGAAGCTTCGTACGTAATCGCGGGCGGCTTCCAGCCTCAACTGGTCCTCCCGGGTGCTGGTGAGGCCGTCGAGCTGCTGACCCGCGTCGGTCAGCGCCTCCTCGGAGAGCGGCGGAAGCGCGTCGGCGAGGATGCCTGGCAGCTTGCCCTCCTCGATGCGGTTGCCGACATCCGGCGAACGCAGGGTGTGCAGCAGTTTGGTCAAGCCCTCGAAGCGTTCCTTACCCAACTGGCCGGTGAGACCGAAGACCTCGCTCCGCACCCGTTCGCGGTGGCTCTCGGCCACGTCGGTGATGCGTTCCTCGGTGATGAGCTCGGCGAGGTCACGTCGCGACAGTGGCTGACGGTCGGCTCCGAGCAGTGGCAGCTGCTCCCCGACGCGCAACGGGGTGGTGAAGTACCAGACTTTCGCCTCCTTGGTGCTGATCGCGAATCGGACCAGCGCGCCTAGGGTCAGGTAGCGAGTCACCGAATCGTCGTCAAGCTCGGGATCCGGCTCCCGGCACAACTCCAGCCACATGTATCCGAGGCGGTTGCCCTGGTCGCCGGCGCCGGCGCTCATCAGGTCCTCCATTCGGACCGATGAACCGGTGCCCATATTGCGCCGGTCCGCGTCGAGCAGAAACGGCAACAGCATCTCCAGGGCCCGGGACTTGCCCGACCCGTTGGTGCCGCGCAGGATCAGCCGGCCGCCGGAGATGTCGAAGGTGTTTTCGTAGTAGTGCCATACGTTGACGAAGCCCGCCCGGGACAGACGCCATCGATGCGGGTTCTGCCGCAAGGGTGTCTGGTCGAACAGATCGGTCACGGGATCTCCAGTTCGAGCTGGCCGGTGAGCCGCCGAGCCGCGCGGGTCGGCGGTGCGGTGCGCGGCTGCGGCCGGTAGCGGGCGGCGGCAGGGTGCAGGAGCAAGCCGGTTGCGGTCGTACGGGCCAGGCCGGTTTCACACAGCAGGAGGGCGACATCTTCGCGGAGACCACCGATGTCGTCGGCGAGTGCCTCGCCCCAGGCCCGGGCATGTCTGATGGCCAGATCGGCCAGGACGGCGTCGACCTCGTCCCAGTCGGTGACCAGGCTTCCGTTGGCTGCCGTGACACTTCGCTCGATGAGCTCCCCGACCAACAGGAGGGCCGCTTGCTTGATCCGGCCGTTGCCCGGAAATCCGATGTCGCTGAGGTCGCCGGCCGGATCGTACGCGAGAGCTCCTTCGGCCCGCACCTCAAGCGCGAGACCGAAGTTCTCCGCGAGCACCCTGGTCAGCTCGCTGCGTTCACGCGACAGGACGTCCCGCTCAGCGTCAGTCAGCTCATCGCGACGTACCAGGGGATTCTCGACGAGTTGGCGTCGCAGCGACCGGCGAGGCTGATCCTGAAGCCGCAAGTCGCTCAGCAGCAACTCGTCGGCGTGGCCGATCCCGGCCAGCGGCTGAGCGAGCAGATGCGGCAGGGCGGGCCGGTGGATGGTGAGCAACGCTTCGTCCCTGCGTTCGCCCCACCCGGTGGCGGTGCCGTCCGTCTCCTTGAGCACGCCCCAGGCGACCAGCTGTCCGACCGCGGTCACCAAGGCCCGTCGCTCCGGTAGGGTGTCGCCGATCCGTACCCCAATCGAGGCCGCGTCCGAGCGGACCTGCTCGATCAGTGCCGAGATCAAGATCTGATCCCCGGTGCCGGGTACGAGCAGGGCCGCGCACAGCAGGCTGAGAAGCGTGTAGGTCATCGGGGTGAAGGCCTGGCCGTCCGGCCGGCGCGCGGGCCGAGCCGGGCCATCACTGCTCACCGGTCCCTTGACCAGCCGCGCGAAAGTCGGCTCGACGACGAGGTGGTAATCGAGCATCGACTTGAACATCGAGCGCAGAGCCGCGGCGTGCAGACGTACCAGCGCAAGCTCGTCGGCCTGGTCCTTGGTGAGAATCGGATGCATGAGCAGCGCTCGGGCCGCCTCCCGGCGTTCGCGCGACGCTTGCGACGCCGTGCCGGTGCCAGGTGAGGTCATGCGGTGGGCCGCATCTCGAACCGTCCTCGATCGGCGGCCTGCAACGCATGGGCGCTCAGGACGACGTCGTGGACGGTAACGGTGCCGTCGTCGCCGACGATGACGGTGGTGTCCCCTTTCGCCCGGGAGGCCCGCAGAAGAAGGTCCAGGTCGTGGTCTCGGTCCTCGGCAACGGTGTTGGCGAGCGAGACCGTGGCGATCAGCGGAGACAACTTGTCCAGCAGCAGTTCCCGGGCAGCCCGGCTCAACCGGACCCGATGCAGACGGCCGGCCGCGGCAAGCTCGGCGGCAGCAGCCCGGCGGGCTTCGTTACGGCGGCGCGCCCGTTCCAGCAACTGCGCGGCGTCGGCGCCGGGATCCGGCACCCGGGAGTTACGACCCCGAGGAGTACGGTCACCGCGCTCACGCAGTGAGACCGGGACGTCGACCGGTGAGCCGTCCCACCACGACGTTCCCGGACCCGCTGCCGGATCGGCCTCCTCCGGACCGATCAACAGATGCCGCGCGGGATAGCTGCCGAACGCCGCATCGTAGAGCCGATGCGCGGTGTCGCTGTCGGCACCATAAAACCAGGAGGCCAGCTTGAGCAGATCGGCCCGCCGAGACAGCCCCGTGCCCGATGCCGTCAGGATCCTCCGCGCGTTGATGATGAGCTGGCCAAGCGCCTGGCGAGCAGCCGCGCGCAACTGGTCCGGCCCGGACGGCACGTCCCCGGCGCCGTACCAGACCGCGAGCTGCTCCCACTCCTTTCGGGTGCGGCCCGGAAGTCGCTCCACCGCCACCAGATCGTTCTCCAGAACCGGTGCGGCCGGCAGGTTCGCCAAGACCGGTTCGAGCAGCTCGAGCAGGAGCAGCAGGCGCCGCCGGATCTCCGGTGCGTTGCGGTTGACATCGGCCCCGATGAGGTCGACGTAGTCAAGCAGGAGGTCCTTGAACTGGGCGTACTCCTCACTCGCCAGGTCGTATCGAGTGAGCACCCCCGAAAGGTAGGCGTAGAAGTCGGTGACCGATTCGGTGAAGACTCGATGATCGGTGAAGACGCTGGTGACGGCACCGGCCAAGGCTTCGGCATCGACGTCTCGACGGGTGTCGGCCACGAGCTGGAGAATCTGGCCGAGGCTGTCAGCGATGCGAGCCAGCAGTTCGCGGGCCACTTCCTGCACGCCGTCGACCGCGCTCAGGATCTCCTCGGCCTCCCGGTGCAGCCGACCGCCCAGCTTGGACACCTGGAACCGAGAACGTGACCGGTGGTACGCGGCGACGGTCGGCACCCGGGTCTCGCGCACCGACCGCACCAGGTTGCCCCAGAGCACCAGCTGCTTGCAGCGGTCCTCGGCCAGATCGGCATCGATATCAAGGCCGCGATCCCGCAGTTGAGCGGCAACCTCGGAAGCGGAAAGATCGGTCAGAAGGGTGCCGGTGAACAGCCGCATGATCGCGATGTAGTCGTCGGCGGCGTCGGCGGTCAGGTAGCTGAAGAGTTTGCGGTGGGACGACGTGTCACGCACGACCTCGGTGAGGTCATCCTGATCGCTCATCACCCTCCCTGCGACGGCTCACCGTATTTGACGCTAGCCGAACCCGAGCCACAGAGAGTCGCGCATCCGACTGGGGAACGAAGGTCATCATTGCGAACGCTGCCGCAGCACGGCGACGACGGCCATCACCTCACGGTGTAGGTGCCGGAGCTCTCCGACAGTGAGAGCCAGTTCGTATCCGTGATGATGTCCGGCGCGCGACAACGCCCACCACAGATAAGCCGCCCGCTGCGCGGTCTCGGCACCGGCGTACTCCCGCAGCATCATCAGCTGCGCCCGCCGATTACGACATTCCGCCACGCTGGGGGCCATCGCCTGCCAGTAGCGGTCCAGTGCCGCCTCTAAGGCGAGACGAAGGAGCCACGCACTCGCCCGCGGCCAGAGTCCGCGAGTGCCAGTGGCCGGCTTCGTCATCAGGTCGGCGGCGCTGGTCAAGTAGTTCTCGGCAGTGATCATTTCAGCCTCGCAATGAGACGAGCCACATCGGCCACAAGCTGTTCGGGGTCGTTGACGGCGGCGCCGTGGGCGCCTTCCTTGCAGGTGCGCAGGGCGGTTGCCGCCCACCCGCCGTGCGCGGTGTTGAGCTTGCCGAAAACCTGGCCGCCGGCATCCATGTCGTCAAAGAGAGCGAGCGCGGCCACCTGCATGGTGGTGCGGGCGCGGCCGATCAGGGCATCGACATCGCGATGAGGTTCGCCGCGCCCGATGCGACGGGCACGGATGATCTGGTGGAAACGAGCTTCGAGGGCCGACCGGCAGTAGGTCACGACGACCGGCGTGCGGACCTCGACCGGCATGTCGCGTGTTTTGGCCAGGGCAGCAGCGTCGTCGAGATAGCGCTTCACCGGGTCGATATTCTTGCGGATCTCCACGGTCGAGTTCTCCCGGCGGACGACCTCCCAGATGGTCGCGTCGATCTCGAGGCGACGGACGGCCTCCGGGAGCCGATCGTCGTGGGTGAAGACGATGATCTGACGGGTCTGCGCGAGGTCGGCGAAGACCCGGGCGAGCCCGTCCACCTTGGCGGGGTCCATGCTCTGCACCGGGTCGTCGATGATA
Organism: Paractinoplanes polyasparticus; assembly: GCF_019710575.1. Lineage (GTDB taxonomy): Bacteria > Actinomycetota > Actinomycetes > Mycobacteriales > Micromonosporaceae > Actinoplanes > Actinoplanes polyasparticus. Next base: position 53,028 of record NZ_JAHWFK010000040.1, on the reverse strand, counting down.
AGGAACCTGAAGGGGCTGGCGTCCGCGCTGGCGCGCGGCAGGAACACGGCCAGACCGAGAGCCTGCATCTCTCCCTGGCTCATCACCGACATCGCGCTGGTCGCCGTGCCGTCCACGGTGGCCGGGAACGCGACCTTCCGCCGGGTGCTCGACCCGTCGAGTTTCATCCCCGCCAGCTCGACGTTGCTCTCCTGGCGCAGCTCCTCCCAGATCTGCTGCGACCGGGCGGCGAACGGCGCCAGCTGCTCCGCGCGAAGGTTCTCGATCAGTGGCTTGTACCAATCGAGGGCCTCCTTGACGCGTGCCAGTGGAGCTTCATGAACACGGGCGGCGACGGCGCCGGCATGCCACTGCTGCAGCTGGGCAGCGAGGTCACGCCACTGGTCGTGACGCGCCTGCAACCAGAGGATGGCCGTTTCGCGTACCGTCGAGACCGTCTGCAGCAACGCTGGATACGTGCTGGTGAGATGCGCGGCCACCGCTTCTGGGTCGGCATCGGCGCTGAGACCCGACCAGACGGCCCATGCCGTCCTGAGCCGCTCGCGAAGTTCGGCTGGGAAGTCCTCCGGCAGCGTCGTGGGCACTCCCGGGCCGACCGGAAGAGCCTGGACGTTCCGGCGTGCGATGGCCAGACCCTCCAGCACCGAGCGGTGGGCGGCTGCATCGTCGCGCATGCGATCCAGTTCCGCTTGAGCTTCCGTACGCCAATGCTGGTCGAGCACGCCGGCATGGCACAACGGGCATGGGCCGCCACCGTGCGCGTCGTAGTGTTCGGTGGCAGCTTCAAGCAGCCGGGCCATGCCCTCGGTGACGCTGCTGTTGGGTGCCTCCCGGACGCGGACCGCAGCCGCCGTCAGCGTGTCCGCCACCGCGGTGACCTCCTCGGCCGTCGGCAACGGCGGCAGGCTGACCAGCCTCCGGTACGCCGTTACCTGAGGGTCGACGTCGTCCGTGTTGCCCAGCAGCCGGTCCACGGAGTCAAGGTCGGGCCGAGTGGACGCGAGCAACTTGGCCGCCGCGCGGGCACGCTCGTCGTCGACCCCGCCGAGCGCCTGCCGGAGGGACTTTCGCCGGTCGGACACCGCCTTGAGCTGGGTGTCCAGTTCGCGTCTGATCCGCTTCAGCAGGCTCTCGGCGTTGGTGATCGGCTCGATGGCCAGCAGCGGCGCGAGCGCGTCGAACAGGTCGCTGGGCCGCGACGAGATGAGCCGGCCCAGATCGTTGGCTGTCAGCAGCGGGCGGTACGCCTCCAAGGGCTGACGCCAGCCGAGAGCGTCGACGTCGGCGTACGTCTGATCGCCATGGCGGACGTCGACCGCCGCATCGCCGGGTTCGGTCGCGTCGTCACGCCAGCGACGGCGCAGGCGCACGGGTGCGGCAGACCCGTCGAGGCGAGCTGTAGCTTCGATGGCCGCCTGGTCTGGGTGGTGCAGGTTGCGCCAGCCCTCGCGAAAGATCCGATTGTTCTCGGCCCAGCGCTTGCTGTCGCCAGTGAGAGAGAGCTCGACGGCTTCGGCGAAGCTGGACTTGCCCGAACCATTGCGCCCGATGACGAGCGTGAGGCCCGGTTGCGGCTGCAGATGAAGCGCCGCCTTGGCGCCGATGCCGCGAAAGCCGGTCACCGTGATGCGCTCGAGGAAGACGTGCCTGTGCTCGGCCGCCTCAGTCTCGCGGGCGGGCAGGTCAGCGGGGGCGCCATCGAGCACGGCGCGGAGCTGCCGCTCCCCGGCGAAGGCACCGAGAACCACCTCGGCGATCTGATCGGGGGTGCGCTGCTCGGTCAAACGGTCGAAAAGATGCTCCAGAAGTGCGTGAGTCATGCTCACCGTCTGCTCCCATGCCGACGTTACGGTGGGCCGCCCGGGGAAGGACAGCGTTGGGCAGTTACTGGGGATTGCTGGAACCTGCTGGAAGACTGTACGGTACTGGTATGGAACAAGTCGAGGCCCTCGATCGGCGGATCGAAGATCTGCGTACCGAGGTGCGGCGAGCGCTGACCGCCGGCGACCGCGAGCGCGTTACCAGCCTGCGTAAGCAGTTGCGTCAGGCACAGCGCGAGTGGGAAGCGCTCCTCGATGAGGAACTGGCGGACGAGACGCCGTTGGTTCCGGCTCCGCGGCTTGCTTCCGGGCCACTTCTTCCGGTACGGGAACAGGTGCACCAGGCGCTGACCTTGCTCGGAGCTCCGGCTGCTCCCAAACTCGTCGTCGCCGTACACGAAGCGTTCGCTACCGGTGAACTCACACCGACGAAGCTCACGAGTCTGCGGCGTGACGAGGAGCGTTCGTTCCAGTCCGCGCCATACTCCCGCCCGTACTATCTCTGCGCCGCTCTGACGGCCGACCACCTCGCCCCGGCGCGCGGGCTGATCGCCGTCTCGTCGTGGCCCATGGCCACGCGGATCATCGGCCCGCTCAGCCTGCGCGTCGATTTCCTCACCGCCGCCACCCGACTCGCCGAACAGCTGGAAAGGCTCGGCGAGACGGGCCCGAACGCCCGGCGGCTGCTGTGGCGCTTCGCCGCCACGATCCCGGGAGCCGCCACCAGCGCCAACGCCATGACCCCGGCCGCCGTCGCCGAGGCCGCCCAGGCCGAACTGGCCATCCACCTCGACGCCGACCGGTCGCACCGCGAAGCGGCCGCGAAACGGGCCCTCGACCAGCTCACACCGGCACAACAACTCTTCGGCGCCCGGCTGGGCCGCGCCGCGGCCACTGGCTCCTGACCCCGTTCTCCCGTTCTTCCGCGAAGGAACGAAGATGCCCGACGACACCCCCCACCGACTCCACCAGCTGCGCGGCTCCGCCCCCGCGAAGCGACACAACGCCCGCACGGTGGCCGCTCTGACCGGAAACCCGGGCTGCGCGCGACGTGCCGTGCTCGACGCAGCCGGCGTTGACAAGGACGCGCTGGCCAAACAGATCGGGTTCCCGGCAAAATTCGGTCAGTCCCAGTTCGCCATCACCCGGGGTAACTCGTTTGAGGCCCAGGTCAAGGCCAACGGGTACGCCGAGCTTCTGCGTCTGCTGCGCGAGGTGCTCGGCCTGGAGATCGAAGAGGTGGGCAGCACCGACCTCAACGACGTCGGCGGCAACGCGAGCCAGGAGGTGCGGCACACCCGCGCCCGCCAGGCCCTCAAGGCCGCCGTCGAGGGCCGCGAGCCGCTCACGTTCCTCGACCACCCGCTGCTGAGCCTCGACGTCGGCGGCAACATCGTCTACCTCGAGCCCGACCTGGTCGCCTTCCACCACGACGGCGTCCTGCACGTCGTCGAGATCAAGTCTTTCGCCATCATCGACGACCAGGCGGGCGGGTCGAAGGTCGCCGCGGCCGCACGGCAGTCGGCCGTCTACGTGCTCGCGCTGCGCCGCCTGCTCGGCGACGACAAGGTCTCCCACGACGTTGTGCTGGTCTGCCCGAAGGACTTCTCCAACCAGCCCACCGCGGTGAAGATCGACGTCCGCAAGCAGCTGATCACTCTCGACCACCAGCTCACCCGCCTGGCGCGCATCGACAACCTGGTCGAGCAGCTGCCGAACGGGCTCAGCCTCGACCTCGCCACCCACACTCCCGACGAGTTGGTGTCCGCCCTGTCCATCATGGAGGCGCGGTACGCGCCGTCCTGCCTGAACAGCTGTGAGATGGCGTATTTCTGCCGTCACGAGGCCGCTGGTTGCACCTCGGCATTGGGCACGACGGTCCGCGAGGAGCTCGGCGGAGTCGAGTACGTCACGCGGGCGCTCGACCTGGCCCAGGGCAAGGCCGTCGCCTCCGTCGAAGAGGAAGAGGCCGCCGCGATGCTGCGCATCACGGCGCAGATCTATGGGTCGGTGGCGGCATGAGCGCGATCTCGTCATACGCCCGGGCGCTCGCGGTCGACGGCGGACGGGCGTACCCCATCGCCACCCGCCGCCATCTGCACCTCAGCGACCACCCCCTGGCCTTCGTGCCGCTCACCATGGCCGGCGAGGCCAACGCCCCGCTCGCGGCGATGATCGGCACCGACCGGGACAACCCGACGATGCTGTTCGTGCCGCAGCCGCGCAACCGCACCCTGCGGTTCGCCTTCGCCGACCAGCTCGCCACAATCGTCCTCAAGTACATCGAGGATTGCCCCCGCCAGGGCGTCGAGACGTACGGCAAGGAAGGCAAGGTCCGCTACCTGGACGCGCCGCAGATGCTGGTCCCGAACCCGGCTGGCGCCGCCTTCGTGCGCCTCTTCGGCCGGTCGACGCGCTTCCGGCGCACGACCGGCGAGTACGCCGTGTCGCCGCAGGTGCCGCTGCTGGGACGCTGGCTGACCTGGTTCGGTGAGCGGTCGGAGCACCCCGGCTCGTCGGCCCTGGTCGCCATGACGTCCGCTCTCGGGCGGCACTGGGCGACTGGGCAGAGCGCGATGGAGGACGCCAACCTCGCCGCCCTGCTGGCCTGGATCGACCCGCCCGCCGGTGTGGCCGCGACTGACGCCGCGCGCGAAGCCGAGGATCCGACGATCTGGCCGCCGGCCGGCCCCAGCACCGACCCCACCTTCGACAACGAGATCCTGGCGCCGGCGATCCGCTTGTACGACGAGGGCAAACACGAGCGTGCCCTGGCCGTGCTCGAACGCGACCTGCGCTCGCAGCTCGAGCCGACCTGGCGGCTCATGTGGCAGGCGATCGACCTGCTGCGCACGCTGCCGCCGGGCGACACGGTGCCCGTCCGCTGGACCAACGACCGCACCGACTTCACCGGCTACCACACCTACGTCAGCGGCGGCGGCTTCCCGCAGGCCCGCCGCGACGGGGCGGTGGCCGCGGCGCGCCGGCTGCAACGCTTGGAGCGCGAACAGAACGAGTACGACGCCACGTGCGCCCTCGACGACCCGCTGGTGATGGCGAGCTTCCGGGTGACCGGCGAGGCTTTCGCCGGCACGGTCGTCGAGGTCGAGGCCGACCGCAAGATCCTGTCGGATAAGGGGCGCCGCGTCCTGCGCCCGCGCGTCGTCGTCCGCACTGGCGACCCGGTCCAGCTCCTCGCCGCGACCAAGTTACGCTCCCCCAGCCGCCCGAAGCAGGACGTCACCATTCTGAGCATCAACGGCGACCGGGTAGGGCTGCAGATCGAAAACGGCATGGGCCGCGCCGGAACCGCCGCACCGGGCACCGTCCCGACGCTCGGCGAGGAGCTCACTTACACCAGCGTGTTCCCGGAGAGCATGCGCTCACCGGAACTGCCGGCGCCCGAGGACACCCCGTGGACCCACGGCGGGCCGCCGAAGCCGTACACGCCGACAGACGACGACGCCCGCGAGGTGTGGGAATGAGCTTCGACCCGGCCGTCGAGGCGTCGCAGGCGACGCTGGCCATCCTGGAAGACTTCCGCTCCGGCAAGCACCGCGGCGTGGTGGTCAACTCGCCGCCCGGCGCCGGTAAATCCACCCTAGTGGTTCGCGCCGCGGCCGAGCTGGTCGAGGACGGCGGACGCCTGATGATCGTTGCCCAGACAAACGAGCAGGTCGACGACCTGACCGCCGCGCTCGCCGACCGGCTCCCCTCCACCCTGATCGGGCGCCTGAGCAGCGCCGAGTACGTGCCGTCAGCACGCGTCGCCGGCCTGCCCAACGTCACCTGCGACAAGGACGCCGCCAACCTCGCCGGCTGCCCGGTCACGATCGCCACCGCGGCGAAGTGGGCATACGTCAAAGATCGCTCCTGGGAATGGGCCATCGTCGACGAGGCCTACCAGATGCGTTCCGACGCCCTGCTTGCCATCGCCCGCCTGTTCGAGCGAGCCCTGTTCGTCGGCGACCCCGGGCAGCTCGACCCGTTCTCGGTCGTGGAGAACGATCGCTGGCGGGGACTCACCTGGGACCCGATGCAGTCGGCGGTGGCCGGCCTGCTCCGCAACAACGACGGCGTACCCGAGTACCAGCTACCGGTCTCGTGGCGCCTGCCCCACACCGCGCAGGAGGTGATCGCCTCGGCGTTCTACCCGTTCACCGGCTTCCGCACCGGGACCGGCCCGGGTGAGCGAGAGCTGACGTTCACGACGCGGGCCCTCGGCCGGACGCCCGTGGACGCCGTGCTCGAGGAGGCTGCCGCCTTCGGCTGGGGCTATCTCGAGCTGCCCGCCCGGCACACCATGCGCACCGACGCCGAGGCTGTCGACGCCGTGGCCGCCGTGGCCCGGCGTTTCGTGGAGCGAGGTCCCGTCGCCCGGTCCGGATCGACGTCAGGCCCGGTGACGGCGTCGCGCATCGCCGTCGGTGCCGCCCACCGAGACCAGGTCGCCGCGTTGCGAGCCGCTTTGGCCGATCAACCTGACATCACGGTGGACACCGCGAACCGCTTGCAGGGCCGGGAGTACGACGTAACGGTGGTGCTGCATCCGCTCTCCGGCCGCCGCGACGCAACCGCCTTCCACCTCGAAGCCGGCCGATTGTGTGTGCTGACGTCCCGCCACCGCCAGGCCTGCGTCATCATCGGCCGGGCAGGCATCCACGAACTGCTCGACGCCCACCCCTCAACAGAGCCCGTCCACGTCCACGAGCCAGTCAAGTTCCCCGACGGCTGGGCCGCCAACCAGACCGTTATGACTCATTTGGAGACACACCGGATCACTACTTGAGGCCGATCGGTTTCTGACAGAGACATAACCTAGGCTCCGACATTGCGGCGCGGAGCGCACGAGAGGAATCCGTATGAGCAGCGGACAATGGCGGCCGGTGGCCCCGGGTGTCCATCAGCTCGGCGTCAAGCTGGAGGAGCTCACTCCGGGCACTCGCCTGGGTGGAATCGCGGCTGGTGTGGTCACCGTGGTGAACGTCAAGTGGCATGGCTCCATGGCGATCACGTTGACCTACCGCGACGACGCCGGCCGGACCAGTGAGCGGCTGCTCTACCGCGATCACGAAGCTGCGCTGTCAATGGCGGAATCGTCGCGGGCCTTCTCCTTCGACGGTGAACCTGCCCTGTTCCGGCTCGCCGCGGAGGGCCTGCGCCTCCGCATGGCTGCGCGTTTCGACCCGATGCTGGCGGTGACGACCAGCGACCTCGATCCACTTCCACACCAGATCAAAGCGGTCTACGGGGAGCTACTGCCACGAACCCCGTTGCGCTTCCTGCTGGCCGACGATCCCGGTGCTGGCAAGACGATCATGGCAGGCCTCTACATCAAGGAACTGATGCTGCGTGGGGACCTGGCACGATGTCTGATCGTCGCGCCGGGCAGCCTGGTCGAGCAGTGGCAGGAGGAACTGCTCGACAAGTTCGGTCTGCGGTTCGAGCTACTCACCCGCACTCTCATCGACACGGCTCTAGACGAGTCGGTTTTCGAGCACACGCCCTTGCTGATCGCCCGAATGGACCAGCTCTCCCGCGCCGAGGACCTCCGCGAGCAACTCGAGCGTTCAGATTGGGACCTTGTCGTCGTCGACGAGGCCCACCGAATGTCCGCCCATTACTTCGGCGCCGAGCTGAAAACCACCAAGCGGTACGAGCTGGGCCGTCTGCTCGGCCGGGTGGCCCGACACCTGCTATTGATGACAGCCACGCCGCACGCCGGGAAGGAAGAAGACTTCCAGCTCTTCTTGGCCCTGCTTGATGCCGACCGCTTCGAAGGCCGTTTCCGTGACGCCGTGCACTCGATCGACACCGGCGGTCTCATGCGCCGGATGGTCAAGGAGGAGCTTCTCACCTTCGACGGTAAGCCTCTCTTCCCGGAAAGAGTCGCCGAAAGCCTTCGTTACGAGCTCTCCGACGAGGAACGGGCTCTCTATGAAGCTGTCACTCAATACGTTCGAGAGGAGATGAACCGGGCCGAACAGCTCAAGGCGGAAGGCGACGGCCGCCGCGGCAACACCGTCGGGTTCGCCCTCACCGTCCTGCAGCGGCGGCTCGCTTCTAGCCCGGAGGCGATTCTGCGTTCGCTGGAGCGGCGCCGTCGGCGCTTGGAGCAGCGTCGGCAGGAAATGCTCGAGGTTCGCAATACCGGGGATACAGGTCTACAGCGTCGGCTGGACGAGCTTCTGGGTCGCACCCCGGAAGCCCTGGACGACAGCTTCGAGGAACTCACCGAGGAAGAGCGCGAGGCGATCGAAGACGGCGTCGTCGACGCGGCCACCGCTGCGCGGACGATCGCCGAACTGGACACGGAAATCGGTGTGTTGGCCGACCTGGAACAGCTCGCCCGCAGGGTTCGGCACTCCGGCACCGACAAGAAGTGGACCGAGCTGCGCAGCCTTCTTCTCGACGACACGTCGATGTACGAGGCGGACGGCAATCGACGAAAGATCATCATCTTCACCGAACATCGAGACACGCTCAACTACCTGGTCGAGCAGAGCCGCGCCCTCCTCGGACGCAACGATGCGGTGGTGGCCATCCACGGCGGTGTGCGGCGCGAGATCCGGCGTTCGGTCCAGGAGCTCTTCACCCAGGACAAGGACACCGTGGTCCTGGTCGCCACCGATGCGGCTGGCGAGGGCCTCAATCTGCAACGCGCCCACCTGATGGTCAACTATGACCTGCCGTGGAACCCGAACCGCCTCGAACAGCGCTTCGGCCGTATCCATCGCATCGGTCAGACCGAAGTGTGCCGGCTGTGGAACCTGGTCGCCGACGACACCCGCGAGGGCGCTGTCTTTCTTCGTCTACTGGACAAGATTGAAGAGCAGCGCCGCGCCTACAAGGGCAAGGTCTTCGACGTACTTGGGGAGGCTTTCGAAGGCAAACCGCTCCGGGAGTTGCTCGTCGAGGCGATCCGGTACGGCGACCAGCCGGAGGTCCGGGCTCGCCTCAATCGGGTCATCGACGCTGAGGTCAGCGCGGGGCTTGACAAGCTGATGGCGGAACGAGCCTTGCACCACGACTCGCTGGCCGACACCGACGTCCAGGACCTGCGACTCCGACTTGAGGAAGCGCAAGCTCGACGACTGCAACCCCACTACGTGCAGGCCTTCTTCGCTGAAGCTTTCCGTCTTCTCGGCGGGATGATGAGCCCTCGTGAGGCCGGTCGGTTCGAGATCACCCACGTGCCGGGGGTAATCCGGGACAGAGATCGGCAGGTCGGCCTCGGGGCTCCGGTACTCCGCCGCTACGAACGTGTCTGCTTCGACCGGCCGTTCGTAAGAGCAGACGGCAAGCCGAAGGCAGATCTGATCGCTCCCGGCCACCCGCTGCTCGACGCGGTAGTCGACCTGGTCATCGAACGCTACGGAACCCTCCTCAAACAGGGTGCGGTGCTGATCGACGCCAACGATCCCAGCGAGGAACCTCGGCTCTTGGTGGCCCTGACGCAGCAGATCACCGACGGGCACGAGCCAGCGCGTACTGTCTCGAAACGCTTCGAGTTCGTCGAGATCCGCCGCGACGGAAACGCCGAGTCCGCCGGGCCAGCTCCCTACTTGGACTACCGGCCGGCGACCGCGGAGGAACTCCCCCACGTCGAAACTCTGATGACGGATTCCTGGATGGCCAGCGGCGCCGAAGATGTCGCGGTGACATGGGCCATCGAGCACGGCATGAGCCAACACCTCGTCGAGGTGCGCGACCGCGTTCGTCACACCGTCCAACGGACCAGGCAGCAGGTCAGGCAGCGTCTCATCCAGGAAATCAACTACTGGGATGCCCGGCACGCCGACCTCCTCGACCAAGCCGCCGCCGGCAAGGCTCTCAAGATCAAGCCAGAGACGGCGGATCGGCGAGCCCGTGATCTGGAACGACGGCTGGAGAAGCGACTGGCCGAACTGGCTGCAGACGAGGCTCTGCGGCCCATGCCACCGGTCATAGCTGGTGGTGCGCTCGTCATCCCTGCCGGACTGCTGGACCGGCTCTACGGCAAACGAGACGAGCCGGCCCTGGCTTACGCACGGAACACCGCCGAGGTCGACAGGCGAGCCATCGCAGCGGTCATGGCGGCCGAACGGAGCCTCGGCCGCGATCCCTTCGAGATGCCTCACAACAACAAGGGGTACGACATCCGATCCCTTACACCGGACGGCCATCTCGTCTTTATAGAGGTAAAGGGCCGAATCCTGGGCGCCGAGGACTTCATCGTGACCCGCAACGAGGTCCTTTACGCCAAGAACGCCGAACGCTACCGGCTTGCACTGGTCAGCGTGCACCCAGACGGACCGGCACATGACGAGATCCGCTACGTCCTAAACCCCTTCCAGGGGTTCGATTTCGGAGCGTTCATCGCCGACGGCGTTCGCGGCAACTGGCGAGACATGTGGAAAGAGGGAGAAGCGCCACTGTGATCAACGCCAGCAACCGACAAAATCTCAATCCCGCTTCGACTGCCCGAAATTACAATCGACTGCTTTGAAAATAAAGGTGTTTGGAATACCAGAGAATAAGAGGAAGCCAAAAGTCATGGCTGAAGCACGCAAGCCTAAGAAGCTTATCGAAACTTCGCTCCCGATCGAACAGATATCACGCGCCAATCGCGCAGAAAAGAATATCAAAACCGGCACGGCCAGAAATCTCCACAAGTGGTTCGCCCCTATGCCAGCTCCGGCATGGCGCGCTTTAATCCCGGCAATCGTTCTTGACGATCCAGAAGACGATGACGAGCGCCGGGATATCTTGGAGGACATTAGGGCACTTGTACCCTCAAACGGAGGAACACCCGACAAAGACGCATTACGCAGGATCAGAGCCAGGATGGCCCGAGCTTTTACGGTCGATGAGCTTCTGGTGGTTGACCCATTTTGCGGCGCCGGTTCCACCCTCATCGAGGCTCAACGCCTCGGATTACTCACCGCCGGTAACGATCTTAACCCAGTTCCAGCACTAATTTCTAAACAGCTCACAGAGCTGCTACCAAAATGCCGCAATCAAGGCCCCTTCCTTTCGGTAGGGCCCTCCGCCCTGCTTCACGCTGATCCATATTCTGGCTTTAAAGAAGACGCACAATCATTGATTATCAAGGTGCAAGAATCAGCCCGAGCTGATCTTGAGAAGTTATATGGACGATACGATAGCAATTGGCCATATGCGTGGCTCTGGGCTCACGTCGTTTGCTGTCCGAACCCGGCCTGTAATTTGCCTGTACCGCTCTTTGCATCGTCCACTCTCTCAGCGCAGCCTAAGAAAGAATCTTACCTAACATTAGAAGTAATCGACGATAAGTGCTGCTTCGGCGTAACATCCGACGTCACTGCAGCGGCAAGGCCGACGAAAATGAGCGGCCGCAAGTCGGAGTTCAAATGTCCACGCTGCGGCCAAGAGTTCGATGAGGAGCATGTAAAGAAGGTCGGCAACGAAAGTGGGCTTTCCGAACAGATGGTGGCCACAGCCTGGACACGCCACGACGGTTTCCGATGGTTTGAGGAGCCTTCTCTCGACCAAACTGATCGAGTTCCTCGGAACTATCCAGACATGGATGGCATTGACCTCCCGGATGAGGCTCTGGGATTTCGAGTCCAAGCTTACGGATTCAAAAATTACCTCGACCTCTACACCCCTCGGCAAGCATGGACCTTGGCCACATACGCCAGGGTTGTCGCTAATCTAAAAGAAGAGATGCAGACGTGGGGATGTCCCGAAGAATACGGACTAGCACTTCTTGCTTTCCTTGGACTCTGCGTTGGACGGCAGGCGCGCTTCCTGTCCAAACAGGCTACATGGCGAACCAGGAAGGGACCGTCTAAGGTAGAGGCTGGCTTTAGCCAGCAAGTCGTGACGATGGTTTGGGACTTCGCTGAGGCCAATCCATCTGGGAAGTCTGTCGGAGACTGGGTACAAGTAGGCGCTACTGCTCTGAGGGCGGTAGATTCGATCCCAAAGGAAGGTGGTCTTGGAACAGTGCATATCGGCGATGCCGAAACCGTCGCTAGCCGCCTTCCAGCCACCAAACCTCGAATCATCGTTGCAACCGATCCACCCTACTTCGACGCTATCGGATACGCCGATCTGGCAGACTATTTCTACCTATGGCATCGTGAAGCGCTGAAGAATGTATTCCCTGACCTATACGCTACGTCACGTTCACCTAGGTTTAGCGAGCTCATTGCCGACAAAGGACGCCACGGCAACTCCGACAGCACGGCCCGCGAGTACTTTATTGAAAAGTTCAAGAGCACATTCCAGAATCTCGCAGTCCTTTCAGATGGCGAGTTCCCAATGATTATAATTTACGCACATCAACAAAAGGAGGGCGCCTACGGCGGTTACGGATCGACCGGATGGGAGGCGATGCTGCAAGCCCTAGTTGACGCCGGTATCGCCATCACCGCGTCGTGGCCTATGCACGCTACGAGTCCTACACGCAGTCGAGGGATGTCCAGCAACGCTCTTGCCACGTACATTGTTCTTGCCTGTCGAAAGAGGCGCGAAGAGTCCCCGGCTTCCACTCGTCGATCCTTTATATCACGCCTTCGAGAGGAGCTTCCGAAAGCGTTGAAGAAACTGCAGCAGGGAGGCATCGCTCCGGTTGACCTAAACCAGGCAGCAATAGGTCCGGGGATGTCAATATTCTCTAACTATAGCAGCGTCATGGAACCTGACGGCCAGTCCATGTCTGTGCGTTCTGCTCTCGCAATCATTAATCAGGTTCGAGACGAGTCGCTTGCTGAACAGGAAGGTGATTTCGACACCGACACGCGATTCTGCGTGAAGTGGTTCGCGCAACACGGCTGGGATGAGCAACAATTTGACCGAGCGGAAAGTTTGGCACGCTCGGTCAACACCTCAGTAGACGGGCTGGTTCGGGCGGGAGTCTTTTGGGCTCGAGCAGGTAAGGCCCGACTTATCGAACCCAACGAAATGAGTGAGGGCTGGAATCCCCTCACCGACGACAGGATCAGCATCTGGGAGGTGACGATAAGACTGGCCAAGACACTCGAAAATAAGGGTGCCGAGGACGCGGCGCGGCTTATGGCCGCTGCTGGAAAAAGGATTGACCTGGATGCCGCCAAAGAATTGGCGTACTTACTCTTCTCCGTCTGCGAAAAAAGAAAGTGGATGCAGACTGCTCTTATGTTCAACGGTCTTGGCACTTTCTGGTCGGATCTTTCAGCAGCTGCCCGCACAGACGACGGGCATGCAACGACCCCTTCCCAAGGCGAGCTTGACTTTGCCAGCATCGAGGAGTGACGGACATGGCCATCAACAATCGTGAACGGGTCGGCCGTGGCTTTGAAATCTTGGCCGAAGGGCTTGGGCGATTCGTCGACGAAATCATGACCGCTGCCACGCCCGCCGGACAGGATTGGGCCAGGTTGCTGGAAGCCCGCGACTCGGCAAAACACGGCTCAGCGAAGACGTACGCAAAGAATGACCCGCAGGTGCAACTGAAGGTACTCACCGAGGACTGGAGGCTCTTCAAAGAGAGTCTCTCCCGAGTGGACCAGTCGTTCGCTTCAGAACTGCGTGACGCCCGCAACCGGTGGGCTCACAACGGCGGCTTCACCTCCGACGACACCTATCGGACCTTGGACTCGATGGAACGTCTGCTCACCGCCGTTGGAGCGGTATCGCAGGCGGAAGAAGTCCGCAGGATTCGTATGGATCATCAGCGGTCCGTCTACGAATCCGAGACCCGTAAGGCTGTCAAGGCGGCGTCTTCGCCGAACGTACCGGGCACCGGGCTCAAGCCCTGGCGGGAGGTGATCACGCCACACCGGGATGTGGCCACCGGGCAGTACAACGCCGCCGAGTTCGCCGCCGACCTGCACATGGTCGCCACTAAGAACTCCAGTGTGAGCCCTGAGTACAGCAACCCGAAGGAATTCTTCCACCGGACTTATGTCACCGAGGGTCTAAGTGACCTGCTTGATCGGGCCGCCCGACGGATCAGCGGTGACCAGAACGCCAGCCCGATCATCAACCTGCAGACCAACTTCGGTGGCGGCAAGACCCACTCGATGCTGGCCCTTTACCACCTCTGCTCGGGTACTCCCATCACCGACTACCCACAGGAGGTCCAGGAGGCCGTCGGCAGCGCCAAGCTGCCTACCGCGAAGCCGGTCAAGCGGGTAGCACTGGTGGGAACCCACCTCAGCGTGACGCCGGAAAAGAGCAGCCTCAAGCCGGACGGCACCCAGGTGCGCACCCTATGGGGCGAGCTTGCTTGGCAGCTTGGCGGCCGAGCCGCCTACGACATGGTCGCCGAGGCGGACCGAAACTCCACCAACCCTGGTTCAGCTCTCTCGGAACTCCTCGCTGCACATTCGCCGTGCCTGATTCTCATCGATGAGTGGGTGGCCTACGCCCGCCAGCTCTACGGCCGTGACGATTTGCCGGCTGGAACGTTCGATACCCAGTTCACGTTCGCCCAGACGCTCACGGAGGTGGTCAAGTCAATCCCTGGGGCTCTGCTCGTCATCTCCATCCCTGCCTCCGACACCGCCTCCGGGGAAGACGATGGCAGCGGAGGCACCGACCTCGAGGTCGGCGGCCCGAATGGTCGAAAGGCCCTCGAGAGGCTGCAGAACGTCGTACGGCGCATTGCCCACCCGTGGCGGCCGGCCTCAGCGAACGAATCGTTCGAGATCGTGCGTCGGCGGCTTTTCGAGCCGACCAACGCTGACGCGCAGGGACACATCTCGGCGGTCGCCCGCCAGTTCGTGCAGTTCTACGCCGAGCACAAGGGTGAATTCCCCCGGGAGTGCAGCGAGCTGGAGTACGAACGCCGCATTCGCCGGGCGTACCCGATCCATCCTGAGTTGTTCGATCGTCTCTACGAGGACTGGTCGACGCTAGATCGGTTCCAGCGCACCCGCGGGGTGCTGCGGCTGATGAGCGCCGTGGTCCATGAGCTGTGGCGAAATCAGGACCAGGGACCGCTCATCATGGCCGGCTCGATTCCCCTAGACGCCCCGAAGGTCGGCAACGAGCTGACCCAATACCTACCGGACGCGTGGAAACCGATTATCGATGCCGACATCGACGGTGAGGGGTCAACGCCTGTTCGCATCGACGCGGACCGCCCCACCTTCGGCGCTCGGGCGCTGACCAGACGGATTGCCCGCACTGCCTTCGTCGGTTCCGCCCCCACCCTGCAAACCGCGCACAAAGGCATCGAACGGCAACACCTTTGGCTGGGTGTGGCCGTACCCGGCGACACTGTCGGCAACTTCGGCTCGGCCCTAGAGGTTCTGAGCCAACGCGCCACCTACTTGTACGTCGATGGTGCCCGCTACTGGTACGACACCCAGGCCTCGGTGACTCGCACCGCCCAAGATTTCGCAGACCGGCTGCGAGAACATCCCGAGGAGGTCTGGGCCGAACTGGTCGTGCGGCTGGCGAAGGAGCGCTCGACGCGAGGTGACTTCGCCGCCGTGCATCCGTGTCCGGACGACAGCGGTGCCGTGCCGGACACCGAAGAGGCCAAGCTTGTCATTCTGCATCCGCGAGAAACTCATACCCGCGGCAGCAAGGATTCGTCGGCCCTTGCCTTCGCGCAGCGTTGTCTCGATACACGAGGTTCGGGGCAGCGGGTGAACCGAAATGCTGTGGTGTTCCTCGCCGCCGACGAGAAGCGTATGGAGGAGCTGGCTGAGGCCACCCGCGACTATCTGGCTTGGAAGAACGTCTGCGAGCGCATCGACGAGCTCAACCTGACCGTTCAGCAGCAAACCATGGCTAAGAATCGGCGCAAGATTGCCGACGACACCGTGGACCTGCGTCTCGCTGGCGCGTACATCTGGGCGATCGTGCCCGATCAGCCGGAGCCGAGCCGACCAGCGGGGTGGGAGGTTCTCAAGGCCGAAGGTTCACAGCCGAGGTTGGCTGAACGGGTGACAGTCAAGCTCCGCCAGGGCGGTCTGCTCACCACCGGTTACGCTTCCCGCAATATCCGGATGGACTTGGATGGCCCGCTGCAATCGGTCTGGAGCCGGGGGCACGTTTCCGTCGGTGACTTGTGGTCGTACTACCGCAAGTACCCCTACCTGACCCGGCTGCGGGACCGCTCGGTGCTCGACGACGCTGTTCGGTCGGTGATGAACGAGATCTCGTGGGAGGTAGAAGGGTTCGCGCTCGCCGAAGGCTTCGACGAGACGAAGGCCCGCTATGCCGGCCTCACTATCCCGCACGAGAGCAGCGGCTTCGGACAGATCACCGATGCCGCCCTGCTAGTGCTGCCTAGTCTGGCCCGGAAGCAGCAAGAAGAGGAGCGGCCAAAGCCCTCGCCGACTCCGGGCGGGGACGGATCTCGGCCCAGTGACGGCGGCGGCATCGGGCAGCCGACCCCGCCGACCACACGCGGAGGGTCAGGCGGAACGCCCCTACCCTCACCTGCGCCCACCCCGCAGAACACGCGTTTCTTCGGCGTCATGCAGGTGAACCCGGAGCGCTACAGCCGTGACCTCACCCGGGTGGCGCAGGAGATCCTGCAACACCTTGCCGCCGAAGGGGTGCAGCTCGAGGTGCGCGTCGAGATCATCGCAACCAAACCGGAGGGGTTCCCGGATGACAAGATCCGGATCGTCACGGAGAACGCCAGCACTCTGAGGTTCACCGAATTCGGTTTCGAGAAGGAATAGTCGGCATGCCGGTAGAGAAGACTGAGAAGGACATCGCCTCGCTGGTCAAGCAGGTCTCCAACGGAGAAATCCGGCTGCCAGAGATCCAGCGAGCCTACGTGTGGAAGCCCACCCAGGTCGCCCGCTTGATCGAGTCTCTCTACCGGGGCTACCCCTCCGGCTCGCTGCTGTTCTGGCGGACCTCGGAGACACCGGAGACGCGGGCGGTGGCGGCGAACGCCCCCACCGCCGCGCCTGCGGTGCTTCCGCTTTACCTGCTGGACGGTCAGCAGCGACTCACCTCCCTGCACCGGGTGATGACCGACCACCCTCAGGCGCAGATCGTCTTCAACGTGGAGACTGAGGCGTTCCAGAACCAGAGCGCGGCCACCAGCAAGGATGTCCGCTGGGTCAAGGTCTACGACCTGTCCCGGGACGACGCTGATCTGCTCGACGTCATGGAGAGCATCGACTACAGCATCGTCGAACTACCTCGGCAGCAGGTCGGCAAGCGGCTGCAGCGCTTGATGAACGTGCCGAAGTATGGCTACCACATGGAAATCATCACCGACCTAGCGTACGAGGAGGTCGCGCAAATCTTCGTACGGGTGAACAGCGGTGGCCGCGCGCTGAAAACCAGCGATCTCGCCATGGCGACGCTCTCGGCACGCTGGCCGGGCGTGCTCGCCAAGCTGGAGGCAGAAGCCAAGTACTGGCATGCCCGGTCCTATGGCGATCTTGATGTCACCTTCCTCACTCGCGCCTTGACCGGAGCGGTGCTCGGCCGTGGCCTCTCCGCGTGGTCACACACCCGACTCGCAGCTGCCACCGACGAGGAATTGGCGCACGGCTGGGCAACAGTGCAGCGCGGTCTGCGGGAATTGGTGCCGCTGCTCAAGAACAACCTGGGTGTCACCCACAGCTCCCTGCTCCCGTCGATGGCGGTGCTGTTGCCCCTGGTGGTTCTTCTTGGCGAGCGGCCAAATGAGCCGATGGACGCCGACACCGCGAACGGAATCCTCTACTGGTTCCTGGCAGCCACGATCGGCAACCGCTACAGCGGCAGCACGGACACTCTTCTTGGCCAGGACATCCCCGCCGCGCGGGAAGATGAGCCGGTACGCACGATGCTCGCCAACCTCGGCCTGGTCGGAACGCGTGTGGACGTGACACCGCGAGCCCTGGTGGGGCGCTCGACCGGAAGCCCGTACTTCTTCCTCAGCTTCCTGGTGGCCAAGCGGGCCGGAGCGAAGGACTGGTTCTACGGAACAGTCATCGATCCTGACGGCGATGACGGGCACAAGATCGAATACCACCACATTCACCCGCGTGCCACTCTGAAGGACACGTATACCAAAGCCGAGATTAATGACCTTGCGAACCTGGCGTTCATCTCCGCCAGCGCGAACCGCAAGATCAGTGACCGGTCGCCGTCCGTCTACTTCCCCACCCTGGATCCAGCCGAGTTCGTGGCCCACTTCGTCCCCTCGGACGAGAACCTGCGCACCGCTGACGCCTACCGGAGATTCCTCGCCGCACGCCGGCAGATGCTTGCTACCTCGATGACGGACCTCATCAACCAGTTCCGCCCGAAGTGGCTCGACGACGTTGCGGTATCCACCGGCGACGATCTCGAAGGGTGCGCGCTGGAGTTCGTGCGTTTCGAGAGCTCCTGGGATGATCCCAAGCTCTACGTTCACGCCCAGGATCACGGTGTTGAATGGAAGGCTCTGCTCTCGGCCAACGCCTTGGACAACGCGGTCGCCGACGCGGAAGCCAACATCTCCACGGACTTGGACGTCTCCGGTCAGCAGGTGGCCGTCCGCAGCGACAATGACGTCCTCCAGATCGAACTCGGACCTTTCCTGGTCACCGGGACGGCAGCGGATTGGAAGGCCGTTCTGGAACGGGAACGTGCAGACGTCCAACCGCTCTCCCAGGCACCCGCGCTGCTTGACATTCCGGCGTGGGACGGGCCCCGCCGACGGTTTCCGGTGACGGCCAGTGACTAGCCCCTGGCAGGCGCGTCCCGAGGTGGCGACCGACCTCGTCTATCGAAGCCTGTTCACTTCGGCTGCACCGGACCTGCGGCACCAGGCGGCGGAACTGTTCGCAGCGTGGGCCAGCGGGAAGGGTGTTCCGGTCACTCCGGCCGCGCTGCTGAAGGGCACGAACGCCGAGGGCTGGGCCGAAGGTGTCCGCCGAGTCGCTCACGGCGCCGCCGGATCCCATGTCGAGAAGGCGACTGGGCGGAAACTCCATGCGGCCCTCTTCCGGCTTCAGGAGTTCCTTCCCGACGGCACTACCTGGACCACGTCCCTGCGCGTCGCTGTTCCCTATGAAGCCGAACAACAAAGCCTCCTCCCGGAGGAGGATAGGCCGGACGAGGCTCTCTTCGGTGTCGACGGACACTGGCCCAGCCGGCCCTGGGTCTGGCTCGACCTGGAGCACGACCGAGCCGAGGGCAGCGCGCCGGTTCGCCCGGGCAGCCCGCGCCTGATCCGCGACCTACTCGCCGCAGTGGAGGGAACAGACGCCTCTCTTCCGCTGACGTCCGATGTCCTCGACATCACCGAAAGCCACGTCGGCGAGCTGTGTGGTTGGTTGTTCGATTCGGATCGCCGAGTCCCCGTGATCGTCTTCAGCCCGGACCCGGAGACCGAGGAGAAGCAGAAGCGGTTCGCCGACCGACTTGCCAGGGATGTAACCGGTGTAGCGGTCGTGGTTCGGCTGCACAGCACGACAGCCGCCGGGGCCTTCTCCCGCCGCGTCGGGCCTCACCTGCAGGTGTACGGCGGCGCGATGCGCGCCTACCTGCCCGGGCTGATGCCGAACGAGCCGTTCCCAAGGCGCCACCGCGTGTTGTCCGCAGCAACCATGCGAGCCCTCGGCCAACGATCCGCTAACGCCGTACGCGATCAGGTTCTCGGTCTGTCCACCCGGCGAACCCCGCCGGCCTCGTCTGCTCTGGTACGCCGGGCCCTGTTCCGGACCTCCGCAGAGCGCACGGTCGCCGACCGCCGGCCACCGACCGCCCAGCCGCCGCTGTTCTCTGCTCCGTTCGAGCCATCCGTCCTGCCGGACTTGGACCCGTCGCCGCAGGTAGGTGATCCCAGTACCCGGCCGGCACAGCCGGCGGTCACCGAAAGCGCGGAGGGCCACCAGCTGCTACGCGCCACTCTCACGCTGGCCGGCATCGACCCGAGCCCTGTCGAGTTGGCAGACGACCCCTCCGACCTTGCTTCGTTGGAAGCGGAACGGCGCGCGCTGCAACAGTTGCTGCTCGCAACGCGCTTGGAGGTCGCAGCCCCGGCAAAGCTGGTGGAGGCCAACGAGGAGATCGCTCTCCTGTACGCGGAGGTCGAAGAGCTGACCGCGCAACTCGGCGAGGAACAGAAAGTCCGCGCAGAGATCGAAACCCTACGGTACGAACGAGATCTCGGCGAGCTGGACCTGGCCGATTTGGAACGGGACAACGAACGGCTGCGCGCCCGAATCCGCTGGCTCGAATCCGAGCTCTCCGTTCATCAGGTGCACGTGGCCGGCCAGGCGACACCCCACGAAATCTCCCTACCGACCAGCGTCGTGGAAGCCCTGGAACTGGCCGCCGATCACCTGCCCCTTCTCGTTATCGGTCAGACGTCCGATGCGGCGGCCGGCCTAGACGTGCACCCGCAGGCGGAGCGGTGGGCCCTCAAAATCTGGCAGGCTCTGGCCGCGCTCAACTCGTACGCCGAGGCCCGCGCGACGGGAACCTGGTCCAACTCCTTCCTGGCGTGGTGTCAGGAACCGTTGTCCGGCGGTCTCGCTGTGCCTGCGACCTGGGCCGCGTTAAGCGAGTCGGAAACCACCAACAGCATGCCGAAGCTGCGGGAAGCGCGAACCTTCCCCGTTCCTCCGATCGTCGACCCGGGCAGGCGCCTCTACATGCCTGCCCATGTCAAGATCCAGCAAGGCGGTTCGCCGTGTCCCCGCATTCACTTCCACGATGATGCGGGCGGTCGGTCCGGACGGATCTATGTGGGATATGTCGGGGACCATCTCCCGACCGCCAACTTTCGCTGACCTTCGCTCTGGCCCCAGATGCCCTCCGGGAGCCTCGCCACGAAAGCAAGACGATTGACCAGTCCAACGATCTGCATCGTGCTTCTGAGCCCTCCGTTGACCTCCGGAGCTCGGACGACCAACGCTGTACAACGAGCGGCTCGACTCCTCGGATTTTCCGCCCTGAGGATCGCGAACCTCCTCAACGCCCCTACCCAGAATCTGGAGCATGTGGTTGAGCTCGGCGGGAATCCCGACTTGTGGGAAGTCTCTCGGCCCATGCTGGCCGAGGCGCTTGAAACGACCGACAGCCTGCTGTTCGGCTGGGGAGTTCTTCGCGGCCTACGTTCAGCTCGCGCAGCCGCTGAGGAGCAGATCGACTGGCTTCTCGATCACGCAAACAGCCTCGGCCACCACGCGGCCTGGTCGGTCGGACTGGACGTGCGGCATCCGTCCCGGTGGCACCAGTACACAGCAGACAAGCACGCCCGAACACCTGGTGGGACTCCGGAGGAACGTCTGAGGTCAGTCCTCGTTGAGCGGCCTCTGCTGAGTTATCGGCCTGCGAGGGCAACGACCGGTCTCGGTGAAGGCCCGTCAAGCCAAGTGAAGGCCGTCTAAGGCGGAGCTACCTTCGCGGGGGCTGCAATGGCCACCCAGAACAACTATTGTTTATCCTCGATGAGTTCTCTGCCTGAGCTAAGCGCCCGACTCCAACGGATCTTCCGCGGTCAAGAACAGTACGGCGACGGCCCGCCCGCGGAACAAGCTCGCCGCTTCCGGCTTGAGCAGCTCCTCGAGCCCACCATCGAACAAGCGAAGCGCAACTCCGCGGACATCCCTCGTGAGCCGATCGATCTTCTGGTTAGTCTTTCCGGCTTCTCCCCAGAGACCACGATCCTCGCCTTTGAGCTGCTGCGCCCTCGGCGTCTTATGATCATTGCTTCCGAGGAAGCCCGGACCAGTGTCGACATCATCCAACGAGCCCTGAAACTACCGCTGTCTCGGCTCGACGTTCGCTACACCGATCCGGTCGACCCTCGACGGATCTACCAGTTCATCAAGGAAGCGGCCCAGCCTTTCCCGGAGGCCGAAGAATTCAAGGCGGTCATCGACATCACCGGTGGCAAGAAGGTGATGAGTGCCAGTGCTGCCCTGGCCGCAGCGCAGTTGGACCTCGCACTCTGCTACATCAACAGCACCTTCGACCCGGAGATGCGGCTTTCCATACCGGGTACCGAGCGGCTGGTCATCGTTCCCAACCCCACTACCCTCTTCGGTGACCGCGAGATGGAGGCTGCACTGGTCGCCTTCCGGCATGGCGCCTACGCCGCCGCCCAGGCCCGATTTGCCGAGATCGCGGAGACAGCCTACGAACCGGCTCGGGCGCGCTTTCTGCGTGATCTCGCGTCGGTCTATGAGTCTTGGTGTGACCTAAACCTGGAGACTCTGCAATCACGGGCGCAGGTAATGCGAGAACGCTTGAGCGATCCCGGCTACAGTGTCACGCCTACGGTTGCCAAGAGAGTGCGAGACCAACTGGTGTTCCTCGACACCCTCACAGGCGCGCCACGGACCGAGCGCGAGAGCCCATCGTTTCTACTCAATTTCTACCTACTCGGCCAGCACTACCGTGGCCTTGGCCGGCACGACTTCGCGGCCCTGCTCTACTACCGCACCATCGAGAGCTGCTTCGCGCAGCGCCTCGCCCGCCTTGCCCCTGGTTTCCGCACCGCAACTCCTGATTATCGACTGCTCGGCAGGGACCAGGGGGACTTACGAGCACGGTACCGAGCCGCCACTGAAGCCGTCCATGGGACGGAAGCAGCGGCCCTGCCAGCCCCGATCGGCTTGATGGAGGCCGTCCTTCTACTCTTCGTGCTCAACGACCCCCTCTTCAGGAAGATCGGCTTGACCTCCGAGAAGGCGTTAAGGCACTTCAAGGGCCAACTCACGGCGCGTAACAAGTCTGTACTTGCCCACGGAACTGAAACCATTGATGAATCCCTGAGCAATGAGCTGGGAGGGCTTGCCACGCGCAGCGTGCGAGCCTTTTGGGCACTCGATTTCGCCGATGAGAACGTTGACGACCGAATTGCCACTCTGAAATTTGTGGTGGACCCCTGAGATGCCGGAGGGGAGGATCTCTCGGCTCAAGGTGCCCCGACGACTGGGCTGAGCAGTACGCCTAGCAGCGCTTCCCCCAAACTCTTCCCGCCTACCTCCTTGAAGGTAGGCGGGCGTCGACCCGCCCGACATTACCTCCCAAAACAGGGAGAGGAACAGCCCGCAGGACACCGATCAGAACCGACGGATTACGCCGCCAACGCTCAAAGACGAGGCACTAATAGGCGAAGAGCCCAGTCGGGGCTACCCAGGCTGCTGCAGATCCGCCCACGACGTAACCAGATGATTAAAAGCTACGCCATCTTTGGTCCACCGGCGCCGCTCGCAGACGGAAAACAGCAAATAGGCCATGTCTTTAATGGAATCGACACTCGGAACAACATCTGCGGCTACTGAAAGGTACTCTGACGCTGACTGCAACCCTTCGCTCTCCACACGCCTGACCAACTCCATCAAGATCTTCCAAAGCACGGGACTTTCCTGATTGGCGGACAACCCGTCCATTCCTAGCAAGTCAGTCGGCGCAACAAGTCGTACCTTGCCAGCTCTTGCCGACACAATGCCAAGACGACTCAGTCGATGCATCGATGCATTAAGGGCCTTAGAAAGGCTTTCCGCATCGCCGAATTCTCCCTCTCTCCAGCCGTACTCCGCAAACCACTTAAGAGCGAAACGACTATTCTCGTCAAGCTCGCCTTCATGCTCTGCCAATGTTTCACCAAGGACCTGATTTATTAATGCCAAAGCCGTTCTGACACTCATCGGCGATCCATCGACTTCAACGACCTGGGCATAATTGCTAAATACCGCAATGCCGGGGCCTATAGCCGCCTGAGCTAGGTCGACAGGAGCAATGTTGCTCTGCTCCAGACTTATCAAAGCATCTGGCAATTTTTCTCGCAACTCTCTAATAAAGCCTCGACGATCGGTAGTGCCCGCAGTATCCGGTCGCGGCCGACAAGCCAGAATGATCGATGAAGCTAGGGCGTTAGCGCCAATATCTCGCATTCGGCCGGTTCGCTCTGTCCGAATCGGCCACGTAGCTCGGATGGACCAACCCGTGCGAAGCATCGCATCCAAGAATACTTCCCAGCCGGTTGAAACCTGATCTACATCACCGTCTTCGGACTGCCTGTAGGCGTAATATATCGTCACAGGAAGATCGTCTGGCGCACCGTTACGAAGCCAAGTAAAGACTTCTTCATATTTTTGGCGGAAGAACCGGGCAGCTTCAGCCTTGCCGCCATGTCGTGAGGGATCTGCTATAAGCTCGTCGGCCTTCGGCGTCAAAGACGTCTGGAACATTTCCGGGTAAAGATCGCCTACCGTCTTCCGGAGCCAGGCGTAGAAGAAATCTGACAAGACTGCATAGCCAACGTTGTCGTAATAGGGTGGATCGGTAGAAAGCACGACCCCTAGCGGTTTTTTCACTTTGGCAGCGTCGGCTTGAATAGCAAATCCAGGCTGTCCTACCACTAAGGCATCAAGGGCCCGCGCTATCCACTCTGCGCTTTGCCCATAGTCGGAGGGTCCAGCGCAAAATGGATTTCCTTCTGCGAAGTCCCAAACCATCGGTATTGCTTGTCGCGCGAAAACATCACTAACGCTTTCTTTAGAGGGATGCGGGTTCCAACGGCATAGGCTGGAGTTTGTCGACGACACTCTACTAAGGGCGAGCCCAAGATAGACCGCAACAGCGTCGCTGTACGCACGGGCCTCCGAGCGTTTGCCTTCTGAGCCAAATCCGGCAGCTAAGGCATCCCTATATATTTTCTCACGTACTTGGCGGATAGATTCACAATACGTAGTAAGCATCACGAGCTGCCTGCTGGTGAATAGATCAGAAATAAGCTTGAGACCATAATTCACACACCAGACGTTCCGCGGATCAGAAGTCAGCTGCTCAACCGGTGCTGTGGCCGGCGGCTCGACCCGAGAGCAGGCAATCTGCTCTTCATCTGCCTCGAGATAGATTCGACGCCGGTCCCCCTTGGCGGCGATTGCCACCAGTTGCACGCCGATTCGCTTCATTTCTCCCTCTGCGCGAATGTGTGACAAGGATATGAATTCGCTGCAGCCGACACAAACGGCACCGCCGCGACGCATCGTCCCATCATCCTCTTTAGCAGGACTTCTCGCCATGTCACTGGAAACCGAGAAGCGAACATCTCTAGCATTTACAGACGGAGTTAAATACGCCTCCTTGCCGGGCTTCTTGGCAAGCCACCAAGAACGCATCAAAGGCGTGCGTATTCCGCAGGCAGGGTTTGAACATCGGACGTTTCTCGCCCAAATCCAGGCAACCACTGGCACCCGCGACCGATCGGGCAAGGTAGCTTGCGGGTACAGCGCATTCAAAGTTTCCTGCACTCTATCGCGGATCCAGCCGCTGTAATGCCGCACATCCTCGGCGAGCCCCAGCGAACCAACCCAGGAGCGCTTTTTTTCGGAATTACCTAACGATACCGGAGGCCTGTTGGACCATCTCGGCGGAATCTCCAGAATGGCCTTGTTAATCAAGACGGCGACCGGGTTGAGATCTGAGGCGAACGCAACCAGGCCAAGACGTTGCGCCTCCAGCGGGATTGAACCACCACCCGCAAAAGGGTCCATGATCGAGGGAGGGGAATCCCCTAGGCTCCTAGCCACCTCACGCCGAGCCCTGGCGATAATATCGGAATCATTGGCGTTCTCCCAGACCACTAGCTGCTCGATGAGAGCGTGCAGCCGCTTACGCTCCACAGCCTGCTCTTCTAGCGTGGGAAAAAGTTCGGGTTTCGATGATGGATCATCAACAAGTTGCGCAAACAACACAGCACGGCATGCCGCCAAGGGACGACGGGCCCACCAAGGGTGAACTGTTGACGGGTGTCCATGGCGAATTGATTTTTCGCGCGCGGATTCCTTATTTATCGCCTCAAGAGGCAGGGAAACCTCGATAAGCTTTCTTTTGTAGCCATCGGACACGACGACAACCTCCCGTCAGGCCCCCCAACGCAGGGCCAACAAGCAGAGATTGACTTCAATCGATCACGTTCGGTGTCCGCATGGTCGCTTAAAGTAAGATATCTGACACTTAATATTCGACGGACCCGCATGGTCGACCGGGGGGTATCGACGAAGTTGAAGGGGCTGGGCCGGCAGCCCTTGCCAGACGGGGCGTGCCGACCCTGGCCAGCTGCTTCCTATCGCCATTCGGCGCGCCGGCTGGTCAGACTCGGAGCTCCGTCCGACCGGCACGCGCCACGTCGGCTGACCGATGGTGGCTTCAGCACCGCAGCTGGACGGAGGCCTAACGCACGTGCTAACCCTTTGGAGAGGCGGGATAGCTGCCGGGATGTAAGCCACGATGGACGCGGACGAACTGACCGAGATCGTCGAAACCTGCGAGTTCGACGACCGCATCTCCTCGTACGTGGTGACCTTCCAACCATGCTCTGCTCAGCGACGACGTCTTACGCTTGATCGGCAGCTTGGGGCAGGACGGACGCACTTACAGCTAATGCCTGGCCCTCGGCGTCCTGCACTCCGACGCATCATCGACAACGCCAAATACCGGAAACTGACCGGCCTGGGCTCCCCCAAGGCCACGGTCGAACTACAGGACTTGGTCGCCCGCGAAACTCCTCCAGCAGGTCGGAACGCAAAGGTGGGCCCGCTACAGGCTCGCCCAGCAATTCAACCCGGATGCCGCCCACCGCGCGGACCGGCACACGCCGGCCGACCGAAGAGAAGAGATCCTTCACGCTCTCGGCACCTGCGACTGCGCGCCGAACTCGCTCACCGGACCGGCTTGTCCGACCAGACGGTCCGCCGCTGGCTGACCCTCCTGCGCCACGAAGAGCAGATCGAAGCCCCCGAGAATTCAACCGCCAGCAAGAACACCAAGTACCCGACGGATCGTCGCACCGCGCACCACAGAGTTGATGCCGACCGCTCGACCTTGGGTTAGAAACGCTCACCGATGCCGAGGCGGGCGTGGACCTGCTGGGCACGCTCAGCAGCGGCGCTGGCGCCGTATCGGCGGGGCGTCTCGTCTGACGACCAGCCCAGGACCAGCATCAGATCGCCGGTGTCGGCGCCCCGCAGTTTCCACTCGTGGGCGAAACTGTGTCGCCACCGATGTGCGTATACGTTGCCGACGCCGGCGCGGTCGTCCAATCGCTTGAGTCGGATCTTGATGCCATTCGGCTGTAACGGCTGCGCGCCCCGTGCCGCAAGCCATAGCTCCGCAATGTCCGCAGCTCCCATCCGCCGTGCCCGGGAACGCAGATAACGGCGCAACGCCCGTGCGGTCTTCGGGCCGAGCAGCACCCATCGGTCCTTGCCGCCTTTGCCGTGCAGATGGACCGCTTCAAGTTTGAGGTCAACGTCGGTCAGCCGCAGACCGCCGATCTCCGACAGCCTTGCTCCAGTATTGGCGTACATCCGGATCAACGCCTCGTCCCGAAGCTGCACGAAGTCATTTCCGGCGGACGCCTGCAGCACGCGGCGAGTGTCCTGATCGGAGATCACCGGGACCACCTTCTGGACGACTTTGGGCTTCCTCACGTGCATCATCGGCGGCTGTTCGATCTCGCCTTCCTCAACCAGCCATCGAAACAACTGCTGCAGCGCCTTGTACTTGTTCAAAGCCGTAGCCGCGGAACGGGTTTCGATCACCGAGATCTGGAAGGCCTCCACGTTTTTTCGCCCGATCGCCGCCGGTTCGCGCGCGTCGCCGGAGCCAGCAAGGAATCGAGCGAATTGAACGGCGGCGAGCAGGTAGTTGTAGCGGGTGCTCTCCGGATGATTCGCCGCACGAAGGGAACTGTCCCAGTCCCGAAGGAGCCGTGCCCAGGGGTCTTCATCGAGCCCCGCGGTCAGTCTGTCCAGGTCTAGTAGCGACATTGTGGTCACACTCCCGAGTCATGGGTTCGCTGAGCGACCTGCTGGCCGCTGCGACCCGAGACTCCATGAACAGACTCTGACCTGCGGAAATATGAAGGATCACGCACGATCAACCCAGTCAAGGAGTCCGTGTCCGGCAGTGCTAGCCGCTCAACGTGCCTTTGACCTGCGAAGATAAGCCCTGCACGGCGCAATCTCAGCTGATGTCACCCGTACGAGTCAAGGGCTCCAAGACACTCATTCATCGATAGGACAAAATGAAAGAGGGCTTTCACATGGCCTCTGGCCTGCGAAAACCCTCTTACGGTCGGGCTGACAGGATTTGAACCTGCGACCCCTTGACCCCCAGTCAAGTGCGCTACCAAGCTGCGCTACAGCCCGCCGCCGCCCGGCACCAACACCGCGCGGCAACTCAGATACCTTAGCAAGTGCTACCCGTGGGCCTTGCCGCGACCCCCCGGGCCTGTCTTCTTGCGGGGCTTCACAGAGACCTCGATGGGGGAACCTTCGAAGCCGAACTCCTCGCGGAGCTTGCGTTCGATGAAGCGCTGGTAGCCGGCGTCCAGCGGGCCGGTGGTGAACAGGACGAAGCGCGGTGGGGCGACGCCGGCCTGGGTGGCGAAGAGGATTCTGGGGGCGCGGCCACCGCGTACGGGGTGGGGGGTGGCCTGGGTCAATGTTGTCAGCCACTGGTTGAGGGCACCGGTTGGCACGCGCTGTTCCCACGAGGCCAGGGCCTTGCGCAGGGCGGGGGTCAGTTTGTCCACGGCCCGGCCGGTCTTGGCTGAGATGTTGACCCGGATGGCCCACGGGATGCGCTTGAGCTCTCGGTCGATCTCCTTGTCGAGGAAGATGCGACGGTCGGCGTCTACCAGGTCCCACTTGTTGAAGGCGATGACCAGCGCGCGGCCGGCGTCTACGACCTGGGTCAGGACTCGCTGGTCCTGTTCCGAGATGACTTCGGAGGAGTCGAGCAGCACTACGGCTACCTCGGCGGCCTCGACGGCTCCCGCTGTGCGCAGGGAGGCGTAGTACTCCGTACCGGAAGCCTGGTTGACTCTTTTGCGCAGGCCTGCCGTGTCGACGAATTGCCAGAGTTCGCCGTCCATTTCGACGAGGCTGTCGACCGGGTCGACCGTGGTGCCGGCTACCGAGTCGACGACCGCGCGTTCCTCCTTGGACACGCGGTTGAGCAGTGACGACTTGCCGACGTTGGGGCGGCCGACCAATGCCACCCGGCGGGGGCCGCGGGGGCCGCCCTCGACGATCGGGGGTGGGGTGGGCAGCGCGTTGAGGATGTCGTCGAGCAGGTCGCCGGAGCCGCGGCCGTGCAGGGCCGAGATGGGGTGTGGTTCGCCCAGGCCCAGGGACCAGAGTGACACTGCTTCCATCTCGAGGGACTGGTTGTCGGCCTTGTTGGCGACCAGGATGACCGGCTTGTGGGAGCGGCGCAGCATCTTGACCGCGGCCTCGTCGACGTCCGTGGGGCCGACGGTGACGTCGACGACGAACACGACCACATCGGCGGTCTGCACGGCGATCTCGGCCTGGTTGGCGATGGCGGCGGCCCGGTCTTTGGCGTCGGGCTCCCAGCCGCCGGTGTCGACGACGGTGAAGCGGCGGCCGTTCCACTGCGCGTCGTAGGGCACGCGGTCGCGGGTGACGCCGGGTACGTCCTCGACGACCGCCTGGCGGCGGCCGATGATGCGGTTGACCAGGGTTGATTTGCCGACGTTGGGGCGGCCGACGACGGCGACGACGGGGGCTGGGCCCGTGTCGTCCACCGTCTCGTCGACCTCGAAAATCGGAGCCTCGCTCACGAACTCACCTTGCTGTTCAAAAGTTCCAAAAGGTACGCGACGACCTCGTCGATGCCGATGCCGGTCGTGTCGACCTCGACGGCGTCGTCGGCCTGGCGGAGCGGGTCGGTCTTGCGGGACGAGTCGAGCTTGTCGCGGCGGGCCAGGTCGGCCTCGGTGGCGGCGACGTCGGCGGCGTCCTCGGAGCTGCGGCGCTGTGCCCGCGCGGCCGAGGAAGCAGTCAGGTAGACCTTGAGGTCGGCGTCCGGCGCGACGACCGAGGCGATGTCGCGGCCCTCGACGATGATACGCGGGTGCCCGGCGATGATCGCCCGCTGCAGGGCCACCAGGTGCTTGCGTACGGTGGGGACCGCGGCCACGGCCGACACGGCCTGGGTGACTTCGGCGCCGCGGATCGGGGCGTCGACGTTCACGCCGTTGGCGGCGAAATGCGGAGCGGCCGGGTCGGTGCCGATCGACAACTCGGTCTCGAGCGCGATCTTCGCGATGGCGTCGGGATCGTTGAGGTCGACCCCGGCCTGCAGAACGGCCCAGGTCACGGCCCGGTACATGGCGCCGGTGTCGAGGTAGACGCCGTCGATCCGGGTGGCGAGCCGCCGGGACACGGTGGACTTGCCGGAACCGGAGGGGCCGTCAACCGCGACCACACACTTTTCCGGCCGTACAACTTCTGCCACCGTTCCTCCTGAGTTTGCCCGCCCGACCAACCCTCCCATTGTGCCCGGAGCACTACAGGGCGACGAACTAGGGTATGTTACTCGCCAGTAACGCGAAGGGAGCCACCATGCCCACCCTCGAGCGCCACGATGCCGTTTTCGTCCTCGATCTCGGCGACAACGAGAACCGCTTCCATCCCGACTGGCTGACCGGAATCGAGTCCGCCCTCGACGAGATCGCCAAGACCGACGGTCCGCACGCGTTGGTCACCACGGCCCGCGGCAAGATCTGGTCGAACGGCCTCGACCTGGAGTGGCTCGGCGACAACCCCGAGCAATTCACCCCGTACGGCCTGCGTGTCCAAGCCCTTTTCGCGCGCATGCTCACCCTCCCCTACGTGACGGTCGCCGCTCTCCAGGGCCACACGTTCGCCGCCGGGGCCATGCTGTCGCTCGCCCACGACCTGCGGATCATGCGCGCCGACCGCGGCTTCTGGTGCCTGCCCGAGGCGGACATCAACATCCCCTTCACGCCCGGAATGTCAGCGCTCGTCCAATCTCGCCTGACCCCGCAGACGGCCCATGAGGCGATGGTCACAGCCCGCCGTTTCGGCGGCGAGGAGGCGTACGCCCGCAAGATCGTCGACCACGCGGCGCCCGAGCCCGACGTCCTGAGCACCGCCATCACCCTCGCCGCGGCCCAGGTCGGCAAGGCCGGCCCCACGCTCGAAACGATCAAAACCCGCCTCTACGCGCCCGTCCTCAAGGCCCTGCAAACTCTCGACTGAAGATCAATATCGCGGGGGTACGCGCCATCAAGCTCCCCGCCGCACGAGCGCAGCACCCCGCCTCCGGCGGCTGGCGCTGCGGCCTGAGTGGGTGGCCAGGCCGTAGCGCACGCACGTGATGGCGGTCGGCCGGGCCGTGGTCAGCTCACCGACGGCAGCGGCCGCGCGCCCTCGGGACGCAGGCCGTCGAAGATGATGCCCAGGTAGCGGCGCCACAGGTCGGATGGCGCGTCGGGCACGAAGCTGACCACGTAGTTGGGCGCGCACATCAGCAGGATCACGTCCATGCCGGTGATGTCGGGCCTGATGGCGCCGGCCCCCTTCGCCCTGTCGACCAGGGCCGTGATCGCCGTGAACAGCTCCGACCGGGTGTCGTCGAGCAGGTCGTTGACGCCGCCGGCATCGCGCAGGAACGACAGGTCGAGCTGGCGCTGACGACCGGCCGCGGACTCCATGAACTCGAGCAGGGCCGCTCCCGGGTCCGCAGCGGTCAGCAACTCGCGCGCGAGCAGAGCCAGCCCGTCGATCCGGTCGAGGACAACGGCGGCGAGCAGGACGTCTTTGGTGGGGAAATGCCGGAAGACGGTGCCCTTGCCGATGCCGGCGCGGCGGGCGATGTCGGCCACGGAGGCGTCGAGCCCATGCTCCGCGAACTCTTCGGAAGCGGCCTTGAGCAGGGCATAGCGGTTGCGGGCAGCGTCCGCGCGGAGCGGCCGGTCGGGTGTCACAGCGACGAGATTAGCAAGTTGACCGCGCGGTCCGCTTAGGACTAACCTGACCGCACGGTCCGCTTGCTACCTCCAGGAGGAAACCCATGAAAGCGATCGTCGCCACCGACTACGGCCCACCGGAAAGCTATGCCCTCACCGACCTGCCGATTCCCGAACCCGGCCCTGGTCAGATCCAAGTCCGCATCGCCGCCGCGTCCGTCAACCCGGGCGACATAGTCATCCCCAGCGGCGTCTACAAAGCCCAAGCGCCCCTGACGTTCCCGCACGTGCCCGGCAACGACTTCGCCGGCACCGTGTCCGCCGTCGGCGCGGGCGTCGCCGCCTACCGGGTGGGCGACGAGGTTTTCGGCCACGCCGTCCCCCGGGCGCTGCGCGCCATGGCCGGCGTCAACCCGTCGATGACCACCGGCACGCTGGCCGAATACGCCGTGTTCGAGGCGGGCACCCCCTTCATCGCGCCCCGGCCCCCAGCCCTGAGCAGGATCGACGCCGCCGCGCTACCCACCGTCGGGCTCACTGCACGCGCGCTGATGGCCACTGCCGAGCCCCGGGCGGGCGAAACCGCTCTGGTCATCGGCGCCACCGGCGGCGTGGGCACCACGCTCCTGCCTCTGCTGAGCCAGGCCGGCGTCACCGTCACTGCCACCGGTCACCCCGCCGACGAGCCGCTGCTCCGCAAGTTGGGCGCCCACACGGTCATCGGCTACGACGACGACTACCCCACCAGCAGAGATCTGGGGCTGAACCTGGTGTTGCCGACCGACCGGCTGCAACGAGCAGCGGCGGCGATCCGCCCCGGCGGCCGGCTCTTCACCATCACGTTCCCGCCCCCGCGTCCCGACATGATCGAGCGCAGCGACCTCCGGTTCGAGCTGGTCCTCGATCTCGACGGCCGCTTCGGCGGCATGGCCGAGGTCGCCGCGCTCACGCCGACAGTCACCGCGACCTACCCGCTGACCGGCGCCGTCCAGGCGCTGACCGATTTTGCCGGTAACCACACCGTCGGAAAGCTGGTGATCACGGTCTAGGCGAAATCCGAGTCCAGTTCCGCTCGCCCCGCCGTGAGGTCGCCGCGACACAGCGCGGGCAGATGTGGCGCACCTGGTCCTCCGGCGTGATCACGTCGGTGGCGCGGAAGTCGAACGGCACATGCGGGAAGCGGCGCAGCCGGCTGCGGCTCAGCGCCAGACCGCACACGGTCTGATTCGTGCCCTGCCGCCAGGCGTGCACCTCGCCGCCCGGCTGCCGCACGCCGTCCGGCCCGATCCACTCGCCCGACGCTGCCACCGCGTTCACAACGCGCACTCGCCCGCTCGCCAACCTGGCGCAGCCGTGCCCCATTGATCAGCAGTCCATCCGCCGGGCGCAACCACCGTTCCCATGGCGCGCGGCATGCCCGATCAGCTGAGGATCACACCTGTTTGCTCGCATGTGGCTCGGGAACCCCGGGGACATGACCGACAATCACCCGACCGACGAGCCCGACGGCGCCACGGCGTACGAGGCTTCGCTGCGACCGCCCGGGCACTCCGTGGAACAACCCGCCGACGACCAGGGCGACCTGGCGCCGGAGGACAAGCGCGGCAACAGAGACGAGGACTCGCAGCCCTCCGAGGTGCACCGCGCCGCATACGACACTCGCCGCACGGCCGGCGACGACCCTAATTACCGGCCCGACTGACCAGCGTCGCGCGGCCGCGTAGACCAGCGACACGATCGGGGACCAGCGCCAAGCACTGGGCACCAGCGACACCAACCAGCGCCCGGCCCCAAACGCTGGATCGACCAGCGACGCGAACCAGCGCCGAGCAGCGACAAAGAGCAGGGATGACCGTTGGGGGCCGGATCGATGATCCGGCCCCCGCACCGTCAGCGAGCGACACGCCGCGAGGTGAGGAACCCCAGAGCGATCATGCCGAGGCCGAGAATCAGGTGGAGCCAGTCGTCGGCGTTGTTCATGGGCACGAAGTTGGCGGACGAATTCTGCCCGACCACCAATCCGTAGAGCCACAGCACCAGATAGACGGCCCCGCCGCCGATCAGGAAGGCCCGTGCACCCGAGGCGGTGCGAGCCAGTGCCAGGCCGGCCACCCCGAACAGCAGGTGGACGATGTTGTGCAGCACGGATACCTGGAAGACGCCGAGCAGGAGCGCGTCCGAGTGGTGGCCGGCGAACGTCATTTCGCCGTAGTTGGTGGTGATGCCGGGGATGAAGCCGGCCAGCCCGACCAACAGGAAAACGACGCTGACGGTCAGCGCGGTGGTGCGTACCGGGCTGCGCACGGCGGCGGGAGCGCCTGCCGCTGAATGGGTGGCCATGCGGTCCGTCCCTTCCTAAGGGGACGGACCGGTTGCCCGGATCGACCGGGCACAAACGTCAGTCTTCGGCGGCCTTGAACAGAGCGGCGACCTCGGCGTTGGAGAGGTGGCGGAAGCCGCCGGGACGCAGGTCGCCCAGGCGGATCGGGCCGACCGCCGTGCGGATCAGGCGGGTGACCGGGTGACCCACCGCCTCCAGCATGCGGCGCACGATGTGCTTGCGACCCTCGTGCAGCACGATCTCGACCTGCGCGGTCTTGCCCAGCGCGCCGACCAGCTTGAACGAGTCGGCCTTGGCCGGGCCGTCCTCGAGTTCGACGCCGGACAACAGCTGCCGACCCACGGTGCGGGGCAGCGGGCCGTTGATGACCTCGGCCAGGTACGTCTTCTGGATCTCGTACCGCGGGTGGGTGAGCTTGTTGGTCAGCTCGCCGTCGTTGGTGATCAGCAGCAGGCCCTCGGAGTCGGCGTCGAGCCGGCCCACGTGGTGCAGCCGCACGTCGAACTGGCCGACGAAGTCGGCGAGCTCGTTGCGGCCCTTCTCGTCGTCGAGGGACGACACGACGCCGCGGGGCTTGTTCAGCGCCAGGTAGACGAGCTTGGTGTCGGTGATCACCCGCTGCCCGTCGACGAGGATCTCGGCTTTGGTGGGGTCGACCTTGTCGCCGAGCTTGGCGACCTTGCCGTTGACCGTGACGCGCCGGCGGAAGATCAGGTCTTCGCAGGCGCGGCGGGATCCAACACCGGCCGCCGCCAGGACTTTCTGGAGGCGTTCGGCGGTGTCAGCCTGTGGCATCAAGCACTTCTTCCACGTCGTCGGGCAGGAACGGAGCGAGCGGCGGCAGCTGGTCGACCGAGTTGAGGCCGAGCTTCTCGAGGAACAGCCCCGTCGTGCGATACAGGTGTGCCCCGGTTTCGCTCTCGGTGCCGCATTCCTCGATCAGGCCGCGGGTGACAAGCGTACGCATGACCCCGTCGCAGTTCACACCTCGGATGGCGCTGATCCTCGACCGGGTCACCGGCTGCTTGTAGGCGACCACAGCCAGTGTCTCCAGCGCCGCCTGGGTCAGCCGCACAGACTGCCCGTCAAGGACAAACCTTTCCACGTACGCCGCGTATTCCGGCCGCGTGTAGAGACGCCAGCCACCGGCCACCCGCCGCAGGTCGAACCCGTGCCCGGCCGCCGTGTACCGCGCCGACAGGTTGTCGAGCATCAGCGCGATGCGCTCGGTCGGCTGCTCCAGAATCTGCGCGAGCTGCAACTCGGCCACCGGCTCGTCGACCACCAGCATGATCGCCTCGAGCGCCGCCGCCAGCTCCGCGTCGTCGGTCAGGCCCGGAAGGTCCATTTCCGCTGTACGCAGACCGGCTTCATCGATCGTGCCGTCAGTCTTCGCCGCCCGGCGCTTCTGGCCCGGCACCGCCGCGTCCGCGACCGCCGGCTCGGCCGCGGCCACCGCCGGCTCTTCCGGACTGTCGTCCCGCTCGTCGTCGTCGAAGTCGTCCTCGGCGTCGAAGACGACGTCGTCCTCCGGGTCGTCCTCGGACGTGGACACCGGCACCTCGTCGGCGAACGGCAGATCCATCTCGCCGTCGTCGCTCACGTCGTCGTCGGCCGCCGCATCGAAGACATCGCCCGCGTCGTCGCCCTCCGGAGGCAGCGGCGCATCGACGGGAGTCCCGGGCTCGTCCTCGTCCGCCGCCGCCGCGGCCTGCTCGATCGACTCCGGCAACGGCAGCTCAGGCCCCGGCCTGACGTCGACCGGCTCGACCTCGCTCACCGATTCGTCCAAGCCGACCTCGGCGTCCACCCCCGCCGCGTCGTCCGTGGTGGCGACAGCCGGGTCAGCCCCCTCGAAAGCCGGATCGAAGTCGTCGTCGTCATCCGACAGCCCCGACTCGGCGATCGACTCCGTGTCCTCGGGAGCCCCCACCGCGGGCCCCGAGTCGGCCCGTCCCCCACCCGCACGAGCGTCAAAGGCAGCGGTCCCCCCAGCGCCAGCGTCACGCCCCTCAGCAACCGCCGAGTCGGCTTCGACCCACTCCGCGTCGTCCGCGCGGCGCCCAGCGCCGTCGCCGTCCGCGCCCTCAAGATCGGCGGAAGCCGAAGCGTCGGCCGTGCGACGCCCAGCGCCGTCTGCGTCCGTACCGTCAAGATCAGCGGAAGCCGAAGCGTCGGCCGTGCGATGCCCAGCGCCGTCGCCGTCCGCGCCGTCAGATTCGGCGGAAGCCGTCGCCGCGCCGGCGTCGGTTCCCGCACGCGCTTCGTCCTCGGCTGCGGCCTGATAGGCCCGGTCCGGCGCCCGCGGGGCTCGCTCCCACGGCGGCACCCAGGCCGCGGCCTGCGCCGCAAGTGAGTCCTGCCGCTCGTCGTCGCTCACGCTCGTCCCCTCGCGTCGTCGTCTTCCTCGCCAAGATCATCAAGTCGGCGGCCCACGTCAAGTCGGTCATCCGCCTCGGCACTACCCGATCCGGGCGATTCCCCAACGACATCGGCGCGATCAACGGCGCCATCGGACTCGCTCCCGGAGTCGTCAAACTCCCCGGCGCCGTCAGGCAGGCCCGCCACAACATCCCGCTCACTCCCGGAAGCCCCAGCCCCGCCCAGCCCGCCACCCGCGCCGACCGATTCAGCCAAGGGCTCGGAAGCATCGCCCGGCTCGCTGTCGGAGTCGCCCGAATCCCAGGCGCCACCGCTCAAGCCGTCAGCGGCAGCCGGCTCGTCCACTGACGCGGGAGCGTCGTCGAAGTCGCTGTCATCGTCGAGGTCGATCCCGCCGACAAGCAGTTCCGCTGAGGACGCGGAGTCATCCTCGGACGCGGGCTCACTTTCGGGGGCGTCGGGGTCGGGCTTGCTTCCCTCGTAGTCGTCGATGTCGAACTCTGCGTCGCCGGCATCGCCGCCGATCCAGCGGACTGTCAGCTCGTCGAGGGAGACCGGCTGCTCGAAGTCGATCAGGCCCTCGCGGTAGAGCTCGAGCAACGCCAGGAAGCGGGCCACCACTTCGAGCGTGTTGTCGCAGTCGGCGACGAGCAGGGTGAAGGTCGCGTGGCCGGCGCGGCGCAGGCGGTCGCGCAGCAGGGTGGCGTGTTCGCGGACGCTGACCCGGACCTGGTGGATGTGGGCGATCGAAACCTCGGGCGGGCCGGGCTTGGGCGAGAACTGCTTGAGGGCCAGCTTGAACAAGCGCTCGGGGCCGACGCCGAGCACCAGTTCGGGCAGCGCCTCGGCGTACCGCGGCTCCATCGAGACGGCCCGGGGCCAGCGGCGCATGCCGTTGATCTCGAGTTCCATGATGTGCGACGCGGCCTCTTTGTAGGCCTTGTACTGCAGCAGCCGGGCGAAGAGCAGGTCGCGCGCCTCGAGCAGGGCCAGGTCTTCCTCGTCCTCGACGTCGGCGGCGGGCAGCAGCCGGGCCGCCTTGAGGTCGAGCAGCGTGGCCGCGACCAGCAGGAACTCGCTGGCCTCGCCGAGGTCCCAGTTGTCGCCCATCGCCCGGATGTAGGCGATGAAGTCGTCGGTCACCTGGTGCAGCGCGACCTCGGTGACGTCGAGTTTGTGCTTGCCGATGAGCTGCAACAACAGGTCGAACGGCCCGGTGAAGTTGTCGAGCCGGACGAGGAACTTGCCGTCGTCGACCGGATTGCCCTCGGCGTCCACAACGACACCATCGGCATTCACCGGAACGCCGTGGGCAGCAAGCGGCGGCGCAGCCGAGCCGGCGAGCGGCGCGGCGGAGTCGGCAGGCAGCGCCGTGTCGGCCTCGGCGAGCGGCGCCGTGTCGGCGTCGGTCACCGGCACGGAGGCGGGCGGATGGGTCGACTCTTCGGGCACGAACTGACCGTAGACCACGGCTCCGACAACCTGCTCCCGCCTCACAGGTCAACTCCCATCGCTCCTGATGATCAACGCCGGAGGCGACGGTGGGTGACTGGTGACAACCGGGCATATCGGAAGCTCCGTCGAACACAACGGAAATCAGACTGAGTCACAGTCGACGGAGGAAATTACCGCGGTCAACTATCGTTCGGATCAT
This sequence comes from Paractinoplanes polyasparticus, assembly GCF_019710575.1. Lineage (GTDB taxonomy): Bacteria > Actinomycetota > Actinomycetes > Mycobacteriales > Micromonosporaceae > Actinoplanes > Actinoplanes polyasparticus. The sequence continues at coordinate 15,166 of NZ_JAHWFK010000040.1, read as the reverse complement.
GGCTTCGTTCAACGACACCGTGATCGAGAACTTCCGTGCCAACGACGGCGTGCTCGGCGGTCACTGGGAGGGCAAGACCACCCTCCTGCTGCACACGCCGGGTCGCAAGACCGGCAAGGTGACCATCAACCCGCTCGTCGCGGCGCCCGACGGCGACTCGTACCTGGTCTGCGGCAGCGCCGGCGGTGCGCCGGACGACCCCCAGTGGGTCGCCAACCTCGAGGCTGTCGACGGCCCGGTCACCATCGAGCTCGGCGCCGAGACCGTGCAGGCCGACCACCGGGTCGCCCGTCCCGGCCGGGACGACGACTGGGAGCGCCTGTACGGCGTATGGAAGGCGTACTGGCCGGACGCTGCCGACTACGAGACCAAGACCGACCGTAAGTTCCCGATGGCCGTGATCACCGTCCGCTGACCTCTCGATGGGGAGCGGTCCGTGGGCCGCTCCCCGTACTTCAAGCGGCCAGCACCAGCGCCGGCGAAGGTTCGTACACGCTCTGGACCACGCTTCGCGCCCAGCGCATGCGCACGACGGCGGTCTCGGGGTAGTCGCCGTAGGCCGCGGCCAGCGCAGCCACACACCCCCGGGTGCCGCCGCAGCGGCGGACGGACACAGCGATCGCGCTTTCCACGACCGCGGCGCTGGGCCGGGATCCGGACGGCAGGTCGCTGGCGAACAGGGCGGCGGCGCGGGCGGCGAGCATCTGGCTTCGCATCTCGATCAACTCCGGTGGATGAGCCGACGTAAGTGGACCGACTACAGAGTGCGCCTTGCCCGCTACAGATCGCCTCCAGGTTTTCACCGGAGGCACGATTCCGGGATTACCATTACGTCCCCGCCCGCCGTAACGAGCGGGTGGTCCGTAGTCCCTCCTTGCGGTGGGACGGTCCCGGTCCGACCCGCGGATGCGGTGCCCGGTTGACGGTTCACAGCCACCTGCCCGCGTACGCGGGTCTTCCGGTCGGCTCCACGTCCTGCCACCGGGCCATTCCCGGCGGTGTCGAACGCGACCGCGACCGCGGCGAGGTTCAGGGCAGCGTTGCGGTCACGGTCCATACTCAGACCGCACGCCTGGCAAGGGAACGCCCGCTCGGACAGGGCCAGCTTGGCTCTCACCGTGCCGCAGCCGGAGCAGGTCTTGCTTGACGGAAACCAGCGGTCGGCCACGAGTAGCCGACCGCCGTTCCAGGCGGTCTTGTAGGCCAGTTGGCGGCGAATCTCCGCAAACCCAGCATCGGCGATGTGTTGAGCCATTGCACGGTTGGCGACCAAGCCGATGACGTTGAGGTCTTCGACGAAGACCGTCCCATACTAACTTGAATCGGGGGAATCCGACTGCGCGGCCCTTACGTCGGCCCGACCGCGAATCGGACCAGCCCTTCAGCCCTCGAGCGAGTGCATCCAAACCGGTGTTGAACGCCTCCTTGGAACACTCCCGCCACCACGGAGCCACGTCGGCCTTCGCGGCATTCCAGGCTCTTCGCAGCGCGGGCAACGACCACGACAGCCGGCTCCGTGAGCCGATCCTGCGGCATACCGTAGGAACGCTCGGCCGCCCGCTGGTCGATCACCGCCTTGACCCGGGCCAATCCCCAGTTGTGGGCAAACCTCGCTGCCCCGGCGTGAGCGAACACGTCGCGCTGCTGCGCAGGGGTCAGGTCGAGGGCGTACCGGTACGCCTGGATCGCCTTCAAACCGGACCCGTCATGCGGACTACCCCCAGACGCGGACGAAGACCAGGCCCAGCGCGTTGAGCAGCTGCAGCAGGAACGGTGCTCCGAAGGGGAACAGGCACAGGATGAGCAGCACCAATACGCCGATGTTCTTGTCCTCGAACCACAGCCGCATCCACTGCATGCCGCGGCCGGGCCTGTTCACGGCGTTGTAGAGGATGCCGAAGCCGTCGAGCGGCGGGATCGGGATCAGTGCCAGCAGGCCGAAGCACAACAGGCCCACGGCCAGGGACAACACGACCTGGTGGACGATCGGCAGGCCGATGCCGAGCAGCACGTCGGCCGGTCCGATTAACGACAACACGTTTTCCGGGTACGCCAGGGCGTAGCCGAGCAGGATCAGCTGGGAGACCACGATGCACAGCACCGGCCCGGCCGCGAACACCATGATGGCGCGGGCCTTGCCGCGGTAGCGGGGCACCTCGTCGACCGAGAGCATCTTGCCCCAGCCCATGCCGCCGATCGCGGCCGCGACGGCGCCGAACGGGTCGACGTCCTCGCGCAGGCGGGGCGTGATCGAGTCGCGGCGTTCGGCCAGGCCGAGGCTGCGGGCGGTCAGCCGGATGGCGACGGCGCGCAGCACGAGCGCGAGCAGGAAGGAGAGAACCAGGGCGACAAAGGCCACCGGCTCGCCGAGGGCGTACAACACAGGTTCAGCCGCGCTCGGCCTTGGCGGCGATGACCTCGCGGGCGAGCTGCCGGTAGTTGCGGGCGCCGGACGAGGCCGGGTCGAGCGACGTGATCGGTGAGCCGGCCACGGTGGACTCGGGGAACTTGACCGTCTTGGTGATGACGGTCTGGTAGACCTTGTCGCCGAACGCCTCGACCACGCGCTGCAGCACCTGGCGGCAGTGGGTGGTGCGGGAGTCGTACATGGTGGCGAGGATGCCTTCGAGTTCGAGGTCGAAGTTGAGGCGTTCGCGCACCTTGTCGATGGTGTCGAGGAGCAGCGCCACGCCGCGGAGCGAGAAGAACTCGCACTCGAGCGGGATGAGCACGCCGTGCGCGATGGTCAGCGCGTTGATCGCGAGCAGGCCCAGCGAGGGCTGGCAGTCGATCAGGATGAAGTCGTATTCCTTGCGGACCGAGCGCAGCACGCGGGCCAGCGCCATCTCGCGCGCGACCTCGTTGACCAGCTGGATCTCGGCCGCCGAGAGGTCGATGTTGGCCGGCAGCAGGTGCAGGCCGGCGACGTCGGTCTTGATGATGACGTCCTCAGCGGTCACGTCGTCCTGCATGAGCAGGTTGTAGATGCTGAGGTCGAGGTTGTGCGGGTTGACGCCGAGGCCGACGGAGCAGGCGCCCTGGGGGTCGAAGTCGACCAGCAGCACCTTGCGGCCGTACTCGGCCAGGGCCGCGCCCAGGTTGATCGTCGTCGTGGTCTTGCCGACGCCGCCCTTCTGGTTGGCGAGGGCGATGATCCGCGCGGGGCCGTGCCGGTCGGTCGGCATGGGTTCGGGGATCGGACGGCGCATCGTGTAGGCCGTGGGGTCGGCGGGACCCAGGTCAGCGCCGAGATCCATGGATCCCTGCTGTTCGCGGAGCGCCGAGGTCCAGGCCTCTGCCCGATCGTTACCTGCCATGCCCTCGCCCCCTCCCCGACTCGTAACGCCGGAGCCGATGCCCGACTGTACGCCACGCGTGCCGTCGATCCGGGCCAGCCTGTCGGCGTGTCGCCGTCTATGGGTGCGCAATGCTCTAACGAGCGCGCGGGTGTGCGGTCGCGTAGATCTCGCGCAGCCTGTCCACCGTGACCAGCGTGTAGATCTGCGTGGTGGTCACCGAGGCGTGCCCCAGCAGTTCCTGCACGACGCGGACGTCGGCGCCGCCGTCGAGCAGATGGGTCGCGTAGGAGTGCCGCAGAGTGTGCGGGCTCACGGCGTGCGGGCCCTCGACCGGCAGGCCGGCGGCGGCCGCGGCGCGGTGCAGGATCGTCCACGCGCTCTGCCGGGACAACTGTCCACCCCGGGCGTTGAGGAAGACGGCCGGGGTGCCCCGGCCGTTGGCGGCCAGCGTGGGTCTCCCCCGTACGAGATAAGCGCCCAACGCGGCCTTGGCGTACCCGCCGACCGGGACCAGCCGGGTGCGGCCGCCCTTGCCGTGCAGGATGGCGGCCGGTTCGTCGTCGAGGTCGAGGTCGTCGATGGCGGCGCCGACGGCCTCGGAGATGCGCGCTCCGGTGCCGTACAGGAATTCGAGCAGGGCCTTGTCGCGCAGGCCGAGCGGGGTGTCGGTGGGCACGTCGAGCAGCCGGGTGACCTGGTCGACGTCGAGCGCCTTGGGCAGGCGCTGGGCCAGCGCGGGCGGCCGGACCTCGGCGGCGACGTCGGCGGTGACCAGGCCCTCGCGGGCGGCGAAGCGGTGCAGGCCGCGGACGGCGCTGACCGCCCGGGCGGCCGACGAGGCGGCCAGGCCCTCGGCGCGCAGGGTGGCCAGGTGGCCGGCGATCTGGCCGGCGCCCACCGAGGCGAGATCGTCGATCCCGTCCTCGGCGAGCGCCCGGGCGTAGCGTTCGAGGTCGCGCCGGTACGACATGAGGGTGTTGCGCGACAGCCCACGCTCGACGGTCAGGTGGTCGAGGTAGGCGGTGATCAGGCGCTCGATCGTCAGGTGAGCACCTCGGTGAGGTCGAGTGCCGACATGCCGTGCGCCTCCGCGACCGGTCCGTAGGTGACGTGCCCGTCGTGGGTGTTGAGACCCAGGGCGAGCGCGCGGTCGGCCCGCAGGGCGTCCCGCCAGCCGAGGTTGGCCAGTTCGAGAGCGTACGGCAGGGTGACGTTGGTCAGTGCGTAGGTGCTCGTGTGGGGCACCGCGCCCGGCATGTTGGCGACGCAGTAGAACAGCGATTCGTGCACTTTGTAGACCGGGTCGGCGTGGGTCGTCGGCCGCGAGTCCTCGAAGCAGCCGCCCTGGTCGATCGAGATGTCGACGAGCACACTGCCGGGCTTCATGCGCGCGACGAGCTCGTTGGAGACCAGGTTGGGCGCCTTGGCTCCGGGAACCAGCACGGCCCCGATGACCAGGTCGGCGTCGAGGACGGCCTTCTCGATCTCGTACGCGTTGGAGGCGATCGTCTGCAGGTGGCCCCGATAGTCGGCGTCGGCCGCGCGCAGCCGGGCGATGTTGCGGTCGAGCACGAGGATCTCGGCCTGCATGCCCAGGGCTATGGCGGCGGCGTTCATGCCGGAGACGCCGGCCCCGATGACCACGACCTTGGCCGCGTACACACCGGGCACGCCACCCATCAGGACGCCGCGGCCGCCCCCGGAGCGCATCAGGTGGTATGCCCCGACCTGTGGCGCCAGCCGGCCGGCGACCTCGCTCATCGGCGCCAGCAGGGGCAGCGACCGGTCGGGCAGCTCGACCGTCTCGTACGCGATGCCGGTGACCTTGCGGTCGAGGAGCGCGTCGGTGCACTCCTTGGACGCGGCCAGGTGCAGATAGGTGAAGAGCACCTGACCGGGCCGCATGCGCGGGTACTCCTCGGCGATCGGCTCCTTGACCTTGAGTACGAGCTCGGCTTCGCCCCAGACCTCGTCGGCGGTGCTCAGGATCGTCGCGCCGGCCGCGACGTAGTCGCCGTCGGTGATGGACGACCCGGAGCCCGCCCCGGCCTGGACGAGCACCTGGTGCCCGGCCCGCCGGAACTCGTAGACCCCCGCGGGCGTGATGGCCACCCGGAACTCGTTGTTCTTGATCTCGCTGGGAATGCCGACCTTCATCGAGGGAGACACCGTCCTTTCTCAACGCTGAGTGACGTCCCCGGCGGCCGCCGTTCCCGGCCGCCCCGCCGAAGACTACTCCGCGTTTTGGACGTTATGCGCCGTTCGCCCGCTTCGACGCTTTCTCAGAGCAGGGCGGCCAGTTCGGCCGGGCGGGTCAGCATCGGCCAGTGACCGGAGTCGATGTCGACCAGCTCGAGGTGCTTGGCCCGGGCGAGCTCGGGCAGGTCCCCCGCGGCGATCCACTCACGCGCCTGAGCCGGGGTGAATTCCGGGCAGATCAACGTCACGGGTACGTCGTAACGCCGCTCATCGGTCAGCCGGACCACCCCCTGGGCTACCCCCGCGGGCACCGGCACTGCCGCCGCCTCGAAGGCGCGCCGGGCCGCATCGTCGAGGTCGGCCGAGTCGGCGCCCTCGAACGGCTCCCAGCCGGGGAACGCCATGACGCCGTCGACGATCGGGAAGAAGGCGGCGTACGCCTCGCCGTCGGCGTTCGGGAAGCCGCCGATCAGCACCACCTTGGCCACCCGGTCGGGGCGGCGGTCGGCCACGATCCAGGCCAGTGAGCAGGCGGCGGAGTGCCCGACCACGACCGACTTCCCGGGGGCCGCGTCAACGACGGCGAGCACCGCGTTCACCTGGTCGTCCAGCGTCGCGCCGGGCTGGACGGGCAACGACACCGGCACCGCCCCCTCCAGTTCGGACACGACGCCGTCCCACGCCGAGGCGTCGAGCCACAGGCCACCCACGAGCACAATCTGTTCTGCAGTCATGAGGCCAACCTAGGACCCATTCCGGACGTTCCGCTTCCGGTACGGTCACGAGTGTGCCGACCGGTTTGAGTCCCACCGCGCGGGCGCTGCGCACGCTCGAAATCCTGCAGGCCCGCCCGGGTACGACCGCAGCCCAGCTCGCCGACCACCTCGGGGTCACCGAGCGGGCCGCACGCCGTTACGTCGAAATCCTGCGGGAGGCCGGCATCCCGGTCCAGGCGGTCCGCGGCCCGTACGGCGGCTACCGGCTGGGCCGCGGCACCCGGCTGCCACCGGTCGTGTTCACCGAGGAGCAGGCGCTCGGGCTCGTCATGGCCGTGCTCGACGGGCAGCCGGCCGCGATCGACGCCGACGACCTGGTCGGGGCCGCGCTCAGCAAGGTCATCCGCGCCCTGCCCGAGAGCATCGGCCGGCAGGCGGCAGCACTACGGGCGTACGCGTCGGCCGCCCCCGACCGCCGCGCCGCGCGCGCCGACCCCGCCCTGACCAGCGCCCTGGTCGCGGCCGTGGCCGACCGGCACCGTGTGCAGGTCACCTACCGCAACGAGGGCGGCGACGAGTGGGACGCCGAGGTCGACCCGTGGGCGGTGGTGGTGCGCTTCGGCCGCTGGTATCTGCTGTGCCACTCGCACCGGGCGGACGCCATCCGTACGTACCGGATAGATCGCATCCGCGCGGTGCAGCGCCTGCCGCAGTCGTTCATCCCGCCGGACGACCTCGACCCGGTGGCCGCGCTCGACCGCAACCTGGGCGTCGGCTGGAAGTACGCCACCCGGGTCGTCTTCCACGCCCCGATCGAGCAGGTCGCGCCGTGGATCCGCTCCCCCATGGGCACCCTGGAGGCGGACGGCGAGCGTTGCGTGCTGACCGGCACCACCGCCAACCCCCGCATGTACGCCCAGGAGTGGCTGGCCACCGTCCCCATCGACTTCACCGTCGAGGAAGGCCCCGAGCTACGCGAGGCCGTCGCCACCGTCGCGGCCCGCTTCGGCAAGGCTGTGCCCTGAGCCGAGCCGGGAAGGTCAGCGGTCCCGGACGACGATGCCCAGGGTCTGAGCCAGCGCGGGGGCAGCCTCGGCCAGCTGGTCGACGCTGATGATCGCGCCGCGCAGGGCGTCCCAGCCCTGGGCCACGTCGAGTTCGCGAGTGCCGCGCAGGTCGAGCTTCTTGACGACGGTCTTGGTGAAGCGGGCCCGCCGCAGCGCCGAGCCGGGGAACGTGACGTCGGTCAGGGTGGCGTCGCCGAAGTCGACCTCGGTCAGGTCGCAGTCGCGGAACTCGACGTCGCGCAGGTTGGCGCCGCGCAGGTTCAGGCTGTCGATCTTGCAGTCCTGGACGACGACGCGACGCCAGTGGGATCCGTAGGCCTGCACGCCGGCCAGCACGCTGTCGAGCAGGGTGACGCCCAGCAGCTGCGCCTCGGCCCAGGTGCCGCCGATCCAGCGGCTGCGCGAGATCCACACGTCGTCGAGGCGGGCCCGGTCGAAGGTGGCGCCGCGGGCGTAGGACAGATCGGTGATCTCTCGCGCGACGATGTTTCCTCCAGCTGCTTCGATAGAGGGCATGGATCCCGGGATTGTCGTCGCCGTCATCATCGCCGTTGTGGGCTTCGGCCTCATCATCGCCTCCCGGCGGGATCAGCGCAGCACGCGGGAGGCGGCCCGGCTGGCGGCCGTCGAACGCAAGGTGGACGCGGTGATGAAGCACCTCGGCATCGAGGAGCCGGCGCCCTCCGAGGACCCGGACGTGGTGGCCCATCTCGTCAAGGGCGAGTTCATCCAGGCCATCAAGGTCTATCGCGAGCGCACCGGCGCCGGCCTGGCCGAGGCCAAGGACGCCGTGGAGCAGATCGCGCACCGGCGCGGGCTCCGGAAGTAGTCAGGGCAGGGGCGGCAGGTCGGCGACGCGTTCGGCCAGTTCGCGGCGGCGGCGCTGCTCCCAGTCGGGGTCGAGGGTGCGCAGCAGGGCGAACTGCCGCTGCCACAGGGTGACCCGGAGCTCCTGCTCGGAGACCGGGTGGCGGGTCGCCCAGGCGCCGGCCATCGCGTACGTGGTGGCGTCGAAGGACCAGTAGAGAAGCTCGTCGCGCGACGTGGTGGTGCGGTCCTGCAACACCTGGCCGCGCTCGACCACCAGCCAGTGGTAGACACCGTCGGCGTCGACGAGCACGTAGGGCCGGGCGGCCTCGCGCGGCTCGAAGGCGACCAGGTCGGCCGCCGGCGCGTCGATCAACGCGCCCAGGCGGGCCACCTCGGCCCGCAGCACTTCGACGCCCCACTCCGAGTTGCCGGGGCCCGAGTCGCGACGAAACTGTTTCATAGCGTCAACGGTAGACAACTTTCCGTGCCGGTCGGCACTACGGCGGCCACTGTTTCGAAGGAGTCACGCGGCCCGGATCAGCGGGACACCGGCGGCGCTCAGCCGGACCAGCTCGGAATCGTCGCCGGGCACGTCGGTGACGACTCCGGCGATCTCCGCGAAGGGCAGCACGGTGTACGGCGAGGCGGCGCCGATCTTCTCGGCGCTGGCCAGCACGTACGTCTCGGCGGCGCGGGACGCGAGGGTCCGCTTCATCGCGGCCTCGTCGGCGTCGCCCGTGGTGAGCCCGGCCCGGTGGTGCACGCCGGTGACGCCCAGCAGGAACAGGTCGGCCGCGATGCCGTGGGCCGCCTCGGCGGTGGTGGCGCCGCAGGTCACCGCGGAGTGCTTGAACAGCCGGCCGCCCAGCACGAGCACCTCGACGGCGGGGTGCTCGACCAGCGCGGCGGCCACGGTGACGCTGTGCGTGACGATCGTGGCCGACAGGTCGGCGGGCAGCGCGGCCACGACGGCGAGGGCCGTGGTGCCGCCGTCGAGCAGCACGGTCGCGCCCGGGCGGATCAGGGCGGCGGCTGCGGCGGCGACCCGCTTCTTGCTGCCGGGCGCCACCGCCGTACGGGCCTGATAGCTCGCCTCGGCCGGGGCGGGGGGCAGGGCGCCGCCGTACACCCGCTGGCAGAGACCAGCCGCGGCCAGCTCGCGCAGATCGCGGCGGATCGTGTCCTCGGGCAGGCTCAGTTCGGCGGCGATGTCCTTGGCCACGACCTTGCCGTCCGCGCTCAAGCGGGCCAGCAGCAGGTCGCGGCGCTCAGCCGGCAGCATTACGTGTTTCTCCTCATTGTTGTCGACTGTTGCGTGTTTTCGGGCTAGCGTACCGGACCATGAACGGAACCGAGGGGCTCGACCTGCCCGACAGCCGCGGCCGCACCGGACTCGACCGGGCCGGCCGCGACCTCACCGGCAACCCGGACGTGAAGATCCGGGACGTGGAGTTGCTGGCCACCGCGTGGCACGTGCTGCGCCGCACCACGTTCGACTACCGCCACCGCGACGGCAGCTGGACCACCGAACAGCGCGAGACGTACGACCGCGGCGACGGCGCGACGATCCTGCTCTACGACCAGCAGCGGCGCACGGTGCTGCTGACCCGCCAGTTCCGCTACCCGGCCTACGTCAACGGGCATCCCGACGGCATGCTCGTCGAGGCCGCGGCCGGGCTGCTCGACGACGACGATCCGGCCCGCGCGATCCGGCGCGAGGCGGCGGAGGAACTCGGCGTGACGGTCGGCGACCTGCAGCACGTGTTCGGCATCTGGATGAGCCCGGGCTCGGTCACCGAGCGTCTGCACTTCTACGCCGCCCCCTACACGGCGGCTGACCGCACCGGCCCCGGCGGCGGCGTGGCCGAGGAGGGCGAGGACATCGAGACCGTCGAACTCGACTTCGACGAGGCGTTGCGACAGACGACTAACGGCCGCATCGCCGACGCCAAGACCGTGATGCTGCTGCAGTGGGCCGCCCTGCACGGCCCGTTTCGGCAGAACGTTGATATGTATTGATTGGGATGAGTGCATGAGTCGGCTCCGCTGACATGCTCGCGGGCACACCCCCGAGCCTCACGGAGGACCTTCGTGCGAGCACCCCTCGTCCTCGGCGCCGCGGCGCTGATCCTGGGCCTGGCCACCGCCCCGGCCCAAGCCCGGGCTGTCGCCGCGCCCGACATCCCGGTCGGCAACGTCAAGGCGCACCTGACCCAGCTGCAGAGCATCGCCACCGCCAACGGCGGCAACCGGGCACACGGCCGTCCCGGCTATCTGGCCTCGGTGACGTACGTCAAGAACCTGCTCGACGCGGCCGGCTACACCACCCGCCAGCAGTCGTTCACGTACAACGGCGCCACCGGCTACAACCTGATCGCCGACTGGCCGGGCGGCGACACCGCCGACACCCTGATGATCGGCGGGCACCTGGACAGCGTCACGGCCGGCCCCGGCATCAACGACAACGGCTCCGGCTCGGCCGCCAACCTCGAGGTCGCTCTGGCCGTGGCCCGCACCAGCTTCCAGCCCGACCGCCACCTGCGCTTCGCCTGGTGGGGCGCCGAGGAACTCGGCCTGCGTGGCTCCACCGCGTACGTGAACTCGCTGACCACCGCCCAGCGGCGCGAGATCACCGGGTACCTGAACTTCGACATGGTGGGCTCGCCCAACCCCGGCTACTTCCTCTACGACGGCGACAACTCCGACGGCACGGGCGCCGGCCCCGGCCCGGCCGGCTCGGCCCAGATCGAGGCGACCCTGGCCGCGTACTTCGGCACGATCGGCGTGCCCACCCGGGGCACCGACTTCGACGGGCGCAGCGACTACGGCCCGTTCATCGCCAACGGCATCCCGGCCGGCGGCATCTTCACCGGCGCCGAGGGCCGCAAGACGGCCGCGCAGGTGCAGCTCTGGGGCGGCACGACCGGCGCCTTCGACCCCTGCTACCACGCGTCGTGCGACACGACCGCCAACATCAACGACACTGCGCTCGACCGCAACTCCGACGCCATCGCGTACGCCGTCTGGAACCTCGCCGACGGCGGCGCCCCGCCGACCGGGACGACGGTGTGGGAGGACACCTTCGAGACGGCCACGGGCTGGACCGCCGGCACGGGCGACACTGCCACCTCGGGCCGCTTCGAGCGGGCCGACCCGGCCGCCACCACCTCGCAGCTGGGCACCGCGGCCGGCGGCTCCTTCGACCTGGTGACCGGCGCGTCCGCGGGCAGCAGCGCCGGAGCCAACGACGTGGACGGCGGCACCACCACCATCCTGTCCCCGTCGATCACCCTGCCCACCGGCACGCTGACGCTGAGCTTCAGCTGGTACCTGTCGCACCTGAGCAACGCGAGCAGCGCCGACTACGTCCGCATCCGCGTCGTCTCGGGCAGCACCACGACGACGGTCTTCACCCAGTCCGCAGCGGCATCCGACCGGGCCGCGTCCTGGGCCACCGGCTCGGCCAACCTGTCGTCGTTCGCCGGCCAGAGCATCCGCCTGAGCGTCGAGGCAGCCGACGCCTCCACCGCCTCACTGGTGGAAGCGGCCGTCGACAACGTCAAAATCACCAAGGCCTGATTTCTCGTACGCGGGTGACGGCGCCGGCCGTCACCCGCGTTCAGGCCAGGGTCGCCAGGTAGCCCACACCGCCGCCGGCCAGCGCCAGGCCCAGCAGAGCGAAGCTGACGATCATCCGGTTGCCGAGCGAGATGCCGTCCTTGCGGGCGGCGATCACCTCGTCGCGCGTCTTCGTGGTGAAGACGGTCAGACCGGCCCGGCTCTGCCTCAACTCCCCACGGGCGAGGCGGCCCAGCGCGAACACCTGCACTCCGCGCGGCACCCGGCTCTCGGTCAGGGTGAGCCGCTCGTTCTTGCGCAGGTCGTCGACGACCTCGCGCGGCACCACCGGCGGTAGCGTCCTCGGCGCCTTCGGCCCGTGCTCGATCGTGGTCTTCACCGCCACGCCCGGTTCCATCGGGTACGGATGGCCGAGGATCGCGGGGTCGACCGGGAGCCGGCCACTGTGGTCGGCGAGCGCGAACCCGCCGGGCGACGAGAACTCGAGGAGCACGTCGTAGACCGGGTCGGACTCGCCGGTGGACTGCCAACGGGCCGGCTCGCGGATCAGCCGGACGTGGAACCACACGCAGCCCTCGCCGGTGACCGGCCCGACCTGGCGGCCCGACGGCCCGTACTCGGTGCGCCCCTCGACCGCGACGCGGCCGCTCGTGCGCGCCGGCACCGGGGACGGGACTACCCGGCGCAGTGTGCGCAGCGCCCGATGGTCACCCAGGTTGAGCAGGACGAAGATGCCGGCGCCGCCGATCAGGCAGCCCCCGATGCAGTAAGCCACAGTCGCGACGACCATCACACCGGTCACGGTAGGTCACCCGGTCTACAGTGACATCCTGCGATCATGCCGTCATGGTGACCGAACTGTTGGCGGCCTGGGCACACGGTGCGCAGGCTCTGGCCCTCCTCAACGCCGCGCAGCAGCAGGGTTACACGACCTACCTCGCCGAAGCGCGCACCCCGCAGGAGTTCGCCCAGTTCTCCGGTCTGCCCGCGGCCACAGCCGACGACGTGCTCGCGGCGCTGGTCGCCCACGGCGTGGCCGAACAGACCGACGGACGCTTCCGCCTCACCGACGACATGACGGCCGCGCTGGGCGGGCTCGTCGACTTCGCCGCCCAGATCGAGGAGGCGGTGCTCGGCGCGCGGATGGTCGACTCGGTGCTGCGTACGGGAGAAGCCCCACTGACCGCGGCCGACGCGCTGGTCGTGGCGCGGGCCAACGCTCTACGGCCGTCGGCGCCCGGGGCCGGCGCGCTGGTCGAGAAGCTCTTCGAGTCAGCACCGGAGATGTGGCAGGCAATGGCCGGCGGCCGCCTGCTCGACATCGGCAGCGGAGTCAGCGGGTTCGTGCTGACCGCGGCGACGGTACTGCCGGGCCTGCGGGCCACGACGATCGAGCTCGTGCCCGAGGTTGCCGCCGTCGCAGCGGCGCGGGCCGAGGAAATCGGCGTGGCCGACCGGATCGACGTGCGGGTGATGGACGCCCGCGAGTTCGACGAGCCGGCGGCTTACGACGCGGCGTTCTGGGCCCAGCCGTTCTTCCCGTCACCGGTGCGGGCGGCGACGCTCGCGATGATCCTTCGTAGCCTGCGCCCCGGCGGCTTCCTGCTGATGCAGCAGCTCGACGCCGAGCCCGAGGACGTGCGACCCGCCTTCACGCTGCGGCGCATGGTGGCCCGGGCCCAGCAGCTGGCGTTCGCGCGGCCGCTCGCCGACCTTGTCGCCGAGGCGTCGTCGGCCGGCTTCGAGCCCATCCGCACCGTGGTCACCGACTTGGGGCCGGTCGCGCTTTTGCGTCGTCCGCCGTCTTGACGGTCGCTACGCGCCGCGGCACACCTGTTCGCGCGGCCGCGCTCTCTCGAGACGAGACGTTGCGACTCACGGCCGGCAGCCGCCTCCAGCCGAGACGAGACGGTTCGTCTCGCACAAAACCCGGCCCCGCGGGGCGGGAGGCGGGCGGGACGGCCACTTCCGAGGGTGACCGGCACGCCCGCCGGATCTCAGCCGCCGATCTTGCCGGCGGCGAACGCGGCGCCGTCCTGCACGTCGCCGTTGCGGGCGTACGCGAGGTGAGCGGAGAAGTTGTTGCCGCCGCCGCAGACCGGGTCGCCGGTGGCGCAGAACTCGACCGCGCGGTCGGCGAACTCGGGGGCGGCCCGGGCGATCGTCTGCCGCCGGATGCCCAGCGGGTTGCCGAAGACGACGACGGCCGCGACCCGGTCCCGCAGGCCGGCCGGGATGGCCTCGCCCTGGGTGCCGGCGCCGCGGATGCCGATCGCGATGTCGGTGACGGTTGCGCCCTGCGAGTAGCCGCCGATCACGAACTGCGTCTCCGGGCAGCTCTGGGCCACCTGCTGGATGTGCTGGGTCATGTTGGTGGCGCCCGGGCCGGCGCTTCGCTGGTTGCTCGCGGCAGCGTACACGACGGCGAACGAGTCGACGGTCTGGTTCGGCAGCTCGTCGGCCAGCGCCTGCTCGAGTGGCCGCCCCAGAATGCCCAGCCCCTGCGGCTCGCCGGTTCCGCGGGCAAAGACCAGCTCCACATCGGAGCAGCCTGCGCCGTTCTGGCCACCGCCCGCATTGCCGCCACCGGCGTTGCCACCGCCTGCGTTGCCGCCCTGGTTGAAACGAGCCCGGAGCCGCTCGAAGAACGAGCTGCTCCCGGCGCTCGCGGCCGAGCTTCCGGCCGTGCCCGCGAAAGCCTGCGGCGTCACCACTGCGCCGGCCGCCACCACGGCGGCGCAGATGCCGATCGTCAACAACCGCCTGCTTTTCCCGGCCCCCACACGCCTTTTCGCCATTCCTAGCCCTCCTTCATCCCCGCAACCGCGCCATCGATCGGTTGCTACAGGCGAGTACGGCGAGGGCTGCCAGGCGGGATCGGGCGGGTGTGCCGGAGAATTTCGGCCCCATTGACCGAATGGCATATTAGCTGGTCACAGCGTTGAGATGGCCGTCTCAGAAATGCTCAGGAAATGGTCATACGGCAATGCGCGAGAACGGCCGGCCGCCCGAAAGCGACCAACCGTTCACCCATGGTGGAAATCAGGCGCTGAAGCTCGTACGGCGACGACGCGACGGCACGAAGGCCGCCAGACCGCCGGCCCCCGCCATCACCGCGATGTCGGCGCCGGTCAGTGGAAGGTCGCCGCCGCTGCCGCCACCGGCACCGCCGGCCGGCTCGGTGGTTGCCGGAACGGTGGCCGACGGCGAAACGGTCGACGAAGCGCTACTTTCTGCCCCGCGACCCGGAGGCCGAACGGCCGACGGACAAAGAGAAGCGGCGGTGTGGGCCGGGATGGACCCCACACCGCCGCCGTACGCGCCGCTGTTACTTCTTCGCGGCCGGAGCTGCCCCCTCGTCGGCGGCGCCACCCTCGGCACCCGCCTCCTCGCCAGCGCCGGCTTCCTCACCAGCGCCCGCTTCCTCACCAGCGCCCGCTTCCTCACCAGCGCCCGCTTCCTCACCAGCGCCCGCTTCCTCACCAGCGCCCGCTTC
>NZ_JAHWFK010000004.1 GCF_019710575.1 Paractinoplanes polyasparticus | reverse complement strand
GGACCGGTCGTGACGCGGATCGGTTGTAACGCTGACGAAATGGTCTGCGGCGGCACGCCCGACCGTTCGTAACATTGACGAAACTCTCTGCGGTCGATAGCGTTCTGAAACTCGGAGAGCGCTCTCTCCCCGCTTAGCGCCCTCCGGAATCCCCCATCCCACGGAGGCCCATCCCCAATGGAATCCAAACGCCTCACCAGCTTGATCACCGCCGCTCTCGTCGCGATAGGAGCCGGCAGCGTGGCCGTCATCGCCGGTGTGAGCAGCGCATCAGCTGCCCCGGTCGGCGCCGGCAGTTACACCGAGACCCTCCCCGCCGGCCGCAGCCTGCCCACGGGTTGCGGCTCCCTCTCGACCAACCCCCGGCAGTACGTCACCAGCAACGCCCCCGGCGGCGCGGTGCCCACCAACGACTGGTGGTCCTCGCTGCTCTACAAGCGGATCGACTGCCAGTTCTCGACCCCGCTGTTCGCCGGCCCCGCCGCCTACAAGCCCGGCGCCGGCGGGATGGGCCTGTCGTACCAGACGGACGCCGCCATCAGCGGTTCCGCGACCGGAACGGGCGAATACCACTACCCGTACGCGGAACACGTACGCGTCGGGGTCGACGGCCTCAACGCCACCCAGGCCCTGGTCGACGGCTGGAGCGACTGGACCGTCAGCACCAGCCTCAGCGGCGGTGGGCGCACCCTGCGGGCCACCATCGGCCGTGGCCTGCCGTTGTCGTACTACCAGGTGACCGGCGGCGACGCGGTGATCACGACGACCGGCCCGGCCACCGCGTGGTCGAACAGCGGCAGCCGCATTGGCTTCTCGATCGGCGGTCACGACTACGTGGCCTGGGCCCCCACGGGCGCCACCTGGGCCCTGAGCGGCACGACGATCCGGTCCAACCTGGCCGGGCGCGGCTACCTGTCGGTGGCGGTGCTGCCGACCACGGCGTCCACCAGCACAGCCGACAAGATCGCGCTGGCCGACCGGTACACGCCGTTCGCGCACAACCACGTCACCGGCAGCCGCCTGTCCTACAGCTACAACCAGGGCGCGAGCACGGTCAACACCACGTACGCGCTGACCACCACGGCCCGCGAGGGCAGCGGCACCGGCACGGTCATCGCGCTCTATCCGCATCAGTGGCGCTACCTGACCGGCTCGACGCCGCTCGCGCAGAGCTACATCTCGCCCCGCGGCGCCATGCGGATCCTCACCGGCACCCAGTTCAGCACGTCGATGAAGTACACCGGTGTGCTGCCCGAGATCCCCGCGGTGGGTGACTCGTCGGGCGCCGACCTCACCACGATCACGAACTATCTGAACGCGGAGCTGAACAACCCGGCCGACTTCCGCGGCGACGACACGTACTGGACCGGCAAGGGCCTGGGCCGCGCGGCCCGCGTCGCGGAGATCGCCGATCAACTGAACCTCACGGCCGTACGGGATTCCGCGCTCACCGTCATCCGGACCCGCCTGACCGACTGGTTCACGGCGTCGGCCGGCAAGACCTCGCGCGTCTTCTACTACGACCGCAACTGGGGCACGCTGATCGGCTACCCCGCGTCGTACGGCTCCGATCAGGAGCTGAACGACCACCACTTCCACTACGGCTACTTCATTGCGGCCGCGGCCACCCTGGCCAAGTTCGATCCCAACTGGGCCACCGCCGGACGGTACGGCGGCATGGTCGACCTGCTGATCCGCGACGCCAACAACTACGACCGCAACGACACCCGGTTCCCGTACCTGCGTGACTTCGACATCTACGAGGGCCACGACTGGGCCTCCGGGCACGGGTCGTTCGGTGCCGGCAACAACCAGGAGTCCTCTTCGGAGGGACAGAACTTCGCCAACGCCCTCATCCAGTGGGGCCAGGCCACCGGCAACAACGCGGTGCGCGACGCCGGCATCTGGATCTACACGACCCAGTCGGCCGCCATCAACGAGTACTGGTTCGACGTACGCAACGAGAACTTCCCCGCGAGCTGGGGGCACAACTACTCGGCCATCGTGTGGGGCTCGGGTGGCGCCTACGCGACGTGGTTCTCGGGCGAGCACGAGATGATCGTCGGCATCAACATGCTGCCGATCACGGGCGGCCAGTTCTATCTGGGCGACTATCCGGCGGCAGTGCGCAACACGTACGCCGAGATGGTGCGCAACAAGGGCAGCGAACCCACGCTGTGGCGCGACATGCTGTGGCAGTACCTGGCACTCGGTGACCCGGACGGGGCGATGTCCCGGCTGCGCGCCGCCGGCAACTACACCCCGGAGGAGGGCGAGAGCCGGGCCCACACGTTCCACTGGATCCGCAACCTGCAGGCCCTGGGCCAGGTCGACACCACCGTCACGGCCAATCACCCGCTGGCCAAGGTGTTCAGCAAGAGCGGCGCCAAGACGTACGTGGCCTCGAACATCACCAACGCCGCGCAGACCGTGACGTTCTCCGACGGGCGCACCCTCGCGCTGCCGGCCGGCAAGACGGTGGCCAGTGGCGCGACGAACTGGACGGGCGGCAACGCCACCGGCGGTGGCACCACGCCGACCGACCCGCCGCCCACCGGCTGCGGCGAAGGCGCCCTGGCCTCGCAGGGGCGTCCGGTCACCGTGTCGTCGAGCGAGGCCGCCGGCTTCGAAGGCGCCCTGGCGGTCGACGGAAACGCCGGAACCCGCTGGTCGTCGACGTTTGCCGATCCACAGTGGATTCAGGTCGACCTGGGCTCGTCGCGGACGCTGACCCGGGCCGAGCTGACCTGGGAGGCCGCGTACGGCCGGTCGTACCGGGTCGAGACGTCGGCCAACGGCACCACCTGGACGCCGGCCGTCACGGTCAGCGGCACCGGAACCGGCGGCCAGGCGAGCCATACGCTCAGCGGCGACGCGCGCTACGTGCGGATGTACGGCACCGAGCGCGGCACCCCGTACGGCTACTCGCTCTGGGAGTTCAAGGTCTACGCCTGCAGTTGACCCGAACCGGGCGGGCTCGGTCCCGTATCGAGCCCGCCCGGGCCGGTCGTCAACGGCTCGAGCCGCCGTCGGTGAACGGAGTCCCAGTGGTCACCAGAGGGTGTAGCCGCCGTCGATGACCAGGATCTCGCCGGTGACGAAGGTCGACGCGGCACTGGCCAGATAGAGGGCGGACGGCGCGATCTCGGCCGACTGGGCGTAGCGCTGCATGGGCACCTCGTCGATCCAGTAGTGCTTCCACTTCGGATTGTCGATGTCGGAGATCTCGGTCTTCGTGTAGCCCGGCGCGATCGCATTGACCCGTACGCCATGCGGGGCCCATTCGGCTGCCAGCGAGCGGGTGAGGTGGTGCACGCCGGCCTTCGAGACGGCGTACGGCGCGTGCCACTGCGGGCGGTTGACGATCATGCCGGACATCGAGCCGACGTTGACGATCGCGCCCGAGCGGCGGGCCACCATCTGCTCGCCGATCACCTGGCCGGACCGGCCTTCGAGATCTCGGCGACGGCCCGGTCGTTGCGCTCCGCGTCGCGGGCGGCCACCACCACGGTCGCGCCCGCCTCGGCCAGGGCGGTCGCGATGGCCTTGCCGATGCCGCGGTTGCCGCCGGCGACGACGACCTTGCCGTCCATCCGGAACAGGTCAAGTACGGTCATGCCAGCTCCTTCTCGGTGACGATCTGCACGATGCGGTCGGCCCGGGGGCGGGTCGAGGCGATGAGTTCGGCGTTGCGCTGATCGGATCCGTGCGAGCGGGCGTACGCCTCCTGCTCGCTCCGCCCGAACCGGACGTGCCGGGCGATCAGCCGGTCCATCCGCACGTCCTCGCCCGGGTCGACATACCAGACCTCGTCGATGAGGCCGGCCGTGGCACGCCACCGGTCGTCGTCGGCCAGCAGATAGTTGCCCTCGGTGACGACCAGCGACGTCTCCCGGCGCACCGGGACGGCGCACGCGATCGACTCCTCGAGGCTGCGGTCGAACTCCGCGGCGTACACGATCTCGTCGGTCTGCGGGCGCAGCCGGCGCAGCAGGCTCTGGTAGCCGGCGGCGTCGAACGTGTCCGCGGCGCCCTTGCGGGCGTACCGGCCCAGGCGGTTCAGCTCGGCGTTGGACAGGTGGAAGCTGTCCAGCCCGACCAGCACGGCCCGGTCGCCCAGGGCCTCGGTCAACTGCTGGGCGAGGGGCGACTTGCCGGCTCCGGGCGCCCCGGTGATGCCGAGGACGCGGCGCTCGCCGCCGTCGGCCAGCTGCTCACGACATGCGGCTAAACATCGAGGTTCGGCACATCGAGATCCTTGCCCCATGGGGTGATCCCCGGGACGCGGCCGCAGCCTACGCGCATCGGGTACTGCCCCTGCTGGCTTGGCACGACGTCAATGAGTTGTGGGGGTCGATCTCGGCTCTCGCGGCCGCGCAGGTCTTCGTGGCAGCCGGCCGGGCGGAGGAGGCGGAGCGGATAACGTCGTCGGTCCGGTCGGACTATCCGTGGGCGCTGTCGCGCAACCAGGTCGTCGAGGCGGACGCGCTGGGAGCGGAGATCTCGACCGCGTTGAGCTCGGGCGAGCGGTCCCTGGCGTATGCGGGCTGGCGGAAGCTCCGGCAGATCTGCGCCGTCAACGGCCTGCCGATCGTCAACCACCTGCCTCCCCGCTACGTCCTGTTGCTGCGCACGGGGCCGGGCAGTGAAGTCGCTCCGGGCCGTCCAGCCGCCCGGGCAACACGCTCCCGCAAGAATGCGTTCGTCAGCCGATGTAGGCGATGTCTTTCTCGCCGGCGTTCACGTCGCCCGACGCGAGGACCAGCATCGGCTCGCCTTCAGCCACTTCCGCGGGGGCGGGCGACGAAGTCGCCGAGGGCTACGCCCGCCGCGAGCGCGAGGCCGATGGCCAGGGCCAGCGTGATGGTGACCAGGCCGTTGGCCGCCTGCTGGGTGGCCAGTTGGTAGAAGCCGCGGTAGGCCGTCAGACCGGGTAGCAGCGGGATGACGCCGGCCAGGATGATGACCTGGGCGTGCACGCGGCCCCGGCGGCGGGAGAGGCCGGTGGCCAGGCCGACCATCGCGGCGGCGGCTCCGGTGGCGGTGGCCGGGCCCAGGTCGGCGTAGAGGGTGAGCGCGCCGTAGACGGCCCAGCCGGTTCCGCCGGCCACCGCGGCCGCGGCCAGGGAGCGCAGCGGCGCGTACGAGGCCAGCGCGAACATGCCGGCCGCAGTGGCGGCGGCGAACGTGGACAGGCCGAACTGGGCGAGGTCGGCGCTGACGGGCTGGGCCGGGTCGAGGGTCACCCCGAATTGCAGGCCCAGCTTGAGCCCGAGGATGACACCCGACAGCAGGCCGGCCGAGAGCAGAGCGATCTCGGCGGCGCGGCCGGCCGCTGTCACGTAGAAGCTCGAGATGGCGTCGCGGACCGCGCTCATCACCGACAGGCCGGACAGCAGCGCCGTGATGCAGGCCGCGATGACCAGCGACGGCTGCGTCCCCGGCGGCAGGATGCCGGTCGCGAACACGCCGACCGTGGCCAGCGTGGCGACCAGGCCGCCGGTGAGCTGCAGGAAGAACGGCGCCACGCCCCAGCGGGTGAGGACGCGGCCCAGGCGGTCGATCAGCGCCGTCACCACGAACGCGGTCACGGCGATCAGCACCGTGCCGCCCAGCAGCAGCGCGACCGCGGCCGCCAGCCCGCCCCAGCCGGTGGTGGCCACCCACCGGGGGTAGGGGTGGCGGGCCGCGGTCGCCTTCGTGAGGGCGGCCGTGGCGGTGTCGACGGTCATCCGGGCTCGCGTCACCTGGTCGACGATGTCGGTCACCGCGGCCAGGCGGGTGAGGTCCGTCGTGCGGTAGTGGACGATCCGCATCGAGTTGACCGGGGCGGCCACCTTGCCGCGGTGGCAGCACATGGCGATGGAGTTGAACGTGATATCGACGTCCACTGTGGGCAGACCGCACGCGGCGGCCAGGCGGGTCATCGTCCTGGCGGTCTCGCCGGCCGGTTCGCCGCTCGACAGCAGCACCTCGCCGACGCCCATGCACAGGTCGACGACCTGCACGACGTCCGCGTCGGACGGCACGTCGGGGCCGACCGGTCGCAGCAGGTCGGCGGTCGGCGGGCCGCCTTGAAGCAGGTCGCGGCGCAGGCGGCGGCGGAACCGGCCCAGGATCGGAGGCATGAGACACACTATCGGCGCTGGTCAGGCCTCCAGGCCGAACAACGCGCGGGCGTTGGTCTCGAGAAACTGGCGGAACACGGGCGGCTTGAGACGCCGGGCCAGGCGCAGCAGGCGCGCGTCGTGGCTCGAGCTGGTCGATGCCGTCCTGCTGGTCGGTCCAGCCCTTCGGGTAGTTCTACGAGCGGTGGTCGATCACGCGCTGGATCTTCCCGGCCGAGCGGGCCAGGGTCTCGGGCTCGACGCACACCACCTCGACGCTGGTGCCGATGGTGTCCTTGACCGCCTTGACCACCTCTACGGCGGCGCAGTCGCGGCGGTCGGCCGGGCAGTCGGGGCGGGCCTCGACCTGGACGGTGAGATGGTCCATCCGGCCGCGGGTCGAGAGCACGAGCTGGAAGTGCGGGGCCAGCCCGGGCGTACGCAGGATGATCTCTTCGATCTGGGTCGGGAACAGGTTGACGCCGCGCAGGATGATCATGTCGTCGCTGCGGCCGGTGACCTTCTCCATCCGCCGCAGACCCGGCCGTGCCGTTCCCGGCAGCAGCCGGGTGAGGTCGCGGGTGCGGTAGCGGATGACCGGCATGGCCTCCTTGGTCAGCGACGTGAAGACCAACTCGCCCAACTCACCTTCGGGCAGTACCTCGCCGGTCTCGGGGTCGACCACTTCGGGGTAGAAGTGGTCCTCCCAGATGTGCAGGCCGTCCTTGGTCTCGACGCACTCCTGGGCCACGCCGGGCCCGATCACCTCGGACAACCCGTAGATGTCGACGGCGTGGATGCCGGCGCGCTCCTCCATCTCGAGACGCATCTCCTCAGTCCACGGCTCGGCGCCGAAAATGCCGATTTCGAGGCTGGACTTCCGCGGGTCGAGTCCCTGCTTCTCGAACTCGTCGATGACCGTGAGCATGTAGGACGGCGTCACCATGATCACGCGGGGCCGGAAGTCGGTGATGAGCTGCACCTGCCGCGGCGTCATGCCGCCCGAGACCGGGATGACGGTGCAGCCCAGCCGCTCGGCGCCGTAATGGGCCCCGAGCCCGCCCGTGAACAGGCCGTAGCCGTACGCGTTGTGCAGCCGGTCGCCCGCACGGCCGCCCGCGGCGCGGATCGACCGCGCGACCACCGCCGCCCACATGTCCAGGTCGTTCTGGGTGTAGCCGACCACCGTGGGCCGCCCGGTCGTCCCGGACGACGCGTGGATGCGGCGGATGTCAGCCTCGGGCACCGCGAACATCCCGAACGGGTAGTTCTCGCGCAGGTCGCCCTTGCTGGTGGTGGGGAACCGGGCCAGGTCGGACAGGTCGCGGCAGTCATCGGGATGAACGCCCGCCGCGTCGAACGCGCGACGGTAGTGCGGGACGTTCTCGTACGCGTGCCGCAACGTCCATCGCAGCCGCTGCAACTGCAGCTCGCGCAGCTGGCCGACACCCATGCGCTCGGCCTCGTCGAGCAGGTCAGCGGGTGGCGCCTCGCCCTCAGCAGCCGTCATGGCACAGCCTCCAACGTCGTTCGACGTTTCGTTACCCAACGCTGAGCGGTTACACCTGTCAAGGTGGCGCAGCTCCCTGGGCTCACACCATCAGACGGCGTAGCGTGCCGCTAGGAGGGCGGGGCATGAAGGTCGGGACGCTCGTCGCGGTCGCGCTGATCGGCGTGACGATGGCGGCGTGCACCGATTCCGCGCCCGCGCCGCCCGAGGCGACTCCGGTCTTCTGGCCCACGGCCGGGTGGCGTACGACCGAACCGCAGTCGCAGGGCGTCGATCCGGCCGCCCTGGCCCAGCTCGACCATCAGATCGACACGACGTTCACCGAGGTGCGCAGCGTGCTGATCGTGCGGCACGGCCACATCGTCCACGAGCGCTACCGGCGGGGCCTGAGCGCGGGCTCGGGCCATGACGTCCGCTCGGTCACCAAGAGCTTCGTCGCCACGCTGGTCGGCATCGCCCCGGGCGAGGGAAAGATCCTGCGCCTGCCCACCCGCGAGCTGGCCAAGCTCGGTTACCTCTATCTGAACGGCGGCCGGTGGGAGGGCACGCAGGTGGTCCCGGCCGAGTTCGTGACGGCGGCCACCACGCCGACCGGCCTGCCGCCGGACGTGGTGACCGGTTACGGGCTGCACTGGTGGATCGACGACGACGGCGCGGGCCAGCGGACGTTCACCGCGGTCGGCTACGGCGGCCAGTACATCGCCGTCGTGCCCGACCGCGACCTCGTCGTGGTCGTCACCAACAATCCTGAGGGCCCGCCCGACCCGGGCAGCCTGCTGACCGGCACCATCCTCCCGGGAGTGACGTGACCAACCCCGCCATCATCGACTGCGACCCCGGGCACGACGACGCGCTGGCGCTGCTGCTGGCCGTGGCCGACCCCCGGCTCGACCTGCTCGGGGTCACCACCGTCGCCGGCAACCAGACGCTCGACAAGACCACCGCCAACGCCCAGAAGATCCTCGCCCTGGCCGGCGCGTCCGACATCCCGGTCGCCGCCGGGTGCGAGCGGCCGCTGGTCGGCGACCTGACCGTCGCCGACGACATCCACGGCGAATCCGGCCTGGACGGTCCGGACCTCGACGGGCCGGTCGCCGGAACGGCGGGCGTACACGCTGTCGAGCTGATGCGGAGGCTGGTCGCGGGGTCGCCCGAGCCGGTCACGCTGATCGCCACCGGGCCGCTGACCAACGTCGCGCTGTTCCTGCGGCTGCACCCCGAGGCGGCCCGGAACGTGCGCCGCATCGTCTTCATGGGCGGCTCGACCGAGCGGGGCAACACCACGCCGTACGGGGAGTTCAACATCGTCACCGACCCCGAGGCAGCCGACATCGTGCTGCGGTCGGGCCTTCCGCTCACCATGATCGGGCTCAACGTCACGCATCGGGCGCTGGCCACCACGCGGGTCATCGACGAGTTCCGTGGCCTGGGCACCCGGCTCGGCACCGTCTGCGCCGAGCTGATGACGTTCTTCGCGGACGCCTACCGGCGCAACTTCGGCTTCGAGCACCCGCCCGTGCACGACCCGGTCGCCGTGGCCTGCGTGCTCGACCCGTCCGTCGTACGCACGGTGGCGGTTCCGGTCGTGGTCGAGCTCGGTGGCACGTACACCCGGGGCGCGACCGTCGCGGACCTGCATCACCGCAGCGGAAGGCCGGACAACTGCGAGGTCGCGGTGGCGCTCGACGTCGACGCCTTCTGGCGCCTGCTTATCGGCGCGGTCCATGATCTAGGCATACCTAGACCGCTTGTGACCAGCGAAGATAGGTAAACGCGCCCGATGTGACAGGCCTTCTGCCGGCCCAGGATTGAGCTATCAACCGGCACCGAGGAGGCCCACCATGTTGATCCACCCGGAACTGATGCTGACCCTGGTCAACGACCGTCACCGCGAGATGATCGCCGAGGCCGAGAAGAGCCACCTGCTGAAGCGCGCTCGCGAGTTCCGTGTCACGCGCCAGGCCCGGACGGCCCGCCCGCCCACCGGTAGGGTTGCCCCGTGCGAACCCTCCGCGGCGGTGCCGGCCCGGTGATGATCGGCCGGGAGGGCGAGCTGCGCCGGTTGGCGGGGCTCGCCTCCTCCGGCGAGCCGGCTGTCGCGATCATCGCGGGCGAGCCCGGTATCGGCCAAGACCCGGCTGGTGCACGAGCTGCTGGCCACGCTGCCCGCGTCGACCGTCGTTCTGGTCGGTCAGGCCGAGCCGGGGTCGCTCTCCCGGCCGTACGAGGTGTTGCTCGACGCCATCGACGGCCGCGCCGAAGTCAGCGACGAGCAGCTGGCCGCCCTGACCGACGCCCGGCGCAGCCCCGTCGAGCGCCTGCACACCGGCGTGGCCATCCTGGCCGGCCTGATCGGCGACCGGCCGGCCGTCGTCGTCTTCGAAGACCTGCACTGGGCCGACTCCGAGAGCGCGGCCCTGTTCGAGCGGATCGCCGACCAGCGCGGGCCGCGCCTGCTGATCGGCACCTACCGGCCCGACGAGGTGACCCGCCGCCAGCCGGTGGCCGGTCTGCTGGGTCGCCTGGAGCGGCGGCACGCCGTCACCCACGTGCGGCTCGACCGCCTGACCCCGGCCCAGACGGCGGCCCTGCTCGCCGCGGCCACCGGCGCTCCGGCTCCGCTGCGGGCCGCGACCGCCCTGCACCACCGCACCGGCGGCAACCCGTTCTTCCTCGAAGAGCTGCTGCGCGCGCTGCCCGGCCACGACGTCGAGGCGCTGGTCGAGCAGCCGCTGCCGTGGAGCCTGGCCGACGTCCTGCGCCGCCAGGTCGACGATCTCGAGCCGGCGAGCGTGCGCATCGTCGAGGCGGCTTCCGTGCTCGGGCAGCGCATCCCGTTCGACCTGCTGGCCGGCGTCTCCGGCACCGGCGAGGACGACCTGATCGCCGTGCTGCGCGACCTCGTGACCCGGGGTGTGCTGATCGAGTCGGGGGAGGACGAGTTCGCGTTCCGCCACGCCCTGGTGCGCGAGGCGATCGCCGGTCAGATGCTAGGCCGCCAGCGCCGCCGGCTGCACGAGGCGGCCCTCGAGGTCCTGCTGGCCGGCGGCTCCTCCGA
Source organism: Paractinoplanes polyasparticus (assembly GCF_019710575.1). Classification (GTDB taxonomy): domain Bacteria; phylum Actinomycetota; class Actinomycetes; order Mycobacteriales; family Micromonosporaceae; genus Actinoplanes; species Actinoplanes polyasparticus. The sequence continues at coordinate 318,285 of NZ_JAHWFK010000004.1, read as the reverse complement.
TCCGGCCATGGTCGCGCACCACGCCCGCGGCGCCGGCCGCTACGACGACATGGTCGCGGCCGCCCGCGGCGGCGCCGCCCTCTACCTCTCCATCGGCTCGGCCTACCAGGCCCTGCAACTGGCCGAGATGGGCCTCGACGAGCTGCCCGACGACGCCGGGCTGCTCGGCGCCGCCGCCCGGGCGGCGTGGCTGGCCGGCCTGCTCGACGACGCGCTGCGCTACGGCCGGCGCTGGCGCGACCTCGCCGGGGCTGCGGCCGACCGGGCCGAGGCGCTCTATCTGCTCGTCCGCATCGCCTGGGAGTCCCGCGAGTACGACGAGATGGGCGTCCTGACCCACGACATCGAAACCCTGATCGCCCAGCTCCCGCCGGGCGCCGGGCAGGCCCGGGCGATGACCGCGGTCGCCCAGTCGTGCTACCTGCGTGACGACCTCGAGGGGGCGCTGGTCTGGGCCGACCGCGCGCTCGAACTGGCCGCCGAGTTCGACCTGCCCGTGATCCGCCTGACCGCGCTGCTCGAGAAGGGCTCGGCCCTGAGCGAGCGCCCGCAGTCGGCCGCCGAGGGCCGGGAAATCCTGTCCGGCCTGGTCGACGAGGCCGAGAAGGCGGGGGAGTGGGTGCTGGCCGCCCGCGCCCTCAACACCCTGGTGCAGGAGGTCCCTCCGGCCTCGCCCGACGAGCACGCCGAGGCACTGGAACGGATGCGGGTCGACGCCGAGCGGGCCGGTTTCGAGTCGCTGGCCGTGGCCACCTACTTCCAGGGCCGGGCCCGGCTGGCTCAGCGCACCGGCGACCTGCGGGTCGCGATAGCCGCGCTGGAAGAGGGGCGCGAACACGACAGCGGCTACCGGCGCCGCGGCCGCTGGGCCGACTACCACGGGGTGTTCCTGGCCGGGCTGCTGCTCGAGGCGGGCGACTACGACCGGGTCGAGCAGATCGTGGCCGACCTGGCCGCGCTCACCGACAACCCACCGGTCACCGTTCCCGGCCTGACCTTCCACCTGGCCTGCCGCCGCGGCGACCTGCCGCGTGCCGAGGCCGCCCTGGGCGACCTGCTGGCCGGCCTGAAGCGGCAGGAATGGCGCAGCGGGGAGCAGGCCCACGACCTGACCTCGGCCGCGCTCGAACTGGGCCTGCCCTCGCCCCACCTCGACCGCCTGGTCGACGAACTGCTCGACGCCGACGTGGCGCCGGCCTACCGGACTCTGGTCGGCGCGCAGCTGACGGAGGCCCGCGGCCGGCCCGCCGAGGCGCTGCCCGGCTATCTCTCGATCACCGAGGTGCCGTTCTTCAACTCGGCGATCCGAGGCACCGTACGGGTGGGAGCCGCCCGCTGCCTGCTCGCCGCCGACCAGCGGGCCGAGGCGGCCGCCCACGCCGAGGCGGCCGCGACGTTGCTGGCCGGGTGGGCCGGTTGGCGCGTGGCCCAGCTCGACCAGGTACGCGCCCAACTGGGCCTCGCCCCGGCCGATGCGCCGCCCGCGGTGTCCGGGCCGGCCTCGCTGACCCCACGCGAACGTGAGGTGGCCGTCCTCATCAGCGACGGCCTCACCAACACCGAACTGGCCCGCCGCCTCTACATCTCACCGAAGACCGCCGCCGTCCATGTCTCCAACATCCTCCGCAAGCTCGGCGTCAGCTCCCGCACCGAGGTGGGCGCGCTGGTCGGCCGTCGCTGACGGCGTCACTGCCGACCTCGGCGATCAGCCGTTCGACCTGCGCCCACTCGGATCGTCCAGATCGGCCGTCGCTGGCGGCGTCGACCTCGGCGATCAGCGGTTCGGCCCGCGCCCGCTTCGACCGGCCAGACTTCAGGAGTGGGAAGGACCGGCCGACCGGCGTGTCAGATGGCGTCGGCTGCCCGCTGCCCGCTGCCGGCCCGGCGTCAGCGCGGCGGCGGCGAGGATGCTGACCGCGGCGATGATGGCGGCGGTGAGGAAGCCGTTCTCGAAGCCGGTCAGGGTGGTCCCGGCGATGCTGGCCGCGGCGACGCTGGAGATGACCGCTGCGCCCAGGGCGGCGCCGAACTCGTGGAACGTGCTGACGATGCCGGAGGCGATGCCGGCCTCGTGCGGGGCGACCCGACCGAGCGCGGTCGCCGAGGCGACAACGAAGAGCACGCCGGTGCCGGCCGCGGCGATCACGACGCCGGCCACCACCGAGGCGGTGCTCAGCGACAGAGCCGGGATCGCCATGCCCACGGCGGCGATCGCCGTGCCGGCTGTGGCGAGCGGCCGGGGGCCGAGGCGGCCGAGGAGCCGGCCGGTCAGCTGGGCGCCGACCATCGTGGACACCGCCACCGGCAGGAAGAGCAGGCCGGTGGTGAGGGCGCCGAATCCGCGGGCGTGCTGGAAATAGAACGTGCCTAGGAAGAACACGGCGATCATGAGGGCGGTGGCCAGCAGGACCAGGAACGCGCCGGTGGCGACGGGGCGGCGGGCCAGCAGCGAGACGTCCATCAGCGGTGAGGGCGTCTTCCGCTGCCAGGCCACGAACGCGAGGTAGCCGGCCGCGGCGAGCAGCACGAGCAGTCCGGTGACGGGGCTGAGCCAGCCGCGGTCCCCGGCCCCGATGAGGGCGAAGATGACGGCGGCCGTGGAGCCGGTCACCAGCACCGCGCCGAGCACGTCGAGCCGCGCCCGGGTCGCAGCGACGGCGCCGGCCGGGAGCATGCGCGCCCACGCGGCCGCGATGACCGGGCCGACCGGCACGTTGACGTAGAAGACCCAGGGCCAGCCCGGGCCGGCGGTGATCAGGCCGCCGAGCAGCACTCCCAGGGCTGCCCCACCACCGCCCAGGGCCGACCAGACGCCCAGGCCCCGGTTGCGTTCGTCGCCGTCGAACAGGCCGACCACCAGTGACAGCGCCGCCGGCGCGTGCCACTTCCGCACCCGCCCCGAACTGGTCGAGGCCGCGTTGTTCGACGCTCTGCGGGCCGGCGAAGAGGCACTGTCCCGGGTCGACCTCGAGGGCGACCCACGCGAGGTGCTGACCCGGCTGCTCACGTCGAGCTGGGCGCTCGTGTCGGAGTCGGCCGCGCTGCTCGCGGCGGCCGAGAAGGTGCTGCCCGAGGGCCGCGTGCGCCAGCTGCACGCCGATGCCGCCGAAGAGGTGCGCACCGGCCGCCTCCGCGAAAGCGAAGTCCCCGGCATCGTGACCCGCACCGTGCTGTCGATCCTCACCGGCGGCTGACGAGCGCCGTCACCGTGACTGATCCGGCGCCGCGGTCACCTCGTGGTCAGGTAATCCCGGGCCGTGGAGCGCAGGCGGGCGTGGATGCCTTCGTACGCGGAAGGGTTGTTCAGGAAGGTCTTGGCCACCTTGGCCAGCATCGTGTAGTTCGGGTCGCAGACGTTGCCGACCGGGGCCTCGCCGGCCTGGCTGATCAGCTGGTAGGCGTCGAGCACGTCCAAGCCGGTCAAGCCGGCGCTCCACGTCACCAGGTCGTGCTGGCTCATCCGGTACGCGTCCTCGAGCGGCCGGGCCGAGCCGGCCGACATCAGCGCCTCGTCCGTCTCGAAGCGGGGCGTCGGCGTCGGGACCCCCTTGATCAGGTCGAGGATCACCACCGTGTTCATGGCCGATTCGACGCCGGTGCCACAGACCTCGCCGTCGCCCTGGCGGCAGTGGCCGTCGCCGAGGGCGAACAGCGCGCCCGGCACGTTGACGCCGAAGTAGGCGGTCACGCCGGCCCGCAGTTCCGGGGTGTCCAGGTTGCCGCCGTGCGCGTCGGGGACGATCGTCATGCGGCTCTCGAACGCGGCCGGGGCGACTCCGGCCGTACCGTGCATGGGGTCCAGCGGCAGTTCGACGCTGAAGTCGCTGCGCCGGGCGTGGTAGCGGACGACCCCGGCCGCCACGTCGACGTCGTAGCGCCACACCAGTTCGTCCAGCGGCGCGTGCAGCATCGCCGTGGTGTGTGTGGCGGTGAGCGCCCCGAAGTGCGGGAAGGTCGACGACACGGCCCACTCGCGGGCCGGCACGATCTCGGCGAAGTGCACGGCCAGGGTGTCGCCGGGCTCGGCGCCCTCGACGTGGATCGGGCCGGTGACCGGGTTGAGGTAGGGGAACTCGCAGACCACGGAGGGCAGGTCACCGACGTCGCGCACCCGGCCGCCGAAGCAGTCCTCGGTGTAGAGCTCGACGATCGTGCCCGGCTCGACCCGGCGTACCGATTCACGCCCGCCGAAGGTGTACGACAACTCCTCCGGGGGCGGCCGGTAGCTCACGACGTCGGTCATCGGCTGTCCTCCTGCGCTGAGAGGCCGGCCAGCGCGGGGCGGCGGCCGGTCACGTAGAACACGATAAGCACGATCACCCCGACGCCGAGCCAGGCGAAGCCGAGTGTCTGCGCGGCGATGTCCGCGTTGATGACCACATACAGCAGGATCAGGAAGGCGATCACCGGCACGGCCAGATGCCGCCACCAGTCCCGGCTGCGATTCCGTACGACGTAATGGACGACCACGGCCACGTGCAGGGCCAGGAACGCGGTCATCGCGCCGAAGTTGACCAGCGTCGACAGCAGCGAGATGCCGTCGTCCCGGTTCGCCATGTAGAGCCCGAGCACCAGCGAGACCGCCGCGACCAGCAGGGTGGCGTTGGCCGGCACCCGGTGCCGCTCGTTGACCCGGCTCAGGAACCGCGGCATCTGCCCGTCGCGGGCCATCGCGTACAGCAGCCGGCTGGTCGCCGCCTGGGCCACCAGCGAGTTGGCGAAGCCCCAGGCGATGGCCGTGGCCAGCGCGGTCAGGTTCGCCAGCAGCCACCCACCCCCGGCCGCACGGGCCGCGTCGTAGAACGCCGTGCCGTCCGGATCGCCGTCCGTTAGCAGCCCGGGCGCGTCCGGCACGAGCAGCGCGGCCACCCAGGTCTGTACGACGAACAGCGTGCCCGCCAGCAGCAGCGCCCCCACCATGGCCCGTCCGATCTGGCGGGCCTCCTCGCGGCTCTCCTCGGCCAGCATCGAGATGCCGTCGAAGCCGAGGAACGACAGCACCGCGATGGACACCGCGCCGAAGACCACCGACCACGAGAACGTGTCCGCGTTGTAGAGCGGGGCTCCACGAGAAGCCCGCGCCCTTGCCGTCGGCCAGCGCCACCACGCCGACGACCAGAAAGACAGCCAGGATGACCCGGCACGAGCACGTAGTCGAGCAGGATCACCCATCCGGCCAGGAACCCGACCGGCGGCGCGATGCCCCGCCCCGCATAGCTGTAGACCGACCCGCACAGGTGGCCGATCATCCAATAGCCACCGGCGGGAAAAGTCCTAGCCTGACGGCATGGAGCGACCGGACTGGAAAGGGCCGCTCGGCGCGGCCTTCGACCATGCGACGACGTATCTCGGCGGGCTGCCGGATCGCCCGGTGCGGCCGTCGGCCTCGCTGGAGGAGTTGCGGGCGGCCCTCGGCGGACCGCTGCCGGCCGGGCCGCTGCCACCGGAGCGGGTGGTGGCCGAGCTCATCGCGGCGGCCGAGCCCGGCATCATGGCCTCGTCGAGCGGTCGTTTCTTCGGCTTCGTGGTCGGCGGGGCCACGCCGGCTGCGCTCGCCGCCGACTGGCTGACGTCGGCCTGGGACCAGAACGCGGGCCTGTACGTGCTCGGTCCGGCCGCGAGCGTGGTCGAGGAGACGGCCGCGACCTGGCTCCTGGATGTGCTCGGGCTGCCCGCGCGGGCCTCGGTCGGTTACGTCACGGGCGGGCAGATGGCCAACTTCACGGCGCTGGCGATCGCCGTCCGTGAGGTGCTGCGCCGCGACGGCTGGGACGTCGACGCCGACGGGCTGTGGGGCGCGCCGCGGGTACGGGTGATCGTGGGGCAGGGGCGGCACGGCACGATCGACCGGGCTCTGCGCCACCTCGGGATGGGCACGAACTGCGTCGTCCCGGTGGCGATGGACGCGCAGGGACGGATGGTTCCGGAGGCGTTGGCCGAGGCCCTCGAAGGGGGGCGGGCGATCGTCTGCGCCCAGGCCGGCAACGTCAACACCGGGGCGATCGACCCGCTGGGCGCGATCGCGGATCTGTGCGCGGCGGCCGGGGCCTGGCTGCACGTCGACGGGGCGTTCGGGCTGTGGGCGGCGGCCAGCCCGCGTATGCGGCCGCTGCTGGCCGGCGTCGAGCGGGCCGACTCGTGGTCCACCGACGCCCACAAGTGGCTCAACGTCCCGTACGACTCGGGTCTCGTCATCTGCGCGCACCCGGCGGCACACCGCGCCGCCATGGGGGTGCGGGCGAGCTACCTGCAGCACGCCGAGGGTGGCGAGCGCGATCAGGTCGACTACAACCCCGAGCATTCCCGGCGGGCTCGCGGGTTCGCGGTCTACGCGGCGATGCGCCAGCTCGGCCGCGACGGCATCGCCGCCCTGGTCGACCGCTCGTGCGAGCTGGCCCGCCGGTTCGCGCGACGCCTGAGCGCGGGCGGCGCCGAGATCCTCAACGAGGTGGTGCTCAACCAGGTTCTCGTACGGCTGGGAAGCGACGACGAGACGCGGCGGGCCCTGCTCGCCCTGCAGGGCGAGGGAACCACCTGGATGAGCGGAACCACCTGGAACGGCTCCGCGGCGATCCGCATCTCGGTGTCGAACTGGTCGACCGACGAGGACGACGTGGACCGAACGGTCGCGGCGATCGAAGCATGTCGATCAAGGGGCGTGGGTAACGACGGCGGATGACGTCTTCGCCGCGGCGGGTCATCGTCGCCAGTCTGATCGGCACCTCGCTCGAGTGGTACGACTTCTTCCTGTACGGCTCGGCGGCCGCGCTCGTCTTCGGCAAGCTCTTCTTCCCGCAGTTCGAGTCGCTCACCGGCACGCTCCTGGCCTTCACCACGTACGCCGTGGGGTTCGTCGCCCGGCCCCTGGGCGGCATCGTCTTCGGCCATTTCGGTGACCGGGCCGGGCGGCGCAACGTCCTGGTGGTCACGCTGGTGCTCATGGGGGCGGCCACGGTCGCGATCGGGCTGGTGCCGTCGTACGCCTCGATCGGGGTGACCGCGCCGATCCTGCTGGTCGTTTTGCGTTTCCTGCAGGGTCTGGGGCTGGGCGGCGAATGGGGCGGCGCCGTGATCATGTCGGTCGAGCACGGCGGCGAGCATCGTCGCGGTCTCAACGCCAGCTGGCCGCAGGTGGGCGTGCCGGCCGGCAACCTGCTCGCCGCGGGTGTGCTCTGGATCCTCAACGGCACGCTGTCCGAGGCGGCCTTCCTCTCCTGGGGCTGGCGGGTGGCCTTCCTGCTCTCCGGCGTACTGGTCATCGTCGGCCTGTGGATCCGGCTGACGATCACCGAGTCGCCGCTGTTCGCCGAGGTCGAGCAGTCGGGCGCCAAGGCGAGGATGCCGCTGGTCGAGGTGTTGCGCCGCCACCCGCGGGGACTGCTGGTCGCGATGGCCGCGCGGATCGGCACCGACGTCGCCTTCTACACCTTCTCCCTGTACGTGCTGACGTACATCACCGGCACGCTCGGCCGGCCCCGCAGTGTCGGCCTGGCGGCGGTGCTCATCGGCTCGGCCTTCCAGCTCGCCCTGATCCCGTTCTTCGGCGCCCTGTCCGACCGGATCGGCCGGCGGCCGGTGTACGCGGCCGGAGCGGCCGGCGCCGCGGTGTGGGCGTTCGCCTTCTTCCCCTTGCTCGACACGGAGAACCGCGCGGTGATCGTGCTGGCCACGGTGGTCGCCCTCGCCACCCACGCGGCGATGTACGGGCCGCAGGCGGCGTTCATCGTCGAGATGTTCAGCACCCGGCTGCGCTACTCGGGCGCTTCGATGGGCTACCAGATCGCCGGCATCCTCGGCGGCGCGGTCGCGCCCCTCATCTCGATCAAACTGGTCCAGGTGACCGGCTCCGCGTTCGCCGTTTCCGTGTACGTGCTCGTCGCGCTCCTCATCACGCTGGTCGCCCTGTGGTTCGCCCCCGAGACGTCACGAACCGATCTTCACGCCTCGTCCGCCACCACGTGAACCAGGTTGCGGGTCTGCTGGGCGATGGCCAGGCGCCACGCGTCGAAGGTGGCGTCGCTCGGCTCGTAGTCGGTCTCGAAGTGCTGCATGTCCGGCGTGTGGATGTGCCCGGCCGGGATGGTCAGCCCCATCCGGTCGCGCAGCAGCGTGTTGCGGTAGGCGCTCTCGTTGGACAGGTAGTTGCCGCCCCCGCCGCTGTACGAACACGACTGCGGAGCCGGCGGCACGCCGTCGCGGGTCACCCGGTCCGGCGCGGCGCAGTCGGGGAACTCGGTGTACGAGGTGCGCCACGCGACGCCGAACGCGACCGACTCGTCGGGCCAGGTGTCACCCGGCGGCCGCGGCACGTCGGCGCCGGTGTTGGCCGCGATCATCCGCTCCACCGGCAGCGTCGCCGCGGTCCACTGCGGCGGGTTCCGCAGGTCGGGCGTGGCCGGACCGCCCCACCGGTCGACCACGGTGATGTTGCATTCGGGGTTGTTCACCGCCAGTTGCGGCACGCCGCCGACTGCCGCGCACGGCCGGAAGTTGTCGTTGCCCGCCGAGACGCCGTGGTAGCGCGCGTTGTGCTGCTCGAGGTTGAACACCGCGCCCCCGGCCTGGCTGACCGTGATCGAGGCGTCCACCTGCCGCGGGCCGGGCCGCAGGAAGGGGCCTACCGTGTCCTCCAGATAGCCGCGCCGGAACTCGGGATAGCTCACCGGCAACGTGTACGCCTCGATGAACGCGTTCCCGTGGCGGGTGCCGTCGAGCGACAGCGCCGTCGCCCCGGACGGGTTGCCGTGCCGGATGTTGTTGCCCCCGACCCCGCCGTCCAACGTGTACGGGTCGAACCCACTGACGATGACGCGCTTGACGGAGGCGCCCGCCGGCAGCTTGATGTCGAACATTCCCCGCGACGTACGGTCGAACTTCTCGATCAGCTCCAGCCGCTCGCCCGCGAGGAGGGGGAAGCGGGGCAGCCACTGCCGGATGGCCGCCATGGCCTCGATCCGGGTCCAGTAGAGCGGCCGGTCGTCGCTGTACGGAAGGTTCCCGAGTACCGGCCCTCGCCGCTGAGCGCGGTCGACCGCCGCCTGCCACAGCTTCTCGCCGTCGCGCGACAGGATCCGCTCGGCTGACTCCGGCGAGCGGGCGGCGCAGAGACGCCGGACCAGCGCCGGCGTGAAGCCCTGGAAGCCCGCGCCCTCGATCATCTGCCGGGCGAAGGGCCGGTCGTTCTGCGGAAGCGTGAAGCTCAGCCGGCCCTCCTCGACCGACAGCGGCACGCCGGGGTCGAGGCACCCGGCCGTCGCCCGGGCTGGACCGGCGACGCCCACGGAGCCCACGGCCAGGGACAGCACTGCGAACGCTCGGAGAAGCCTCATTCCATCAATATATGACTGTCGATTGATTGCCGCTCGCTCCGGTGGTAACGATGAGCGTCGATGGATACCGAGGAGGTGCCATGCGAATCAGCCGGATGAGCAGAGTGACGGCCGCCGTCGCCGCTTGTGTGTTGCTCACACCCGTGGCCGCCGCGGAGGCGCGCGGGCAGACCTGGGCCGCGGCGTGGGCCGGGTCGGCTCAAGGGGTTTACCCGGTGGGCTATTCGGTGGGGCAACCCGGAACGCCCGGGCCGGCCGGGCCCGGCAATACGGCGCCGCTGCTGACCGCCGCTTTCCCGGACAACCAGGCCCGGAACCAGACACTGCGCCTGCTCGTGCGCCCGAGCGTGGCCGGCACGAGCTGGCGCGTCCGGCTCAGCAACGAGTTCGGCACCCAGGCTGTGACGTTCGGCCGCGCGTACGCGGGTCTGCAGTCCAGCGGCGCCAACCTCACGGCGGGCACCAACCGGCCCCTGACGTTCGGCGGCCGGGGATCGGTCGTCGTGCCGGCGGGGCGAACGGTCCTGAGCGACCCGGTGCGCGTCAAGGTGACCGACGCGCAGTCCCAGCGCCTCGCGGTCAGCCTGTACGTGTCCGGCCTCAGCGGCCCGATGACCTGGCATGCGGCCTCGTTCACCACCTCGTACATCTCGGACCCGGGCAGTGGCGACCACGCCGCCGACCGCGGCGACGCGGCGTTCCCGCACTCGACCACCTCGTGGTTCTTCCTCTCCGAGGTGCAGGTGCAGCGCTCCGATGTCGCCACCGTGGTGGCGTTCGGCGACTCCATCACCGACGGCTTCTTCTCCACGATCAACGGCGACGACCGGTGGCCCGACGTGCTGCAGCGCAGGCTGGGGGAGCGCGGCGACATCTCGGTGGTCACCGAGGCGATCGGCGGCAACATGGTCACCCGCATCGGTCGTACGCCCGGCGGCTGCACGCCGTGTGACGGCCCGCCCGCGCTGGACCGCCTCGACCGCGACGTGCTCGGCCGCCCCGGCGTGCGGGTGGTGATCCTGCTCGAGGGCATCAACGACCTCGGCGGCGGCAACGCGACCGCGGCCCAGGTCATCGCCGGCTACCGGGAGATCATCCGGCGCGTGCACGCCCGCGGCATCAAGATCGTCGGCGCCACGCTGACCCCGTCGGCCGGCACCGAGTTCGGCCTCTACGGCACCCCCGAGACCGACGCCAAGCGCCGCGCGGTCAACGACTTCGTACGCAGCGGCGCGTTCGACGGCGTGGCCGACTTCGCCGCGGTGACCGAGGACCCCGCCAACCCGGGCCGCCTGCGCCCCGAGTTCGACACCAACAGCAGCGTCGGCGGCCCCGGCGACCACCTGCACCCGAACCGCGCCGGCTTCCTGGCCATGGGCAACGCGATCGACGTGAACCAGCTGCGGCGCTGGGCCCTCAATGCCGTCGCCGCGCGCTAGGTGGACGAGCGGCGAACAATGTTGACGGCGCGGCGGTCGTATTGATGGCGCGGCGGTCGTGTTGATGGGCGCGGCGGTCGTGTTGATGGGCGCGGCGTCGTGTTGATGGGCGCGGCGGTCGTGTTGATGGGCGCGGCGTCGTGTTGATGGGCGCGGCGTCATGTTGACTGGATCAATATTGACGTCAAGAGGTATGCAATCAAGACGGCGCACCTGCAGACCCGGCCTTCGGTAGGTCCGGTAGGCCGCGACGACCCTGCATGGCGTCGAGCTTCACGGGCCGGCTTCAGCTGGCTGCCCTCGACCGAGAACGTGCTGGCCCTCAGCCGTGGCCGGGGCCTACCCGTGCACGGTCAGCATGGGGAGGCCCCCTGCCTGCACCCGCCGGCACGATGCTGTTGTCCGGCATTCCGCGTCCCGCCGGCGATATTCTGCCAGGGGGCCGCCGCCTGGTTCGTGTGTTGAAAGGGCTCGCATGCGGATTCTGATCGTCACCGCGGGCTCGCGGGGTGACGTCGCGCCGTTCACCGGCCTCGGTCAGCGACTGCGGCAGGCGGGCCACGATGTGGCGCTGGCCGCCCACGACCGGTTCGCCGGCCTGGTGCGCGGGGCTGGGCTGGAACACCGGCTCCTTCCGGGCGACCCGGTCGAGCTCGTGCGCGCCCGCACCGCCGCTCCCACCCCGCAGGAAGCCCGGACGGTTTTCGCTGCATTCGTCGACGAACTGGGCGACGGCGTGGTCGCGGCGGTAGCCGCCGGGGCCGACGTCGTCCTCACCGCGTTCGGCCCGGCTCCACTGAGCCGGGCGGTGGCCGAGCGATTCGGTATCCCGAGCGCCGGTGTCTATCTCGCACCCGGTGTCCCGGCCGACCAACCCGGATGGCCCGTGCACTACGAGACAGCGGCCCGGTCGGCGGCCCTCTACGCCGGTGTTCTGCGGCGGCTGCAGCTCCCGGCGCAGGTACGCGAGCCGTGGCCGGTCTTCCACGGTTTCAGCCCCGCGGTCGTTCCGCGGCCCGCCGACTGGCCGGCGAACGTTCACGTCACCGGATACTGGTGGCCCGCCGAACCGGCGGGCTGGCAGCCGCCGGACGTGCTGGTCGACTTCCTTCAGGCCGGGCCGCCGCCGGTGTTCGTCGGGTTCGGCAGCATGACCCCCGGGCATGAGCACCTGCCGGGAGTTGTCGCGGCCGCCGTGGCCCGAGCCGGAGCCCGAGCGGTCGTGCAGTCCGGTTGGGCCGGGCTCGGGCCGATCGGCGACGACCTCCTGGTGGTCGGCGACCTGCCGCACGACTGGCTCTTCCCTCGTACGGCGGCAGTGGTCCACCATGCGGGGGCGGGCACCACCGGCGCCGGACTCCGGGCGGGAGTGCCGGCCGTCGCCGTTCCCGTCCTGCTCGATCAGCCCTTCTGGGCGGGCCGGCTGCACGACCTCGGCGTGGCGCCTCCTCCCCTGCTGATGGCTGAGCTGACCGCCGAGACCCTGGGTGACGCGCTGCGGTCGTCGCTCACTCAGCCGTCCTGTCGCGACCGCGCTGCGATTCTGGCCCGGCAGCTCGCCACCGAAGACGGAGCCGAGGCGGTGCTGCAATTCGTGGAGCGGCTCGAAACTCAGTCGTAGGGACGCCGGACGGCAGTGTCAGCGACTCGAACCCGCTCGTGAGCACGCCGAATTGCAGAATCTGTTCATGGCGGAGGCTCGGCCAGAAAGCGGCGAGGGGGCGAACGGGTCCGTTGTACGGCGGATGGCGGCGTTGTCGGGCTCGGGACGAAGCTGTAACCACGCCGCCTCACGGTGGTGGGGAAGTGGGGTCAGAGCTTGGCTGTGATCACGCCGGACGGCGGTGGCAGCGGGGTCAGGCCGGTGAAGGTCCAGCCGCTGTCGGTCAGCCAGCCGGCCACCTCGTCGACCTGGTAGAGGTCGCCGCCGCTGATGATCAGGAACTCGCCGGCGCCGAAGCGGGCCGAGGGGTGTGGGGCCAGGTCGGTGCGCCACCAGTCGACCAGCAGCAGGGTCGTGCCCGGGGAGGCGGCCTCGCGCAGGCGGCGGAACAGTTCGGAGATCCGGTCCGGCGGCAGCAGGTGCACGAGGTTGGCGACCAGGATGACGTCGTGGCCCTCGGGCAGCGGGGTCTCGAAGATGTCGGCGCCGACCGCGGTGAGCCGGGGAACAGCCTGCCCGGCCACCACCGCGGCCACCTCGGGCAGGTCGACCAGGGTGGCGGACAGATTCTCGTACGCGGAAAGGAGGGGCCGGACGAACGTGCCGTAGCCGCCGCCCACATCGAGCAGCCGCCGGTGCCGGCCGAAGTCGTACGTGCGAGCGAGGTCGGCCGCCGTCTCGGCCGTCACGAGGGCGACCGTCGACTCGTACGCCTCGGTCTGCGCCTCGTCGAGCACCGGGCGCACGCCCTGCCGGGTGCGGAACGCCTCGACCGCATGGGTCCAGGCCGGGTAGCTCACCGAGTCCCAGTAGCGGGCCATCGTGCGCAGGTCGGCGGGCCCGCGGCCGGTGAGGAAGGCCTCGGCGTCGGGCGCGTTGCGGAACCCGCCGCCGTCGCGCACGAGCAGACCGGCGTCGGCCAGCAGATCGGCCATCGCCCGCGCGCTGCGTTCCGGGATGCCGCAGCGCTCGGCCAGCTGGGCCGGGGTGGCAGGCTCGGGCCCGGCCGCCTCGAACAGGCCGAATTCGACGGCCGCGAAGACCGTCTTCGAGATCATGAAGCCGCAGTACAGATCGATGATGCGCGCCGGGCCGGGCGGCCCGTCCGGCGACTCGAACACTCGGGCCATCTGACACCCCCGCGTCGGCTGTCCGTCCATTATGCTGCGTCGCGCGCTTCAATCAACGGTCGCGCCGAGATCAAGAGGGCGGCCCTCAACCATGGCTGAGGGCCGCCGGTGGCCGAGTCGTCGGATGTTCCGAGCGAAACGGCGCTGCGGTCAGCCGACTGTGACCGTGTCGCTCAGACTGCGGTCGGTGCACGAGAACTCGCCGTTCTCGTCGTTGCCGCACCACCCGAACTGGCTGGTGACGCTGACCGTCCCGGCTCGGAACGACGGCTGGCTCACCGTTCCGGTGAAGACCACCTCGGTCGTCTCCCACTGGCCGGTGCACTCGTATTCGAAGCCGCCGTGGCCGTACGCGACGCGGCCGTCGACCGCCTGCGCCACCGTGATCCCGGTGCTCGTGGCCGGACTGGAGTCGCACTTCCAGACCGCGTTCAGGGTCATCTTGTCGGCGGCCGGGTCGACCGAGGCGCCGTAGAAGAACATCGTCGGCACACCCGGCGCGCTGATCACGTTGCGCGGGGCACCGTCCCCCAACGTGACGGCTCCCTCCTGTTTCTGCTGCGTGTTGTTGCCGCCGGCGAGCAGGAACGCCGCGGTCAGCTCGTGGGTCGCCGGGCCGGGCTGCGCCGCGAGGCGGAACGAGTACCACGCGCGCAGCGACACGTCCTGCGGGCGGCCGGTGCAGTCCAAGTAGAGCGTGCCGGTAGCGCTGGTCGACTCCTCGCCGACCTCTTGCGAGACGTACTGGTTGAGCGCGAAGCGGCCCGGACCGCCGCAGTTGACGGTGTAGCGGAAATCGACCCCGGCTCCGCCGGCCACCACGGTGGCCGAGACCAGCCGCACGGTGGGCGCCGCCGCGGCCGCGCTCGCCGGCGTCGCGAAGGCCAGGCCCGACAGCACCAGCGCGATCGACAGGAATATCCGTCGCATGTGGAATCCTCCCCGCGGACCGGGAACCGCGCCCCGTGTCGCGAATGGCATTCCCGTGCCGCGGCAGCATCCTGCCAAAGATCGTCGACGCCGTGGGGGCGGCGGGGTCAGGCGCGGCGGACGGCGACGGTGGCGCGCTGGGCGGTGGCGTAGATGGTGCCGGCCCAGCCCTCGGCGTCGCGGAAGGAGAGGCTCGTGGCGCCGGCCTCGGCCCGGTCGGCGACGATCGTGAAGGAGGCCCGCTGCAGCTCGCTGCGGTAGAACGAGAGGACCGCCTCGGGACCGGGCGCGGTCAGCGTGAACGACGCGCCGGCCTCGCTGTCGGCCAGGGCGGTCACCTGGCTGCCGGGCGGCAGGCGGAAGGTCGCGGGCACGTTCAGGACGCCGGTGATGGCGGCTGCGGCGGCCTGAACCTCGCGTGCGGGCGCGCGCACCTCGGCCGCGGGAGCCGGGGCAATGGCGGCCTGCTCGTGGCGGCGCTGGTCGGCGGGGGCCGCGTTTCCGCAGGCTCCGGCGCCGGCCACAGCCAGCAGGGTGGCGACCAGGGTGCCGATCCGCCTCGCGATCATGCGAACCATTCTCCGTCATCGGGTCAAGGTGGTGACCGGCGGTGTGACGCCGGCCACCACCATTGTCCCTAACTCAGCCAATCACCGTGACTGTTCCGGTCGGCCGCCGCCGCCCGGGCCGCCGAGACCGCCGCGGCGCGTGGCGGGATCGACGACGTGTCCTTGGCGAAAGTGGCCACCGCGGTGGCGACCGCGTCGGCGTTGGTGTCGAGCGCGAACGTGTTGACGTTGCCGAACAGCTTGTTCTTGTAGGCCCGCCGGAGCTGGGCGTACAACGCCTTGTCGGCGCCGTCCCGCTCGGGCGTCAGGCTGTCGCAGGCCTGGTGGTAGCAGGGGTCGTAGGCCGCCCCGGCGACGCCGCCCCACTTGGTCACGTCGTCCGCGGTCTTCTCGACCTCGGCCCCGGTGAACAGGCCGCCGGCCGGGATGCCGGTGCCGATGAAGGGCCCGTAGTCGGAGCGGCCGGTGAAGTCCGAGGCCGCCGTGAACTGCCGGCGGTCGGCGAAGAACTTCTGGAAGACGGCCTCGATCTGGGCCGAGCCGGCCGGCCCGGGCCCGGCGCCGGTGGCGTCGGAGTCGTCACCGTCGTACACGCCGAACGTGTAGTTGGGCGAGCCGATCATGTCGAAGTTGAGGTAGAGCGCGATCTTGGCGTGCTCCTCCTCGCTCAGGCTGTTCACATAGAACGTCGAGCCGACCAGGTTGGCCTCCTCGGCGCCCCACCAGGCGAACCGCAGCTTGTTCTTGGTCTTCTGGTTGCGCATCTGGAGCGCCGTCTCGAGGATGCCGGCGCTGCCGGTGCCGTTGTCGTTGATGCCCGGCCCCGCGGGCACCGAGTCGAGGTGGGCGCCGGACATGACGACCTCGTCCGGGTTGCCGTGGCGCGACTCGGCGATCACGTTCTCGGTCTGCCGCACGTCGGCCACCGTGTCGGTCGTGATCGACAGGGTGAGGCCGGCGGTGCCGGCGAAGGCAACACCCTGCGGGTACGACACCCCGATGGCCGGAATGCCGACCGGAGTGCCCAGGGTGCCGAAGAAGAGGTCCTGGCGGTCCGCCCCCGTGGTGTCACCCTGGTTCATGATGATGACCCCGATCGCGCCCGCCGCCTCGGCATTGGCCGCTTTCTGGCCGAACGGGCATCCGCCCCGCTGCACGAGCGCGATCCGGCCGGTCACGCCCACGAAGTCGGCCGCCTCGCAGCCCGAGGTGCTGGTGTTGGGTGTCGTCAGCTGCAGGTCGACCGGGACGACGGGTCCGGTCGCCGTTCCGGAGCCGGAACAGTCCATGACGTCGTAGTCGACCTGGTCGGTGTAGGTGGCCGGCGCCGGCGCGGTCTGCGCGAACGACGACCCGTTCTCGGTACAGAAATTGAACTCGAACGGCTGCCGGGTGACCTGGTAGCCGGCCGCTCGCATCAGCGTCGCGACATAGTCGGCGCTGCGCTTGTATCCGGGCGTTCCGGACGCCCGCGTGTCCCCGCTGATCTTGGCGATTGCCTGGAACGCCACGAGGTGCCGCAGCACCCCGGCCAACGTGACCGCCTTGGTCACATCCTTGACTGAGCTCCCGGACGAGGCCTGCGCGGGCCCGGCGGCGACAAAGCCGCCCAGCAGCACGGCCGCGGCGGCCACGCCGCCTACCCGTCTCCATGTCGATCGAGACACCACGATGTGCTCTCCCCTGGTCGAACGGTGGACCTGAATATGCAGCAACCTAGATCCGTCACCGTCCGCACGGAACCCGTCACTCAGCCATCCGTTGCCACCTTCCGGCCATCGTCCGGATCAAGCATCCATTGACGTCGATGGCGGGGCATGCGAAGAATCGGGGGAAGCCGTACGGGGGTCCGGCTGGGGAAGACTGGCCGGGGGGCCCCGTGCATCCATCGCTCACGGGGGACCCTGGTGAAACGACGATCCGTCCTGAGAAACACCCTCGCGCTCGGCCTCGCGGCCGCGACCGGAAGCACCGCGGTCGTGCTGGCGAGTTCCGGCCCGGCCGGGGCGATTCCCGCCGGTACCGACCACGTGATCCTGTGGAACGAAGCCCTGCGGTACGCCTTCAGCCGCACCGATTTCGCCCCGGGCCCGCTCACCCGTTGGGCGGCCGTGCTGAACGCGGCGATCTACGACACGGTCGTCTCGCTGCAGGGCAACGCCACCCCCTACCTGGGGCGGGTGTCACGCGAGCCGAACTACAACTACGACGTCGTGTCCAACATCGATGCCGCGGCGCGAACTGTCCTGCCGCGAATCTTTCCGACCGTCGACTTCACTGCCTTCTACGCCGAGGCGGCCAAGTACAAGCCGGTCGGCAACCCGGGCCCGGAGGGTTGGAGCACGTCGGTCGGGGTCACCGCGGCCCAGCGCATCCTGGCCGCCCGGGCGAACGACAACTCGAACGACGACACCCCGTACGCCGACGGCACTGAGCCCGGCCAGTGGCGTCAGACCGGATCCGGTCCGGCGGCGACGCCCAACTGGGGTGGGGTTACGCCGTTCACCCTGAGCTCGGGAACCCAGTTCCGGCCGCCCCTGCCGGGCGGGTTCAGCTCACTGCCCGCGTTGCTGGCCAGTCCGCAGTACGCCGCGCAGGTCAACGAGGTGAAGTCGCTCGGCGCGGTCAACTCCACCACGCGCACCGCCGAGCAGACGAAGATCGCCTTCTTCTGGGCCAACGACGTCGCGGGCACCTACAAGCCGCCGGGCCAACTGCTGCGCCACACGTCGATCCTGGCCCTGGAACGGAACCTCGACTCCTTCCAGGCCGCCCGGCTCTACACCCTGGTCACCCTGGCCATGGCCGACGCCGCCATCGTGTCGTGGGACGCCAAGTTCCGTACCCCCATCGACCTGTGGCGTCCGGAGTCGGCGATCCGCCTGGCCGACACCGACGGCAACCCGGCCACGGTGGCCGACCCGAACTGGCAGCCTCTGTCGGTCAACCGCAGCGGCGTGCGGTTCTCGCCGCCCTTCCCGGCCTACACCTCCGGGCACGCCACGCTGGCCGGCGCATGGGCCGGGGTCATGAGGCGGTACTTCGGCACCGACAACGTCACCTTCCGGGTCGACAGCGTCGACCCGAACGAGCAGCAGTACCGGACATACACGTCGTTCTCGTCCGCCGCCGCCGAGAACGCCCGGAGCCGCGTCTACCTGGGGGTGCATTACCAGTGGGACGCTGACTTCGGAATGTCCTCGGGTGACGCGGTCGCGGGGCAGGCGTTCGCCCGGCTGAGCTGACCGATCCGGCCCGCCCGCCATCGGTGCGGGCGGGCCGGACGCCGCGCGTTCAGTGGCCTACGACCCACACCGCCACTCACGCCTGCACGGGTGGCGCATTCGCCGGCACGACCGGGCCAGTCCGTACCTCCGCGGAGGATCGGCGCGGTCGAGGTGAGGTGCCGGTCTCAAGATCCGGCCGCCGCCGGTCGCCGTGATTACCGTGGGGCGGGTGATCAGCGAGCATCCCCGGCCGCCGGGCTACCGGCGTCAGGGTTCTTCGTACGTGGACGACGCCGGCCGGGCGGTGACCGACGGCGAGGCGGTCGCGCGCATCAGGGCGCTGGCCGTGCCGCCGGCCTGGCGCGACGTGTGGATCGCGGCCGATCCCGGAGCCAAGGTGCAGGCGGTCGGCGTCGACAGCGCGGGGCGCACGCAGTATCGCTATGCGGCGTGGTGGATCGAGAGCCGGTCGCGTGACAAGTTCGCCCATGTGCCGGGCTTTGCTGCTTCGCTGCCGTCGTTGCGGGAGCACGTCAGCCGCGGTCTGGGGGCGCATCGGCGTGAGCTAAACCGGGACCACGTGCTGAGCGCGGCCGTGCGGCTGCTCGACCTGGGGTTCTTCCGGGTCGGGTCGGAGCGCTACGCCCGCGACAACCACACGTACGGGCTGACCACCCTGCAGCGCCACCACGTGCGCGTGAGCGGTGAGACGGTCATGTTCGACTACTCGGCCAAGGAGCACCTGCATCGGGTGGTCGAGGTGGCCGACCCGGTGCTGGCGCCGTGGGCGCGGCGGCTGCTTCGGCGGCCGGACGACGACCCGGCCTTCCTCGCCTGGAGCCGGGAGGACGGGGGCTGGCAGCGGGTGCACAGCACGCACGTCAACGCTTTCATCCACGCGTACACCGGGCTCGACGCGACGGCCCGGCGGTTTCGCACCTGGGCCGGCACCGTGCTGGCGGCCGCGGCCCTCGGCGGCGCCCGGCACGACGAGAAGTCCCGCTCCCCGCAGCTGGCTGCGGTTCGCGCCACGAGCCGGCTGCTCGGCAACACCCCGGCTGTTGCCCGCGCCTCCTACATCCATCCGGCCGTGCTCACGTCCTTCGAGGGCGGGCGCACGATCGCCGGCGCCGTCCGGGAGGCCGCCGGCCGCATTGGGGACGACCGCCTCAGCGTGCTGTGGCGCGACCCGGCGGTGCAGGCAGCCACGCTCGAACTCCTGCCGCGTCCGAAGTAGGTCCCAGGATTCCCGCCGCTGCTGCAGCGAGCACGGCGCTCAGGGCTGAACCGCCGGCGGATGACGATTCCGTTGACCGCGGTCCGGCCCGGCGCGGTCCGGTTCGATCACCGGCGCGCCGGATCCCGGTGACGGCGGTCCTGCTCCTCAGAGGCCGTAGCGGCCGGCGCAGAAGGACCGTAGCCGTTCGGCGATCGACTCGAGGGTGGCGGCGCCGTGGTGGTGCGGTTCCCAGGCGGCGTAGAGGCTGATCCGTACGCCCTGGATCGCCACCGGCCGCAGGCCGAAGCGGGGATCGTCGGAGACGACCGCCACCCCGCGGCCCGAGGCGGCCACGGCCTGGGCCACCTCGGCCGTGGCGAACTCGTGGAACTCGCCGTACGCCAGTCCGGCCGCCGCCAGAGCCTGGTCGAGGGCCCGCCGCGGGTGGAAGTCGCGGGTCTGCAGCAGCAGCGTGCGGGTCACCAGCTCGTCGACCGTGACGGTCTCGCGGCGGCCCCACCGGTCGTCCGGTCGCACGTACGCCCAGACCGGCAGCTCGGCCAGCGGCATGCCTTCGAGGTCGGACGGCCAGGGGGTCGTCCCGATGGCCAGGTCGGCCCCGCGGCTCAGCGTCGCGTACACCGATGCCGGCACCTCCTCCCACACCGCGGGCATCGGGTCGTCGGCGGTGAGGGTGGCCAGGAACGGCGCCACCACGTCGGTCAGCGTGGTGCCGGGGGCTGAGATGGTCAGCCGTCGCAGGCGGCCGGCGGCGATGGCGCGCGCTGTCTCCCACGCCCTCTCGGCCTGGGCCAGCAGCCGCCGGGCGACGGGCAGGAACTCGCTGCCGGCCGCGCTCAGCCGGAACGGGCCCCGGTCGCGGACGAACAGCTCGATCCCCAGCTGCCGTTCCAGCTGGTGCACCTGCCGGGACATCGAGGGCTGGGTGAGGTGGAGCGCCGCCGCGGCCGCGGTGACTGACCCGGCGTCGGCGATCGTCACGAAGTAGCGCACCGGTCGAAGCTCCACGCCCATGCCTCCCGAGCATCGTTCCGCGGCTTTTCAAGTATTGGACAGCATGGCATCCGGCTGCCGAGGCTGGACGCATGACGCACACGGGACTCTTCATCGGCGGCGCCTGGCGCGACTCGGGCGACGGCGCGACCGTCGACGTCGAGAACCCGGCCACCGGAGAGGTGCTGGCCTCGGCAGCCGACGCGACACCGGCCGACGGGCTGGCCGCGCTGACCGCCGCACACGAGGCGCAGCGGCAGTGGGCGGCCACCCCGGCACGCACCCGCGGCGAGATCCTGCGCGCCGCGTTCGAGCTGCTCACCGAGCGGCGCGAGCAGTTCGCGGCGTTGATGACGGCGGAGATGGGCAAGCCGCCCGCCGAAGCGCGCGGCGAGGTCGCGTACGGCGCCGAGTTCTTCCGCTGGTTCGCCGAGGAGGCGGTGCGGGCCGGGGGCACCTGGTCGACCGCCCCGGACGGCGCCACCCGGCTGCTGACCGTGCGGCAGCCGGTCGGCCCGGCCCTGCTGATCACGCCGTGGAACTTTCCGCTGGCCATGGGCACTCGCAAGATCGGCGCCGCGGTGGCGGCCGGCTGCACCATGGTGGTCAAGCCGGCCACCCAGACCCCGCTGACCATGCTGGCCCTGGCCGACCTGCTGCGCGAGGCGGGGTTGCCGGCCGGCGTTCTCAATGTCGTGCCCACCACGCGTACGGCCGAGGTCGTGGAACCGCTCGTGCGGGACCCCCGCACCCGCAAGCTCAGCTTCACCGGCTCCACCCCGGTCGGGCGCCTGCTGATGGAGCAGGCGGCCGAGCAGTTGCTGCGCCTCTCGCTGGAACTCGGCGGCAACGCGCCGTTCCTGGTCTTCCCCGACGCCGACCTCGACGCCGCGGTGGACGGCGCGATGGCGGCCAAGATGCGCAACATGGGCCAGGCCTGCACGGCGGCGAACCGTTTCCTGGTGCACGAGTCGGTGGCGGCCGAGTTCACCGCGCGGTTCGCCGACCGGATGGCCGCCCTGCGCGTGGGGGAGGACGTCGGTCCGCTCATCGACGCCGGCGCCCGGTCGAAAGTGGCCGCGCTGGTCGACGACGCGGTCCGGCTCGGAGCGAAGGTGCTGTGCGGCGGCTCGCCGACCGGCGGCGCGGGCTACTACTACCCGCCGACCGTGCTCACCGGCGTGCCGGCGGAGGCGGAGCTGAACCGGCAGGAGATCTTCGGCCCGGTCGCGCCGATCGCCACGTTCGCCGACGAGGACGAGGCGGTGGCGCGGGCCAACGACACCGAGTACGGCCTGGTGGCGTACGTCTTCACGCGCGACCTGTCGAGGGCCGTGCGGGTCAGCGAGGCCCTCGAGGCCGGCATGGTCGGCGTCAACCAAGGCATCGTGTCGCACCCGGCGGCGCCGTTCGGCGGCGTCAAAGCCTCCGGCTTCGGCCGCGAGGGCGGCGCCGAGGGCATCGACGAGTACCTCGAGACGAAATACGTCGGCCTGGCCGTCTGACGGCTTCTATGCGGGGACCGCGTCCTCGACCCGCTGGGCGGTGGCCTGGGCCCGGCGCCCGGTCGTGACCACACCCAGGGTCAGCACGGCGAAGCCGCAGCCGACGATGATCCACCAGCCGGCGTGACTGGCGGCGGCGAAACCGGTGGCCATCGACCCGTCGAAGCCGGACACGACCGCGGCCCCGATGACCGCCACGCCGAGCGACCCGCCCACCTGCCGCGACGTCGACGCGACGGCCGCCGCCACCCCGGCCTGGGCCCGCGGCATGCCGGCGACCGCGGTGTTCGTGATCGGGGCGTTGACCAGCCCGAACCCGATGCCGAAGAGCAGATAGCAGCCGATCAGCACGGCGTCCGGGGTCGTGGTGGTGAGGCGGGTCAGCGGCAGGACGGCCAGGGTCATCGCGGTCCCGGCGAGGATCAGCGGCAGCCGGGCGCCGCGGGCGGCGACCAGCCGGCCCGACAGCGGCGCGAACACTGCGGTCATGGCGGCCATGGGCAGCGTGTGGAGCCCGGCGTGCAGGGCCGACAGCCCGCGGGCGTCCTGCAGATAGAGCGTGTTGAGGAACAGGAACCCGGCCAGCGCGGCGAAGGCCGAGACGGCGATGAGGGTGGCCCCGCTGAACGGGACGCTGCGGAAGAAGCGCAGGTCGAGCAGCGGATCGGCGCGCCTGGGCTCGTACCGCAGCAGGCCGGCCAGCGCGGCCGCGCCCAGCACGAAACAGCCGACGATCTCGGCCGAGCCCCAGCCCACGCCGGGCCCCTCGATGATTCCGTACGTGATGGAGGCCAGCAGGATCAGCACCAGAGCCTGTCCCACCAGATCGATGCGGCGGGGCCGCGGCGCCCGCGACTCGGGCACGAACAACGCGGTCAGCACGACGGCGGTGATCCCGACCGGCACGTTGATCCAGAAGATCGAGCGCCACCCCAGCGTCTCGACCAGAACGCCCCCCAGCACCGGCCCGAGCGCCATGCTGAGCCCGACCACGCCGCCCCACACCCCGATGGCCCGGGCCCGCTCGCGCGGCTCGGTGAACGTGTTGGTGATGATCGACATGGCCACCGGGTTGAGCATCGACCCGCCGACCGCCTGCATCATCCGGAAGACGATCAGCCATCCCAGCCCCGGCGCCACACTGCACAGCAGGGAGCCGACGGTGAACAGGGCCAGACCCGTTTGAAAGGTACGCCGCCGTCCCACCCGGTCGGCCGTGCTGCCGGCGAGAATCAGCAGGCTGGCCAGCACCAACGTGTAGGCGTCGAGCACCCATTGCAGCCCCGACACCGACGTGTCCAGGTCGGCCCGCAGAGCCGGCAGCGCGATGTTGACGATGGTGTTGTCCAGCCCCACGATGAACAGGCTGAGACAACAGATGGCCAGCACGAGCGCACGCCGGCGGGGACTGAGATCAGGCACCCACGCTTTCTACCCCCGGAACGGCCCGCCCGCCCGTCGCGCCCGCACCAATGTGACGACGTCGGGCAGTGAGTCCACCGCGACGTCGGCCTGAGCACGCAGGCGGGGGAGCGTGCCGGGCGCGGCTGCGGCGGCGGCCTGCTCGGCCAGGACGACCTGGGCGAAGCCGGCGGCGCGGGCGCCGGCCAGTTCGTTGTTGCTGCCGTCGCCGACGTAGGTGGCCGAGCGCGCCGCCACCCCGAGGCGCTCGAGCACGTGGTCGTAGGCCTCGCGGTCGGGCTTGCAGTGGCCGATCTCGTGGGAGAGGGCGACGACGTCGACCAGCGGGGCCAGCGGCGACTCGGGCCAGGCGCGCAGTTCCAGGGCGTGCGTGTTGCTCAGGACGCCCAGCTTGAGGCCCCGTTCGCGCAGCGCGGTCAGCGTCGCCACCGACGACGGGGGTGGGTTCAGCAGGGCCTCGCGGCGGTCCCTGTCCCAGCCGGCTTCGGCGCGGGCCAGGTCGGCCTCCGACGCGTTCGTGACGGCGCGCAGCCAGGTGATTTCGGGGTCGGGACCGGGGGCCCGGCCGGACTCGAGCACCGGTTCGAACTCGTTCCAGCTCGCCTTCAGGGCCGCCCGGTCGACGCCGAGCATCTCGGCCAGCCATCTCATCCGGCCCGGTCCGCCGGGGTGGACGAGCGTGTAGAGGAGGTCGAAAACCACGGCTTCCACACCGGGAAGCTAGCGGTTCCGGGCGTGGAACGTCCGGAACCGGGCCTACGCTTCGTCGCCGTGGAGCAGAACGACGTATCGGTGATTCCGGCCAACGAGGCGAGCTGGGACGACCTGCAGACGGTGTTCGGGCGTGGGGGTGCGGCGAAGTGCCAGTGCCAGCGGGTCAAGCTGGGCGACCGGGCCTGGTTCGACACGGGGATCGAGGAGCGGGCGCACCGGCTGCGGGAGGAGACCGACTGCGGGCATCCGGAGGCGGAGGACACCAGCGGCCTGGTCGCCTATCTGGACGGTGAGCCGGTGGGCTGGGTCGCGGTCGAGCCGCGTGTGGCGTACCGGCGGCTGCGGGGCTCGCCGGTGCCGTGGGCCGGGCGCAACGAGGACCCGGAGGACCCGGACGTGTGGGCGATCGTCTGCTTCGCGGTCCGGGCCGGCTATCGGGGGCGGGGAATCACCCGGCCGCTGGCGCGGGCGGCTGCCGACTACGCGCGTGAGCGCGGGGCGAAGGCGGTCGAGGGCTATCCGATGATTCCCCGGCCGGGGCAGAACGTGACGTGGGGCGAGATGAACGTCGGCTCCCGCACCACGTTTCTGGCGGCCGGCTTCCGGGAGGTCAGCCGGCCGACCACCCGGCGCGTGGTCATGCGGCTGGAGCTCGGCTGACCGCGGCGCACCATCACGTGGCGATAGGCCCCAGCTGGCATGTATCGACCTGTGTCTATTTACGGTTACCGTGTGGCCGGGCCACCCGCCCGTTGTCATCCCGCTCCCGGTCAGACAGGACGATCCCTCATGCGCCTCCTCGCCCGGACTCTGCTCACCGCCACCGCTGTGCTCGCCGCGGGCCTGCTCTCGCCGGCCGGCGCCGCGGTTGCCGCGCCCACCGGCGATCCCGGCACCAACGTCGTCGGCGGTCAGCAGGCAACCGAGAACTACCCGTTCATGGTCTACACCTCCGGCTGCACCGGCTCGCTGATCAAGGCGAACTGGGTGGTCACCGCGAAACACTGCCCGACCCCTTCCTCCGTACGGGTGGGAAGCATCAACCGCAGCAGCGGCGGCACCGTCGTCTCTGTGCGGCGCGCGGTCAGCCACCCGCGTATCGACGTGAAGCTGTTCGAGCTCGCCTCGTCGGTCAGCTACGCGCCCGCGCCCATCCCGTCCACGTCGGGCGCTGTCGGCACCGCCACCCGCATCATCGGCTGGGGCCAGACCTGCGCCCCGCGCGGCTGCGGTTCCGCGCCGACCGTGGCCCACCAGCTCGACACGTCGATCGTGACCGACAGCCGCTGCGCCGGCATCGACGCCGCGTACGAGATCTGCACCAACAACACCGGCGGCGTGGCCGGCGCCTGCTACGGCGACTCGGGCGGCCCGCAGGTCCGCACGGTGAGCGGCCGCTGGAACCTGATCGGCGTCACCAGCCGGGCCGGCAACAACAGCTCCACCTGCGCCACCGCACCGTCCATCTACGGCGACCTGCCGTCGATCCGCGCCTGGGTCAACACCCAGGTCGGCGGCCTCCCGGCCTGACGACAAGCACCCTGTGGCCCGGCGCACCCGCGCCGGGCCACGCCGTCGCACGGGACTGCGAACCGGCCGGCTGACGCCCGCTATGCTCCGCCGATGTCCGATGCGCTCGACCGCGAATGCCACTGCCTGCTGTGCGAGCAGCCACCGAAGCGTTGGTGGCGCTCGGCGGAGCGGTCGTTGCCGGCTCGCGAGCGCCGCAACAGCCGGCTGGTTCGCGAGTACGGCTGGGGTGTCACCGGTGTCCTCGGCACGACGATGCCCGACTGGGCATACTCGATCGGCCTGTGGCACAGCTACGGCAGTGTCGAGGTCTGTCTGCTCGGCCTCCCGCAGCAGAGGGCCATGCTCGCCGTCAACGAAGTCGGCGCGTTGGTCCGTGACGGGCTCACCCTGACTCCGGATCTCACGCTGGCCGGCGTGATCGAGGAAGGCGAACTCGTCCTGGCTCCGGTGCACGACAGTTGGTACGAACACCTTTTCGGTGCGGCCATCGACTATTACCAACGGCCGCCGTTCCCCATGGCGCAACTTCTCTGGCCGGACGAGGCGGGCCGGTACCCGGGTGACTCGGGCCAGCCGTCGCTCTGGCTGCCGATCGATGAACACCCGGGCAGTGTGTGGACGAGCGCCTCGGCGGCCCGGTAGGGGCGTCCGTCCGCGGACGGCTCGCATGCCCGCTGTCCATTAGGGTCGGGGAATGCAACCGACCAGTGCCTTCGACTCGTTGCAGCTCGACGCCGTGTCCGACCAGGTGGCGCTGCGCCGGGTCTACGACCTGCCCGGCGACCGGGCGGTGCGCAAGCAGATGACCGAGCTCACCGAGCTGACCCGGCGGTTGATCGACTGCTCGTCGCTGGTCTTCGTGGCCAGCGCGGACGCCGACGGCAACGCCGACGTGTCCCCCCGGGGCGGCCCGGCCGGATTCGTCACCGTGCTGGACTCCCGGACGGTGGCGGTACCGGACGCCACCGGCAACAAGCGCCTGGACACCCTGCAGAATGTCATCGCCACCGGGCGGGCGGCGCTGATGTTCGTCATTCCGGGGCGCACCACCACTCTGCGGGTGAACGGCCGGGCCTGCGTCTCCACCCGTTCCGAGCTGCTGGCGCGGCTGACCGCCGTGGGCAAGCCGCCGGCCAGCGCGCTGGTGCTGGGCATCGACGAGGTCTACCCGCACTGTCCCAAGGCTTTCCTGCGCGGCGCGGCCTGGAAGCCGGATCAGTGGCTGCCGGCGGACGCCCAGCCGACCTCGGCCGAGGTGACGCTGGCCCAGCTGCGGATGCCGGAGCTGACGATCGCTGACATCGAGCAGACGGAGGCGGACGCGCTGAGGTACCGGTACGAATGACCGGTCGCACGGCGAAGCGCCGCCGGTGACGGTACCGGCGGCGCTTCTTGGGGGTGGGGCTCAGTTGGTGAGCATCGAGTTGGCCGAGACGAAGGTGTAGCCCTGGGCCTTGACCCCGGTGACGACCTGCTTCAGGTAGTCGGTGCCGAGGTAGGGGTGGTAGAAGAAGCTGGCCACGCCGTCGCGGACGACCAGGTTGCGCTTGGCCGCGCCGATCAGGTCCGACGGCAGGCGGGCCGGGTGGTTGTTGAAGGCGTCGGGCTCCACGTTGCCGATGTTCTCGGGGATGACGGCCGAGCCGTAGACGTCGCGGACGGCGTACGGGAAGAACTGGCCGAACTGGCGGGAGTAGTCGGGCTTGGCGCCGGTGAGCACGCCGGGGAAGTAGAGGCCGCGGTCGTAGCGCTTGCCGAACAGGCTGTTGACGACCTGGTAGTCGACGGCGCTGGCGGCGTAGTGCGGGAACTCGAAGATCGTGGGGGTGCCGAGGCCGGCCGCGGCGAAGACGAGACCGGAGGCGGCCATGCGGCTGGTGGCCCAGGCGGCCGAGTCGCCGGGGACCGGGCCGTCGTAGATGACGCTGTCGTTGGCGTCGACGTGGGCCGCGTAGAACTCGAAGTCGTTGGCGCTCACACCGTCGTACGGGTTGGCGATCGTGCCGTACTGGTGGGTGTAGCCGTGCATGAGCAGCGTGCCGCCCTTGCTCTGCATGTACTTGAGCGCGGCCACCATTTTCGGCTTGCTCAGCAGCGTGTAGTCCTGGGCCTTGCCGCCGTTGTTGACGCCCTTGGGGTCGCGGTAGCGCGGGTAGACGGCGACGGTGAACGGCACCTTCTGCGAGGAGAGGTAGTCGGCGACGGCCTTCAGTTCGGCCGGGTCGGAGTCGGGGCCGACGTCCTCGATGCGGACCAGGCCCCGGTGCCGCTCCACCGTGGAGGAGCCCAGCGAGTCGAAGAGCAGGTCGGCGAACGCCAGGTAGCGGTCGTCGTGGGTGACGTACGAGAAGGGGATCTCGCCGACGTAGGTGAAGTTGCCCGACCGTACAGCCCACGGGAACGTCGTGCCGTCCGGTCGCACGGCCGTGGCCAGCGTGGTCACCTTGGCGGCGTCGCTGATCGACAGGTTCATGATGCCGGACTTGTTGGTCGTGTCGCGGGTCAGCTTCTGGCCCTTGTAGCCGACCTCGGCCACGTCCGCGAGGTCGAAGCCGCCGCTGGTGAAGCCGCGCGCGGCCGCGAAACCGCCGGTCGCCGTGAGCTGCCAGATGTTGTCGTAGAGCCAGGTCACCGGCTTGGCGGTGGCGGCCACGTCGGTGAGGAAGGCGGCCGGGATGGGCTCGTCGTAGGTGGAGCCGACGTAGATCACGGCGGTGTAGGCGTTGAGGTCGCCGGCCTTGTACGAGCCGACCGGCGCCGCCGTCCACGAGCCGAAGTGTGAGCTCAGGTTGGCCGTCTGGGTCGCGTAGACCTCGCCCATCCAGCCGTAGGGGCCCGTGGTGTCGTACAGGACGAGGGTCTTCGCGGCGCCCCCGCCGGGCGCGGCCTTGCCCGACTTGGCGGCGGGCAGCGCGCTCACGGCGGCGACGGGCTTGACCGCGGCCTCGGCCTGCACCGAGCTGAGGGCGAAGGCGCCCAGGGTGACGGTGGCGGCGGCGACGGAGATCAGGGGCTTCGAGATTCGCATCAGCGGGACACTCCAACCATGGCTTCGGGAGAGGCGGTGAGACCGAGGAGGGCGGCGGTGGCCTGGGCCGTCCGGTGGGCGGCGAGGCCGTCGCCGTACGGGTTGCCGTTGACGGTCATCGCGTCGCGGCGGGCCCGGTCGTCGAGCAGGGCGGACGCCTCGTCGACGATGAGCCGGGTGTCCGAGCCGACCAGCTTGGCGCAGCCGGCGTCGATCGACTCGACCCGCTCGGTGACGTCGCGCAGCACCAGCGCGGGAACGCCGAACGACGGCGCCTCCTCCTGGATGCCGCCCGAGTCGGTGAGCACGAGGTAGGCCTCGGAGAGCAGGCGGGACAGGTCCGCGTACGGGACGGGGTCGGTCACGGTGACCCGGGTGAGCCCGGCCAGACCGGCCTCGACCTGGGCCCGTACGGCCGGATTGGGGTGGCTCGGGAAGATCACGTCGATGTCGGGGTACTTCGCGACGAGCGTGCGCACCGCGGTCAGGATGCGGTCGAGCGGGTGCCCCCAGGACTCGCGGCGGTGCGCGGTGACCAGCACGAGACGGTTCTTCGAGTTCGCCCGTGCGGCGGCGATCCTGGCGTCCGAGTACGGCAGCTTGCGTCCCGCCACGGCCAGGGTGGCGTCGACGACGGTGTTGCCGGTGACCATGACGTCCGCGGCCGGCACGTTCTCGTCGAGCAGGTTCATCGCGGCGAGGGGGGTCGGCGCCAGGTGCAGCGAGGCGACCTGGGCCACCAGCTTGCGGTTCGCCTCCTCCGGGAACGGCGAGTCGAGGTCGCCCGAGCGAAGACCAGCTTCCAGGTGTACGACCGGAATCCGCCGCCAGAAGGCGGCCAGCGCGCCGGCCAGGCTCGTCGTGGTGTCGCCCTGCACGATGACGGCGGCCGGCGGGCGGACGTCCCACAGCGCGTCCAGCTGCCGGACCATCTCGGTCATCAGCTCGGCCTGGCTGCCGGTGGTGCGTTCGACAGCCAGACTGACGTCCGCGGTCAGGTCGAACGCGGCCAGCGCCTGGGTGACCATCGCCGGGTGCTGACCGCTGGCCAGCAGCACCGGCTCGACCAGGCCCTGCTCGCGCATGGCGACAGCGACCGGGGCCAGCTTGACAGCTTCGGGGCGGGTGCCGCCGATCAGGTGCACTTCGGGGAGCGACATCTCTATCTCCTGGGGGTCTCAGGCCGCGAGCGCGAGAGCGGTGGTGGTGGGGAGCGGTTCTTCGGCCAGCCGTTCGGTCTTGGCCCAGGACTGGCGGCCCGTGGCCTGGCGGGCGATGGCCCGGTAGGTGGCCACGAGGCCGAGGAGCAGGAACGCGGGGTAGGCCAGGGCGGCGAGGAGCAGCCGCGGGAGGGTCTCGTCGTGGAGCCGGTAGCGGTGCACCAGCGCCCAGACCAGGCCGGGGAACCAGGTGATGCCGAGCCAGACGCCGGCGCTCGCGGTCAGCTCCGTCCAGCTCGCGATGAACGAGATCGGGTGGCCGATGACCAGTCCGGCCGTGGCCGTGGCGACCATGCCGGCCAGGAAGACCGTGACCAGGGCGTTGATCCACGGCGAGAACAGGTAGTGCAGCACCTCGCCCAGCGACGTCAGCCCGATCCGCTTCGAGGTGACGAGCTGCCGCAGGTAGCGGGCGCACTGCAGGTTGCCCTGGGCCCAGCGGGTGCGCTGGCGGGTGAGCCGGCGGACGTCGACCACCGCCTGCTGGGTGACCGCGGCCCGCGACGTGTAGCGGATGCCGACGCCGGACAGGTGCATGCGCAGGCCCAGTTCGAGGTCCTCGACCAGGCAGGCCGACCACGGCGCCTCGCCGAGCGCCAGCAGCGCCGAGAGCCGGGTGAACTGTCCGTTGCCGCCGAGGCCGACCGTGTCGAGCCGGTCGCGCAGACTCTGGCAGGCGTTGACGATGGTGGCGAACTCCAGGTCCTGCACCGCGCCGAGCAGCTTGTTGCGGTTGCGGATGCGCACCTGCACCTGCACCGCGCCGATGGCCCGGTCGCGCAGCATCCGGGACACCTCGAGCAGGATGTTGGAGCTGCCCTGGCCGTCGCCGTCGATGATGCCCAGGACGACCTTCTCCGGGTTGACGCCGGCCTGCGCGGTCTGCTCGGCGATGTAGCGGTAGGCGGCATTGAGCGCCTCGCCCTTGCCCTTGCGGGCCTCGGGCAGCTCGCGGCGCATCACGTGCAGGCGCGGGTGGTCGATCGCGGCCAGCACGTCCGGGGTGCGGTCGTCCGAGCCGTCGTCGACGACCAGCACCCGGGCCAGCGTGTTGCCCGGCCCGGTGAGCGCCAGCGCCGCCCGTACGGTGTTGCCGACCACCACTTCCTCGTTCAGCGCCGGCACGATGATCCAGAAGTGTTCCGGCGTGCCGTCGCCGTTCACGAGCGACCGGCGGACGAGATCCTGCCGGCGTGACGCGACGTAGCGAACCGCGAGGGTCACCAGCGCAACCGTCGAGATCGGCCAGGAGAGCATGAGCGCGTAGCCCGCGACGAGGATCAACCCGCCGTGTTCTCCGAACATCGGAACCTCCGCTTGATCACCTTTGGTGATGCTGCCCGTTCTGAATACCCGTGTTTTTCGGGCACATCAGGACAATAGAAAGCTACGGAGTGTGAAACAAGGCTGTTGACCGGGGCGACGACGCAGTCTGGCTAAAGGGCTGAACCCAGACATCTCACACTGGACGTGGCCGGTCGAAACGAGGCACGAATCGGGCCTTTGCCGCGAACCGCTCAGGCTCGGCGGGAGGAGGCTGATGTCACTCTTTGTAATGATGGCGTGCGAGCTGGGTTCCGGCCGCTGGGTGACGCAGCGTGCCGGCGGGTGTGATCACGGGCGAGAGGGGAGTGAGCACGGCCTGCCGAGGACGGCGGGAAGGCGGCGGCGGTATGGCGTGGTGGATCGTGCCGGTTCCCGGGCGATGCCGGGAACCGGCCGATGGTGAATCAGGAGTTGTGAAGCCACTCGTCCCGGAGGGCCTGCGCGTACTGGATCAGTTCGCTCCACCAGGCCCCCTGCTGGGTGGCGCCCGTGAGCTCATTGAGCCACTGGGACCGGATCGCCGGGGCCTCGACCGTGAGCGGAGCCCACAGCGGGCTCTCCCGATCGGCGGCCGTGTACGAGATGCGGAGCCAGTCGTCGGCCCGGGGCCGGACGAACCGCTCGCGCTCGGCCCAGCCGGACGGCTGGCGGGCGAACCGCACGAACACGTCGTCCCACGCCCGCACCGCGGCATAGGGGTCCGCGGCGCCTTCCCGGGCCGCCCGGTCGAGGCTCACGGCCTGGGAGACCCGGTACCTCGCCTCGCGCCACCGGTCCCATTCGTCGGCGACGTACCGCGCGCGGAAGGTGTCCACGTCGATCCGGGCCGCGCTGAGCCAGCCGTGGCGCAGGAACTCGGCGGCGTCGGCGTCGGTTCGCACCTCGGCCGATCGCTCGAGCACCGTCGGGCCCGTGTCGAGGTAGCGGATGCTTCGCACGAGGTCGAAATCCTCGGGACTGACGAGCGCCGCGCCGTCGTCGTAGGGGACGTGGGCGTCGTCGTCGGTCAGCGCCGCCGCGTAGCCGGTGGCGCGGAAGGCCGCCAGCTCGGCGTCGGTGCCGTTCGCCGCGCGCCTGGCCGCCGCGTTCACCCACGGGTTCGACTGTGCCGGATGCTCGGCCGCCATCCGGTTCGCGAAGTCGAGGTCGTTCGCCCGGGCCTGTGCCGCCTGACTCAGCGCGGACGCGTACCCCGTGGCCACGAACGCCGCGGCGCCGCCGGTCACCGCTGCCTCGGCCGCAGCCCGGACAGCCGCCCGCGGGTCGTGGACCGACAGCCACCGGACAAAATCACGGTCGGCCGCGGCCGGGTCGGCCACCATCGTCGGTGGGCGCGGGGCGGCCAGGGCCCGGGACGGCACGGCCAGCGCGCCCGCCAAGACTCCGGCGGCGGCCAGTAGGACTCGTCTACGCTTCACAATCGTCTCCCCGTGGATTCTTGTCACGCCGCTCACCGCTGTCGATGGGCGGCCCGCCATTGAATCACGAGAGGTTTCTAACTTTCCGCGATCACGACCATGCGGTTGTGGTCGGCTCGCAGCGGCTCGCCATCTTCCCCGTACGCGGTGACAGCGGTGAAGCCCGCGGCCGTGCACCAGTCCCGCAGCTCGGGAAAGCCGAACAGCCGCTTGAGAAAGCGCAGCGTGCGGGTCCGCCCGTCGCGCACCACGGTCCGTTCCACCTCGAAGCGCCCGGTCAGCGGGTCGAGGCGGTGCCGGTCGACGAGCATGTCCCCGTCGGCGCGCCGGGCCGTGACCCGCGACGGCGTGTACGAGGCCAGGAACTTCGTCTGGTTGTCGAGGTCCATGGCCATCCGCCCGCCGGCCCGCAGCACGCGCACGATCTCGTCCAGCACGCCCCGGTTGCCGTCGTCGTCGAAGTAGCCGTACGCGGTGGTCCAGTTGACGACCCGGTCGAAGCGTCCGTCCCACCGCGGGAGCGCCCGCATGTCCCCGGCGACGTAGTCGACCTCGACGCTTCCCGCGGTCGCGTCGGCACGGGCCCGCTCCAGGAAGACCGCCGAGGAGTCCAGCCCCGTGACCCGGCACCCGCGCGCTGCCAGCTCGTTGGCCAGCGCCCCGTGCCCGCAGCACAGGTCGAGCACCGCCATGCCCGGCTGCAGTTCGAGCAGCCGCCACACGAGGTCGGCCGCCACCGCCGCGCCCGGGTACGCCGTACCCACGACCGGCCCGTGCGACGGCGCCCCGCCACCGTCCGCTGCCGCGAAGAAGTGCAGATAGTCCTCGTCGTACATCGACGCCGCGTCGAACAGATCCTCGGTCACGCAGCCACCGTATGCCGGTTTCACTGTGGACGACGACCGAGCCCGGATCGCCCACCAACAGGCCGACCACGAGGCGCGCCGGTGTCAGACCCGGAACCGGTTCACCATGGTTTGCAGTGATTTAGCCGAGCAGCGCGGCGAGCCCCGTCCCGACGGCCACGGCGCTCAGCATGAGCAGCCGGCTCGAAACGTAGCCGGCGTGAGTGTCGTGGGCGGCTCGGGCGGCGCTGGCCTGTTCGAACGCCGACAGCGCGTCGAGGGCGTCGTTGACCTGGTCGACCAGCGGGACGGCGTTGTTCGTGTAGGCCCTCGCGAAGGCGGCGGTGTTGCCCGCGGCCGCGGCGGGAATGAGCTGTCCGTCGCGGACCTTCGCGAAGGCGGCCAGCCCGTCCTGGAGCCGGGCGACGGGCTCCTCCTGTTCCGGGGCGAGGCCCAGGTCCACGTAGCCTTTCAAACCCGTGGCGATCAGGTCGGCGGCCGCGAGCGCTTCCTGTCGCGCCTGCTCGGTGCCGGCGGCGGTGCCGGTGACGTTCATGATGGCGAGGTTGAACAGCTCGTCGTCGAACGAACCCTGCGCGCTGGCCAGGACCGCCGTCGGTTTCGGGTTCTCCTCGTAGATGGCCTCGGCGTTGTGATCCGCCTGGCTCATGCCGCGGAGCCCGATGCCGGCCACGATCAGACCCGCGATCACCGTGACCGACAACGCCATGGTGATCTTGGCGCCGACCGGCAGGTTACCGAACCAGCCGCCACCGGCGCGAAACCGGCGTCATTCAGCCCCCACGAGGAGACAGAAGGGGTGGCCCGCCGGGTCGGCCAGGACGTACAGCGGCTCCTCCTTGTCGTCGGTGCGGTCGTACAGGAGGGTCGCGCCCAGCTCTTCCGCCCGCCGGCGGTGCCGTTCCAGTTCGCCGGCCGTCGGCACGCGGAAGTCGAGGTGCATCTGCTTGGGGACGTCGTGGCTGGGCCAGGTCGGCCGGTCGAGCACCGGCACGCGCTGGAACGCGAGCACCCGGCGGCCGTGCTCGTCGACCAGCACGAGCCAGTCCTCGCCGTCCTCGGGAGTCTCGTCGCCCGGCCGGTACTCGGCGCCCAGCAGCTCGCGGTAGAACTCGGCCAGCCCGCGGACGTCGGTGGCGTCGAGCGCGGTGTGCATCAGTTCGGGATAGTCGGACACCGGTCCATCTCACCACGGACAGCGGGGGCGGACCTTCGGTCATCGACCGCTGTCAGGTTCGCCCGGGTCACTGCAAACCAGACTTAATGCGCCGGATAACACTTTTCTGGGAAGCGCTTCCTCTTATTTTCCTTCAGCGGAGCACGCGGTTGTGACGGGCAACGGCATAGAAGGGCACGGTTGCCGGCCAGTTGTTGCCGAGTTCTTGACTCGTCGTTACGGCGAAGTAACAATCGCCGAGAAAGCGCTTCCTCAGCGCCGCACGGTCATCCCCGTTTCGCCGTGCGTCCGTCCCCAACGGACGCGCGGCAACCGCCCGACAAAGGCAGGCACATGACATCCCCGACACTGACATCCCCACCGCCGCAGACACGCCGACGCCACGGACTGGTCGCGCTGAGCGCGGTCCTCGCCACAGCTCTCGGCATCACCGTCGCCTCGGTCGCCACCAATGCCAGCGCCGCGGAACTCCCGGTGTCTCAGGGCAAGCCGGCCACCGCGTCGTCCGTCGAGAGCGCTGCCTTCAGCGCGGCCGCTGCGGTCGACGGTAACGCCGGGACCCGCTGGTCCAGCACCTTCGCCGATCCGCAGTGGCTGCAGGTCGACCTCGGCAGCACCCAGACGATCAGCCAGGTCGTGCTGAACTGGGAGGCCGCGTACGCCTCGGCGTTCACCATCCAGACCTCGGCCAACGGCACCTCCTGGACCAACATCACGCCGGTCACGGCGGGCCAGGCCGGCGTGCAGACCCTGAACGCCACCGGCAGCGGCCGGTACGTGCGGATGAACGGCACCACGCGGGCCACCCCGTACGGCTACTCGCTCTGGGAGTTCCAGGTCTTCGCCAACGGCTCCGGGCCCACGACTCCCACGCCGACCCCGACCGGACCGGCTCTGCCGACGTCCGACACCCCGGACCTGGGCCCGAACGTGCGGATCTTCGAGCCGTCCACGCCGGCGGCGACCATCCAGTCGGCGGTGGACTCGGCGTTCAACGCGCAGCTGCGCAGCCCGACCGCGCAGTTCGGAAGCCAGCGCCACGTCTTCCTCTTCAAGCCCGGCTCGTACGGGCGGGTGTGGGCCAACATCGGCTTCTACACCACCGTGGCCGGTCTCGGCCTCAACCCCGACGACGTGACGATCAACGGCGCGGTCAACGTCGACTCCGGGTGGAACTACGGCGACGAGAGCAACGCGACCCAGAACTTCTGGCGCAGCATGGAGAACCTGTCGATCGTGCCCGAGGGCGGGACCAACCGGTGGGCCGTCTCCCAGGCCGCGCCGATGCGCCGGGTGCACATCAAGGGCAACCTGACCCTGGCACCGTCGAACCAGGACAACGGGCAGGGCTACTCCAGCGGCGGCTACCTGGCCGACTCCGTGGTCGACGGCGTCGTGTCCTCCGGCTCGCAGCAGCAGTGGTACACCCGTGACAGCCGGATCGCGCGCTGGGACGGCGGCGTCTGGAACATGGTCTACTCGGGCGTCCAGGGCGCACCGGCCAACGCGTTCCCGAACCCGCCCCACACCACCCTGGCCACCACCCCGGTCACCCGGGAGAAGCCCTACCTGTACGTCGACAGCGCGGGTCTATACCGCGTGTTCGTGCCCGCCCTGCGACGCAATTCCGCCGGCGCCAACTGGCCGAACACCGCCGGCACCTCGATCCCGATGCGGGAGTTCTACGTCGCCAAGCCCGGCGACAGCGCGGCCCGGATCAACTCCGCCCTGGCTCAGGGCCTGAACCTGTTCTTCACCCCCGGCACGTACTCGGTCAACGAGACCATCCGGGTCACCCGGGCCAACACCGTGGTCACCGGCATCGGCTTCCCGACCCTGATCCCGACGGGCGGGGTCGAGGCCCTGAACGTCGCCGACGTCGACGGCGTCAAGGTCAGTGGCCTGACCTTCGACGCCGGCACGACCAACAGCCCGACGCTGATGAGCGTCGGACGGGCCGGCGTCCACACCGACCACGCCGCCAATCCGATCAGCCTGCAGGACGTCTTCTTCCGCATCGGCAGCAGCGTTCAGGGCAAGGCCACCACCACCCTCGCCGTGCACAGCGACGACACGATCATCGACCACATCTGGGCCTGGCGTGCCGACCACGGCGGCGCACCCACCGGCTGGACGGTCAACACCGGTGACACCGGCCTCGTCGTGAACGGCGACGACGTTCTCGCCACCGGCCTGTTCGTCGAGCACTACCAGAAGTACGAAGTGATCTGGAACGGCAACCGCGGCAAGACGATCTTCTTCCAGAACGAGAAGCCGTACGACGTACCCAACCAGGCAGCCTGGATCGGGCCCCGCGGCAACGGCTACGCCGCCTACAAGGTCGCCGACAGCGTCACCGACCACGAACTCTGGGGCGGTGGCTCGTACGCCTACTTCAACGTGAACCCCAGTGTCCGCGTGGACCGGGCCTTCGAGGTGCCCAACCGCTCCGGCGTCCGGCTCCGCAGTGTCCTGACCGTCTCCCTCGGCGACGTCGGCACCATCGCCAACGTCGTCAACGACACCGGCGGCTCCGTCCCCAACCCCGCCGGCAACACCACCCCGCG
Source organism: Paractinoplanes polyasparticus (assembly GCF_019710575.1). Taxonomy (GTDB): domain Bacteria; phylum Actinomycetota; class Actinomycetes; order Mycobacteriales; family Micromonosporaceae; genus Actinoplanes; species Actinoplanes polyasparticus. The sequence continues at coordinate 280,989 of NZ_JAHWFK010000004.1, read as the reverse complement.
CAACGTCGTGGCCTACCCCTGAAGCTGATCTGAGCGCAACACCGACGTGAGTCCGGCGGCCACCAGCGCAACCCGCGCTGGTGGCCGCCGGCGGTTCACGGAAGGTGGACGACGTGGGCCTCGGTCAGGTCCGGGGACTCCCACTTGCCGATCAGGCGGTCGATGACCGCCTCCGGCACCGGCGCCGGGCGGGCCGTGTTGTGGCGTCGCAGGGTCGCTGGTGGAACTTCCAGCGCGACGATCTTCACCCGGGCGTGGTAGGCCGCGGCCAGGCTGATGCACAGATCGCGGTGCTGTCGCGAGATGTTGGTGGCGTTCCAGATGAAGTCACGGCGGGCTCGCAGATGTTCGCGGGCCTCTTCGTGGGCGGCTGCGGCCACGGCGCGCTGGCCGTCGGTCGGCTTGATGCCCAGGCGGGCGCGGATCGCGTCCAGGCTGATCACCGGTTGGTGGTCGGCGTGGGCCGCGGCCCAGGTGTCCTTGCCGGCGCCGGGCAGGCCGGACAGGACCGTCATGGTGAGGCGGGTGTCGTCGTAGGCGGCGTAGCGCGGATCGCGGCCCTCGGTGCGGAAGTACTGGAAGCGGGCGTGGTCCGAGGGGAACGGCCACGGCTCGTCGAGCACGCCGAGGTCGGCGCAGTACTCGCGGAACAGGTCGATGTTCTCGAGCACCTCGTGCCGGTCGCCGCAGATCCGGCCGGTGATGTCGGCGTCGGCGAGCATGGCCAGGTCGCGGTTGCGGGCCAGCAGGCTCACCCGCAGCACGATCTGCTCCAGGTCCGGCCGTTCCAGGGCCCAGAACGGCACCTGGTGGTGGCGGACCAGCGCGGCCACGTGCTCGCGCCACGGGCGCGGAGCGTCCAGCTCCCACAGGATCCGGCGTACGGCCAGGTCGCCCCGGCGGGAGTGGCCGTGCGCGGTGATCCGGCCGTCGTCATCGGTCCGGGTGCAGTCCGGTTTGGCCACGTCGTGCAGCAGCACCGCCGCGAACAGCCGCACCCGCTCGGCCGGTGGCAACTCGCGCCAGGCGGGCTGCGCGGCCAAGGCTTCGGCCGCCATCCGGGTGTGGGTGGCCACATCGCCTTCGCCGTGATGCACCGCGTCCTGCGGTACGTCACGCAGGCGCCGGATCCAGTCGAATTCCTGCTCGATCCGGGACCACGGCACGATCCAGGACGGAGCGGCCGGGCACAGCCCGGCGAAGACGGTCCAGTCAGATCGCATACATCACCGCCGGGTCCGCCAGCCCGTTGGGCACGATCGGCCGGTCCGCCCAGTGCGAGCCGGAATCCAGAACAGCCTGCGAGAATCCGGCCCGTACCCACTTGTAGCGGCCGTTCACCCGGCCGCCCGACTCGTCCTTGACGTACAGGCCCTCCATCTCGTCGCCGGAGTCGCTCTCGGCGAGGGCGCGATCGGGGTCGGTTCCCGCCTTCGCCGCCGCCCCGCGCAAAGCCTCGCGCCAGGCCGGGGTCCGTACGGTCGACGCCGCGACCAGGCCCGTCAGCTGCCCGAGCGTGGCGAAGGTTCCGGTGCGCAGCACGGGCACGCTGACCACCGGGGTACCCGCCAGCATCGCGTGCCGGGCCGGGGTGTCCAGGAACGCGCCGGATTGCCGGTCGAGGATGTCGAACTCGCAGAAGTAGTGGGGCAGCGCGTCGTAGAAGACCGTGTGCTTGGCGTACAGCCATTCGCCGTAGAGCACGAACCGCGCGCCGAGAACCGGCCACAGGACCGGCGCGACCAGGTTCGCCCACGACTTGAACGGCGAGAACTGACGCTCCCGCGGACCGCCGGCCAGATAGTGCCCCCGCGACTGCAGGCGCAGCTCGCCGTCGCCGGTGAAGCTGATCGCTGCGTTGGCCCCGTCCAGCTTCTCCTCGACGACGAGGTGCCGGCCCGCCAGCGCGGCGAACGGGGTCTGCGACAGATCCTCGTCGCCCGGCTGCAGGCGTGAGCCGGCCAGGTGCGGCGTCCGGGGATACTTGCTGACCATGAGCAGTTTTTACCGGGGCGCGGCCGGCGGGGCCACCGAATACCTCGCGGGGCACGTGAACACGCTCGTGGATTTCTGTGCGTTGCGCGATGTCGAGGTTCCGCGCGCCGGGGTGGCTGATGTCGCCGTGCTTTTCGGGGGCAGCATCCTGGCCGGTGGGGATGTCTTCGCGCGGGCGCTGGCGGACGGGGCGGCGCCGCGGGGGATGATCGTGGGTGCGCAGGGGCATTCCACCGATGCGCTGCGGGAGGCCATGCGCCTGCAGATGGGGTGGTCGGACGTCGACGGGCTGACCGAGGCGTCGCTCTTCGCGCGGTATCTGCGGGAGCGGTACGACCTGAGCGTCGATCTGCTGGGGCACGAGTCGACCAACTGCGGGAGCAACGTACGGGAAGCCCTGGATCTGCTGCGGGCCGTGCCGCACGAGCGGATCCTGATCATTCAGGACGCGTCCATGCAACGGCGCATGGACGCCGGGTTCCGGTTGCTGGCCCCGGGAACGCGCGTCGTCAACTTCGCCGCTCACCGGACCCACGTCGATGACGAGCTGCGCGTTGTCGACGCGCCGGCCGGGATGTGGGCCCCTGAGCGGTATCTGTCGCTGCTCATGGGGGAGATCCCGCGGCTCACCGACGGCCCGCAGGGATACGGGCCGTCGGGCCGGGGGTTCATCGCCCGGGTCGACGTGCCGGACGAGGTGACGCGGGCCTACTCGGCGCTGAGGGCGACCGGCGTCGGCGTGCCCAGACCGGCCGACCCCAGGTGGGCCGACGCGGGCGCCTGAGGCTGGGCGCGACGCCAGCGGGTCGAGACGGCGGGGGCCTTCTTTTCCACCGGGCGGCGGACAGCGGCCTCGCCCCGGTTGGGCAGCGAGAGGCGGAAGACCTTGTACCAGGCCGACGCGACCTGTTTCGGCAGCGGGCCGCTGGTGTACGAGAGCCCGTACCGCTGGAAAAGGTCTTGGATCTTGGGTGCGATCTCCTTGTAGCGGTTGCTCGGCATGTCCGGGAACAGGTGGTGCTCGATCTGGTGGGACAGGTTGCCGGTCATCAGGTGCATGGCCGGGCTGCCGCTGATGTTGGCCGATCCGAGCATCTGGCGCAGGTACCACTCGCCGCGCGTCTCGCCCTCGATGGAGGTCTTCTCGAACGTCTCGACGCCGTTCGGGAAGTGGCCGCACATGATGACCGAGTGGCTCCACAGGTTGCGGATCACGTTGGCCGTCGCGTTGGCCGCGATCGTGTGGAGGAACGACGGGCCGGACAGCGCCGGGTGCACGATGTAGTCCTTGAGCACCTGCTTGCCGATCTTGCGGCGGACGGCCTTGAGGGCGGCGCGGAACTTCGGGTCCCGGCGACGTTCCCTGGTCTTCAGGTTCTTGCCCAGTTCCAGGTCGTACGCGGCGATGCCGTACTCGAAGAGCAGGGCGTTGACGAAGTTGTAGAACGGTTGGCCCAGGTGCATCGGGTGCCACTTCTGGTCCTCGTCGACGCGCATGATGCCGTAGCCGAGGTCGTTGTCGCGACCGATCACGTTCGTGTACGTGTGGTGCAGCTCGTTGTGCGAGTGCTTCCACTGCTCGGCGGGGGAGGCGTGGTCCCACTCCCACTTCGTGGAGTGGATCTTCGGGTCGCGCATCCAGTCCCACTGGCCGTGCAGGATGTTGTGGCCGATCTCCATGTTCTCGAGGATCTTGGCCACCGACAGGCCGGCCGTGCCGACCAGCCAGGCCGGCGGGAAGATCGAGAACAGCAGCACCCCGCGGCTGCCGAGTTCGAGCCCGCGCTGCCACGCGATCACCCGCCGGATGTACGCGGCGTCCTTCTCGCCCCGGCTGCCCATGACCTCGTCGCGGATCGCGTCGAGCTCGATGCCGATCCGCTCGATGTCCTCGGGGGTCAGGTGGGCGATCGGGTTCGACTTCTTGCGCTGGATCGTCGTCATGCAGGTTCCTCTTTACGCGTCGATCGTGCAGGGGCCGGCGGCGGCCGAGATGCAGGTCTGTACGGGGATGTTGTCGCCCGGTTCGGCGACGGTGAGCCGGCCGTCGCGCAGGTCGCGCACGGCGCCCTCCCGCAGCGGGAGCACGCAGCTGAAGCAGATGCCCATCCGGCAGCCCGACGGCATGAGCACGCCGGCCGCCTCACCGGAGTCGAGCAGCGGCTCGGAGCCGTCGGTCTCGACGACCGTGCTTGAGCCGGTGAACGTGACCGTGCCGCCCCCGCCGCTGTTGATCAGCGTGGGCCGGAAACGCTCGGTGCTCAGCCGGTCGGCGGCCTCGGCGTCGGCCCAGTGCGTCTCGAGGTCGTCGAGCATGTCGTTGGGGCCGCAGGCCCAGGTCTTCCGCTCGAACAGGTCGGGCACCAGCTCGTCGAGGTCGGCCGGTTTGAGCCGGCCGTCGGCCCGGGTGTGCCGCTCGATCAGCCGGATCCGGCCCGCGGCGGCCAGGGCGCGCAGCTCGTCGCCGAAGACGACGGCCTCGCGGGTGCCCGCCGAGTGCACGACGACGACGTCGGACAGCTCGTGCAGCGCGCTGCGGAGCATGCCCATGACCGGCGTGATGCCGCTGCCCGCGGTGACGAACAGGGCCTTGGCCGGCCGCGGCTCGCACAGCAGGAATTCGCCCGCCGGCACGTCGAGGTGCACGATCATCCCGCGCCGGGCCCTGCGGACCAGGTGGGTGCTGACCACGCCGTCGGGCACCGCGTTGACGGTCACGGTGAATCGGCCGTCGCGGCGGGAGGGCGGACTGGTCACGGAGTACGAGCGCCACAACCGGACGCCGTCGACGTCCACGCCGACGCGCACGTACTGGCCGGGCCGGTGTGTACGCCAGCCGCGACCCGGGCGGAGCACCAGCGTGACGCTGTTCTCCGTCTCGGGGCGGACCGCGTCGATCTTGGCGCGGAGCACCTGGGCATTGCGCAGCGGAGCGATCACGTCGAGGTAGTCGGCGGGCACCACCGGCGTCGTGATCAGCTCGACGACACGCCAGGCGCCGGACCGAAGGTTGCGGATAACAGCCACGTAACAAGAGTCCTACGTCGCGGGGGTAGATTCCTGACCAATCGAAGTGAAAGTAACCGTATTATTTGTTCACGGGGGACAAGGCTCGGCGTTTAAACAGGAGAATTCGGTGTGACGGAGCCCCTACCCGATGTAAGAAACTTCCGACTCTCGCCCGAGGTGGTCGCGCCCCTGCAGAAAAGGCTGCAATACGTCGCATTGCAGACCATCGATGCCATCACGGCCGAGGTGCCCGCGTACGCCGACCCGTTCGCCGGCGAGCTGGGACCGAAGATCGAGCGCGCCGTCATGGCCGCGCTCGGCACCTTCCTCCAGCTGGTCTCGCGGGCGGCCGGCCCCGATCCGCAGTCTCCGCTCGGGCCGGCCCTCGAGGGCGCGTACGCGCTGGGCCGCGGCGAGGCACGCAACGGCCGCAGCCTCGACGCGCTGCTGGCGGCGTACCGGGTCGGAGCGCGCGTCTCGTGGCACGAGCTGGCCTCGATCAGCCTCAGCACCGGTCAGCCCGCCGCCACCATCGCGCACTTCGCCGAGCTGGTCTTCGCCTACATCGACCAGCTCTCGGCAGCCAGCGTGGCCGGGCACGCCGACGAGCTGGCCTCCTCCGGCCGGGCCCGCCTGCGCCACCTGGAGCAGCTGACCCAGGCACTGCTCGCGGGCGAACCCGAGCACACGATCGTGGCGGCCGCCCGGCGCGCCGACTGGTCGCCCCCGCGCACGCTGACCGCCGTGCTCGTCCCCGAACACACCGCCCGTACGGTCGTGGACCTGCTGGACCGTCGCACGCTCGAGCTGAACGAGGCCGGCCCGGGCGCACCCGATTTTGCCGTGCTGCTGGTGCCCGACGCCTCGCGGGAGGCCCTGCTCGGTCTGCTGCGCGGCCAGCCCGCTGTGGTCGGCCCGGCCCGGCCGTGGCTGCTGGTCAAGGCCTCGTACGACCGGGCCGTGCGCACCTTGCGGATGCCGGGAGTCACCGTGCGCACCGTCGTCGACACCGAGGACCACCTGGCCGCGCTGGTGCTGACCGCCGACGCGCCGGCCCTGGCCGATCTGCGGGCGCGGGTGCTGGCGCCGCTGTCGGACGCCCCCGAGGAGTCGGCCGCCAAGCTGGTCGAGACGCTACGCAGCTGGCTGCGCCACCAGGGCCGCCGCGAGGAGGTGGCAGCCGAGCTGTTCGTCCACCCGCAGACCGTCCGCTACCGGATGACCAGACTGCGCGAGCTGTACGGCGATCGCCTGCGCGACCCGGAGTGGATCTCGGCCCTGACGATCGCCCTCGCGGTGCCCGATCCCGCAGAGTTTTCTGTGTGACGCCGGGCCGGCGCGCGCCCGGGCGGGCCGGCCTCACAGGATTCGTTAAGAGGCTCTGCGGAACCGGTCAGCCGGGGCGGCCAGCATCGGCGGCATGAGCATGATTGACGTACGGGGACTGACCAAGCGGTACGGGCCGGAGACGGTGGTGGACGATCTGTCCTTCACCGTCGAGGCCGGGCAGGTGACCGGCTTCCTGGGGCCGAACGGGGCCGGCAAGTCGACCACCATGCGCATGATCATCGGTTTGGCCGCCCGGACCAGGGGTCGGTGACCATCGGCGGGCGCCGGTACCGGGACCTGCCGGTGCCGCTGGCCGAGGTGGGGGCGCTGCTCGACGCCGGGGCGGTGCACGGCGGGCGTACGGCCTACGACCACCTGCTCGCGCTGGCGGTCAGCAACGGGCTGCCGAGGCGGCGGGTGGGCGAGGTGCTGACCCGTACCGGGCTCGAAGGGGTGGCCGGCCGGCGAGCCGGTGGCTTCTCGCTCGGCATGCGCCAGCGGCTCGGCATCGCGGCCACGCTGCTCGGCGACCCCCGGGTGCTGATCTTCGATGAGCCGGTCAACGGGCTCGACCCGGAAGGCATCCGCTGGGCACGCGATCTGATGCGCTCGCTGGCCGCCGAGGGCCGCGCGGTGCTGGTCTCCAGCCACCTGATGAGCGAGATGGCGCAGACGGCCGACCACCTGATCGTCATCGGGCGCGGCCGGCTGATCGCCGACACGGCGGTGAGCGAATTGACGCGTACGAGCGGGGAAGGCACCGTGCTCGTCCGGGCCCCCGAAGCCTTCGCGCCCCAGCTCGTCGCGGCCGGGGCGGCGGTGCGGGAAGGGGTCGAATCCTCGCTCGTGGTCTCCGGGATGAGCGCGGCCGACATCGGGAAACTCGCGGCCTATCACGGGGTCGCGCTCACCGAGCTGACGCCGCAGCGGGTCTCGCTCGAGGACGCCTTCATGGAACTGACCCGCGACAGCGTCGAGTTCCAGGGGGTGGCGGCATGAGCACGACGGTTACGGCATCGCAGGTCGGCTTCGGCCGGACGCTGCCCGTTTCGTTCCCGGGGGTGGCGGCATGAGCACGACGGTTACCGCAACGCGGGTCGGCTTCGGCCGGACGCTTCATGCCGAGTGGATCAAGCTGCGCAGTCTGCGGTCGACCTGGTACACGATCGCCTGCCTGTTCGCGGTCGGGCTCGGCATCACGGCGCTGTCCTCCAACTCGGCCGGCCAGGCGTGGGAGACCGCCACCGAGGCGGACCGGCTGGCCTGGGACCCGACCGGGCGCAGCCTCACCGTGTACATCGTCGCTCAGCTGATCGTCGGGGTGCTCGGCATTCTCGTGGTCACCTCGGAGTACGCGACCGGCCTGATGGGCACGACGCTGACCGCCATGCCCCGCCGGACCAGGGTGCTGGCGGCCAAGGTGGTGCTGGCGACGGTGATCGCGGTGGTCGCCGGCGAAATCCTGATGTTCGGGTCGTTCCTCATCAGCCAGCCGTTGATGGACCGGCAGGGCGTGCCGACCGCCGAGCTGGGCGATCCCGGTGTGCTCCCGGCGGTCGTGGCCGGCGGACTCTATCTCGGCGCGATCGCGCTGCTCGCGATCGGGCTCGGCGTCATCATGCGGGCCACCGCGGGTGCGCTGGCCACTCTGGTCGGCATCGTCTTCCTGGTGCCGGCGGTGGCGGGGATCTTCCCGTCGTGGATGGAGGGCCTCTTCCAGTTCTGGCCCACGCTCGGCGGCTCGGCGGCCCTGACGACCGTCCCCGATCCCGACTTCCCGCACCCCTGGCTCAACCTGGCCGGCATGTGCGTGGGCGTGGCCGCCGTATTGGTCGCCGCCTTCGTAGCCTTCCGCCGCCGCGACGTCTGATGACGTCTCGACTGGCGATGGTGTGGCGGCGTGCGGCCGCGCCGAGCGGCCGCGCTGCGCCGAGGGCTGGGGCTGAACCGCGGGTTGGGTTCGGGTCGAGGCGTCGGTCGAGCGTGCGGAACGTGGGGGAGGGGGCGTTGGCGGGTGTCGCGGCCCTGCTGGCGATGGCCGGCAGCGCCTTTGCCGCCCTGCTCCTGCTCGATGGTGGGCAGGTGGGGCGGCTCGACCGGCTGACAGGGGCGATCGTGGCGATGGCAGCGGGCGCACCCGCTCAGCTCGCCGCTACACCGTCGGGCGGACTGCCGATCGCTGTGCACGGCCGGATCGACCTGATGCCGCTGGGCATCAGCGTGATCGGCGCGGTGGTGCTGGGGACGCTGGTGCTGCGTCGCGGTCGCGGCGGGCTGCTCGTGCGTGGCGCGTCGGCAGCGGCGGTCTTCACCGCGGGAGTCGGCGTGGTCGCTGCCGCGGCGCGGGGAAGCTTGACTCTGCCGACCGGCAGCGCGTCGGCGGCCACAGGGGCACCGGCCTGTCCCGGCGGTAGCGGATTGCCTGGTGGCCTAATGGGCCGTCTCGGCGGTGGGGGACTGTCGGGCGGCCTCGGTGGTGGCGGCCTGCCGGGCGGTCTTGGCAGTGGCGGCCTGCCGGGCGGTCTGGGCGGTGGCGGTCTGCTGGGCGGCCTTGCCGGCGGTGGGGTGCCCGGTGGCGGCGGTACCGCGCTCGATGCCGGGTTTGTGGTTGGCGTCGGCCCGGCGGTGTGGGGCGCGGCGGTCGGGGCGGTCGTTGTTGTCGGGCTTTGTTGGCTTGCCGCGCGAGTCCCGGCCGTCGGGGGCGGGCTGAAGGGCCTGCGGTGGCCGGTCGTCGGGCTCACGGTCTTGTGCCTGGTCGCCGCGTGGGTGATCGGCGGTCCTGCGGCCGTCGGCGTCGGCTTGCTGGGCCTGCCCTTTGTGGTGCTGGGCGGCCTGCCGTGGGCTGTGCACACCGATGGCATGCTCTCTTGCGTCCTGAGCAGGGGCACAGGACTGCCGGGCGGAGGCCCGCCGGCTGGGCTGATCGATGGTGACCTGGGTATCGCGACCGCTCTGTCCGCCGTTCTGATGCTGGGTTTCGGTGCCGCGGTCACGGCTGGAGCTCGACATGTTGAGTTGACTGACATGTTGATGCAGTCAACATGTCAGTCAACACGTCGCGCGATGGGTGGCAGCCCCGCTGTCGCGCCGGTAGCTCGACGCGGGGCGTGGCGACGCGCTTCGGTGCGCGCGGCCTGGGTCGCGCTGGCCGGCGGCCTGCTGCTGACTGCCCTGGCGTTGTTGTCGCGGGTATCGGCCGGGCTCACGGCACAGGCGTTCATTCTGACAGTGCCGTTGCTCGACGTGCGTCTGGCGGTCGACCCGTGGGCGGCGGCGGGCGCCGGGGTGGTCGCGGCGGCGACGGGCAGTCTGCTCGCGAGCGCGTTCGTAAGCTGGCGCCATGACGCCTCGCGATGAACGCCTGCTCGTGGTGGACGACGAGGCCACCGTACGGGAGCTGCTGTCGGCGACCCTGCGGTTCGCCGGCTTCCGGGTGGTCTCGGCCGGCACCGCGGCCGAGGCCCTCGCTGCCGCCACGGCCGAGCCGCCCGACCTGGTGCTGCTCGACGTCATGCTGCCCGACATGGATGGCTTCGAGGTGGTCCGGCGGCTGCGCGAGCAACGCACGCAAGGACGCAGCGGCCCCGTCCCGGTTCTCTTTCTGACCGCGCGGGACCGGCAGGCCGACAAGGTGACCGGGCTGTCGCTGGGCGCCGACGACTACGTGACCAAGCCGTTCGACCTCGAGGAGCTGATCGCCCGGATCCACGCGATCCTGCGCCGCACCAACGGATCCCACGCGGACGTGCTGAGCGTGGGTGCGCTCGCGCTCGACGCCGAGGGGCACCAGGTGACGCGGCACGGCCGGCCCGTCCGGGTCTCGCCGACCGAGTTCCGGCTGTTGCGCTACCTGATGGAGAACGCCGGCCGGGTCGTGACCAAGGCGCAGATCCTGGAACGGGTGTGGCACTACGACTTCGGCGGCGACGCCAGCATCGTCGACACATACATCTCGTACCTGCGGCGCAAGGTCGACGCCGAGGAGCCCAAGCTGATCCAGACCGTCCACGGCGTCGGTTACGTGCTGCGGGAGCCCCGGTCGTGAGCCTGCGCGTACGGCTGCTGCTGATCACCGCGGCCCTCCTGCTGGCCGGGCTCGGCCTGGTCGGCACGGTCGTCTCCGACCGGCTGGAGCACTACCAGCTCGACCGGCTCGACACCCAGCTGAGCTCGCTCACGTCGCTGATCTCGCGCCTGCCGACCGACGGGCCGCGTCCGGCGGGCACGGCCGCCAACGCCGGCCTGCTCGACCCCGCCCTCGACCTGATCGGCGCCCCGTACCTGGTGTATCTCGACGCGGACGGCACGGTTGCCGAGGGCGTTCTCTCGTCCCGGCTCGACCGGTCGAGCCTGCCCACGGCGGCTGAGTTGCGCACGATCCCCACCGATGGGACGGGCGTCTTCCTGCCCGCGGCCGACGACTCCGACCGCTGGCGCGCCGTCGCCGAGCAGACAGTGGGCTGGAACGGCACGGTCATCGCGGCGGCGCCGATGGCGGAGGCCGACGCCACCGTGGCCCAGCTGCGCACGACCAGCCTGGCCAGTGGGGGAGTGCTTCTCGTGGTGCTGACCGGGCTGGGCTGGTTCGCTCTGGGCCGGGGGCTGCGGCCGTTGCGCCGCATCGAGCACACCGCAGCCGCGATAGCCGCCGGTGACCTGACCCGGCGCGTGCCCGGGCTGGCCGGGCCGGGCACCGAGATCGGGCACCTGGCGGACTCGCTCAACACGATGCTGGGTCAGCTCGAACGGGCGTTCGCCGACCGGGCCGCCTCGGAGGCGCGGATGCGGACCTTCGTCTCGGACGTGAGCCATGAGCTGCGTACGCCGTTGTTCGTCATCAAGGGGTCGACCGACCTGCACCGGATGGGCGCGCTGGCCGAACGGTCCGATGTGGATGCGGCCCTGAGCCGGATCGGGCGGGAGGCGAGCCGGTTGACCGCGCTCACCGAGGACCTGCTGCTGCTGGCCCAGCTCGATGACGCACCCGAGGGTCAGCTCGACCGCGCCCCGATGGACCTGCGCACGCTGGCCACCGACGCCCGGCACGACCTGCGCGCCCTCGACCCGTCCCGCCCGGTCGAGCTGACCGGACCCGGCGGCGACGGCCCGCCCGGCCCGGCCCCGGTCGACGCCGACGAGGCCCGCCTGCGTCAGGTGGTCACGAACCTGGTCGGCAACGCTGTCGCGCACACCCCAGCCGGAACAGCGGTGCGCATCGGCGTGGGCACAGTGGACGGACGGGCCGTTCTCGAGGTGGCCGACAACGGCCCCGGCATGGCGACCGAGCAGGCGGCCCGGGTCTTCGACCGCTTCTACCGTACGGACCGGTCCCGCACCCGTGCGGGCGGCGCCAACGCCGGGCTGGGCCTCTCGATCGCCCGCTCCCTGGCCCGGGCCCACGGCGGCGACGTCGAACTGGAAACGGCCGTCGGGCACGGCTCCTGCTTCCGGCTGCTCCTGCCGGCGACGCCGTAATCACGTTGTGGCCGCCACCGCGGCGGCCCGGATCCACATCGGATCCCCGACGCGGAGGACAGGCCCGGGCGGCCGGCGTGCGGCTCCTCGAAGATTCCGCAGGTTCGAGCCAGGGGCAGCTATAGAACGGTTGACGTTATATCTCGTCAGCCGTACTGTCGTCGCCGTGCCCGAACCTACCCTCCTCATCCTGACCGCGCTGTCGGCCCAGCCGCTGCACGGTTACGGGATCTTCCAGTCCGTCCAGCTCCTCTCCGGCGGGGAGGTGAAGCTGCGGCCGGGCCTGCTGTTCGGGGCGCTCGACCGGCTCGACCAGCAAGGGCTGATCGCCGTCGACCGGGAGGACGAGGTCGACGGGCGCGTCCGCCGCTACTACCGGCTCAGCAACCGGGGTGCGGCCGTTCTCGCCGCGCAGCCCCGTCCCCGGGCCGCCGCGGCTCTGCGGCCCAGCCTCGCCGGGGGCGCCGCATGAACCGGTTGCTGATGGCTTTTCCGGCCCGGCTGCGCCGCAAGCACGGGGCCGAACTCATCGAGACGATGGTCGAGATGGCCGGTCCCGGCGGCCGCCCGACCGCCGCCGACCGGGCGCGGCTCGTGCTCGACGGGCTGCGCGAGCGGTTCCGTCCGCCGGCCCGCCGCCCGCTCGCGGTCGTGGCGGCCGTGCTGGCCCTGCTCGTCGGGGGCGCGCTCGGCGCCGCAGCCGGCTCCTGGCTCGGTACCTTCGGCTATGCCGCCCTGCCCGACGTCAAGGCGCTCGGCGAGCGCGTGCTGCCGCAGGTCGAGCATGCGTCCGGCGCGGGCAATTACATGTACGTCCAGGGGCCGCTCACCGCGGGAGCCGACGCCCGGCAGGCCGCCGAGCAGATCCGTCAGCGACTCACCGCCGACGGCTGGCGGACCGGGGCGGTGCAGGACGGCGCCGACGTGCACTTCCCGGCCCACGGTGAGGGCGTTCAGCTCGACGTCCACGTCTATCCCGAGGTGAGCCTCGTCGACCTCGCCGGCTGGCCGTCGCGTCCCGGCTCCTACGTGCCGCTGACCGTGGCCGGGCTACTGCTGGGCCTGGCCGGCGGATGGCTGGCCGGAGTGGCCCTGGCCCACCGGATGCAGGCGGCCCGCCGGCCGTGGCGCAGCGTCGCCCTCGCTTCGGCCGGGCTGCTGCTGGTCGTCCCGTCGGCGGTCGGGTTCGTGGCCTCGCTGTTGCGCTACCTGACCGTGACCGAGCCGCTCGGCACGGGCGAGCTGGTGCACCCCTACGGGTTTGCCTTCGGGCCGACGATCGACCTGCTGCGGGCCTACGACCTGGGGGAGGGGTGGTACCTCACGCCGAGCGACTTCCAGCAGTTGCCGCTCTACGGGTTCGCGCTGATCGTCGTGGCCGCGATCCTGGCCCGGCCGCGCCGCGAGTTCGAGGCGGTCGCGTGACAGCGCTGGCGCGGGATTCGTAAGCTGTCGCGCACTGTGTCGCCGCAACGGAGGTGGAGCGTGAGGTTCTCGGCTCGAGGGCTGATCCTGGCCGTCCTCATCACGCTCGCCGGGGCGTACGTGGGCGCCTTCGCCGCCGGGCGGATCGCGTTGGAGTACGCGCCGCCCCTGCCGTCCGGGGCCGAAGCGCAGGAGCTGTCGGCCGCCGCATTCCCCGGCCTGCGGGTCTTCGGCGGCGGCGAGGCCGAGGCGATCGAGCCGTTCGGCGACGGTGAGGGCGTGAAGTACGGCTCGGTGGCCTACTGGGTCAAGCACAACGAGGCCACCCGCGACGTGGCGACCTACAGCGCCGGCGTCCGCGACCGGTTGGCGGGCGCCGGCTGGCGGATCCACGACTTCACCGTGTCCGCGCCCGAGCCCATGGTCGACGGCGGAGCCGAGTACCAGGCCGGGTTCTGGGCCATCCGGCCCGGCCTGATCCTCAACTTCAGCGACTACTACTGGACGGAACGCCCTTCCTACGACTCACCGGGAGCGGCCGCCTTCGACCTGTGGCGCGCGCCGCCCTCGTGGTCGGCCGGCCTGAGCTGGGCCGGGGCGGTTGCCGGGGGTCTGGTGGCCCTGCTGCTCACCTGGTGGGTCGCTCGCACCGCCGGTCGGGCCCGGCCGTTCGCCGCCGGGGCCGCGGTTGTGGCGATCGTTTTCCTGTTGCCGAGCACGTTGCGGCCGGGGGAGGAGTTGCCCGGCGACAGCCCGTGGTGGGGCGGCTTCTACAACCTCGGCTACGGACCGGCCCTGCTGTCAGCCTGGATCGCCGGCCTGATCCTGGTGGTCACGATCGCCCAGACCCGTCCGGTCCGCGCCGCGCTCAGCTTCGGCGCCACGCAGGTACGCCGGTGGCCGAAGACCGCGGTGGCCGCCGTGGTGCTCGTCGCGCTTGCGTTCAGCCTGCCCGGCCTGCTGCGGCAGAACGGCGTCAGTGTGGGCGCCGCCGCCTGCCGCCCCACCGGTCTGCCGGCCGAAGCGCCCGCGGCCGAGACCCGTACGAGCAAGCACGTGAAGATCTTCGTCAACAACGCCGCCACGGAACAGGAGCGGGCCCTGATCGACGCGGCCATCTTCCGCAGCCGCTCGGGCAGCCTGGGCGAACTGATCTGGGAGCCCGACTCGGCCGGCTTCCGCGAAACCTACTGCGCGGGCGCCCCGATCCCGGAGGACGCCGTCGCCGCTCTGCCGTACTACTTCGACGTCGAGCTGGGTAATCCGGCCTATCTGCCCGCCCTGACCGAGGAGGTCACCGGCCTGGCCGGCGTGCTCGCCGTCCACCGCGCGCCGTGAGTGCGCCGGGATGGGCTCCTAGCAAGAAAGCGGGAGGCGCGCCGGTCAACGGCACGTTTTCAGCCGAACCGCCGCCGGTTCCGCGCCGCGGGGCCGGGCCGGGGTGAGCCTTCGGCGTCCAAGATCGAGACCTTTGGCGCTGTGTGAAATGTCCGGAATGATGCATTCTCTACATAGCTCCGGATGACGGCGTCGCACCCTTTCGGACGAAGGAAAAATGCCGGGAGACCAGGCGCGCTGTGCGAAGTGCGCCGGGGTGTCCCGGTCCGACGCCGGCATCCGGAGCCGTTCGTCCTCGCCCCAGTTCGCCTTCTCGGGTGGGGTTATCTCCACCCCGGGCTCTGCAGTCTGCCGGATGGTTCCGGCGTGGCTCGAGGTGAACCATGGGCGGCATGACGACTTCGCTGCTGGTGGGACTGCGGACGGTGGTGGCCGGCCGCGATCGTCGACCGGCCGGCCACTGGTTGCTCGCCTGGGTGTTCGGCGCGGCCGCGCTGGGCTCGGCGTTGCTGGTCCACGATCACCTCGGCGGCATCGAGCTGGTCGCGGTGCGGGTGGCGTTGGCTGCCACGGTGGCCGTCCCGATCGGGCTCCTGCCGCATCGGCCGTTGGTGGCGTGGCGCCTCGCGATGGTGGCCACCCTGCTCAACCTGCCACGCGAGGTGGCGCCCGACGGGCTGTCCTGGCCGTGGCATCCGTTGCAGGTCTTCGTGCTGCCCGCTTCGGTGCTGGTGGTCGCTCTGGTCCACCGGGCCGCCACGGTGCTGTGGGTCGCCCTGCTCACCGTGGCCACGATGGCCGGGCATCTCGCGCCGTCCCGGGCGCCGGCCGTGATCGGCTCGGTCGTCGTGCTGGCCGTGGTGGGCGACCAGGTGCGCCGCCGGATCGAGGCGCAGCGCAGCCTGGCCGCCGAGCGACAGTTGACCGCGGCCGAACAGGAACGCAGTGCCGTGCTCGAGGAACGCGCCCGCATCGCCCGTGAGATGCACGACGTGGTGGCCCACCACATGTCGATGATCGCGGTCCGGGCCGAGACGGCTCCCTACCGCCTCAGCGGCGAGCGCGAGGCCCGCGACTCCGAGTTCGTGGCGATCGCGGGCGCCTCCCGGGCCGCGCTGCACGACATGCGCCGCCTGCTCGGCGTGCTGCGCAGCGACTCGACGGCGGCCGGCTCCACCCCGTCGCCGAGCCTGGCCGATCTTCCCGACATGCTGGCCGCCGCTACTGCTTCCGGACTCGAGGTGGTGCTCGCCGCGATGCCTGCCGACGCTGTCCCGCCGCTGGTCGGGCAGGCCGCCTACCGCATCGTCCAAGAGGCCCTGTCCAACGCTACGCGCCACGCGGCCGGCGCGAGCGTGCGGATCAGCGTGACCGCCGACGATTCCACCCTGCGGCTCGGTGTCCGCAACACCGCTCCCGTACGGGCCGTCGCCCGGGTGCGGGGCGGCGGCCACGGCATCGCCGGGATGCGGGAGCGGGCGGCCGCCCTCGGTGGCACGCTCACGACCGGGCCGGTCGTGGGCGGCGGCTTCGAGGTCTACGCGGTGCTGCCACTCGACGCAGCCTCCGAGGTGGGCCGGACGGCGGCCGTCAGCCGTGCCCAGTGACATTGACGACAGAGTGGATTTCCGGGGTCGGCCGCCGAACGTCTGGTAAACAACGGGTATGGCGTTCGAGTGGTCGACGGTGGGCACTGTCGTGGTCAACGGTGTCCGTCTCGGCTACCGCGAGTGCGGCGATGCGGACGGCGTGCCCGCGGTGCTTCTGCACGGCACCGGCAGCAGCGCCGGCACCTGGGACAAGCTGGCGCCCGGGCTGGTCGCCACCGGGCATCGCGTCATCGCCATCGACCTGCGCGGCCACGCCGGCAGCGAGCGCACCACCGACTACCTGCTCGGCAGCCTGCGCGACGACGTGCTCGGCCTGCTCAACCAGTGGGAGCTGCGGGATGCCGTCCTCATCGGGCATTCCGTCGGGGCGTACGCGGCCCTGGCCGCCGCCCTGCACTCGCCGCATCTGGTCGCCCGCCTGGTCCTGGAAGATCTGGCGGCGCCGCCGCGACGCGGGCGACTGCTCCGCCTGGTGGCCGCCGCCGGTTCCGCCCTGCCCGCCCGTTCCGGCCACGCGCTGGCCGTCATGAGCGCCATCGTCCTGCAGCTGGTGCGGCCCGACCCCGAGTGGTGGGCCCGGCTGAGCAGCCTGCGGCAGCCGACGCTGGTCTTCTCCGGCGGCCCGACCAGCTGCGTCCCGCCCCGCCGGCTGGCCGAGATGACCGCCGCCATCCCCGGCGCCCGGCTGGCGACGATCCCGGTCGGCCACCGTGTGCACAGCCTGGCCCCGGAGGCGTTCCAGGCCGAGGTCATGACCTTCCTGAACGCGAGCGAGCCGGCACGGATGTAGGCCGTCGCGGTGGCGGTGCCGATCGCTACGCCGCGTGGGGGCCGGACTTGGCCAGTTCGGCGAAGTAGGCGTCCGTCAGTTGTCCCAGCACGGACGGGGTGCCGGGCGGACGGGCGATGCCCAGGTGCAGCTCGCGTAGCTCGTCCATGAAGTCGTCCCACAACGGCTGGCCGCCGCGTTCCAGCAGCTCGGCCCGGATGGACAGCTCGCGGCTGACCGGCAGGTGGCGGCGGCCCCACGCGCCGAGATGGGCCAGCACCGGGACCAGCTGGATGGCGGGCTCGGTGAGGCTGAGCAGGATGCGCTGCTTGTGCGAGGGATCCGGGGCCGAGGTGATCATGCCGAGACCGGTGAGCCGGGACAGCCGATCGGCCAGGATGTTGGAGGCGATGCCCTCTTCCGACTCGGTGAGCAAGGCCCGGAAGTGACGCCGGTTGCCGAACATCATGTCGCGGATGATGAGCAGCGACCACTTGTCGCCGAGCACCTCGAGAGACAGGTTGATCGGGCACCCAGATCGGTGTTCGACGGCCATGCGCAGACATCCTCTCCCTGAACCGCTTGCATCCTACAATCGGTTCCCCCTACGGTGCTAACCAGTTGCAGAAAGCAATCGGTTAAGGGAGCAGCCATGCCGTACATCACCGCCGACATCGCCATCTCGGCCGACGGCTTCGCCACCGGCGTCAACCAGAGGCTGGAGAGGCCCTTCGGCGACGGTCCGGTCGACGAACTGCACCGGTGGATGTTCGAGACCCCCGACGAGAACGCCGCCGAACTGGCCGCGATCACCGCGGCCGACGCCTTCATCATGGGCCGCAACATGTTCAGCCCCGGCCGCGGCGTCTGGGACCTCGAATGGCGCGGCTGGTGGGGCGAAGACCCTCCGTACCACAAACCGGTCTTCGTCCTGACCCACCACGACCGCGAAGACCTGCCCCTGCAGGGCGGCACCACATTCCACTTCGTCACCGGTGGGGTCGAGGCAGCCCTCAAGCGCGCGGTCGAGGCCAGTGACGACGGCACCGTCGCCATCGCCGGCGGCGCCACCACCATGAACCAGTTCCTGGCGGCCGGCCTGATCGACGAACTGCGCCTGCACATCGCCCCGGTGGTTGTCGGCGCCGGCGAGCGCCTCTTCGACGGCGTTTCGCCCCGGAAGCTGCGGCAGGTCTCGTCGCGCAGCGCGTCCCTGGTCACTCACATCACGTACAGAATCGAGCGCTGAGCGATGAAGGCACTGCTCACCTCGTCCGGGACTCTGAACCGGACGATCGCGGACGCGCTGATCGGCCTGCTGGGCAAGCCCATCGCCGAGTCGAACGCGCTGATCATCCCCACCGCGATCTATCCGTTCCCGGGCGGGCCGGGCCTGGCCCACCGGGCGATCAGCGACCAGGCCCCGTCCCGGCTCAGCGGTCTCGGCTGGAAGTCGCTGGGCCTGCTCGAACTGTCGGTGCTGCCCAGCATCGAGGAGGACGCCTGGGTGCCGGCCGTTCGCGCGGCGGACGCCCTGCTGTTCTGGGGCGGCGACCCGCTGTTCCTGGCCGGCTGGATGCGCCGCTCCGGCCTGACCGACCTGCTGCCGACGCTGAGTTCCGAGGCCGTGTACGTGGGGGTGAGCGCCGGAGCCATCGCGGCGGCCGCCACGTTCGTCGAGACCTACACCGAACCCCCGCGCGGAGCCGACAGCCCTCTGAAATCGGAGGCGACCGTCTTCACCACCCCGCAGGGCGACGTCGACCGGTTGCTGGTCACGGGAGAGGGCGCCGGCCTCGTCGACTTCGGCGTGATCCCGCACCTGGAACACCCGGACCACCCCGACGCCTCCCTGCCCAACGCGGAGAAGTGGGCATCCCACATCCCGGGGCGGGTGTACGCGATCGACGACGACTCAGCGGTCGTCGTTGTCGACGGCGTGGCGCGGGTGGTGTCCGAGGGCCAGTGGCGGTTGTTCGGGGCCTGACGAGCGGCCGTCGCGGGGCTGGGCCGTTGTGCCCGGAAACCCCGCGACGGCCGGCGATCAGAGTGCCTGGTCGGCGGCGCCCGGCGAGTCAGTGCCCGAGCCCGGGCCCGCCGAGCCGTCCTTCTCCGGGCAATCCCATTGCGTCGCCGACCCGGAGCCGGTGTCACTGCCCCGCGTCGCCGAGCCGGTGTCGCTGCCCGTCGTCGCCGACCCGGAGCCGGTCTCACCGCCCGGCGTGGCCGCCCCGCCGGTGCCGACTGTCACCTGAACGGCGGGTTCGGCCCGCTCCGGCCCGGCCGCCAGCGCACTCCCGCCGAGTCCCACTGCCACAGCGGCGGCGCCACCCGCGATCGCAAGCCCCACGATGGTTCTGGTTCGCATGCTGAACTCCCGACTCTGTTTGGTTGTCCCGTGAGTGCCAGACAACCAACCAGCCCCGAAAATTGACCGAAGCCGCCGGCTCCGAGTCACACAAGCCCGAACGCACCACCCTAGGTGCAGGCGGTGCCGTTGAGGGCGAAGGACGTCGGGCGGGGGTTGGCGCCGGTGTGGGCGGCGTTGAAACCGAAGCTGACCGTCGCGCCGGGGGCCAGGCCGCCGTTCCAGGACACGTTGGTTGCTGTCACCTGGGTGCCGGACTGGGTCACCGCTGCCGACCAGGACTGGCCGACGCGCTGGCCGGCCGTGTAGGGGAACGTCAGGGCCCAGCCGGTGAGGGCGGCCGGGCCGTTCGTGATGGTCACCGTCGCGGTGAAGCCGTTGCTCCAGTCGGTGGTCGTGTAGGCCACCCGGCATCCCGCCGGCTGGGTCGGGGTCGGCGTGGGGGTGGGGGTGGGCGACGGTGACGGCGAGGTGGAGGGCGTCGGTGTGGGGGACTGGGTCGCTGTGCCGGGCTCCACGCCCCACACGCGGGCGGTGCCGTCGTACAGGGGCACGGCTGGGTTGGGGCCTGCGGCGGCCTGGTAGGACGGGTCGTTGGCCGGGTTCCAGGTGCCGCCCTCGACCACGCCGATTTTGAGCTGGACCTCCATGCGGTGGGCCGACTGGCCGGCCGGGGCGATCGTGTAGCCCGTGCAGTCGACCTCGACGTACCAGACATCGCCGGAATGCTGCCGGGCCGTCGTCGGGCCCGGGCAGCCCTGGGTGTAGGGCGACGACACCGTGAGCGCCGCGTCCCCGTCGCGCGTGAAGTAGTAGCGGAACTTTCCGGCCGTCAGCGCCCGGGCCGGGAACGCCGACTTGTTGTAGACGACCGCCTTGATGCCGGTGGACCGCGTCTCGTTCTGCGTCACCGTCGTCTCGACCGACAGCTCGGGGATGTCCGGGGTCTCAGCCACCGGGAAGCCGGCGGCCGGCGTGCCTCCGTACTCGCCGTACAGCCGCGCCACCGCGGACGTGAATCCGGCGTTGTAGTCCGTGGCCACCTCGTTCATCACGTAGTCGCCCCGGCTGTCGGTATATTTGTCGTCCGGCGCCGACGGCCCGCCCACCAGCGCTCCATAAAGGACGTGCCGGGTCTCCGACGGCACCTGTTGGCTGTCCCACCACGACCCGTGGGCCGTCCGGTGGTGCGGGTTCTGCGGCGGATTGCTGCCGAACCCGATCACGTAGCTGGCGTTGCGCGGATTCGCTCCCAGGGCGTAGTCGATCTGCTTGACCGCGAAGTCGTGATATCGCTGCTTCCGGGCCGCGTCGGTGAGCGCATCGCTGTGAACCAGCGCCACGAACGCCGTGTTGGCCGCGTAGCGCAGCGCCCCCCACGTGTCCACGACGACCATTCCGCCCGGCGACGTGCGCACCTTCTCGCCGTTGACACCCACCGTGAACCAGTCGAGCCACCGGTTCGCGTCGTCCAGGTACTTCTGCTTGCCGGTCAGCCGGGCCAGCAGCACGTAGTTGCCGTACTGCTTGTTGTCCCACGAGATCGTCCACTTGTACATCTTGGTGTTCGTCTGGTTCTCGTTGCCCTGCGCGTCATAGCCCGCCTCGGCCTTGGCCAGATACGACGCGTCGCCCGTCGCCCGGTGCAGCCAGATCGCGCCCCACACCAGCTCGTCGGCATAGCCGCTCCACGACCGGTAGAAGGCCGTCGCGTCGGTGATGCACTCGTGATAGCTCTTCCGCACGGTGTCGGCGAACGTGTAGAGCTGCTTGGCATGGGCCAGAAGCGTTTCCGCGTACGCGGGATCGGTCGGCCGGAAGACCAGTGAACTCGCCGCCATCGCGGCTGCCGTCTCCGCTGCCAGTTCGGTCCCGCCGCACGAGGCGTCGATCTTGTACGCCGGACGCGCCATCGGCATGACCTCGGCCGGCCCCCACCACTTGTGGTCGTCGTCGCCCTTGCCCACCTGTCCGTAGAGCACGTTGGCCGACGGATGCGCCTTGATGAAGTAGTCGTTGGGCACCCGCAGGTTGTTCAGCAGGTGCGTCAGCTGCCCCGAATCCGCGTACGCGGCCCGGTTCTCGACCGCGCCCCAGGCCAGCATCGTCGTCGTGAACGCCATCGGCAGCCCGAACTTGACGTGGTCGCCGGCGTCGAACCAGCCGCCGGTCAGATCGAGCCCGACGTCCGAGCCGTCGCGCAGCGCCGAGTCGCCCCGCCACGAGACCCGGTTCCAGGCCGGCTTCCTGCCCGCCACCTGTGCTTCGTAGAAGAACAGCGACTTCTGGAGCGCTTCCCCATAGCTGTAGGCGGGCGCGGCGGCCGCACCGGCGGGCGCCGCGAGCCAGACGAGACCGAGGACGAGGACGGCCAACACGGCGCGCAGTTTCATGGGCACCTCCGGTATTGACCGACATCGTTACATGGGAGCGCTCCCAGCGTCCAGCTCGGCTATCAGCTTCCGTACCAGGGCGGCCTCCGCGGGGTCGAACTCGGCGTACAGGGCCAAGGCCTGCTCGTAGTGAGCCCGCGCCGGCGCGGGGGCACCCAGTGCCTGATGCGCTCGGCCCAGCCCGGCCGAGGCCTCCGCCTGCTGACTCCGTACCCCCAATTTGTCGGCCAGTTCGCGGGCCGCGGTGAAATGCATCAGAGCGTCCGCCGGCCGGGAAGCGGCGAGCATGGCCGCCCCGAGCCCGTTGCGCACGTGAGTCTCACCGTCCTGGTCGCCGATCTCCTGCACGATGACCAGCGCCTGATCGTGATAGTCGACGGCCCGCTCGGGCTGATCCATCCGCGTGTGCAGCAGACCGAGACTGTCCAGGACGGTCGCCTCGCCGGCCCGGCTGCCGAGCTGCCGGAAGATCGCGAGCGCCTCGCGCAGGTGTTCGCCGGCCGACTCGTGATGGCCCGACGTCAGCTCGACCGAGCCCAGCGTGTTCAGCACGAACGCCGTCCCGTGCTCGTTGCCGCTCTGGCGGGCCAGCGTCAGCGCGGCCCGGCAGTAGTCGATGGCTTCGACGAACCGGCTCGTGCGCTCCATGGCGGTGCCGAGAACGTTCAGACTCTGCGCCTCGCCCGACTGGTCGCCGGCCTGCCGGAAGAAGGCCAGCGCCCGTTCCCAGTGGTCGATCGCGGTCTCGTACTCGCCCGAGCGGTCGGCCAGCATGCCCAGGTTGTGCAGGGCCACGGCCTGCCCGACCGGGTCGTCGACCTGGCGGAACAGGTCGTTGGCGTCGCGCATCAGGCCGGCGCCGCGCCCGGTCTCGCCCATCCGCAGGTGGACGACGGCCATGCCGATCATCGCGTGCCCCTGCCCGGCCAGGTCACCGCTGTCGCGGCTGGCGTCGAGGGCGTGGCCGTGCACGGTCAGCGCGTCGTTGTTGTCGCTGCCCTGCAGATAGCGGTAGAGGATCCGGGCCAGCCGGGTGGTGTGCCCGGGCCAGCCGTTCCCGGCCGTGTGGGCGGCCACGGCGACCAGGGTCGGGCGCTCGGTGTCGAGCCAGGCGGCGGCTTGGCCGGGGTCCGAGAGGTCGGGGCTGGGGGTGTCCACGGGCTCGACGGACGGCCGGCGGCGCGCCTCGGCCGGGTGCAGCGTGTTCATGGCCGCCGCAGCCGCCCCGAGGTAGTAGTCGAAGAGCCGGGTCAGGGCTTCCCGCCGTACGGGCGGAGGGTCTTGATCCTGGGACCGGGTGGCCGCATAGGCACGGACGAGGTCGTGGAACGTGTAACGGCCCGGACCGGCCGGCTGCAGCAGGTGGTCCTGACCGAGCCGGTCGAGCAGAGCCTGCGTGGCAGTCTGCTCGGCGCCGGCCAGCGCAGCCGCGGCGTACACGTCGAAATCCTGCCCGGGGTGCAGCGCGGCCAGCCGGAAGAGCCGCTGCTGGTCGTGGGGCAGGCCCTGGTACGACAGGTCGAGGGCCAGCTCGACGCCCGAGTCGAGCCGCCGGTCGCGGTGCCGCTCGTCGAGCCGGTCGGCGTGGTCGGTCAGCGTCCAGCCCGGGGTGCCGAGGATGTGCCCGGCGATCAGGCTCAGCGCCAGCGGCAGGTGCCCCGCGCGCCGGGCGATCCGTCCCGCCGCGTCCGGATCGGTGCCGGTGGGCAGGCCGGCCAGCATGCTCGTCAGGAACGCCAGCGCCTCGCCCGGGGTGAAGGCGTCGACCGCGAGCTGGGTGGCCGGCTTCAGGTCGGCGAGGTTGCGGCGGCTCGTGACCAGGGCGAGACAGCCCGCCACGGCCGGCAGCAGCGGGCGTACCTGATCGGCCGTGGCCGCGTTGTCGAGCAACACCAGCGTCCGGGTGCCGGCGAGACGGTCGCGGTAGGCGGCGGCGCGGGCATCGAGACCGTGCGGGATCTGCTGGCCCGGCACGCCGAGCAGGCGCAGGAAGCCGTCCAGCACGGCGCCCGGATCGGCCGGCGGCTGCGCACTGTCCGGATGGAAGCCGCGCAGGTTGACGAACAGCACCCGGTCGGCCGCCTTCTCGCGCACCAGCCGGTGGCCGGCGTGCACGGCCAACTGGGTCTTGCCGACGCCGGCCATGCCCTCGATCGCCGAGATCACCACCGCGTCCCCGGCCCGCATGGCCGAGCGCAACTCGTCGAGCTCGCCGGTCCGGCCGGTGAACGAGTCGAGATCCGGCGGCAGCGAGTCCTGCACCCGCACCTGGGCCACCGGCTCGGCCTCGCCGCCGACCACGCGCAGCGCCTGAGCCCACTGGTTCACGTAGCCGACGTCGGGGTGCAGCGCCTCGACCACGGCGATGACCAGATCGGTGTTGAACCGGCGGCGCCCCGGCGTGAAGATGTTGGCCACGGTCGAGCGCCGGGCCAGCTCGCTCGCCGGCCGCCCCGCCGCGGTCCAGGCGGCATTCACCCGATCCTTGATCATTTCGTACGAGGGATCGCCCGCCCACACCTTGAGCAGGCGCAACCGCTCCACGAGGTCGCCCGACGAGCCGGCCTGGGCCGGATCGGGCAACTCGGCGAAGGCCCCCGCGGGCGCCTGTTCCTGCGACGGCATCGCTCACTCCCCAGTCAGCGCTCGACGATCGAAGATCCTCGACGCTAGGCCACCGCCGATCGCCGTCCAAATTCGTCCAGACTTCGGACGCGCCGCCGCCGGAGGCCGCAGACTCGTCCGCAGAGCTTGCTCAACGACGAGCGACACTGGCCACGGGGGTCGGGGAACTCAGTGTCCCCGGCAGGCCAGTCACAGACGATCGGCCCCGGCGGCCTCCCAAGCACAGGCCGGGGCCGATCGATCCGTTTCCCGCCCGTCCGCCTCAGTCGGTGCCGCCGCGCGTGTAGCGGTGCTTGACGCCGCGCGGGAAGAACTCGGGGTCGTCGGCGGGACGCAGCTCGATCAGCGGCAGCTGACAGTCGGCGGGCACGTAGTGCGCGAACTCGCTGTTGAGGCGCAGCAGCTCGGTCCGGATCGATTCGGCCGCCGAGCGCCGGCGCTCCTCGGTGGGTTCGGCGCCGGCAGCCAGCTCGGCCACGACCTGCAGCCGGCGGTCCTGGTCGGCGTCCTCGATCGTACGCAGGACGAACCGCCCCGTCGTCCAGCCGCTGACCGCCGGGCGTTCCAACCCGACCGTGACGTTCTCGGGATAGACGTTGGCGCCGAAGAACGAGATCGTGAACAGCGACCGCCCGAAGACGTGGACGAAGGGCAGCCGTGGCCCGTCGCCGGGTTCGAAGCCGTGCTCGCGGCAGAGGCCGACGAGCTTCTCGTACGGCAGGAGGCCACCCTCGTCGGCGATGTGATAGCGAACGAGCGGCACGGTGCCGTCGGCGCTGAAGACCAGCGTTCCGTCCGGCGCCGTCTCGAACACCCGGGTCGCCGGGTCGTACTGCACGAGCGTGGGCAGCCGGGCGTCGCCGAACAGGGGCGTGGCGACGTCGGGCCGGTCGGCCAGGAAGCGGCGGATCCGGACGCTGAACACCTCGCCCGCCAGCACCAGCTTCACGTCGTACGAGCGCCAGTCGACCCCGCGCCGGCGGCCGGCGTCGATGGCGTTCTTGACGAACGGCGGATAGCCCAGCAGCACGGTCTGCTCGAACGAGCCGCCCCAGCCGGCCGGCCCGGCACCGCTCGGTCAGCGGATAGCGCTGGTGATAGTTGGCCTTGGTCATCAGCGGTATCTCGGACGGGTCCCGCACGCCGTGCGGCTTCACGCCCTCGTCGTGCAGGAAGCGGGCGTACGCCGGCACCCACGCGACCGCGTCCTGGAACAGCCTGAGCACCGACAGCGGAGGTTTACCGGTCATCCGTCCAGTATCGGTCGCCCAGCACCGTTGTGGCCCGGTCGGCGACGACGTCGTCACCTCTTCACTGGCGTCGATGCACTACCCTGACCTCGGCGTTCGGGCGGGGGAGGCGGGGCGATGGCGACGGCGACCGTGGTCTTTCTGGTGATCGGCGCCGTCGGTGTGGCCGTGCTCGCGCTCGCTCTGCTCGGTGGCGAGCTGATGAGCTTCCTGCACTTCGGTGACGGGCCGGTCTCGCTCGAGGTCGTCGCCGGATTCCTCGGTGCTTTCGGCTTCGCCGGGGCCATCGCGGCCGAACTGCTGGGCGTCGGCACGTCCGGGGCGATCGCCGCGGCCTCCGCCATCGGGCTGGTCGCCGCGGTGCCCACGGCCTGGTTCGCCCTGCGGCTGTCGCGGGCCGCGCGCACCATGCACACCGATGCCACCCCGCGCCGCCAGGATCTGGTCGGCAGCATCGGCGTTATCGTCACTTCCGTACCGGCCGGAACAGGTTACGGCGAAGTGCGCATCATGCTCGGCGGGCAGCCGATCAAGCTGTACGCGCGGTCGGACCATGCCATCGCGTCCGGCGCGCACGTCTTCGTGGTCGAGGCGCCGTCCGACACCAGTGTCGTCGTTGAGGAAACGCTCCGGGTCGACGAGACCCCTCACCCTGGAAAGGTATAGATGTCCCCTCTGCTCATCGCTGTCGGCGGTGCCGTTCTTCTTGTCATCCTGATCATCCTGTTCGTGCTGTCCCGCATCAAGGTGGCCGGTCCGAACGAGGCCTTCATCATCACCGGCCGCAAGGGCCGCACGACCCAGTCGGCCGACGGCACCAGCAGCACCGACATGTCCGGCCAGAAGGTCGTCATGGGCGCGTCGGTGTTCGTCCTGCCGGTTGTTCAGAAGCTGCAGTCGCTCGACCTGTCCAGCCGCCGCATCGACGTCAGCATCCGGGGCGCGGTGTCGAAGCAGGGCATCCGGGCCGAGCTGCACGGCGTGGCGATCGTCAAGGTCGGCGGCAACGAGGGCGCGATCCGGGCCGCGGCCCAGCGTTTCCTGCACCAGCAGGCCGAGATCGAGGAGTTCACCCGCGAGGTGCTGGCGGGCGCGCTGCGCTCGATCGTCGGCCGGCTCACGATCGAGGAGATAATCCGCGACCGGGCCGCGTTCGCCAGCGCGGTGGCCGAGGAGGCCGAGCACTCGATGACCAACCAGGGTCTGGTGCTCGACGCGTTCCAGCTGCAGGACATCGTGGCCGAGGGCTCGTACCTGCAGGACCTGGGTCGTCCCGAGGCGGCCCGCGTGCTCAAGGACGCGGCCATCGCTGAGGCCCGGGCCCGGCAGCAGGCCGAGCAGGAGCGCCTGCTGGCCGAGGAGGCCATCGCCGAGGCGCAGCGCAACCTGTCGCTCAAGCAGGCCGGCATCCAGGCCGAGATCGACGCGGCCAAGGCGCGGTCGGCCGCGGCCGGCCCGCTGGCCCAGGCCGAGCGCGACCAGGCCATCCTGGCCGAGCAGCAGAAGGTCGCCGAGCAGAACGCCGAGCTCAAGCAGCGTCAGCTCGACACCGAGGTGCGCAAGCCGGCCGACGCCCAGCGCTACAAGGTCGAGCAGGAGGCGGAGGCGTCCCGCGCCGCCGCGGTGCTCGGCGCCGACGCGCAGCGGCAGGCCACCATCGCGGCCGCGCAGGCGCAGGCCGAGCAGTCCCGCCTGACCGGTGAGGGCGAGCGGGCCCGCCGGGCCGCGCTGGCCGAGGCCAACGCGATCGAGGGCGCCAAGGAGGGCGAGGCCGAGCAGCGCCGTCGTACCGCGATCGCCGAGGCGATCGAGCGCGAGGGCGCGGCCGAGGCCGCGGCCATCCTGGCCAAGGGTGGCGCCGAGGCCGAGGCGATGGCCCGCAAGGCCGAGGCGTTCGCCGCCTACGGCGAGGCCGCCGTGCTCGACCTGCTGGTCCGCGTGCTGCCCCAGGTCGTCGAGGCCGCCGCGGCCCCGATGGGCTCGATCGACAAGATGACCGTCATCTCCACCGACGGCGCCTCGTCGCTGACCAAGTCGGTCGCCAACAACGTGGCCCAGGGCCTGCAGCTGGGCACCGACCTGACCGGCATCGACCTTTCCGCCCTGCTCAGCAAGCTGGGCGCGGCCAAGGCCGTGAACGGCACGACGCCCGAGATCGAAAAGGAACACTGACCCGCGGTCAGGCCGGCGGCGCCAGCACCCTCACCGGCGCGCCGGCCTGCCACGCGGCGATGTCCTCGACGACCTGCTGATACATGCCACGCAGGCTGGCTTCGGTGACGTAGCCGAGGTGCGGCAACAGCACCGTACGGGGCGCGCCGCGCAGCGGGTTGCCCCGCGGCAGCGGCTCGACGTCGTAGACGTCCAGCCCCGCGCCCGCGATCGAGCCCGCGATGAGCGCCGCGACCAGCGCCGTCTCGTCGACGATCGGCCCGCGGGACGTGTTGACCAGCACCGCGGACGGCTTCATGGCGGCGAACTCGGCCGCGCCGACCAGACCGGTGGTCCGCTCGCTGAGCTTGAGGTGCACGGTCAGCACGTCGCTGCCGGCGAACAGCTCGTCCCGCGACACCAGCGTCGCGCCCGCCTCGGCCGCCCGCTCCGCGGTGAGGTTCTCGCTCCAGGCGATCACCCGCATGTCGAAGGCCTGCCCGATCCGCGCCACCTGCGTACCCATCCGCCCCAGCCCCAGCACGCCCAGGGTGCTGCCTGCGAGGTCGCTGCCGACGGTGGTCTGCCAGCGCCCGTCGCGCAGCGCCCTGTCCTCGGTCACCACGTGCCGCCGGCAGGCCAGGATCAACGCCCAGGTGAGCTCGGCCGTGTTCGAGCTCTTCGTGTTGCCGTACATGGTCGTTCCGCTGATCGTGACCCCGTGCGCTGCGGCCGCCGCGAAGTCGACGGCCGCGTTGGCCATGCCCGTGGTGACCAGCAGCCGCAGCTTGGGCAGCCGCTCGAACACCTCGGCCGGGAACGCCGTCCGCTCCCGCATCGCCACCACGACCTCGGCATCCTGCAACGCCGCGACCAGCGCATCCCGGTCGGCGATGTGCTCGTGCACCACCTCGACGTCGGCCTCCGGCAGCGAGTCGAAGTCTCCGTACGCCCGGGCCACCCGCTGATAGTCGTCCAGCACCACGATCCTCATGCCTGCCACCGTAATCACTGCTGCGTCCAGGCGTGGACGAGGGCGGCGTACGGCCCGGGCCGGCCGGCCAGGCTGTCGATCCGCCGGCATCGCCGTTGGTCAGTGAGGCTGTCGATCCGCTGGCATCGCTGTTCCCCGTGGCGGTCCCGATGGGTCCGCGCCGGTCTCGGCCGGGCGCTCGGGGTCGGACGACCATTCGGACCACGAGCCGGGATAGAGGGCGGCGTCGACGCCGGCGATGGCCAGCGCGGCGATCTCGTGGGCGGCCGTCACCCCAGATCCGCAGTAGACGCCGACCGGCCCCCGCAGTCCGGCGAAGCGCTCCCGCAAGGCGGCCGTGGCCAGGAACCGCTGCCCGTCCAGATTGGCTGCGGTGGGCAGGCTGACCGCACCAGGGATGTGGCCCGCCCGGGGGTCGATCGGCTCGATCTCGCCGCGGTAGCGCTCGCCGGCCCGGGCGTCCACCAGCGACCCGGTCCGGGCGAGCTCGGCGGCCTCGTCCGCGGTCAGGGTGGGCAGCTGCCCGGGCTCGAGCACGATGTCGCCGGCCGGACGGGGACGGGCCTCGCCGGTGGCCTGGAAGTGGCCCGCCTCAGCCCACGCGGCCAGCCCGCCGTCGAGGATCCGCACGTCCGTGACGCCCGTCCAGCGCAGCAGCCACCACGCGCGGGCGGCGGCGAGCCCGCCGCTGTTGTCGTAGACGACGACTCCGCCCCGTCGGGTCACTCCCCACCGGCGTACGTCAGCCTGGAACTTTGCCAGGTCGGGCAGAGGATGCCGACCGGTGCCAGGAGCATGGGGCCCGGCCAGCTCAGTGTCGAGGTCCACGTAGACGGCGCCCGGGATGTGTCCCTCGCGGTAGTGCTCGGCCCCGTTCGGGTCGCCCAGTGCCCACCGCACATCGAGCACCACGGGCGCGTCGGCCGTGGCCAGCCGGCGGTGCAGCTCGGCCACCTCGATCAGGACGTCGTCCCGATGGTCGTCGGCCCGGAGCAGCGCGGCCAGGTCGGCCTCGTCGAGCGAGCCCGGAGCCGTTCCCTCGGCGACCGCCCGGCGTACGCGCTGCTGCACGGCCTGGTTGAGCGGCGTGGCGACACCGTGCAACCGCCCGAGCAGCACGATCTCGCCGTTCAGGTAGTCGGTCTCGGTGGCGACCCCGCGGGCCAGGCTCTGCCAGGTCGAATGTCCCTGCCGAGGATGGCCGGGAACCGGGCGCACGACGAATCCGCTGAGATCGGCGCTCGTCTCGGTCTTCAAGTCGGCCGGCTTGATCCCGGCTGCCGTGAGAACAGCCCTGGCCTCCTGCTGCAGCGCGGCGAGCGCCGCGTCGCGGAGTTCGCCCGCCGGGTAGAGGGCGTCGAGCCCGTTGACGAGGTTGCCCAGCAGCTTGCCGGCTTTCCAGCGCTGGATGTCGGGCACGACCTCGGCGACCAGACCGGCCCGGCGCAGGTCGTCCGCGATGGTCTCGGCCGGCTCACCGGCGCCGGCCGGGTACCGGCCCAGCCACACCACGGCCGGGGTCGGATCGGCCGGGGAGACGACCTCGCCCGCGGTGAGGTAGCTGGCCGGGGTCCGGATGACGCCGCCGATCACCGTGCCGAACAGGCGCAGGGCCAGCCGTTCGTTCTCCAGGCCGTTCTGCAAGGTGAGCAGCGGCAGGTGGGCGGCGCCGGCCCACGCCTCCAGGGCGGCCGCGGTGTCCTGCGACTTGGTCGCCAGCACCAGCACGTCGTCGGCCCGCAGCGTGATCTCGGCCGGGCCGGCGACGACCGGGATGGGCAGCACGTGCTCGCCGTCGGGCCGCAGATAGCGCAGCCCGTGCTCGCGCAGCGCGTCCAGGTGGGCGCCCCGGGCCACCAGGACCACCTCGATGCCGGCCCGGTGCAGCTGGGCGCCCACGGTGGCGCCGACCGCGCCCGCGCCGACGATGATGTAGCGGCTCATCTCGCTATCACAGATCCTTATCAACTGGCGGGTAGGACAGGTGCTCGACATCGTGGGGCTCCGCAGCCTGGCCGCGGTCGCCGACTGCGGCGTGCCCCTCGCCCCACACCCCGGCTCGTCCCTGACCGTCCCACGACGGCGCCTACACCCACCTCCCGCCGTCAGCCGCCTGAGACGCCGAACTGCCACACCGTCGTCGAACGGTAGGTTCCGCCGGGCCGCAGCACGGTCGACGGGAAGGCGGGCTGGTTGGGCGAGTCGGGGAAGTGCTGGGTCTCCAACGCCAAGCCGTCGCCCTGGCGGTAGAGGCGCCCGCTCGTGCCGATCATCGTGCCGTCGAGGAAGTTACCCGAATAGAACTGCAGACCGGGCTCGGTGGTGGAGACGGTCAGCGTCCGGCCGCTGACCGGGTCGCTCACCTCGGCCGCCGCGGTCAGAGCGCTGTCCGAACGGTCGAGGACCCAGTTGTGGTCGTAGCCGCCGGCGTGGCTCAGCTGCTCATCGCCGGTGCGGATGCGCTCGCCGACGGCTACCGGCTCGCGGAAGTCCATCGGCGTGCCCGCCACCGGGCGTAGCTCGCCGGTCGGGATCAGGTCGGCGTCCACCGGTGTGAAATGGCCGGCGTGGAGCCGTACCCGGTGGCCGTAGATGTCGCCGCTGCCCTCGCCGCCGAGATTGAAGTAGCTGTGGTTGGTCAGGTTGACGACGGTCGGCGCGTCGGTGGTCGCCTCGTAGTCGATCCTGAGCGCGTTGCCGGCGGTGAGGGTGTAGCGCACCGTGACCGTCAGGGCGCCGGGGTAGCCCTGATCCCCGTCGGGGCTGATCAGCCGCAGCTCGACGGCGTCCTCCGTCCGGGTGGCCGACCAGATCCGTTTGTCGAAGCCGGTGGCTCCGCCGTGCAGGCTGTTCGGGCCGTTGTTGATCGGCAGCTCGTAGGTCGTGCCGTCGAGCGTGAAGCGGCCCCGGGCTATGCGGTTGCCGTACCGGCCGACAAGAGCGCCGAAATACGGGCCGGGGTTGTCGACATAGCGCTGCAGCCGATCGAAGCCGAGAACGACGTTGGCCGTCGCGCCCGCCCGGTCGGGCACCTCGACGCTCTGGACGATCCCCCCGTACGTAAGGATGCCGACCCGCATGCCCTCGCCGTTGGCAAGGACGTAGCGGTCGACGGGGCCATCGGACGTCGCTCCCCAGCGCTCGGGGCGATCTTGCGGTGCGGACATCCCCTCACCCTAGAGGGGTGCCGGTGTTCGTCCGCTCCTAGTGGCGGTGGCGATGGTGATGGCGGTAGCCGGCCGTCAGCGACAGCGCCGCCATCGAGATCAGGGCGCTGACCACCAGCAAGGTGCCCAGCAGGATGTCGAGAAGCATGGCTGACCTCCCTCTTCATTCACGATGCGACGGAGCGGCGACGGCGTCAACCGGTTCGCGTGATTCACCACCCGGGGACTTGGCCGTGTCCAAGATCGTGGGCTAGTGTGCGCGGCGAGGGGAGTACCTCACAAAGAGCGTCGCGGTCATCACGGGCATCTCGGCATGCCCCCGTGCGCTCGCCTGCCACACCAGCAGGTGAGGGAGACCTCGGACGATGGCGCACATCTCCGAGGAGGCTCCCTGATGTCGCATAGTGTCACCCTTGCCGCCCCACTCGAAACCGTCGCTTCGCCGCAGTTGTGGATCATCAGCATCGTGGTCCTGCTGGGGTTGCTGGCCGCCGACTTCGTCGTCACCCGCCGGCCGCACGACGTGCCGATGCGCGAGGCCGTCGGCTGGTCGGTCTTCTACCTGACCCTGCCGGCCGTGTTCGGCCTGGTGCTGTGGTGGGCGTACGGCAGCAAGCCGGCAGTGGAGTTCTACACCGGGTTCGTGGTCGAGAAATCGCTGTCGGTCGACAACCTGTTCGTCTTCATGCTGCTGCTCAGCGCCTTCGCCGTGCCGTCGGCCCTGGCCCAGCGGGTTCTGCTGTACGGCATCGCCGGCGCCCTGGTGCTGCGAGGCATCTTCATCGCGCTCGGCGCGGCCGTGCTGCAGGCCGGCACCTGGGCGTTCCTGCTGTTCGGGGCCGTGCTGCTGGTGACCGCGATCAAGGTCATGCGGGACGCCCGGAAGGGCGAGGAACACGCGGTCGACATCGACAACATGCGCAGTGTCAAGCTCCTGCGCCGGTTCTTCGGAGTCACGAAGGAGTACCACGGCAGCAAGATGGTCATCCGCCAGGCCGGCCGCCGGGTGCTGACGCCCCTGGCCGTCGTGGTGGTCGCCGTCTTCATGACCGACGTCGTGTTCGCCGTCGACTCGGTGCCGGCCGTGTACGGCGTGACCGAGGATCCGTACCTGGTCTTCGCGACCAACGCCTTCGCCCTGATGGGTCTGCGCGCCCTCTACTTCGTGCTCCGCAACGTGCTCGACAAGCTGCGCCACCTCGACTACGGCCTGGCCGTCATCCTGGCCTTCATCGGCGTCAAGCTGGTGCTGCACTGGGCGCACGGCATCTGGACCTGGCTGCCCGAGGTGCCGACCCTGGCCTCGCTGGGCGTCATCGCGGTCACCCTGATCACGGTCACCATCACCAGCGTGCTGGCCAACCGCCGCGACGAGGCCGCCGCCCGGATCGCCGCCGACGACCCGGTCCCGGCCGGGAGTGCTCGCCCGGATCAGTGACCGCGGGGAACCGGACCGGCCGGCTCGGAGTCTGACGCCCATGAGACTTGGCCGGGGGATGCTCGTCGCGGCGGCGTTGTGCGGATCGTCGGCCTGCGGCCCGGCAGCTCCGCCGGTGACCGAGGCGGCCGTGCCGGAAGGCTGGCAGCAGGTGACCGGCGGGCCGCTGAGCCCGCGCGAGCAGGCGCTGGGGCTGTGGACGGGCACCGAGGTGCTGCTGCTGGGCGGCAGCGACTCCGCGCCGTGCCCGCCCAACGCCAGCTGCGCCGTCGACCCCACGCCGGTGACCGACGCGGCCGCGCTCGACCCGGCGACCAACCGCTGGCGGCCGGTCGCCTCGCCTCCGGTTCCGCTGCTGGGCGCCCAGGGTGTGGTGATCGGGCCGACGGCGTACGTGCTGCCCGACACCACCCGGCGCGAGGTGCTCGGCTACCGCGTCGACAAGGACAGCTGGACGCGGTGGCCGGCACCGTTCGACCGCCGGTCCGGCTACGAGCTCGTGGACGCCGGCGATCGGCTGGTCGCCTATCGGAACACCGACGAGTACGGCTCCGGCCCCGACTACGTCCTGGACCCGGCGACGATGCGCTGGAACGCCCTGCCGGACGACCCGCTGGGCGCCGCGTTCAGCCGCACCCTGGAGTGGAGCGGCCGGGAGCTGCTGCTGTTCGACCACGAGCTGGTGCCCGACCCGAACGGGGAGAAGCCATCGCTCACCCGGGTGGCCGCGCTGAATCTCGGTGCCGGCACGTGGCGCCGGCTCCCGGACGCGCCGATGCTGTTCACCGGGCCGTGGCTGCGGACCGACGGCGGCCTGGTCAATCCGACGCCCGGCGGCGCCGACGGCGGGCAGGTCAACAACTGGGGCCGTACGTATCCCAACGGCGGCCTGCTCGACCCGGCCACCGGCCGGTGGTCACCCCTGCCGGATCCACCGGGCGGCGAAGAGCTCGGCGCCGGGGCCCGCACGGCCACCTCCGCCCTCTATCCCGTGGTCGCCGAGGCGGTGCTCAACACGGAATCCGGTACGTGGGAGAAGGTGCCCGACATCCCCGGCGGCGACGCGTCCGGGCGGACGGTCGTCGCCGCCGGGATCCGCATGGTCGTCTTCGGCGGCGCCCAGTGGAAGGGCTCGCGGGCCGAGGAAGGCAAGCTGCTCAACACGACGTGGATCTGGACGCCCTAGGGCGCAGGCGTCACAGTTCCGTCAGGGGCACCGGGACAGCCGTGCAGAGGGCGTCGGCCCGGTCGACCACGAGGTCCTCGGCGGTCGGGCAGCGGCGGTGCAGGGCGGCCAGGGCGTGGTCGTACGCGGGGCGGCTGAAGGGCATCTCCCGCATCCGGGTGACCGAGGCGCGGACGGCTGCCGCGAAGTCCGCGGGCCACTGCACGCGGTGCAGCGCCTTGACGATGTTGGTGTCCCGGTCGACCAGCACGATCTGCACCGTGCCGTCGGAGTCCACGCCGGGCAGGCCGTCCTCGGGCGCGAACAGGTGGGGGTTGTACGGGGCCTGGGACCAGGTCAGGACGGGGCCCAGCCGGTAGGCGAGGATGCCGGCGTGTTCGCTGTCGACCCAGGCGAACCTGGTCGGCGCGGCCGTGACGGCTTGGACCTCCAGCTCGTGCGGGCAGCTCAGGAACATCATGAGCTGCACGGGCTCGCCGGCGAACATTGTCAGGGCAGCTCCCTCGGGCCAGCTGACGTCCGGCTCCAGCCGACTGCCCACCTCCACAATCAGGTGCACGGACTCAGCGTAGCGGCGCGGACGCCCTCAGGTGCGGGGTTGGGCGGACCGGACGCCTGGGGGCGCGTCCGCCGGCCCGAAGGCAAGGAAGGGCATCGATCTTTAAGTTTTCTTCAATAGGGGTGCGGTGGAGGAGCGTACGCCGCAGAGTCAGTCGGCGTTGCCCCCGAAACGACAGAGGATCACCGTGCGCACTCGTCATCGCCGCCCCACCCGGACCCGGAACCTCGTGCTGGCCACCGTCGTGCTCGGCGTGCTGGGCGCGGGCGCGGCCGGCATCGCCTCGGCCCAGACCGGCGGGCAGCGTCAGCAGCCCGCCACCCGGCCCGCCGCGGCGGCACAGCTCGGTCCGGCCACGCGCGCGACCGAGGCGGCCCGTGACAGGCGCACCCACCGGCCCCGGCCGCGGCCCACGGTCACGACCGCTGCCCCTCGGCCGACGACGGCCGCGCCGACCACGGCTGCGCCGACCACTGCCGTACCCACGACGGCTGTGCCGACGACGGCCGTGCCCACCACAGCGGCGCCGACGACCGTGCCGCCGACGAGCGCTCCCGTGACGACCCCGCCCGCGGACACCGTGATCGATCAGGTGCTGGCCCACATCAACGCCGCCCGCACCGCGAACAACCTCACTCCGTACGTCCTGAACGCGAACCTGTCGAAGGCCGCGGCCGCCCACAACGCGCTGATGGTGGGCGGCTGCGGCCTCTCGCACCAGTGCCCGGGGGAGGCCGGCCTGGGCGACCGCTTCACCGCGGCCGGCGTCTCCTGGAACTCGGCCGGCGAGAACATCGGTCAGGGCAACGCCGCGAACAACGACGCCTCGATCGTGGCCGCCGCCAACGGGCTGACCGACCTCATGCTGGCCGAGGTGCCGCCGAACGACGGCCACCGCCGCAACCTGCTCAACCCGAACTTCAAGCGCATCGGCCTGGCCGTCACCCGCGGCGCCGACGGCCGCGTCTGGTTCACCCAGGACTTCGTGAACTGAGGACGATCGCGTCGCCGACCCGGGCCGTCTCGCGCTTGTAGGGGGTGTCGGAGAGGACGAAGTGCGTGATGCCCAGGTCCGCGTACGCCCCCAGCGCCGCCCGCACGTCGTCGGCCGAGCCGACCAGCCACGTCGTGCCACGCCTGTTCGCGCGTGTCCCGGATCAGCGTGGTGATGCGCAACCCGAACTCCAGCGGCGGCAGGTCCCGGTCGGCGATCCCGTCGAGCGGCTCACCCCAGAACAGCTGCACGTCGGCCTCGGTGGCCGAAACCCGTTCCGCCGCCTCCGACGCGCCCCCGAAGTAGAGCCGCGGCGGGCTGGACGGGAGCAACGGCAGGGTCGAGCCGGTCACCCCGAAGTGCGTGCCCTCGAAGGTGACGTCCTCCTCGGTCCACAGCCGGCGCACGATCCGCATGAACTCCTTGGTCCGGGCGTACCGCTGGGTCTGGTCGCCCTCGACGTCGCCGTACGCCGAGAGGTTGTCCTTCCCGCTGACGATGTTGACCAGCAGGCGCCCGCCGCTGAGGTGGTCGAGCGTGGCCGCCGCGGAGGCGAAGTGTGCCGGCTGCCAGTAGCCGGGCCGGATCGCCGCCAGCGGCTTGAACGTGGTCGTCCGGGCGGCGATCGCGGTGGCGACCGTGAACGTGTCGGGCCACCCCCAGCCGGTGCCGATCAGCGCGCCTTCCCATCCGTGTTCCTCGGCCGTGCGGGCCAGGTCGACGCTGTGTTCGAGCGTGCCGTAGCCGCTGACGGCGTCGTCGCCGCGGTGCCCCGGCTCGACGGTGTTGGGGATGTACCAGAGGTAGCTCATGCCAGTGCCCCTTGCGGCGCCAATCGGTTGGCCGGGCGGGGAAGGCCGTAGTGCTCGCGCAGGGTGGCGCCCGTGTACTCCGTGCGGAAGAGCCCGCGCTCCTGCAGGATGGGCACGACCTCCGTCGCGAACGCCTCGATGCCGGACGGCAGCACGGCCGGCATGATGTTGAAACCGTCGGCCGCGCCGTTGAGGAAGTAGTGCTGGATCGTGTCAGCCACCTGCACCGGCGTGCCCGCGAAGGTGCGGTGCCCGCGGCCACCGCCGAGCTTGCCGATCAGCTGCCGCACGGTCAGATTGTCGCGCCGCGCCCAGTCGACGATGAGCGTGCGGCGGCTCTTGGCCCCCTCGATCTCGTCCTCACTCGGCAGGTCGTCCGGCAACGGCTCGTCCAGCCGCAGCCGGTCGGCGTCGACCCGCAGCGTGTGAGCGAGCGTCGCCACGGCGTACTGCGGTGCGATCAGGCGGTCCAGTTCCGCGTCGAGTTCCCGCGCTTCGGCTTCCGACGAGCCGATGACCGGCACGATCCCGGGCAGCACGACGACGTGGTCGGGGTCGCGGCCGGCCGCCACCGCCCGGCGTTTGATGTCGGCGTAGAAGGCCTGGCTCTCGGCCAGCGTCGGCTGCGCGGTGAAGACCGCCTCGGCCCACTTCGCCGCGAAGTCCTTGCCGTCCTCGGACGAACCGGCCTGCACGAGCAGGGGATAGGCCTGCGGGGAGCGCGGCACGTTCAGCGGGCCGTCCACCCGGAAGAACGCACCGCTGTGGTTGACGGGACGCACCCGGTCGCTTCGGGCGTGCACTCCCGAGAAGCGGTCGGCCACGACAGCGTCGTCGGCCCAGCTGTCCCACAGTTTCGTGGACACCTCGAGGAACTCGTCGGCCCGCTCGTATCGCGTCCGATGCAGGGGTTGGTCCTGCAGGCCGAAGTTGCGGGCAGCGGCGTCCCCGGCGGTGGTGACGATGTTCCACCCGGCCCGTCCGCGCGACAGGTGGTCGAGCGAGGCGAAGCGGCGGGCCAGATTGAACGGCTCGTTGTACGAAGTGGACGCCGTGGCAATCAGTCCGATGTGGCGGGTGCTCACGGCCAGCGCGGCCAGCAACAGGGTCGGCTCCAGCTTCCCGGCCGGCCGGCGGCCCGGATCGCTCCACAGCACCGGGCTGTCGGCCAGGAACACCGAGTCGAACCGGGCGTCCTCGGCCACCCGGGCCAGATGCTGGTGGGCGTCGAGCGACAGGTTCGAGTGCGGATCCGAGGCGGGCAGCCGCCACGACGCCTCGTGGTGGCCGGTGTCGTGCAGGAACAGGTTGAAGTGCAACTGACGGCTCATCGGATTTCCAACTCCTCCAGCAGGAAGGAACGCAACTCGACCGGCGACCGGCCGGCCACCTGCACGTCGGCCCGCACCACCCCGGCGTCGAGCACGATCACCCGGTCGGACAGCGCGACGGCCTCGTCGACATCGTGGGTGACGAGCAGGACGGCCGGTTTGTGGGCCTCGCACAGCTTGCGCAGCAGTGCATGCATGCGGATGCGGGTCAACGCGTCCAAGGCGCCGAACGGCTCATCGGCCAGCAGCAACTGCGGTTCCCGTACGAGCGACCGCGCGAGCGAGACCCGCTGCTGCTCGCCGCCGGACAGCTGGAACGGCCACGACCGTTCCCGCCCCGGCAATCCGACCTCGGACAGCGCCTGCTGACCGCGCGCTGCCGCATCCGGCCCGCGCACCCCCAGGACGACGTTGTCGAGGATCCGCCGCCACGGCAGCAGCCGCGAGTCCTGGAAGACCACCGACACCGACTCCGGCACCTCGATCTCGCCGTAGCCCGCCACGTCCCGGTCGAGCCCGGCCAGCGCCCGCAACAGCGTGCTCTTGCCCGTCCCGGAGCGCCCGATCAGCGCCACGAACTCGCCCGGCGCGATGTCGAGATCCAGCCCGTTGAGCACACCGCCGCTCTCGCTGAAGCTCCGGTGCAGGTCGCGCACCCGCACGGCGGGCGGCGCGATCAGTCCTCGAGTGTCCGTCGCCATGCCAGCACCCTCCTTCCGACCAGGCGCACGGCGCTGTCCGCGCAGTAGCCGAAGACTCCGTAGATGACCAGGCCGACGACGATGACGTCGGTCTGCCCGTACTGCTCGGCCAGCGTGATCATGTGACCGATGCCGGCCGTCGCGTTGTACTGCTCGACGACCACCAGCCCGAGCAGCGACGAGGTGACCGCGAACCGCATACCGAGCAGGAAGCCGGGCAGCGCGCCGGGCAGCACGACGTGCCGCACGAATTCGCCACGCCCGATGTCGAGGGTCTCGGCCAGCTCGGCGTACTTGCCGTCGATGCCGCGCAGCCCGTTGTGGGTGTGCACATAGATCGGGACCATGCTGATCAGCGCGATGGTCACGACCTTCATCTCCTGGCCGATGCCGAACCAGGCGATGAACAGTGGGATCAGGGCCAGCGTGGGCACCGACCGCTTGACCTGGATCGGGCCGTCGATCAGCGATTCGCCGAGCCGCGACAGGCCGGAGACGACAGCCAGCACGCCGCCGGTGGCCACCCCGAAGCCGAGGCCGAGCGCCGCCCGCTGCAGCGAGGACAGGATGTTGCCGAGCAGGTCGTGGTCGGTCCACTGCTCGCCGAAGGCCACCACGACGTCCCACGGCGCGGTGAGGATGGCCGGGCTGATCAGGCCGGTCGCCGAGCCCGCCGACCAGACGGCCAGCAGCAGGATCGGGCCGACCCAGAAGGCGTACGGGATGCGGCGCCCCGGTCCGAGCCGGCGCCGCACGACGCGGACGTCGGGGGTGGCGGTCCGGGGCCGGGTCTCGGTGATCGTCATGCGGCGTCACCGGTGACCACGTCGGCCCCCGCGGCGTCGGCCTCGACCTTCTCGAAGCGCCGGTCGACGAGGGTGCTCACGTCGAGCTTGTCGCGGTCCTGCTGCTCGGCCAGCAGGTCGGCTGTCTGCTGGAGCCGCTCGATGGCGTTGTCCCAGGTGGCCGGGATGCCCTTCTTGCCGTCGACGGCCACGACGTCCTTGGCATCGTCCGCGCTGAGCCCCTGCACCTCCTGCAGGTAGGCCTTCGCGTACCCGTCGGGGTTGGCGTTCTGCCAAAGCAGGGCCTTGGCCCGTACGCCGACGTAGACCTTCAGCGCGGCCGCCTTCTCCGCGTCCTGCACCGATTTCGTGAGGCAGTACAGCGTCGACGCGTCGTCGCGGATGCCGGTGAGGATCGCCCCGCCGCCCGGATACTTGGCCTTGTAGATCTTGACGTGGGCCGCCCCGATCGGCGCCACGTCCACCGCCTTGCTGCCCAGGGCGGTCACGTACGAGTCGCCGGTGCTGGTCAGCTCGACCAGGGTGACGTCATCGCGGGTGAGGCCCGCCTTCTGCAGCACTCGCAGCACCAGCGCGCCCTGGGCCTGGCCCGCGCTGTAGGCGATCTTCTTGCCCCGCAGGTCGGCCGGCGAGGTGACGTTCACCCCGGGCGCGACGCCGAGCTGGTAGATCGGGTGGTTGATCGGGTCGACGATGACCGACTGGAAGACGATCTTCGTCGAGGTGCCGGTCCAGGCCGCGAAGAGCGAGGGGATGTCGGCGACCGCGCTGCAGTCCAGCTTGTCGCCCCGGAACGCCTGGATGCTCTGCGGGCCGCCGCTGATGTTGGCCCACTCGACCTCGACGCCGGCCTGGGAGAGCTCCTTGTCCAGGCCGGACGCCTGCACGATGGCCTGGACGGCGGGGTCGCCGATGCGGATCGCGGTGCCGCCGGCAACCTTGTCGGGCAGGGCGGCCGTCAGCTCGAGCTGCGCCCCGGCGTCGTCG
The DNA here is from genome assembly GCF_019710575.1 of Paractinoplanes polyasparticus. GTDB lineage: Bacteria > Actinomycetota > Actinomycetes > Mycobacteriales > Micromonosporaceae > Actinoplanes > Actinoplanes polyasparticus. The sequence goes on along the minus strand of NZ_JAHWFK010000004.1, from coordinate 240,277 downwards.
CCGCATGCACTGGTTGCGAAAAGGGCTCCCGCCAGAGCGACGGCGAGGAGCGGGGGTGGGGTTCTCATGAATGCATGCTATGCAGATAGGAATTAGGGGGTAACTATGCGTCCTGCTGAATTAAGTCCGCCCTGGTCGCAGCGGCCGAGCTTGCTGCGCTGTCGCAACTGAGCGGGGTCGCGAAGACGTGGTCGAGCGCCGTGGCGCCGCCGGCTACGGCCAGGACGTCGCGGCCGAAGCTGCTCGCGCGGACCGTCGTGGGTACGTCGGCGCTGCTGGAGGACCAGGCGGCGGCCTCGGTGCGCAGCGCCCGGAGGCAGCCCGGCAACCGGTTCGCGCCGGCCTCGGAGACGATGAGGACCTCGGGGTCGAAGAGGTCGAGCAGCAGGGCGGCGGCCCGGCCGACGAGGCGGGCGCGCTCGGTGAACATCGCCAGGGCGTCGGCGTTTCCGCCCGCGGCGGCGTCGAGCAGCGCGCTCAGCTCGGGCCGGTCGATCAGCCCGGCAGCCTGGGCGCGGCGCACGAGCGTGCGCTCCGAGACGGCGGCCTGCAGGCACCCCGTACGGCCGCACGCGCAGACCTCGGTGTGGCCCTCGATCGGAAGGTGGGCGACCGCGCCCGCGGCCGATCGCGGACCGTGGTGGATCGTGCCGCCGGCTGCGAAGGCGACGTCGACGACGTTGCCGATGAACAGGTGCACGGCGCTCTCGCGGGCCCGGCCGGCGGCGGCGCCGAACAGCTGCTCGGCTCGCAGCAGCGCCCGCGAGTTGCTGTCGACCCGGGTCGGCAGGCCGGTCGAGGCGGCCAGGACGGCGCCGAGCCTTACGTCGCGCCAGCCGAGCAGCGGGTGGTCGACGACCGTGCCGTTGGTGGTGTCGATCCAGCCGCCGGTGGCGACGCCGAGGCCCAGGATCCGCCGGCGCGTGCGGCGCAGGACAGAGATGCGGTCGGCCAACGCGGCCAGCACGGCGGCCGGGTCACGCGCGCCGTGCGGGTCGCGGCGCTGGGCGATGATCCGGCCGCGCAGGTCGAGCAGGGCGACCGTGGCGTGCGGGACGGCGATGTGCGCGCCGATCACGGCGACCCGGTCGGGTTCGATGTCGAGCGGCACGTGCGGGCGGCCGATGCCGGGCGGGCCGGCCGCCTCGGGCGCCTCGCGGACCAGGCCGCGGTCGAGCAGTGAGGCGACCACGCCGCTGACCGAGGCCGCCGACAGCCGGGTGGCCCGGGCCACCGTGCTGCGGGCGATCGGCCCGTGGTCGAGGACGGCGCGCAGCACCGCTCCGGCCGGGTCACGGGATCGCCGCGGATCGGCCGGCGGCAGGTCGCCACGCCGGGTCATGCACGGAGGCTAGCCCCGGCCCGGGCGCACAGCCGCACGAAGTAATCGGTCGGTAACAGGCCCTTATCGGGCGCCGGGCGGGGTGATCAGCTCGACCTCGCCGGCCTCGAGGGCGTCGCGCAGCTCGGGCCCGGGCATGGCGTCGGTGATCAGGTAGTCGGCGCTGGCCAGCTCGGAGACCTGCGCGAACAGGCGGCGGTCGAACTTCGAGGAGTCGGCCAGGATCGCCACCCGGGCCGCCCGCGAGATCATCTCTTGCATCATGGCCGCCTCGGCCAGGTTGCTGGTCGTGTAGCCGGCGTCGGCCGCGACCGCGCCCACGCCGATCAGCGCCAGGTCGCAGCTGATGTCGAGGTCGGCGCCGCCGTTGGCCCGGAAGCTGACCGGCCCGATGGTGGCCAGGGTCAGCGAGCGTACGGCGCCCCCGAACACGTAGATGTCGCGCACCGCCGAGGCGGGCAGCGCGGCCGGAACCAGCAGGTTGTTGGTGGCCACGGTGAGGTCGCGGTGCTGGCCCAGCAGGCGCGCGAGCGCCAGCGTGGTCGTGCCGCCGTTGATCATGATCGTGGAGCCGTCCTCGACCAGCGACGCCGCGAGCGCCGCGATCTTCTCCTTCTCCTGCTCCTGGATCGAGAGGCGCTGGTCGACGGCGCGGTCGGTGCGGGTGATGGTCGAACGGCTGACCGCCCCGCCGTACGTGCGCACGAGCACCCCGTCCGCGCTGAGCTGGTCGAGGTCGCGCCGGACGGTGTCGATCGAGACCCCGAAGCGCTCGGCCAGGGCACTGACGGTGACCTGCCCGGCTTCGGTCACGTACGCCGCCAGCTGGGCCTTGCGGCCCGCCGGCAGGTGGCGTTGCCGATCGTCCTTCTCGACGTTCGTCACTGCGTCCCCCCTCATTGTGTGCGGCAGTATGCCACACCTGTGCAGCACCTTGCTTAGAGTGGCGAAGAGCCGCATAGTTGGGCAACTGCCCGATCGGACGGCCTTGAGCAGCAGTTCTCCAAGGTGGACGACCAATCGTGCCGACGGCAAGTGTGCACCATGCCGCAACTTCTTGCCGAACTTCGCAAGATTCTGCGGTTCTTGCTCTTGTTAACTCCCGTAACACGTTGCTAACGTGACGACAATCTCGCAGAGAACAGAGGAACCTCTCTATAGAAGGAGTCCGCGATGGCGGCACGTTCCACCCGGTTGAGGCGTTGGACAGCAATAGCGACGGCGGTCGGCCTGGCCGCGGTCATGGGGGCCTGCGGGGGCGGCTCGGACGATGCGAGCTCGGACGGAACGGTGACGCTGGAGTTCGCCCAGTGGTGGGCTCCCGAGCTTCCGGACGGGTCGTTCGACAAGATCATCAACGAGTTCCAGACGGCCAACCCGACCATCAAGGTCAAGCTGCTGAGCGCGCCCTACGCGTCGACCAAGCAGCAGCTGGTCACCGGCGCCGCGTCCAAGACGTTGCCCGACGTCGTCGGCCTCGACGGCGCCTGGGTCAACGACTTCGCCAAGCAGGGCGCCATCGCCGACATGTCGAAGCTGATGACCGACGCCGGCTACGACGCCTCCCAGCTCGCGAGCCAGGTGCAGGTCGACGGCAAGACGTACATGGTCCCGGTCGTCAACTTCGTCTACCCGCTGTTCGTCAACCAGGACCTGCTGACCAAGGCCGGCGTCGACAAGGTGCCGAGCACGCGTACGGAGTTCCTCGACGCGGCCAAGAAGATCAGCGCCACCGGCGACAACGTCAAGGGCTGGGCGCTCCCGCTCGACACCGCTGTCCCCAACGGCATCCAGAACGACGTCATGTCCTGGCTGTGGGCCTCCGGCGGCAGCATGCTGGCCGACGGCAAGCCGGCTCTGCAGACCCCGCAGGTCAAGAGCGTCGTCGAGTACGTGAAGAGCCTGAACGACGCCGGTGTCATCGCGCCCGGCTCGCTCACCATGAAGGAACAGGACAAGGTCGAGAAGTTCACCACCGGCCAGGTCGGCATGGTGGTCGACTCGCTCGCCCACATCAACCTGGTCAAGAAGAACAACCCGGACCTCAAGTTCACGGTCGCGCCCATCCCGGCCGAGGACGGCTACACCGGCAAGCGCGGGATCCCGTACGCCTCCTGGGGCATCGGCGTCGCGAACTCCTCCGAGCACAAGGCCGAGGCCTTCAAGCTGGTGCAGTACCTGATGGACGCCAAGGCCAACGCCGAGCTGGCCACGCTGGCCAACGGCTTCCCCGGCAACAAGACCGCGAAGCCCGACTTCACCGACAGTGACCCGCTGTTCAAGCAGGCCTTCGACATCTACTCCGAGGGCACACCGGCCAACGAGTTCGTCGGACTGCCCAAGTCCGAGGACCTCATGCGCAGCTTCGACGAGCAGCTCCAGCTGGTGCTGACCGGCAAGGGCTCGGTCGACGACGCCCTCGCGAAGTCCCAGGAGAACTGGTCCTCGGTGATCGAATAGTCCGCCCGGGCGCCGCGCCGGTCCGCCGGCGTGGCGCCCGACCAAGGAGACAGCGAATGACAACCGCGCCCGCCGACCCCATCGTCAAACCGGAAAGCGCTCCGCCGGCCGAGCCGGCCGCGCCGGGACCGAAGCGCTCGTCCGTGGCCCGGCGCCTGCTCCCGTTCGGCTATCTGTCCCCGACGATCGTGCTGATCGTGGTCCTGATGATCGTCCCGATCGTCATGGTGATCAGCTACTCGTTCCGGGACAACGTGATCGTCCAGGAGAACTCGGTCTTCGCCGGGCTGGCCAACTACACCGACGTGTTGACCGACCCCGACTTCCTGGCCGCGATCAAGAACACCGGCATCTTCATCACGGTCAGCATGGTGGCCCACCTGCTCCTCGGGCTGGGCTTCGCCATGATGCTGAACAGCCCGCTGCTCGGCGGCGTCGCCAAGTCCCTGTTCCGGGTCGTCTACGTGCTGCCGTGGCTGTTCACCATCGCGGTGATCGCGGTCATCTGGCGCCTGCTGCTCGACCCGTCCGGCGTGGTCAACTACGTGCTGAACGCCCTGGGACTGATCGACCAGGGGGTGGACTGGCTCGGCAGCCCGAGCACGGCGCTCTGGGTCGTCACGTTCGCCAACATCTGGTCCGGCTATCCGTTCTTCATGATCAGCTTGCTGGCCGGCCTCCAGGGCATCCCCGGGGAGCTGTACGAGGCGGCGTCCGTGGACGGCGCCAGCCCGTGGCGAAAGTTCCTGCACGTGACGCTCCCGCAGCTGCGACCCGTGATCATCAGCATGGCCGTGCTCGATCTGATCTGGACGTCCCAGCAGTTCGCCCTCATCTGGATGATGACCGGCGGCGGGCCGCTGAACTCGACCGAGATGCTCAGCACCTTCACCTACAAGCTGGCCTTCAGCGAGTACGAGTTCGCGACCGCCTCCGCCAGCGCCGTGGTCGTCCTGCTGCTGACGATGATCCTGGCCTTCTTCTACGTCCGTCAGCAAAGGGAGCGGTGAGATGGCGACTGTGCTGCCCAGCAGGACCGCGCCCGGGATGACCCCGAAGACGCGACGCAGGCTCATGAAGACCCTGCTCTTCCTGGGACTGGCCCTCGGCGCGGTGTTCGCCGGCGCGCCGGTGCTGTGGATGCTCTCGACCTCGTTCAAGAGCAACGGCGAGGTGTTCCAGAACCCGCCCAGGCTGATCACCGAGAACTTCTCGCTCGACGCGTACACCGAGATCCTGACCAACGGCGCTCAGCTGCGGTTCTTCCTCAACAGCTACATCGTGGCCATCGCGGTGACGGCGCTGACGCTGTTCGTGGCGATCCTGGCCGCGTACGCGTTCAGCCGCTTCACCTTCCCGATGTCGAAGACCATCAACGCGGTCATCGTCAGCGTGCAGGCGGTGCCGCCGATCACGCTCGTCATTCCCTACTTCGGGCTCGTCGTCGGGCTCGGGCTCTACAACACGTACCCCGGTCTGATCCTGACCCACATGGTGTTCACCCTGCCGTACGCGATCATCATGCTGACCGCGTACTTCAACACCCTGCCCAAAGAGCTGGACGAGTCCGTCAAGGTCGACGGCGGCAGCAGTTGGACCGCGCTGTGGCGCATCCTCGTCCCCATCTCGGTGCCCGGCATGATCGCGGTCGGGGTCTACACGTTCATGATCTCGTGGAACGAGTACCTGTTCGCGCTCTCGCTGACGCGCACCGACGACATGCGCACGGTCCCGATCGGCATCCAGCTGCTCATGGGCCAGCACTCGTACGAGTGGAACCAGATGATGGCGATGAGCATCCTCGGGTCCATCCCGGTCCTCATCCTCTTCCTCGTCTTCCAGCGGCGCTTCATCGGAGGCCTCACCTCCGGCGCCGTCAAAGCCTGACCTCTTACACCCCTGTTACGCGGAGACCCCGCAGCAAGAAGGAGAAACTCGTAATGCTGACGACCGGCAAGGCGATCCTCGACGTCGCGAACCAGCACAGCTTCGCCGTGCCCGCCTTCAACATCAGTGACTGGGCGATGTTCAAGGGCATCGTGGAGATCAGTGAGCAGACCAACGCCCCCCTCATCGTGGCGATCCACCCCGACGAGGTGGCCCACATCGGCCGCGAGATACTCCCGGGCATCATCGCCCGCGCGCACACCTCGACCGTCCCGATCGCGATCCACTGGGATCACGGCGCCACCTACGAGCAGGCGCTCCAGGCGGTGCAGTACGGCTTCACGTCCGTGATGATCGACGCCTCGATGAAGCCGTTCGACGAGAACCTGGCGATCACCCGGAAGGTCGTCGACTCCGCACACGTGCTCGGCGTCTCGGTCGAGGGCGAGCTGGGCACCATCGGCGGCAACGACACGTACGCCGAGGGCGGCTCGGACACCATCATCTACACCGACCCGGACGACGCCGTCACCTACGTCGAGCAGACCGGCGTGGACAGCCTGGCCATCGCGATCGGCACGTTCCACGGCTTCTACCCCGCGCACCTCAAGCCGGAGCTGAAGCTGGGCCTGCTCAAGGAGATCAAGAGCCGGGTCGGCATCCCGCTGGTGCTGCACGGCGGCTCCGGCAACCCGGACGACGAGATCCGCGAAGCCGCGCGGATCGGCATCAACAAGATCAACATCTCGACCGACATCAAGGTCGCGTACCACAACAAGATGCGCGAGGTCCTGGGCAACGACCCCAAGACCCGCGAGCCCAACGCGATCCAGCCCGCCTGCGTCGCAGCCATGAACGAGGTCGCCGCCCAGAAGATCGAGCTGTTCGGCGCCGCCGGCAAGGCCTCGCTCTACTGACATGGCCGACGCGTCCCGTGTACTCCTGGGCCTCGGCGGCTGCGTCGACTTCGAGGTGAAGCTGACCGCCGGCGTCCTGGAACAGCTTGTGGCCGAGTACGGCATCCGTTTGCCGGAGCTTGATTCGCCGGGACCGGTGGCCAACGAACGGGACCTGGTCGTGTCGATCCTCGGATACGTGGCCCGGGGCGGAGGCGGCGAGCACTTCGTCGCCTCCGCCCCGGCGCTCGAGACCTTCGCCGGCCGGTTCCCGCACCGTCAGACCCTGGGCGGCACCTCGGTGCGGGCCGGGATCCTCCTGGACCGGCTCGGCATCCCGTCGACGCTGCACCTGGTCAGCGTCAACGACACCGTACGGCGGCTGGTGCCCGCCTCGGCCGAGTACTTCTCGTCCGGCGCCGAGGACACGCTCTACCCGCACCTGATCGTGCAGTACGACAAGGGTCTGCGTGTATCGGTGGGCGATGTGGTGCTGGAGGCGCCGTTCCCGAACCGACTGATCTACGTCAACGACCCGGCCAACGACACCATGGCGCTCACCGGCGACCTCGGGGAGCGGCTCAGCCAGGCCTCGGTCTTCCTCATCTCGGGCTTCAACGCCATGCGCGACAAGGGTTTGCTCGGCGAGCGCATGAAGGCGCTGCGGGAGCACATGCGGCAGTTGCCGCCCGAGGCGGTGACGTACTTCGAGGACGCCGCCTATCACGAGCCGGCCTTCAGCCGGACCGTTCGCGAGGCGCTGATCGACCGCATCGACATCTACGGGCTCAACGAGGACGAGCTGCAGGCCTATCTGGGGCGGTCGGTCGACCTCCTTTCCGTACGCGAGATCGCGGCCGCCCTGGCCGACATCCGGGTGCTCATCGCGGCGCCGACCCTGGTGCTGCACACCAAGTACTGGGCCCTGGCCGTCGGTGACCGCGCGCCCTCGTACGCGGAGGCGCTCGACACCGGCACGGTCATGGCCGCCACCCGTTACGTGCACGGCGACGACTTCACCGACGAGGACGTGGCCGCCCTGCGCGCCCGCCCCCGCCGGCTGGAGTCGGTGGGCTTCGCGGCCGCGCTCGAGGACCGTCTCGGCGACGGGGTCCGCTGCGTGCCCGGCTTCGAGCTCGACGTCGCCTGCCCCACGACGGTCGGCCTGGGCGACACTTTCGTCGGTGGCTTTCTCTCCGCGCTCGCTCCTAAGGTTTGCTGATGACCGTCGTACCACTGCCCGCCAACCAGCCCGAGACGTTCTACCGCGGCGACGGCCGGATCGCCGACTTCCGCACCGTGCCGGCGCGGCACGACTACCCCGAGGACTGGGTGGGCTCGGTCTCGACCCGATTCGGTCTGGCCCCGTCCGGGCTGTCCAGCCTGCCCGACGGCCGCCTGCTGATCGACGCGATCACCGCCGACCCGCACTACTGGCTGGGCCCCGACCGCGCCGACACAGGCGTGCTGGTGAAGCTGCTCGACGCCGGCCAGCGGCTGCCCCTCCACGTCCACCCGGACCGCACCTTCGCGAACGCGCATCTGGCGTCCCCGTACGGCAAGACGGAAGCCTGGGTCATCGTGTCGGCCCGCCCCGGTGCGTACGTGCACCTGGGTTTCAACCGTGACGTGGAGCCGCAGGAGCTGGCCGGCTGGGTAGCCGCGCAGAAGACCGACGAGATGCTGGCGGCGACGAACCGCATCCCGATCGCGGCCGGCGACGCGATCCTGTGCCCCGCCGGCGTCCCGCACGCCATCGGCGACGGCGTCCTGCTGGTCGAGATCCAGGAGCCGACCGACTTCTCGGTGCTGCTCGAATACGAGGGCTTCGGCCTGTCCGACGGTCACCTGGGCCTGGGTTACGACCAGGCTCTGCAGTGCGTGGACCGCAGCGCCTGGAGCCCGGCCCGCCTGGAAACCCTGCGTGGCACCCCCGACCGCCTGCTGCCGCCCTCGGCCGACGAGTTCTTCCGGGCCGAGCGCCTGTACGGCGGTGACCTGCTGGCCCGGGGCTTCAGCGTCGTGGTCGTGGTAGCGGGACACGGCACGCTGAACGGCGACCACGACAACCACCCGGTCCGTCGCGGCGACACCCTGCTGGTCCCGCACGCCTCCGGCCCTCTCCGCCTGACCGGCGCCGTCGAGGTCATCCGCCTGACCGGCAACTGACTCACCCGGTCCCAGCCGTGCCCGCGCACCCGGCACCGGCATTCGCCGACGCCGGAGATCGCGGTCGCGCAAAATGCTGGTGTGCGTCCGTTGCCGGTGGTCGTCGCCGCCTTCGGCGGTGCCGTCGGTGTCGCGTTCGTGGCGGTCCTTCTCGACGAGCCCGAGGTGCGCTATGCCGCCGGAACGGCAGCCACGGCAGCATTGGTCGGGTGGGCCGCGTGGGGCGGCCGGGAAACACCACCCGCCGTACGCCGGCTGTTGATCGCCTTCTGCCTGCTCCTGACGGCCGGAGCCGTGGTCGACCTGGCCGGCCGCCTCACGCCCTATCCCGCCGACGGCTGGCTCGCCGAGGACGGATGCTTGTCCACCGCTCACTACGACTTCTGGCGCGGTCAACTGCGCGCTCAACAGCTGGCGGCTCTTCTGCGCTGCGCCGCCCTCGCCGCGGCTGCCGTGGCCGTACGCCCAGCACGGAACGACCCGCAGAGACCGGCTGCGCTGGCCCTGGCCCTGGCCCTGGCGCTGGCCTGCTGCCTGGTGGCGCTGATCTCGTTCCGCCCGATCAGTGCTGCCGCCGACGAACCCGGCCGGGTCGCGGTCGCTGTGCCCGGTGCGTTGGCGTTGCTGGCGGCCATCACGCTGACCGCGCTGGCGGCGAGCCGGCCTCTCGGCACCCGGACGGCAAGCTGGATTCTGGCCCTCAGCACGCTGCCGATGCTCTATCGCGAGACCGCCGCCAGCAAGGAGCTGGCCGACCTGCACTGGCAGCTCCCGCGCCCGGCGCTCACCGATGAGCGCATCACCACCGACCGTGCCTGCTCCCTCGCGGTGGCCGAGGCCCCTCCGGTGCCGTTCGGCGAGCTCATCGGCCCCGCCGTGCTCACCGCGCTCGTCCTGGCCGCACCCGCGCTGTTCCTGTGGGCGATCCTCCGACCTGCGGCCCCCCCCGATAACGCGTCGGTTCAGCGGAGCCAGTCGACCAGGAGGGCGCAGTCTCGCGGGTCAGGGAATCCGGCCCGGACGGCCGTTCCGATGCCGGAACGGCCGCCCGGCGCTGGGCCGGGCGCAAAACGGCGGGCCCGGCGCCGGCCGGAGCGACGAGAGGGCGGGTGGTCAGCGGTCCGACGGCGGCCGGTAGAGGTCGCACTGGCGGCCGCGCTCGGCCTGCCGCGGCGACCAACCACTGCAGAGCCGCACCGGCGGCTGGACGCCCCGGAACATGTAGTTCGCCTGGACGCGGAACTTGGTCCGGCCCGGTCCGCAGTGGCGGCCGAAGGTGTGCCACTCGAGGCCGTCCGCGGGACCGCTGCGGCCGACCTGGATGACGGCGCACCGGAAATAGCTGCGACCGGTCAGCGTGCCGGTGATCCGGATCGGCGGAACCGGCTGTTCCGGGATGCTCATCATGTGGTCATATGTGCCCGAACCGACGACCCCGCCGGTGGTCAGCCGAAAGGTGTTGTCGCCGGCGGCCGAGGCGGGCGCCGCAGCGACGCCCAGCCCGATGCCGGCGGCGACCAGGGCGCCGATTGTGCGTAGAACGAGAGACCGCACTGTCTGCTCCTTCGAGGAAGCGAACGGCGGCCCGGACGGACCGCCGAAAACAGCAACGCGGCAGTGGGGCGCAAGGTCACCACAGCCAGTCGGTCAGGCGGCGTGGCATGTCGTTGACGCGTACCTCGGGCGCAGCTCGCCGCCGGTGAGGTCCATCCGATAGACCATGCGCGCCGAGCCCACCACCCCATCGGAACGGCGATCACCAGGAACAGTGTCTCCAGCGGGCTCGGAGATGAGGCCGGGGCAGTTGTGAGCGCTGCTAGTGTTTCGCGTCGTGCGGCGATTGATGGTCTTGGTTCTTGTGGTGGGCGCACTCGGGTGGGGTGGATATCGGGTGTTTGCGCCCGATGAGCCGGAGCGGGGGCCCAGCATTGTTGTGGTTGCGGCGGCCTCCGCTACGGCGAAGCAGTTGAACGTGATCGGGCCTCAGATCCAGGGGGCGGCCGGGGTCGTCGATGTGGAGTATCTGAGCATTCACACTGAGTTCCAGGACCAGATTTGGGATGACACCGAGTTCTACCTGGAGAACTTCGGGACGCCGTTTCCGAGCTGGTACTCGGTGACTGTCAAAGATGATGCTGCCCATGAAGCGCTGGAGAACGGCGGCTTTGCTGAAGGGCTGCTTGATTTGCCCGGGGTCGCGAAGGTGTACTTCGGCTGTCCGGATCTGGCCGCTTGCGCCGACCGGGAACTCTTGCCCAGCGATAGTCCGACCATGACTGATCCTGGCTCAACGCCGATTTAGGGGCCTGCGCCCGGCCCCGTAGCTGGGGACGCTCCGCAGGGATCGGCTGCGGCATGGCCCCGGGAGGGTTGTCACCGGACCGGCGTTGGCCGATCGCCTGCGAAGGGGCCGAGCTAGGCGCTCACGTGTACGTAGTCGATCAGCATGCGGCTCTCGTCGGGGAGGCCGGCCGGGTTGCCCTGGCCGAAGTTACCGCCTACAGCCAGGTTGAGAATGATGAAGAAGGAGTGTTCGAACACCCAGTCGACGTTGCCCTTGGCGGCTCGTAGCGATTCCGGGGTGGCGCGGAAGAACTCGTTGCCGTCCACGGTCCAGACGATCAGGTTCGGTGACCAGTCCACGGCGTACGTGTGGAAGTCCTGGTGCCACGGGGTGCCGGAGACGATCTGGTTGCCGTAGGACTCGCCGCCCGAGTAGCCGGGGCCGTGCAGGGTGCCGAACAGCTGGTTGGGCTCGCGGCCGACGACCTCCATGATGTCGATCTCGCCGTCGGTGGGCCAGTTGCCGCCGCCCAGCATCCAGAAGGCGGGCCAGAGGCCGGAGCCGTCGGGCACCTTGATCCGCGCCTCGACCCGTCCGTACTGCTGGGTGAACTTGCCGGAGGTCTGGATCCGGCCCGAGGTGAACTGGCAGGCGCCGTTCCAGCAGTCGTTGTGGCCACCGCTGCCTTTGCGGGCCGTGATGACCAGGTTGCCCGCGCCGTCCTGGGCGACGTTGCCCGTGCCGTCGGTGTAGTACTGCAGCTCCTGGTTGCCCCAGCCGCTGCCGCCGGTGTCGAAGTTCCACTTCGATGTGTCGACGCCGCTGCCGGCGGGGCCGTTGAAGTCTTCGTTCCAGACGACCGCGGCCTCGGCGGTGTCGCTACGGGAGCCGACCGCCAGGCCTGCGCTCAAGGTGACGGTGAGGGCCGTGGCCGCGATGACGAACCTTGACTTACGCATTGGGGGATTCCTCCGGGGAGAGGGACAAGACGTAACAATCCCCAACATAGACCCCGGTCATTCAATCGACGCAAGTCCGACCGTGACCTTCACTGTGCGTCACCTTGGGAGCGGGCGCAACTCGAGCGCTGGTGTTCGCGCGGATTCGTACGGCCTGCTCGGGAGCAGTATGGCCTGGTGAACGGCCGTCTGCGTCAGCATCGCCAAGGGGGACGGTGCGGCCTTGAGGCCCTGTTTCGAAGCCGTGCGTAGTCAGCCGAACGTGCCCGATCGGGCAGAGGTCGCAGGGCGGTGGGTGGCCGCCGGGCCGGTGTGGTGCGGCCCGGCGGATCGGGCCGCACCACCGGGCGGTCAGCGTCGGGCCACCTCGTCGCCCACCGTGAACGGCATGGTCTTCAGCGGAGACCGGGAGCCGTCGGTGAACTCGCGTTGCACGTACAGGGTGTTCTCGCCGGCCCGGTCGGGTGTGTAGGAGGCCACGGTCTCCCACGCCCACGGGTCGTACGCGACCTCTTGTTCCGGCCCGTCGTTGACGCGCCACACGAATTTGGTGGTCACCTCGGTCAGGTCCCAGGCCGAGAACCCGAACTGGCCCGCGATGCCGGCACCGCCCTGACCCGGCGGTTCGGCCGGCCATGGGCTGTAAACCTCGACGCCCGGGTCGCGCGCCTGCACCCCGAAGGTGTTGGTGTCCGAGGCCGTGCCGTCGGCGGTCAGACTCGACACGACGACCGTGAACCAGTTCGTGCCGTCCGGAACGTCGTACGAGACGGTCGTCATGCCGTCGGCACCGACCGGAACCGTCTGCTCGGGGCCGTTCTCAACCGTGTACCGGAACGTGGTCGCGCCCTCCTGGGCCGCGGTGAAGGTGAACGACACCGGCCGCTGCATCACCGCGTCCTCACCGAACGGGCCCCGGGAAGACACCTTCGGGGCCGTGTCGATGTGGACGACCTCCTCGACGGGCGGCGACAGCGAACCGTCGGCCCGCTTGGCCCACACGGTCAGCACGCTGTCGCCGGCGTGGGCGGCCACCACCTCGAAGTACGCGGACTTGCCGTCGGACGTGATCTGCGGGCCGCCGTCGAAGCTGTGCACGATGGCCACCGTGTCAGGCAGGTACGACCAGACCGACACCCCGATCGGGTCACCGATGCGGGCGCCCTGGGAGTACACGCTGACATCGGGACGCAGCGCGACGACCGTGAACGAGGTGCCGGCGGGCTGCGACCGGCGGCCGGATCCGTCGACCGAGTTCACGGTGATCGAGAACGAGCCGCTGCGATCCGGTGTCCAATTCAGAACGGCCCGGCCGTCGCTGCCGGCGGTGATGCTCTGCTCCTCGCCTCCGCCGATCGAGTACAGATAGAAGACGACATCGGTCGTGCCCGGTGCGAAGGTGAACGATCCGGGTTCGCCTTCGACCGGATCCTTGTTCCAGTCGAACTCGGCCGACGTGATCCGCGGGGCGTCGGTGACCGAGACCTGGATGCTCTCCGAACCGAGGAGTTTGTTGCCCGCGTACGCCCGGGACACCACGGTCCGGGTGCCGACGCTGGTGAACACGACGTCGTCCTCGGCCCGGCCGTCAACCGCCGGCAGCCGCTTCTCCGGCGCGCCGTCCACGGCGTACCCGAATGCCGTTGTCTCGGGCAGGCGCGACAGGAGCGTGATGTGGCTGGTGAGCCCGACGCCCTTCACATCGAAGATCGCGGACGGCGAGGAGTTGCGCACCTGGTAGCGGTATTGGATCCACGGTCCCCGGTTGCCGGCCGCGTCACGAGCGGCGACCTCCAGTCGTCCGCTGCCCCAGCGGGTAGGGGTGATGGTGACCTTCGCCCGGCCGCCGCGACGGTTGGCGGTCACCCGCTCGACGAGTCCGCCGTCCATCTCGTCCCAGTCGAAGCCGACGATCTCGGTGTCTCCACCGGCGTCGAACACGAAGGTCCCCGGCACGCCCGGACCGCCGGTGCCGGGATGGTCCGCGCTCGGATACTGCTTCGAGGAGATGGTCGGTGTGGTCGCCGGTGCGGTGGTGTCGACGGTGAAGTAACAGGTCCGGCCCCACGCGCCGGCGTCGTCGTGGTCGTCGCCGCGCGCCGTCCAGGCGATGACAGTGCCTTCGTCGAACCCGGTCAGGCCGAGGCTCGGCGAGGACGACTCCCGGCGCTGGTCGGGGTGATCGACCGGCCAGTACGCGTACGTGATCTGCGGATGGTCGGCGGGGTCGGCGTCGGTGACGGTCGCCTGCACCTGCATCCACGAGCCGGCCGACGGGTGCTTCTCGAGCGTGCCGCAGCCCGCGTCCGGATACTTCAGCTTCAGACCGCTCACCCGGGGCGCGTGGTTGCTGGCGTAGCTCAGCCGGGGCGGGCTCATCGTCCGGCCGGTGCGGACGTCGCCCTCGCTGCCGGCCCTGATCCGTACCCCCAGGGTGAGGGTCTTCTCGCCGCGGCCGAAGGCCGCCTGCACGGCCGGAATCACGTCGACCCCCAGGTACGCGCCCGGGCAGATGACGCCGCTGCCGTAGGAACGCTCGTCGAGCAGTTCCAGTTCCTTGGGCGGGTTCCGCCAGGTCGTGGTCGAGGTGACCGGCCTCGTCCGCCATACCTCGATGGGGGCGACCTGCGAACAGTCGTCGACGGTCCGCTCGGTGGTGTAGAAGGTGAGCCGGTGCAACACCTGGCCCTTGAGTTCGGTCAGGTCGAAGGTGAAGTAGGCCCGCCCGGTGTGCTGGAGGCCGCCGGCGTCCTTGCTGCTGCCGATGAGGAAGTCGCCCTGCGGCGCCGGCTTCGGCGTGGAGGGTTGCGCCTTGTCGGTGTAGGCCCAGGCGGTCAGCGGAAGGCTGCCGTAGTTCTCGGCGTGGGCCGGACCCGCCGATACTCCGATGAGGACAGTGGTGGTGCTGAGGGCGGCCACGGCCGCCGACAGTAGCGCCCGTACGGTGCGATGCATGTGAATCTCCCCGATGCCTCCGGGGCGGAGGCGAGGGAGCCTAACATCGACTTTTCTGCTCGGTTCGGGGGCCTACGGGCGACGTGAGGCGGCGACTTCGGCTTCGCTGCGCAGGATGCAGAACTCGTTGCCCTCGGGGTCGGCCAGCACGACCCACCCCGTCCCGTCCGGCTTCCGCAGGTCGGAGACGACGGTCGCGCCGTGCTCGGTGAGCCGCCCCAGCTCCTCGTCGCGGGTGCCCTCGGCCGGGCGCAGGTCGAGGTGGATCCGGTTCTTGACCTGCTTCACGTCCGGCACCTCGATGAACAGCAGCCGGTGCCGCCCGTCGGCCGACATGATCAGGCATTCCTCGTGCCCGGGCTCGTTCGGATCGTCGGCGTCCTCTCGATAATCGAGAACCGACTGCCACCACCGCGACAGCGTGAACGCGTCGGCGCAATCGATGGTGGTGTGGGAAACGTAAGAGGTCATCGTCCGATGATGTCAGTCCGGGTCTTCCTTGACCCGGGCCACCAGCTGGGTGGGGTTGACGAAGCGCAGCGCTGTCACCAGCAGGACCAGCATGGACGACGTGTAGAGGACGGCCATGGCGTCGACTGACTGCTGGGCTCGGATTCCGGCCGCTGACATCGAGTAGTAGAGGGCTACCACCAGGGTCTGGGAGTCGGGGCCGGCAGCGAGGAAGGTCAGCTCGAACATGCCCACTGTGCGGACCAGGACCAGGATCGAGGCGGCCAGGATGCCGGGGACCAGCAGCGGGGCCAGGATTCTGAGGAAGATCTGCCAGGTCTTCGCGCCGCACATGCGGGCGGCACGTTCGATGGCGGGGTCTATCTGTTCGATGAACGGGGTCATCGTCAGGATCACGAACGGGATGGAGGGGACCAGGTTGGCCAGCACGACGCCGGTCAGGTGGCCGGCGAAGCCGTACTTGTAGAGGACCGTGGCCAGCGGGATGCCGTAGGTGATGGGGGGCATCAGGATCGGGAGCAGGAACAGCAGATAGACGAGGCGGCGGCCGGGGAAGGAGCGGCGGGCCAGGACGTACGAGGCGGGGACGCCGACCAGCACCGAGATGCCGACCACGAGGAGGGCGACCTCCAGGGTCACCACCATCACGTTCAGCAGGCCGAACTCGGTCCAGGCGGTGGCGTACCACTCGGTCGTCCAGCCCGACGGCAGCCACGTGTCGAACCAGCGGCTGCCGAACGAGTTGACGACCACCGCGGCGATGAGGCCGGCCAGGTTGACGAGGAAGAACGCCACCGCGCCCCAGATGAGCCACGACCCGGGGGAGGCGACCAGACGGCGGCGTGCCGGCGCGGACGTGGGCTTCTCCGATACCAGGGTCATCCCTTGCCTCCCGTCGAGCCGGTGTAGAGCAGGGAACGCAGCCCGAGCACCACGGCCACCACCAGCAGTTCGACGACGCCCATGACGACGGCGATGGCGCTGCCCAGCGGATAGTCGTAGACCTCGTACGCCGCGTGGTAGGCCGCGATCGAGATGACGCGGGTGGTGCCGGCCGGGTCGCCGACCAGCACCGCCGACGGGAACACGCTGAACGCCAGCACGAACGTGAGGCAGAACGTGGTGGCCAGGCCGGGCGCCAGCAGCGGCAGAGTGATGCGCTGGAAGCGCTGGCGGCGGCCGGCCCCGAGCGTGGCGGCCGCCCGTTCCAGCGTCGGGTCGATGCCGGACAGGTACGACAGGATCAGCAGGAACGCGAACGGGAAGCCGGTGATGACGAGGGAGAAGAAGACACCCCAGTAGTTGTTCGTGAGGCGCACCGGTTCGTCGATGACATGCAGTGCCATCAGCGTGCGGTTGAACCAGCCGGCCGGGCCCAGATAGTTGAGCAGGCCCTCGGCCGTGAGCACGGTGCCCAGGGTGATCGGCACGACGAGGATCGTGGTCAGCAGGCGTTTGCCGCGGAACCGGCCGCGCATCCGGTAGGCGATCGGCACCGACGCGGCCACGTTGAGGATCGCCGCGGGCAGCGACAGGCCGAGCGTGGTGGCGATCGTGTCGCGCTGGTAGGCGTCGGCGAAGAACGTGCGGTACGCGCCGAGGACGCCACCCTCGGCCGGTTGGAAGGACAGACCGATTCCGTACGCGAAGGGATAGACGAACAGAGCCAGCACGCACGCCAATCCCGGTACGAGCAACCACAGTTGCCGGTCGACGCCGCGTTCAGCCAGGCGGTGCCGCAACGCCACCCGGGTCATGCCGGAAACACCAGCACTCGCGAGGGCGCCGCCGTCACCGTGATCTGGTCGCCCGGCGCCGGCCGCGTGGCCGCCCGCAGGTGCACCGCGACACCGGACGGTGTGCGCGCTTCGACGGCCAGCTCCCGGCCCTGGTATTCGACCACCTCGACAGTGACCGGCACGCCGTCGCCGCCCTGGTGCAGGTCTTCGGGGCGGATGCCGGCCACCACGTCGTCACCGGGGGAGACCTGGCCCACCGGGGTGCCTTCGAGGGTCAGGCCCGACCCTTCGACGGCCACGACCGGGCCGTGCACCGCCTTCACCTTCATCGGCAGCAGGTTGCGATAGCCCATGAAGTCGGCCACGTGCCGGTTGGCCGGCCGCTCGTGCAGGTCCTCCGGGGTGCCGATCTGCTCGACCCGGCCGTCCCGCAGCACTACGAGACGGTCGGCCAGCGACAGCGCCTCCTCCTGGTCGTGGGTCACGTAGACCGTCGTGAGCCCGAGCGTCTGGTGCAGGCGGCGGATCTCGGTCCGCATCTCGAGGCGCAACTTGGCGTCCAGATTGGACAAGGGCTCGTCCATCAGCACCAGCGACGGTTCGAGCACCACGGCCCGGGCGATGGCCACCCGTTGCTGCTGCCCGCCGGAGAGTTGGCCCGGCAGTTTCTTGGCGTGCTCCTCCAGCCGTACGAGGGAAATGGCTTCCTCGGTGCGGCGGCGCACCTCGTCGCGGGGGAGCCGCCGCATCTGCAGCCCGAACGCGATGTTCTTGCGTACCGACAGATGGGGGAAGAGCGCGTAGCTCTG
Organism: Paractinoplanes polyasparticus; assembly: GCF_019710575.1. Taxonomy (GTDB): domain Bacteria; phylum Actinomycetota; class Actinomycetes; order Mycobacteriales; family Micromonosporaceae; genus Actinoplanes; species Actinoplanes polyasparticus. Next base: position 222,306 of record NZ_JAHWFK010000004.1, on the reverse strand, counting down.
GAACACCATGCCGAAGCCGCGCTTCTCCGGTGGAAGCGTGTCGAGCCGCGCCCCGTCCTGCCAGATGCTGCCCTCGGACAGCGGCAGCAGCCCGGCCAGGCAGTTCAGCGCGGTCGACTTGCCGCAGCCGGACGGGCCGAGCAGCGCGATGAACTCGCCGCGCCGGATCGTCAGGCTCAGCCCGGCCAGGGCGTCCCGCGCGCCGAAGCGACGCCGGACGCCGTCGAGGCGCAACTCGTCGAAGCCGGTCACTTCTTCACCTTGGCGCCGCCGATCTCCCTGTCCCAGCGGTCGAACGCGGTCACCAGCGCCTTGGCGTCCAGCGGCACCTCGACCGGGTTGCTCGCGATGAGCTGGTCGTACTCGGACCGGCCGTACTCACTGAGCGCCTGTTGGCTCTCGGCCGGGGCCATGCTGAGCGTCACGTCCTTGACGGCCGGTCCGGGGTAGAAGTAGCCCTTGTCGTACGCCTTGGCCTGTTGCTGCGGGGTCAGCATGTCCTGCAGCAGATTGAGGACGGCGGCCTGCTTGGCGACCGGAACCCCGCGCGGGATGACCGCGTAGTGCGCGTCGGTGACCCAGTGGAAGCCCTCGAGCGTGCCCACCTTCGCCTCCTTGGGCACGGTGCCGAGCACGCGCGGGTTGATGTCCCAGCCGGTGGTGGTGACGATGACCTTCGCCGAGCCGTTGGCCAGGTTCTTCATCGTCTCGGACGTGCTGGACGGGTAGAGCGTGACGTGCTTGTTCAGTTCGGCCAGGTAGGCCCACGTCTTGGACCAGCCGTTGACCGGGTCCTTCGGATCGCTGTCGCCGAGCAGGTAGGGCAGGCCCATGAGGAAGGTTCGCCCGGGCCCGGAGTTGGACGGGCGGGCGTACTGCACCGCGCCGGGGTTGGCCTTCGCGTACGCCAGCAGCTCCTCGGCCGTCTTCGGCGGGTTCTGCAGGGTGGGCAGGTACTCGATGAGCGGCCCGGACGGGTAGTACGTGACGGTGACGCCGTGGTCGCCGGCCAGCTTCTGCATGGCCGCCGCCCCGGGCAGGTAGTTCTTCATGCCGGGCAGCCGCGCGGCGTGAGTGGGCAGCAGCGGTGTCCACAGCCCCTGGTCGATGCCCGCGGCCAGGCCGTCGACGCCGGTCAGCACGAGGTCGATGTCGACCCGGTCGGCCGCCTGCTGCGCCTTGACCTTGCCGACCAGTTCCGGGGCGGTGGCCTTGGAGTAGGTCACCTTGGAGATCTGGTCCTTGTTCCTCGACGCGAAGTCGTCGATCATGCCCTGCGTCAGCTGGAGGTTGCCGGCCACGTCGAGGATGTTGAGGGTGACGGCGCTGTCCGGCTTGTCGGGCACCGGCCCGTCGGTGGCGCCGCTGCTGCCGTTCGGACTGTCGGGAGCGCCGCAGGCGGCGAGGAGCAGGGTGGCGGCGGCGAGGAGGACGATTCGCGTACGTGCCATGGGGTTGCCCTTCGTCAGCGGGCGGGACCGGTGGAGCCCCGCACCATGAGTTGGGTCGGTAGTTCGCGCCGGACCTCCTGGTGGCCGTCCAGCAAGCGCAGCAGGAGGTCCACACCGGCCTGGCCGGCCTCCTCCTTCGGTAGAGCAACGGTGGTGAGCGCGGGATGCACCATCTCGGCCAGGGGGATGTCGTCGAAGCCGAGCACGCTGACGTCGCCGGGAACCGCGACACCGCGGGCCGCGAACCGGTGCAGCAGACCGAGGGCGACCAGGTCGTTGTAAGCGATGACAGCGGTCACCTTCGCGGCCAGCACGCGATCGGCGACGGAGACGCCGCCGTGGAACTGGGGAGCCACGTTGCCCATCTCGGCGAGCTCCACCCCGGCCTTCCGGGTGACCGCGCGCAGTGACCGGACCCGCTCGCGGTTGGCCCACGAGCTGCGCGGCCCGGCCACGTACGCGATCTCTTTGTGGCCCAGGGCGACCAGATGATTGACGGCCTGGCGCATGCCGTCGAGGAACTCGGCCGTCACGGACGGAACCCCGGGGATGCGCCGGTAGACCAGCACCGTGGGAACCTCGGCGGAGAGTTTGCGCAGTTCCGGCTCGGCCATCCGGGGCGAGCACAGCACCATGCCGTCGACCTGCTTGGCCAGCTTGCGCACGAGCCCGGCCTCGGCCGCCACGTCCTCGTCGGTGTCGGCCAGGAAGACGGCGTGGTCGGCCTCGTGCGCGCGGGCCTGCACGCCCTTGACGATGCTGGGGAAGAACGGGTTGGCCAGGTCGGGCACGAGCAGGCCCAGGTTGCCGGTGCGCCCGGTGATCAGCCCGCGCGCGGCCCGGTTGGGGTGGTAGCCGAGGCTGGCCGCCACCTCGCGGACCCGCTCCCGGGTGTCCGGCCGGACGACCTCCGGGGTGGACAGCGCCCGGGTCACCGTTGCCGTCGAAACCCCGGCCACGCGTGCGACCTCCTTGATGGTCACTGCCACGTGGCCCAGCTTGAAATCTGTTACCGGCCGATGTCAAGACATCGAGCACGATCAGTGTAAACCTTTTCATGGAGCGACAGGAAAGGCCCGACCCGGCCGAACGCGGCATGCTGTACCCGTGAACGCGTACCCGGTCTTCACCGATCAGCAGCTGGCCGTCCTCCGCACCTACGGGTCTCCGCGCGAGGTAGCGGTGGGCGATGTCGTCTATTCGCCCGCTGACGAGCACAACCCGCTGGTGGTGGTGCTGACCGGCGAGATCGAGGTGCGCGACGAGGCGCGGGGGCACGACGTCGAGTTCGCGCGGTTCGGGCCGGGGACCTTCGTCGGCGAGCTCAACCTGCTGACCGGGCAGCGGCCGTACGTGACCGCGCGTGTCACGGTTGCGGGCCGCGTCGTCCCGATCGGCGCCGAGCGGTTGCGCACGCTCCTCGAGCGTGAGACCGAGCTGGCCGACCTGCTGGTGAACGCGATGATCGCGCGGCGCAAACTGCGGCTGGCCGACAGCGCGGAGTCCGGCACCATCGAGATCGTCGGACGGCCCGTGTCGGAAGGGACGCTCGCCCTGCGCACGTTCCTCAACCGCAACTCCGTGCCGTACCGGTTCATCGACTTCGAGGCGGCCGGGGAGTCGCCGACCGCCGAGAGCGACGACCTGCCGGTGGCGGTGACGCCCGACCGCTTGCTGCGCCGGGCCACGCCGGGGATGCTGGCCGAGGCGCTGGGGCTGACCCTGGCCCCCGGCGACGACCGGCCCTACGACGTGGCCGTGGTCGGCGCCGGGCCGGCCGGGCTGGCCGCGGCCGTCTACGGCGCCTCGGAGGGGCTGCGGGTGGTGGTGTTCGACGCGACCGCGCCCGGCGGGCAGGCCGGCACGAGCTCGCGCATCGAGAACTATCTGGGCTTCCCGGGCGGCATCTCGGGCGCCGAGCTGACCACCCGGGCGACGTTCCAGGCCCAGCGGTTCGGCGCCCGGCTGGTCAGCCCGTGCCGCGTCGCCGCGCTGGAGCGGACGGCCGGGGGCTTCCTGGTGGCGCTGACCGACGGGGTGCGGACCTTCGCCCGTACGGTCGTGGTGGCCGCCGGAGCCGAGTACCGCCGGTTGCCCTTGGCCGGGTGGGACCGGCTGCAGGGCGCGGGCATCTACTTCGCGGCGACCGAACTGGAGGCGCAGCTCTGTGCGGACGCCGAGGCGATCGTGCTCGGCGGCGGCAACTCGGCCGGGCAGGCCGCCGTCTATCTGGCCCGCCGCTGCCGCCGCGTCACCATCGTGATCCGGCGCGAGTCGCTGGCCGAGTCGATGTCGCAGTACCTGATCGACCGCATCGAGGGTCACGACCGCATCGAGGTGGCCGGTCACACGGTCATCAACGCCGTGCGCGGCGACGACCACCTGGAAGCGGTGGAGCTGCGCGACACCCGCACGAACGCCAGCCGCGACGTCGACGCCCGGGCGCTGTTCTGCTTCATCGGCGCCCGCCCCGCCACCGCCTGGTTGCCTGCGCAGGTGCAGCGCGACCAGGACGGCTTCGTGTGCACCGACGTCGACGTGGAGGCGGAGCGCAGACGCCTGCCGTACGAGACCTCCCTGGACGGCGTCTTCGCAGCCGGCGACATCCGGCAGGGCTCGATGAAGCGCGTGGCGGCCGCGGTGGGGGAGGGATCGTCGGTGATCCGCTCGGTGCACCAGTTCCTGGAGCCCCGCTGACGTCGCCCTTTGTGCCGGGCACTGGCGCCAATTGGTTTGCTGTGGAAACCTATTGGCATGACCGCTAACTCGATACCCGCCGCCGACGATCCGCGTCGGCTGCTGTCGGATCTGCGCGCGCTGGCTCACCGGGTGCGGCTCCACCAACGGATGACCTGGGTCGCGCTGCTGGTGCTGTCCGCGGCGACGTTCGCCGCGATCCCGGTCGACTGGTTCGGCATGGAAGTGAACTGCCAGCCCGACGGTGGCTGCCAGTTCGCGCGCAACGGCATGCTCTGGTACTGGATTCCGGCCACGCCACTGGCGTATGCGGCCATCGCCTTCTTCTACCTGCGGGCCGCCCGGGCACGGGGGCTGGGTGGCCGCCGGGTGCTGCCGTATGCGATCACCGGCGCCGTGACGACCATCGTGTTCCCGGCCGCGTGGCTGGCCGTGACCACGTACTTCGAAAGCCACCCGATCCCCGACCAGCCGCTTCCGTACTGGTGGTTCGTGCTCGACCGGCTGGTCATGCCGTGGGGCATGATCGGGGTGACGCTGCTGGTGCTGGCCTGGCTGGAACGCAACGTCGCGCTGCTGCTGTTCACGCTCGGCTACCTCGCCCTGGTTCTGCTGGTGCTGCCGATGAACTTCGGCTTCGGTCCGCCGCACTTCGGCATCCGGGCCGGGATGGCAGTCCCCCAGATCATCGTCGGCGTGGTGTTGCTGGTGGCCGCGCTCGGCTTCCGCCGCGCGGCACGGCGGCACCGGTGACCGACGCCGCGCACCCGGTCACCGGCCTGGACGAGGTGGTGCACCAGCGGGTGCGTCTCGGCATCCTGACCGTCACCCACGAGGCCCGCCGGGTCGAGTTCGGCTATCTGCGCACCCAGCTCGAGTTGACCGCCGGCAACCTCTCCAAGCACTTGAGTGTGCTCGAGGAGGCCGGGCTGATCGAGGTCGAGAAGGGCTACGAGGGCCGTCGCGGCCGCACCTGGATCACCCTCACCGACAGCGGCGCCGCCGCGCTGAACGAGGAGATCGGCCGGCTCAAGCAGCTCATCGCCCGGGTTGAGACTTCGGGCTCCTAGACACCGTCGACATCGCCACCGGCCCGTCCGAGCCGGTGGCGATGTCGTCGTGGCCGGTCTAGCGGCAGGTCCACTTGAGCGGGCGGTTGGCCACCGGCTCGGTGTCGGTCGTATCGGTCGTGTAGCCGGCCGCTGTCCGGCCGTCAGCGCTGAAGGCCGTCATCTGGTACTCCTTCATTCTCTTGTACGCCGGCAGCTTCACCACCTTCGGGCCGGCCAGGATGACCGGCCCGGAGGTGGTGCCGAGCACCCAGCCGTTCTCGGCGCCCAAGGCGGTGGACAGCTGGGTCGCGAGTTTCTCGTACTTTCCGGTGGCGATCACGTAGCGGTACGACACGAACCGGCGGGTGGAACCGTCGGCGGAGTCGTCCACCGCGCTGCCGAACAGCCGGCCGTTACTGATCGAGTCGGCCCAGAAGTAGTCGGCCTGGCCGGGCTTGGGCAGCAGGCGCCCGGTGCCGTCGGGGAGCCAGAGGTAGGCGGTTCCCTCGCCGGTCTTGCGGCTGATCGAGCCGAGCACCGTGCCGTCGTCGGCGATGTCGACGGCGGCGCCGCCGGTGAAGCCGGAGGGGAGCGGCAGCCTCGTCGGCGTCGCCCGGGACGACTTCCACATGACCGGCACACCGGACAGGTAGAGGTCGCCCAGCGCTCCGGCGATGACGCCCCGGTCGTTGATCGCGGCAGCGGAGGCCCCTCCGCCGCGCAGTTGCCGCACGGTGTCACCCTCCAGCACGTACGCCCGCTGGTCGTCCCCCTCGAAGCTGTAGCCGACCGCGACGCCCGACGAGTTGATGTCGCGGAACGACGGGTCGTCGCCCGGCATCTTCGGAACCGGCAACAAGGCGCCGTCCCGCCACACCACCGTGTGGACCTTCCCCGTCCCCGGATAGGCCCTCCCGGCCTGGTAGCGCCCGGTCGGGTCACCGGCGGTGACCAGGGCCTTCTTGATCCCGCCCGTGGGCAGCAGGGACACCTTGCAGTCCTTCGGCACGGGCGGCGGGGCGGGTGCCTTCGAGGTGGTCGTCACCGGATTGACCGGCGGTGCCGGAGCGTCGCCGCGCTGGGCCGTCGCGGCCACGGTGCCGGCGCCCGCCGCGGCCGCGGTCACCGCGGCCAAGGCCACCCCGCCCGACCACGTGCGGACCCGGCGCCGCCGTCGCCCCTCGGCCATGGTGCGGGGCACGTCGACGGTCGACGGCAGCGGCGGTTCCGCGGGCATGGTGCGCAGGATCCGCACCGCGCGGTCGTCCTCGGTCATGTCGTTCTTCTCCTCCGTCATCGCCTGTCCTGAACGGTGACGGCGTCGGGCAGCTCGTCGAAGACCAGGCGGAGCCGGTCGAGCGCGTTCGCGGCCTGGCTCTTCACGGTAGTCAATGAACGTAAAAAGCCAATCAGGCTTTGATTCTCTGGCAACTAGCGGAAACCGTTGCGGCACAACGCATCCCGGCTGGTGTGACCTCATCCGGTGCACCGCCGACCCGGCCAGCCAAGCCAACGGCTACGCCCCCGGTGCCGGGGGCGAACACCAGTCCGCCCCGATCCCGCTCAACCTCACCGCGTCCATGATGCCGACCTGGGATGGGACGGCTCGGCTGTCCGAAGCGTGCGCCCCGTGGCCTTGTGCGGTCTTCCTGCGTGTGCAGGTCGGAGAGGTGGAGTTGTCCATGTCTGGCGACAACGCCGCGCGGGTGCTCGATGCCCTGTCGGCACTACTCGCGTCGGCGGCTACTCCCGGGCAAGTGACCCGGTGAAGACCCGGACCGACAAGACTCTGATGGTTCTCACCGCGTTGTTCGTAGGCGCTCTGGCCATCGTCGCGGGCGCCATCAGCTTTTCGCACATGAGGGAGTTGGCGCTTGACCATGGCCAACTCGGGTGGAAGTCGCTGGCGTTCCCGATCAGTGTGGACGGGCTGGAGATCGTGGCCAGTCTCTACCTGGTGGCGCAGCGTCGCGCCGGGCGCCCCACCGGCTGGATTCCGTGGGTGACGCTCCTCGTCGGCACGGGTGCCAGCCTCGCCGCGAACGTCGCGGTGGGCGGCGCCGACCCCATCGGCAAGGCGTTGGCCGGGTGGCCGGCGCTGTCCATGCTCGTGTCGGTCAAGTTGTTGTTCTCCATGTTCGATCATGAAGGAGTTGATCAGCGGACGACCGTCCGGGACGATCAGCGGACGTCCCCGACCGTCCCGGACGTCCCCGGGACCGTCCAGCAGGCGGGACGGGACGACCTAGCACCGTCCGGAACCGTCCCCGCCGGGCGGACGAGCGAGCCCGCTCCGTCCGCGCCCGGCACGGCAGAGCGGACGAGCGAGCCCGCACCGGGGCGGCCGGGCGACACTGGCACCGACAACCACGCGGCGGCACCGCTGGACATTCGCCCCGTGTCACACCTGATCTCGGCAGCGCGGGCGGCTCGGGTAACGCTGGCTAGCGACGGCCGGTCGCTTTCGCGTGACAACCTCGCGGACGCCATGCGTGACGACGGGCACGGCATATCTAACGCACGCGCCTCGCTCCTGCTCAAGGTCCTGAAGGCAGAACAAGACGTGATCCCGATCGGTCCGTCATCCGGGCGACCGCGCGCGGAGGGCATGGACCCGTTGTCGGAGGTGGTGGCTTGACCGTGCCCAGCAACCTCCGAACAACAGAAGGGGCGCCCCACGCGTTGTGGAGGCGCCCCGTTCGACCCGCCGAGCCGGTTGGACGGAAGGCGCGACAGCAAGACGGAATCTACCGGTCGAACTCTCCGTCCTTGGTTCCGCCGACGAACGCGTCCCACTCGGCCGGGGTGAAGGTCAGGACGGGTCCGGTGCCGTTGTCCTTGGTGTCGCGGACGGCGACGATGTTAGGGAGGTTGGTTGCAACTTCCACGCAGTTGCCAGAGCCGTTGGAGCGGGTGGACTTCTTCCACTCCGCACCGGTCAGGTCAGGCTTCACGATCGGTCAGCTCCTTCAATCGGTGAGACATCAATTCGATGGATTGCTCTGGTGCCAGGACTTGCTTGTCCAAGGCTGCCCAGACTTGCTCGTACACGTCGATCTCTGAGGGCTTGTCCAGGTAGATGGCACCTGTCAGGTCCTCGCTGTATACCGTGGCCGGCGGGGTGTTGCCGTTCTCGGCCACGAAATCCATCAGGGTCCACGCGCCCGTGGACGATGAGCGATGAGGGTTCGCGCTGAGTGGCAGCACACGGATTGTCACACCGGGCAGCTCTGTTGCTTTCAGCAGGTGCCAGACCTGCTGGCGCATCACCCCGTCGGCGGGAGGTTCGCTCAGCAACACCGCCTCGGAGATGATCACCTCCATCTCGGGGGGCGCGGGGAAGGAGCGGGTCAGCAGTTGCTGGCGTTCCTGACGCAGCCTTATCCGGGCCGCAACCTCAGCCTCTTCGAGGTGTGGCAGGTCAGTGTGGATCACTACGCCCATGTATCCGCTGTGCTGAAGTAGTCCCGGGACCAGTTGCGGCGCGTATTCACGGATGCGTCTGGCTGTCTGCTCCAGGGATACAAACAGCTCGAACCAGCGCGGGATCACGTCGCCGTAGGAGTGCCACCAGCCGCGCGACTTACTTTCCTTGGCCAGACCGATCAGCACATCGCGCATGCGAGTGTCGAGGCCGTAGAAGTCGCACAGCACTTCAACCGTTGATGGTCGAGTCGATACCTCGCCGCGCTCGACGCGTCTGACTGTCTGGACCGACACTCCGACCCTGTCGGCAGCTCCCTGCATGGTGATGCCGGCCCGCTTGCGCGCCGATTCTAGAGCGATCCCGAGCGAGCGTCGGGGAACCGTAGATCCGCTGGTCTCCTCCGTCACGACGAGGCGTCCCCTTTCCAGTCTGGTATTCGGGAACCTACCAGTTTGGAAGGTTCCATCTGTCGGTCTGGCACGTCAAGCGGATTTTGGCCAGATCTACTAGATCAATCCGCGCGAAGTCAGTGTGAGCCGTTGCAATCTGATACCTACCAGAGTGAGCATCAGTACCCACACGATACAAGCGGCCACGAAAAGTGACGAGGGGTGACGGATGCTCGTTATAGCTGCTGTCGCCGGGCTGGTGATCGGACTCCTATTAGGGCTGGTGCTGGTCAGCGACAAGGGGAAATGGTGCCCAAACTGCGGTCGTGAGCGGGACTGCCTGCCATGTCAGGGGGTGGACAGTGGAGCGCCGCGTTCCCGGAGGTCAGCGTGAGATTGCCGGTGCGGTGCTGACCGTCTCGACCATGGGCGGGTTCAGCGTCACTCATCAAAGCAATTACGTGGGCTACCTGCATGCCAGCGTGGGAGACCAGTTCAACGTTTACCGGCGCAAGGTCAACGCAGTGGATGACTGGCTGGGCAAGTACCGACTGGAGGAGGGCGTGAAGGTGATCCTGCGTTCGTGTGGCCTGGCGGTCGAAGAGGCCGGACACGATGCCGCGTGAGTATCCACCCCCTTGGAAGGGTGGATACTCACTGCGACGGTTGGATCGATCTACGGCGGCATGGCGAGATCTTTGTCCCGATATCGACTCCGGGCACTCTTGCTCGCCACCCCCCACGGCCGGATAGACAGCTACTACCTCGGTTCGTAGGCGCGCGAGGTCGCGCAGCAGACGAGGACGCATCCGTCCGCGTACGAGCCGCTCATCGTCGTCTACCCGGGTGCCACTCCGGCGCAGGAGGGTGCCCGCGCCCTAGACGCGCTGGACCCACCGCTTACGGAGCCAGATTCTTCCCGGTGTCGTGGTGGTCCGGAGTGTGTCCGGCGGTGTCAGCGTGTGGACCACGGCCGTTTCGCCGGTTGGCTGCACGCCAGTAGCGGCGCCACGTGGAGCGCGTTTGTGCGATCCGGTACGCATCTTGGCAAATTCGCGTTGGAATCGGCCGCGCGGGCCATCGTCGCGGCATATCACACCAGGAAGGCGAGCTGATCGGAAAATGGGACGATCAACGGCCGAGACGCGCCCGGCACGTCCGAGGCGGGGCCGGCCGCCCTGACGCGGGGTACGGGGCGTTGCTCATCGAGCGGCATCGGCCTTGAGTGCGCTCTGTAATCACCGATTGACGGAAAGCAATCACCGCGACACCATTCCGGTGTCCGAGCAAGTTCATGCAAGGCGCTAGGGGAGGCATGACGCTATGGCACTAGAGTTCCTCGGCAAAGACCCGAGCAGCCCCGACGGGGACTCGGCGACGATCTACCGCGACACCGACCGCGATACGTACCTGGTTCAGGGACTGAAGGTCACTGATCGGGAGCGACTGAGCCAACTCAGTCTGCCGGAGTACGAGACGGTGGTGGAGATCCCGCGATACATGACCCAGTTCTTCCCGGAGGTTGCTGATGGCGGTCCTTCCTAGCATTCAGGAGCTGCTGCGGTCATGTGAACATTCGGCGATCCATCTGGAGATGCGGGACGGGTACGACCGGGACGATCCCATGTTCCTCGCATGGCAGCAGGGACGCGGCGACGACCCGAACCGCGACCGCTCGACCTGGTGGCGTCCCTGGCTGGACGTCGTCGCTGAGGTCACGGATCGTGGTGTTCGGATCCAGCGGGCCAGGATCATCAGTGAACCGGTCAGTGAATACATCAGGTTCGAGTACGACGGCACCTTTACCAACGTCGCCGCCGGCGAGGAGATTCGTTGGCTTCCCCGCAGGAAAGCGACGGACATCGCGTTGCCCGGCAACGACTTCTGGGTGTTCGACGAAGAGCACGCACGCATCGGCTACTTCGACGGCGACGGCAAGTCCACCGAACACGAGATGACAGATGACCCCGCCGTCCTGAAGCTGTGCCTGTCGGCCTTCGAGGCGGTCTGGAACCGAGCGATACCGCACGAGCGGTTCCAGCCGAGGATGAAGAGCAGCGCAGTTCCAGGTAGATGAAATCGCAGTCGTCAAGCGCGCAACAGGCGCTCGCCGCGCTGGGTACCCGCCTGCGTGAGGTCCGTATCGACGCGGGCCTCACCGGGCGGGCCTTGGCGAAACGCGCAGGGTGGCACGAGTCGAAGGTCAGCCGGATCGAGTACGGCCGTATCCAACCGTCCCCTGAAGATATTCGCACCTGGTGCCTGTGCACCGGCGTTCCGGAGCACACTGCGGAGTTCGTCGCCTCGTTACGCGCCGTGGAGGGAATGTTCGTCGAGTGGCGGCGTATGGAGTCGACTGGTCTGCGTCGTGCGCAGGCGTCAGTCATTCCGCTGTGGGAGCGGACGCGAAATTTCCACATCTACAACCCGCGTCTCATCCCGGGTCCGATCCAGACTCGCGGCTATATCGCCGCACTCCTGGATGGCCTGCGTCTACGTCGCGGTCTGATCGACGATGTCGAGGCCGCAGTGCAGGTACGTGTGGACAAGCAGCATGTTCTCGGCGAGGGCGACCACCGCTTCGCGATCGTGCTTGAGGAAAGCGTCCTGCGCTTCCCGATCGGCGGAGCCGAGGTGATGGCTGGTCAACTGGGCCATCTTCTCGCGGTGAGTTCATTGCCGTCGGTCTCTCTCGGAATCATTCCCCTTGGCATGGACCGTTCGCGGACGTGGCCGGTCGAGGGGTTTTGGATGTTCGACGAGAAGCAAGTCAACGTGGAGCTGGTCAGCGGCCACCTGACCATCACGCAGCCACACGAGCTCAGGCTCTACAAGAACATTTTCCGCGATCTGTCCGGCCAGGCAGTCTTCGGCCGAGAGGCACGGGCCGCGATCACCTCTGCCATCGACCGGTTGGATCGTGACAGAAGTTGATCGAGCAAGCTTGAGCACACTCGTTGAGAGCCACCTCCGCGCAGCCATAGCTTGACCCGGCAGCGTTCAACGGCGGAAACGCCTTTGGCAGAACGGAGGTTCTGGTCGACATGAGATCGACTCCATCTTGGGCTCTTGTTTCAACGGCTGGATCCGCGACCGACCCGAAGGCCGGCGCCGAGATCGGTGAATCACGTTTGCTGCCAGGGCGGATGCCTGTGTGGGCGATGTGGCGTCCCCCGGCGCTTGCTGATCTCAGATGAAGACTCCTCGCTCCCTGTTCTGACCGGATGAGGCAGTGCGGCCGGGGAGGCAGACGTCCGGTCGTGCATCCAGCCGTGGCGGTACTGAAGCGCAGCAGATGCGGGCTGGGCTTGAGCCTGCTGTCAGCGCCGCGATCGTCCGGGCGCCCCGCCTCGCATCTTGCCTCTCGTTTCTTACTCGCTTGCCTGTAGAAGGGGTTGGTCATGCCGTCAGCGGAGCCGACGAGGCTCACCGATGATTTGTGGCTCACGGCGTACGACAGCGTCAGCGGTAGGCCACGCATCGGTGATTGGCCGTTAGGGGTGGGGCTGGCGGCGGGTTTGATCGCTGAGCTGATCGACGGCCGGTTCGTGGACTTACGTGAGGGGGAGTTGTTCCGCACCGGGGCCACACCGCCGGCTGATCCAGCGTTGGGTCCTGTGCTGGTCAAGATGCGGGCCGAGGAACAGGATCGGGCGGTTCCGGCCTCGTCGGCGATGGCGAGCAGGCATGCGTGGGCGTTGGGGCAGCCGACGGTGACGGGGAAAGGCTCGGTGTGGTCGCCGCGGCAGCAGGACGGCCAGAACGCAGGATGGCTGGACGCGGACGAGTCGGCGGCGTGGCCTGCGAAACTGCGCGAGCAGCAGCGCGGCGAGCAGGATACTCGGCATCGTCGGCGTGGCCATGAGCTGCGGATGTGGCTGTCGTATCTGGCGTACGAGGGTCGTGCGGAGCAGCGGGTCCTTGATCGGCTGACCCGGACCGGTCTGGTTCGCAGGGAGGAACGCCGCCGGTTGCTGGGCGGTAGGTCGGTGCGGTTCGAGCCGTGCGACTCGGTGGCCGCCGGGAATCCGGCGAACAAAGTGTGCATCGCCGTGCAGGGCCGGCGCCGTCTGACCGACCACCAATTGCTGCTCGCGGGCCTGTATCTGGCGACGGGCTTGCACCACCATGCCTTGGCCACCCTGAGCCCGGACGAATGGTCCTGGCTGGCCGATGAATTGAGCCGCCGCCTGGACGACACCTGCCGGGAACTGCTGCGCGCTGCCGACTCCGCTGTCGGCGAGGCCGCCATGCGCTGACCCGGCCCGAAGGAGTCACCCACCCATTTCCGTGGCGGTACAGCCCGCTGCGCTGCTCCGCCTATCCCTGTGTTGGCCGGCCCCCCTTTTTTCATCCCTCGTTTGTGTAGGAGGACTTCGTAGTGCCCGTCACCTCCACCTCTGTTTCCGTGCAGGGCAGCGTGTCGCACGCGCTGGCCCGGAACCGGCTTGGCCCGTTCGCGATCGGTGCGGCGATCGCGTCGTCGGTGGCGCCGCTGACCGTCATCACCCTGGTCGTGCCGCTTGCGCTGGCCGCGACCGGGCTGATCGGTTTCCCGATCGCGATCCTCGCCGTCGCCGCTATTTTGATGATTTACGCGGTCGGCTATCTGGCGATGGCCCGGCACATCCCGAACGCGGGAGCCTTCTACGCGTACGTCGCGCACGGCCTCGGTCGCCCGTTCGGGGTCGGCACGTCGTGGCTCGCGCTGGCCACCTACAACGCCTTCCAGTTGTGTTGTTACGGCGCGTTCAGCGCCGCCATCGGCGCCCCCTTGCTCAGCGACTGGACTGGGCTGCACGTTCACTGGCTCATCCCCGCGTTGCTGGCCTGGGCACTGGTCGCCATCTTGGGCGCGAACGAGATCAAACTGTCTGGTCACATCCTGGTGCTGCTGGTCATCGCCGAGACGATCCTGGTCGTCGTCAACAGCATCGCGATCATGTCGGCCCCGGGGTTCGCGTTCAACATGGCAGCAGTGTCGGTCAGCGACTTGTCCGGGCCGACCCTGGGTGTGCTGATCGTGCTCGGGGCGACCTCGTTCGCCGGGATCGAACAGTCCGTGGTGTACATCGAGGAAAGCAAGAACCCGAAGCGGACCATCCCGGTAGCCACCTACGTCACGATCGCGGTCATCGCCGCGGTGTACGCGCTGGCCTCGTGGGTGCAGATCTCCGCCGCCGGCCCGAACCCGGTCGAGACCGCGACCGCGCAAGGCCCGGAGTTGTTCTTCAACCAGGCCGCCGTCGTGCTCGGCCAAGGCTCCATCACTGTCGGCAAGATCCTGCTCGGCACCGGCACGTTCGCCGCAGGGCTGGCGTTCCACAACGCCATCACCCGCTACACCTTCGCCCTGGGCCGCGAAGGTGTCCTGCCCCGGATGTTCGGCCGGACCACGGCCAGAAACGCCCCCCGCAACGCCTCGTTCGCTCAAACCGCGCTCGCGTTCGTGGTGCTGATCGTGTTTGCGGGGGCCGGCTGGGACCCGCTGATCCAGTTGTTCTACTGGGGGTCCACCACCGGTGGCCTCGGGGTGTTGCTGCTCTACACCCTGACCAGCGTCGCCGTGCTCGCCTTCTTCGCCCGTAACTCCCGGGGCGAGAACCTGTGGCAACGGCTGATCGCCCCGCTGATCGCCTCCGCCGTGCTGCTGGTCGTCTCGGTCCTGTCGCTGGACAACCTGGCCCTGCAATACGGCGTGGATCCCGGCACCGGCCCGGCCCGGATCGTGCCCCTCGCCATCCTGGTCGTCTTCACCGCCGGGACCTGCTGGGGACTGATCCTCAAACACCGCAAGCCGCAGGTCTACCAGGGCATCGGCCGCGGCACCCGCAGCACCACCGCCGCAACCGGCCTGTCCGCCATCCTCTGACCCGAACGGAGCCGCTTCATGGCCAACACCGCACCGACCGGCACGAACACCGGCACGATCCCGGCCCTGCGCGTTGCTGGACTCGACGATATCGACACCGTCGCCGACATCGTCACCGAGGCGTTTGATCACCTGGAGGTGATCCGCTTCTTGGTGCCAGATGCGCACCGACGCCGGGTAGTCGTCCGGGATTGGTATCGGCTCTATATCGCCCACGCCATCGGCGGCGCGGGGCAGGTCGTCATGTCCGACGACAACACGGCCGCCGCGGTCTGGTTCGACCGCACCGGCCAGCCGAGCGAACCAGACGGATACGCCAGACACCTGGCCGAGCTCGCCGGTGACGACCTGCCCCGGTTCCAGCACCTCGACGCACTGATGGACGCCCACCACCCCAGCGACGCGCACTGGCACCTGCTGTTCCTCGCCGTGCACCCCAGCCGGTGGAGCCATGGCTTGGGCAGCCGGTTAATGGACTACACGCACGCCCGGCTCGACGCCGAGGACATCGGCGCCTACCTGGAAGCCACCGGCGAGCAGAACCGGGCGCTGTACCAGCGGCACGGCTACATCGACATGAACCCGCCGACCATCCCGGTTACCGGCGACACCGTCCTCTACCGGATGTGGCGACCCGCCGGCCCACCCGACCCTGACTCCACCCGATAAGCGGGAACGCTGCCCGGGCGTAGCGAGCTCTCACCCGCCTGCCCGGACGGCCCAGCGGCGGGGTCCCGACCGTTGCGACCCCGCACCCGGGCGGTGCACCCAGACCGCTGCCACGCCCGCTGTGGTGCACCGCCCGGCCCCACACGATCACAACATCACGCGCATCCATACGCGGTGCCCACCTACGTAGACGGATCCGCACCCGACATTCCTGCTGGAGACCAGTGAGTTCGATGGCATCTGACCGCAACACCGACTCCAACGCCGACGCGAGGCTGGCCCGACTGACCCGCCTCGATCCCGCCACGGCGACACCCGCGGTCGAGCTGATCGATGCGGCCCTGGGGTTCGTCGGTGAAGACAGCACCTACGGCAAGTTGTGGCTGCCATGGGCGCGCTACGCCTATCGAGCCGCCCGCCAGCTCCACCATGCCGGATACGACCGGGTCGTGGCGGCCACCCGCACCTACGCCGAAACGCTGCGCGGCGAGGGCCATCGGCAGCACGCCATCGGAATCTGGCAGGAACTCCTCGGCCTGCGCGGGCAGCCGGCCGATCCCGCCGACATCGAAGACCGGATCGCCCTGGCAGCTGACCTGCATGCGGTCGGCCGCTGCGGGCAAGCCATCCGCGAGGTCGGTGACGCCCTCACCCGCGCCCGCAACCAGCACAGCCTGCAACTCGACCTGGTGATCAGGTGCACGGTCGTCTACCTGGCGATGCTGACCGCCTGCCGACGTGGCAGCGAGGCGGCCCGCGTGCGCGCTGGGCTGCCCGATGTCTACCAGCCCGGTAGACCGCGGTACCAGCTCCTGGTCACCGACTACCTGCCCGGGCTCGAAGAACATTCCGACGTGTGTGCGGCACGCCTGGATGCGCTGATCGACCACGCCCCCGCCGCCCCGCCCGGGCAACGCCGCACCGTACTGGCCCGCCTGACCACCGACATGAACCCCGGCCACTGCTACGGCAGCCCGTGCGAAGGCGACCTGTCGTGACGCCGTCCGGGTTCGACGTCAACCGGCCCGCACCCGCGCGTCGTTACGACGTGCTGCTCGGCGGCAAGGACAACTTCGCACCAGACCGCTCCTCCGCCGAGCAGATCCGCGAAGAACTGCCCTCCGTTGACCGGGCCGCCCGCGAGCTGCGTGCGTTCCTGCACCGTGCCGTCGATTTCCTGGCCGCCGACTGCGGCGTGCGGCAATTCCTCGACATCGGCTGCGGTATGCCCTACAAGCCCAACGTGCACGAGATAGCCCAAACCGTGCACCCGGACGCCCATGTCGCCTACGTCGACCCCGATCTCCTCGTCACTGTCCACGCCCGCGCCCTCATGTTCAGCGATCCGCTGGGCGCAGTTTCCGTCACCGAGGGCGGCCTCGACGACATCGACGCCGTCCTGAACGCACCCACCGTCCGCGAGCTCATCGACTTCGACCAACCGGTCGCGGTCCTGCTCCTCGCCGTTCTGCACTTCGTCGTCGATGACCAGCACGCCCAACGAGCCCTCGCCCGGATCATCGATGCGCTGCCACCCGGCTCCTACCTCGCCCTATCGCATGTCACCTTCGACCCGCTGACCCCTGAGCACGTCGAACGACTGACCAAGCTCGCCGAACCCGGCGCCGGCCACGGCCCCTTCCGCCCCCGCACCCACGCGCAGATCACCGCGTTGCTCGACGGCCTCGAGCTCCTACCGCCGGGCCTGGTATCGGTTGTGGACTGGTGCCCCGACCGCCAACCCCAGCCGCAGATCACCGAAGAGGAGGCGGTCGCCTACGGCGTCATCGCCCGCAAACCGACCACACCGTGAGCGCCGAAACCACGTGACACCCCACCGATCTACCCTCACAAGGGAGAAATCGATCATGACCATGTTGGGTATGCCTGCCGTTCCGGCTCCGTCGCTACCGCGTCAGGCGGGTGCGGTGGCCTTTACTGCCGGACATCACTTCGCCGTCACCGATGGCGCGAGCATCGAGGAGTTGGCTCAGGCGGCGACGGTGCCACTGTCGGTGATCTTGCAGGTGACGAAGCGGTGCAACTTCGACTGCTCCTTCTGTTCCGAGACGCTGCAACTTCCCGACCCGACCCTGACCGAGTTGGACACGATCCGTGCCAACCTGGCCGGGGTCGGCCGGGTGTTCCTGTCGGGCGGGGAACCGTTGATGCGTAGGGACTTCGGCGAAATCGTGGATATGTATACCGGGGACTTCATCCTCGGTATCCCCACGAACGCCACCCGGGGTTTGCAGCACGCCAAATCGATGGTGGGCAAGGTGGCGTTCG
Source organism: Paractinoplanes polyasparticus (assembly GCF_019710575.1). Taxonomy (GTDB): domain Bacteria; phylum Actinomycetota; class Actinomycetes; order Mycobacteriales; family Micromonosporaceae; genus Actinoplanes; species Actinoplanes polyasparticus. The sequence continues at coordinate 204,460 of NZ_JAHWFK010000004.1, read as the reverse complement.
TCAACGTCGGGTTGGAGGGTCCACGAGCGACCACCAACCGGGTACGCGGCGACTATGACCAGGTGATGTCCGGGGTGCGGTCTTTCCTGGACGCCGGGTTGCCGGTGTCGCTGTCAGCGGTGGTGTACCGCTCGACGCTGCCCGCGTTGCCGTTCACCTACCAGATCGCGGATGTGATCGGCGCGGGCAAGCTGAAGCTGATCCTGCCGTTGCGTAAGGGCAACGCGCTGGACCTGGAGGAGAACGAGTTCATCAGCCTGGACGAGGCGGGGCAGTGCTTCGATCGGCTGACCGAGGCGCGGGCGGTGCACGACTGGCGGCCGGCGCTGCGGATGACGTCCTGGACGCCGGAGACCGAAGGTCACATGATCTTGGTGGAGGTGACCGGGCAAGCGAGCGCGTGGCCGGTATACGACCGGCCGGATCTGCTCGAACCCCTCGGGAATCTGCTGCGTGAGCCGGTGTCGGAGATTTGGGCGCGGTACCGGTTCAAGCGCAACCACTTCGCCAAGTACCTCGGTGCGAGTATCCGAACCGTGGCCAACGCGGGTACGCCCGCCGGTTCGGGGGGTCACGCCCGTGCGTGAGTTCACGAATCTGGCGTGGCCGGAGACTCCGTTCGGGGCCGAGCAACGCCCGTTCGGCCGGCACATCGACATGTTGGCCGCGTGCACGTTCGAGTGGACCGACGAACCGGAGACGTCCGAGACGTTGCCGGTCGCGGCATCGTTGGTGTATTTGCGGGTGCGGCGGCGCGGCAGTACGCAGACGGTCAGCGACGACACGCTGTCGATCGGGTTCCGAACGGCTGTCATCGAAGACCGTGCGGAGGTGCCGGACCTGCTCACCGTAGCCGACCGGGCGTTGACCCGCGCCCGGCGGCACGCGGTGATAATGGCCGGTCACTGGCTGCGCTCCGACCTGGATCGGATCAACGCGCGTACGGCGGTGCCGCTGCGGGGCGTGGACGGCGTCCTGTCCGCCTGGGCGGACCGGGCCGAGAAACAGCGGGGCGTCGCGGTGATGATCGACACCGGGTCGGAGGCGAACAAGACCGGTGCTGACCTCGGCATGTCTCTGGAACCGGTTCCCGAGCGCGTACCGGACTGCCCCTACTGCGTGGCCGAGGTTGCCCGTCGGGCGCTGGCCCGGTGCCTCGCGGTTGGGATGACCGCCGCCTTACACGCCAGCCGCTACACCTGGGAGGGCAAATTTTGTGTCTCCGATGCGGTTGAGCAGGCCGGCTGGGATGTGTTGTCCCAGCCCGGCGGAACCTGCCCCGCCGTCACCACCGGTAAGGGTGGTGCGGGTCAGGTAGCCGACACGGCCGAGCGGCAGGTTGCCCGTGTCGCCACGTAGGCGGCGATAGGGTCGGTGGCCGTCGTCGGCGCTGAGCTTGCCTCGCGTAGGCGGCGGCCACCACGGACGCGATATCGGTAGCGAACGATGGTTCAGATAGGAATGGCAGTGCACCTGATCAGTGACCTTGGTGGGCCGGGCAGGGTTCCGAGCCGCTCGCCCGGTACCCGGTTGGTCGCGTCGGTCGATGTGGAGTGGAGCAAGAACTACCGGATCAAGGACGGCAATCGAGCGTTCTGCTACTCGATCGTGTGGCTTGCTGTACCCGCGTCGGATCAGCCGGTGCGGTTGACGGCCGGTCTGCCGTTCTGGTCGACCAGCCTCTACCTGGACTCCGACAACGAACGCCCGGACCTGGTGGAGGCGGCGGCGGCCGACATCGGTGCCGCGTGCGAGAGCGCTGATCTGGTTGTCGGGCACCAATGGTGCAGCGACCTTGCCGTGCTGACCGCGAACGCCGGGCCATCGGTACCAGCGGCGTTGACGGCGGCTCGGCAGGCGTGGCACGACCGACGCGCTGACAAGGACAGCCGGCGGGTCATCGATACCCGGTTCGACGCTGGACACGTGCTGTCCAACGCCTCCCGGCGGCTGGTCGACGTCTGCGGAGAACTACGCCTTGACGTGACGCAACCGGAGCTTGCCCGCACGTCGATGACCGCCCTGCACCGCGATTGGCTGGAACGCGGCGACGTGCAGGCACGAGAGCGGGTGACGGTGCTCAACCTGCGGCACAGCCTGTCGACCGCCTATGTGGCGCTGCGCGCGGCCGGACACCTGTCCTGGCGGGCGCCGCTGAACGTGAACGCCAACCTCGCCACGCAATGGGCGGGGCGGGTCGGCTGGCTCGACCATCCGACGTTCCGGGAGTTGGTCGGTCGTCGGCGGGGTGCCCGGTGAGCGTGCGGGGCTGCATCCTGGTAGGTATCGAGGGCACGCATGCGTCCGGCAAGACCACCCTCGTGCACGCGCTGACCGCGCACTACCGAGAACGCGGCGTGCTGGTCGACTGCACCGGCGAACCGGCCCGCACCAGCCCGTTCATCGAAGAGACGGTGATCTACGGCAAGGGCGTGTTCGACCTGCCGACCGAGGTTGACCTCTACGCGGCGCAACTGTCCGCGACCTTGCGCGCGGCGCGGCACCACCACCTATTGATCTGTGACAAGACAATCGTGAACGTGCTCGCCTACGCGCGGATGGTCCTCCCCGCCCCGCCCGGCAGCAACGAAGTGGCCGTGCTCGACGCGATGGCCGGGTTCTGCCGGGTGTGGGCGCCCGCGACCTACGACGCGGTGTTCTACCTGCCCGACCGCTACCGGCAACCGGCCGACCCGATGCGGGCGAAGGTCTCCCACCTGCAAGAACAGACCGCCGACGCGGTCCGTGACACCTGCGCCGACGTCGGGCTACCCCTGGTCGACGTGCCCGCCGGGCTGGACGTGGCTGCGCGGGTGGCATGGATCGCCCGGCGGGTCGACCTGATGCTGACCGAGGCGACCGGCTAACCTCAGCGCTCGTGACCACACCGGCACCGGTGCACCCGGTTGACGTGCTGCTCCTGCTCACCGATGGCGAACACGTGCTGCTGGCACTGCGGGAGGGCACCGGCTACGCCGACGGACAATGGAACCTTCCCTCCGGGAAACTGGAATTCGGCGAGGATGCCGTCAGCGGTGTCATCCGGGAGGCACGCGAGGAAATCGGCGTATGCCTCGACCCGTCCGAACCACGCATGGTCACCACTGTGCACCACCGCAACACGGCTGGCTTCTCGCGCGTCGGGCTGGCCTTCGCGGTGCCCTTCGACCCGGCCCGTCACGGCGACCCGGTCAACGCCGAGCCGCATAAGTGCGCCAAGATCGAGTGGTTCCCGGCCGACATGCTGCCGTCGAACACTTACCCCTACACGGCTGCGTGCGTGCGTGCCTACCGCGACGGACAGCCGTTCCGCCTCAGCGGCTGGGCGCCGCCGGTGCGGTCGGCCTCGTGACCACCATGCTGTTGATGCGCCACACCGCGCAGGCCGCCGCCAACCAGTGAAACGGCGCCGTGTGGATGCGTAGCGCAGGTAGGCGCTCGCTGTCGTTGCCCGGGTCGGCGTCTGTAGCCAGGAGTGCGTGCTGACGGCCTCTCACAGTGGCGGGAAGAAAGCGGAATTTCGGCCTCTCGGAAAGATCGACTTCCCTGGCTCGGGCGATGGCAAGAAATCCCTTACAGCCTGTTCTGTCATCGGTCTTTCGGTTGATCTGGTGGACACCGGACACCAGGAAAGCGCTTACCCAACCGTATTGGTAGGCGTGTAGGTTGTGCGCCTGGCTTCACGGGGCGCCAGGAGGCGATGATGGCGTGCACCGCCGGCGACCGATGCCCGAGGCGGTTCGCTGATCGCAGGGGGCGGTGGAGGTGGCGCGGCGGTACCAGGTCGGCCCGGACGAGAGCCCCTTCGCCCCGCCGGTCCGGCGTCCGGGCGGCGTGCAGGTGCATGGGTTGGGTGAGCGGCATTGGTCGCTGTTGGGTTTGTTGGCCGAGCACGGGGCGTTGCACACCGGTCAGGTGGTGACGTTCCTGTTCGGCAGCCGTCCGGCCGCCGTGCGGCATCTGGGGGTACTGGTCCGGGCGGGGCTGGTGTGGCGGTTCGTGTATGACAACGACCCGTCGCATCTGGCGTACTACGAGGCGAGCACCGACGGCGTGACAGCCCTGGAGGATCGGCTACGCCGGTCGGGACAGACGGTGCCGCCCGTGCTGGGGCAGCCGGTCGCGGGACACATGCTGATCAACGACTTCTTCACCGGCCTGGCGGCCGAGGCCCGTGCCGGCGGGCGGGGTTGGCTGTATCGGTGGCAGCGGGCGGCGGACACGGCGTCATGGCTGCGGGAGTACGGGCTGTCCGGGGTGCGGCCCCGCGCGTACGGGGTGTGGATCGAGGACGGGATCGTCGTCCGGTTCCTTTTGCACCTCGATGACGCGGAACCGAAGCCATGGTCCGGTGATCCGGCCCCGCCGCCGGCGGCAGGGCTGGCGGGTTACCGGCACGCCGGGCGGGGTGTTCCGGCGACCGCTGTTCTGGTCGTGCACGCCGGGCCGGAGCGGGAGATGGCCCTGCATCGCGAGTTGGCGGCCGAGCCGGTGCCGATCCCGGTCGCGACGTGCACCCTGGACCGGCTGTACGCGGCGCCCAGTGTGGCCGACGCGATCTGGAACGTCGCCGGGGCGCACGACACCCTCTGCCGGCTGATCGACGTGCCACGGCGGTAGCAGCGCCCCCGTCCGCTCGCTCGGTCCCCGCGTCGCCGCTCGATCCCGACACCGCGCCGGCTATCGGCGCGAGCGCGTGTTGACAGATTCCGGTGTGGTGTCGGTCCGGCTGCCCGTCCGGGGGTCGGTGGGGGTGTCCGTCTTGATCCGGCCCCCTAGACCGACCCCGTCCGTCACCCAACAGCCCTGCTCACGGCCGCTTTGACAGAGCCGGGCCGTGCTGCGACAGACCCTCTCCTGGGGTCTCCCCCTGGGGTAATGGAAACAAGCTTGGAGGCCGTATGGAGGAGTTGTTCCTGCGGGTTCAGTCCCGCCTCACCGATCGTGATCATGTCCTTCTCGGCTGGCTGGCCGACCATGGCGTACTCACCTCGGTGCAGATCTCGCACGCCCTGTACGGGTCGCTTGACTTCGCCCAACGCCGGTTGCGGAAGCTGTGCGAGGTCGGGCTGTTGGGCCGGTTCCGGCCGTTTCGGGCCGAGGGCGGCACCTACCCGTACCACTACGTGTTGGGTCAGCTCGGGGTGGAGGTCGTGGCCGCGCACCGCGGCGAGGAGCTGCCCCGCAAGGATCAGGCCCGGCGGCGGCGCTGGCAGTTGACCAACCGGGCGAACCTGCCGCACCTGCTCGGCGTCAACCAGTTCTTCACCGACCTCGCCGGTTACGCCCGCACCCACCCGCAGGCGAGTCTGGACCGGTGGTGGCCGGCGGCCCGCTGCCAGCAGATGGGAGCGTTCGCCGACCCCGACGATGATGTGCAGGTCCGCGTCTACACCCCCCGGGTGCGGCCGGACGGGCACGGCATCTGGACCGAACACGGCGTCACGGTGCCGTACTTTGTCGAGTTCGATACCGGCAGCGAACCCCTCTCGGTGCTGGTAGACAAGATCGCCGGGTACCACCAACTGGCCCGGGTCACCGGCCGGGTCTGGCCGGTGCTGTTCTGGCTGCACGCCGCCGCCCGGGAACGCCACCTTCAGCAACGTCTCACCGACGCGGACATCTGGTACCCGGTGGCCACCGCCGCCCGCGACAGCGCCGCACACCGGGCCGTGTGCCCGGCCGAGGACGTGTGGTGGCTGCACCGCCGTCCCGGCGCCGGGCTGCGCCTGGCCGACCTCGCCGAGGCCGTCCTTGACAACCACGACCGAGAAGCTGCGTAACGGGCGGCTGATCGGGCCGGAGCGACAATGCTGCGTCGCTCTGGCCCGACAACCGCCTACGCGTACAAAGATTTAGATCGACCATCCTCGGTATGCGAGGCCACATCTGTCGCAGCTTGCGTCTACGTCGAGCTCCGGCGGCCATAGGTGATCCATGCATGGAATACAGCCGCGTCGTGGTGGCCCGCCGGGTCAAGAACCAACGGCTGGCCGCTACCGGCCTTATCTTCATGATGATCTTTCCTCCAGTCATGTCAGGCACATGCGTGCACAGGCGGCTGGATCATCGATATTCAAGGGGTGTGCGGTATCTCAGCCACGTTCGCTACGTCGTTCCGTCCCGATCGGGCGATGTTCTCCCGAGACCGCGCGGGATGGGTGGTCGTTGGAGCCGACGACTACGTCTTGCACCGTGAGGGCTCGCTGTTCCTTGCAGGACTGAGAGAAGCCGGCCGTGCTTCCAACACCGAGCGCACGTACGCGGGCCGCACGGCGCTGTTCCTCTCGTACTGCGCGTTCGAGAGGGTGGAATGGGCGCGTGTCACGGTGTGGCAGCTGGCCCGGTTCATGCATTGGCTGGTCGAGACGCCTCTGCCGTCGCGCACGCGTGGCGGCGGAGGACTGGATCGTTTCCGTGACGCGAACACCGCGAACGCGATCGTCGGGACGGTGTGCGAGTTTCTGCGGTTCGGCGTACGAATGGGCTGGGTGGAGCAGGAGCTGTTGACGCAGTTGAACGAGCCGCGTTACCTGCGTTTCCTGCCGCCGGGCTTCGACCCGGGCGAGCGCGGTCAGCGCCGGACGGTGCGGTCCCGGCTGATCAAGTTCGCGTCGGTCGATGCGGGCATCGAGTGGCTTACGGTCGAGCAGGTCGCCCGGCTGGCCGATGCCACTCGCCACGCCCGTGACCGGTTCCTGGTGTTGTTGCTGTGGTGCACGGGGATCCGGATCGGTGAGGCGCTCGGGCTGCACCGCGAGGATATGCATCTGCTGGCCGACTCGCAGTCTCTGGGTTGCCAGGTCAAGGGACCGCACGTGCATGTGCGGCGGCGGCTGAACAGCAACGGCGCGTGGGCGAAGTCCCGACGGCCGCGAGCCGTGCCGGTCACCAGCGAGCTCGGTGCCTGCTACGCCGACTACCTATACGAACGCGCGGCAGTGCCACAGGCGGAGGGCACTGTGCAAGTGCTGGTGAATTTGTTCCGGGAGCCGCGGGGGCGGGCCATGACCTACTCGAGCGTGAAGGGCCTGTTCGATCGGCTGGCCCGGCGCGCCGATCTGACCGCTCGGCCGCACATGCTTAGGCATGGTGCCGCCACCGAGTGGATTAGTCAGGGCACCGACCGCTCCGTGGTCAAGGACTTGCTGGGGCACGTGTCGGACTCGTCAATGGACGCCTACGTTCACGTGTCCGATGGCGCGAAGCGGGCCGCTGTTGAGCGGGCCGACGCCCGTCGGCGAGGAGCGGCCCGGTGAGCGTCGCGGCGGTCACCGCGCCACCCGCGTCGACCGTGACGGCGTTGCCGATCGACCAGAAGGGATGGCTGGGGTGGCTAGCTGAGAACACTCCGCTGGACTGGCGGCCTGATGAGTGGGACGGCCGGCATTGGTTGTTCACCGGCGATCCGGAGAGCGCGGCGACCGCGATCTGGCGGTGCAACAGCGCCGGCTGCCATGTCGCGGTCCGCGCAAGCCGGCATCTCTGCCGCGCCTGCTACGAGCAGTTCCTGGACAGCGGGCTGAACCGCGAAGAGTTCGCCACAACCGGCCGACGCGCGTTGGTGCGGTCGCTGCCCGGATCGCGGCCGTCGTGCACGGTCGAGCGCGAGGGGGTCCGCTGCGCGCTGGAAGCATCCGTGATGGGCGCCTGCGAACTGCACTACAAGCAATGGCGCTACAAGTTCAGGCGCAGCCAGACCGAGCTGGAGCTCGCCGCCTGGCTCCGCGTTCACGCCGAGCCGCGGCCGGTCGGTGTTTCCTGTCGAGTGGGTGGTTGCGCCGGGACCTCGTCGGCGCGGGTGTCACTGTGCACCTACCACCGCGAACGCTGGCGACGGCACCGCCGCGAGAAGGGCTTGACCGATGCCGACCTGGACTGCTGGACGGCGTCACAGGCTCCACGTCTGACCGGGTTCCAGTTTTCCCTGGTCGGGCTGCCCGAACTACTGCGCCACGAGGTCCTCTACGCGCTGGCCCAGCGCGACGCTCAGCGGCCTACGCTCAGCCCGATCGCGACCCGGTTGGTAGTCCGCACCCTGGCCGAGGTGGACTCGATCGCCGCGCTGACCGACACGAAGCTGCGCAGCCTCAGCTACGACGACCGCAACGGCGACGCGCACTGGAACGACATCGTGCGGCTGATACGCGCCGCCTTCCACCAGTTCCGCGGCGTCGATCCACTAGACCAGCCAGTCTGGGAACTCAGCGACCTCGGCCTACCGTCGCGGACCCGCGCCGGTATCCGCATCAACCCGCGCCGGCTGGACGTCACCCAGCTCAGGCAGGACTGGCTGCGCCGGCTGCTGGCCGTCTGGGTCAAGGAGGCCAACCCTGACAACGTCACGTTCCGCCGGACCTTCGAGGGCTGCCTGTCAGCGTCACGGGCACTGACAGCGCGGCCCGGCGGCGGACACGACCCAGGCGCCCTGAAGATCACCGACATGGACGCCGTCGTCGCGGCGATCCGCGACCGACAACGCAAGACGGCACCGGCAAACTGTCCTACGGGTCTCGATCCGAGCTGCTCTCCGCCTTCTTCCACCTGCTCGACTTCGGTCGCCGTCTGCAGATCCTCGACCACCTCGCATCCGCGTTCGCCCGCTATCCGCACCACACGATCCCGCACGAAGACTCCTCCGAGGACCAAGCCGGCAAGGCCATCCCCGAACTGGTCATCACCCAGCTCGACGCCCAAGCCCACCTGATCGGCGCCGATGCCGCCTACGGCGACCTGCCACCCGACGTGGTGCAGGCCATGTTCCGCACCATCTACATCCTGCTACGCGACACCGGCCGCCGACCCTGGGAAGTACGCTGGCTGCGCACCGACTGCTTGGACACCGACACCGGCGAATACGTGCTCATCTGGGACAACCACAAAGCTCGCCGCAATAGACGCCGGCTCGAAATCAGCCGCGACACCGCCTTCGCCATCCAGGCCTGGCTCACCATCCGGAAGACGCTGAAAGTCCCGGCTCGTTCGCGGACCTTCCTGTTCCCCGCAGCTAGACACGGCTACGACGCATGCATCGACGCCGACACGATGGCCAGGACGCTCCGGCGCTGGGTCGACGGCCTACCCGAATTACTCACCGACGCCGCCGACAAACACGGCCAGCCGCTGCCCTTCGACCGCAACCGAATCTTCCCCTACGCCTTTCGGCACACCTACGCCCAACGCCACGCGGACGCCGGCACCGACTTGCACACCCTGCGCGACCTCATGGACCACAAATCAGCCGACACGACCATGGGCTACTTCAAGGTCTCCATCCAACGGCGCCGCGCCGCCGTCGAGGCCATGCGCACCCACGTCGTCGACCGCTACGGCCAACCGAGGCCGACCTCTTCGGCGACCGCCTACGAAGCCCGCTCGGTCGCCGTGCCCTTCGGCAACTGCACCGAGCCGTCCAACGTCAAAGCCGGCGGCGGCCAATGCCCCATCCGGTTCCAATGCTCCGGCTGCGGCTTCTACCGGCCCGACCCCTCCTTCCTTCCTGCGGTCGAGGACCACATCCGCGCGCTCAAGGCCGACCGTGAGACAGCGCGAGCCTTGGACGTCGCGGAATTCGTCGTACGCAACCTCACCGACCAGATCGACTCTTTCCAGAACGTCGTCACCAGCATCCGCACTCAGCTCGCCGCCATGCCCGACAACGAACGCCACCACCTGGAAGAGGCCGCCGCCGTCCTGCGTAAGGTCCGTGCCGCAGCCCCGCTGCCACTTCTTCCCGTTCCCACCTTTCCCACCCGGGGAGACCCGTCATGATCCAGTCCCGTAAACCGGCCGAGGTCCTGCGGGAGGCTCGGCAGAAGGACTCCCGCGACAAACGGAGCCGAGTGCTGGCCGTCGTCGACCAGCTGGTGGCCGCCAACGAGCCAGTGACCTTCTCGGGAGTCGCCCGGGCGGCGAACGTTTCTCACTGGCTCGTCTACGCCGACGGCATGCGAGAACACATCGAAGCAGCGCGCTGCCGCCAGAGCCGCGCCGCGGACAACGACACCCGTGCCTCCGCCACCGTGCCAGCGGGGTGGAAAGTCGAACAGCGTCTTCTGCAACAAGACAACCGACGCCTACGCGAAGAAGCCGAACGCCTCAAGGCCGCAGTGCGCCGCCACCTGGGTCAACAACTGGACCAGGTCGGCGCTGCTGACCTCGGCACCCGCATCGACGAACTGACTGCCGACAACCAGCGACTGCAAACCGATCTCGCCAGGGAACAGACCCTCAACACCGACCTGACCAAGCAACTCGTCGAAGCGCACGACGACTTGGCCGCCGCACGCGCCAGCATCCGTCAGCTCATCCGCGCTGAAAACACCACGTCGGGCCAAAGCTGAACCAGGCGTCTGTTGGCCGAGAAAGGAGCTCATGCTCGGAAATAGCACCAGGCGCGGCGGAAGACTGCCGTTCTGGCAGCACAACTGATGACCGGGCCACCACTCACATGGCGAGTATGGAGTCGATGCCACGTTGGAATAGGTCGTCGTCGTTCCACCGCCCGTCTTCCAAGTGTCCGGAGCCGACGAGGGTGGGATAGGCGTCGGCATTGGCCAACAGCTGGCGCCGGGCTTCGGCCCGCGCCCCGGGATCGTCCGTCTGGCGCCAGGTGGCTTCGGTGATGGCTGCGCCGATCACGTAATTCGCTATCAACCGGGTGATGACGGCCAACCGGAGGTCGGTGAAACCGCCACGGACGAGGGCCGACTGCAGGAACTCGGTGCGCGCTAGGACGTTAGGCCCGAGCATCGGTCGCCCGATCAGGCTCGGCGCCCAGGGATGGCGAAGCATGGTCGCGCGCCACCTGGATGTCAGCGCGCGCACATCATCTCGCCAGTCGTCACCGGCGTCTGGGAGCAGCACCTCTGCGAAGATGTGGTCCAGGGCCAAGTCCAGGACATCGTCCTTGGTCTTCACGTGCCAGTAGAGCGCGGTCGAGGTCACCGCGAGGCGCTGTGCCAGGTTCCGCATCGTCAATCCGTCGATGCCACGCTCATCGAGCAGAGTCGCTGCTACCTCGACGATGCGCTCACGGGTCAGCGGGGCCGCCCGGCGCGGCCGGTCCGCCTCCTCACGCAGCCACACTGCACCGGCAGTTCCGCCACGTCGGCCGTTCGTTTCGCCGACCGACGGCTCACCCAATTCGTTCGCGTCCACCACCTGATCCTAGTACGGTGGTGAGGCAACTTAACGTCGGTCAGTTGATATTACGCTGTTAAGGAGACGGTGTGACGCCTGCTCGATGGTGGGTGCTTGCTACAGCAGGGTCCGCGCAGCTGATGGTGGTCCTGGACTCGACGGTCGCGACCATCGCGTTGCCGTCACTGCAGCAGGACCTGGGAATGAACGACGCTTCTCGGAGCTGGGTTGTCGCCGCCTACGCGCTGGCGTTCGGCGGGTTGCTGCTCGTCGGCGGTCGCCTCAGTGACGCCTTCGGAGCACGCAGAGCCTTCATGCTGGGCCTAACCGGGTTCGCCCTGGCATCGACACTTGCCGGCCTGGCACCCACCGCCGAACTGTTATTCGCCGGCCGTGCTGCACAAGGCGCATCCGCTGCCCTGCTCGCTCCTGCCGCCTTGGCCATCATCTCGGCCACATTCGTCGAACCTCGGGAGCGAAGCCTCGCCTTCGGAATCTACGGCGCGCTCACCGGCGCAGGAGCCGTCATCGGGCTGCTGCTGGGCGGGGCGCTCACCCAATACCTGCACTGGCGATGGTGCCTTCTGATCAATATCCCGATCACCGCCGCCACGATCATCGGAGCGAGAACCGTACACGCCAGCCGGACTGCACGCCCGGTGCAGCTTGACCTTGCCGGCGTCGGCAGCAGCGTGGCAGGTATGACCGCTCTCGTATTCGCCCTCGCCGAGGTGGCGAACCGCGGCTGGGATGATCCACTCGTGCTGGGCCTACTGGCCGTCGGGCTCCTGATGCTGGCCCTATTCATCAGGACGCAACGGACAGCTGCGCAGCCGCTTCTGCCACTCCCGATACTGCTCGACCGCACCCGGGGTGGCGGTCTGCTCGCGGTCGGCCTGCCGCAACTATCGCTGTTCGGATTCTTCCTCGTACTCACCTACTGGTTCCAGCAACTCCTCGGTTACACGCCGTTGCGCGCGGGACTAGCGTTCCTGCCTTTGGCATTGGCGATCGCCGTCGGCTCGACGCTGATCGCCGGCCTGCTCACACCTCGTCTAACACCACCGCACCTGATCGTCCCCGCACTGGCCACGATGGCTGCCGGCACAGCGCTACTGATCGGGCTCACGCCCGGCGCCTCGGACCTCTACCTCACCCGGTTCTTGCCCGCGGAAATCCTGATCGGTCTTGGCCTTGGCTGCGCCATCACCCCTGCGGTCAACGCGGCGACCAGCGGCGTCGGCGACGACAATACTGGCGCGGCATCAGCCGCTGTCAACGCCGCCACCCAGCTCGGCGGCTCCATCGGCACCGCGCTTCTCAACACCGTCGCATCGACCGTGACGGCAGCCGCACTAGGTTCGACACGCGGCCGAAACACGATCAGCGATGCCACCGTCGCAGGCTTCAACGCAGCCTTGTTGACGGCCGTGGCGCTGCTCGTGCTCGCGGCCATCACCGTCGCCCTCGTCATGCCCCGCCGCCACCGACGGCAGCCGGTGCAAGCCAGGTAGACCGAAAGGCGTTCCGGTCCGAACAGAAGGGACGATACGAACCAATGCCGCTGATGCGGATCCAGCTAGACAGCGACAGGAACACCGCACGCCGTGTCGTGGAACTCCACCAAGCAGGCAAGGTGCATCACGAGTCTCGAGACGCCGCACGCGATGAAGTCTGGCGTCGCGGCCGCACGCCCGCCGCAGAACCGATCTTCATCGGCACCACCAACGGCGAACCCGTCCGACTCATCTACGACGTCGAGGTCTACCTGGACACCACGCGTTGAACCGTAACCGCCGCACGTGACTTATATGCCTGAACAGACGCCAGCGCCCTTAACAGCGATTTCTCTTGACAAGCGCAGATAAGGACCCACGCCTGGGCGTTCTCCGCCCTGATCGCCTCGCCCGGCTGCCGGGCCCATTACGACCGGCGCAAAGCCGCCGGCGACCGGCACGCCGCTGCCCAGCGCAACCTGTTCAACCGGCTTATCGGAGTGCTGTTCCATTGCCTGGCCCACGGCACAACCTACGATGAGCAACTCGCGTTTCCGCCCGTCCTGGTCGAGGGACTCGCTGCCGCCTGAGCGGCGCGCACTTACCGGCCAAACGACGTCGACCGCGCCCGGTTGACGTCGTTCGGCGGCCAAAGGCCATATCTTGCTCCAACCGTTACCGCCCCGACGCGGGCGCTACAGGTTGGCGGCTCTTGTCGTGTATCGCCGATGATTGCGAGTGTCAGACTTAGGTTGCAAGTGATCTTGCGAGATTGTCCGGTCTCCGTGAGGTTGGCGGATTCTCGGACAGCTGGCGTGTTCCCCGTCGGATTCTCGTGTACGTCAGCGGCGGAGGACCGATATGTGTGCCTATGCCCGAAAGGCGTCTCGGGCAATCTGGCGAGTCTCAATGGATCATTGTTGGCCCGACGGGTTTATGTTTCCCGCGTGGACCGCCGGGGCCGCTGGCGGACTGCACCCCTCATCCTTGGTAACGCTACGTAGTGTCGATCGTGGCGATTCCGCTGGCGCCGCGCTACCGGATTTGGCACCCCTCTGTGTCAAGGGGCCGTGAGAAGCTGGGGTTCGGCGGGTCCGGGAAGTGACTTTTCCGAAGTGTCGGCCTTGGGGTTGAGGTCGGCCGCGCTGGATTGCAGAGTCGCCCCCACCTGTCCTCCCGGGCCCGTCTTGATCCGTTTGGCGTCGGCGACCATGCGCTTGTAAACGATGTCGGACAGGCGGCGTTTCAACGCCCGCATCGCTTCCATCGGGGTCTTGCCGTCAGCGAGTTTGCGCCGGTAGTAGCGGCGACCTTCGGTGTCACGGCGCAGCTGGACCACGGCCATGATGTGCAGGGCGCGGTTGATGCGCCGGTTCCCGGCTCGCGATAGCCGGTGCCGGTTCTGGTCGCCGGAGGAGGCGTCCAGCGGCGCGGTGCCGTTCCAGGACGCGAAGTGGGCGCGGCTGGCGAACCGGGTGATGTCACCGACGTCGCCGATCAGCCGGGCGGCGCCGGACGGGCCGATCCCGGTCAGTTCCTGCAGTGTGCTGCCGGTGGAAGCGACCAGTTCGGTGAGTTCGGCGTTGGCGACCTTGATCTTCTTGTCGATCGTGACGAGCTCGTGGATCAGCTCGGACGCCAGCCAGCGGCGGGTCTTGCCGACCACGTCCCGCGGTCGGACCGTGTTCAGCAGCGCGCGGGCCTGCTGAGCCGACAGGAACTTCTTCGCCCCGCCAGGGATCAGCTCGAGCAGCAGGTGGTGCAGTCGGGACACGACTTCGGTGCGGGTGCGGCCGAGCTGGTCACGGCGGTCGACCAGCAGCCGCAACGCCACCGTGGTGTCGTCGACCTGGACCTGCCGCAGATTCGATGTGCGTAGGGCGGCCACAGCGACACTATGGGCGTCGACCGGGTCGGTCTTGCGGCCCTGACCGGTGGCGAACACCCGAGCCCGCGCCGACAGTTTCGTCGGCACGTCGACGACGGTCTCACCGTCGGCGAGTAACCGCTGAGCCACGTGCCGGCCAATACCGTTGCAGCCTTCTACTGCCCAAATCCGCTCGGCGTGCTTGCGGCCGGCGGCGAGCATCGCCTTGTAGCCGTCATGATCGGTGCCGAACCGACCCTTGCCGAGAACACGCTCCCGCTGGTCGATGACCTCGATCGTGGCCGATCGCTTGTGTGGATCCACTCCGACGACGACCTGAGACATCTGCCTCGTCCTCCCCTGCTGCGACCGGTGGTGTCGGCGGGAGGACAGCGCTACTTTGAGCTGGGCATACCCCTCTGGAGCCACTCCGCGCCGCGGTGACCGGCAAGGCGCAGGCCAAATCTGAGCCACACCAACCAGCGGTGGGCAGCCGAAATGAGAGCGACTCTGCCGGTCACCTCGACCATGCCTGGCCGGGCAGCGGTCGTGCCACCAGTAAATAAGTAGTCTTTCGTGTGCTTTCTGCACGCCCTGGCCGGCGAGAAAATGGGGGCGGTTGCCCGCCGACGTCGTCGCGGCTTGGTTCATGAGACCGTCAAGTAGTCTGACGCTGGGAGCCGTTTTCCAGGGCCCTGCATTGTTGCTTCGAGCACGCGAGTCCGCCTCTGTTCTTCCTCGGCCCTGCGGGCAGCCACCTGATGGTGTCTCTCGCAGGGAGCAGGAAATGGAAGTAACCGAAGAAGCAGCTGAACTCGTCGAGCGGGTTGCCGCGTTGGACATCGGGAAAGCTGTCCTGACGGTGTGTATCAGGGTCCCTCATGAGAAGACGGCCGGCCGGCGTCGGCAGGAGGTGGCCGAGTACGCCACGACCACCACAGCGCTGCTGCACCTGGCTGACCGGCTCCGTGAGCTGGGCGTGGGCCGGGTGGCGATGGAGGCCACCTCGGACTATTGGAAGCCGGTGTTCTACCTGCTCGAAGCTGAAGGGTTCGAGTGCTGGCTGCTCAATGCCACTCACGTGAAGAACGTTCCTGGACGGCCGAAGACCGACAAACTCGATGCGGTGTGGCTGGCCAAGGTCGTCGAGCGTGGAATGTGCGCACCGAGTTTTGTCCCACCGAAACCGATCCGCCGGTTGCGTGATCTCACCCGGTATCGTCGTTCGCTGATTCGGGACCGGACCCGTGAGAAGCAACGTTTGGAGAAGCTTCTTGAGGACGCGCAGATCAAACTGTCGGTGGTCGCCTCTGACACTTTCGGTGTTTCCGGCCGCGCGATCCTGGCAGCGTTGATCGCGGGTCAGCGTGATCCGCAGGTGTTGGCCGAGATGGCTCGTGGTCGACTGCGCGCGAAGATCCCTCAGCTACGGGAAGCGCTGACCGGTCACTTCGGCGACCATCATGGACTGCTCTGCACCAAGATGCTGGAACGTATCGACGCCTTGACCGCGGACATCGCCGACCTGAGTACCGCGATCGACGACGCGATCAGCCCGTTCGCCGCGCAGGTGGCCCAACTCGACGAGGTCACGGGGATCGGCGTCAGCTGCGCCCAGGAACTCATCGCCGAACTCGGCGTCGACATGAACGTGTTTCCGACCGCGGCGCATCTGGCTTCCTGGGCCCGATTCGCGCCGCGCACCAAGCAGTCCGCCGGCAGAACCAAGCCGGCGACCACCGGCAAAGGCAATCCCTGGCTGGCCAGCACTCTTGGAGAGATCACCGCGGTGCTGGCCCGCAGTGACACGTTCCTCGGCGAACGCTACCGACGGCTCTCGCGACGCCGCGGCAAACTACGTGCCATCGTCGCGACCGGCAACTCGGTCCTCACCGTCGTCTGGCATCTACTCGCTGACCCAGCAGCCCGCTACCACGATCTCGGCGCCGGCTACCACGACAGCCGTTACCACCAACGTCACCAGCACAACCTGATCCATCAACTCGAACGCATAACCGGGCAGAAGGTCACCCTTACCGTTCGCGACGAACCAGCTCTGGCATAACAGCCACCAGGCCGTCACCAGGTCAACCGCAAAGAACCTGCCGAGGCTCCGCCCCGGCGCTGCCGCCTGCCAACTCAATGCCTATTTTCGAGTCAGCCGATGTGAGTACATCCGCCGAGTCGTGCCTGCCGAGATTGATTCCGTGGACGAGGTCGGCGACGATCGGCATGTGAGCGAGGCCGGGAGCTTTGTAGAACTGCAAATCAACGAGGTTAGGAACTCTCAGTAGGCTGAGGCGCCTGTGACCGTGCGAAATCTCCGGGGCACGGTTTCCGCGGAGCCAGATTCCACCGACTCAACAACTCGGCGGACGTGATCGACCTAGAGCTGACCCAGATCGTCTGGTACCAAAGAACGGTCGACGAAATCTCGGGCGGCCACACGGCCCTGGTCATGCTAAGTGGGTCGGGCGCGCGCGTCCTTCGGTCGGGTGCCGTAGCCGACGGCTGGCAGCACATCGAGGGCCGCAATGGTCCAAGTCTCGTCGCGCCCTGAGTGGTGGACCGTTTGACTCGTGACTTCCAGCCCGCGTACGAATCCGCGCTGGGCCCGCCGAATAGAGTTGCATCCAAGCCCTGGAGAGAATCCGGCAACACCTGGCGCACGTGGTCCTTGGCGCGCGTGGTGGTGTCCACCGTGACAGCTAATCACGCCCTGGTAGCTGCGGAGCCCAAACTCGTCATAGGCACGGAGCCGCCTCCGGCAGGTTGTGGCGGCTGTCCTTGTCGGCGGCTCGACTGCTTCCGTTCACTGGCGGAACCTGTCCGGCCGGCCCGTAGGGATGAACGCGGCAGAGCTGATGGATAGGGGGATAACGCCATATAAGATGCCGGAAGGGATTTAGTCTCGGCGCGTGGATGGCGAAGGTTCTGGCGAGCGTCAGGAGATCAGTGGCGGGGCGGGCGTTGCGCGCGGGCGGGACGGGTCGGTTCGCCGGTGGCGGGTGACGGTGCGTCAGGTGTTGGCGGCCGGTTATCTGACGGTGTTGCTGGGGCTGGGTGTGATTGCGGCGATCTCGTATTTCCGTATCGAGGCACTTGTGCACGACCAGGGGGCCTACCGGAAGAACCGGCAGGTGTTGGATCAGATCGCGGCCGTTCGAAGGGACATCCTGAATGCCGAGCGGGGTCAACGCGGGTTCCTGCTGACGAATCAGGAGCGTTATCTGGCTCCCTATCAGCGTGCCGTGGCGGCGTTGGACGGCGATCTTGCCACGTTGACGGCGCTGGTCAGTGACGATCCTGGCCAGCGGCTGCTCGTGCAGCGGTTGGACGCCCCGTTGAGGAGCAAACTGGCCGAACTCGCCGAGTCGATCCAGGTGCGTCGCACCGCAGGCTTTACCGCCGCTCAGCGGGTCGTGCTGACCGGCCGTGGCGCCGATGACATGGCCGTCATCCAGGGTTTGGTGGAGCAGTTACGGAACAACGAGTTGGAGAGGCTGGAGGAGTACGAGCATCTGAGTGCCGCGAATGCCGCCCGTACGCTGAATCTGATCTTGTGGGGTGTGGCGGGTTGTGTGCTGCTGGCGGCGGGGGTCGGCTTGGTAGTGACGCTTGCCGTCGTCAGGCCGATCGGGCGGGTGATCGGCGCGGCGAAGCGGGTCGCGGCCGGGGATCTGGAGTCTCGGGCGCCGGTCTCGGGCATGGCGGAGTTCGCGGAGCTAGCTGATGCGGTGAACACGTCGGTGCACGTCATCGGGGCGGCCCGCGACGAGGCGCTGGCGGCGACCGAGGCGAAGTCGGAGTTCTTGGCGACGATGAGTCATGAGATCCGGACGCCGATGAATGGTGTCATCGGGCTTACCGGGCTGCTGCTGAAGACGGATCTCGACGACACGCAGCGCCGCTACACCGAAAGCATCCGCTCGGCAGGACGGGCCTTGATCGCGGTGATCACCGACATCCTCGACTTCTCCAAGATCGAGGCTGGCGCGCTGGTCCTCGATGATGTGCCGATCAATCTGTGCGCGATGCTGGAAGACGTTCTGGATCTGATGCGGGAGAACGCTCGCGCGAAGAACCTGGAACTGCTCGGGATATGCGATCCGGCGCTGCCGGCGTGGGTGTGCGGCGATCCGGTACGGCTGCGGCAGATCTTGCTGAACTTCACGACCAACGCCATCAAGTTCACCGAATCCGGAGAGGTTGTCATCACCATCCGGCCGGCCGGGGCGACATCACTGACGCCGGCGGTGGGGCTTGAGCCGTCTGACGATCGGGTGTGGCTGCGGTTGGAGGTGACCGACACCGGGATCGGTGTCGACCCGGCCGACGGCGACCGGTTGTTCGGCGCTTTCACCCAGGCGGACTCTTCGACGACCCGCCGGTTCGGGGGCACCGGGTTGGGCTTGGCGATCTGCCGGGAACTGGCCCATGCGATGGGCGGCCGGGTCGGCGTAGACAGCCAGCCGGGACAGGGCAGCACATTCTGGTGCGAGGTTTCCCTTCGGCGGGACGCTACGGAGCAGGAGCAGGAGCCGGCCTCGGACGTGACCGCCCGTCTGCGTAACTGGCGCGTGTTGATCGTCGACGACAATCCCTCCAGCCGGCGCCTGATCAGCGAACAACTCTCCAGTTGGAAGATGCATCCCTCGACGGCGGCGTCCGGCAACGAAGCGCTGCAACAGTTGCAGGAGGCAGCCGATGTCGATCAGCGGTTCGACGTCGTGCTGATGGACCACGTCATGCCCGGCGAAGACGGCCTCGAGGTAGCGGCCCGTATCCACAGCGACCCTTACATCGCCCCCGTACCGGTCATTCTGCTGTCGACGGAGCCGGTGCCCGCCGCAGTCGCCGAGCAAGCAGGCATCACGTGCACGGTGACGAAACCGGTGCAGCAATCACAGCTGTTCGACGCACTGATCCGCCTGGCCGCGGGCGGGTCGTTCCCGCAGAGCACGGAGCAGCATGCGTTGCCCTCCTCGCAGCCGCTCGTCGAGCAGGGCCGGGTGTTGCTGGTGGAAGACAATGACACCAACCAGCTGGTTGCCACCGGCGTGCTGGACGGCGCCGGATACCAGGTCGATGTGGCCCGAGACGGCGAAGAAGCGCTGCAGTACCTCGGCCGAGGCCCGTACGACGTCGTGCTGATGGACTGCCAGATGCCGCGCGTGGACGGCTATGAAGCGACCCGCCGCTGGCGAGCGCAGGAACAACACAACGATGCCGGCCAGGTGGACAACGATGGTCCACCGAGTCGGCGGACTCCGATCATCGGACTGACGGCTGCGGCACTCAAGTCCGACCGTGAGCGGTGTCTGCAAGCCGGCATGGACGACTACCTGACCAAGCCCTACGATCCGGACGACCTCATCACAGCTGTCCATCGCTGGCACACCGACCCTGTGGCCAACGCCCCAGCAGACCAGGACCAGACACCAGCCGAACCGGCGGCCGCGGTCACGGAGGTGACCACCCGGCTCGACCAGCTGCGCTCCTACGTCACACCGCAAACCCTCACTGCCATGATCACCACCTTCCTCGACGACGGGCCCCTGCAACTAGCAGCCCTGAACGAGGCTATTCCCGGCAACGACCCGAACGCCGTCATCACCGCCGCGCATCGCCTCAGCGGCGCCGCCGGCAGCCTCGGCGCCGGCAGCATCGCCTCGCTGTGCCAGTCTCTGGAGGATCAGGGCCGCCGTAGCGACCTGAGCCACGCCGGCCCGGTCCTGCATCAGCTGCGGGACGAGTTTCACGGCCTGCAGCAGTACCTGCGGCAGGTCATCGACGATCACTGACCAACGATTATCGAACGGACCGTACGCACGGGCCGATTCCCTTCTAATATGGCATAAGGGTCTATCGAGAATTATGTCCTGATAGCTTTCACTGTCCGAGGAGTGACATGGCTACGGTGCTCGTCGTCGACGATCAGGCCGTTAGCCGGCGTCTCACCCGCGATCTGCTCGGATACCGGGGCCACCGGGTCATCGAGGCGCCCGACGCGGAACACGCGCTGCACCTCGCCCACGCAGAGCATCCCGACCTGGTGCTGACCGACGTGCTGATGCCTGGCGTGGACGGCTACCAACTGGCCCAGAAACTACGCTCCGCGGACGACACCGCCCGTATTCCCATCGTGTTCCTGACCGCGAACTATCTCCCCGAGGAAGCCCAGCCGTTCGCCGACGCCTGTGGCATCGACAAAGTGATCCTCAAGTCCGCCGAGCCGCACGAACTGCTGCAATCCGTCGACGACGTGCTGAGGACCGGACACGATCCGACGGCCACCCTCGACCCCGGACGCGCCCAGGCAGCACATCTGCGGGCGGTCACCGACAAACTGGCCGAGACCAACCAAACCCTGGCCGACACCGAGGAACGATTCCGCGTGATCGCCGAGCAAGCACCCATCGGCATCGCGTACGGCGACGAGCACGGCGCCGCCCACTACATCAACGCCCGATTCGCCGCCATCATGGGCATGCATCCCGATGACCTGCTCGGCCGCGAATGGATCAGGTGCACCACGGCCGACCTGCACTCCGAACTACTCGCCGTCATCAGCGGCAAGATGCCCCAACATCAACTTCGCCACCGCGGCCAAAGCCAGCGACCCGACGGCACCACCGTCTGGCTCGACGTCCAACTGCAGCCCCTGCAGCAGGACAGCGACACCCGCGGCTTCATCTGCATCGCCGACGACGTCACGGCAATCACCCAGGCCGAACAGGCCCGCCGAGACGCCGAACGCCAGCACGAAGCCGAGGAACACGCCCGCACCACCGAACGGATCCAAAGCCTCAGCAACCTCGCCGGCGGCGTCGCCCACGACTTCAACAACATCCTCGGCGCCATCCTCGGCTATGAAACCCTGCTCACCGAGACCATCAGCGACCTGGCCGCCGCCGGCACCCTCGACGAACAAACAACCGCAGAGCTTCTCGGCGACCTGAGAAACATCCGCACCGGCGGTGAGCGAGCCACCGGCCTCACCCAGCAACTGCTCACCTTCGGCAGCCGCAGACTGATGAACCCCACGCCGCTGGACCTCAACGCAGCGATCCGCGAAACCACTCAACTCCTGCACACGACCCTCGGCCCGAACATCCGAGTCATCACCCAACTCGACCCCGGCCTGCGGCCCGTACAAGCCGAACCAGCCAACATGAGCCAAGTACTGCTGAACCTCACCCTCAACGCACGCGACGCCATGCCCGACGGCGGCACCCTGACCGTCACCACCCGCAACGTCGACACCGGCGAAACCGGTGACTCTCCCGACCTGCCACCGGGAAAATATGCACGACTCAGCGTCAGCGACACCGGCCACGGCATGACACCCGACGTGCTGCAACGCGCCGTCGAACCCTTCTACACCACCAAACCCCGCGGGCAAGGCACCGGCCTCGGACTGGCCACCGTCTACGGCATCATCAACCAACTCGGCGGCCTGCTACACCTCACCTCAAGCCCCCAACAAGGCACCACCGCCGTCATCCACCTCCCCACCACCGACACCCCCACCCAGACTCCAACGCAACCGGCACCCACCGCCGGCGGCGGCGCGGAGACCGTACTGGTCGTCGACGACGAGGACGGCGTCCGCGACATCACCGCACGCATCCTCACCAAAGCCGGATACCACGTCCTCACCGCATCCAGCGGCCCTCAAGCCATCGACACCGTCGAAAAACACCACGCACCGATCGACCTCGTCCTCACCGACGTCGTCATGCCCGGCATGCTCGGCACCGAACTCTGCACCCATCTGCTCAGCCACCGACCCGGCACCAAGGCACTACTCATGTCCGGCTATGCCGGCGACATCATCACCGACAACGGATCCCTGAACACCCACCTGCCGCTCCTCGCCAAACCCTTCACCGAAGCCGACCTACTAAACACGGTCCGAACCACGCTCAACACACCAGCGATCTAAACCACCCTCACTGAGCTCTTCCAAACTGATCTTGCAGGTCGGCAGTCCCGATCAACAGCACTGGTCAACTACCTATACGCTGCTTCCACCCGAAAACGGTCGTGCCCACCAAAGGACAAGGGCCGACATGACGTCGGCAGCGTAGTTCCGGGTGCGTGCTCGATGCCTAGCCCCGCTTTTGGCGTGCGTTGCTGGTAACGGCAGGGGGCGAAGCCCGAGGGGAAAGCCGAAGGACCTCCCGCCCCATCCGGAGGGTCACGGGCGAGGGGCAGACCAGCGAGAGATTGTCGCGCTCCCCTGTACGCAGGCTCGCCCGGGAACGGCACCTTGGAAATACTCCCCATAAATTACTTAAGCGAACCACCTCTCACGCGTGTTCGGCTTACTCACATGCCGCGAAGCGGGCGCAGGCGGCAACGCGGCGGGGTGCCTGACGGGTCAGGCCAGTTACTCACCGTAACGAATAAGGCGGTGGTCATGTCTCTCACTGCGGGAGTGGGTCTCCTCCGTCGCAGCACCTTGACGCATCGAATCCGCCAACCTCGACGAGAATTCGTGCCACCCTGTCTTGCTGCATCTGTCGAACGCCAGCCCACGGGTACTGGCCGATGACATGATCGTTAACATATAGAGCGAGATCGAATTTGCTGACACGACGGACCCCAGCCGGGACCGCTTTGTCGTCTCCATCTACTTGTCGCCGTCAGCTCACCGCATCGTCAACTGACGTGGTCGCTGAGACCGGACAGTTCTCGTGGCAC
The DNA here is from genome assembly GCF_019710575.1 of Paractinoplanes polyasparticus. Classification (GTDB taxonomy): domain Bacteria; phylum Actinomycetota; class Actinomycetes; order Mycobacteriales; family Micromonosporaceae; genus Actinoplanes; species Actinoplanes polyasparticus. The sequence goes on along the minus strand of NZ_JAHWFK010000004.1, from coordinate 181,246 downwards.
GTGGTCTGGGTTGGTGGTTTGTAGTCCTTCTGGCTGGACTGGGACCGGGCCGTGGTGGGGATCGCCGTGCGGTCATTCTGGCTGTCACTCAGATGTGAGGTCAGCCGGGGTGGTCAGCGAAGAAGTCCCAGATCACGGCAGTGGCGTCGAGTGCGGTCGACGGCGGATCGATGCCCATTGCTTTCTCCAGCACCGGTTTGGACTCGCCGCCGGGCCACTGGTGTCCGGCTCCGGCGATGGTGGTCAGCGTGACCTCGCGCTTGCCGGGGCAGGCCGACTTCGCCGTCGTGACCGGGCCCGCGGTCGTCTCGGTCGGGGCGGCGCAGGGAGCCCGCCAGAGGTCGATCGAGGTCGCAACGGGCGGTCCGTCGACCTTCGCGAAGCCGGTTCCGGGGCGGCCGTCGAACGGCACGTTGTCGTCGGCCAGGCCGTGGATGTGCAGCAGGGATACCGGTTTCGGCGCCGGGCAGTCGGCCATCAGGGTGCCCGCGACCGGGGCGACCGCCGCGAACCGGGTCGAGTCGCAGGCCAGGCGATAGGACATCATGGCTCCATTGGACATGCCGGTGGCGTAGACGCGGGCGGGATCGACCGGCAGCGCTGCCATGATCGCGTCGACGATCGCTTCGATGACGGTGACATCGTTGGTGCCCTGCCGCCCGGGATGGCCGCAGCAGCCGCCGCCGACCGACCAGGCCCGGTTCACCCCGTCGGGGTATGCGACGACGAACCCGGCGGCGTCCGCCTTCGCGTTCCAGCCGTACGCGTCCTCGGCCTGCTGGCCGGTGCCGAATCCGCCGTGCATCATCACCACCAGCGCCACCGGTGTGTCGTCTGCCAGGGCGGGTGGGACGTACAGGCGGTACGTACGCTCGACCCCGGCCACGGTGAGCGACTGAGCCGACGAACCACGCGGCGCCTCGGTGGCGGGCGGCTCGGGGTCGGCCCGGCACCCGGTAGCGAGGAGGAGTGTGGCCATTCCGATCAGGGCACCGAGTCGATTAACCATGCCCGGCATGGTGGCAGCGCAATGTTCGGGGAACGTCAGGGCGGAGCCACGGTCAGGTAAGGACGGTGGCTACGACGGCCACGCCGCCCGGGCTGACCCGCCTGCCGGGGCTGGTGGGCCTGGCAGGCGGGTCGCACACGGGAACCCGTGCTGGTGATGCCGATCGCTTCAGCCCACCACAGCGTATACGTCTCGATCTGTTCTGTTGAGCAGGTCCGCTGACGTCGCCGCGGACAGGCCACGCCGACGCAGCGTCCTCGCCGACCAAAACCGTCAAGATCTATGGAATTCGCAGAGGTGAGTCTGACCAGATTCGGACTCCATCGGGCAGATCTACCCTGCGAACCGCAGGCCAACGCACCAACCGCTCGCGGCCTTCGACTGGATCGGACAGCTCTCGTGTCGGCCTCATCGGTCGCGGGAGGCGGGCTGGTCGTGCCGGGCACTCAGAACCGGGCTGGCCGGTTGCCGGAGATCCGTTCGGCGGTGCTCAAGGCCGGGTGGGCGCGCGGGTCGTTTCCGGAGCAGGTGGGCGCGGGCCCGGCGACCGGGCGGTGATCCTTGCTGTCGCTGGGAAGCTCACCAGGGCGGTCGGCGTGGTCCGGGTCGGGCGGTTCGGCGTTGGTCATGGCTGCGGCACTCCCTGCGAGAGGGGTTGCTGGTCCTAACGAGGACCGGTGGCGATCGGTGACGCCCCTGCTCGCATCGCAGAATTCCGGCAGTCCCGGGCGGCTGTTCCGAAACGGCTGACCGGTCCGGGGCGGCTGTTCCGCGCGCCCGGCGGAACAGTCCGCGTTCCCGTCGACCGTTCCGGAACGGCCGGGGCGCTGTTTCGTTCGGCGCGGCGGAACAGTGCCGGAACGGCCGGGCTTCCGCTTCCTCGTTCCGCTTCCTTCCGCCCGGCCCGGCCGACCTGGAAGCGGAAGCAACCGGAAGCGGCCTGCCCCGCGCCCCGGAGGCGGCTGGTAGCGCCGGCGAGGCGTTACCACGCGGGGTGTTGCCCGTAGCGCTGCCGTCACCTCGTAGCGCTCCCAGCTGCCAGCCCGGACGGGCTTGGCACGAAACGTGTCGACCGTGCGGCACCCGTTCCGGCTTGTGCCGGCCGGTGCCGTTACCGGTTGGCGCCCGCGTTACCGGCGCCCGCCCGTAGCGCTCCCGGCAACACCTGCTCGTCAACGTCGAGCCCAAGAAGGAGGCGAACCGCGTATGCACACCACTTCCACACCACCGGCGAACATCCACCGTGGAGGAACATGGCCACAAGCCAGACCCCGCACCACCCACGCCGTCGCCCGACTGTAGGCGACCGGCCGGCATCCGAGGCGGTCACCCCGCCCGGCCCCGGTCTGACCCCCGACCCGAGCACCACACCTGGCCATCCCAACGCGCGGGGGACGTTACCGATGGCCAAACACCTGACCGACCCGGCCATCGAGGAAGAGATCCAGGCCCTCGCCGCCGAAGCGCCACTGCCCACCGTCGATCAAGCCGCCCGACTCGCCCGGCTCCTGCGACTCGGCCCCCACCAGCGCGCCGACAAGGCGGCCTGACCACCCGCGCGGGGCGACGCGACCTGACCTATCGCGCCGCCCCGGCACCGGCGCCGGTCTGCGCTCCGTGACCGGGCCCAAGACGGCCCGGGCCGCCTTGGCCCCGGCCCTGCGGACGACGTGTGCGCATCGACCGGTGTGGATTGCATGGGGGTGCGGGTGGGTGGCGCTATCCGCGCGACCGGCGGCCTTCCGGCCGTGATTACGAGGGTGCGTGACCGGCGTGCGAGCGCGAGCACCGCCCCTGTCGACATTGTGAATGCCAAGGGGTGTGCTGAATTTTGAAGTACATCAATGACTTGACGAGAAGGTTTCCCAGCTCAAGCCCCATGTTCAGCCATGAGGTAGCAGTGCAGGTCAGAAGGCCCTTCCGGGTGACCTGGGGGAAAGCTATGGCATGGAGGGTAGTCGAGAAGCCTTGAAGGTGATCACCGGCCATGATCGATAAGGCATCGATGAAAGTGACGCAATAGTCGCGCTGCCGCGTGCGGTGAGCGCGGTTCTGCCGTGGGTGGTGCCGCCGGGCGCACGGTAGCCGGTGGCAAGCCGACGCGCACCGCAGCCGCGTCCACGCGGCGAGGAGCGGAAGCGGCGCGGCCGCATCGGGCCATCCGGTGGGCGGGCCCTAGCCTCGGCCAGACGCCGGCTACTGCTTTGCCGTGATGCTGTGCCGGGACTACCGGAGACCATCGGAGACAACCTCGGTCAGCTACCGGATCGGGTGTGGATCTGCCTACCGTTGACAAGATCGGTCCGGATGGGGCGTAAGGGGCGGGTCGATCGATGGCCTCGGCCACGGGGGCGCGGGGCAGGGAAGCTGAGGTGCGCCCACATGGCCCGAGCCCGAATCGACCGATCCCACCCGATCAACGTGCTCGCCGAGATCGAGCGGCTGAGCGAGGTGGACCGGCAGGTGTTGCGGCTGGTCGCCGAACACGAGGTGATGAGTACCGAACAACTCGCCGCGCTGTGTTTCCCCTGGCCCGAGCGGGTTGCCGATGCCGGTCGCCGGTTGCGGTATCTGGCGACCCGGGCGCTGCTGGTGCGCTTCCCGTATCCGGGCACCCATCCCGCCGGACTGCCCGCCGAGGCGAACGACGCGGGGCCGGGCGGGTTGCCGGTCCCGGTAGCGCCCCGGTGGAACGAGGGACAACGGTGGGCGTGGTCGCTCGGACAGGGCGGCGCCTACTGGGCCGGCGTCGAACGGGTCTTGAGCCAAGATCGGTGGATCGAGGCGTGGTCGCGGTTCGTCCCGCACGAGCGCCCGCATTTGCGGCGCCGGCTGGCCCTCAACGACTTCTTCGCCGCTCTGCACCACAGCGCCCGCGACCGTGACACTGCCCGCCTCGATCAGTGGTGGGGACCGGCCCGGTGCGCCGACACCAGCGGCGGCAAGACCCTCCCGGACGCGCACGGCCGGTGGCGTTACGCCGCTGAGACGGTGCCGTTCTGGGTGTACTGCGACTCCGTGCGTCACCCGTTCCGCGGTTTGATCACGACCGTTGAGCGGCATCAGGCGGTGCACTGGCGTACCGAGCGGGACATAACCGTGCTGGTGATGGTCAACGACAACCGGGAACGGCACCTGCACCGCCGGTGGACCGACCTCGCCGCAGCCACCGGCGTGCCGATGCCGCCGGTGGCGACCACCTCCTACCGCAAGTTGCGGACGTGGCCCACCGGGGCGATCTGGTGGCCGCTGGCCCACCCGGACGGCTCGGGCGTCGCGCTACATCACCTCGCCGTTGGCGCCCGCCAGAGCAACCCCCGGTTCCGCGGTTCGGGACTGTTGTCGGATGGCGCCGGGTCATGACTCGTCGGCGGTCCGGCTCGGAGCAGACGGGCAATCGGCGGGCGGCATTGCCGGGCGCCGTGCCGGAATCTGAGCCGCTGCCGGTCGACAACCCGCACGCGGACATCCCCGGTCACCCCGAAGCGCGCGGCACGCTGCCGATGGCCCGCAGGCTCATCGACCCGGCCACCGAGGCGGAGATTCAGGCGCTCGCCGCCGAAGCGCCTCTACCGAGCGTTGATCAAGCCGCCCGGCTCGCCCGGCTGCTGCGGCTGCACCACCCCGCAGCGCCGACGCGGCCAAGCGACGACGCCGGAGCGGCGTGACTTGCGGTCGAACCGTTGACATTCGCAGGCCAGTGGCATGTGGCATTGAACAACACCGCTTCGGTCACGTGGCTCGTGTCAAACCATCGAGTCGTCGCGCTTCGGGCCGAGCTCCTTGCCAGTTCTACTTCGCTATCAAGTCCTTAAGCGCATTCAAATCGCCATGAAATAAAAATGCGTAGAGAGCTACAACGGCTCCTATCAATATCCCAAGGTTCTGCAACGCCTTGACAGGCCGTTCCAAGTCGCCACCGATGATGGTTGACAGCCTTCGGACGAGCCGAGACAACCTACTCGGCGCTGGCTCGATCAGGTCCTCGGCTGGCGTTCCATCTTCGCCGTAAGCTTTCACGTCGTCAGCCAGTGCAAGCATGTCCAGATCGGTGGAGCCTGTCAGGCACACTGCAACTCCCCTGAGAGATTGCGTTGTGCCGTCGAGGCCCTTGGGGTGCAGAGAGTCACGGCTGCGCAGTACAGCTCGTATGTTGCGCGCAACGGCCCGCATAATCAGCGCCGTGGGGTGCACCGTTGATCTCTGCGACAATGGGCGTCCAATCGACCGGGAGTAGTGGTCGAGACTATCGGCCAATCTGGCCAAGCGGATGCGGCGTCTGTTATCAGCGCTTGATGCGGCTGGATGATTCCCGGGCTCAGTGTTGATGCCACCGTCGTAGCGATGCAAGTATGTCAGGATTGCGCCCAGAGATTTTATTCGGGCTGACTGTCTACGCACCCCGAACGAAGCCAAAAGTGCCGATGTGAAGATTATAGCGAAGAACCAATTCACTACAAATTTCCCGGCTGGCGATAGGTCGCTCTGCGTTGCTTGGGCCGAGCTTGAAAGAACTTCCGCGCTGGCGAAAGCCAAATACGTGAGTGGACACCAGAACCCGATCACCCAATGCAGCAGGTGAAATCGGTCGGCTGCTAGCTGGGCCGACACTGAGTACATCGACTTGGCGTCCAAGCCGTGTCCCGAACGGCGAAGCTTACGTAGCACCGCAGTCCGTGGAAAATCAAATATATGGGTAATGACGCTGCCGCATACCATTGCCCCTGCGAACGCTCCGACAAGGGCGGTGGTGGCGGCAGGCCCGACGATTGGTAGCTCGTTGCGTGGCGCCACGACCTCAACCAGGCCGCTATACAGGAGGATGGGTGCGGCTGCAGCAATAGCGCCATAGGCGGCTGCGACCATGACTGGTAGAGCGATGAGTGCGAGGTTCCGGTAGACGACTACAGTAGGCGCCTGCTCGGCCGTCTCGCTAGAGGGACCGATGCGCCGGGCCATTGCCGACAACAACGAATGGGGGAGCCTAGGCCGCCTGTCTCCTTCGACAGCGAAGCGTTTCATTCTCTGTTGCAGCCGACAGCGGACGGTCCGCATTAGTCCCTTAAAGGGATTGGCCGCACTCAACCTCTTCCCCAGTGCGGGGAGGCGGGGCGAGAAGTGCTCAATATGCCATCTGGAAACGAGTATCGAAACTAGCGAAGATAGCCTAATTATGGAGAATGGTACGACGGTGTAGAGGGTCAATATAAGAAATACGCCCCGCGTCATGCCCGCCACCTACGGCAGAGGAATATCAACTTCAGCATCACGCATCTTCCTGCCATGTGGAGCGCTGGAGACGTCCAACGATCGCACATTCATGATGCTCGCTTGGCGCAGTGTCAGGAATACGACACGCGCCGGAGGGGGCGCGTGTAATTCGTATAGCTGCGGATAAAGGAAGAGTGAGATTCGGGCTTTTATGACGCAAGATCAAGTAGAGATTGCCTCAATACTGAGGTGAGTTCACGCTGCCACGTCGTCGTGTTCCTTGCCAAACTTCCACCGCCAATCGAGGCGGTGCCGGCCGAACGGGCGACGGTTGCCCTTGCCCGCCGGGATGAGCCGGATGTCGGCCACGAGGCGGATGATGTCGCGTTTGACGGCCACCTCGTCGCCCAGCTCGGCCCACGCCGCGACCGCCTCAGCACCGATCCGGCCGCGCAGCACCGGCGGGATACCCGCCTCGGCGGCGCGGGCGTCGTGCTCGGCGATCTGCGCCAACAACCCTTTCTCCGCGCGGGCGAACGAGATCGGGGTGACGTCACCGGACTCGGCGAGCTTGCGCCAGTCCTCCAGATCGGTGCGCAGCCGTGTGGCTTCGGCGCGGGCGTGCGACACATCGGCATCGGTGGCGGTCTGCGCGGTCAACACCTCGTAGATGTCCGGCCTCGACAGCCACGCCACAACCGCGCGTTGAACGTACTCGTCCAAGATGTCCATCGGCGCCGCCGCGCACCGCTTCTTCAAGCACGAGTACAGCTCACCGGTCCAGCCACGCCGGTTCACGCTCTGCTTAGACGTGGGACCGCCGCACACCGAGCACGTCACGATGTAGGACAACAGATGCACCGCCCGTCCGGCCCGCGTCGTCGTCCGGGACGGGTCCTGCAACAAGCGGACGGCCGCCCAATAGCTGTCCTCGCTCACCAAGCCGTCCCACATGCCGTCCCCGATGACCTCCCCACGCAGCACGCGCTTACCGATGTACGCCGGGTTCAACGCCATCTTGCGGATCACCCCACGCCGCCACGCCGAGCCCTCCGGGGACGGAATCCCACGGGCGTTCAAGTCGTCCTCGATCGTGACCAGCGGCGTCCCGCCGGTCACCTTCTCGAAGATCTCCCGCACCACACCGGCGTGCGAGAACTCGCTGACCATCCCGTCAGCCGCGGTCGCCTGCCGAATCTCGGTGTCCGGCTCCTGGCGCTCCAACGCCCGGGTACGGGTGTGGTAGATCCGCCGGTACCCATAGGTGACCTTGCCGTGCGGGCGGCCCGCCTCGGCCGCACCGACGATCCCGCGCAGCACATTGTCGCGGATCGAGTCCGCCAACCATTCCGCCTGCACGGCCTGGAAGCCCAGCATCATCCGGTCGTTCTTGTCGCGCAGGTCGTACAGCACCCCACCGACAAGCCAGAAGTTCAACCCGACCTCGGTGCACAGGTCGCGGATCTGCACGTACACGGCAAGGTCGCGCTGGTTGCGGGAGATCTCCCACACCACCAGCACGTCGAACTTGCCCGCCCGGATCGCGTCCATCAACAGCTCGAACTGCGGCCGTTCCTTCGTCGCGTGCCGCGACGCGGACCGATCGTTGTCGGTGAACGTCGCGGATGCGGTCCAGCCGTTGCGGTTGATCTCCGCAACGTTGAGCTTGCCCTGATCACCGACGCTCTTACCCTGCTCCTTCTTGTCCTGACTCGCCCGCTGATACCGCCCCGCGCGCACCTCAGCACCACCGGCCAGCAGGGTGGCCTTGCTGTCGAACCGCACCGTGTTCCGTGCCCGTGTCGTCCGCCGTACCATCGATCAGAGTTCCTTCCGATCGCGCCCACCACCTGATAACGTCAACCTTAGCAGCTAACGCCCCTTGGGAGTGCCCTCGGAGCAGCCGAGGACCCGCGCCACCTCTTTGACCGGTTGGTCGCACAGGTAGCGCAGCACCACGACCGCGCGCTGCCGGGGCGCCAGACTCATCAGAGCGGTGTGCACCACTGACTCCTGTTCGACCTGCCCGGCCGGCGGCGCGCTCGCGACCCGCTCGGGCAGCCAGTCGAGCAGCGCGACCTTCCACCAGCCCCGGCGGCGCTCGTCGAGGAACACCCGGACGAGCATCGTGTTGACGTACGCGTCGAGATTCTCCACGTAGCTGATCCGCGGCCAGCGCGAGTACAGCTTTGTCAGCGTCTCCTGCACGATGTCGTCCGCGCCGTGCGAGTCACCGCAGAGCAGATAGGCCGCCCGCCGCAGACCGGTGACCCGGCCCCGCACGAAGGCCAGGTATTCGCTGTCGGTTCTCTTCGGCATCCGCCGTCCCGCCCCCTGTCACCGTCACTGCGTATCCGACGCTGGATCGATGACGATCGGTTGGGTCCGCACGGAAATATTCTGACCTACTCGCGGGCGGAGCCGCTCCTGCCGGTGGGTGACAGGATCGGAGGGTGATCAGCGACGATGACATCGCCGCGATGTCCCACGATGAGCGCCGGGATCTGATCCGCCGTCTCGCGGGTCCCGGACGCCGGCGTGTGTGGCACCTGAGGCTTCTGGTGGTCAGCGCGGTGCTGCTCGTGCCGTGGATCGCGTATCTGGCGGCGACCCTGCCGGACACGCACACCGTGCGGCACTGGCGGCTGGCCTGGGTGAGCTTCGACCTGGTGCTGCTGGCGATGTTCGTCACCACCGCCGTGCTCGTGTCCCGGCGTCACCGGGCGGCGTCCTTGGTCGGGTTCGCGCTCGGCGTGCTGCTGGTCTGCGACGCGGGCCTCGACCTGCTGACCACCGACCGGGCCGGACTGTGGTGGGCGCTGGCCTCCGCCGCCGTCGTCGAACTGCCGCTCGCGGCCCTGCTGATGACCGAGGCGATCCGCTCGCCGGCCCCCTGACCGGGAGAGCTTCGACACGCTGTCCATCCGGTGGGACCGGGTCTAGGGTCAGCCCCATGGGGGTCGGGCTCGTCGGTGCGCTCGGGTCGGCCCTCTGCTACGGCATCGCGTCCGTGCTGCAGGCCCTGGCGGTACGACGGGCGCCCGCGGCCGAGGGGCTCGACGTCCGGCTGCTGGTGCGGCTCGCGCGGTCGTGGCTCTATCTGCTCGGGCTCGCCGTCGACGGGCTGGCCTTCCTGCTCTCGCTGGTCGCTCTGCGCACGCTGCCCCTGTTCGTCGTTCAGTCCGTCGTGGCGAGCTTCCTGGCCGTCACCGCGGTGCTCGGCGCCGTCGTTCTCAAGATGCGGCTGGGGCGCGGCGACCGGATCGGCATCGGCGTCGTCATCGCCGGTCTCGTGCTGGTCGGTTTGTCGGCCGCCGCCGACAAACCGGTCCCGCTGGCCGCCTCGTTCAGCTGGGGGGTGCTGCTGTCGGCTGTCCTATTGGTGGTTGTGGCTGTCCCGCTGGCCCGGGTGAGGAACGCGGCGGCCCTCGGCGCGGTCGCGGGTCTGGGGTACGGCGTGGTCGCCGTCGCCACCCGCGTGCTGCCGGCCCCGCTCACGCTGGGCGGCGTGCTGACCGACCCCGCCGCCTACGGGCTGGTCATCGGGGGCGTCGTCGCCCTGCTGAGCTACTCCCTGGCCCTGCAGCGGGGCTCGGTGACGGGGGCGACGGCTCCGCTCGTCGTGCTCGAAACCGTCGCCCCGGCCGCGGTCGGCCTGCTTCTGCTGGGTGACCGTCCCCGGCCCGGGTGGGGCTGGGCGGCGGCGGCCGGATTCGTCATCGCTGTCGTCGGCGCCGTCAGTCTGTCCCGGCACGGTGAGATCGAAGGAGCACGCCCATGACCACGCCGGTGCGACGGCCGCACGACGACCGCTGGCCCGACCGGTTCGCGTTGGCGATGTTCGCGTACGCGGGCCTGGGCATCCTCGTCACCGTCGTCCCGCCCTGGCGGCACTACTTCGGCCGGTCGATGGACGTCGTCTCGGCGCTCACCATTCCCGTCGTGCCCGGCTTCACGTACGCGGCCCTGCTGCTCGCCATGGGCGTCGCGCTGCGGCGGCGGCTGCGGGCGGCCTGGTGGCTGCTGCTGATCTGGTGGCTGGTGCTGCCCGAGATCGGGCGGATCGTCTCGCTGTTCTCCGACGTGCGGGTGGCTCAGGTCATCGGCCTGGTGCTGATGGCCGTCGTGTCCGCGGTGGCGATCCGGGCCCGTTCGCAGTTCACGTCGCGGCAGGTCGCCGGCAGCGTCGTCGTGGCCGCCACCTGCTTCCTGGCCGGGGGAGCGGTCGTGCTGGCGGTCGGCACCTTCCTCGTCCGGGCCGCCGGGACGTCGCCCGGCGTCGCGGCGGCGGCCCTGCACGTCTTCGACTCCATGCTGGGCGACCTCGGCCGGCCGGCTCAGGGCCCGGTGGTCGTCTCGCCGTGGTGGGCCCACGTGATCACCGGTCTGCTCGGCGCGGCCGTGGTGCTGACGTCGGCCCATCTGCTGTTCCGGGCGCCGCGCACCACCCACACCCTCGACGCGGCCGACGAGGCCCGGGTGCGCACCCTGCTGCGGGACTTCGGTGACCACGACTCGCTGGGCTACTTCGCGACCCGGCGCGACAAGGCGGTCGTGTGGGACACCGGCGACCCGGCCACGGCCACCGCCGGGGTCTCCTACCGGGTGGTCGGCTCGGTGTCGCTGGCCAGCGGGAACCCGGTCGGCGATCCGGCGCGGTGGGGGGCCGCGATCGAGGCATGGCGAGTGATGGCGCGTTCCGGCGGGTGGTCGCTGGCGGTGATGGGTGCCGGTCGTCCGGGCGCCTCGGCCTATGCCGAGGCCGGCCTCACGGCGTACGAGATAGGCGATGAAGCCATCCTCGACCTCAAGGCGTTCTCGCTGAGCGCGCCCGGCATGAAGGCGGTGCGGCAGTCGGTGGCGCGGCTCCAGCGGCGCGGCTACACGACCGTGGTCAGCCGGCACAGCGCCCTGACACCCGAGGACTTCGCGGCGATGAGCGCGGACGCGGCCCAGTGGCGCGGCGACGGCGGCGACGAGCGCGGCTTCTCGATGGCGCTCGGCCGGCTGGGCGACCCGCTCGACGACGACTGCGTGATGGTGCAGGCGCGCGACGGCGAGGGGCGGCTGCGCGGGTTCCTCAGCTTCGTGCCGTGGGGGCCCACCGGGCTCTCGCTCGACCTGATGCGCCGCGACCCGACCGCCGACAACGGCCTGGTCGAACTCATGGTGGCCGCGCTGGCCGGGCGCGCGGGGCGGGTCTCGCTCAACTTCGCGATGTTCCGCGAGGCGTTCGAACGGGGCGCGCAGATCGGCGCCGGTCCGATCGCCCGGCTCTGGCGGCAGTCGCTCGTGCTGGCCAGCCGCAACTGGCAGCTCGAATCGCTGTACCGGGCCAACGCCAAATACCTGCCGGACTGGGAGCCCCGGTTCCTCTGCTTCGAGTACACCTCCGACCTGCCCCGGGTGGGCACGGCGGCCGGCAGCGCCGAGGGCTTCCTCACCGCGCCCCGGCTCAGCCGCCGCGTGGACGAGGGGCTGGCCCGGGCCGGGGCCGGCTACGCCGCTCAGGTGCGGGCGCTGATCCCGCCGCCGCCCGACCCGCTGGCCGCCCGCAAAGTGCCGGAGCAGATCCGCGTGCGCACCGAGAAGGTCCGCCGTCTGCGGGAGCGCGGCATCGACCCCTACCCCGTCGGCCACCCGCGCACCCACACACTCGCGACGCTGCGCTCGGAAACGGGCGACCTGCCGCCGGACACCCGTACCGGAAAGGAGGTCTCGGTCGTCGGCCGGGTGCTGCTCAAGCGGGACATGGGCGGGCTCGGGTTCGTCACCCTGCGCGACGGCAGCGGCGACCTGCAGGTGATGGCCGACGCGGCCGCCGACGGGTACGACCTGTGGCCCGACATCGACCTCGGCGACCACATCGGTGTCACCGGCGAGGTGATGACCACGCGCAAGGGCGAGCTGACCGTCGCCGCCACCTCGGTGCGGATCACGAGCAAGGCGCTGCGGCCGCTGCCCGACAAGCACCGCGGGCTCACCGACGCCGAGTCGCGCATCCGTTACCGGTACGTGGATCTGATCGTGCGGCCCGACGCGCGGGACATCGCCCACAAGCGGTCCGCAGTGGTCCGCAGCGTGCGCGACTCGTTGCAGCGGCGGGGGTTCGCCGAGGTCGAGACGCCGGTGCTGCAACAGGTGCACGGCGGCGCCAACGCCCGCCCGTTCGAGACCCACATCAACGCGTACGACCTGGACATGTACCTCCGGATCGCGACCGAGCTGCATCTCAAGCGGCTGCTCGTCGGCGGCCTCGAGAAGGTTTTCGAGGTGGGCCGCCAGTTCCGCAACGAGGGCGCCGACTTCAAGCACAACCCGGAGTTCACGTCGCTCGAGGTGTACGAGACCTACGGCGACTACAACACCATGCGGGTGCTGACCCAGCAGATCATCCAGGAGGCGGCTACCGCGGTGTACGGCGAGCCGATCGCCCGTCGCGACGGCGTGGAGTACGACCTGTCGGGCGACTGGCCGGTCAAGCCCATCACCGTGGCCGTCTCCGAGAAACTGGGCGAGAACGTCACGGCCGACACCCCGCTGAGCACGCTGCTGGTCCACGCGGACAAGATCGGGCTGGCGCTGCCCGAGGATCCGGCCTGGGGCTTCGTGCTCGAAGAGATCTACAGCGAGCTGTGCGAGGGCACGACGACGACGCCGGTCTTCTACACCGACTTCCCGAAGGAGAACGCGCCGCTCACCCGCCAGCACCGCACCGACCCGCGGCTCGCCGAGAAGTGGGACCTGGTCATCTTCGGCGCCGAGCAGGGCACCGCCTACTCCGAGCTGATCGACCCCATCGACCAGCGCGAGCGCCTGGTGGCCCAGTCGCTGCTGGCCGCGGCCGGTGACCCCGAGGCGATGCAGGTCGACGAGGACTTTCTGACTGCCATGGAGTACGGCATGCCCCCGACCGGCGGCATGGGCCTGGGCATCGACCGCCTGGTCATGAACCTGACCGGCCTGAGTATCCGCGACACGATCCTGTTCCCGATCGTCCGCCCGAGCTGATCTCCCTATTGGTCGATCAGGTCGAACCTCTCCCACGATCCGCCGACGGTGTCGCGGTTGGCGATCAGCGCCTTGGCGCCCGCCTCCTCGGCGGTGACGAACTTGTTGTTGACCCGTGCGCGCAGGCTGACCGGGGTCGCCGGCACGGCCGACTGCACCCGGAAACCCGTGCCCTGCGCGCAACTGCTGACGGTCCCGGCCGCGTATCCGGTGACCGACACGGCGGCGCCCGCCTTGACGACGGCCGGGTCGCCGCCGGCCAGGTGATAGGTCGCACCGCCGTCGCGCAGCACCAGGCAGCCGCTCTCGGCGCCCGCCTCGACGACGCCGCCACCCCACGTTTACGCATGCTTATAGCCATGCCGTTCTCCCCCCGCGTCGAACAAGCACAAAGGACGATAAGGCATCGACGGTCTTCGTGATGCCCCGGCAAGGCGGCTGCCGGCCCGGCGTCGAAGGAGCGTTAGCCTGCCTGTCATGACGGGTCGCGAGTTGGACGAACTGGTCGTAGCCGACGCCGAGGCGCTGCGGGTGTGGTTGGTGGAAAACCACGCCAGTTCGCCCGGGGTGTGGCTCGCCCTGAGCCGAAAGGGTGGAACCGTCACCACACTGACCTGGCAGCAGGCGGTCGACGAGGCCCTGTGCGTCGGATGGATCGACGGTCAGGGGCGTAAGGGGGACGAGTCGATATCGTGGCGACGTCTGACGCCACGCCGGCCCCGAAGCGTGTGGTCGCAGCGCAACGTCCTCAACGTGGCCAGGCTGGACTCGCAGGGACGGATGTTGCCCGCCGGTTGGGCCGCGGCGGAGTCGGCGCAGGCGGACGGGCGGTGGGCGGCGGCCTACGCCCCGCCCTCGGCGGCCGAGGTGCCCGCCGACCTGCTGGCCGCGATCGCCGCCGACCCGGCCGCGCAGGCCATGTTCGACGTCCTGACCAAGGCCAATCGTTTCGCGATGACCTACCGCCTCAACGCCGTCAAGCGAGCGGAGACCCGCGAGCGGAAGATCGGCGAGTTCGTCGCCATGCTCGCCCGTCACGAGTCGCTCCAGCCGCAGAAGGCCAAGCCCCAAGACGCCGACTGAACCTGCTGACGGCCGCCGCGCCACTGCCCCTTTCGTCCGGTGATCGTCTGTGATAGACCGGCATCACTGCGTCATTCTGTAACGGGGTCGAAACAGGGAGGCCACATGGCCACGCCGATCAGCCGTCGTTCCGTTCTGGCCGCCGGTGCGGGCGCCGCCGCCGGGTTGGCTCTGCCGGGAGCAGCCGCCCAGGCTTCCCGGTCCTCCACCAAGGTCCGCTTCACGCTCGGCGCCGAGACGCTCGACGGCGGTGAGCAGGTCACCTCGGTCACCCTCAGAACCGGGCGGCTGGGCCGCGTCGACCCGGCCGGCCTGACCACCGGCACGTTCACCGTGCACGCCAAGGCGACCAGCCCGATCCCGCTGGCCCCGGGCGACCTCATCTTCAGCGAGTACGATCTCGACCGCACGGTCACCGCGGCCCGGGTCGGCCGCGACGGCGACATCGTGCTCGACCTCGCGCACGCCGAAGGGCAGATCGGCGGCGGGACACTGGGCTACATCGTGAGCAGGGGGCGCAACGTCCAGCTCGACCTGGTCTACACGATCACGCAGAACAGCCCGGTCGTCGTGCGCGGGCGGCCGGTCACCTTCACGTCGTTCGAGCAGGGCCGGTTGTCGAACCCCGAGGTCGACGCGTTCAGCTATCACACCTCCGGGTCCGGCATGAACTACCGCCTGTACTCGCCGTCGCGCCACCGCCACGGCCGGCGCCCCCTGGTGGTCTGGCTGCACGGCGGCGGCGAGGGCGGTTCCCTGCCCGACAACTACTACGACAACGAGACGCCCCTGCGAGCCAACCGGGGCGCACTGGGCTTCGCCACCCGGGAAGCCCAGCACATCTTCGACGGCGCCTACGTGGTCGCTCCCCAGAGCCAGTCGTTCTGGCTCGAGGACGGCGACCGGTTCGCCCCCCAGATCCGCGACATCATCCGTGACGTGGCCCGGCGCCATCCGATCGACCGCGACCGGATCTCGGTGGTCGGCTGCAGCAACGGCGGTTACATGAGCCTCAAGATGACCGTCGAGTACCCGGACCTGTTCGCCTCCTCGGTGCCCATCTGCGGCGTGGTCCAGTCGTTGCAGCCCGGCGGCGGCCGCCAGATCACCGACGCCGAACTTCAGGCCATCACGACCCCGACGTGGCTGGTGACCTCGCGCGACGACACCACGGTCCCGCCGGAGCCGAACACGGTGCACGCGCACGATCTGATTCCGGGGTCGCTGCTGACCCTCTACGACAACGTCACCTGGGACGGCCACCGGTTCGCCGGCCACTGGTCCTGGATCTACGTGGCCCGCAACGACCCCCGCCAGAACGGCCTCACCGTCTGGCAGTGGATGGCCCGTCAGCGCGCCTGAGCGGGTCAGCGCCGGTCGAACAGGGCGGCCAGCGCCGCGTCCGAGGCGGCCAGGGCAGCGCGGTCGAAGGTGCTGCCGGCGGCGACCAGCTCGGCGGCGCCGGCGCGGTCGAACAGCTCGGCGAGCATGCGCTCGACCTGCGCCGGTGTGCCGGCGACGGCCGCCGCCATCGTCTGCTCGAGGTGCTGCTGCTGGCGTGCGGTACGGGTGGCGGCCCGCACCGCGGCCACCGGTTCCAGGGGCGGGAACACTCCGGTCGTACGGCTGCGGGCCATCGCCCACGCCTCGGGGAGCAACAAGTCGGCGGCCTCGGCGGCGGTGTCGGCGACCAGCACGTCGAGGCTGATGGCCACCCATGGCTGCGGCTGCTGCGGCGACGGCCGGAAGGCGCGCCGATAGCCGGCCAGCGCCTCCAACCCGGGGGCCGGGTCGCCGCCGACACCCAGCAGGGGACCGCCGACGATCACCGGCAACCCCAGCTCGGCGGCGATCCGCAGGCCGGTGCCGGTGGCCAGCACGTACAACGGCACCGGCCCGTCCGGCCGCGGGTGCAGGCCGACCTCCGCCGTTCCGTGGAGGAAGTCGCGCAGCTCCCCGAGGTCGGCCGCGAAATCACGGTCGGTCTGCCGCAGAGCCCGGCGCACCGGCGCGGTGAAGCCGGGCGAGCGGCCCAGCCCCAGGTCCACCCGCCCGGGCGCGAAGGCCGACAGCGTGGCGAACTGCTCGGCGACGACCAGCGGCTGGTGGTGGGGCAGCATCACACCGGCCGAACCGATCCGGATGGTCCTCGTCGCGCCGGCGACGGCGGCCAGGAGCACCGCCGGCGCCGAGCCGGCGATGCCGGGGACCGCGTGATGCTCGGCGACCCAGAACCGGTAGTACCCGAGTCGCTCGGCCTGACCGGCGCGCGCGACCGTGCCGTGCAGCGCCGCCGGCTCGGCCTCGCCGGCCCGGATGCGGGACCGGTCCAGCAGCGAGATGCGAAGCCCGGAGTTGATCACCCCTGGTGCAGCGTCGCCCGGCCGGGGCTTGTTCCCCCGCTCGCCTCAGCGGTTGTCGCCGCTGCCGCCCAGGACGCCCCGGCCCTGGCGGCTGGCCAGCTTGGCCAGGTTCGCGGTGGCGATGTCGTCCAGTGACAGGTCCAGGTAGTCGGCCAGCACCGCCACGTACCAGAGCACGTCACCGAGCTCCTTGGCGATGCCGGCCCGGTCGATCCGGGTCTCGTCGCTGTCGAGGTCGCGGACCCACTTCTTGAACTTCTCAGCGACCTCCCCGGACTCGCCGGCCAACCCGAGCACCAGATGGAGCAGTTCGTTCTTCTTGTCACGCGGCGCCGCCGTCCGCAGGGCGCCGCGCTGGTACTCGTCCAGGTCCATGGCAGACCAGTATGGTCGTCCGATCCGAGGAGGGCGCGGCTACCTCGGTCCCCGTACCTTGCGGGCCCAGGCGACCAGGGCGGGGTCGGCCAACGAGGCGTATTCGGCATCGGCACCGAGGTCGGCGCCGGGCAGCGACGGCACGCTCACGACCACCATCCCGGCCGCCCTCGCCGAGGCGGCCCCGGTGGGGGAGTCCTCGAACGCCACCGTACGGGCGGGGCCGGCGTTCAGCCGCGTGCAGGCAGCCAGATAGAGGTCGGGAGCCGGCTTGGGCTGCTCGACGTCGTCCGCGCTGAGCACGACGCTGAACAGGTCGTCGAGCCCGGCCGAGACGAGTGCGGCGTCGACGAAGGCACGCGGGCTGTTGCTGGCCACCGCGATCGGAATCCGGCCCCGCAACTCCGACACCAGTTCCCGCGCACCGGGCAGCGCGTCGGCGCCGGCCGCGAGCTCGACCGCAACAAGATCGTGCAGCCGGCGTGTCAGCGCCGGCCCGGCACCAGGCCGCCCGAAGTAGTCGGCCATGGCGAGTCCGGCCGCCGCCAAAGACTTGCCGATGACGATCTGCTTCTGATCGATGCCGAACTCGTGCCCGTGCTCAGCGAAGATCGCCGTCTCGGCGCGGGTCCAGCCGGCCTCGGTGTAGGCGAGCAGGCCGTCGTTGTCGAAGACCACAGCGTCCACGTACGCGGGAAGTTCCATCCGCCCGATCTTGCCATCACGGCCGGCCCACGATCAGCCGCAGCGAGCCGTGGAACTCGGGCTGGGTGCGCAGGTGGCCGTGGCGTGCGTCCCAGGCGCCGGAGCCGAGGTCGGCGCGCAGCGCTTCGACCGCCCGGTCGGCCGCCCGCGCGTCGACGAAGCCCCAGGCCGACTGCGCCGCCCGTACCCGCGGGTCGAGAAACTGCTCGGGACGCCCGTAGTAGGCCTCGGTGAACCCGTCGACGCAATCGATCGGGATCGGCACCTCGAGAACCTCGGCGTTGCCCCCGGCCAGCTTCGCGATGATGTCGATGGCCGGGTAGCGCCGCCGCTCCGCCGCGATCAGCTCCGGAGCGTATTCGGCCAGCCAGAGCCGGTCGAGCGCCTCCCCGTCGAACGTCAGCACGACGACGGCCTGCCGCGCGACCCGCCGCAGCTCGCCGAGCCCCCGCCCGACGTCGGACCACTGGTGCACGGTGACGGTGGCCATGGCCGCATCGAACGAGTCGTCGTCGAACGGCAGCTCCTCGGCGGTCCCGTGCAGCGCCGGCACCGCCGTGACCGGACGCTGGGCGCGCATCCGCGCCGACGGCTCGACCGCCACGACGTACCGGTCGTCCGGCTCGTACGACCCGGCCCCGGCCCCGACGTTCAGCACCGTGCGGGCGTCCCCCAGGGCAGCATGGATCATGCCGCCGATGCGTGGATCGGGCCGGCGCTGCACCGCGTACCCGTGTCCCTTGCTCTCGTAGTCGAAATCTCCCACGCGCCGAAGCTAAACCCGTACCTCGGGGTCCGGGTCAACCCGTGTACTGCGGGTACATCCACCGGCAGCGCCTTCCACGGGCGGCGGGAACGGAGTGTGCTGGGCGGATGACCACTATGGCCGTTGTTGGTGCTGGGCCGGGGCTCGGGGCGGCCGTTGCCCGGCGGTTCGGGGCGGAGGGCTTCAGTGTTGCCCTCGTCGCGCGCAGCCGGGAGAAGCTCGACAAGCTGGCCGGGGACCTGCCTGGCGTTGCTGCCCGCGGGTTCGTGGCGGACGTGCGTGACACCGGGGCGCTCGGCGCGGCGCTCGACCGGGCGGCCGAGGAGCTCGGTCCGGTTGAGGTGTTGCAGTACAGCCCGCTGCCGCAGAAGGAGTTCCTGCGGCCGGTGCTGGAAACGACTGTCGATGACCTGAGCGCCGCCGTCGAGTTCTCCCCGGGCGCGATCACGCCGGGGCATCCGACTCACGACCCGGACGTTCTGGCCGAGCGGCTGTGGCGCATGCACACGAGCCGCGGCGAGTTCCGGGTCTTCGCGGAGCCTTTGCCTTAGCCCGGCGCCGAGGGGTGGTCTGTCAGTACGTCTTCCGGTAGTGACTCCCTCGGCCCTGCGGTCTGCTGTTTGCTGGATTCGTCAACGTTATTGTCAGCCGGAGGTCTTCTTGTCCACCGTCAACGCCATTGCCGCTGTCTCGGCCACCGAGCCGCTCGTTCGCACCACCGTCGAGCGCCGGGACGTCGGGCCGCGGGACATTCTGATCGAGATCCGGTACGCCGGGATCTGCCACTCGGACATTCACACCATGCGCGGGGAGTGGGGCGAGATCACCTATCCGCTGACCGTGGGTCACGAGATCGTCGGGCGCGTCGCCGAGGTCGGCGGGGAGGTCACCCGGCATGCGGTCGGCGACCGGGTCGGGGTCGGGTGCATGGTCAACTCGTGCCGCGAGTGCCGGAACTGCCGGGCCGGGCAGGAGCAGTACTGCGAGAACGGGAACACCGGCACGTACGCCAGTGTCGATCGGGACGGCACGATCACCCAGGGCGGGTACTCGACCCACGTCGTGGTCGACGAGGACTTCGTGCTGCGGGTGCCCGAGGCCATTCCGTACGAGGCGGCGGCGCCGCTGCTGTGTGCGGGCATCACCACGTACTCGCCGCTGGCGCACTGGAAGGCCGGACCGGGCACCAAGGTAGCCGTGGTGGGCATGGGCGGTCTGGGCCACATGGCGGTCAAGCTGGCCGTGGCGATGGGGGCCGACGTGACCGTGCTGTCGCAGACGCTGGGCAAGAAGGACGACGGCCTGGCCTTCGGGGCCGGTAATTACCACGCCACCCGCGACGAGGCGACGTTCGAGGCGCTCCGGAACAGCTTCGACCTGATCATCAACACGGTCAGCGCGCCCATCGACATGGCCGACTACCTGGGTCTGCTGCGCCTCGACGGCACGCTGGTCAGCGTCGGCGCCCCGCCCGAGCCGCTGGCCGTGCCGGTGTTCGCCCTGTTCGGCAACCGGCGCTCGTTCGCGGGCTCCGGCATCGGCAGCATCGCCGAGACTCAGGAGATGCTGGACTTCTGCGCCGAGCGTGGCATCGCCCCCGAGGTCGAGATGATCACCGCCGACCAGGTCAACGAGGCGTACGAGCGGGTGCTGAAGTCCGACGTCCGCTACCGGTTCGTGATCGACATCGACTCGTTGCGCTGAGCGCCGGTGGTGGCCCGGCTGTGGAGACGGGGGTCACATCGGCAAGCGCTTGCCCTACCGCAGTGGACTGATCGCCTCTAGCCTCGGATCGGGGGAGGGGTTGAGCCCATGACCAGCGGTGCTGCGGCGCGCGAGGTTCGTGGACGGCGCGCGGAGTGTGCGTTTCTCGACCAGTTGGTCAGCGACGTGCGCTCCGGGCGCGGGCGAGCCTTGCTTCTGCACGGTGAACCCGGAATCGGAAAGTCCGCACTTCTCCGTTACGTCGGCAAACGGTCGTCCGGGTTCCGGGTGGCCCGCGCGGCGGGCGTCGAGTCCGAGGTGGAGCTGCCCTTCGCCGGGCTGCATCAGCTGTGCGCGCCGATGCTGGAGCACCGCGACCGGCTGCCCGGCCCGCAGCGTGAGGCGCTGGCCGTCGTGTTCGGCTACAGCGCGGGCAGCTCGCCGGACAGGCTCCTGCTCGGCGTCGCCGTGCTCAGCCTGCTGGCGGCCGTGTCCGAGGGCAGGCCGCTGCTGTGCCTGATCGACGACGCGCAGTGGCTGGACGAGACGTCGGTGCAGACGCTCACGTTCGTCGCGCGGCGGCTGCTAGCCGAGCGGGTCGGGGTCGTCTTCGCCATCCGGCAGTCGGCCGCCGGTCGCGCCTGGCGGGGCCTGCCAGATCTGGTCATCAGCGGGCTGAGCGGCGACGACGCGCGCGCCCTGCTCGAGGCGGCCGTCCCCGGGCGGCTCGACGAACGCGTACGGGACCGGATCGTGGCCGAGACCCGGGGCAACCCCCTCGCCCTGTTGGAGCTGCCCCGCGGGCTGACGGCGGCCGAGCTGGCCGGTGGCTTCGGGCGGCCGGACGCGCGGCCGCTGGCCAGCAAAATCGAGCAGAGTTTCGCCCTGCGGGTCGGGTCGCTGCCCGCGGCGACCCGGAAGCTGCTGCTGACGGCGGCGGCCGAACCGCTCGGCGACGCCGGCCTGCTGCGCGACGCGGCCACGCTGCTCGGCCTGCCGATGAGCGCGGTGGCGCCGGCCGAGAAGGCGGGGCTGATCGAGGTGGGCTCCCGGGTGCGATTCCGGCATCCGCTGGTCCGGACGGCGGTCTACCGGGTGGCGGCGCCGCACGAACGCCGCGAGGTGCACGGCGCCCTCGGGGAGGCGACCGACCCGATCGCCGACCCTGATCGCCGCGCCTGGCACCGGGCGCACGCGGCCGACGATGCCGACGAGGGGCTCGCGGCCGACCTGGTCGGCTCGGCCGAGCGGGCCCAGCTCCGCGGTGGCATAGCGGCCGCGGCCGAGTTCCTGCGGCGCGCAACCGAGCTCACCCCGGACCCGTCGGCCCGGGCACGCCGGGCTCTGGCCGCCGCCCAGGCCGAGCTGAGTTGCGGGGCTTTCGAGGTGGCGTCGAAGCTGCTGCTCACCGCCGAGGGGCCGGCCGACGAACGGCACCTGGCGCGGGTGAACCTGCTGCGGGCGCAGATCGCGTTCGCGTCCGGCCACGACATGACCGCGCCTCGCCTGCTGCTCGAGGCGGCCCGCCGGTTGGAGCCGCTCGACCTGGAGCTGGCCCGGGACACGTACCGGGACGCGCTGGGAGCGGCGTTGCTCGCGGGCGGGATGGCCGACGGCGCCGGCCTCGACGAGGTGGCGCGAGCGGTGCTGGCCGCGCCGGTGCCCCTGCACCGCCGGCCCGGTGACCTGTTGCTCACCAGCCTCGCTGTGCTCTGGACCGAGGGTTACGTGGCCGCCGTGCCCCTGGCCCAGGAGGCCCTCCGGGCATTCCGGGTGGAGGAGGAGTCGGATCAGCCGTGGCTGTGGCTGGCCGTGGTGACCAGCGCCATGATGTTCGACGAACAGACGTGGGCGGTCCTGAACCACCGGCACGTC
Source organism: Paractinoplanes polyasparticus (assembly GCF_019710575.1). Lineage (GTDB taxonomy): Bacteria > Actinomycetota > Actinomycetes > Mycobacteriales > Micromonosporaceae > Actinoplanes > Actinoplanes polyasparticus. Next base: position 159,144 of record NZ_JAHWFK010000004.1, on the reverse strand, counting down.
CGCGCCGCTCGCGCCCTCGGCGATCTCAGCGTGCTGCCGCTCACTCTCAACTCGCTCGTGTGCCTGCAGATGTTCCGCGGCGAGCGGGCGGCGGCGGCCGCGGTGGTCGCCGAGATCCACGCCATCGGGGACGCCACGGCCGTCGCCCTGGCGCCGTACGGCTCGCTGACCATGGCCGCGTTCAAGGGCGACGAGGGCGTGGCCACGCCGCTGATCGAGGCGACCACGGCCGACGTGGTCGCGCGGGGCGAGGACACCGCCGTGATGGTCATCCACTGGACTCGGGCGGTACTGCTGAACGGCGTGGCCCGATATCAGGAGGCGTTGTCCGCGGCGCGCGCCGCGATCGAGCATCCGAACGAGTCGGGCGTCTGGTACTGGTCGCACGCCGAGCTCATCGAGGCAGCCCTCCGCGCCGACCAGCCGGAGCTCGCCACCGAGGCGTACGGGAACCTGGCCCCGAGGCTGAACGCCGCCGGAACCGACTGGGCGCTGGGCGTGCTGGCCCGCTGCACCGCGCTGCTGCGGACCGGCCCCGAGGCGGAGGCGTGCTTCCGCCAGGCGATCGACCATCTGGGCCGGACCCGGCTGCGGATGGAGCTGGCTCGCGCCCACCTGCTGTACGGCGAATGGCTGCGCCGCGAGAACCGGCGCCGGGATGCCCGCGGTCACCTCCGGACAGCCCACGACATGCTCACCGCGGCCGGCGCCGACGCCTTCGCCGAGCGCGCCCGCCACGAACTGGCCGCCGCGGGCGAGGCGGTCGCCGGCCCTGTTGCCTGGGCTGCCGACAGCCTCACGGTGCAGGAGGCCCACATCGCCACGCTGGCCGGCAGCGGCATGACCAACGCCGAGATCGGCGCCCAGCTGTTCCTGAGCCAGCACACCGTCGAGTGGCACCTGCGCAAGGTCTTCACGAAACTCGGCATCAGTTCCCGTAAACAGCTCCGCCCGCCGTCACAGATCGGGTGACTGTCCGGTCTCGCTGACATGGGATCGATCAGCCTTCCCCGGCCCGTCGCCGTGGCGGTGGGTGGCGGCGGTGTGCTCGGCGCGGCCCACGTGGGCGCCGGCTACGCGCTGGAGCAGCGCGGTTTCGTACCGGACCTGATCGTCGGCACCTCGGTCGGCGCGCTCACCGGGGCCACCGCGGCCGCGCACCCCGATGACGCGGCGCCGTGGCTCGACCAGGTGTGGAGCCGGTTGCGCCGCCGCGACGTCTTCCCGCTGGGCTACCTGTCCTCACGGGCCAGCGTCTTCGCCGACCGTGGCCTGCGCCGGCTGATCGCCGCGGCCGGGCTGCCGGCGGCGATCGAGCAGCTGCCGATCCCGTTCACCGCGGTCGCCATGGACCTGGCCAGCGGCGACCAGGTGCGGCTCGACCACGGAGATCTCGAATCGGCGTTGCTCGCCAGCGCGGCCATCCCCGGGGTGCTGCCGCCGGTCGTCCGGAACGGCCGGACCCTGGTCGACGGCGGGGTGGTCGCCTACGTGCCGGTGCTGGCGGCGTGGCAGGCCGGGGCGGCCAGCGTGCTGGCCCTCTCGATCGGGCCGGAGAGCAGCTCGCTGCCGGCGGCGGTGCCGCACCGGCGGGCCGGCGCCATCGCCGCCCGGGCCGGAGTGCTGATGTTCCGCCACCAGATCGAGCGCGACCTGCTCGAGGTGTCCCGGCACATCCCCACCGTCGTGGTGCCGACCGGGATCGAGGCCTGGCCGGCGCCTTGGGATCTCGGTCAGACCCGGCGGCTGATCAGCACCGCCGCCGCGGCGGCGGGGAACTTCCTCGACCGGCTGGACATCGACGGACCCGGCCTCTACCGGGCCGCGGCGGAATCAACGGAGGTCGAACGATGAGCACCATCGCGTTCCTCAACATCGCCATGCACGGCCGGGTCAACCCGACGCTGCCGGTCGTGGCCGAACTCGTCCGGCGGGGACACACCGTCATCTATCACACCTCGCCCGCCTTCGCGGCCAAGGTCGAGGCGGCCGGCGCCACCGTGCACCTCTATCCCGGTGGTGAGCAGCCGCTGCCCGATCCGCCGACGCCGCTCACCCTGCTGCGCGGGCTGGCCGAGGCGGCCGTCGGGCTGCTGCCGGCCGTGCTGACCGACCTGCGGCGCGTCCGCCCGGACCTGATCGTCCACGATTCCGCCTGCCCCTGGGGTCTGGTGGCCGCGCGGCAGCTCGGCGTGCCCGCGGCGTCGTCGTTCACCACGTTCGCCTTCAACCGCCAGGCGCTCAGTCCGACCCGCCTGTCCGGTGAGCTGCTGGCCGAAGCCCTGGCTCGTCCCGGCGCCGCCCTCGGCTACCTGCGTGCCCGGTCGAAGCTGGGACGCGGGCTGCCCCTGACCGACCTGGGCAACCTGCGCCAGCCGCTCAACCTCGTCTACACGTCGCGCACGTTCCAGATCGGAGCGGAAGCCTTCGGCGATTCCTACCGGTTCGTGGGCCCGAGCATCGGCGCCCGCCCGGCCGATCCGTCGTTCCCGATCGACGAGCTGAAGGACCCCGTCCTGTACGCCTCGCTGGGCACCGTGTTCGACGCCGACCCCCGCTTGCTGCGGACGTTCGCCGCCGCGCTCGCCCCGCTCGGCGGCACCGTGGTGATCGCGACCGGGGCCCACGATCCGGCCGAGCTGGGCCCGCTGCCCGGCAACGTGATCGCCCACCGCTCGGTGCCCCAGCTCGAGGTGCTGGCCCGGGCGGCCATGTTCGTCACCCACGGCGGCATGAACGGCGCCAACGAGGCCCTGCAGGCCGGCGTGCCGATGCTGGTCGTGCCCCAGGGCGCCGACCAGCCGCTGGTGGCCTCGCGGGTGGTCGCCCTGGGCGCCGGCCTGTCGCTGACCAACGACCAGGTCCGCGAGGACGTCGTCCGCGCTCTGGCCCGGCGCCTGCTCGACGAGCCGGGGTTCCGGACGGCTGCGGAGACCGTGCGCGCCGCCCAGCAGGAGGCGGGCGGCTACCTGCGTGCGGTCGACGAGATCGAGCGCTACCTGACGATCGTGCCGGCCGGGCGATGACCGCCGGCGTCGCTCTGCTGCTGGTGCTGGCCGGGCTGTCCGAGGCCGCCGGGCGCGTGCTGCCCGTGGTCGCGGGCCGGTCCGGGGCGTCGCGGGCCGGCGCGGTCGGGTTGCTGCTCACCGGCACCGTCGTGGACGGGGCCGTATTCGCTCTGTGGCCCGTCCTCGCCTCCGCGATCGTAGGAGCACCGCTGTCCTGGACTCCGAGTCTGCTGGCGCCGCTCCTGCTGTCCGCCGTCCTGGCGTTCCCGTTGCTCGGCCCGGCGCTGCACGGACTGCTGCTGCTCGGAGTGGGGGCGGGCCTCACCGGAGCGCTGGCCGCCTCCGCCGAAATCGGTTGGTGGGCGGCCGCCGGCTGCGTGGCCGTGGCCGGCATCGGACTCGCTGCGGCCGTGGACGGGATCCGCCGTGTGGTCGTACGCCTGCACCGGCGCCGGATGCCGGCGGTGGTCGCATGATCGGGCTGGGGCTGCTGCTGCTCGCCGGGATCGGCGCCGTGCTGCTCGTGGAGGGTCTGCTGGCCCGGTACGAGCTGCTGGCCTACGCCGCCGGCTGGCGAGCCCAGGCGACGGCGCTGCCGGCCGGGATGCCGTACGCCCGGGGAGCGCAGGCGGACCGCCCGCCCGACGCCTATCTGGTCTACCTGGACGGCATCGGCAAGCGGCGGTTCCGCGACACCCGCGACGGCGGCCGGCTCGTCCAGGCCGTCCTCGACGGCGCACCCGAACTGCGGGTGCTGGGCCAGGTGCTGCCCTACTCGCCGCTGGCTGATCCGCTGGCCGACCGGCGGGTGTGGGCCTGGCTGCGGCGGCGGGCCGGGCTGGCGCTGTTCCTGCACAACGTGATGCAGATCTTCATCGCCGCCGACCGCCGCTACCGCCCGCACTACAACCGCGCCGTCGGCTCGCAGATCGCCGCCCACCTGCGGCTCGCGGGCTACCAGCCGGACAGCGGGGTGCCGGTCGTGCTGCTCAGCTACAGCGGCGGCGCCCAGCTCGCGACGGGCGCGGTGAACGGCCTCTGGACCCAGCTGCGGTGCCCGCTGCTGTTGATCTCGATCGGCGGCTTCCACAACGGCGCCAACGACCTCACCCACGCCCGGCGCCTCGACGTGATCACCAGTTCGGCCGACTGGATCGAGCACCTCGGCGCCCGGATCTTCCCCCCGCGGTGGCCGCTGCTGCGCGCGAGCGGGTGGAACCGGGCGGTCCGGGACGGCAAGGTCTCCGTGCATCGGCTCGACCCGGCGACCCACGTCGGCCCGCGCAGCTACATCAGCCCGGAGGTCCGGATGCCGGACGGGCGTACCTATCTCGAGCGGACAGCGGCCACCGTGATCGGGCTGATCCGTCAGCACGTCAGCGACGGACGGTACGCGGCGGGGTAAGGCGCTCCGCACCGGCTGTCCGGCGTATCCGGAACTTGCCATCCGACAATGACCGCGCCGGACGCGTGCGCCATACTTCGGTGCCTTTGTCGTGAGGAGAGCCGATGTTCCGCGCACGCCTGCGAGGGTGGACGCTGCGCCGCCGGGTGGCGGTGCTGTTCACCGTGGCCGGGATTCTGCTGGCCGGCATCGGTGCGCTGGCCGCCGTGACCGCGGTCGACAGCAACGACAACCTCGACGTGATCCTCGAGAAGACCGGGCCGATGCGCGTCGCCGGCCAGGAGCTCTACTCGGCCTATCTCGACCAGGAGACCGGCGTACGCGGATACGCGCTCAGCCGGTCGGCCGAGAACCTCCAGCCGTACGAGGAAGGGATGATCACCGAGCGTGACCTGCTCACGCGGATCGAGACGCTGAACGCGTCCGACGGCACGGCGGCCATCACCACCAGCCTGCAGGTCGTGCGAGACCGGGCCGCCGACTGGCGCCGCACCGTGGCTCAGCCGGTCATCGACGGGGACTCCACCGGAAACATCGGCACCGAGCAGTTCGACGCCCTGCGCGCCGCCGTCGACCAGCTCCAGGCCGACATTCTCGACCTGCGCAACGAGGCGGCCGCGGCCGCCCGGCGCACCGGTTCCACGCTGGTCGTGCTCGAGATCGGCGCCGCCCTCATCGTCATCGTGGTCGGCGCGCTGATGCTCATCCTGCTCAACCGGCTGGTCGCCCGGCCGGTCACCGAGCTCGCCGGGCAGGTGCGCCAGGTGGCCGGCGGCGACTACGAGCGGCCCATCACCAGCGGCGGTTCGCCCGAGCTGCGCAGCCTCGCCGCCGACGTGGACGGCATGCGCCGGCAGATCGCGCGGGAGCTGACGCTGGTCCGGGAGGCGCGGGCCGAGGTGGAATCGGCCAACGAGCGGCTGGAGGCGAAAGCCGAGGAGCTCACCCGCTCCAACCGCGACCTCGAGCAGTTCGCCTACGTCGCCTCGCACGACCTGCAGGAGCCGCTGCGCAAGGTGGCCAGCTTCTGCCAGCTGCTTCAGCGGCGATACGGGGGTCAGCTCGACGAACGCGCCGACCAGTACATCGGCTTCGCGGTCGACGGCGCCGAGCGGATGCAGCGACTGATCAACGACCTGCTGGCGTTCAGCCGCATCGGCCGGCTCACGGCCGGCTTCAAGCGGGTCGAGCTCGACCAGGTGCTGCCCGAGGTGAAGTCGCAGCTCGAGGCCCGGGCCGGCGACGACGCGCGGATCAGCTGGGGCGACCTGCCGGCCGTGGAGGGCGAGGAGCCGCTGCTGACGACGCTGTTCGTCAACCTGATCGGCAACTCACTGAAGTTCCGCCGCCCCGACGTGCCGCCCGAGGTGCGGGTGACCGCCGAGCGCGACGGCGACGAGTGGAAGATCAACGTGCGCGACAACGGGATCGGCATCGAGCGCGAGTTCGCCGACAAGGTGTTCGTCATCTTCCAGCGCCTGCACCCGCGCGACGCGTACGAGGGCACCGGCATCGGCCTGGCCATCGTCAAGAAGATCGTCGAATACCACGGCGGCCGGATCTGGCTCGACCACGACGTCGAGCAGGGCGCGTCGATCTGGTTCACGATCCCCGCCCTGCCCGACTCCTCACCCGATTGAGATCAGCGCGCGTGCGTCAGGGCCCACTCCAGGGCCCGGTCGGCCACCCGTTCCCAGCCCGGCTCGGCGCAGGTCCAGTGCGAGCGGCCGGGGAACTCGTGGTACTCGGTGATCGTGCCGGCCGCCTTGTAGTGCTGGGCGTTCGACTTGTTCACCGACGGCGGCATGATGTGGTCGGCCCCGCCGGCCAGGAAGAGCAGCGGCGCCCGGTCCTCGTTGTGGAAGTTCACCCAGGTCTCCTGCTTGCCCGGCGTGAAGTTGGCCAGCAGCCCGTACGCCCAGACCCAGCTGCCCGGAGCGGGAATCGCGTACCGGTCGTAGGCGGCCCGCGAGTCCGCCTCGGACAGGGTGTTGGTGAACGCGTAGTGCCACTGCTCGGGCGTGAATCCGGCCGCCTGGTGGCGCTTGGCCGGGTTGTTGAGGATCGGGAACAGCGACTTGATCTGCGACGGCGGGCTGACCCGGACGCCCTCGGGTGGCGCCGAGTCGATCACCACCCCGGCCGCGCCGTGCCCCCGGTCGAGCAGCAGCTGGGTCAGCGTGCCGCCGAACGAGTGCCCCATGATGATCGGCTTCTCCGGCAACCCGGCGATGACCTTCTCGAGGTGCGCGACGGTCTCGGGCACGGTGGCGGCCACGATCGGCGCCGGATCGGCCCGCAGCGCCTCGACTTCGACCTCGAACCCGGGATAGGCCGGCGTGACCACGGTGTGTCCCTGTGCCTCGTAGTACGGAACCCAGTGCTCCCAGCTGCGCGGCGTCACCCACAGGCCGTGGACGAGAACGATCGTGCTCATGCGATCTCCTTGATGAGGGCGGCGGTCACCCGGGGCTGCGAGATCATCGCGACGTGCGAGGCGTCGACCTCGGTGACGCGTGCGCGGGCCCGCCGGGCCATGAAGCGCTGGGCGGCGGCGGGAATGAGATTGTCGTTGCGGGCCACCAGATAGGCCGACGGGATGGTCTTCCACGCCGGTGGTCCCGACGGCTCGCCCAGCGTGTGCACGTCGCCGGGCCGTTGCGCGGCCGCCATGAAGTCGGTGGCGGCCTTGGGCAGATCGGCCGCGAAGACCTCCCGGAAGAACTCGGGCTTCACGTAGCCGTCGATGCTGCCGGGGTAGGGACGGAAGTCGAGCGAGGGCTCGCCCAGCTTGGTGCCGGGGTACTTCAGCTGGAGGCCCTGCACCGTCTCGCCCTTGTCGGGCGCGAAGGCGGCCACGTAGACCAGCGCCTTGACGTTCGGGTTGCCCACCGCGGCGTTGGTGATGACCACCCCGCCGTACGAGTGGCCGACGAGCACGAGCGGGCCGCTGAGCGTGGCAAGAACGCTGCCGAGGTACGCGGCGTCACCGGCGACGCTGCGCAGCGGGTTGGCCGGGGCGAGCACCCGGTAGCCGTCGCGCTGCAGGATGCGCGCGACGCCCTCCCAGCCCGAGGCGTCGGCGAAGGCGCCGTGCACGAGGACGATCGTGGGCTTCTTCCGGCGGGACGACGGGCTGGCCTGCGCCGCGGCGGCGGGCAGCCCGGCCAGGGTGGCGGCTGCGGCCGATCCGGCGAGCAGGGTCCGGCGGGTGGGTGACATGGGTTCTCCTTCCAGAACATCTGCCGGTCAATCTGCCGGGGACGGGCGGCGGGCAAATCCGTATGTTGACTGCGTCAGGGAAGTGCGTCGAGGGCGGCGCGCAGCTGGGAACGGCCGCTGATGCCGAGCTTGGGATAGATGCGGTAGAGGTGGGAGCTGACCGTGCGGTGCGACAGGAACAGCCGCTGGCCGATCTCGCGGTTGCTCAGGCCGGCCGCGGCGAGCAGGGCCGTCTGCAGCTCCTGGGCGGTCAGTCGTTCCCCGGATCGCACGGCCCGGCCGGTGCTCTCCTCGCCCGAGGCGCGCAGCTCCTCGCGGGCGAGCCGGCCCCACGCATGCGCGCCCAGCTCGTCGAAGCCGTCGCGGGCGGCCCGCAGCGACGGCCGGGATTCGAGGATCCGCTTGCGGCGGCGCAGCCAGGTGCCGTACGCGAGCTGGAGCCGCGCCCGGTGCACCGGCCATTCGGTGTGGTCGAGCGCGAACGCGTGCGCGAACGCCGGTCCGGCCTGCTCGTCCGGGGCGAGAACGGCTTCCGCGTACGCGAGAGAGCGCTGCAGCATCGGTGACGGGAACCGCTCAGCGCGCTCCCGCGCCCGTCCGACGATCCCGCTCACCTCGCCGCGGCGGCCCGACCGGACGGCGGCGTCGGCCAGATCCGGCAGCGCCCAGCCCGACATGTCGAGGTGGTGGACCGAGTCGGCCGGGTCGAAGACGCGGGTCAGCATGGCCAGTGCCTCCTCGTAGCGCCCCTCGGCGTTGGCCGCGACGCCCCGCGCGTGCTGGGCGGCCTCGGCCGCGAACCGCACCCCGGTCACGAGCGGGCTGGCCAGCACGGCATCGGCCAGCCGGGTGGCCGGGCCGCTGTTGCCGGCCATGGCCTCGTGCAACGCCCGGCTGGCCCGGGCGGCCACCACCCAGAACTGCTCGCCGGTCTCCTCGGCGAGCGCCTCCGCCTCCTCGGTGTCGGCCCGCACGGCCGGCCACCGCCCCAGCCACAGCCGGATGAAACCGGCGGACGACAACGTGCGGGCGAGAAGCGCCACCCGCCCCTGCGCGCGGTATCCGGCGGCCACGGTGGTCATCATCGACGAGGCGGTGACGAAGTCGCCGAGGACCAGCGCCGCCCCGCCCAGGAAATGCAGGCCGTCGGTGTCGGTGCGGTCGGGTGTCAGCGTGGGCAGCCGGCGCAGCACGTCCGGGCCCAGCGCGTCGGGCTGGGCGTAGGCGGCGACGGCCAGCGCGCGCGGATCGTCGTCGTCGAGGCCGAGCTTGTCGAAGACGGTCATCACCCGGGCCCCGGCCTCCGGCGGCAGGCAGGCCCACCAGCAGCGCGACGCGGCCCGCCAGCACAGCATCGCGGCCAGCCCGGTGTCGCCGGCCGCGTACGCGTCGAGCGCGTGCCCGCACAGCTCGTCGATCCGCGCCAGGTCGCGGACGTCGCCCGGCTCCACCATGTCGCGGACCACCTCCAACCGGCCGCGCTCGGTCACGTCCCGCGGCCGCGGGTCGATCCGCGCGACGAGCCGGGCCGCCACCCGCCGGTCGTGCAGCTGCGAGGCCAGGTCGGCCGCGCTCAGCAGCAGCGACGACCGCCGTACGGGATCGGTGGTGAGCTCGGACGCGCGGTCGAGCCCGGTGACCGCGACGCCGAGCGCCCCGCGTTCCAGCGCCCGCCCGGCGGCCGCCTCCAGCTCGGCGCTGACCTCGTCATCGGGCCCGAGCGTGGAGGCGCTGCGGTGCCAGGCCCGCCGGTCCGGGTTGTCGTCGAGCGTGCCGGCCAGCACCGAGTGGATGGTCAGCCGGGCGATGTCGCTCACCGACCGGTACACCGCCGAGCGCACCAGCGGGTGCCGGAAGCGCAGGCGCTGGGCGTGCACCTGCAGCAGGCCGGCGTCGATGGCGGGCTGGATCGCCTCGGCGGTGACCTCGGTGCGGGTCAGGATCGCGGCCACCGCCAGGAGAGTGGGCAGCGGGCAGCCGGTGTCGGCGGCGAAGACGGCAAGCACGGCCCGGGTCTCGGCCGGCATCTGCTCGAACCGGTCGGTGAACGCCGACTCCAGCCGGTCGTTGAGCGGCAGCAGTTCGGGCGCGCTGTCGGGGCCGGTCTGCCCGCTCTCCGAGGCCAGCAGGCGGGGCAGCTCGACCAGCGCGAGCGGATTTCCGGCGGCCTCGGCGAGGATCCGGTCCCGCAGGCGCGGCGGCAACTCCGCCGCGTGGTCGTCCAGGATCCGCCGCGCGGCGTCGTCGCCCAGCTCGGCCAGGTGCAACCCGCGCAGGCCGGTCCGGCACAGCACATCGGTGTGCTGAGCCCGCACGGCGAACAGGACGGCGATCGGCTCGACTGTCAGCCGGCGGGCCACGAACGCGAGCACCTCCAAGGTCTCGGGGTCGAGCCAGTGCGCGTCCTCGGCCACGACGAGCAGGGGACTGCGGGCCGCGTGCTCGCCGAGCAACTCCAGCACGGCGAGCCCGAGACTGAAGAGGTCGGGCCGGGTGTCGTCCTGGCCGAAGGCGCCCCGAAGCGTGCGCTGCAGGCGTGGGGTCAGCCGGGACAGAGTGCCCAGCAGGGGTGCGAGCAGCTGGTGCAGCCCGGCGAAGGGCAGCGCTGTCTCGGCCTCGGCGCCGTTGGCTTGCAGCACCACCATGCCCGAGGCGGTCGCCCGGTCGCGTGCGACGGCGAGCAGCATGGTCTTGCCGATGCCGGCGTGGCCGCGGACGACCAGCGCCCCGCCCCGCTTCGCGCGTGCCTCACCCAGGAGGCTTTCCACTACCGATAGTTGACTGTTGCGGCCGTGCATCTCCACGACAAGGAACCTCGCACCTCGGCGACGGCCGATGTTTTCTGAGCGCGCACAGGTCTGACGCCTGCGTGCACATTCACGGCCGGCTGACGAGCTGGCGTGGGGTGACCCCGAACGCCTCGCGGAAACGGCTGGAGAAGAAGCTCGGGTTGGAGAAGCCCCACGCGCGGGCCACGGCCGCGATCGACGTGTAGCGGCGGCGCGGCGAGGTCAGGTCGCTGCGGGCCCCCTGCAATCGCTGCTCGATGATGGACTGCTCCAGGCTCTGGCCCAGCGACTCGTACATCTTGTAGAGCGCCCGGACCGAGATGGCGTTGGCCGCGGCGATCCGGGCCGGCGTCAGCTCCGGGTCGCGCAGGTTGTTGCGCACGTACGCCTGCACCCGCGCCGTCAGCGACGAGTGCATCGCCTCGCGCAGCCGCCGGCCGTCGTCCGCCGCCGAGACCACCAGGGCCCGCATCAGCTCGGCCGAGGCGGCCCCCAGTTCGGCTGCTCCGGCGCCTGCCGCCAGCAGATCGGCCTGGGCCGTCACCCGGGCCACGTGGTCGCGGACGAGGTCGTACAGCGGGCTGCCCCGCAGCTCCCGGGCCGCCGTGTGGATCAGATCGCGGGGCAGGCCCAGGTGCTCGACGTCCACGTGCAGGGCGTAGGACGCGCCGCTGCCCTTCCACCCGTAGACGTACGGCTGGGAGAGGTCGACCAGGATCAGGTCGCGCGGCCCGAACAGGCGCTCCTCGCGGCCCCAGGTCATGTGGTTGTCGGTGCGCATCGGCAGGGCCAGCACGATGGACCGCTCGGTCTCGGCCCGCGACATCTTCGGTGTGCGGCGCAGCACCGTCCCCGACGCGTCGATGGTGAACACCTTGGCCGCGCCGAAGTCGGCCACGCTCATCCGGGCCCGGATGGCCGCCGGGTCCTCGAACGAGGCCATGCTCGACGAACAGTTGGCGCTGACCGTCGCCTGGAAGGCCGCGGCGCGGTCGGCGGCCGGGAGCGCTCCCGTGTCGAGAACCAGCATGGGCCGACCGTAGCGATCATCAGCGCCGGGGCATCGGCCCTCGGTGCAGCGTTGTCGGCCTACTGTGCACGTTGCCGCCATTGTGAGGGGGTCACGCCGTACCGGGCCTTGAACCGGCGGGTGAAATGGGTGGGATCGCGGAAACCCCAGCGCAGCGCGATCGCGGCGATCGGCAGGTGCCGCCGGTCGGGCCGGGTGAGTTCCTGGCGTACGCGGTGCAGGCGCTCGGTGATGATCCACTGCTCGAGGCTGAGGCCGGCGTCGGCGCAGAGCTTGTAGAGCTGCCGCAGCGAGATGCCGTGCGCCGCGGCGATCATCGCGGGCGTGAGTTCCGGGTCGGCCAGGCGCAGCCGGGTGAAGGCGCGGATCCGGGTCAGCAGCGTCTCGGCGAACACCGGCCGGGCGTGCCGCCGGGAGCGGGCGGCCGAGACGAGCAGCGCCCGCACCAGGTCGATGCTGGCGGCCGCCGTGGCCGCGGCCGCCGCCGGATCCGCCGTGATACCGGCCGGGTCGTGGCCGAGCTGCGCGATGTGCGCGGTGACCAGGCGGTAGATCGGGCTCCTGGTGAGCTCGGCCGAGGCCCGGCGCACGACGTCGAGCGGAAGGCCCAGCTGGTCGTACGGAATCTGCAGCGCCCCGGCCCCGCCGTCGCCCGACCACGAATAGTCGTACGGCGCCGACAGATCGACGGCGAGCAGCTCACCCGGCGGGACGACACGCTGATGCCCGCCCTGCTCGATCCGCCCGTCGCCCCGCTGCTGCACGGCCAGCGCGACCACCGGCATGGCGTCCTGCCGGGCCAGCTTCGCCGTACGCAGCAACCGGATCCCCGACGACCGGTGCGTGAAGATGTTGGCCTCGCCGAACTCCCACACCTCGAGGCGCGCGTGCACCGCGCCGGCCGGATCCTCGTGCAGCACGTGACAGGGCGCCGAGGCATACAGCATCGCCGCGTTCACGGCCTCGACCCGCTGTTCCGCGGCCAGCGCCGCGGTGTCGAGCACGTACCCCATGGGGGTGAGTGTCGCACCGCCGGACGGCGACCGGAATCAGCCGTCCAGCGCGGGCAGAGTGATCTGGGACGCGCGGGCGGCGTCGTGGAAAACCTCGAAATGGCAGGGGCGGCCGGCGGTGGCGGTGGCGAACGGCTCGTCCGTGCCCATGTTGCGGGCGTAACGGGGGAACGCGCCGCCGCTGACCTGCACGCGCAGGCGGTGCCCGGCGCGGAAGCGGTAGGCGGTGGGGAACAGCTCGACGGGCACGGCCAGGACCCCGTCGGGGCCGGGCTCGATGCCGGGCGCGTCGAGGGTGCGCGGGTCGAGCCGGCGGATGCCGTCCACGACGTTGCGGGAGACACCCTTCTCGTCGACGTCGCAGAGGCGGACGAAGACATCGGCGTACGGGATGGACGTGCGCACGTGGATGGTCGCGCTGACCGGGCCGACGATGTCGAGATCCTCGGACAGCAGCGGGCCGGTGAAGACGAGGACGTCGTCGCGCGCCTCGACCAGCCGGTTGTCGGCCTGCTTGCCCGGCGGCTGCAGCAGCGGGCCGCCCACGGTCGGGGTCGGGCGGGCCGGGTCGTAGGTGAACCGGCTCGGGCCACCGCGGTCCTCGGGCTCAGGCACTTCGGCCAGGCCGCCGCCGCTGCCCAGAATCAGGACCTTCTCCCGTACGGCGTTCGGCGGCCACTCCTCGAACTCGAGCCACCTGTTCGCCCGTTGCAGGTGGACGCGCACCGGCGCGCCCGACGGCGCCGGACCGCCGCGCAGGTGGTGGTCGAGCCAGGCCGCGTCGGTCCGCACGATCGTCCGCAACTCGCCCGGTTCCCCGTGCAGCCACGGCCCGACGACGAGCCGGGCCGGCACCCCGGCCGCGCGCAGAGCCGTGTAGTCGGCCAGGTTGCCGCCCAGGAACAGATCCCACCAACCGGTGACCATGCTGACCGGCGGCATCCGGCTCAGGTCGGCTCCGTCGTGGTCGGCCTGCGCCCAGAAGTCGTCGCCCGGTTCGGCGTGCGCCACGAAATCCCGCCAGAACGGCACCGGCGCCTCCGCCACCTGAACGTCGACCGCCTGCAGGGGCAGCCGGCCCAGCGCCCGGCGCACCCGCGTCCGCACCCGGGGGTCGGGCATCCCGGCGAGCAGCCCCGGGCGCTCCTGGCGGCCGATCTGGGCCGACCAGCTCAGCGCGGTGTGGATCGACGGCACGCCCTGCTCGTAGAACAGGCGGTTGGTGACGTTGGCCGACGTGATGTGCGGGGCGACGCAGGTCAGGGGCGGGTCGGCGTACGGGGCGACGGCCCACTGGGTGTGCCCGAAGTAGCTGCCGCCGATCATGGCGATCCGCCCGTCGCACCACTCCTGCTTGCGCAGCCAGTCGACGGTGGCCAGGCCGTCGTCGCGCTCGGTGGTGAACGGCCGGAACTGCCCGCCCGACCCGAACGTGCCCCGCGTGGCCTGCATGAACACCTGGAAACCGCGGCGGGCGAGCGGCGCCGCGAACACCTGCCCGAACGCGCCGTCCCGCCCGTACGGCACCCGGATCAGCACCACCGGCAGCGGCCCGTCCACCCCGACCGGCCGGTAGTGGTTGGCCAGCAGCGCGACGCCGTCGAGCATCGGCACGGAGACGTCCCGGCGGATCTCGTACGGCACGGCCCGCACCGGCAGTCCGAGCGCGAGGTCCGCGGCCAGTCCGGCCAACCTGCTGATCTTCGCCATGATCGCAACGTAACCCATGACCGGGTACGACGCTCAGCATGACGGCGGCGGCGGGAGCAGGCCGTCTTCTCGATATCTGTTCGGACATGTCACGACAGCCGTTCGTCCGTTCGACGCCTCCGATTGTGCGATCCGGGAAACCGGTCTATGTTTCGATCAAACCGGTTTAGTAACTCCGAAGAGGTGCAATGACCAGGGCAGACAGGCCGACGATCCGCGACGTGGCGCGCGCCGCCGGGGTCTCCAAGGGCACCGTCTCGTTCGCTCTGAACGGGCGGCCCGGAGTCTCCGAGGACACTCGCGAGCGGATCCTGGCCGCGGCGCGGGATCTCGGCTGGACGCCGAGCACCAAGGCCCGGGCCCTGTCCGTCTCCCGCTCGTTCGCCGTCGGCCTGGTTCTCGCCCGCGAACCCGAACTGCTCGGCGCCGACCCGTTCTTCCCGTCCTTCATCGCCGGCGTCGAGCGCACGCTCTCCGACCGCGGGCAGGCCCTGGTTCTGCAGGTCGTGCCCGAGAGCGAGGAGGAGGCCGGCTATCGGCGGCTGGCCGGCGCCGGCCGGGTCGACGGGGTGTTCCTGCTCGACCTGCGCGTCGACGACCCGCGGATGGCGCTGCTCGAAGAGCTGGGGATGCCGGCCGTCTCGATCGCCCGGCCCGACGTGCCCAGCGGCTTCCCGGCCGTGCTGGTCGACGACCGGCCGGGAATCGCGGCGGCGGTGGAACACCTCGCCGGCCTGGGGCACCGCCGCATCGCCCACGTCGCCGGGCCGGCCCACTTCCTGCACGGCTCGCGCCGCCGCCGGGCGTTCGAGGACGCCCTGGCCGAGGCCGGCCTGCCCGCCGGGCCGGTTGTCGAGGCCGACTTCTCGGCGGCGGGGGGAGCAGCGGCCACCCGACGGCTCCTGGACAGCGACGTCACGGCGATCGTCTACTCCAACGACCTGATGGCCATCGCCGGCCTGTCCGTCGCCGTCGAGTGCGGCCGGGCCGTGCCGGCCGAGCTGTCGGTCACCGGCTTCGACAACACCGACCTCGCGGGCTATGTCAGTCCCGCGCTCACCAGCGTGCGCACCGACCCGTACCTGTGGGGCCGGAAAGCCGCCGAGGCTCTGCTCGATCTGATCGACGGCGGGACGGTCGACGACGTACCCGTTCCCGCCGCCCAGCTGGTAATCCGGGCGTCCACCGCGCCCCCGCCCCCGCAGTAAGAACGGAGAAACGATGAAACGCACCCTCCCGGCCGCCCTTCTCGCCCTCTCGCTAGCTGTCGTCGCCGGTTGCGACGGCGGCGGCGGTGGGGACGCCGACCAGGCCAACGCCGCCACCGGCCCGATCACCATCTGGCTCTCCAACAACCAGGAGGAGCTGGCCTGGGGCAAGGCCATGGTCGAGTCGTGGAACGGTCAGCACGCCGACCAGAAGATCACCGCGCAGGAGATCCCGGCCGGCAAGAGCTCGGAAGAGGTCATCGGCGCCGCGATCACGGCCGGCAACGCGCCCTGCCTGATCTGGAACACGGCGCCGGCCGCCGTCCCGCAGTTCCAGAAGCAGGGCGGCCTGGTCGCCCTTGACTCGTTCGACGGCGGCGCGCAGTACATCGCCGACCGCACGGGCGACACGGCCGAGCAGTACAAGTCGCCGGACGGCAAGTTCTACCAGCTGCCGTGGAAGTCCAACCCGGTCCGGATCATCTACAACAAGGACATCTTCGCCAAGGCGGGGATCGACCCGGAGAAGCCCGCTCTCGCCACGTACGACGAGTTCCTGACCGCCGCTCGCAAGATCAAGTCTTCGAAGGCCGCCCAGGCCGCCATCTATCCCGCCCCGAGCAGTGAGTTCTTCCAGTCCTGGTTCGACTTCTACCCGCTGTTCGCCGCCGAGACCGACGGCACGCAGCTCGTGAAGGACAAGAAGGCCCAGTTCAACACCCCGCAGGGCCAGGCCGTCGCGAACTTCTGGAAGACCCTGTACGACGAGGGCCTGGCGCCCAAGGAGATGTACAACGGGGACTCGTTCGCCGACAAGAAGGCGGCGATGGCGATCGTCGGCCCGTGGGCGATCAAGGTGTACGGCGACAAGGTGAAGTGGGGAACCGTCCCGGTGCCGACCTCCACCGGCAAGCCGGCCGATCAGATCAAGACGTTCAGCGACGCCAAGAACGTGGCCATGTACAGCGCCTGCCAGAACCGGGCCACGGCCTGGGAGGTCATGAAGTTCGCGACCAGCCAGGAGCAGGACGGCAAGCTGCTCGACGCCACCGGCCAGATGCCGCTGCGCAAGGACCTGCAGACCGCCTTCCCCGACTACTTCGCGAAGAACCCGGACTACAAGCCGTTCGCCGACCAGGCCGCGCGCACGGTCGAGGTGCCCAACGTGCCCAACTCCGTCGCCATCTGGCAGGCGTTCCGGGACGCGTACTCGGAATCGGTGATCTTCGGTAAGAAGCCGGTGGCCGACTCCTTCGCCGGCGCCGCCGAGAAGGTCGACCAACTGGCCAGCGGCTCCTGATGGCGGCCGCAACCGCGGCCGTGAAGCGCAACCGGGCGGCGGGCCTTCTCGGCCGCCACCCGGTGGGCATGATCCTGGCCGCCCCCTACGCCGTCTACCTCGCGGTCATCTTCGCCTACCCGTTCGGGTTCTCGGTGTGGATGAGCTTCCACGACTACTTCTTCGCCGCGCCCGGCGCCATCGTCGACCACCCGTTCGTCGGGCTCGACAACTACAAGGCGGCGCTCACCGACCCCGCGGTCGGGCAGGCGTTCAAGAACATTCTCATCTTCCTGGTCATCAACGTGCCGCTCACGACCGGTCTCGCGCTCGTGCTGTCGGTAGCGCTCAACCGGGTGGTACACGCCCGGACGTTCCTGCGGGTCTCGTTCTACGTCCCGTACGTGACGGCGAGCGTCGCCGTGGTCGGCGTGTGGCTGTTCCTGTTCAACTCGGGCGGCCTGGTCAACTCGCTGCTCGGCCCGCTCGCGCCCGACCCGTCGTGGCTCGTCAACGAGGGCTGGGCGATGCCCGTCATCGCGTTCTTCGTGACCTGGAAGCAGCTCGGCTTCTTCATTCTGCTCTATCTGGCCGCGCTCCAGAACGTGCCCAACGAGCTCTACGAGTCGGCCTCGGTCGACGGGGCCAACGGCTGGAACAAGTTCTGGTCGGTGACCGTGCCGGCGGTGCGGTCTTCGACGGCGCTCGTGGTGATCCTGGCCCTCATCACCGGGGCCAACCTGTTCACCGAGCCTTACCTGCTGACCGGGGGCGGCGGCCCGAACGGGTCCTCGTCCTCGCCGGTGCTGATCATGTATCAGCGCGGGATCCAGCAGGGTGAGCCCGACTTCGCGGCCGCGCTGGGCGTGATCCTGGTGCTCGGCACGCTGGTCGTCGCGTACCTCAACCGTCGGTTCATCGAAGGGCGGGACTCATGAGGCGCTGGCCGACCGTCGTGCGCTACTTCCTGTTGTTCCTGGGCGCACTGATCTTCCTGTTCCCCTTCTACTACATGCTGATCGGCTCGTTGCAGTCGTCGCCGGACACGTCCGTGAAGGGCGCGTTCCCGACCTCGGGGCTGACGCTGGACAACTACCAGGACATCAACTCGCGGGTCGACCTGCTCGGCTCGCTGGTCAACTCGGGCATCTTCACCGGCGGCGTGCTGCTGGGGACCGTCGTGTTCGGCACTGTCGCGGGCTACGCGCTGGCCCGGCTGCAGTGGCGCGGGCGGGGCGTGCTGTTCGCGCTCGTGCTGCTGGTGCAGGTGATCCCGTTCCAGCTGCTGCTGATTCCCCTGTACGTGCTGATCGTGCGCGGCTACGGGCTGGCCGACAACTACCTCGGCATGATCCTGCCGTTCGCCATCAACACCACGGCGGTCTTCATCTTCCGGCAGTTCTTCCTGCAACTGCCGGACGACCTCTTCGCGGCGGCCCGGCTCGACGGCGCGAGCGAACTGCGGATCCTGCGGTCGGTCGCCCTTCCCCTCGTACGCCCGGCTCTGCTCACCGCGGTCCTGCTGACCTTCATCGGACCGTGGAACGAGTTCCTCTGGCCGTTCCTGGTCACCAAGGACGCCGACATGCAGCCCCTGGCCGTCTCGCTGGCCAACTACATCAGCAACGTGTCGTCGCGGGCGTCGAACCCGTTCGGCGCGATCCTCGCCGGCGCGTGCGTGCTGGCGGCGCCCGCGGTCGCGCTCTTCGTGGCCTTCCAGCGGCAGTTCATCTCCACCGACATCGGCTCCGGCGTGAAAGGCTGACATGGTTCCCTACACCCTGACCCGGCTCGGCGTCGTCATGGCGCCCGAGACCGGCGACCCTCTCGAGGCCGAGGGCGTTCTCAATCCCGCGAGCGGCCGTACGCCGGACGGGCGCCTGTTTCTGCTGCCGCGAATGGTGGCCACGGGCAACGTGTCCCGGGTCGGACTGGCCGAAGTGGAGCTGAAGGACGGCGTACCCGTGGGAGTCGAACGCCGTGGGATCGTGCTCTCACCCGACGAGGGCTGGGAGCGCGGCCTCAACAACGCCGGCGTCGAGGACCCGCGGACGACGTGGGTGCCCAGCCTCGGCAAGCACCTCATGACGTACGTGGCCTTCGGTCCGCTCGGGCCGAAGCTCGCCCTGGCGGTGTCCGAGGATCTGGAGCACTGGACCCGGCTCGGGCCGGTGCAGTTCGCGTACCAGCCCGACCTCGACACCGACCTCAACCTGTTCCCCAACAAGGACGCCGTTTTCTTCCCCGAGCAGGTGCCCGACCCGGACGGGCGGCTCAGCTACGCGATGATCCACCGCCCGATGTGGGACCTGGGCTGGTTCCGGCCCGGCGAGGGCGTGCACCTGCCGGCCGGCATCACCGACGAGCGGGCCGGGATCTGGATCTCGTACGTGCCCGCCGACGAGGTCGCGGCGGACATCAACGCCCTGGTCCGGCCGCGCAACCACCGCTGCGTCGCCCTTCCCGAGTTCGGCTACGAGGCGTTGAAGATCGGGGCCGGGCCGCCGCCGCTGCGGGTGCCGGAGGGCTGGCTGCTGATCCACCACGGGGTCACCGGCTACATCCCGCCCGGCTTCGACCCGACCAACCAGAGAGTCACGTACGCCGCCGGGGCGATGCTGCTCGACCCGGCCGACCCGAGCCACGTCCTCGACCGCACGACCGAACCGATCTTCGTCCCCGAGACGGCCGACGAGCAGTCGGGAACCGTGCCCAACGTCGTCTTCCCCACCGCCATCGAGCAGGTCGACGGCGTCCACTACGTCTTCTACGGCATGGCGGACAGCAAGATCGGCGTCGCTCGCCTCGACCGTCTCCCGTCCTCCGCCGAAGGAGTCAGCCATGAAACGCCGTTCCGTGTTGCTGGGCAGCGGGTTAGCCCTGACAGCGCCCCTGCTGAGCTCGACACCTAGTTCGGCCTCGTCCACGCGCCTCACGAACACGGCGCACCTCGACTTCCTGCGCGATTCGGTGGCGCCGCCCGCGCAGGCGAGCCACACCACGTACCGGCCGGCCTCGCCCATCGGTGTGCTGTGGACCTATGCCGAGCCGAACGCGGACGGCGCCTATCGCCGGATCGGTGGCGGGCCGTACGACGCGGCCACCGACACCTACGGGCAGGGCGCCTTCAACTCGGACGACATCGCGCGCGCGGCGGTCGTCTACATCCGGCACTGGAAGCAGACCGGTTCCGCGTCCAGTCGCGCGGCGGCCTACGAGTTGCTGCGCGGCCTGACCTACTTCCAGACGTTGTCCTCGGGCTACTTCGTGCTGTGGATGCAACCGGACGGCACGTTCAACGCGAGCCCGGAGCCGGTCGAGCTGCCCGACCCGTCCGACAGCGGGCCGTCGTACTGGTTGGCCCGGGCGATCTGGGCGCTGGGGGAGGGGTACGCGGCCTTCCGTTCCGCCGACCGAGCGTTCGCGGCGTTCCTCGAGGAGCGGCTCGACCTGGCGATCGGGGCGCTGGACCTTTCCCGGTACGGCCAGTGGCAGATCATCGACGGCGAACGAGTCCCGGCCTGGCTGGTCGTCGACGGCGCCGACGCCAGCGCCGAGGCGGCGCTCGGCCTGGCCGCCTACGTGTCGGCCGGCGGCCCCTCGTCCGCTCGGCGCGTGTTGCGGCAGCTGTCCGAGGGCATCGCGGCGATGTCGGACGGCTCGTTCCGTCGGTGGCCGTTCGGCGCGGTGCTGCCGTGGGCGCTGTCCCGATCCGACTGGCACGCCTGGGCTTCACAGATGCCGGCCGCCCTGGCTCGTGCCGGCCAGGTGCTGGGGGACGACAGCTTCGTACGCCCCGCGGTCACCGATGCGGCCGTATTCACGCCATGGCTGCTCACCTCGGGTGGCCCCGACAACGGCCGCCTGCCCGCCCGGATCGACAGGAACCAGATCGCGTACGGGGTCGACTCGCGCATCCAGTCGCTGCTCGCGGTGGCGTCGTCGACCGGCCGTGCGGGCTTCCGGCAGGTGGCCGGCATCGTGGCCGCCTGGTACTTCGGAGCCAACGCCGCGGGCGTGCCCGCCTACGATCCGGCCACCGGGCGCACGGTCGACGGCATCGCGGCCGACGGCACGGTCAACCGCAACGCCGGCGCCGAATCGACCATCCACGGCCTGCTCAGCATGCTGGCCCTGGACGCCCACCCGGACGTGCTCGACCTGGCGCGCCAGGGCCGCATCGTCGCACGAGTCGGTTCGACCACTGTGGAGGCCGAATCGACGGTGCTGGCCGGCGGCGCTGCCGTGGTCACACCGCCGTCGCCCTGGACGGGGGAATCCCAGTACAGCGGCGACAAGTACGTCCGGATGCCGGCCGGGGCCACCGCCCGCTTCACGGTGCCGCCGGCCACCCAACCCCAACTGGTGCTGCCGGTGGTCAACCTGCAACCCGGCAGTGCGGCGGTCACCCGCTGGACGTCTTCGGGCCGGTCGCTGGGCAGCGTGCGACACGGGCAGATCGGCCCGCAGGGCAACTCACCGGCGCCCGGGGCGTTGCTGCCGATCACCCTGACCGGCGAGTTGCCGCCCGGCCGGACCGACCTGGTCGCGACCGCCACCGGCGGCGAAGCGGTGGTGGACGCAGTCATCCTCGAACCGCTGGTTTCGCGTTACGTCATCGGCGGCCGCGGCCACACGACGACGTTGCTGCGCAGCGCCGCCCGCACACCTCAGACGGTGCCCGTCGACGGCCCGGCGACCATCGAGACGTACGACGCCGCCGGGGTTCGCCGTTCCCGCGCCTCAGGTTCCCGCGCGTTGGTGCTGCCCGGCGGATTCACTGTGGTCCGGGCCTGACGGACGTGCCGGCAACGTCGAGCCAGCGGAGACAAGCGCTTCCGAAGGGCTCGGCGTTGCCGGCAACGTCGACAGCGAGGCGATCAGCCGTGCTCCGGGCCCGGTTCACCACATCGGCCGGGTAGTCGTAGGTCAGGGTGTTGGCCGCGAACTCGTCCTCGTCCAGCAGATCGACGTGCCCGGTGTCGCGATTGCGCAGCAGGTCGAGATCCAGGTCGACCAGGGTGACCGAGCCCGGACCGAGCCATTCCGCCGGGGTGGTGATGTCACAGTAGACGTCCCAGGTGTTGGGCTCGGCGAAGAAGATCGCCGTCCACCATCGGCTGACCGGCACGAGCCGCACAGTGACATGCTCGTTGACGAAACTCCGCCCCGGAATACCGGAGTGCACAGTCGTGCCGGCGGACGCGCCGAGCCACGTGCCGTACTCGTCCACTCCGAGCCGGCGCATCGTGGAACGCCGGTGCAACTGACCGCCGTACTTGGTGAAGACAACTTCGACGTCCACGGCGACACACTATTCGGCGAAGAGAGCGAGCGATGGCAACAGTTGGTGTCGAAGTGATCGTCGATCTGCCCGCGCCACGCGTCTGGGAGGCGATCGCTGACGTCGGGGCGGTGCACCGCCGACTCCTTCCCGGCCGGGTTGCCGAGGCCCGGATCGAGGGCGACGTCCGCATCCTGACCATGCCCGACGGCACCGAGGTGCGGGAACTGATCCTGGCCGTCGACCACGGTCTGCGCAGACTGGCCTACACGGTGACCAGCGGCCACCGGATGCCGTTGACGTACCACCACGCCTCGTTCCAGGTCTTCGACCACGGCGACCGGAGCCGGATCGTCTGGCTGACCGATGTGCTTCCGCACGCCCTGGCCGAGCCGGTCCGAGCACGTGTCGAACGCGGGATCCTGGAGATGAGGCAGGTGCTGGAAACCAGCGGTCCCGGCCTCACTTGAGCGGCTTCACCCACCGCGACCACTCGTCCTGCCGCCGATAGCCGTGCGCTGCCCAGGCTCCGTGCGCGCCGTCGTTCGCGTCGAGCACCATCGCGTCCACACGCGTCGCGCCCAGCCTCCGAAAGCGTTCCTCAGCCGCGGCGATGAGCCGCCCCCCGATGCCGGCGCGGCGACGATGGGGCGCGACCGCCAGCCGGTACAGATGACAACGCCAGCCGTCCCAGCCGGCGATGACGGTCCCGACGATCTCACCGTCGTCCACCGCGAGAATCAGCGCCTCCGGATCCCGCCGTACCAACGCCTCGACCGCCGCCCCCGTATCCACCGGCCGGTTGCCGTTCTCGGCCGCTTGCTGCCAGAACTCCAGAACCGCCACCAGTTCCGTAGCCTCGGCAACCCGCAAGGTCAGGTGTTCGTCACTCACTCGACGAGGGTAGAACGAGCGCACCCAAGCGACCCTCCGGTTGGCACGGGCGCGCCGGGCATGGAGAGTGGCTTCATGACGTGCATCGTCGGGATCACGGACGGGCGAACCGTCACCGTCGGCGGGGACTCGGCGGGAAGCGACGGGTGGCATGTCGCGGTGCGGTCGGATTCCAAGGTGTTTCAGGTGGGGCCCTACCTGATGGGCTTCACGACCAGTTATCGGATGGGCCAGCTGCTGCGCTACTCCCTGGACGTCGGCGAGCCCGACACCTGGGACGTCGACCGGTTCATGGCCACCACGTTCATCGACGCCGTCCGCGGCTGCCTCTCCACGGGCGGTTACGCCAGGACCGAGGACGGCCAGGAACAGGGCGGTCAGTTTCTCGTCGGCATTCATGGTCGCCTCTACGTTGTCGGCGACGACTATCAGATCGGGCACACGATCTCGGGTTATGCCGCGGTGGGGTCCGGCTACCTGGTCGCCCTGGGGTCGCTGCACTCCACGGCCAGGTCACCCGTCACCAGCCGCCAACGTGCGGTGATGGCACTGGAGGCCGCAGCCGAGCTGACCGAGGGTGTGCGGCCGCCCTTCACGGTGGTGCAGTCGGACTGAGGGCGTCAGACGAACGGATGCCGTTGGTCACGCTCGCGCCGGTGACGCCCGGATGTCCAAGGCGGTGTCCGGGCGGAGGAAGGTGCCGGTGAAAGTCGTCGAGTGTTCGGTCAGGGCGGCCGTCACGGACACCGGCGCTGCCTCGTCCACCCGGACTTCCAGGGGCACGCTGCGCAGCCAATCCATGCGGGCTCGCACGACGTGGGAGCCGCCGGGAACCTCGATGCGGGCCGTCGCACCACGCCTGAGTCGTGCCACCGTCTGCCCGTCAACCGTGAACGTCATGCGGCGAGCGACACCACCGATGTCCATGGCTCGACTCAATTCCAGCCAAGGCAAGACTCTCTCCTCGCAGCGGTCCGGGTGCCGGTCGACGGGCCTCGCCAGGCTGTACCCGATCCGCACTCAATCAAGACCCAGAACTCTGAGCGCGCGCCCAGGGACATCCGAGACTGCATGATGGCTGGTATGGCGGAATCGATGGGCGGCCTCATCGCTGCCCGTTACGCCCAGCGGTACGGCGATTCCCTGGCCGCCCTGGTGCTGTCGAGCCCCCTGGTCGGCCGCTGGGCGGGCGCGGCTCAGCTGCTGGCCCTCGACGAGATCCCGGACGTGCCGCTCGACATCACCACGCTGTCCCGCGACCCGTCGGTGGGCGAGCTGTACGCCGCCGACCCCCTCGTCTGGCACGGCCCGTTCAAACGCCCCACCCTGCAGGCGATCGAGCGCGGCCTCGACACCATCGCGAACGGCCCGTCGCTGGGCGCGTTGCCGCTGCTGTGGATCCATGGCGAGGCCGACCCGCTCGTCCCGATCGACGGCTCCCGCGCCGGCATCGAACACCTGCGCGGCCCGGACTACGTTGAGCGAACCTATCCCGAGGCCCGCCACGAACTGTTCAACGAGCTGAACTCGGACGCCGTGCTGGATGAGGTCGCGAGCTTCGTCCGCCGGTTTCGGCGGTCCAGTCCGTAGAGGCCGAAGCGCATAACGATGATGTCGTTGCCGCCGCGAAACCCGGAAGCTGATCGTCCGGAATGCGGACTACGGTGCTGCCCATGGAGATGCTTACCGGAAAGCAGATAACTGACGCCGAGCTGGCCGACTGGCGCAAGCTGGGCCAGGGCCTCCACGCGCGCTACACCGTCGGCGGCTTCGGAGCCGGCGCGCAGTTCGTCGCGGCGGTGGCCGAGGCGGGCGAGGCGGTCGGCCACGCCCCGCGGGTGACCATCGGCGACGGTCACGTCGACCTCAAGCTGATCAGCGACGACGCGGTCTACCGGGACGACAAAGGCAATGAGCACATCGTCGAGTGGGTGACCCAGCGCGACGTCGACCTGGCCCGCCGGATCACCGACATCGCGGCCGCTCAGGGCGCCGCCGCCGATCCGGCCTCGATCACGACGATCGAACTCGCGCTCGACACCGCGAAGGCGGCGACGGTCGCGCCGGTCTGGGCCGCGCTGCTGACCGGAACCACCGACGCCCACGGGCGCGGCACGATCGGCGACGACGTCCGCGACGCCACCGGCCGCGTGCCGATCCTGTGGTTCCAGGACACCGACGAGCACGAGACCCCGCGTCAGCGCTTCCACATCGACGTCTGGGTGGCGCCCGAGGTGGCCGACCAGCGCATAGCGGCCGCCGTAGCCGCCGGCGGCGTCATCGTCGACGACAGCGAGGCGCCCTCGTTCACGGTGATCGCCGATCAGGACGGCAACAAGGCGTGCGTCTGCACGACCCCGCCCGGCTGAGCCGGCTTCGGAACGGCGCGACCAGTCCGTTCGAGACGACCGGCCGGTGCTGGAAGCGTTCGCGTGTGCGCCTCAGCTGCCCTCACGGTGAAGGGCGATCAGCTCCTCGCGGTACGAGTGGTCGGCCGTTCCGCTTTCGTCGTTGACCAGCGCGCCGTTCGCCCACCACTGGCTCAGGCCGCGCCCCATTCGGCGGCCGGCCCTGGTGTGCACGCACAGCGCGTAGTCCGGAACGTTCACCACGAGCTCGCCCCGCTCGACCTTGGTGACCACCAGGTCGGCGTGCTCCGAGCTTGTCCTGTCCTTGCGGGCCAGGGCGAGGTAGCGGACGGCGTGCACGGCCATCATCGTGTCCCCGCCCGGGGTGGCGTCGAAATTCCGCCGCAGGCACTCGATGAGAAGCGGTGCCATGGGTTCGCCGAGCCCCACGTCTTCGACGGCGATCAGTGCGAGGCGCTGCCAGAGGTGGGTCGCCACCTCGGACGAGGTCGAGATCATCTCGTACGCGGCCAGGACCGCGTTGTCGACGTTCGAGCGGCGAATCTCCTTCTGCAGCACCGACACCAGCTGGTCGACCGGAATCCCGCGCGGCGAGACCACGTCGCTGTAGGGGATCTGTTCGTCGGTCATGGTCATCCCTTCCTGTCGCGTTCGAGGCGCGTCCGGAATCCGGAAGGGGCCGTACCTACGGTGATAGAAGCACATCGCGTCGACGGCGGCAACCGGAGCGGTAATTGGCTGGCGGGGGTGGTGGATCCGGGTCAGGATGCGGCTGCTTCACCAGGCACACCGAGGAGGCGCGATGACGGCGGACGTGCGAGTGGCAGCGGGGGCGGTCCGCGGGCGCTGGGAGTCGGATGTCGCGGTGTTCCGGGGGATTCCGTACGCCGCGCCGCCGGTCGGTGCTGGGCGGTTCGGCGCGCCGAGGCCGGTGGAAGGCTGGGACGGCGTCCGGCCGGCGCTGTCGTTCGGGCCGTCGGCGCCGCAGAGCGACGCGCTCGGCCAGGGCACGTCCGGTGGGGCCGGCGACGACTGGCTGACGGTCAACGTCTGGTCGCCCGCCCCCGATCCGGCGGCCAAGCTTCCCGTGCTGGTCTGGATTCACGGTGGCGGGTACATGGTCGGCGCGTCCAGCTGGCCCGAGTTCGACGGCGGCCGGCTCGCCCGCGAGGGCCGGATCGTGTTCGTCAGCTTCAACTATCGGCTCGGCGCCGAGGGCTTCGCCCACTTCGCGGGGGCACCCGACAACCGTGGTCTGCTCGACCAGGTCGCGGCCCTGGAATGGGTGCGCGACAACATCGCGGGCTTCGGCGGTGACCCGGGACGGGTGACTGTTTTCGGCGAATCCGCGGGCGGCGGTTCCGTGGCCGCGTTGCTGGCCATGCCTCGCGCGGCCGGTCTGTTCCGCCGCGCCGTCGCGCAGAGCGTGCCGGGCACGTTCTTCTCGCCCGAGCTGGCTGCCGACATCGGCGTCGCCTGCGCGGCCGAGCTCGGTTCGCGCCCGACCGTCGCCGACCTGGCCGACGCGGACCCGGAGATGCTCGTTGCCGCGGGCGACGCTGTTATGGCCGGTGCCGCCGGGAAGGCCGAGCGCTGGGGCCCGGCCGGGTACCGGTCGATTCTGTTCGCCCCCGTCATGGACGGCGACGTCCTTCCGGTCACTCCCTGGCAGGCCTTGGCCGAGGGGCACGCGCGGGACATCGCCCTCATCGCCGGCCACACCCGCGACGAGCAGCGGTTGTTTACCGCCATGTCGGGCCGGCTCGGTCAGATCACGGCCGACGAGGCGGCCACCGCCCTCGATCTGTTCGCGCCCGCGCCCGACGGCGCCCGGCGCTACCGCGACGCCTACCCGGCGGCCGGTCCCGAGCAGCTGTACGAGCTCGTGCAGTCCGACTGGCTCTTCCGCATGCCTTCCGTACGCCTGGCCGACGCGCACATCGCGGGCGGCGGGCGAGCCCACGTCTACGAGCTGACCTGGCCCGCCCCCGGCATGGGCGGCGTTCTCGGCGCCTGCCACGGCCTCGACGTGCCGCTCGTGTTCGGCAACCTGACCGGCAATCAGCCCGCCGCGCTGCTGGGCGAGGATCCCGGCGCCGAGGCCGTCGCGCTGTCGCAGCAGATGCGGGCGGCCTGGACCGCCTTCGCCACCCACGGCGACCCCGGTTGGCCCGGCTACGACGCCGCGGACCGCCCGACCCGGATCTTCGACGTTCCGGGCGCCGTCACCGCGTACCCGGAAAGCGCTTCGCACTTGATCTGGCAGGACGTCGCTCGGCAATGAGCAGTGGTCGCCTTCAGGGGCTTGCGGCGACGGCAAAATGGTGCTGATAATGCTAGCACCATGAGGTGGGCAGTTGATCATTCGTCGCGGGAGCTGCTGCAGCACCAGATCGCGGGCTGCGTCCGTCAGGGCGTGGCGTCGGGCGAGCTGGTGGTGGGGGAGCAGTTGCCGCCCGCAGCCGAGCTGGCCGAGGCCCTGTCGGTCGACCGCAACACGGTGCTGGCCGCCTATCGGCAGTTGCGCGACGAGAACCTGCTGGAGTTCCGCCGTGGCCGGGGCGCGCGGGTGGCCTCGGCCGTGACCGAGCCGGCACCGGTCACCGAGGCCGCGCAGAGCCTGGTCGCCCTGGCCCGGGAACACGGGCTCGGGCGCCGCGACCTGATTCGCCTCATCGAGAAGCTGACCTGACGCACGGCTCTCCCCGCAGCGCTCGACCACAGCACCGGAAGGACGAATCTCATGACGGCAGCCGCATTCCCCGGTCCGAGCCGGCACACCATCTACACCGGACAGGCCACGAACTGGCCGTTCGTCCTGATCGGCGCGGCCGTGGCGGTGCCCCTGCCGATCCTCGGAAACGGCTCGTACACCGTGCCCGTGCTGTTCATCGCCGTCGTCGTCCTGGTCAACGTGCTGACGGCGGCCAGCATCCGCACGGCAGCCGGCCCGAACGGCGTCTCCGTCCGCTTCGGCCTGCTCGGCTGGCCACGCCGGACGTACCGTCTCGACCGGATCGATCGGGCCGAGGTCATCGACCTCCCGCCGCTGCACGTGGCCTGGGGCTTCTGGTGGACCCCGAGCCGCACCTGCTACACAGTCCGCTCCGGCCCCACGCTGCGCCTGACCCTGAGCAGCGGGCGAACGGTCACCGTCACCGTGCCGGATCCCCACGCGGCCGTGGCCGCCCTTCGCGAGGCCGCCGCCTGACAGGTCGCCGGGCACCGGCCGGCGCCGTGGCAGCCTTCCTCCGGTAGGGGAGGAGTCGGGGCATGAAGGCGATCATCTACCGCGACAACGGTGGCCCCGAGGTTCTGCAGCTGCTCGACCGGGATGTGCCCGAGCCCGGAACGGAGAGGTCCGCGTCCGGATCGCGGTGTCCGGGGTCAACCCGACCGACTGGGGGCGATGCCGGTCGGCGAGGAGCGCGGGTTGCCGCTGGTCCGTTTCCCGCTCGACCGTACGGCCGACGCGCATCGGGCGGCCGAGCAGGGCACGGTCGGCAGGGTGCTGGTAGACGTCCCGGCCTGACGGGGGCTCGCCGGTCCGGCGGTCAAGGCAGCCGCTCGACTTTCTTGGAACGCCTGCTACCTGTCGGCCGGCACCCTCGTGGGTTAATGTATGACAATCATACAATCAGCGAGGGGGTCGACATGCAGCTGAGCGCGGTGGTCACCGGGGCAGCGCGGGGAATCGGACGCAGCGTGGTGGTTGAGCTGCGGGCGGCGGGCTATCGGGTGCTTGCCCTGGACATCGCGCCCGAGGTCAAGGACCTGGCCGACACGGACCAGGTGGTGCCCCTGGTGGCCGACGTGACCGCCGACGACACCCCCCGGGCGACGATCGACCGGGCGGTGGCCGAATTCGGGCAGCTCGACCTGCTGGTCAACAACGCCGCCCGGTTCCTGCGGCGGCCCGTCCTGGACACCTCGGACGAAGACTTCGACGGCCTGATCGCCACCAACGTGCGCCCGGCCTTTCGCTTCGCCCGGGCCGCGCTGCCCCGCCTCGCCGAGACCCGCGGCTGCATCGTCAACACCGCGTCCATCTCCGGCCTGATCGGCGTGCCCAACCAGGTCGCGTACGCGATGACCAAGGGCGCGATCGTGCAGCTGACCCGGCAGCTCGCCGTCGAATGGGCGGCCCGGGGCGTACGGGTCAACGCCGTCGCCCCCGGCGCGGTCGACACCGGCTTCATGGACGAGGCTCGCGCGGCCGACCCCGACCCGGCGGCCAGCCTCGCCGTCACCTTGAGCAACCACCCCATCGGCCGCATGTCGACGCCCGACGAGGTGGCCCGGGCGATCGTGTTCCTGGCCGCGCCCGAGTCGGCCGGCATCACCGGCACGATCCTCAGCGTGGACGGCGGTTACGTGGCCCGCTGAGCGGCTTCCATCTCTTCGAGCAGGATCGGCGCGGCGGCCGTCACCCCGTGGATGCCCAGCACCGACGCGATCTCCATGACCTCCAGGATCTCGCGCGGGGTGGCGCCGTAACCGATCGCGTTCTCGATGTGCAGCTTGAGCCCCTTGACGTACAGGTGGGTGGCCGCCGTGTCGAACGCGATGTAGACGAACTCCTTGACCTTCGGCTCGAGCGTGCCCGTCCGCCACGGCACCGAGGAGAACTCGGTGTAGGCCTCGAACATGTCCGGGTCGAGTTCCAGCATCTCGTCCCAGAAGGTGTGCCAGTAGCCCCGCGCCTTCGTGAAGTCGGCCTTGAGCTGTTCCTGCCGGTCGTCGAGCGGCGCCGGGCCGTTCCGCAATCCCTTCTCCGCCAGCACCTCGACCAGGATCGGCACGCCGATGTTCATGGCATGGATGCCCAGGGTCGCCGAGAGCTCCAGCACCTCCATGATTTCCTGCGGGGTGGCGCCGAGGGCCAGGGCGGCCTTGATGTGCTGGCGGACGCCCGGCAGGTACATGTGGGTGGCGTTCGCATCGATCGCAATGTAGATGAACTCCTTCACCTTCGGATCGAGCACGCCCGAGCGCCACGGCACGGCGGAGAAGTTGAGGTAGGCGCGCAGGAATTCGGGGTCGAGGCGGAGCACGCCTTCCCAGGTGTCGCTCCAGGCTCCGCGTACGCGAACGAACTCGTCCTTGATCTCCTGCTGTCGTGTGGTGAGCTCCATCGCGGGTCAGTCCTTTCGCAGCCAGTTGACGATCTCGGTGTGGTCGGCGCCGGCGTCCAGGGCTTCGGCGGCCCGCGCCCAGAGGCCGGCGGCGGCTTCCCCGAGCGGGTCGGGCGTGCCGACCTGCGCGGCCAGCCCGACGGCGATGCGCATGTCCTTGAGCATCAGCCGCAGGCCGAAGCCGGAGTCGTACGTCCCGGGCAGGATGAAGTTGGGCCACTTGTTCTCGGTCGAGCCGCTGCGGCCGCTGGAGCTGTTGAAGATCGACAACATCGTGGCCGGGTCCAGGCCGAATCTCTCGCCGGCCAGGATCGCCTCGCTGGTGACCAGCAGGTGGGTGGCCGACATCAGGTTGTTCAGCGCCTTGACGGCGTGACCGGCGCCGACCTCGCCGGCCCGGGTCGTCGTGCCCAGGCAGGCGAGGATCGGTTCGACCCGTTCCAGATCGGCGCGCGGGCCCCCGGTCATGATGGTGAGTTTTCCTGTACGGGCCCGGGCGACGCCGCCGGAGACGGGCGCATCGAGCAGTGTGACGCCCTGCTCCTCCAACGAGAGCGCGAGCGCGCGCGTGCGCAGCGGCTCCGACGAGCTCATGTCGATCACGGTGGTGCCCGCCGCGAACACGGCCTCGTGGACGGTCGACTCGACGATGTCGGAGTTGGGCAGCATCAGGATGACGACCTCGGCCCCCTTCACCGCCTCGGTCAGCGTCTCCGCAGCCGTGCCGCCGGCGGCAGTGAGCGCCTGCCGGGCCTCCGCGGCCACGTCATACCCCTGAACGGCATGGCCGGCCCGTACGAGGAGGGACGACATCGGCCCACCCATGTTGCCGAGCCCGATGAAGGCGATCGTCATACCACCTCCTCCGCCCAGTGCGTCGTGCCGAGCGAGATGGCGAGGTGGGTCATGGGTGAGTCGGCCGTCGCGCCGTGCCAGTGCCGCTCGCCGGCCGGGATCCAGACGACGTCGCCGGCCCGGATCTCCGACGGCTGCTCGCCGTCGGGGCAGATCAGCCCGCGTCCGGAGACGATCTGCAGCACCTGACCGCCCTCGTGGCTGTGCCAGAACGTGCGGGCGCCGGGCGCGAAACTGACGTTGGCGATCGTCGTGCCGTCGGTCACGGGGAGCACCGGCTCGAACCAGACCTGCCCGGTCACGGTGATGCGTTGCTCGGCCGGTCCACGGTCCGACTGTCGGACAATCCTCATACGTCCCCCCGGGAAGTGGAGCTCTCGTGCAACCGGACGCCGCCGGACAGGTCGCCGAGGGCGTCGACGACCGTGTTGCTGATCTCGTCGGCGTAGCCGAGAGCGCGGGC
Source organism: Paractinoplanes polyasparticus (assembly GCF_019710575.1). GTDB lineage: Bacteria > Actinomycetota > Actinomycetes > Mycobacteriales > Micromonosporaceae > Actinoplanes > Actinoplanes polyasparticus. The sequence continues at coordinate 127,480 of NZ_JAHWFK010000004.1, read as the reverse complement.
CAGGCCGAAACTGGCCAGGGGACCGGCCGAGTTCGGGCTGACCACGCCCAATCGCGCCGCCAGTTCGACGTAGAGGTTCACGTCCTTGAGCATCAGCGTGTTGGTGAGCCCGCCCTTGAGGTAGTCGCCCTGGATGATCTTCGGGAAGCGGTTGAGGGTGGCGAAGTTGACGCCGGAGCTCGCGTTCAGCACCGCGAGGACGGTCGCCAGGTCCAGGTCGGCCTTGCGGGCGGCCACCATCACCTCGGCCGTGGCCGCAAGAGCGGTCGCGTTGAGAAAGTTGTTGAGCAGCTTCACCGTGTGCCCCGCCCCGCTCGGGCCGCACAGGAAGATGTTGGCGGAGAACAGATCCAGGACGGGACGCGCCCGCTCGAGCACGTCGGCCTCGCCGCCCACCATGAGCGTCAGCGCCCCCTTCTCGGCCGCGGCGGCTCCACCTGAGATGCCCGCGTCGAGATAGGCCGCGTCGCGCGAGGCGAGCAGCCCGTGGATCCGGGTGGTCGAATCGGGCGCCGCGGTGGAGAGGTCGACCACGATCAGGCCGGGACGGGCATGCGCGAGCACACCGCCATCGGAGAGGACCACGGCCTCTACCACCTTGCTGTCCGGCAGCGAGAGCAGCACGATGTCGCTGCCGTCGACCACCGCGCCGATCGAGGCCGCCGGTTTGGCCCCGGCAGCGGTCACGTTCTCTTCCCGTACGTCGTAACCCAGCACGTCCTGGCCGGCGCGCACGACGCAGGCGGCCATCCGCCCGCCCATGTTGCCCAGGCCCACGAAGCCGATCCGCATCAGCATTCCTCTCCGATGGTGGCGGCCAGCCCGGCCAGCGTGCCGGTGCCGGCCGGGGTGAAGCGGGCGAGCGTGTCCGGGTCGTGCCCGGCGACGAGATGATCCGGTCGCATGGCTCGCAGACGCTCGAACCCGTCGTACATGTCGATGAGGTTCGCGACCTGGGTGAACGGCATGTTCCGCTCGTACTCCTCGTAGTAGTGCACCGCGTCCGACGCGAGCAGCACGACGCCGTCCGTGGTGTCCACGCTGACCACGCTCTGGCCCGGTGTGTGGCCGCCGATCCGCAGCACGCGGATGCCGGGCGCGAGCTCGACCGAGTTCTCGAAGGTCCGCAGCCGTCCCTCGCGCGAAGCCCGGCGCAGGTGGTCGATCTCGTCGTCCTCGACCGAGTGGTGCACGAGGGTGCGTGTCGCGTAGGGACCGGTCCAGAACTCGTACTCGGCCTCGGCGATGTGCAGCGGAGAGTCCGGGAACAGACCGAGGTTGCCGATATGGTCGTAATGCGCGTGGGTGACCACGACCGGCGGTCCGGCGGTCCGGTCGACACCCAGGCTGTCGAACGCGGCCACCGGCTCGATCAGCGTGGTGCGCTTCCGATTCGCACCACCCGTGGCCGAGAAGCCGGTATCCACCACGATCGTGCGGTCGGCGTTGCGGACGACCCAGAAGAAGTAGTCCATGCCGATCGGGCCGTCCGGCTCGCCGTACAGGTGGTAGTTGAGGTAGACGTCGCTGCGGACGGTCTCCCGGGTGCCGTACTTGACGACGGTCACCTGATACAGCGCGGTCATGGCAGAAGCAGTCGCCCGGCGTTCGTGCCGACGAGCTGCCGGATGTCGTCCTCGCCGACGCCCGCGTCGAGCAGCCCGCGCACGGCCCGGCGGAACAGCGTCACCGGCAGCGGGTTGTTCTTCTGCCCCGAGTCCGACGACAGCACCGTCCGCTCGACGCCGACCTCCTTGATGAAGGTCAGCAGCTCGTTGAGGTCACGCCGGCGTTCCTCGCGGCCGAAGTACATGACCACGCAGTGCTCGATGGTGACGCCCTTGCGGGCCCACGCCACGGCCTGGTCGACCGAGGCGCCCACCACGAAGATGGGGTGGTTGACCACGATGCGGCTGATGCCGGCCTCGAGCGCGGCGTCGATCAGCGCCGACGACTCGGATACCCCGAGGTGCCCGCAGGTGAGCACGGCGTCCTCGGCCGCGATGACCGACAGGATGTCGCGCACCTCGGGCAGCACGGCGCCCTTCTCGTCGAGGATCGTGATGATCTCGTTGGGCCGCAGCTCCACCTCGGACGTCGGAAATCCGGTGTCGTGGTGCTCGTGGTGCCTCACGTGGGCGTTGGACGAGAGGGTCGGGAACCACACCATGCGGCCGCCCATCCGCAGGGCGAGCTCGACCGCGTACGGGTTGAGGCCGCCCACCGTGCGGTTGAGCGCGACGCCGCCGTAGACCTGGGTCGACAGCTCGGCCAGTCCGGCCGCGCGCAGCGCGAGGATGTCGGTGACCATGCTGTGGTGGTGCGACTTGGCCACGATGGCGCGGAAGCCCGCGTCCGAGGCGTCGCGGGCCGCGTCCAGAATGCTCATCCGCCGGGGGAAGGGGCTGGGACCGGGGTGCTGGTGCAGATCCACCGCGCCGACGAGGAGGCTGTCGGCCTGCTCGTCGGGCTGCCGGTTGTCGGATTCGGTGGTGAAGCCGTAGTCGACGTTCATAGTGTTCCTCACTCGCTCACCAGGACCTGGTCTTCGGGCCGCCAGTGGGCGATCACCCGTGTGCCGGGATCGAACGACGCCGGTGTGCCCACGGGCAGCACCGCGCAGCCGACGGAGTCGTCACCGAAGGCCAGCTCGATCCGGAAGTACGTGCCGTAGAAGGAGACGTCGGTGACCGCGGCCGGAGCGACGTTGCTCCCGGCGGGCACCGACGTCTCGTCGGAGGCGATCCGCATGCGCTCGGGCCGCACGATCAGCGATTGCTGCTCGCTGCCGTCGCCCGGTTCGGGGACCGTCCATTTGCGGTCGTGCCACTCGTACACGTCGGCCGACCGGTAACGCCCGCCGAAGACGTTGGACTCGCCCAGGAACCGCGCCACGAACCGGGTTGTCGGACGGTGATACAACTCGCCCGGCGTGCCGACGGCGACGATCCGGCCCTGGTCGAAGATGGCGATCCGGTCCGACAGCGTCATCGCCTCGTCCTGGTCGTGCGTGACGAAGACGAACGTCAGGCCCAATTCCTGGTGCAGGCGCTTGATCTCACGCTGCAACGACTGGCGCAGCTTGCGGTCGAGCGCGCTCAGCGGCTCGTCGAGCAGCAGCAGATTGGGCGAGAAGACGACCGCGCGGGCCAGCGCGACCCGCTGCTGCTGGCCGCCGGAGAGCTCGTGCGGGCGGCGCTCGCCCATGCCGCCCAGGTCGACCAGCTCGAGCGCCTCGCCGACCAGCTTCGCCATCTCGGCCGCCGGCACCTTGCGCTCGCGCAACGGGAAGGCGACGTTCTGGGCCACCGTCAGATGCGGGAAGAGCGCGTAGTTCTGGAACACCATGCCGAAGTTGCGCTTGTGAGCCGGCGTACGGGAAATGTCTTTGCCGTTGAGTTCGATGCGGCCCGATGTCGGCTCGGTGAAGCCCACGACCATGTTGAGCGTCGTCGTCTTGCCCGAGCCGCTCGGCCCCAGCAGCGTGAGGAACTCGCCGGGCTGGATGTCGAGGTCGATGTGGTCGACGGCGGGCGGGCCCGAGCCGTACTGCTTGCTCAGGTCGACCAGCTGGACCCGAGCCCCGCGGGCGGCGTTCTGGATACTCATCGGGTCCCCTTCTTCGAGCGACGAGCCCCGGCGAGCTGCGCCAGCAGGATCGGAACACTGACCAGCACGACCATCAGGCTGGAGGCCGCCGAGATGGTCGGGTCGATCTGGACGGTGATGCTGTTGAACATCTGGACGGGCAACGTGATCGCGCCCGGCGCCTGCAGGAACAGGGCGATGACGACCTCGTCGAGCGACGACACGAAGGCCAGCACAGCGCCGGAGAGGATGCCGGGCAGCACGAGCGGCAACGTCACGCGCCGGAACGCCGAGACCGGGCTCGCGCCGAGGCTCGCCGCCACGGCCGGCAGCCGGACGTCCATGCCCTGCAGCCGCGCGGTCACCGCGATCACCACGAACGGCAACGCCATCGCGGTGTGGGCCAGGATGATGCCGATCAGCGTGCCGTTCAGCCCGAGCCGCAGGAAGGCGGAGAACACCACCAGCGCGACCAGGATGTGCGGGACGATCATCGGGGACAGCAGGAACCCGTTGACCGCGCCGCGCCAGCGGGGGCGCAGCCGCGCCAGGCCGAACGCGGCCATCGTGCCGAGCACGGTCGCGATGACGGCGACGTAGATGCCGACCTGGACGGTGTTGAGGATCGCGGCGGTCCACTCGGGCGAGGTGAACAGGTTCTCGTACCAGCGCAGCGACCACTCGTCGGGCGGGAACTGGAAGGTGGTGGCGGCCGAGAAGCTCATCGGGAAGATGACCAGGGTCGGCGCGACGAGGATGACCGCGACGATCGTCGTGTGGATGCGCAACCACGGGCGTACGGAGGAACCCTGCCCACCGGTCGTGCCGGCGCGCGTGGGCTGGCCGCCGGCCGCCGCCACAGCCACGTTCTGCCCGGCCAGCCGCCGGCTCAGGCCGAGCACGAGCAGGGTGACGACAAGCAGGAAGATGCCCATCGCGCCGGCCCCGCCGAAGTCGAGCAGCTCCTTGGCCCGGACGTTGATGACCTGGGCGATCATGGCGCTGCGGGTCGAGCCGAGCAGTGCCGGGGTGACGTAGAAACCCAGCGACAGCACGAAGACCAGCGACATGCCGGCCACCACGCCGGGCGTCGACAGGGGCAGATAGATGCGGCGGAACGCCCGTGCCCGCGGTGCGCCCAGGCTCTGACCGGCCGCGACCAACCGGCCGTCGATCTGCGACATCGAGCTGTAGAGCGGCAGCACCAGGAACGGCAGCAGCACCTGGGTCATCGAGATGCCGACGGCCAGGGGAGTGCCGAGCAGGCGGACGTCGCCCAGCCCGAACGGGGTGAGGATCTTCTGGACCAGGCCGCCGTCCTGCAGCAGCACGAGCCAGGCGAAGTTGCGGGCCAGCATGCTCGTCCAGAACGGCACGAGCACGATGGTGACGAGCACCGCGCGCATCGTCGGGCCGACCAGGGTCATCGCGTACGCGTAGGGATAGGCCATCAGCACCCCGGCCACCGACACGATCAGCGCGATCAGCAGCGTCCGCCCGAGCACCTTGACCGTGTAGCCGTCGGTGAACAGCGAGGCGTAGTTGCCCAGCCCGGTCTCCGGCTCGGTGAAGCTGTCCACCACCAGGCTCGCCAGCGGCACCACGAACAGCACCACCAGAGCCAGCAGAGCCGGCGCCAGAGAGAGCCACCCCGAGGACCTCCGCACCCGGCCCGCCGGGGCCGCCCCGGGACGCCCGGTCGGGGGCGCCTCCGGAGCGACGGTCGAGACTGCCATGATCAACCGACCTTCCAGCTGGTCCAGCGCTTGACCAGAGCGTCGGTGTTCTCGATCCACCACTGCTTGTCCTGCTCGAGTGTGCGGCCGCGGTCGGGGAGGAAGGCGTTGTACTTCTTCTGCTCCTCGGTGTAGCCGACCGAGTTGAGGTCGATCTCGGGCCGCGAGGGAGCGGTCCCGGTCAGCTTCGCGTACGCGATGGACTGCGCGGGCTCGGTGACGAAGGCCAGCATCTCCTGCGCGAGGTCCTTGTGGGGCGCGCCCTTCGGGATGACCAGGGCGCCGATGTCGGTGGTGTTGAAGTCCCACACCGGTACGAGGTTGGCGCCGCTCTGGGCCGAGACGATCGTCCGCGCGGTGACCGTGAGGACCATGCTGGCCTGCTTGTCGACCATCATCTGCTGGATCGCGCCGTAGCTGGGTGCGAAGACGAGCGAGTCCTTGATCGTGTCGATCTTCTTGAAGGCCCGGTCGAGGTCGAGCGGGTAGACCTTGTCCGGCGCCACACCGTCGGCGACGAGCGCGGCCTCGAACAGGCCCGCCTTCGGGTAGTCGTAGACGACGCGCTTGCCCGGGAACTTCTTGGTGTCGAAGAAGTCGCCGATCTTCGTCGGCTTCTCGTTCGGGTAGAGATCGGCGTTGTAGCTGAAGATGTTCGCGTACCGGTAGGTCGGCACGAAGCAGTCGCCGGTCGTGCCCGGCGGGAACTTGCTGCGGTCGAGCGCCGGATTGTCCAGCTTCTCGAACAGCTCGCCGCAGTAGGCGCCGGCGTAGATCCAGCTCATGTTGGCCAGGTCCCAGATGGTCTTGCCGGACGCCACCATCGTGCGGATCTGGGCCTGCTCGGCCGGGCTGATGTTGGTGAACTTGGTGCCGGTCTTGGTGGTGAACGGCACCTGGAGGGCGTTCTTCTCGTCCTCCTGGAACTGGCCGCCGGTGCTGGCCCAGACCAGCGCCTTCTCGTCGGCGCCACCGCCACCGGAGTCGCCGCCCACCCCGCAGGCCGAGATCAGGAGGGCGGTCGCGGCTATTGTCGTCAGAAATTTATATGTTTGCATATTTATCGCCTCTTCTCGGATCGGGAACTATCGCCGGTTCCCGCGCGCGGTGAAATCGGAGGGGCCGACCGGGTGTCAGTCCGCGTCGAGCGGACTGACCATCCGCCGGCTGATCGTCTCGGCGCCCGACAGCAGGGCCCGTGCGACCTCGCTGTCGGTTCCTTCGGGTACGAACTGGGCGATGTCGACGGCGGCCAGGGTCGCCACGACCTGGCCGTTCTGGTCGCGTACGGCGGTCGCCACGGCGCTGATGCCGTTCTGCGGGCTGCCGCGGAACGCGACGCCGGTGCGACGGACCTCGTCGAGCTGCGCCTCGGTGGCGTTGACCGGCGGGGCGCCCTCGCGGAAGCGGTAGTAGGACTCGTCGCGGAAGGCCCAGAAGACCATCGTCTGCGCCGCGTCCGGGCCGAGCTGGCTGCCGACCGCTATCGAGACATGCGCCGTACGGCTGGTGTCCTCGCGCACCTGGGCCACCACCGGGGCGGTGCCGTTCCAGACGCTGAGCACGATCGTGAGGCGCACCCGGTCGCAGATGTCCTCCATCACCGGGCCGGCGAGGTCGAGGACCCCCAGCCGGGACAGGGCCATGGTGCCGAGCTCGGCCAGCAGGACGCCGAACTCGTACTGATTGCGGTCCCGGCGCTGGAGGAGGCCATGGTTCTCCATCGAGGCCAGGTAGCGGTGGGCGGTGGACTTGCCGACGCCGAGTTCCTCGGCCGCCGACACCAGGTCGATGGTGTCGTGGCCGGCGAGAAGCCGGAGCAACTGGACGACCCGCGCGACCACCTGGAGGTCGCCGCTGGCGATCTCCAGTCCGTCGGCCGCGGCCCGCGGGCCCCGAGAGGTGCTGGTCATGCGTCCCTCCCCTACCGTCCCGCATTGCGGGGCGGCCATCCAGATATCCGGTACCGAGGAATGTAGGTGATCCATCCCGCGACATGTCAAGGTCCGGACGAGATTTCCTGCTCATCAACCGCAAGTTAATTCGGTGAGTGACAGCATTGTACGATTGACATACAATCCGTGACCAGGGTGAACAGGCGATCCGGAGGTAGGAACATGCGGGGACTCACGGGCAAGGTAGCCATCGTGACCGGCGCCGCGGGCGGAATCGGGGCAGCTACGGCCCGTCGGCTCGCCGAGGAGGGCGCCCATGTCGTCGCGGTAGATCTCGACGAGGAGCGGCTCCGCAAGATCGCCGAGTCTTTGCCGACCGAGGGCCACTGGGTGCGGGCTGACGTCTCCGCCGAGGACGAGGTGGCCGCTTACGTCCGAACCGCCGTGGAACGGTTCGGCCGGGTCGACCTGCACCACCTCAACGCCGGCATCCCCGGGTCGTTCGCCGCGCTGCCCGAGCTGTCGGTGAACGAGTTCGACCGGGTCATGGCGGTCAACGTCCGCGGCGTCTTCCTCGGCGTGCGGGCCGCCTTCCGCCAGTACGCGGCCCAGGGCTCGCCGGGCAATGTCGTGATCACCGGCTCGATCGGCAGCCTGCGCGGCAGCGCCGACCTGCTGGCCTACCAGACCTCCAAGCATGCCGTGCTGGGCATTCTCAAGGGCGCGGCCATGTATGGGGGGCCGCTCGGCGTACGGGTCAACGCCGTGGCCCCCGGCATCGTGCCCACCGACCTGTTCGCCGCGACGCCCGACGTGGCCGGCGGCAAGGACGACATGTCCCGCCGGGCGAGCAGCACACCGCTGCGCCGCGCCGGCACGGGCGAGGACGTCGCCGGGGTCGTCGCCTTCCTGCTCAGTGACGACGCCGCCTACATGACCGGAGAGGTCGTCTCGGTCGACGGCGGCGCCGCCATCGTGAGCACCGTGCGCCCGTCCGGCGGCGCCGGCGCCTGGGATTTCGCCGCCTACGACGATTCTTTGTACGGCCGCTATACGAACTGACGGCTGTGTGCAGCCGCGCCACGAGCGTTGCGTGCAGCCGCGCCACGAGCGTTGCGTGCAGCCGCGCCACGAGCGTTGCGTGCAGCCGCGCCACGAGCGTTGTGGACGGCTGCGTCACGAGCGTTGTGTGCGGTCCGCGTTATGAGCTCACGGGGAGTGGGGCCACCACCTCGATGTCGGTGTGCACGTCGATGACGACCGGGCGGCCCGCCGAGAGCGCCCGGTCGAGCGCCGGCGCCAGATCGCGTGGCTTGTCGACGCGGATGCCGAGCGCGCCCATCTCCCCGGCGATGCGGGCGAAGTCCACTTCCTCGTACGTCCACAGCTCGCGCGACTGCTGGGTGCCCTGCCCGCCGTAGGCGCGGTCGAAGCCCCGCTTGCTCTGGTTGCCGCCGTGGTTGTTGTTCACGACCGTGATGAGGTTGGCTCTCCGGCGTACCGCGGTCTCGATCTCGCCCAGGTGGTAGTACAGCCCTGCGTCCCCGGTGAACACCACGACCGGCCGTTCTGGCGCCGCGAGCTGAGCGCCCACGCCCGCCGAGAACGCCCACCCGAGATGGCCGGCGCTGCGCAGATAACTCTGGCTCGGCGCGGTGATGTCATGGAACTGCGCCATCCACATCCCGGCATGGCCTGTGTCGGCCACCAGCACCGCATTGTCGGGCAGCCCGACGGTCAGCTCGCTCGCGATGCGTTCCGGCCGGATCGGCACCGCGTCACTGGTCAGCACCTCGCGGTAGCGCGACCGCCAGTCAGCACGCAGCTCTTCCACCTCGGCGAGCCACGCTTCCCGCTGCCCCGAGGGTGTCGGTCCGCCCTCGGTCCGCCCCCGCCCCGCGCCCGTCCACGCCTGCCCGCGGAGCGTGCCTTCCTGCCCACGGCCCGTCCACGCCTGCCTGCGGGGAGCGCGTTCTTGCTCCTCGGGCGTCCACGTCTGTCCGTGGGGCGTGCGTTTCTGCTCGTCTCGGGTCCACGTCTGTGCGTAAGGCGCGCGTTCCTGCTCGTCTCGAGCGTGTTCCCGCTCCTCGCGCGAGTGGGTCAGCGCGAGCATGCGGGTCAGCGCCGCCTTCGCGTCGGCGGCGAGGAAAGCCCTCAGCGGATAGTTGAGCCCGAGCCGCGACGGCTCGATGTCGATCTGGATCGCCGGGGTGCCTTCCGGCGGCACGGCCCAGAAGTGGGTCGTCATGCCGCCCGTGCCGGTGCCGATGAAGCAGACCAGATCGGCCCGAGCGACCGCCTGGTTCGCGGACTCCCGGGAATAGCTGCCGACGACACCCAGCGACAAGGAATGCGTACCGGGAATCGTGTCTTTGCCGTTGGCCGACGTCGCGACCGGGATGCGCAGGGCCTCGGCCAGCGCGACCAGCTCCGCGCCGGCGCCCGACGCCCGCACGCCGCCACCGGCGACGATCACCGGCCGTTCCGCTCCGGCCAGCAGCCGCAGAATGTGTCGGACGGTCTCGTCGTCGGGCACCGGCCGGATCGGCGGCACCCGGCCGAACGTCGGCTCGACGAGCGGTTCGGCATCGGTCTCGTGCAGGTCGAGCTGGCCCTCGTTGCCCTGGATCTGCAGGTGTACCGGGCCCGGCGCGCCCGTGGTGGCGACCCGGAAGGCCTGGCGCAGCATGTCGGGCAATCGGCCGGCGTCGTCGACGGTTGCGTTGAGCTTGGTGACCGGGTCGAAGGCGGGCAGATCGTCGATCTCCTGATAGACCCGCCGGAACTTGGTCGCGGGGGAGCGGCCGCCGGTCAGCGCGATCACCGGCGAGCCGGCCAGGAACGGCTCGCGCAGACCGGCGGCGAGGTTGAGCGCACCGACCACCTGAGCAGCTGCGATGCCGGGGCGGCCCGAGACGCGGGCGTAACCGTCGGCCATGTAGGCGGCGGCCTTCTCGCCGTGGGTGACGACCCGCTCGATGTGCGGGTGGTGCAGCTCCAGCTCCGCGAGAGTGCGCCGCAGAATCGCCGGGACGAGGAACACGTGGGTGACGCCGTACCCGTCGAACATGTCCGCGATGACTCGGGCGCCCGTCCTGGTCATCCGGCGACGATTCCGGCCGGCTGGTTCTCCTCGTGCCACTCGGTGATGGCGCGCTCGGCGAGCCGGAACGCCTCCAGGGCGGCCGGGGCGCCGCAGTAGGCGGCCGTCTGCAGCAGCACTTCCTGGATGTCGGCCTCGGTGCAGCCGTTGTTCAGCGCGCCCCGCACATGCACCGAGAACTCGTGCGGCCGGTTCAGCGCGGTGAGCATGGCCAGGTTCAGCAGGCTCCGCGTACGCCGGTCGAGACCCGGACGCGACCAGACGTCACCCCAGCAGCTGGCCGTCACGTACTCCTGCACGACCTGGGTGAACGCGGTGGCGCGCAGCATCGACCGGTCGACGTGGGCGTCCCCGAGGACTTCACGCCGTACCCGGTTGCCGCGCTCGAGCCGGCTCTCGTCAACACTCATGGACCGCTCCTGTCTCTGCCGATGGGCAGGGACAGCGTACGACGGTCATACAATCTTGAGAAGGTGTGACCCCGGTCGGCCCTAGCTTTCGCCCTGCTCGGCCAGCGCCTCCAGGCCGGCCCGGCCGGCGTTCTTGACGTGCAGCGCGCACAGAGCCGAGACGGCGTCGGCGTCGCGGCGCTCGGCGGCGTCGACAATCGTCTGCAGCTCCTCGACGCTGTGCTCGAGGCGGCCCGGGACGGACGTCGACAGCGAGCGCAGCACGCTCACCCGCGCGTGCAGGCTGCCGGCCACCGACTTGAGCGCGTCGTTGCCGCCGCCCTCGAAGAGCACCTCGTAGAAGGCGTCCTTGGCGGCGAGGATGGGCTGACCCTTGTCGGCGGCACGCTCGACCTTCTCGAGCGCGCGCCGGAGCGCCTTGAGGTGGCTCGGGCTCGCGTTCTGCACGAAGAGTCGGCCGGCCAGCGCCTCGAGGGCCTCGCGCACCTGGTAGATCTGACGCGCCTCCTCGGCGCTGACGCTGGCGACCACCGTGCCTTTGTTGGGGATGGCGGTGACCAGGCCCTCGGCCGCCAGCTCGCGCAGCGCCTCGCGGACGCTGGTGCGCGAGACGCCCGTCATCTCGACCAGTTCCCGTTCGATCAGCCGTTGACCCGGGGCGAGGCGACGGTCCAGGATCGCCTGCCGGAGGTTGTCGGTCACCTGCGAACGGATCAGGGCCGGAGCCCGCTCGACGCGCAACACGTTGGCTCCTGCCACCGGTCCTCCTTTGTGTGTTTGTCCGACATCTTACCGAGCCGGTCCAGACGGCCTCAGCGTTGTTTCAAATCGTATGACGATGATACGATCCCGAAACCCAAAACCCCTCGTGAGGAGCATCATGGCGCGGTTGGGATTCGCTCGTAGGCTGGCCTCGGCCGACCGCTGCCTGGTCGGCACCTGGCTCAAGATCCCGGCGCTGGAGCCGGTCGAGATCCTGGCCGACGCCGGGTTCGACTACATCGTCATCGACCAGGAGCACGCGCCGCTCACCCTCGAATTCGCCTACCAGGCGACGGTGGTCGCTCAGGGCGCCGGCCTGTCGGTGCTGGTGCGGGTGCCCGACCGCAGCGGCAGCCACCTCCAGCGGCTGCTCGATTCCGGGGTCGACGGCATCCTCGTGCCCCGCGTGACCACCGTCGAAGAGGCGTCCGCGGCGGTCCGGCAGATGCTGTTCCCGCCCGGCGGCGACCGCGGCCTGGGCACCACGTCCCGCGCGGGCCGCTGGGGTGGGCTGCCTCGCGAGGAATACCTGCGCTTCGGCGACGAAGAGGTCATGCGGGCCGTGCAGCTGGAGGACCGCGGCGTGCTCGAACAGGTCGAGCAGGTCCTCGACGTGCCCGGCCTCAACGGCGTCTTCCTCGGCATGGGCGATCTCGGGCTGTCCACCGGCCTCCCCGGCTCGGACCCCGAGATCCAGAAACTGGTCGACCGGCTGCTGTCCGCCGCACAGGCGGGCGGCATCCCGGCCGGCACCGCCGTGCAGACCGCCGCCCAGGCCCGGCAGGCCGCCGACCGCGGCTACTCGTACGTGATGGTCAGCAACGACGCCAGCCTGCTCAGGTCGGCCGCGACGTCCGCGGTGGCCGACTTCCACGCTTAACCAAGGAGAACCCGCATGGCGTTCGACAAAGGCGATCTACGTTCCACCCTGCCGTCCAGCACGGCCACGGCGCCCGCCCCCGAGCGGTTCTCCGGCGCCGAGCACGTCCAGTTCGGCGACCTCGCTCCGGTCGAGAAGGGCGACGGCGTCTCGACCTGGTACGCCCGCGGCCAGAACTTCGTGGTCGGCTACTCCGAGCTCGACGGCACGGTGTCGTTCAGCCGCACCGGCCAGCCCGACGAGTACGTGGTGCTGCTGGCCGACGACACCCTCAGCGCCTCCGTCGGTGACGTCACGGCCTCGGGCAAGACGATGATTGTCGTACCGCCGGGCGACAGCACCGTCACCGTGACCGGACAGGGCCGGGTGCTGCGGCTGCTCACCACGCGCTCGTCCGACATCGCAGACCTGGCCGCGAACGCCGCCTCGTACGCGGAAAGGCACGAGAACATCGCGGACTTCCAGCCCTGGCCGGAGCCGGTCGGCGGCTACCGCGTCCGCACCTACGACCTGAACGTGGAGCCGCTGAAGAACCCGCCGTTCCGGCTCTATCGCTGCACCACGTTCATGGTGAACTTCATCGACCCCAAGCAGGGCCCGCGCGACCCGTCGAAGATGTCGCCCCACAAGCACGACGATTTCGAACAGTGCTCGATCGTGCTGGCCGGCGAATACCTTCACCACATCCGCTGGCCGTGGACGACGAACAAGGCCAACTGGCGCGACGACGAGCACCAGCGGGTCGTGGCACCCTCGGTCACCGTCATCCCGCCGCCGTCCCTGCACACCAGCGAGGCGATCGGCGCGGGCACCAACCACCTCATCGACGTCTTCTCCCCGCCCCGGGCCGACTTCTCGGCCATGGAGGGCTGGGTGTTCAACGCCGCCGACTACCCGTCCGCTCAGGCGGACTGACGTGCGGGTAGCGATCATCGGGGCCGGGCTGGGCGGCATCGCGGCCGCGGTGAAACTGAAGAAGAGCACGTCCGCCGAGTTCGTCGTCTTCGAGCAGTCGGCCGGCGTCGGCGGCACCTGGTACGACAACCGGTACCCGGGCTGCGAGGTCGACGTGCACTCGCACGCCTACTCGTTCTCCTTCCTGAGGTACGACTGGAAACGCACCCACGCGACCCAGCCCGAGCTTCTGGCGTACGCCGAGCACGTCGTCGAACGCTTCGGTCTGACCCCGCATCTGCGGCTCAACACGCGGGTCACCGACCTCGTGTGGGAGGAGTCGACGTCGACCTACACGCTCTCGACCGCCGACGGCGACAGCCACGAGTTCGACGTCGTCATCTCGGCGCTGGGCCTGCTCAGCGTGCCGCGCTACCCGGAATGGCCCGGCCTCGAGACGTTCGCGGGCCCGTGCTTCCACACGTCGCGCTGGGAGGAGCACGACCTCACCGGCAAGTCCGTGGCCGTGGTCGGCACGGGCTCGACCGCCGTGCAGATCATCCCGTCGATCGCGCCCGTCGCCGGGCGGGTGCACGTCTTCCAGCGCGAACCGGGCTGGATCGAGCCCAAGAACGAGCGCGAGTACACCGAGCGCGAGCGGTGGACGTTCCGCAACGTGCCGCTGGTTCAGCGCCTGCACCGGGCCCGGATCTTCCACCAGGGCAACAAGCGGTTCAAGGGGTACGACGTCGGATCCCGCCGCCAGCGCCGGATGCGCGAGGTGTGCGAGCGCTTCATCGCGGGCGCCATCGCGGATCCGCGGACGCGGGCAGCCGTCACACCCGGCTATCCGTGGGGTTGCAAGCGCCCGGTGCTGTCGTCGACGTTCTATCCCGCCCTCAACCGCGACAACGTCGAGCTGGTGCCCCATGCGGTGACCCGGGTGACGCCGACCGCGGTCGTCGACGCCACCGGGACCACGCGCGACATCGACGTGCTGATCCTGAGCACCGGGTTCCAGCCGACGAAGTTCCTCGCCGGTCTGGACGTCAAGGGCCGCGACGGCCGGAGCATTCACGACGTCTGGCGCGAACGGGCCAGCGCCTTCCTGGGCATCACGGTGCCCGGCTTCCCGAACTTCTTCATTCTGTACGGGCCCAACACCAACGGCGGCGTCTCGGTCATCGCCCAGCTCGAGCGGCAGGCGGAGGTCATGGTCGGCGCCGTACGCCGGATGGAACGAGCCCGCCACGGCAGCGTCGACACCTCGCCGAACGCGACGCGCCGGTTCGTCGAATGGGTCGACCGCCGGCTGGCGACCAGCGCGTCCGCGATGAACTCGGGCTGCCACAACTACTACCACGACCCGTCCGGTCACAACGTGACCCAGTGGCCGGCCGGCCATCTGGCCTACGCCGTGGCCACCCGCGTCCTGGCCCGGTTCGGACTGCGTACCCGCCGCTGATCCGGCTCGGCTCAGCCCGTCACCTGGAGGCTGCTCTTCGCCAGTTCGTAGGCGGGGAGCATGTCCTTGTGCTCACCGCTGTCGAAGCTGTCCACCGAGACCGCGAGGAGCCCCTGACCGGTCTCGACGACGAACGCCTGCTCCGGCTCGATCGCGTCGTCGAGCTGGCTCTTCTTCTCGTAGGCGACCTCGACGGCGGGCCGGCCACCGATCTGCAGCTCGGTGAAGACCGGCTTCAGCGCTTCCGGGCCGATGAAGGCGGTCAGGTTCGCCCGAGGGTCACCGCTCTTCCCGGTCCAGACCCGGAGGAAGCCGATCAGGCCGGCCGGCTTGGCGTCGATCTCGCACGCCATCGTCATGGGGCCCCGCTGCGCGAGTTCGGCCAGCAGCTCGTCGCCGGCGATCGTCACCGCCTTGGGCTTCCAGTCCTCGGCCAGACCGAACGTGACAGGCAGCGTGCAGCCGCTGGCCGCGGCGCCGACCCGGGCCGCCTCGGCCGCCTTCGGGCTTTCGGCCACCTTCGGGGTCTCGGCAGCTTCCTTGCCCTGGCAGGCGCCGAGAAGGAGCGCCGTGGCGGCGAGGGCAACGAGCTGTGCGGTACGGGCTGGAGGTCTCACGAGGTCGGGAGTCTACGGCCCGGCGCGGGTCCTGTCCGCCCCGTACCGACCGGGTTGATCCTGTCGTGCGGTTCAGATTACTGTCTCGGCCCGTGATCCGAATGCGAGTACTTCCCGCCGTCCTGATCGGCGTTTCCCTGATGGCCCTGACCGCCTGTGGCGGCGACGACACCCCCGCCACGTCCGCTCCCGCGGCGACGGCTACTGCGGCCGCGACCACCGCTGCGGCCGAACCCGCGGGCGCCCCCACCGCGAGCGACAAGAAGCTCTGCGAGGACGCCGAGAAGGCCGGCAAGGCCATGAAGACCGAACTCATCAACGTCATGAAGGAGAGCCAGGGCGAAATGCCCACCGCCGAGGTGAAGAAGATTCTCGCCGGACTCGGTGACGAGCTGACCAAGGTGGCGGGGACCAGCGACAGCGCGGTGGGCACGGCCGTCAAGGACTTCGCGGCCAAGTCCACTGAGGCGTCGAGCGCGGCCGACCCGGTGACGGCGTCCGACAACCCGGCCTACGAGAAGTCGGGCAAGGACCTCACCGCCGCCTGCAAGGCGGCGGGAGTCAAGGTCGCCTTCTGATCTCTGCCACGTGCAGGCCGTCGTCGAACGTCGTGGACGGGAAACGGTCCCAGACGGCGGCCTCGTGGAAAGGCAGGATGCGGCGGGTGTCGTGGCCGACACCCGCCAGCATCTCGTCGGCGAAGGTGAGCCAGGTGGTGGCGCTGCCGGTCGTCATCGCGATCGGGGCGTAGACGCCGTCACCGTGCAGTCCCTCCAGGTTTTCGTAGCTGTAGACGTTGTCGCCGGCGAAGACCCAGGCGCCGTCCGAGTCGTTGGTGACGGCGACAACCTGGGAGCCCGCGGTGTGGGTGTCGTGGGCCGGGCGCACCTCGACGCCGGGCGCGATCTCGGCGAATCCGTCGACGAGTGTCGCCCTGCGACCGGCCAGGTGCTCGGGCAGGCCGGCCTGGCACGACCGGGTCAGGAACTCGAAGCGGTGCGCGCGCTCGGCTGCGGCCACATAGGAATCGATCTCCCGGCGCTGGATGTAGACGTGTGCCGCCGGGAAGGCGCCGACGCAACCGGCGTGGTCGAAGTGATTGTGCGTCAACAGGATCGTGTCCACCTGCTCGGGCGCGACGCCGACGCGCGCCAGCACGTCGACCGGGTGGGCCCACCGGGTCTCGCCGTACTTACGGGTGAGCCGTTCGTGGACCGCCGCGTCGAAGAAGCCGGTGTCGACCAGGATGCACCTGTCCGACGATCGGACAAGCCCGAAGCAGTACGGCATGCGGCGGTGGCCCGCGTTGGGCTGGGCCGCGAACAGGTTGCTGGCCGGGAAGCGGTCGACGTAGCCGTACTCGAGAATCTGGATCGACCAGTTCATGCCGGCGGCCGCACGTCGCTCGCCGGCGGCTGGACGCCTGCCGGTGGCTGGACGTCGAAGACTGCCAGCTGCCAGGCGACCATGTTGTAGTAGCCGACGATGGTGGTCAGCTCGAGCAGTCCGGGCTCGCCCAGCAGTTCGGTGGCTTCGCGGAATTCGGCATCGGTCACGGTTCCGGCGTCGAGGATGCGGACAGTGGTCCGGAAGACGACGGACTCGATGTCGGACAGTCCGACAGGCTCCCGGCAGTCGGCCAGAGCCGCCAGGTCGGCCTCGCTGAGCCCGGCTGCGGCGCCCGCACGCTCATGGGCGTACAGCTCGAAGGCGCTCTTGTGGTGATGCCCGACGAGCAGAATCGCGATCTCTCGCGCCCGGGCCGGAATCTGCGATCCGTACCGGACCGCGCTGCCGATCTGCTGCAGCGGCCGACCGAAGACCGGATTGATTATCCAGATCGCCGGCGGGCCGAGCAGCCGCCCGTCCGCGCCGACGAGGGTGAACGGGCTGTCCGGCGCGACGCGCTTGCCGGAGGTGTAGATGTCGTACAGAGCCCGCTGCTCGCCGGTCATGGTCGCGGGGTCGACGTCGTCGATTCTCAAGCGGGCTCTCCCAGAAACGTTCGCGGGTTGGTGGAAACCATGGTGGCGATCTGGTCGTCGGCCCAGCCGAGATAGGCGAGCTGCTCGACGAACATCCGCAGGCACTCCGGCTCGGGCGGCACCCAGCGCGAGAAGACGTCGGTGGTGAGGACCGCCCGCTCCGGCCCGACCGCGGTCAGCGCCTCGTGCACGTCACGCACGGTCAGGTGCGCGTCCGGATGCACCAGGGGAGCGTTGCAGAACTCAAGGTAGGCCCCGGTGTCGGCGAGTTCCCGCAACATGAGGGGATCGGTCGTGTAGTGCAGCGGATGGGTGATCAGCAGTCGCTGCCCGATGCCGGCGCAATAGGCGGCGACGGCCCGGCTCTCACCGACCGAGGCGTGCCCGGTGGCCAGAGCAACGCCGAGCCCCCGGCAGGCGTCGATGACGGCCCGGGCCCGCCCGGTCAACCGCCCGTCGGCTTCGCACAGACTGATCGCGGTGCGGCCGGCATACTCGCCGAACGACGGCGCGATGCGCCCGAGCAGGGTGGAGATGTAGCCCCCGCGTCCCACATCGGCGGCGCTGCCCCAGGTCGGCAGAAAGACGACGCGTGCCCCGTGCGCGGCGGCCAGCTCGACGACGGCGGGCTCGAGACCACCCACGGGCGGGTTGAGCGTGATGCTGCCGTGCACCGCGAACCCGGTGCCGGCCATGCGTTCCTGAACCGAGCGCGCCCGGTCGGTGGTCGCCCACAGGTGCGACTTGAGCACCCAGCCCGCCATGCCGTACGCGTGCGCCAGCCGGGCCACCTCGAGGTCGTCGCCCCGGTGGGGAAGGCCGGGGGAGAGGTCGGGCCGCCCGTGCACATGAACGTCGACGGCCCCGCGCAACAGCCGGTCGAACCCCTCCGGCTGCGCCGTGGCCAGCGACACCTCGTCCTGATCGGGCATGGCAAGATTGTATGACTGTATGACAGTATTCTCAAGCATGACGGCACTGACAGGCAACACGGCACTGACCGGCAAGGTGGTCCTCATCGTCGGCGCGAGCGCCGGAATCGGCGCCGACACGGCACGCCTCCTGGCCGCCGACGGCGCCGCGCTGATGCTGGTCGCCCGCTCCGAGCGCCCGCTGGCCGAGCTCGCCGAGGAACTGGCCGGTCACGAGGTCGCGTACACGACCGGCGACGTCGCGAAGGCGGCCGACGTGGCCCGCTTCGTCGCCGCCACGGTCGAACGGTTCGGCCGCCTCGACGGCGCGTTCAACAACGCGGCCACCACCCAGAGCGGACGCCTCGACGAGCTCTCCGAGCAAGAGTTCGACCGCATCATGACCGTCAATGTGAAAGGCGTCTGGCTCTGTCTGCGCGAGGAGGCCCGCGCGATGATTCAAGGTTCCATCGTCAACATGAGCAGCATCGGTGGCCTGCGCGGCAGCTCCGGAATGGGTGCCTACCAGGCAACAAAGCACGCCGTCATCGGCCTGACCCGCACAGCCGCCCACGACTTCGGCCCCCGGGGCATCCGAGTGAACGCGATCGCCCCCGGCCCCACCGAAAGCCCCATGCTCGACCAGACCCGCCTGGCCGTCCCCGGCGGCGTAGAAGCTCGCACAGCCGCGACCCCATTGCGCAAGGCGGGCACCGGTGCCGAGGTCGGCGCAGTCGCGTCATTCCTGCTGAGCGACCGCTCCAGCCACGTCAGCGGAGTCGTGCTTCCCGTTGACGGCGGCTTCCTGGCCTGAGGAGACGAAGGAGCCGACCTTGGGGAAGACCTGCACCAGGCCCTCTTCGGCCAGCAGGATCAGACTTTCGCGTACGGGAGTGCGGAGGCGCCCAGAGCTGCGGCCAGTTCGTTCTCGCTCAGAGGCGCGCCGGGCCCGAGCTCCATGGTGAGCACCTTGCGTCGCGGCGTCGCAAAGAGGGTCTGGCGATTTCTGCCTGCCACGGGCGCAAGCACAGGGCGTTGACATTCCGCACTGGGGCACCTTGTATACGAGTTGCCGGACAAGGTGCTCGAGGGGGCGATGCGATGGCAACGATCGATCGCGTCGAGGTTCTGGTCACGTCGCCGGGGCGTAATTTCGTGACGCTTCGAATCACCACGTCCGACGGGGTGACGGGGCTGGGTGACGCGACCCTCAACGGGCGGGAGCTGGCCGTTGCCGCCTATCTCGAGGAGCACCTGGCGCCGCTGCTCATCGGGCGTGATCCGGCGCGCATCGAGGACACCTGGCAGTACCTGTACAAGGGCGCCTACTGGCGGCGGGGGCCGGTCACCATGACGGCGATCGCCGCCGTGGACGTCGCGTTGTGGGACATCAAGGGCAAGGTGGCCGGGCTGCCGGTTTATCAGTTGCTCGGGGGGCGCTCGCGGGACGGTGTGCTGGTCTATTGCCACGCCAGCGGCAGTGATGTCGAGTCGCTGCTCGACGACGTGGCGGCGTACCGGGAAATGGGTTTTCAAGCCATCCGGGCCCAAGCGGCCGTGCCGGGGCTGAGCGGAAGCTACGGCGTGCGCAAAGGCGCGTTCTACGAGCCGGCCGCCACCGATCGGCCGGACGAGCAGGTGTGGAGCACCGAGGCCTATCTCGATTTCGCCCCGTCGTACTTGGCCCGGGTGCGCGAGAAGTTCGGCTTCGGTATTCACCTGCTGCACGACGTGCACCACCGGCTCACCCCGATCGAGGCCGCCCGGTTCGGCAAGAGCGTCGAGGAGTTGCGCCTGTTCTGGATGGAGGATCCGACGCCGGCCGAGAACCAGGAGGCGTTCCGGCTGATCCGTCAGCACACGACGACGCCGATCGCCACCGGCGAGGTGCTCAACTCGATCTGGGACGTGCAGACGCTCATCACCGAGCAGCTGATCGACTACGTACGTACGACCGTCGTACACGCGGGCGGCATCACACATCTGCGCCGCATCTTCGACCTGGCCGCGCTCTACCACGTGCGGACGGGCTCGCACGGGGCCACCGACCTCTCGCCGGTGACGACCGCGGCCGCGGTGGCCGTCGACATCTGTGTGCCCAACTTCGGCATCCAGGAGCACATGGGCCACACCCGCGAGACGTACGAGGTCTTCCGCGGCACGCCCCGACTCGAGAACGGCATGCTGTACCCGTCGGACGAGCCCGGCCTCGGCATCGAGTACGACGACGAGGCCGCCGGCCGGTTCCCGTACGACCCGAAGTACCTGCCCGTCGCCCGCCGCCTCGACGGCTCCCTGCACGACTGGTGAGCCCGCCGATGGTCGCGCGATCAGCTGGTTAAGAGCGATCAGGCCCGGTCATCGCGCTCTCGGCGGAGGCGCTCGCCGGCTGATCAGACGTCGGTGTCGCTCGCCGAGTCGGCCTCGTCGTGCTCCTCGAGGCCTTGGCGGTCGGCGGGCTTCTGCTGCGAGGCGCCGGTTTCGCCGGCCTCGACCGGCGCGTCGCCGGCTTCCTCGTCGGCTCCGCGATCCAGGTTCTGGTCAGTCACGATGATCCCCCCTCGGTGCTGGTTCGGGGATCTCTTACCCGCCGAGCGGTCCGCCATTCACGCAGAGGCGTCCTGAAGCAGGAGGCCGTCGAGGTGAGCGATCTCCAGCACCATGCGGACCATGGGAGTCGGCTCGCGCAGCATCAGGGTGCTACCGCGGTTGGTTGCCAGGCGCTGGGCCGCGATGAGCACGCCGATCCCGCTGGAGTCGAGGAACGTCACGGCGTGCATGTCGACGTCGATGAAGGCCACATTCTGACTGTCCACAGTGCCGCGGAGCACCTCCCGCAGCACGTCGACCGTCTCCAGGCTGATGTCGCCCTCCGGAATCACGGTCACGCGGTCGCCGTCACGTTCGATGCGGTACTCCAGGGACATCGCTACCTCAGTTGAAATGGGGGGCCTCCTGTCCGGGCAGTGTTCCCGATGACGGACGGATCAAACGCGGCCCGCGCTGTCGTTCAGCCTCAGCGGGGGCCGAGGCTCTCGGGAGCCTGAGTTCGGTGATCCGGGCGGCCAGCTCCCGGGATTCGGGGCGGGGGAGGCGCCGGTCGAACGCAGGTAGCGGTCGAAGCCGGCCACCAGGGCGCCGGCGAAGGCGGCGAAGTAGCGCTGATGGTCGGCGGGCGTGGCGGCGTCGAAGGCCTCGGGGCCGAGGGTCACGGCGGACTCGACCGTGGCATAGGTGCGCTGGGTGCCGCCGCGCACCTGTTCTTCGCGGGTCACACGCAGGACGCCGGCGTCGACCAGGCGGGCCACATGGCGGTAGAGAGAGGCCTGAGGCACGTCGCTGAGTTCGGCGCTCAGCCGGCGTGCGGTCAGTTCGCGACCGATCAGCGCGTGCACGATCCGCAGGCGGATCGGATGCAGCACGGTTTCGGCGATCCCAGCGCCGTCATTGATTCCCACAATCGAGAATGTCAGCTTCGGCTCAATGATTCTCGGAAGTGAGAACGAAGAGCGAGCAGTCGAAATTCTCTCCGGCGAGGTGCGACTGGCCGCGCCGCTCACGCTGCCCACCGCAGGCGGTAGGAGTGTTCCGGCTGCCTTGCTGGTGCACGGGTCGGGGCCGTTCGATCGGAACTCTGCGATGCCGGGGATGTCGCTCGGGCTGGGGCAGGCGCTCGCGGAAGGGCTGGCCGGCCAGGGGATCGCCATGCTGCGGTACGACAAGAGGGGCGTGGGGGCTTCGGGCGGCGACTATCTCAGCTCGGGGTTCTACGACGAGGTACACGACGCTGCGTCTGCGCTCGAGACGTTGCGTGGCCACCCTGCGGTGGATCCCGAGCGAGTGTTTGTGGTCGGGCACTCCACGGGTGCTGTGGTCGCGGCCGAGCTCGGCGGGGCCGCGGGATACGTGCTGCTGGCGGGGGCGGCGCAGCGGGGTGAGGACGTGATGATCTGGCAGAGTCGGCGGATCGCGGCGACGCTGCCGTGGCTGGTTCGGCCGCTGGGGCCGGTGCTGGTGCGGCGTCAGCGTCGCGAGCGGGAGAGGATCCGACGGTCCACCGTTGAGCGCCACGAGCAGATGCCGCGTTCACGACTCACCGACCGGTGGCTGCGCGAGTATCTGGCTCATGATCTGCGAGCCGGCTTGGCCGCGATCGACCGGCCGGTGCTGGCGATCACCGGCGGCAAGGACGTCCAGGTTGATCCGGCCGATGTGGAACGCATCGGCGGACTCGTGAACGGGGTGTTCGACGGCGAGGTGCCGGCCGACCTCACCCATCTGCTGCGTCGCGACCCCGCGCCGCCGGGGGTTGTGGCGGTACCGTGCGCAATTGACTCGGCCGATGGACGGCTGGGTCGTGCAGCGCATCGCGGCGTGGTCCAGGCTGCGGCTCCGCTGCTGATCGTCGGTTTGAGCGGGGCTGAGCGTCGGTTTGAGTGAGGCTGAGCGTCGGTTTGAGTGAGGCTGAGCGTCGGTTTGAGCGAGGCTGAGCGACGAATTGAGCGAGGCTGAGCGACGGCCGGGGCGAGGGCATGGCGAGGGCTCGGGTCGAGGATCCGAGTGCTGAAACGACGGGGGAGAGTCGATGGGTGAGGTGGCGCTGCGACCGATCGCGGATGCTGATCTGGATGCCCTGTTCGAAATGATGCGGGATCCGGAGTCGCTGCGGATGGCGGCTTTCGTCGCCGAGGATCCTGACGACCGGGGCGCCTTCGACGCTCACATGGCGAAGATCCGGGCGCGCCCCGATGTGACGAACCGGGTGATCACGCTGGACGGGCGGCTCGTCGGCAGCATCGCCGCCTTTGTCATCGACGGCGAGACCGAGGTGACGTACTGGATCGACCGGGCCTACTGGGGGCAGGGCATTGCGGGGCGGGCGTTGGGACTGCTGTTGGAGCTGGTCTCCGTCCGGCCGCTGTTCGCGCGGGCGGCGAGCGACAATCTGGCCTCGCTGCGGGTCCTGCAGCGGGCGGGATTCACGATCACCGGTACGGACGCCGGGTACGCGAACGGGCGGAGGGCCGAGATCGAGGAGACGATCCTGCGGCTCGACGAAGCCGGGGCGCGGCCGTGATCCGAGCGGTGATCGTCGACGTCAACGACACCCTGTGCATGACCGAGGCGGGCTCGTTCGATCTCGTGAACGACGTCCTGGCGCGAATGGGCCGGCCGCCGATGTCGCGGGCGGTGCACAAGGCGACGTGGGGCGAGGTGTTGCTCGACGCGATGCCGCGCCGGTCGCCGGGCGTCGATCTGCACCGGTTCGCCGAGCTGTTCCCGGCCGCCCATCAGGAGTACCTGGCCGACGGCCGGCTCGACGTGATCCCGCCGGAGAACCTCGCGGCCCTCGACAAGCTGGTGCTGGCCGGCCGCACGGTGTTGCTGCTGACCTCCCGGGCGGAGGCCGAGATCGAGCACATGCTGGCCCCGGACCACGTGCTGGCCGGGCGGGTGACCGGCGCCTACCACCAGGGCAACACCCGCTTCCGCAAGCCCGACCCGCGCGCCTTCGACGAACTGCTCGCCGAGACCGGATTCACCCCCGGCGAGTGCGTGTACGTCGGTGACTCACCGGGCGACGCGGTGGCCGCCGGCGGCGCGGGGCTCCGCTTCATCGCCTGTCTGCAGAGCGGCGTCCGCCGCCTCGACGAGTTCGACCCGAGCCTGGTCACCGCCGCGATCGAGGTGTTCCCCGACCTCCCCGCCGCGGTCGACCAGCTCGACGCGGTAAAGGGCGCAGCCGGCAAGGTGTGAGCCAGGCACCCATCATTGAACACGCCGGGCGGCGGACACGGGCACGCCCGGCGAACGGTTACTCGTTCGCCGGGCGCTCCGGCCGACGCCTTGCCGAGCGGCGGCGCGTCTGGGGACCCTCGCCGGGCGGCGGCGTGGCTCTTCCGGTGGGTGCCGGAACAGGTAGGGGAGCGGTTGGGGTCAGCCGACCCGCTCGATGACGGCGCGGCGGATGAGGAACTTGCCGGGCTCGCGGACCTGTTCGAAGGCGGCGTTGTTGAGCAGGATGCAGCTGCCCGAGGTGGTCTCCACCTTGACCGTGGTGCTCTTGTTGTTGTCGAGGTTGGTGACCTTCAAGGTGGTGCCGATCGGGAACGTGCCGCTCGAGGCGAAGGGAGCGCCGGCCTCGCCGGAGAGCGTCACAGTCGAGCCCTTGCAGACGACCTCGCCCGCGCCTGTCCCGGCGTTGCCGGCCGGGGGATTGGCGGCCGGCGGGTTGGCCGCGGGCGGGTTCGCGGCCGGGGGCTTCGCGGCCGGGGGCTTCGCGGCCGGGGGCTTCGCGGCCGGGGGCTTCGTCGCCTGGTTGCCACCCTGGTTGCCGGCGGGGGCGGCGGCGCCGGGGACCTCGCCGGCCACGTCGGCGTCGCAGCCGGCTACCGCGCGGCGCTGGTTGATCAGGTCGACCACCGCCTGGCGGTTGGCGATCCGGGCCTCGGACTGGGCGTCGGGCGCCGAGCGCTGGCCCGCGATGAACTGCAGGTTCTGGCGCAGGGCCTGGTCGAGGCCTACGCAGTTCTCGCCCGCGCTGCTCATGCCGGTGCTGACGGCGAACGCGCCACCCGCCAGCGCCAGCGCCGAAGCTCCCAGGACGACCTTGCGCGTCGTCGAGGTCATCTTGCGCTGCCGGGTCCGATACATCGTGAAGCTCCTTCGCCGTCGGGTGCTGCTTGGTGCAGCATCGACAACTACGACCCCGGTCGTGCCGGCAGATGAGGGCTCTACCTTAAAGATCCTTAAATCGAGGACGGCGGTCGATGCGCAGGTCGCGTTCGAGTTCGGCGATCATCGTGCGCAGGTCGTCGAGGCGCTGGCTGACCAGGATGCGGTCGATGTCGTCGGGCACGCCGTCCTCGTCCTCGTCGGCGCCCAGGCTCTCGGTCATCTCGAGGCGACGGGCCTCCTCCATCGAGTTGACGATGACGGCGACGAGGATGTTGAGCAACAGGTTCACGGTGATCAACACGTAGCTGACGTAGTACACGAGCGTCCACGGGGACAGCTCCATGCCCTGCTGGATCAGGTCGGGCAGCGTTTCCAGCGAGAGCAGCACGAACAGCGTGAGCACGGCCCGGCCGATCGTGCCGTAGTCCTCGGGGTAGACCTCGCCGAAGATCAGCCAGCCCGCCATGCCGTACACGTAGAACGTGACCAGGGCGAGGGCGAGGAAGCCGCCGACGCCGGGCAGGCTGCGCAGCAGCGCGGTCACGATCGTGCGCAAGCCCGGCGAGAAACGGACCAGCCGCACCACGCGGGCCATGCGGATGACGCGCAGCGCGACCGTGTCCCCGTGCAGCCCGGGGATGAAGACCGCGGCGATGACGATGAAGTCGAAGACGTTCCAGCCGTGCTTGAAGAAGTCCTGTGGACGGCGGCCGTAGGCGAGGATCCGGATGGCGATCTCGGTGACGAACACGAACCGGAAGAACCACTCCAGCAGGTGCAGGTACGGCGCCGAGGCGACCAGGTGCGGATAGGTCTCGACGCAGAGCAGAACCGCGTTGGCCCCGATCATCACGACGATGGTCACTTCGAACGCGCGCGAGTCGACGATCCGGGAACAACGGCGGGCCACGCGGGTCAGGTCGGACATCGAGACAGCGTACGAAGAACGACCTCGGTCAGCGGCGGTGCGGGCGGTCGTCGCGGTCGGGACGCATGATCATCGTGGCGTCGAGGTCGTGGTTGGGGCGCGGCTCGCGCACGGCGCGCAGGACCGTGGTGGCGTCGTTGTCGCGCTGGCCGAGCAGACCGTTGAGACCTACGTCGGACGCGTCGGAGCGGCGGTCGCGGATCACCGGGAGCACCATGGTGGCGTCGGCGTCGGGGGGCCCGAGACGGTTGGACCGCAGTCGCTGCCAGACGAAGTATCCGATGCCGATCACCACGCCGGCGATGACGATCTTCTGGAAGACGCCGGCGTAGCCCTCGACGCGATGCCAGTTCTCGCCGAGGATGTAGCCCGCCGTCACGAACAGCGTGTTCCAGATGAAGCTGCCGAGGGTGGTGAGCACGGTGAACTTCCAGAAGCTCATCCGTTCGACGCCGGCCGGCAGCGAGATGAAACTTCGGAACAGCGGCACCATGCGCCCGAAGAAGACCGCCTTGGTGCCGTGCTTGGCGAACCATTCCTCGCAGCGGTCGAAATCCTGCACCTTGACCAGCGGGATCAGCCCGACCAGCCGGCGGGTGCGCTCACGGCCGAGCAGGGCGCCGGCCCAATAGACGATGATCGCGCCGACGACCGAGCCCAGCGTGGTCCAGAAGAGGGCCTCGGGCAGGCTGAACACGCCCCGGCTGGCCGAGAAGCCGGCCAGCGGCAGCACCAGCTCGCTCGGGATCGGCGGGAACAGGTTGTCGAGGCCGACGATCAGGGCCGCGCCCACGCCACCCAGTGAGTCCATGAGGCCGACGGCCCACCCGGTCAGCCCGCCGGACGTCTCGGGGGCGGCTTGAGCGAGCACGGACACGAAAACTCCTCGAGCAGGTTCGACGGCAGGACCCCCAGCAGTATCGACGGCTGCCCTGAGAATTGCCTGTCAGCCCGGGCGGCTCACAGAGGGTGTGCTGTGCGTCTCTCGGTGTCGTAGGTGCGGGCGGCCACGAACGACCCGGACATCGGGGGCACCGCGGTCAGCAACTGCAGGGCGGCTGCTTGTGACGACGGTGGCACGCGCAGGGCCAGGCTGAGGTGTGGCACGAACTCTTCCGGCGAAGGCCAGCCGCCCACCGACGACCATACCGCCTCGTGCAGCGCCCGCAAGGAGGGCGACGGCTCGATCGCCCACACCAGTGCGCGGCCCAGAAGGCGCACCTCGGTGAGCGTCGCTGCGATGGGGAGCGGCAACGGCGGGAGGCCGGACAGCGATGAGGCGGTCACGACGGTGAGATGGGGGCGATTCGTCCCGTGGGCGTGGGTGGCCAGGCTGGGGAGCCCGGCCTTCTGCAGCCGGGCCCAGAGCTCGCGTACGCGGGAAGCCGGCTCAGCCGAGGGCAGCAGTTCGACGGTGTGCACGGCTCAGAACGCGTAGCGGACGCGGCAGTACGGGAGCCGCTCGCCGATCAGGTCGACCAGAGCGTTGACGTACTGGCCCTTCGAACCGGTGCGATAGCGGACGTTCAGCGAGCCGTTCTCGGAGCGCTTCACCTGTTGCAGCTCGGGACGCCACAGCAGCTCTTCCGCCTTCGGGTGCCAACCCAGGTTGACCTGGTGCAGGTCGCGGTTGTGAGTAAGGAAGATCACCTCGGCGGCCAGTTGGGCGCGAGCGGCCGGACCGAGCGCCGCGTCCAGCTCCGCCAGCAGCTCGGCCCAGGAGGCGAGCCAGCCGTCGCGGACCACGACCGGGCTGAAGTTGACGTGCACCTCGTAACCGGCCTCGACGAAGTCGTTGATCGCGGCCATCCGCTGCGCGACCGGGGTCGTACGGATGTCGAGCAGTTTGGCGTCGCGGGCGGGCATCAGTGAGAAGCGGATCCGGGTGCGGCCCTGCGGGTCCCAGGTGAGCAGGTCGCGGTTGACGTGCTTGGTGGCGAACGAGGCCTTCGCCGTCGGCATCCAGCGGAACTGTTCGACCAGGTCGCGCACGTTGTCGCTGATCAGCGCGTCGACACTGCAGTCGGAGTTCTCGCCGATGTCGTAGACCCAGGCGTGCGGGTCGCACTCGTTCGGGGCGGGCTTCGGGCCCTGGCGGGCGGCGTGCCGACCCACGTACGCCAGGATCTTGTCGATGTTGGCGAAGACCGTGACCGGGTTGCTGTAGCCCTTGTGCCGCGGCACGTAACAGTAGGCGCAGGCCATCGCGCAGCCGTTGGCCGTGGACGGGGCGATGAAGTCGGCTGACCGCCCGTTGGGACGGGCGGTCAGCGTCTTCTTCACGCCGAGGACCAGCGCCTCGCGCTTGATCCGCACCCACCGGTTGACGTTGGTCTCGTCGCCGTAGAGCTCGTCGATGCGCTGGTGGCTCTCGACCTCGACCACCTCGGCGCCGGGGAAGCGGGCTAGCACCTCACGGCCGCGGGGGAGCGCGGCCGCCGCCGGCTCGGCGTAGATGCGGCGGATTTCCAGCAGGTCAGCAGTCATGTCACGACCAGATTAGGTCAGCGGCGGGGCTCCCAGCGGAACAGACGCGCGGCGAGGGCCACGGCCACCACGACCCAGGCCAGGGTCGGCGCGAGCAGGATCACCGAGGCGCTGCCGTTCCAGGCGTCGACGACCATCTCGGTGGCCGCGCCGCCCGGCAGCAGCCGCTTGAGCAGGGTGAGCTCCTCGGTGCCGCTGATGCCGACCCAGCTGGCCACCGCGATGACCCCGAGGCTGACCGGCAGCGTCGTCACCTGGGCGTGCTCGGGCGAGTTGGTGAGCCCGGCCGTGGCCAGGGCCAGCCCGACCATCATGGCCACGATGGCCACGGCGGCCGGCGCCAGCAGGGCGATGCTGCCGGGCTTGCCGCTCACCGCGCCGAACACGGTCAGGATCGCGGTGATCTGGACCACGGAGAGCACGGTGACAGGCAGCAGCAGCCCGCCCAGGATGCTCCTGTCATCGGCCGCGGTGGAGCGCAGCCGCTTGAGGAACAGGTTCTGCCGGCGGGAGGCCAAGGTCGTCACCGCGGTCGTGTAGAGGCCGAACGCCCCGACCGTGAACATGACGATCGCCGCGATGTAGCCGAGGCTGCCGATCGTGGCGAACGCCTCGTGGCGGTAGATGAAGAACGCGCTGACCGCCACCGGCATGATGAAGCTGGTGACCAGCACCAGGCGGTTGCGGAACATCTGGATGAGCTCACTGCGAGCGATGGCGAACATGAGAGCCCCCTAGGCTTCGATGGAGCGGAAGACGTCGTCCAGGCTGGTCGGCCCGGCGGACAGGTCGCGGAGCTCGACGCCGTTGTCCTGCGCCCAGCCGAGCAGCAGGTGCAGGTCCTTCTGCAGCTCGAAGGTCTCGATGACCACGGTGTTCCCGTCGGCCGACGAGGGAAGCGGCAGCGCCGGCCCGTCCGGGAACGCGAACCGGATGTGCGAGGGCAGAGCGCGGGTCAGGTCGCCGACCGTGCCCTGGCGGCGGAAGACGCCCTGGTGCATGAGACCGATCCGGTCGGCGCGCTGCTGCGCCTCCTCCAGATAGTGCGTGGTCAGCACGATGGTGGAGCCGTTCTCGCGGAGCCGGTCGACCGACTCCCACAGGGCGTCGCGGGACTGGATGTCGAGACCCGTGGTCGGCTCGTCCAGGAAGATCAGCTCGGGCGTGCCGTACACGGCGGTGGCGAAGTCCAGGCGGCGCTTCTCACCGCCGGAGAGCTGCGAGACCAGAGTGCCGGCCTTGCGGGTCAGCCCGACGACGTCGAGCACCCGGCCGACATCGTCCGTGCGACCGGTGAGCTGCCCGATCAGGCGCACCGACTCCCCTACGGTGAGATCGGGGGAGAAACCGCTCTCCTGGAGCATGATGCCCATCCGGGGACGCACGGCCTTGCGGTCGCGCGGGCTGTGGCCGAAGACGCGTACGGTGCCCGAGGTCGGCTCCCGGTGCCCCTCGATCGTCTCCAGGGCCGAGGTCTTGCCGGCTCCGTTCGTGCCGAGCAGCGCGTACAGCTCCCCGGGGCGCACCTCGAACGACAGATCCTTCACGGCGTGGAAGTCGCCGTACTTGAGGTTCAACTTCTCGACTTCGATGACTGGCGTGGACATGACTCGATCACACCAGCGGATCCGCGCGCCGGTCAGTGCCGCCGTGTCACGACCCCGTATGACGTGGTGTCACTGTGCGACGCCCCCGAAGGTCCGAATACTGGGGGTGTGAACTCCCACGCGCTGCAGCTCACCGAGGCCACCCAGGGCCGGCTGCGGCGACTGAACCTGGCCACCGCGCTGCCGCCCATCATCCTCGCGGCCGTGGTCGTGGTGATGGTCGACCTGCAGGTCTGGTGGCACGCCTTCATCCTGGCGCCGGGCGCGGCGGCGGCGGTGGTCGCGTTCGAGCGGTGGACGGCCAACGACGTCGGCCGGGTCGCGGTCCCGTGCCTGATCATCGGCGCCGTGGTGTGGCCCCTCGGGGCGCTCGTGATCGACAGTCCGAACGCGTGGTGGGGGGTCGCGAGCGTGGGGTCGCTGGCCATTCCTCGGCTGCCCCGCCTGCGGTACGCGGCGGGTGTCGCGCTGGTCGGCTACGTCGGCGCCGTCGGGGCGCTGCGGCTGCTCGTCGAGCCCGGCGACGCGCAGAAGTACATCCTGATCCCGGTCGGCGTCACCGCGCTGATCATGGCGCTGTCGTACGTCGGCGAGCGGTTCTACGACATCGTCCAGGAGCTCGAGGTGTCCAAACAGCGCGAGGCCGAGCTGGCCGTCATCCGCGAGCGCGTCCGGTTCGCCGGCGACCTGCACGACATCCAGGGCCACACGCTGCACGTGGTCAAGCTGAAGGCGGCGCTCGCGCAGAAGCTGGTCCGAGCCGATCCGGAGCGGGCCGAGGAGGAGCTGCGCGAAATCAACCTGCTCGTCAGCGACACCATCAAACAGACCAAGGAACTGGCGTACGGCCAACGCCGGCTGAACCTGACGGCCGAGCTCGAGAACGCCAAGAACCTGTTCGAAGCGGCCGGCATAGCAGTCCGGATCACCCGCGAGGCCGAGGCGGACGCCCGCACCGCCGAGCTGCTCGGCCAGGTGCTGCGGGAGACGACGACCAACATCCTGCGCCACGCCCAGGCCACCCAGGTGCGGATGACGCTCTCCGCGGACGGCATCACGATCGTCAACGACGGGGCGCGGGGCGAGACGCTGCCCGAGTTGCGCGGGCTGTCCACGCTGCGGCGCCGGGTGGCCGAGGAGGGCGGCGAGCTGACGGTCTCGCTGCGGGAAGGGGAGTTCGTGACGGCGGCGGTGTTCCGATGACGACCGTGGTGCTGGCCGACGACGAGGCGTTGCTGCGCAAGGCCCTGGCCGCCCTGCTGCCGCTCGAGGGCGACATCACGGTGCTGGCCGAGGCGTTCGACGGTGCTTCCGCCGTACGGGAAACGCTCGCCCACTCCCCCGATGTGCTCGTCATCGACCTGGAGATGCCGGGGGTGGACGGGTTGGGCGCGGTCGCCGAGATCCGCCGCAGCCGGCCCGAGCAGGTGATTCTCATGCTGACCCGGCACGCGCGTCCCGGCGTGCTGCGCAAGGCCTTGAAGCTGGGGGTGCAGGGCTTCGTCAGCAAGGCGGCCGAGCCCGCCCACATCACGTCGGTGATCGCCACGCTCCACGAGGGCCGGCGCTGGATCGACCCGGATGTCTCCGCGCTCGCCGTCATCGACGACTCCCCGCTCACCGAGCGCGAGGCCGACGTGCTGCGGGTGACCCGCGACGGTTACTCGGTCGCCGAGATCGCCACCCGGCTGCATCTGGCTCCGGGCACCGTACGCAACTACCTGTCCAACGCCATGCGGAAGACCCAGACGCAGACCCGCCACGACGCGGCCCGCTACGCCCGCGAACACGACTGGCTCTGAGTTCGTCCTACGAGGGGAAGACCATGTTGATCGTCGAAGACCTGATGTTGCTGCTGCTCGACGACGAGACCGGCACCCCGGCCGCCGCCGGCACGCTCCCTTACACGCTCGGCGGCGCTGTGCTCGTCGAGTTGGCGCTGCTCGGGCGCATCGAGACCGACGGCAGCAAGGTGCACGCCGTGGGGGACGGGCCGCTGCCCGACCCGCTGCTGCAGGACGCGTACGACAAGGTGGCCGAGAAGCCCCGCGGCGCGCAGACTCTGCTGCTCACGATCGGCTCGTCCCTGTGGGACCCGGTGATCGACCGGCTGCTCGAGCGCGGCCTGATCCGGCGCGAGAAGAAGCGCGTGCTCGGCCTGTTCCGGATGACGCAGCTGCCCGCGGCCGAGCACGAGCACGAGGCCGCCGTGCGCGCCAAGATCCGCGCCGTCCTGGTCGACGGCGCGGAACCCGACGCGCGGACCGCCGCGTTGACGGCGTTGCTGTCGGCGAGCGGCGCCCTGCCGATGCTGCGACCCCAGCTGGCCTGGTCGACCCCCGTCATCGAGCGCGCCAAGGCGCTCGAGCAGGGCAACTGGGGTGCAGACGCGGTGAACACGGCGGTGGTCCGGACCGCGGCGGCGATCGCTGCCTCCACCGCGGTCGTCGCCGTCACGGTCGTGACCGCTCCGTCGTGATCAGTAGCCGACCGGCTGGCCCTGCCGGAACATGACGCACTTGGCCGTGCCCGCCCCGACCTGGGCGCCGAACTGGTCGAAGACGGCCACGGTCAGCCCGTTGTCGGAATACCACGGCGTGGCCGCGCTCGTGCCGGTGTGGACGTAGCCGACATCGGTCCAGGAGCCGTCGCCGGCCCGGGCGACCCGGTGGGTGTAGTCCCAGCCGCTGATGTTGTGGTACTCGAAGGCCGGATCGTTCGCGGTCGCCTGCGAGAGGCTGGTGTACCGGTAGCTGACCGTGTAAGGCCGGCCGGCGCCGTCACTCCCGCCGAGCTGCCCGTTGATGCCGGCGGCGGTCGCGGTGTAGGTGCGAGTCCCGGGGTCGCAGGTGAGGGTGACCGTGGTGCGCCGGTCGACGTCACAGGCCCCGGTCCGCGTGGTGTAGACGGCGCCGGTGGCCGGGTTCTTGAACGTGACCGTCATGGTCTCGCGGTAGTACTGCGAAGCGGGATTGAAGAGACCAGTGTAACCGGCGGCGTCGATCGTGCCCGAGCTGGTCGTCGTGGCCGTGACGGTGAGCGGCTGGGACATCGGCGTCACGGCGGTCTTGGCGGTGGACGTGACCCGCACACCGCCGGTGCGCTTGAACTCGACCTTCACCGCCTGCGCCGGCGCGCCGGTGAAGAGCTGGCCCGAGATCGAGGTGGTGATCTCGCCGGTGCGGGCGTCGCACACGACGTTCGCGGTCAGCGGGGCCGACGCGGCCGAGGCGGCGGTGGCCGGCACCAGCAGCCCGGTGGCGGCGAGCACGACGGCGAGACAGGCAGTGCGCAAGGTTCTCATGAGTTCCCCCGTGGATCCGGTGTGGACAGCCTCCAACCTATCGACGGACGTGATGGGCCCGCCGGGCGGCCCGGCGGGTGGCACGAACGTGGGACTCGGCGATCACGGGCTGGTGAGGCGCAGCAGGACGGCGCT
Source organism: Paractinoplanes polyasparticus (assembly GCF_019710575.1). Taxonomy (GTDB): domain Bacteria; phylum Actinomycetota; class Actinomycetes; order Mycobacteriales; family Micromonosporaceae; genus Actinoplanes; species Actinoplanes polyasparticus. The sequence continues at coordinate 94,095 of NZ_JAHWFK010000004.1, read as the reverse complement.
CTGGCCGGGGCCGTACTTGGCGGAGTAGAGGGCCATCGCCCGCTCGCGTGTCTCGATGGCGGCGTCGGCCAGGACGTAGCGCTGGTGGCCGTCGCTCACCTGGTGGTCGGGGTGGAACGCGTACGGGAGGGCGGCCGGGTGGACGTCCACCCAGTGCTCGCCGTCGTGCAGTACGTAGCGCAGGTCGTGCTCGACGGTCTCGTCGCCGATCGTGAACCGCAACGGCATGCGGTAGTGCTCGGGGATGTCACGCAGGCCCGGGGCGTTCCAGCGGGTCGTGAAAGCCTCGAGCGCGAGCCCGCCGACGTCGCCGCGCACCCGCACCTCACGCTGCAGGTTCTCGCTCATCCGGCGGTCGCGGAACAGGCCGTACGAGAGCCAGTCGTCCACCCGGTAGAAGGCGTGCGCCGGGCCGACGGGGCTGATCCGCACCTGGAACAGCGACCGGTGCCGTTCGGGCAGCTCGTGCCGGAACTCGTCCAGCCGCTCGATGTTCTGCCGCATCAGCGCCAGCGCGTCGGTCGGCGTCACCTGCCGGGCGCGCTCGGCGGCATCGGACGAGGACGGGTCGGTCAGCAGGATGCGGAAGCGCACCCCGCGGTCGAGGGCGGCCCGGACGGCGGCGGTGAAGTCCGCCTCGTACGCGGGCTCGAGCAGTCCCGTCCAGTGCTTCCAGATGTCGACCTGGTCGGTCGCGCGGTCGATGAGCCGGATCACCTCGCGGTAGTCGAGCCGGTTGCGCCACCGGACGGCGTTGCGGTTGAGCGAGAGCACCAGCGGCTGCAACACCAGCACCGCCAGCACCAGATCGAACAGGTTGGCGCCGATGCTGATCCGCAGCTCGTCGCCGAAGCCCTCGTTGTGCCGCAGGGGATAGAGCAGCACGAAGCTGCCGAGCAGCAGCACGGCCCCGATGCCGACGTACACGTACGAGAGCCGTCGCATCCCCCCATGGTGGCAGCCAGCCACAACCGTCGATTCCTAACCTCGGGCGGCCGATTGCCGATGCGGAAGGGGACGTGAACCGCGCTCGCCCGAGAGGTTATGGATGACCACCGATACCCAAGCACGACCGGCGCGCCCGCCCGGGGCGTCGCCGGCCCCGACCGGGCGCTGGTGGGCGCTGGTCGTCCTCGCGATGGCCCAGCTGATGGTCGTCCTGGACGCCACCATCGTGAACATCGCGCTGCCCACCGCCCAGGCCGACCTGGCGTTCTCAGACGCCGACCGGCAGTGGGTCGTGACCGGCTACGCGCTCGCCTTCGGCAGCCTGCTGCTGCTCGGCGGCCGCCTGTCCGACTTCTTCGGCCGCAAGCGGATGTTCCTCATCGGCCTGGTCGGGTTCGCCCTGGCCTCGGCCCTGGGCGGCGCCGCCGACGGCCTCGAGATGCTGATTGTCGCGCGGGCCCTCCAGGGCGCGTTCGGCGCGGCCCTGGCCCCGGCTGCCCTTTCGCTGCTCTCCACGACCTTCACCGAGCCCGCCGAGCGCGGCAAGGCCTTCGGCATCTTCGGCGCCATCTCGGGCGCCGGCGGCGCGGTCGGCCTGCTGCTGGGCGGGGTTCTCACCGAGTACGCCTCGTGGCGCTGGTGCCTCTACGTCAACCTGGTCATCGCGGCCGTCGCCGTGGCCGGCGCGCTGACCAAGCTGTCGGACGAGCCGGTCCGCAACCGGGCCCGCATCGACATCCCCGGCGTGATCACCGCTGTCGTGGGTCTGGTCGGCCTCGTCTTCGGCCTCGGCAAGGCGGAGACCGACGGCTGGACGTCGGCCGTCACGCTGGTGCCGATCATCGGGGGCGTCGTCGTGCTGATCGCCTTCGTGCTGATCGAGCTGCGGGTGCCGCATCCGCTGCTGCCGCTGCGCGTCGTGCTCGACCGCAACCGCGGTGGCTCGTACGCGGCCATCGGCATCGCCGGCGCCGGGATGTTCGGCATCTTCCTGTTCCTCACGTACTACCTGGTCGGGAACCTCGGTTTCACGCCGGTGCAGACCGGCCTGGCGTTCCTGCCGATGCTCGGCGCCATCATGCTCTCGGCCACCACGGCCGGTTCGATGCTCACGCCGCGGGTCGGTCCCCGTCCGCTGGTCCCGGCCGGCGCGCTGATCGCCTCGGCCGGCATGGTCTTCCTGACCCGGCTCGACATCGATTCGACGTACGCCTCGGGCGTGCTCCCCGGCCTGCTGATCATCGGTCTCGGTCTGGGTCTGGTCTTCGCCCCCACCCAGAACGCGGCCACCAGCGGTGTCGAGCACGGGGACGCCGGCGTCGCCTCCGCGATGATCAACACGGTCCAGCAGATCGGCGGTTCGATCGGCACGGCCCTGCTCAGCTCGTTCGCCGCGACCGCGGCCACGAACTACGCGACCTCGCACGCCCGCTCGCCGCAGGTCGCCCTCGAGGCGTCGCTGGCCAGCTACCACACGGTGTTCTGGTGGTCGGCCGGCCTGTTCCTGGCCTGCGCCGTCGTCTCGGCCCTGCTGTTCCGCACCGGCCCGCTGGACGTCGACCCGGACGCCCCGCGCGCCATGGCTCACTGAGCTCCGTACCGGAACGCCCCGGCCACCACAACGGTGGCCGGGGCGCCCGTGTTTCCCGGCACTATCGAGTGGCGATGTGAGTACTCTCAGCTAGGCGTGGTAATAATGTCCGTCGATGGACGGGGATGCGAAGTGGCAGCGATGGCGGCGCGAGATCTTCGCCGATTCCGCGGGGGAACCCGGGTTCGGGGCTCTTCTCGAGGCCGCGCGGCGCGAGCCCAAGGTGGTCGAGCGCATGCTGCGGGCGGGGCTGGCCGAGGGGGACTCGGTGGCCGCGCAGTCGTTCATCGCGCTGGCCGCGGCCGGTCTGGCGCCGGCCGACGCCGTCAGCATCCTGCGGACGGCGCTGATCCGCGCGCAGGATGAGTTCCGCATCCGGGTGGCCGAGGGGCTCTACGCGCTGACGCGTGATCCCGGCTGGGCCACGCCGGTCGCGGGCGTGCTGGCGGGCGCGCAGTCCGAGTCCGTACGCCTGGAGGCCGCGATCGCCCTGGGTCGCTTCCCGCCCACCACGGCGTCGGTGCGCGCCATGGTCGCCGGCGTGCAGGACCAGGAATACCTGGTGCGCTACCACGCCGCCAACGCACTGCTGCGCTGGGCGGGCGACCGCCGCCCGGTCGACGACGTGCCCGCCCTCCTCGACATGATCACCGGCCCGGCCGAGGCCGGCTGGCGGGCCGCGGCCGACGAGCTGACCTCAAGACTCCGCGGCTGAGGTCGTCCCACGCTGCCGCGGGGCGCCGAGCCCCTTGGAGGCGCGCCACTGGATGTGCTCGGACGAGAGGGCGTTCTCGGCCTGGTCGACGAACCGCGGCCAGTCGTCCTCGGTGACGGTGTCCAGCTCGTCGGCGATGAGACCGAGCTGGTGGGCCGTCCGTGCGTAGGCGCGCTGGTTGTCGCCGTAGCTGCGCGCCTGCATCCAGGCCGCGAGCCCGGCGGCGGCTGCGCTGAAGACACCCAGCAGGTCGATGTCGAGCAGGCCGAACGCCTTGAACGCGGCGCCCACGACACCGGCGAACTCGAGCGTGATGGCGATCCCCGTGAAGGTGTTCTTCCGCTGCTCGTTGATGTCGGCCTTCCGGGCGTGCCAGAGCCGCTGCTCCTCGACCCGGCCGTCGCGGTAGTCCTGCCGCCGCTGAGTGAACGGCCTGCCGCGCAGCTCCCGCATCCGGTCGGTGATCTGTTTGGTCGGCGCCCCCACGCGGGGGGCAGGCAGTTTGTCCAGCTCGATTCCCTCGGCCAGCTGGGACCGGAAAGCCCGGTCGGCCGCCTCCTCGGTCGGGCTCGGCGGGAAGGGGTTGCCGCCCGCGACGTACCGCCAGGTCAGTGTCTTGACGAACTCGCTCGCGGTGCGACCGTCGTACCAGCGTCGCGCCGGATCGGTCGTCTGCAGATAGGTGCTCATGCCCAGCGCCACCACGAACGACAGGAGGCCGAGCAGGCCGAAAAGGTCGAGTGAGCCCGCCTCGAGCGACCAGGCGCCGCCGACCGCGGCCGCGAACAGCGCGCACAGCCGCAGCCGGGTCGCCCGGACGAACCGGCGCTGGCCGGCCAGGCTGTCGGCGTCAGCGGGGTAGTACAGGGCGGGATAGTCGATCTCGAAGCTCAAGTGGCTGTCCTCCTGACCTGCATCGTGGTGGCACTGTCCACAACGGGCAAGCCCCGATCGGGGGAACGGCCGTCGATCCCGCGGACCGTCCTCGTTGACCGAATGTGGATGACGAGGAGTACGAACACAACATCGGGCCGGGCACGACCTTCGCGCTGATCGCCGGTCTGATCGTCTTTTACGGGCTGTTCATCGCGGTGGCGCTGGCCCGAGGGTAGCTCGCATCCACCTTTGTAGATGCGAAGTGCGGCTCCACGTGGTACTCCGAGAGGAGCGCTCAGCGAGGAGGCGGTCATGTCGGTGTCACCACAGAGGTTCGGCCGGGGATCGGGGGTCTTCCGGCGCAAGCCCGTCGACGACGTCACCGACGAGCAGGGCACCGACCTCCATCGGTCGCTCGGGCTCTGGCAGCTGACCGCGATCGGCGTCGGCGGCATCATCGGCGCGGGCATCTTCGCGCTGGCCGGGGCGGTGGCCAACGAGACGGCCGGGCCCGCCGTGCTGTTCTCGTTCCTGATCGCCGGCATCGCCAGTGCCGCCGCCGCCCTGTCGTACGCCGAGTTCGCCGGCATGATCCCGCGGGCGGGCTCGGCCTACACGTACGGGTATGTCGTGCTGGGCGAGGTGGTGGCCTGGTTCATCGGGTGGGACCTGCTGCTCGAGTACACGGCGATCGTGTCGGTGGTGGCCATCGGCATCAGCGGCTACTTCTCGTTCCTGATGGCCGACCTCGGTGTCGACCTGCCGGCCTGGATGCTCGGCGCGCCCGGCACCGGCGACGGGCACGTGATCGACCTCTTCGCCGTGGTGTTGTGCCTGCTCATCGCGTACCTGCTGAACCGGGGGATCCGGGCCGCGGCCCGGGCCGAGACGGCAGTGGTGATTCTCAAGGTGGCCATCGTCCTGCTGGTCGTCGTGGTCGGCGCGTTCCACATCACCCGCTCGAACTACGACCCGTTCTTCCCGTTCGGCTGGAGCGGCGCGATCACCGGCGCGGCCACCGTCTTCTTCGCCGTCTTCGGCTACGACGCGATGAGCACGGCGGCCGAGGAGTCCAAGGACGCCCGCCGCCATCTGCCCAAGGCCATCATCTACTCGCTGATCATCTCGATGGTGCTGTACGTGCTGGCGACGCTGGTGCTGACCGGCATGCAGAACTACCGCGAGATCGACCCGGAGAGCGGCTTCTCGACCGCGTTCGCCTCCGTCGGCCTCTCCGGGCTGGCCGACGTCATCGCGGTCGGCGCGATCGTCGGCATCCTCACCGTGATGTTCACCTTCATGCTGGGCGTCACCCGCGTCTGGTACTCGATGAGCCGCGACGGCCTGCTGCCGGCCTGGTTCGGCAAGCTGCACCCCGAACGCCGGGTGCCGACCCGCGTGACCTGGATCGCCGGCATCGCCTCGGCGGTCATCGCCGGCTTCCTGCCGATCCGCGAGGCGGCCGAGCTGACGAACATCGGCATCCTGCTCGCCTTCGTGGTGGTGTGCATCGCGATCATCGTGCTGCGCTACCGGCGGCCCGACATCCCGCGCACCTTCCGCCTGCCGCTGATGCCGATCATCCCGGCCGTCGGCGTGGTCTTCTCGATCTGGCTGATCACGTTCCTCGACCCGGTGACCTGGTTGCGCTTCGCAGCCTGGTTCCTGCTGGGCCTGCTTCTGTACTGGTTCTACGGCCGCCACCACTCCAAGCTGAACGACCGCTGACCCGGTCCCGTGCTGGTTCCGCGGCTCGCCACTGCTCCGAGCTGAACGGCCGCTGACCCGGCCCGATCCGCGCTGAGTCTGCGGCCGCCGTCACGACAGGCTGAGCTATTGCTGACCCGGTCCGGTCCCGCGCTGAGTCTGCGGCCGCCGTCACGACAGGCTGAGCTACCGCTGACCGGTCCGATCTCGTCCTGGTTTGCGGCCGCCGACCACGTCGTGGCCAAATACCGTTCCCCCGTATGTATACAGTCGTTTCCTAACGGCGTATGTTTACGGCCGTATATATATGGAGGGGCGCGCCATGGAGATCACCGAAGTGGTATTGCCCGGCATCGTCGAGCCCAGTGGGCTGCAGCTGCGCACCCGGGAGCTGCCGTCGCCCGGCGCCGATCAGGCGCTGGTCACCGTCGAGGCGAGCGGCGTGTCCTTCGCCGAGCAAGCCATGCGCCGCGGCCGGTACCCGGGCCAGCCGAAGTTTCCGTTCGTGCCCGGCTACGACCTGGTCGGCGTCGTCCACAGCGTCGGCCCCGGGGTCGACCCGGCCCTGGTCGGCCGGCGCGTAGCGGCGATGACCAAGACCGGTGGCTGGGCCAGCCATGCCCTGGTGCCGGCCGGCGACCTGGTCGCCGTTCCCGGCGGGCTCGACCCCGGCGACGCCGAGACGCTGGTCGTCAACGGCTTGACCGCGTGGCAGATGCTGCACCGCACGGCCCGCGTCCGACCCGGGCAGACGGTTCTCGTGCACGGGGCCAACGGCGGGGTCGGGGTCACGCTCGCTCAGCTGGCGCGACTCGACGGCGTCCGCGTCCTCGGCACGGCCCATCCGCGCCACCACGACGTCCTCCGCGATTTCGGCGTCGTTCCGCTCGACCGCGACGACCCGCGGTTGGCCGAGCGGATCCGCGAGCTGGCTCCCGGCGGGGTCGACGCGGCCTTCGACAACCTCGGCGGCGAGCACCTGAGCCGGGCCTGGCGCCTGCTGGCCCCCGGCGGCGCGCTGGTCAGCTACTCCATCGCGGCCCACCAGACCGGGCCCATGGTGCCCGCCTTCCTGGTCACGCTGGCCCGCCTCGCGATCTGGAACGTCCTGCCCAACGGCAAGCGCGCGTCCTTCTACGACGTTTGGGCCGGCCGGCGGGACCTCGCGGCGTTCCGGGCCCGTACGCGGGAGGATCTGACCACCGTGCTGTCGTTGCTGGCCGAGGGCCGGATCGTCGCGCAGGTGGCTGCCCGGGTGCCGCTTGCCCGCATCGGGGAGGCCATGACGCTGGCCGAGGCGCGAACCGTGCCCGGCAAGGTGGTCGTGGTGCCCGCGTAGTGTCGGCCGAATGACGTCCCCCAGCACCCGGGCCCGCAACCGGCGTGGTGAAGGCGCCCGCCTGCGCGACGACATTCTCGCCGCCGCGGCCGCGATCCTCGACGAGACCGGCGACGGTCAGGCCGTCACGTTGCGCGCGGTCGCCCGGCGGGTCGGCATCTCGGCGCCGTCGATCTATCCGCACTTCGGCGACCGCGACGCCATCCTGCTGACCCTCACCCGGCAGGCGTTCGCCGAGCTCACCGAGCGTTTGCGGGCGCCCGGGGGAGTGGACGCCCGGGAGCGGCTGATCGGGGTGTGCGACGCGTACCTGAACTTCGCCGCGACCCACCCCGAGCGTTACCGCATCATGTTCGGCGGGGTGTTCGACGGCGCCCGGGCGGTCGCGGCCGGGTCACTCACCGTGGAGGAGGCGACGGGGCTGGGCCGCGACGCCCTGCAGGTGGTCGTGGACAGCCTCGACGCCTGCGTGCAGTCCGGCCAGTCGGCCAGCAACGACACCTTCGCCGACGCCGTGGCGCTCTGGCTGGGCCTGCACGGCCTGGCCCATCAGCGGGCGGTCATACCTGGCTTCCCCTGGCCGGCTGACATCACCGACCGGGTGGTCCGGCCGCTGGCCCGCCTGGCTGCCTGACGCCTGCGCCGTCAGGGCGCGAGACGCTGGGCGACCGTCCACAGGTCGGGCTGCCGCTCCGCCTCGACGACACAGCGGGCGAACAACCACTGCCGCACCCGGTCGGGGTCCAGTCCGAGCAGTCCGGCCATCCGGCCGGCGAATCCGCCCGGGTCGGCGGCCAGGCGGTCGGGGAAGTTGAGCATGTGCTGGATCGGGTCGTAGGCGGGGTCACCGACGTACGGCTTGGGGTCGACGACCAGCCACGGCTCGCGTTCGGCCCGCAGCACGTTGTCGGGGTGCAGGTCGGTGCAGAGCAGCACCTCGCGATCGGCGCTGCCGGCCAGACCCAGCCACAGATCGAGGCCGGCCCGGGCCAGACCGGGATCGGGCAGCTTCTCGGGCGCGACGCTCCTTCCCCACGCCTCGGTCATCGACTGCAGCGGCCGGAACCCGCTTCCCGGCGGTGGCGTCATCCACAGGCGGGGGAGCAGCTTCGCCACCACCTCGTCCCGCTCCACCGGCGGCAAGGACGCGGTCAGCGTGGTTCCGGGCCGGCACGCCTCCAGCAGCAACGCGTCGGTCGGCCCGAAGCGTTCCGCGCGATACACCCGTACGGCGCCCTGCCCGTCCCAGACCCGCAGCCCGGCCGCCTCGTCCCGGGCCTCGTAGTGCGCCCAGCCGACCTTGAGCACCCGCCCGTCCGTCGTCGGCGCCACCCACGAGGCCGTGCCGCCGGGCTGATAGGGCCGCGCGACCTCGACCCCCCAGCGTTCGCAGAGCCCGGCCACCACCCCGGGCAACTCGCCGGCCCACCGGTCGAACGGCTCGTGCTTACCTATGGTCGTCACCAGGTTGGCCGGCATCTCGAAGTCGGTCATGCCCCGTATGGTGCCGAGGCGCACCCCGATCGTGCGACCGCAATTCCTACGAGCGCCGCAAGCCGCACAGCGGCGCCGCGACGCCCGGCTGCCCGCACACCGCGCGGCACAGCAGTGACAATTCGGCTGTCGCGTTGACCTCAGGCCACTGCCCGCCGTGCCGATAGCCTCCTAGTGAGCCAGCACAGGTCTGTCCTTCGGACAGCGCGGCGCGATCCCGTGATGATCGCGGCCGTGCTGTGGATGCTGACCGGCTGCGTCGTGTTGTTCGCGCTCTCCGGCCACGCCAACGCGCAGGTGCGCACCTTCTGGATCTTCCAGCCGCCGCTCGACATGCTCCTCGCCTACTCGTCGTGGCAGGTCGCGCGGCGGGCGACCGGCGCCCTGCGGCGCTTCTGGCTGGTGCTGGCCCTCGTCGGGGCGCTGGTCACCGTCGGCGACACCGTGCAGGTCGGGGTGGCCCTGGCCGGGAAGGGCCAGTGGTCGACCTCGGGCGGGATCATGCAGACGATCTGCTTCACCGTCGCCCTGGTCGCCCTCATCGTCGCCATGCTGGCCCATCCGATGCCCGGGCGGACCCGTCGCGAGCAGGTCGCCTTCTGGCTCGACTCGGCGACGGTGCTCGTCGCCGGGGCCGTGGTCACCTGGTGCTTCCTGGCCGGACCGGACGACGTGCTGAACACGATGGTCACCGGCGCGGTCGTCCTCACCGCGGGCTTCGCCGCGGTGAAGCTCGTGCTCAGCGGCAACGCGCCCATGCACAAGGCCGTGGCCGGGACGCTGGTCGCCTCGGCGGCCCTGAACGCGATCGGCATCTTCGTGTCGCCGGGCGCTGACGGCCCGATGCCCGCCCACGTCTACGCCGTCCGGTTGCTGCCGTCGCTGCTCGTCGCGATCGGACCGCGCCTGCAGGAGCTGCTGGCGCGCTTCGACGAGAACGCGGCCTTCGGCGCGCGCCGCCGCAAGTCCTACAGCCTTCTGCCGTACGGGTCGATCGCCGTGGCCTTCGCGGCCGTGCTCACGGTTATCCCCGAGGGTCCCCACGCCCGCCTGTGGGGAGCGGTGACCGGGCTCGGGTTGATCTTCGCGCTGGTCGTGTGCCGCCAGCTGTCGGCCTTCCACGACAACAAGCGGCTGATCGACCAGCTCGACGCGACCCTGGCCGACCTGCGGGAGCACGAGGCGCGCCTGCGGCACCAGGCCCAGTCCGACGGACTGACCGGGCTGGCCAACCGCACCTGCTTCCACGAGGAGGTGGCAGCCGAACTGGCCGCCGCGAACGGCTCCCGCCCGACCTCAGTCATGATCATCGACCTCGACGGCTTCAAGGCGGTCAACGACACGCTCGGCCACGCGGCCGGCGACACCCTGCTGGCCGGGGTGGCCGACCGGCTGCGCGTCGCGGTGCGAACCGGCGACCTGGTGGCCCGCCTCGGCGGCGACGAGTTCGCCGTCCTGCTGCGCGACTGCGGCACGAGCGGCGCCTCGCAGACGGCCGACCGGATCCTGGACGAGCTGGCTTCGCCCATCGCGTACGAGGGTCAGGCGGTGCGCGCCCACGCCAGCATCGGCATCGCCTGCGCCGAATCCGGCGACGACACCAGCAGCCTGTTGCGCAGCGCCGACCTGGCCATGTACGCCGCCAAGCACGCCGGCAAGGGCAGCTGGAAGTGCTACGACCGCCCCGATCGGGCGCTGCGGGTCCACCCGGTCGCGGCCGGCCCGGGCCACGCGCGACGGAACGCCGACTGACTCCGGGAAGTCGGCATGCCCGCGCGGGCGGCTGTGGCGTGGGTTCTCAGGCCACCGCTCGACCGGCCAGGAACGTCTCGGCCTGCCGGTGCAGGCGGACGGCGCCGGTCGCGGAGGACCAGCGGGAGATCTCTCGGGCCAGGGCAACGGATCCGGCCTCGTCGCCGGTGTCGCGGGCCATGACGGCCAGCAGCATCTGCTGGGCGAGTGTGGCGCCGACAGCGCCCGAGCCGGCGGCCAGGGCCGTGGCCCGTTCCCAGCGTTCGCGGGCCCGGGTGAGGTCACCGCCATCACGGTCGTGATCGCCCAGGTGCCGCAGCGCTTCCCAGGTCAGCGGGTCGTCGCCGCCGGTTTCGCCGGCGCGCAACGCGATCGCGTAGTGCGGTGGCGCTGCGGCGCGGTCGGCGAGCAGGTTGTCGAGGATGAGGCCGTGGTACATGTGGGCCCACCCGGCACGAACCGCGTCGGGGGCGTCAGCCGCCAATGTTCCGGCCCGCTGGTCCAGCTCGGCCAGCAGCGCCGGATCCTTGCCGTCCGGTCCGAACGCGAACTCACCGCCGGCCAAGAGCTGCGCGAAGTAATCGAAGCGCAGGCGCAGGAATCGCACATCCCAGTCCGGCCCGCAGATCCGCTCGGCGATGGTCAGTCGTGCGCCCGCCTCGCTGGTGCCCGTTCGCATGTCGAGTTCCATCGCCACCTCAGCCGCGGCCAGGGCGATCCGAGGGTTGTCCGCGTCGCCGGCGTCGAGCAGTCGCAGGGCGCGCATGCCGCGCCCGGCCCGCGCCAGTTCCCGTGCCGCGTCCGGGATTTCATCGAGTAGCGTCATGCCGCGACGGTAGTAATGCAAAAAACTATCCACAAGAAAACTACTTTTGGCGATGGGCCTGCGACGGGCCTGCGACGGGTCTGTGGACGGTCTGCGACCGGCGTGCGACGGGCCTGCGACCGGCCTGTGGCCACACAGCGGTTCGTGGCGGTGGTCCTCGACGGGTGGATTGGTAGCGGTGCGGCGATGTGGGCGTGGGCGACCGTGGGCCGGTGGCTCGATGTCCGGCGCGGGTGTGCCGCCCGCGACGAAGCCGATGGCGTGGCGAAGGGAGCGTGTGGCGGTGGGTGGGGATGAGGGGATCGGCGGCCACGAGCGGGATTCGGCAGACCGGCACATCGACGCCTGGGGTGACGAACTGCCGTGGCTGGATCCGGTGCAGGAGGCGATCATCGTCCGGTTGGCGGTGCTGGGACGGCATCTCACCCAGGCTCGGCGGGCGGCGCTCGCCGGCGGCGGTTTGGAGCACGGGCAGTTCAAAATCCTGCTGGCGTTGCGGCGGGGCGGTTCCCCCTATGTGGCGAGCCCGTCGGAACTGGCGGACCGTCTGGGCCTGACCCGGGGCGCGCTGTCGGCGCGACTGGGCCCGCTGGAGCGAGCGGGCCTGATCGAGCGCGACGCGGAGCCGGGCCACGACCGCCGCCGGGTGCGAGTGCGGCTTACCGCAGCGGGCGACGCCGCGTTCGAACGCCATGCGGTCACGGAGAATCAGGGCGAGGCAGCACTGCTGGCCACACTCGACCCGGACGAACGTCGCACCCTGGCCGACCTGCTGCGCAAGCTGGTGATCGAAGCTTCCCGGTGAACGGTCAGCGCGGCGCGGCGGGCGTCGAGCCGGCACGATCGCGGGTTCGACCCAGGACGGTCCAGCGTGGAAAGGTCCATCGTCGGGCCGCGCTCGGCGTTGTCTGTCCCGGTGACCGCTGCGGCCCGGGCCAGAACGGACAAGTCGACCGGCTCGGTCGGCGGGCGGTCGTCGGAAGAGCCTGCCGGACGTCCGATGAGCAGTGAACGCGGCCGGTTTGGTCCAGCACCGTCGCCGGCTCCGACCGGGACGGTCCAGCCTGCGAACGTCCATCGTCACGCGCGTTCGACGCCGTCGGGTCCCGGTGGCCGCTGCGGGCACGGGCCGGGGTGGACAAAGTCGACCGGCTCGGTCGGCGGCCGGTCGTCGGGAGATCCGGCCGGTCGGGCCGACGGTAGTAGCTCCTCGACGCGCAAGCCTCACAAGCACCCGCTACTCAACGCCGCCAACCCGGTAGCACCGAGGTAGGCCGGTCGGCTCGGCTTGACGCGGTGCTACTGGCGTGGATCCGTTCAGGGTGAAGGTCGGCGGTGCTGATGGCGCGGATCAGTCGCCGGGAGGCGTTCGATGTGCAGGCCGTCGGGGCGGCATCATGGTGGCGCCGATGAGTGCCAGGGGTCGCTGTTCAGGCTGTGGCTGGCGGGGTGGGGGTGCTGGTCGCGCCGATGAGTGCCAGGGGCGCTGTTCAGGCTGAGGTTGGCGGGGCGGCGTTGCTGGTGGTGCCGATGAATGGCACGGGGCGCCGTCCCGGCTCGGGGCCGGTGGGGCGGCGCTGCTGGTGGCGCCGATGAGCGCGTTTCTGCGTGGAGTTGCGGGGTGGCGGTGCGGGTGGTGCCCATGAGCGCAGGGGGCGCTGCTTCTGCGTGGAGTCGCGGGGTGGCGGTGCGGGTGGTGCCGATGAGTGGCAGAAACGCTGTCAGGGTGAGGTCTGCGGGCCAGTGCTGGTGGCGTGGATCAGTCGCAGGGGGCGCTGTTCAGTGTGAAGGCCGTCGGGGCGGCGTTGCTGGTGGTCCAGCGGCCGAGGAGGCCCGCGGTGACGCTGCCGCCGGAGGCGATTCGGGTGTTCCAGCGGGCGGCGGTCACGGTGACGTTGCGGCCGGACTGGGCGAAGGTGGCGTTCCAGGAGGATGCGACGCGCTGGTCGCCGCCGGTGGGGAAGGCGAGCGTCCAGCCGTCGACGGCGGCCGGGCCGGTGTTGGTGATGGTCACCTCGGCTGCGAAGCCGCCGGGCCACTCCGCGGTGGTGGTGTAGGTGACCCGACACGTCCGCGCCGGCGGCGGGGTCGGGGTGGTGACGGTCGGGGTGACGGGGTTCGAGGCGATCGAGACGTTGCCGGCCGCATCCCGGGCCCGCACGTAGTAGGCCCGCAGGCTGGTGCCGCCGCTGGTGAGCGGGGCGGCGAACTCGGTCGCGGTGGTCGTGCCGACGATCGTCGAGGTGAACCAGCCGTCGAAGAAGTAGACGTCGTAGCCCGCCACGGCGGTGTTGTCGGTGGACGGCTCCCAGTCGAGGGCGAAGCCGTCCGCAGTCACCCCGGCGATCCGGAGGCCGGTCGGGGCCGAGGGCGGTGTGGTGTCACCCGTCGTGCCGGCCGGCGTGACGACCACGACTGCCGGTGGCGAGGTGGAGATGCGGCCGTCGGCGCCGCGGGCCAGCACATAGAAGCTGTACTGGTGGGCCGGGCGGATGCTCGCGGTGATGGTGACCGTGGTGACGTTGCCGACCGACTGCGACCAGTAGAGGTCGTTGAACGCCTGGTGGTAGTTGACGGCGTAGCTGTCGACCGGGCTCGATCCGGGATGCGACGCCGTCCAGGACAGGGTGACCGAGGTCGGCGTGATCCCGGTGACGCGGAAGTCCGCCGGCGGGAACGGCGCCTGGCCGTTCGTCGGCGTCGGCGGGGCAGGCGTCGACGGCACCGCCTCCGGCTGCGCGGCGCCCCGATCCGCGGCGGCCAGTCCGGCTGTGTTCGGGCGCGGGGCGGGCGCGAAGGCGGTCGCGGCGGCCACTCCTGCTGTGTTCAGGTGAGGGGCGGGCGCGACGGCGGTCGCGGCGGCCACTCCTGCTGTGTTCAGGTGAGGGGCGGGCGCGGCGGCGGTCGCGGTGGCCGGGCCGGTTGAGGCGGTGGCCAGGGCCGCGGTGGTGACAGCAGCGGCGAACAGCGTGCGGATCGGGGTCCCCATGGAGCCGACCGTCCATTACGCATTGATGATTGTCAACGCCTACCGATGGGTCACCGCTGTTTGCGCCGGTCTGGGTAGGCTGCCGCTCATGATCAGAGCGACCCGACTGGCCGAGGGCGACCTGGTCGCGCTCGTGTCGCCGTCCGGGGCGAGCGAGGCGGGCCGCATCGCCGCCACCGTCTCGGCCCTGGAGAGCTGGGGACTGCGCGTGCGGCTGGGCGCGCACGCAAGTGGGCGGCACGCGTTCTTCGCCGGCCGTGACGACGAGCGCCTGGCCGACCTGAACGACGCGCTGCGGGACCCCGCCGTCCGCGGCGTCTTCTGCCTGCGCGGCGGTTACGGCATGCAGCGGATCGTCGACCGGGTCGACTTCGCCGCCGTGCGTGCCGACCCCAAGGTGGTGATGGGCTTCTCCGACGTCACGGCGCTGCACGCGGCGCTGTGGCGGGAGGCCGCGCTGGCCACCGTGCACGGTCCGACGGCGGGCCAGTTCGACCGCGGTCCGGCGTCCCTGACCGTCAGGGCCGCCCGGCGTGCGGTCACCTCGGACGAGCCGGTCACGGTCACCGCCACCGCCGACGAGCCCACCTACGCCGTGCGTGTCGACGGCGTTGCCGGCGGCACGCTGCTCGGCGGCAACCTGGCCATGCTCGCCGGCACGGTCGGCACTCCGCACGCCCTGGACCTCGACGGCGCGATCCTGCTGCTGGAGGACGTCGAGGAGGAGCCCTACCGCGTCGACCGCATGCTGGTTCACCTGCGCCGCGCCGGCTGGCTCACCGGCCTGCGCGGAGTCGCCCTGGGTCAGTTCACCAACTGCGTCGACACCAACCCGAACTACCCTCCCGTCATCGACGTGCTGCGCGAGCAGCTGACCTCACTGGGCGTGCCCGTGCTCGGTGGCCTGTCGATCGGTCACGGCGCCGAGCAGGTCGCCGTCGGCCTGGGCGTCCCCGCCCGCCTCGACGCCACCGCGGGAACCCTCGTGGTGGAGCCGGCCGTCACCTGACCGTCCGCTATTTCTCGGCCCAGACGCCGAGTTCGTTGCCGCTGGGGTCGGTGAACTGGAAACGGCGGCCGCCGGGGAACTCGTAGGGGCCCTCGACAACCCGGCCGCCCGCGGCCCCGACGGCCTCGACGGAAGCCTCGAGGTCGGACGAGAACAGCAGCACGAGAGGCCCGCCGACGCCGACCGGCTCGCCGGCGCGGAGGCCGCCCACCTCGCCCTCGGCGCTGCCGGCCCGCCGGATGCCGGCGTACTCCGGCCCGTAGTCGTTGAACTGCCAGCCGAACGCCTCGGCGTAGAAGCGCTTGGCCGCCGCGACATCGCCGACCGTGATCTCGACGTAGTCGATGGTGTGGTGCTGGTGCGTCGTCTGCTCAGTCATGCCCGGCATTCTGCGCGCGGGGTACGACACTTTTCCCAGCCGGAAGAGCGGCGACGGGTGGACGCGGCCGTGCCCGCCTTGCCCCGCCCGCGATCATCGCTAAGCTGAGCCTCACCTAATTTCGAACGTGAGGCTCGATCCGTGCCATTCGCCGTACCGCCGCCGCAGCTCATCATCGGGAACGTCCTGCCGACGATCCCGGAAGCCGCCGAGGCCGGAAGCTGAGCGTGTCGTCGCGTGAGGTGACGGCGGGTCCCGCTGCGGCCGGACCTCCGCCGGTTCCCGTTCTGTCGCCACCCTGGAGCGTCCGTGTGCTGACCGCCGGCGACGAGGACGCCGGGCTGGTCAGCCGATGGATGGGTGAGCCGCACGTCGAGCGTTTCTGGGAGCAGGCGTGGTCGCCCGGCCGGTGGGCGGAAGCGCTGGCCCGGCAGCTCGCCGGCGACTGCTCGAGGCCACTTCTCATTTCGTACGAGGGACAGCCCTTCGCCTACGTCGAGATCTACCGGACGCCGCGCGACGTGGTCGGCCTGCACTACGACACCGACCCGCACGACCTGGGGGTGCACCTGGCGATCGGCGACCAGGAGCGCACCGGCCGGGGCGCGGGCCGGACCATGGTGGTCGCGATCGCCGAGGGCCTGGCCCGCGCCGACCCGTGCTGCCGGCGGTTGCTGGCCGACCCCGACGAGCGCCACGCCATGGCCCGCCGCATGTTCCTGAGCGCCGGTTTCCGGTTGCTGAGCATCAGCGATCTCGGCCACAAGCGGGCCGCTTTGCACGTGCGCGATCTGCGGGGGCAGACTGCTCAACATGATCACTGAGGTCCTGCCGGTCGGCCGCACCGGCTGGGCCGAGCGGTTCGACCACGCCCCGAGCGACCTCTTCCCGCAGGAGGAGGCACTGGTCGCGCGGGCCGTCGAGAAGCGCCGCCGCGAGTTCGCCACCGGACGGTGGTGCGCGCGGCGGGCGCTGGCCCAGCTCGGCGTGGCGCGGGCGCCGATCCTGATGGGGGAACGTGGAGCGCCCGGGTGGCCGCCCGGCATCGTCGGGTCGATCACGCACTGCCCGGGCTACGCGGCGGCCGTGGTGGGGCGGAGCGACCGGGTGGCGACCATCGGGGTCGATGCCGAGCCCGACGAACCGCTGCCGGAAGGCGTACTGGGCGAAATTTCGCTGCCCGCCGAGCGTGACCGGCTCGCCCGGCTGGCGCCCGATGGGGTGGCCTGGGAGAGGCTGCTGTTCTGCGTGAAGGAGGCCGTCTACAAGGCGTGGTTCCCGCTCACGCAGCGCTGGCTCGACTTCACCGAGGCCGACGCCGACCTGCGCCCGGACGGCTCGTTCACCGTGCGGCTGCTGGTCGACGGGCCGGTGAGCGGATTCCGGGGTCGCTGGCGGGCGGAGCACAACTTACTGGTCGCGGCGATCGTCATGCCCTCAGCTGAGGCCCGGAGCGGCCGATAGGACGATCGTGCCGGAACAGGTCTATCTTCTCGGCAACCTGGTGATCATGCTCGCCTACGCCGCGATCATGCTGGCGATCATCGTGCCGGTTGCCCGTGCGCGCCAGCTGTGGATCAACAAGCTGGGCGTGGCGACCGCGATGATCTTCTTCACGTGCTCGGTGGGGCACGGGTTGCACGCGTTCATGGCGATCCGCGATCTCGACCATCCCGGCGGCCACCCCGGCGGCCACCTCGGCGGCGGCTGGATCTGGCCGTCGGCGGTCTGGGACGCCCTCACGGCGGCCGTCGGCATCTACTACTGGACGCTGCGCCGCAGTTACAAGGTGCTGCTCCAGGGCGGCACGATCTACAGCTCGCCCGGCGAGCAGCACCGCCTGGCCGAGGCCGACGCCCGCGAGCTGGCGGCCCGCAACGCCGCCGAGAAGCATCGTGGCTTCCTGGCCGCGGTGGTCGAGCACACCGACGACGCGATCGTCGGCGTGAACCTCGATGGCCGGGTCACCGCCTGGAACCGGGGCGCCGAGCGGCTGTTCGGCTTCAGCGCGGGCGCGGTGATCGGCCAGCCGATGTCCATCTTCTCGGGGGACGCCGGCGCTGTCGCCGATCAGACGGCGGTGATCGCCCGCATCCGGCACGGCGAGCCGCGCATCCACTACGAGGCGCGGCGGGTGCACCGCAACGGCTCGCCGCTCGAACTGTCGATCAACGTCACGCCGATCAAGGACGCGGCCGGCGCGGTCACCGGCGCGTCGATCACCGCACGTGAGATCAGCGCGCTCAAGGAGGCGGCCGACCGGCGCCGGGTCGCCGATGAGCAGGCCCATCAGGCGCAGCGGATGCAGAGCCTGGGCAACCTGGCCGGCGGGATGGCCCACGACTTCAACAACATCCTGGCCATCATCGTGAACTACACCGAGTTCGCGATCGAGGACACCGCGGACAAGCCGGGTGTGCAGCAGGATCTTCAGCACGTGCGGGCGGCGGCCGACCGTGCCATGGGCCTGACCCGGCAGCTGCTCACGTTCACCCGGGGCGACCGCGCCCAGCCGCAGGACCTCGACCTCAACGTCGCGCTGGCCGAGGCCCGTGAGGCGTTCGCGGCCGTCGCGGGGGACGTGATCACCATCGTCGGCCGGCCCGCGTCCGGGCCGCTCCCCGTGCACGCCGACCCCGCGCAGCTCCAGCAGGTGCTCCGGATCCTGGCCGCGAACGCGCGGGACGCCATGCCCGAGGGCGGCACGCTGGTGCTCGAGGCCAACACCGCCGAGATCTCGGCCGACGCCCGGGGGCCGCAACCCGCGCTGCCACCCGGCACGTACGCCCGGCTGCTGGTCAGCGACACCGGAACCGGCATGGCGCCCGAGGTCGCCGAGCGCGTGTTCGAGCCGTTCTTCACCACCCGGCCCGGGCAAGGCGCCGGCCTGGGGCTGTCCACCGCGTACGGGATCGTCAGCGAGGCCGGCGGCTCGATCGCCGTCTACTCCGAGCCCGGCGTCGGCACGACGTTCCGCATCTATCTGCCGCTGGTGGCCGCGCCCGCGCCGCCCGAGCACCGCGAGCAACCGCCGCCCGGGGACGGCCGCACGGTCGTGGTCGTCGAGCACGAGCCCCCGCTGCTGCGAGCGGCCACCCGCATCCTGACCGGGGCCGGCTACCAGGTCATCGCGGCCGCCACCGGACCCGAGGCGCTGGTGGTGATCGGCGACCGGGACGTCGACGTCGTGGTCACCGACGTGGTGATGCCCGACATGACCGGGCCCCGGCTGGCCGAACTGCTTCGGGAGCGGCAACCCGGACTGCCAGTGGTGTTCATGTCGGGCTACAGCAGCGGGATGCTCGACGTGACCGGGGCGCTCGACCCGCGGGCGCCGTTCGTCGAGAAGCCGTTCACCGCCCAGGACATGCTGCACGAGGTGCACGACGCGCTGGCCGGGCGTACCCGGTCGGCGGTCTGACGCGACGTTGGTGTAGACCCTCATGCATGGCGGATGAGGTCGTCGGGGTCGTCGGCGCGGGCATTGTCGGGCTGGCCGTCGCGCGTGAAGTGACGCGGCGCCGGCCCGGCACACGGGTGGTCTTGTTCGAGAAGGAGGACCGCGTCGCGGCCCACCAGACCGGGCACAACTCCGGGGTGGTGCACGCCGGCATCTATTACACCCCGGGCAGCCTCAAGGCCCGCCTGTGCACCCGGGGCGGGGCCATGCTGCGGGAGTACTGCGCCGAGCGCGGCATCGCGTACGAGGAATGCGGCAAGCTGGTCGTCGCCGTCACCACCGGGGACGTGGCCCGGCTCGACGCGCTGGCCGCCCGGGCCGAGAGCAACCAGGTGCGCGGTCTGCGCCGGGTCGGCCCGGACGGGATCCGCGAGGTCGAGCCGCACGCCACCGGGCTGGCCGCGCTGCACTCGCCGCACACCGCGATCACCGATTTCCCCGGGATAGCGCGGGCGTTCGCCGGCGACGTGGTCGCCGCCGGCGGTGAAGTGCGGTTCGGCTTCCGGGTCACCGGCATCACCGAAGGCAGCCGGCTGGTCGTGTCGTCGGCGTCGGATCAGGTGCCGGTGGACCGCCTGATCATCTGCGCCGGAATCCACAGCGACCGGGTGGCCCGGCTGGCCGGGGACGCCGCCGCCCCGCGCATCGTGCCGTTCCGCGGCGAGTACATGAAGGTCCGCCCGCCGAAGGCGGGCCTGGTGCGGGGCATGATCTATCCGGTCCCCGACCCACGCTACCCGTTCCTGGGCGTGCACTTCACCCGCCGGGTCAACGGTGAGCTCGAGGTGGGGCCGAATGCCGTGCTGGCCACCGCGCGCGAGGGCTACCGCCGAGCCGACGTGTCGGCGCGCGACCTGGCCGGGATAGCGGGCTGGCCGGGCATGTGGCGGATGGCCGCCAAGCACTGGCAGACCGGCGTGCGCGAGATGTACGGGTCGGTCTCCAAGCGCGCCTACATGAAGGCGGCCCGCCGCTATGTGCCCGAGATCGTCGCGGCCGACGTCGTGCGGGCGGGTTCCGGCGTACGGGCCCAGGCGCTCGACCGGGACGGCAGCCTCGTCGACGACTTCCGCATCCACCGCCTGGGCGCCGTGACCGCCGTGCGCAACGCGCCCTCGCCCGCGGCGACCTCCAGCCTGGCGATCGCCGAATACGTGGCCGACGCGTCAGGATTCGAGGCGTAGCCAGACCCGCAACGGTCCGGCCGTGCGGAAGCCGGCCGCCCGGGCGTGGTCGAGATCGGCCCCGGTCTCGTAACCGACGAGCGGCACCCCGCACGCCGTGGCCGCCCACACGCGAGGCAGGCCGGCCGGGACGGCTGCGAAGAGATTGGAGACGCCGGCCACCGCGCCGGTGCGGTTGAACGCGAAGCCGCCGATCAGCGCGCCGCCGTCGCGGACGGCCATGATGGACACCGACGGGTCGGCCAGCAGGGCCGGGCGGAAGACGTCCGGCGGCTCGTCGTCGCGGCCGTGCCAGGCCCGCTGCCACTCGGCCAGGGCGTCGGCGGTGGTGACGCGCTCGGCGTCGCCGGTGGCGGGCGTCGCCGGCCGATGGATCCACTCGGCGGCGAACAGCTCCGTGTAGCCGTGCGGCGCCAGATCGAGCGTGGCGAAGCTGTCCTTGACGGCCTTCGCGGGCAGCACGTCGGCCACGGTGGCGCCGGGGCGCAACGTGATCGCTTCCGGGTAGTACGGCGGTGTGGGGCCCGCGCTGCGCCACGCCCGCGGCTCGAAGGTGTAGCCGAGTCCGTGGGAGCGCAGGACCGCGGCGCACCAGTCCGCGTTGTTGCGGACCGCCGCGTTGGTGTCGGCGTCGATCATCCCTGCAGTCTGGCATTCTCCGTGCCGGGCCGAGCGGGCAGGGCCGAGCGTGCCTCCACTTTGGGCAGTAGGCTGTTTGCTGCCCGCGTGGGAGGGGACTCAAATGACCGAATCGTACGGATGGGTGCCGGAAGGCGTCGACATCACCGTGCCCGACGCGTCGCGCGTGTACGACTACGCGCTGGGCGGGGTGCACAACTTCGCCGTCGACCGCGAGTTCTGGCATCGGGCCGAGAAGATGTTTCCCGACGCGCGGCTCGTGGCGCGGGCCAACCGTGCCTTCCTGGGCCGGGCCGTGCGGCGGCTGACCGGGCTCGGCGTCCGCCAGTTCCTGGACATCGGCTCGGGCATTCCCACGCTCGGCAACGTGCACGAGGTCGCTCAGGAGGCCGACCCCGAGGCCCGGGTCATGTACGTCGACATCGACCCGATCGCCGTGCAACAGAGCCGCAGCCTGCTCGCGGGCAACCCGTACGCCCGGGTGATCCAGGGTGACCTGCGCAAGCCCGACGACATCCTGTACCACCCCGACGTGCTCGACCTGTTCGACTTCTCCGAGCCGGTGGCCGTGCTCACCGTGGCCGTGCTGCATTTCGTGCCCGATTCGGCCGACCCGGCCGGCATCCTGCGCCGGCTCGGCGAACCGCTGGTCTCCGGCAGCCACCTCGTCATCTCGCACCTCGGCCCGGCCGCGACGCCCGCGGGCCGCGAGGCGCAGGAACAGGCCCGCCGGCTCTACGAGAAGACGCCGACCCCCGTCGTCATCCGCAACCGCGAGCAGATCGCCGCGCTCATCGGCGACGAGTTCGAGCTGCTGCCGCCGGGCGTGGTCGGCTCGGCCGAGTGGCATCCCGACCCCGACGAGGCCGGCGACCCGCCGCAGCCCACGGCGCTGGTGGCGATCGCGCGGAAGCGGTCATGACCTCGTACGCCGCGCTGACCGACGACTGGTTGCGCGGGGTGGTCGCGGCGGGGTTCGTCCCGGGCGTCCGGGCTCGGGCGCGTTCCGCGCTCGAGGATCTGCTCGAAGAGTTCGTGGCCGCGGTCCGCGCCGAGCCCTTCGACCCCGCGCCCGGCCGCCGGATCGGGGCCGAGCTGGTCGACCTGCGCATGTCCGCGCCGCCGGTGCTCGGCACGACCGTCCATCTGCTCGCCGGGCGGTTGCCCGCACTGCTCGACGGCGACCGCGAGCGCCAACGCGTCCTCGCCCTATTGGAAAGCCTGGTCGTAGGCTTCGTGGCCGCCCAACGCGACCTCGCTGTGCGGGCCGCCGAAGAAATGAACCGCTCGGAAAAGATCCATTGGCGCGCCGTCCAGCTCGACCTGCAGCGGCGCCTCCAGCAGGCTCTGCTCCACCGCCCCGACACCGGCCTGCCCAACGAGCAGCACCTGCGCAAGACCCTGGCCGATCTCGGCGGTGGCCGCAGTGGACTGCTGCTGCTCGGCCTCGACCGCCTCGACGAGCTGGCCGACACTCTCGGCGACGACCGGGGCGCCCGGCTGCTGACGTCGATCGCCCGGCGGTTGCGGCCGCTGGGCATCCTGGCCCACCTCTCGGCCGACGTGTTCGCCGTCCTGATGCCCGGCACGACCGGGCCCGACGACCTGATCAAGGTGGCCGACCAGGCTCTCCGGCTGCTCGACGCCCCGTTCCCGATCGACGGTCACGACCTGCACGTCACCGCCCACGCCGGCCTGGTCGAACGCCCGACGGTGGGCTCCGACCCCGACGGCTGGCTGCACGACGCCCGGCTCGCGCTGCGCTGGGCCCGGCAGGACGGCTTCGGCCCGGCCCTGTTCGACCCGGCCCGCGCCGACGAGGAGCGCCGCCGCCATCACCTCGCGGCCGAGATGCCCGCCGCCCTCACCCGCGGCGAGTTCACCCTGCACTACCAGCCTCTGGTGCGCCTGGCCGACCGGGCGGTGATCGGCGTCGAGGCCCTGGCCCGCTGGTCGCGGCCCGGCGACGGACTCGTCATGCCGCTGCAGTTCATCCCGGTCGCCGAACGCACCGGCCTGATCCGTCCGCTCGGCCGCCACCTGCTCGAACTGGCCTGCCGCCGAGGCGCCGCCGAGCCCGGCCTGCTGATCAGCGTCAACCTCTCACCGGTGCAGCTGCGCGACCCGGGCCTGGTCGCCTCGGTGGCCGACATCCTGCACCGCACCGGCCTGCCGGCCACCCGCCTCCAGCTCGAGATCACCGAGACGGCCGAGACGCTGCGCCACCGCCCGGCGCTGGCCGGCCTGGCCGCGCTCGGCATCCGCCTGGCGCTCGACGACTTCGGCACCGGCTACTCCAGCCTGGCCGTCCTCACCACGCTGCCGTTCACCGAGGCCAAGCTGGCCGGCGAGTTCCTGCGCGACACCCGGCGCCGCGACGTGCTCGGCCACATCATCGACACCTGCCACGCCCTGAGTATGACCGTCACCGCCGAGGGCATCGAGACCGCGGAACAGGAGCGGCTGCTGCGCGAGCTCGGTTGCGACCACGGTCAGGGCTACCACCTGGGCCGTCCGCGACCCGAGCTCGCGCACAGCGTCTCCTTCGCAGGGAGTGATCGGACAGACAACCGATAGTGCCTGAACGCGCCCGGGCCGACATTCCGGACTCCCACGTGTGGGGCAGCGGGCACCCGGTACTTAACGGACGACAATGAAAGTAGTGCTTTCGGTTGGTCGGTCGTCAGCCGGTGAGCTAGTGTCGCATCGTTGAGCGACGGATGACGCGCACCGGTCCGGCCCGGAGTTTGCGCGTCAGTGGTGGGGACGTCCGGCAGCTCAGCTGTGAAGTGAAGGACCACCATGACCACAACCGCACAGACGAGAGCTCAGCGCACGGGCGACGCCGCCGAACTCATCACCGCCTTGGCCGCCCTGCCGGCCGACCATCCGTCCCGGCCCGAGCTCCGGGACCGCACGGTCGAGGCGTGGCTGCCGCTGGCACGCCATCTCGCCCAGCGTTACGCCAACCGCGGCGAGCACATCGACGATCTGTTCCAGACCGCGACGGTGGGCCTGCTGAAGGCCGTCGACCGGTTCGACCCCGATTTCGGCGTGGACTTCGCGGGCTACGCCATCCCGACGATCGTCGGGGAGATCAAGCGGCACTTCCGTGACCGCACCTGGTCGATCCGGGTGCCGCGTCGTCTGCAGGAGATGCGGCTGGCCATCACCGCGGCCAACAGCGCGCTCACGCAGACCCTCGGCCGTTCCCCGACCGTCGCGGACATCGCCGCTCACCTGCAGGTCACCGAGGAGGAAGTGCTCGAAGGCCTCGAGGGTGGCCGTGCGTACTCGGCCACGTCGTTGTCGACGCCGGCCGGTCCGGACGGCAGCCTCGAGCTGGGGGAGACCCTGGGCAGCGAGGACCACGAGTTCGAGCTGGCCGAGGCCCGGATCGCGCTCGGCCCCGCGATGACGCAGTTGAGCCGGCGTGAGCAGCGCATCATCACCCTGCGTTTCTACGGCAACCTGACCCAGACGGAGATCGCCGAGCAGGTCGGCGTCTCCCAGATGCATGTTTCCCGGATCATCGCCCAGGCGCTGGCCAAGCTGCGCAACCAGCTGGCCGCCGGCTGACCGCTTCAGGGGTCGGCGCCGGAAACTCGGACACGCCCTGTGTAGGCCGCAAGTGGTTCAGACCGGGCTTCGGACGACGAAGGCCGTGGCGCCGCGGCGTGACAGCTGGACGCCGTCGTCGCCGGCGGAGAGGAACCGGCCCGGGAAATTCACCGATTCGAGGACGAGGGCGGCGCCGTCGCGTACGGGTCGCGGGCAGAACGTGGCGTCCTGCTCGAACAGGTCGGAACCGTCGCGACGGTCGAGGCGCAGCACGAAGTCGCGGTGCCGCAGGAAGTAGCCGGGGAAGTTGCCGGCCTCCAACGAGAAGCACCGGTCGGCGGCGAGCCCCCGGCGGACCGTGAAGCGGGCGTCGTCGCGGCCGGGGCGCCCGGCGCTGATCGGGTCGAGGCGCGCCACGAAGTCGCGGTGGCGCAGGCGGTAGCCCGGCCGGTCGGCGAGTTCGAGGCCGACTGTCGCGCCGGCCGCGAGGCGGGGCGTCGCGGTCGTCGGCACGGTCGTGGGCGGGCGGCTCGTGGGCGGAGTCGTCCGGGCGTTCTCGGCCGGGCGGCTGGTGACCTGGTGGTGGGTGGGCGTGCGGACCACCGAGCCGGGACCGCTGGTGGTCGGGGAGGGCTGCACCGAGACCGGGTCGGTCGGGTCGAGGGGCGGCACCACCATGCGCTGAGCGAGCGAGGTGGCGCCGGGGTCGCCGTCGCTCAGGGCGAGCGCGGTCAGACCCGTCACTGCGATCAGCGCGCCGGTGGCCAGCGCGGCCATCGCGCGCCGCCCGGTGGAGCCGCGGCCGTGCGATGGGGACGAAGTGGGCCAGAAACCCGCGGGCAGCGCCCGGCGGGCCACCGAGCCGAGCTTGTTGGGGGGAGCTGGCGGGCGCAGCGGCCCGTTCGCGTCGCGATAGGGCGGGACCCAGCCGCCGATCCGCAGGCGGTCCTGGCTGTCCTCGTCGGGCATTGTGCGATCCGCTCCGCGCCATCGGCTAAGACACTTTTAAGCTGACGGAAAGGCATTCTTACGGTGAAATCGGCTAAGGGCAAGGGCTGTGCGCGATCGGGCAGACACCGAGCGGGCGCGACCTCATCGAACTGCTGGCCGATCTCGTTCGTACTCCCCGGTGACGGCGCCCGGGTTGGCGGGCCGCCGCGGCCGCACCGAGGAGGCGCGCGATGGACGGCACCGCCCTCCCCCCGCCCAGTGACACCCAGCAGACCGACACGTACGACACCAGCACGTACGCGGGACCGGTGGAGCAGTCCGACCGTCCCGCCACCGTGGCCTTCCCCCGGATCTCCGACTACTGGCCCGACGCGACGGGCGCATCGTTCGCACCGTCGGAACCGTCCGAACCGGAGAAGGCCGAGCCCCGGCGCCGCTGGCGTTGGGTCGCCGGAGCGGCCGGCGCCGTGCTGGTCCTCAGCGCCGGCGGCGTCGCGTTCGCCCGCCTGACCGGCGACGACGAACCCGCGCCGGCGCCCACCGCCGCCGGCCCCGGCATCATCGTCGGCGGCGCCCCGAACCCGCCGGTGTCGATCGCCCCGGCGCCCACCTCGGCCGCCGCCACGACTCCGCCCTCCTCGGCCCCGGCGTCGCCGCCACCCCCGCCCGGTCCGGCCTTCGCGGCCGGCACCTTCGTGCTGGCCTCCGACCTCACCGAGCTCAACGTCACGCTCGGGCGCCCGGCGGGCAACGGCGTGGCCCGGGTCGGCTCGCCCGACGACAGCGGCCTCGTGCCCGACGCCGCCCTCGACGGCACCACCCTGAAGCTGACCGCCGACCGCAAGCGCGACGGTTCGGGCCGGGTCGACGTGGTGCTCGACGAGCGGATCGCCTGGTCCGTGCGGATGGACGGCGGCGTCGAGCGCGGCATGTTCGCGATGGCCGGCGGCAAGGTGCGCGACTTCTACTTCGAGGGCGGCGCCGACCGGCTCGAGCTGACCCTGCCGCGCCAGGAACGCCAGATCGAGATACGGATGGCCGGCGGCGTACACCGGTGGCGCATCGGGACTGAGGGGGAGTTCCCGATCCGCGTCAAGATCCGCAAGGGGGCCGGCTCGGTCGATCTCAACGGCGACCGCGACCGGGGCGTCGACCGGGGCGAGACGCTGCGTTCGCAGGGTTCGGACGCGAAGTCGGGCGGCCTGCGGATCGAGGCGGTGGCCGGCATCGGATCTCTTTCGGTGGCGCCCATCGAGGCGTAATGCGGCTTTCCTCCGGGCGGGGTTGCGGCACGCCTACCCGTTGCGGGACAGTCCACGGAGTTGCGCCCGGGGGGAATGCACTGTGTCGGACGATCGAGTTGACCACCTGCGTGCGCTGGCCGGGGAGGGTGCGGCCCTCGCCGGGCAGGCACGTGCCGCTGAGCAGCGCGCGTCCGGCGCCATCGCCACCGACCGCACCGGCGCGGTCACCGTCACGCTCGACGACGAGGGCCGGGTGAGCGGGGTCGCGGTCGCGCCGGGCTGGCGGCGGCTGATCGGCTCGCTCGCCCTCGACCAGGCCGTGATCGAGGCGATCGGTGCGGCGTCCCAGCGTCGGCTCGAGGCCTGGGGCGAGGCGTACGCCGAACAGGCTCCCGCTCCGGCAGCCGGGATCGATCACGACGCGTTCGCCCAGCGCCTGCAGGCGGCGGCGAGCGGCGGCGGTCCCATGTCGGTCGAGGACAGCGAGGTCGCGCTGCGCGAACTGCTCGCCCTCGTCGAGTCGATCGACCAGGGGCTCGACGAGGTCTCGGACGCGCTGGCCGGGGCGCTGTCGGCGACGTACACGGGTCGCAGTCCCGACCGCAAGGTGCAGGTCACGGTGACCGGCGGCGGCGACGTCACGGCCATCGGCTACGACCGGCAGTGGCTGCTCGAGGCCCACGAGATCAACGTCGCGCGCCAGACCGCCGCGGCGTTCCGCGCCGCCTATCAGGAGGCCGGGCGTCACGGCGTACGGGAAATGATCGCCGGCAGCCGCCTCGGCGAGGCGCAGCAGCTGGCGCAGGACCCGCTGGCGCTGGCCCGGCGACTGCGGCTCACCGACTGAACGGGGGACCGATGACGCTCAAGGCGGCCATCGACGCGCTGCACACCGACGCGACGACCTGGGACGAGACCTCCGGCGTGCTGAGCCGAGCCGCCGAGGAGGCGAACGCGCTCACGCTCACCGAGGGACAGCTGTCGTGGGCCAGCCGGCCGACCGGCCTGCTCGACACGTACGCCGAGATCCAGGCCAAGGTGGGGGCGCTGCTGGCGCAGGGCGCGCAGACCCACGCCGAGCTGGCCCGCACGCTCGACCAGGTCGCGACCGCCTACGAGCGCGACGACGAACAGGCCGCGGCGCGGCTCGGAGGGGTGTGGGACGTCCGTGACTAGCTCGACCGCGCAGGAGGACGACCTCGTCGGCAAGATCATGTCGCTGTTGGACAAGATCGAGCGGAAGACCGACGACCTGCAGAACTCGATCAACTCGAAGATCGGCCACCTGCCCGGCTTCCTGCAGGACAAGGTCGTCTCGGGCTGGAACAAGTTCTGCGACTTCATGAAACAGGTCTGGGCCGACGTGCGCGAGTTCGTCTCCAACATGGGCTCGCCGAGCACGCTCGCCACCACCGCCAACGCGTGGAGCGACCGAATAGGCGGCCCGGTCAGCGGCCGGGTGCAGGCCGCCGACGCCGGCATGCTCGAGATCGACACCAACTGGGACGGCGACGCCGCCGAGGCATACCGCCAGATGCTGCCCCTGCAGAAGGCCGCCCTGGAGAAGGTGAAGGCCGTCTACAGCGACGGCATCGCGACCGCGCTCGGCGAAATGGTCAAGGCCATCTATGTGTTCTGGGGCGGGCTCGTGGTCGCCATAGTCGCCCTGATCATCGGCATCGTCGGCGCGGCCTCGTCGTCGGCCACGCTCCTCGGCCTGCCCGCCGCCCCGTTCATCGCGGCCGGAGCCGCCGCCGCGGCCGCCGCCGCGTTCGCCGCGGGTGGCCTCACCCTGAAGGCCACCGCCTCGGCCGCGAACAGCACGCTCCGCCAGAAACTGAACGACAACGTCGGCTACCGGGACGGCGCCTGGCCGCCGGCCACCACCGGCTGAGCCCCGCCGTGATCAAAACGCTCCTGGCCCTGTTGCTGCTGTGCGAGGCCGGCCTGGCCGTCATAGGCGGCCTCGCCTGGTCCACCCTGCGCGAGGACGGCGGCGTCGGGGCCCTGGTCCTGATGGGCGCCTCCGGCGCGGCCGGCGTCGTGGTGCTGCTCGTTCTGCTGCTGGGACGGGCCGCCCTGGGCTCGGCACTGGCCTGGCTGCGGCTGCTGGGGATCTTCATAGCGGGCGCAGTGCTGGTGGCCGTGGGCGAGTTGACGCCCGCGGCGGCCGGCCTGCTGGCGGTGTTCGACTCGCTGCTCGGGGTGGTGCTGGCCGGGTTCGTCCGCCGCGGCCGATGATCGCCATGGACCCGCTGACCGGCGCGCTGGCCTTCCTGTGCGTGGCGTCGCTGGCGCTGGTCGTCATCGTGGCGTTGCTGGCCGCCCGCCAGCGCCGCCGCCGCGACGGCCGGATCGCCGAGTGGGCCGCGAAGGCCGGCTGGCAGGTGGTGATGCGGCCGGCGGTCGACTGGGGCCGCCGCCTGCCCGGGGGCAACCCTGACGGCGTACGGCTTCTGCTCTCGGGCCACGCGGGCGAACGCCCCGTTCTGGTGGGCGAGTACGACGTCACCGACGTCCAGGTGGCAACCGGCGCCGACGGCAGCGCGACAACCACCCCGCACACCCGCCACTGGGTGGTGACCGTGGCGATCCTCAACCGCCCGTGGCCCCCAGCCACAGTCACGACCCGCGGCCGCCTGTCCCGCCGCAATGACACCATCGGCGACCCGGGCTTCGACAAGGCGTTCCGGATCAGCGGCACGGTGGGCCCGTGGTGCACGCCGGCCCTGATCGCCGCCCATCTCGCTCACCGGACGCCGGTGCCGTGGAGCGTGGCCGGCCCGGAACTGATGACGTGGACCGAGGGCCGGATGCGCCCGAGCCACCCGGTCGGCGACCTCGGCCCCCTGCTGCACCTGGCCTCCCTGCTCGACGGCCGATAGCCCGGCGCGCTCAAGGGCTGACCGCCCGGTACGGAGGGCGCGGCGTTTCGCTGTCCCTTCCTGCAGATTCGGGTCATCGCGGCGCCTTCGTCCACGCTCAGTGGTCCCGATCGCCCCGGCGTGGAAAGCCCGAGGGCATCGGCGAGCGTCCGTCCGTAGAGGTCCACGGCAGCTTCGACGAGCTGCGCCTGCGCTGCGGCGGCAACACGTCCACGGCGCTGCCGGACCTGGACCGGACGAGTCGGTGGACACCTCCCCCCGACCGCTGTTTGTGCTGGTAGGGCTGTTATGGGACGTGTCGCCGATGTGTAGTTTGAGGCAGTGCCGGTCCAACGCCGGGGGTACGCTCAGTGCGACAGCGTCGATCGACCGCCCTCCGGGCATGGCGCGGCCACCGCGCCGAGCCACGTGGAGTTCGTGATGACGCAGGACGTGTCCGAAAGAGTCAACGAAGTCGCCGGTGTGGTGCACCAGGCACAGGCCGTGCTGGCGGTGGCGCTGCAGGCCTATATCGCTATCGACATCGACGGCCGGGTCAAGGGATGGAATCCAGCCGCGGAGAGAATCTTCGGTTACAGCCCGGCGCAAGCTTGCGGTCACGACGTTGCCGACCTGATCATCCCGGTCCGGTTCCGCGACGCACACCGTGCCGGCCTTGCGGGCCTCGCCGCCGGTGAACCCGGCCGGGTCCTCGGACGGCAGCTGACATTGACCGCAGTGCACTGCGACGGCCACGAGTTCCCGATCGAGTTGACCCTGACCGTCACCGAGGAACCCGGTGGGCGAATGTTCCACGCCTTCGCTCATGACATCACCAATGCCCGCCGGGCCGCCCGGTTCGCCGAGGTCGAAGCCGCCATCGCTCTGGGACTGGCCGAGGCGGACTCCAGTATCGTCGCGGCGCACCGGGTGGTCGAAGCCCTCGGCATGAAGATGAGCTGGCCGGTCGTCGAGCTGTGGCTGGTCGACGACCACCTGCAGATGCTGACCTGCGCAGCCCGCCATGTCGAAGCGGGCCGGCATCTGGACGACTTCGCCTTGGACGTCCTCGAACTCGGCGTGTCGCTGCCCGGCCGGGTCTGCTCCGCCGGCACCGGCCAATGGATCCCGGACCTGTCCGCTGACCGGATGTCACTGCGCAGCGGCGCCGCCTCCCGGATCGGGTTGCACGTCGCTGTCGGTGTGCCGCTGTCCACCGGCCGGCACATCATCGGCGCGCTGTGCGTCTACGGCGACCGTGTCGAAGATCCCGAGGACACACTGCTCGGGCTACTCAGCGGACTCGCCGCCCACGTAGGGCAGTACCTCGAGCGGCGCCGGGCCGAGGAACTCAGCGTGGAACTGGCCCGCACCAAAGACGAGTTCCTCGCCATGGTCACCCACGAACTGCGCAATCCCTTGGCGGTGATCAGCAGCACCGTCGCCTTGTTCGACGAAGAACTCCACGAACTCGACACCGAGCAGCAACGCGAATACCTGCACATCATCGAGCGCAGCTCGCAGAGGCTGTCAGTGATGGCCGAGGACCTGCTCGACCTGGCCCGGCTCGAATCGGGACACCTCGCCGTCGACCCGATCGACACCGACCTGTCCACCATCATCGGCGACGCCGTGCAGGCGTACGGCGCACGAGCTTCCGACAAGCACATCACCATGACCACGGAACTCCCCGGCCGGCTGGGCCTGCACGCCGACCCCGGCCGGCTGCGTCAGGTCGCCGACAACCTGCTTTCCAACGCCATCAAATACACCCCCGCCGGCGGCACGATCACCGTCGCGGCGAGCTTCGACGACAACGGCCAGACCATCACCTGGACTGTTGCCGACACCGGGATAGGCGTGCCCCCGGACGAACGACGCCGGCTGTTCCGCCGCTTCTACCGCGCCTCCACCGCCCTGAACAGACGCATTCCGGGCACCGGTCTCGGCCTGGTCATCACCCGCACCATCGTCGAGCGCCACCACGGCACCATCAACTTGGCCGATCACACCGGGCCCGGCACCACGTTCGCGGTGCGCCTACCCACCACGTCACCGATCGCCTGACCAACCAGCCCGCTGACCATCAGGGCGAAACGGTCCGTGACCGGCGATCCACACCAACGCGCTGTGATCTTGCGTCTTACATGGTTTCCGTACCCAGGCCGGCGCACTCGTGCAATTCGTAGTTCCGGATTGGTATATGTCATGTCGAACATCCACGCCGCGGTCCTGCGGTCAGACCCACAATTGCGCAAGTCCGCTCGGTCCCGCCGCACGCTGCCGATCAGGCCGATGTCGTTGGACGACGTAGCGTGGACGGCCGCGCGTCTGTCGAATGCCCCGATGGCGACGGTGACCTGGGTAAGCGCCGGCTGGGAAGAGTGCGTGGGCACGTTCGGCGTGCCGGAGCCGTTCGCCACCGTACGACGGGCGTCAACGCAGCAACCGCTGTGCGCTTATGTGATCAGTACCGGGAACTTCGTCACGGTCGGCGATCTGCTGGCCGGCGAGGCCCACTGGTCATACCCGGCCGTGCTGGAGCCGGCTGTACGTGCCTTCGCGGGGCTGCCCCTGCGGGACATCGCCGGCCGCACCGTCGGCGCTGTCACCGTCTTCGACACCCAACCCCGGACCTGGCAACGGGCCGAGCTGAAGCGGATCACCGCGATGCTCAGTCCGCTGTCCGGTGACGAGGGCGCAGCTGCAGCGGCGGCCGCACCGGGTGGCACCCCCGCAGGTGCCCATACCGGGCCCATCCCGACGGCCGAGGCCCGGAGCCAGGGCGGGTTCATCACCGCTCTGTTGGACAGCCTGCAGGTCGGCGTGGCCACCTTCGACAACGACGGCCGACCGGTGCTGATCAACCGCATGCTGCGTCACCTGTACAGCCTGGGCGACGACGTGCACGCAGCCGAGGCCATGACCAAGGTGTACGGGACCCTGCACCACCCCGCCAGCACCCCCATGGAAGGGGGCGCCCTGGTCATCGCCCGCGCACTGCACGGTGAGACCGTGCGAGACGCCGAAGCCGTCCTGCACAGTGCCGACAGGCCGGACCGCTACCTGCTGACCAATGCACAGCCGATCCTGGATGCCGACCGGCGGCAACTGGGAGCGGTGTCCACCGTCCTGGATGTCACGCAACGCCAGCGCAGTGAACGCCTGCGCAACTGTGAACTGCAGATAGCGCGCCTGCTGGTAACTGCCGACACCATCGGCGACGCCGGCCCGCACCTCGTCGAGGCCATCGGTCAGGCACTCGGCTGGCCGTACGTGTCCCTGATGCTGGTCGACCCCGTCGCCGACGCGCTCCGACCCGTCACGCACTGGAACGCACCCGGCCTGCAGTTGCCTGACCTGCTGTCACGGCACGTCCCCCGCGGCCGCGACGAGGGCGGCGGACCCGGGCACGTCTGGTCCACCGGCGAGCCGGTCTGGATTTCCGACTTGGCTACCTCGCCGTACGCGGCAGCCCCCGCCGTACGCGCATTCACCGACGCCGCCACCGCGCAAGGTCTGCACACCAGCGCGGCCGTCGCCGTCCGAGACGGCGAGCGCATTCTCGGCGTGCTGGCTTCATTGTCCGACACCGTCGAACACGACCAGTTCCTTATCATCGGCATGCTGAACAGAATCGCCGAGCAGATCGGCCACTTCCTGGTCCGCCAGGGCAACGCCGCACTGCGAGCTCAACTCGCCCGCGCCAAGGATGACTTCCTGACACTGGCCGGACACGAAATGCGCACGCCTCTGACCAGCATCGCCGGCTACAGCCAGCTGCTGGCCGACGAACCGGGTCTGTCCGACGAAGCCCGCCGTACGGTGTCGGTGATCAACCGCAAGACCGACGATCTGCAAATGATCATCGACCGGCTGCTGGAATTGACCGGACTGGAAACCGGCTACCACGCCATGCACCCGCAACTCACCGACCTGAGCGCCGTGGCGTCTGCCGCGGCAGACGCGGCGGACCTTCCGTCCGGTGTGCTGCTGCACACCGACATGCCGACGACGCTCTTCGTCAACGCCGACCCGCATCGGCTACGCCAAATCATCGACGAACTACTCGGCAACGCCATCAAATACAACCTGAACGGCGAGGACATCCACCTCGGCGTGCACGATCGCGATTCCGGCGTTGTCGAAATCACCGTCACCGACGCCGGCCTCGGCATCCCCGCCCTCGAACGCGAACGACTCTTCAGCCGCTTCTACCGCGCCGACAACGCCCGCCATAGCACTTTCCAAGGCGCAGGACTCGGGCTCACCCTTGTCAGGGTGCTCGTCGAAGCCCACGGCGGCACCATCACCATCGACCCCGACCACCAGCCTGGCACCCGCATCGTTGTCCGCCTGCCCGCCCGCACCGCCTTGTCAGCACAGCGGACCGGCGCGACAGCCCCGACCCGAATCAGTTCGACTGCCCAGCCCGGCCCAGCCCCTGGCACGGCAGTGTTCACGCACTCAGGGGTGCAGCCGTTGCGGTAGGGCAGAGCCGACCCGGCCACGACCGCCGGGCAGACGTTTCGGTGTGAAGGCGTAGGCGTTTGGCGCACCAGTGTCGCCCTATGCACGGGCAGGGCGAGAGGGAGCAAGGAGTCCTCGAAGGTCTCGAGGGCGCCCGGGTGGCGCCATCTGCGCGGATGCGCTCGGCGTCGTCGGCTTGGCTGCGGGCCCGGCCCTCGGTATCGCCGGTAACAGTGACGGTTCGGCGGCAAGGAACGATCATGGCGTCTGTGACCGCGGCCAGGCCGGCCGTGGGCCTGCGGTCAGCTTGACATCCGGAATGGGGCGATGGTGGCGCGGATCAGGTCGGCGGCGCCCCAGTCGTTGTCGAACTGGGCCAGGACGGCGAGGTGTTGTCGCAGCTGGATGATGGGCATGCGGGCCTGCCAGCCCCGGTCGAGAGAGGTCAGCTCCGCGTAGACCGCGAAGAACCGCTGCGCCTCGGGCGGGGGTGCGGTGGTCCAGACGTGGGCGAGGTCGACCTCGGCCCACATGTAGGACACCGCCGGATCTATCAGTGCGGGCCGCCCGTCCGGGGTGGCGAGGAGGTTCTGGCTCCACAGGTCGCCGTGGGTCAGGCACGCCGGGCGGGGTGGCAGCAGCTCGGGCAAGCGATTGCACAGTCGCTCCAGCGCTGTGCGGTCGTTGGCGTCGAGCGCGGCTTCGACTCGGGGTTCGCCCAGCCAGCGCAGCAGGCGATGCTCGGCGAAGAAAGCGAAGCCGTCGTCGTTCCAGGTGTTGATCTGCCGGCGGCGGCCCAGCCAGTTGTCGCTGTGCCATCCGAAGCGGGGGTGGACCGTACTCGTGTGCAGGTGGGCGAGCGCGTGTGCGAACTGTTCCCAGAAGGTCTCGTTGCGGGGTCTTTCCTGCAGCTCCGACAGCACGAGCAGTTCCTCGTTCGCCAGGATCACGTCGGGTGTCGCCATGCCGCCGCTCTCGCGCAGGGCGGTCAGCCCTTCGGCCTCGGCGAGGAAGGGAAAGCCGTCCGGCCGATCGGCGAACGCTTTGACAAAAACGGGGGGAGCGGCACGGCGGGTGGCGATGCCGGCGAGCGCCGCGAGTCCGCCGGTCACGGGCTTCACCCCGACGACGTCGCGCATGCCGGACCGGTGCAGGCACTCGAGCAGAAACGCCGCCGTCCGCGTCGCGGGGGCGTCTTCGCTGATCTCGGCCATCGGGCCAAAGGTACCGGACCAGGAGGAAGCCGTGGACCTGTTGTAAATCGATTGCTTTGTCGCCGGGGTGTGGTTGGTTCGGGGTATGTCGATCACGATGCGGGACGCGACGCCGGAGTCCTTGGGTGAGATCGTCGAGGCGGTGGCGCTCTGGCAGCACACCGGGGGACCGGTTCAGCTGCATCCCGGCGACCTGGGGTGGGCCTGGCGGGATGGCGCGCAGCCGTTGGCCGCGGCCCTGCGGGTGTGGACACGGGACGGGAAGATTCTTGCCGCGGGCCTGGGTGACGACGAGGTGATCCGCCTGGGCATCGCGCCGGATGTCGCTCACGATGCCGTGTTCGCCGCGCGGATGCTGGCCGATCTGTCGGATCCGGCGGGCGGGTCACGGGCCGACGTCGTCGAAGCCCGTTTCGGCGCCGCCCTTCGCGACCTTCTGCATCGCAGCGGGTGGGTGGCCGACGAGCCGTGGACGCCGTTGTCCCGCGACCTGGCCGAGCCGGTCGAGGACTGCGGGCTCAGGATCGAGCTCGGCGACGCGCACAACGTCGAGGATCGGGTCGCCGTGCAGCGGGCCGCGTTCGACAATTCGACGTTCAGCCTGGACCGCTGGCACGCGATGGCTGCTGCGCCGCCCTACCGCCGGGCCCGGTGCCTGATCGGTTACGACCGCGACGACGTCGCGGTCGCCGCGGTGACGGTCTGGTCGGCCGGGGAAGGGCGCCCGGGTCTGCTCGAGCCCCTGGGCGTTCACCGGGACCAC
Source organism: Paractinoplanes polyasparticus (assembly GCF_019710575.1). Taxonomy (GTDB): domain Bacteria; phylum Actinomycetota; class Actinomycetes; order Mycobacteriales; family Micromonosporaceae; genus Actinoplanes; species Actinoplanes polyasparticus. Next base: position 58,120 of record NZ_JAHWFK010000004.1, on the reverse strand, counting down.
CGCGGGCGCGGATACGGTCGCGCGATCACCGTGGCCGCGGCTGCAGCGCTGCAGCGGATGGGGTCGTCCAGCGCGACAGTGTGCACACCGAGCAGCAACGCCGGCGGCGTGGCCACGTACGTCTCGGCCGGCTTTCGGCAGCAACCGGAAGTCACCGACTTCCGCCGGTTGACTTCGAGTGCGCTCTAGGACCTAGCGTCGGCGGCATGCAGACGATCGAACTGGGCCGGACCGGTCAGCACGTCAGCGCGATGGCGCTCGGCGCCATGCAGATGGGTGGGGCCACCGACGAGCGCGACTCCGTGCACATCCTCAACCGCTACCTCGAAGCCGGCGGCTCCTTCATCGACACCGCGAACTGCTACGAGTGGTGGCGTCACCCGGGCACCCTGGGCGGCCAGAGCGAGGAGTTGCTGGGCCGGTGGATGCGGGACGGCAAACGGCGCGACCAGGTCTTCCTGGCCACCAAGGGCACCGCGGTGCCGATCTTCTCGCCCGAGCTGTGGGACGACCGGGGGCAGCCGGACTGGGAGCTGGCCCGCCGGACGTTCGAGGGCGCCGGCGCCGACACGTTGCGGCACGCGCTCGACGGCAGCCTGCGGCGGCTCGGCACCGACCACATCGACCTCTACTACGTACACGTCGATGATCTGAACACGCCGCTCGAGGAGACCCTGGAGGCGCTGCACGGGTTCGTGCGGGCGGGCAAGGTGCGTCATCTCGGGTGGTCGAACGTGCGCACCTGGCGGCTCGAGCGGATCCGGCAGCTGTGCGAGCGCAACGGCTGGACGCTGCCGGTGGCGGTGCAGCAACAGCACTCGTACCTGCGGCCGGGGGCGTCGGCGGACTCGGCCTCGATCGTGAGCTTCGAGCAGCTCGACTACCTGCGCCGGCACCCGGACCAGACCCTGGTCGCCTACTCGCCGATCCTCAAGGGTGTCTACGACAGCGCGGCCAAGCGGGACGGGCACTGGCTGATGGAGAACTACACCGGCCCGGACGCCGACGCCCGGCTGGCGGTACTCGCTGAGGTCGCGGGCGAAGCCGGGGTGACGCCGAATCAGCTCGTGCTGGCCTGGCTGCTGCACCAGGATTCGCCGCCGGTGCTGCCCCTGATCGGGCCGCGCACGCGGGAGCAGTTCGAGGCGGCGCTGTCCGCCCTGGACGTCAAGCTGAGTGACGACCAGCTGCGGCGTCTGAACGAAGCCGGCGCCTGAGCGAAACGCTGCCGGCATCCGAGCGGAACTCTCAACCTCAACAAGAACTTGAGGTTTAGGTTGAGGTTGAGAGTTCCGAGAAAACTGCAGGTCAGAAGCGCTGGGCGATCCAGTTGGCGACCCGCTCGGCCGAGGCCGTGACCGCGGTGTCGTGGTCCTGGCCGGGCAGCGTGTCGTAGCGGACGACTACGTTCTGGTCCCGGAGCCGCTGCACCAGGGCGTCGGTCAGGGTGGCCGGAACGGTGGCGTCGTCGGCCCCCTGGACGATGAACACCGGCGCCGTCGGCCGGGTCTGCGCCGGCTCGACGTACTTGTAGAGCTCGTCCACCCACCGCTCCGGCAGCGTGCCGTTGTTCAGCAGCTGTGAGGGCATGAGGTTCGCGTACGCCCCGAGGATCTCGTACAGGCAACCGGTCTTCAGCACCCCGAGGCGGCGCTCGGCCGGCGCAGCCAGCACATCGGCCGGATCGAACGACGGCTCGACCGCGTTGAGGCCGAACAGCGCCATCACCAGATAGCCCTTGCCCTCGGACTGCGGGATCAGCTCGGCCAGCGTGCGCACGCCGCTGGTCGGCGCGATGCTCACCGTGCCGCGCAGTTGCAGGTCCCCGTCGTACGAGCCGGCGAGCTGGTTGGCGAAGAGCGCGCCCTGCGCACCCTGCGAGTGACCGTCCACCACGTACTGCGGGGAGAGGTCGTCGTCGAGGTTCCGGGCGGCCCGGACGCTGTCGATGATCGAGCGGCCCTCGCTGTTACCGATCAGGTACGGGTGCGGGTCGTCGGTGCCGATGCCCGGGTAGTCGGGGGCGGTCACCGTCCAGCCGCGCCGCAGCAGTTCGGCCACGGCGGTGCGGGCCTCGGGATAGAAGGCCTGCTGGTTGGTCGAGGGCGCACACTGGTCGGCCAGGCCGACCGTGCCGTGGGCCCAGGCCACCGTGCGGTTCTTCCGGCGTTCCTTGGGCGTGATCACCAGTCCGGTCGCGGTCGTCGTCCGGCCGCGTACGTCGGTGGTGACGTAGACGATCCGTACGGCGTTGCCCAGGCTTTGCAGTCCCTCGGGCAGCGTGGCCGGGGCCTTGCGGACCACCGTGCCGGGGCGGGCCGGGTCCCACTTGAAGACGTGGCCGGCCACCGGCAGAACCGGGGCGGGCGAGGCGAGGGCCGGCGCCGGGGCGACGGCCGCGCCGCCCACCAGGGTGGCGGCGAGGAGGCGAACGATCATCTGTCTGCGCACGGACATCATCGTCGACCGCTCAAAAGCGACTTTCCGTACGCCGCACCGCGCTCGTTCGGGTGATCGCCCTCCCGGCATGATGCATCCTGACCTGCGCTAAGGCATGATCAGCCGGTCCGTCGTGGTCGACTCGACGAACGGCAGATCGGGGTCACGACCCAGCCCGTACGCCGTCGGAACCGCGACCAGCCCGCCGGCCGAGACGATCGGCTCCGTCGTGACGTCGCGCGCGTAGTACTTGTCCGAGCCCGACACATCGGACGGCAGCGTGAAGCCGGGCAGCGCGCTCAACGCCACGTTCGCCGCCCGCCCGATGCCGAACTCGTGCATGCCGCCGCACCACACCGGCACCCCGTGCTCGACGGCGACGTCGTGCGCCCGCACGGCCGGGGTCAGCCCGCCCATCCGCGACACCTTGATGTTCAGGATCCGCCCCGAGCCCAGCCGCAGGGCCGTGACCAGGTCGTCCAGCTCCTCGATCGACTCGTCGAGGCACACCGGCGTCGTCAGCCGGTGTTGCAGGTCGGCCAGGTCGGCCAGCGCTCGTGGCCCGTACGGCTGCTCGATCATCAGCAGCCCGAGCGAGTCGAGCTCCTTCATCACCGGCAGATCGGCCGGCGTGTAGGCCCCGTTCGCGTCGACGTGCAGGGGCATCGACGGGTACGCGGACCGGACCGCCCGGACCGGCTCGACGTCCCAGCCCGGGGCGATCTTCAGCTTGATCCGGCGGTAACCCTCGTCGACCCGCGGCGCGACCTGGGCCAGCAGGTCGTCGATCGTCGGCTCGATCCCCAGCGAGACGCCGGCCTCGACCTCCGTCCGCACACCTCCCAGCGCCTTCGCGAGCGGGACGCCCTGCCCGGCTGTCCACAGGGACCAGGCGGCCATGTCGAAGCCGGCCCGGGCGAACTGGTTGCCGCGCACCTTGGCCAGCGCCCGGGCGAGGTCGGCCGGGTGGTCCCAATCCGTGGCCAGGACGATCGGCGCCAGATGGTCGCGGGCGATCGACCAGCAGGTCGCCACGGTCTCGGCCGAGTAGAAGGGGCCGCTCGGCGACGCGATCTCGCCCCAGCCCACGGCGCCGTCGGTCGCCGTGAGGGTGACCAGGATGTGCTCGAGCGAGCGCTTGGCGTGCGAGCTGGTCTGGAATTCGTGCACGAGCGGGAGGCGCACGCGGCGCAGCTCGACGGTGCTGATGCGGGTCATGTCGGATCCACGTAGAGGTCGAGTTCGGCGGCGAGGGCGTCGCGGTCGTGCAGGCGGCGGCCCGCGCCCTTGGAGCTGGCGATGGTCAGGGTGGCCAGCAGGTGCAGGGCCAGCACGACCGAGGTGGGCGAGCTGGCGTACGAGGCGGTGTCCGTCCCGATGACGATGCGGGCGCTCGCCAGGCCGGTGAGCGGGGCGTAGTCGGAGTCGGTGATCAGCACGAGTTCGCCCCCGTGCGACACGTAGGCCTCGGCCACGGACACGGTGTCGCGCCGGTAGCGGGACATGGCCACCGCGACGAGCAGGTCGCCCTGGCGGATGTCTCCGAGGACGTCGAGCGGCCGGACGGTGGCGCCGTCGACGAGGTGTACGCCGGAGAGTCCCGCGCTGAGGTCGGCCGCGAGCAGGGACGCGTACGCCAGAGATTTGCCGTTTCCGAGGAGATAGCGCCGCCGGGCCGAGACTATGCGGGCCGCGGCCTGCTCGATCGCGTCGTGCTCGGCGGCCCACGACAGGGCCTTGTCGAACGCGGTGCGCTGCTGCTCGAGCACCCGGTGCTTGAGCACCTGGGCCGAGCGGCGCTGGACGTTGCGCTCGAACCGCTCGGCGGGGGAGGGATTGATAGTCACGGGGTGTCCCTCTCGAACGTGTAGACCGCGTGCTCGTCGCGGCGCTCGACCCGGACGAGCCGTCCGACGGCGAACTGCCCGGCCAGCTCACGACGCAGGACCGCACGGTCGGCGGGGCCGGGCGCCGCGATGTGCTCACCGGCCGGCGCGGTCACCGTGACGCACTCGCCCTTGACGGCGTGCGGCCCGGTGAGATCCCACGAGACGAGCAGCCTGTCCGACGTGCCGTCGTCGTAGTAGTCGGGCAGGAAACGGATCGCCGTCGCCCCGAGCACACTGAGGTTGAAGTGCGCGTTCCGCAGCGCGTACGGGTCGAAGGTCCACCGCATCGTGCGGGCCCCCGTGGCCCGGGCCGTCTCGGCCTGCGCCTGTTTGAGCCGGCGGCCGACACCGAGGCCCTGAGCGCCGGCGGCGACGACCGCGGCCTGCGAGTAGTGGTACAGCTCGCCGCCGTCGACCGCGCTGAACCCGTAGCAGAAGCCGACCAGCTCGCCACCCGGTTCGAACGCGCCGAGCACCGAGCCCGAGTTCTCGCGCAGCGCGGCCAGCAGGCGCGGGCTGATGCCGAACTCGGGCTGGTCGTAGCCGAACACACGCCGGTAGAGGGCCGACGCCGCCGACCACTCGCCGAGCCCGGCCAGGTCGCGCACCACGATGCCCATCGCGCCCTCCGCGGTGAAGATACGAAACGTATAACCGTCATCGTGCCCGCTGTTGAGCGTGTTGACAACGGGTCCTGCGAAACTTAGCGTTCGCATATGCTGGACGCGTTGCGCACCTACACGTTGCTCGAGTCGCCGACCGGGGAGGCTCGGGCGCTGGCCGCGCTGGCCGAGGTGCTGGAGGCGGACGCGGCGCGGGCCGGCTTCGCCACCGCCCGCGAGGGCGACCACCTGATGTGGACCCTGCCCGCCCGCGACACCAAGGGCGGCGAGGTGCTGCTGCTCAGCCACTACGACACGGTGTGGCCGGTGGGCACGCTGGCCGAGATGCCGTGGTCGGTCGACGACGACACCGTCCGCGGCCCCGGCGTCTACGACACGAAGGCGGGCCTGGTCGCGCTCCTGGCCGCGGTCGAGCGGGTGGTGGCGTCCGGAAAGCCGCATCCCGAGGTGCGGGTCATCGTCGTGGCCGACGAGGAGGTCGGCTCGCCCACGGCCGGTGACCTGGTGCGGGCCGAGGCGACGCGAGCGACCGCCGTACTCGGCCTGGAACCACCCCACCCGGGCGGCGACCTGAAGACGGGCCGCCGGGGCAGCACCCGGGCCCGCATCGAGGTGACCGGCATCGAGTCGCACGCCGCGCTCGACCCCGAGGCGGGCGTCAACGCGATCGACGAGCTGATCGACCACCTGGTCGCCTTCCGCGCCGTCGTGGCCGGCCGGCCGGTTCTGCTCAACACCGGCACGATCACCGGGGGCGGCCGCACCAACGTCGTGGCCGGGCACGCCCACGCCGACCTGGGGCTGCGCTTCCTGAACCCCGACGACGAGCAGGCCGTGCTGGGCGCCCTGGCCACCCTGACGCCCCTCCGTGACCGGGCCGAGGTGAGCACCCGCCTGCTTGCTCACCGCCCCACCTGGCGCCCGGCCGAAGCCACCGATGCCCTGCTGAATCGCATAGCGCAGGTGGCCGCCGGGCTGGGCCAGACGCTCTCCGGCCGTCCCGCCGACGGGGCCGCGGACACCAACACCACCGGCGCCCTGGGCGTCCCGACCGTGGACGGCCTGGCCCCACCCGGCGGCGGCGCCCACGCCCGGCACGAGTGGGTCTCGCACAGAGGCATCCTCTCCCGGACTGACCTGCTGGAAGCCCTATTGCATCAAACCAGTTTGATGTAATCTGCGGGCGTGACGACAGGCCCACCCGCGTTCGTGACCGCCGCCGGCCACCCGCTGCGCTGGCATCTGCTCAGCGAGCTGGCCCAGAGCGACCTGGCCGTCCGCGAGCTGGTCGCACTGCTCGGCCAGCCGCAGAACCTGGTCTCGTACCACCTGGGCAAGTTGCGGAAGGCCGAGTTGGTGAGTGCCCGGCGCAGCAGTGCCGACGGCCGCGACACCTACTACACGCTCGACCTGGCCCGGTGCGGCAGCCTGCTCGCCGGCGCCGGTGCGGCTCTGCACCCCGGGCTGCGACTGCAGTCGCCCGCAGCGATGACAGTGACCGGGCGGGTGCTGTTCCTGTGCACCGGCAACAGCGCGCGCTCGCAGATGGCCGAGGCGTTGCTGCGACATCGCACCGCGGGTTCCGTGCAGGCGTTCAGCGCCGGCAGTCGTCCCAAGCCGATCCATCCGTACGCCGTGAGCGTCCTGGCCGCGCGCGGCCTCGACCTGTCCGGGGCCCGGCCCAAGCACCTCGACGAGTTCACCGGCCGGCCGTTCGACCGGGTGATCACGCTGTGCGACAAGGTCAAGGAGGTCTGCCCCGACTTCCCGGGCGATGCCGTACGGGCCCACTGGAGCATCGCCGAGCCGGCCGACCAGCCGGCGTTCGAGCAGGTCGCGGACGAACTGTCCCGGCGGATCGGCTTCCTGCTGCACACCCTGGCCGTCCCATCGGAGGAGGCGTCATGACCGACCCAGCCGAAGACACCGTCAACGTGCGTTACCTCGTCGACGATGTCGCCGCCGCGATCGACTTCTACACGAGCCGTCTCGGCTTCACCTCGATCACTACCTTCCTGCCCGCCTTCGCCGATGTCCGGCGTGGCCGTCTGCGTCTGCTGTTGTCCGGCCCGGCCAGTTCGGCCGGCCGCGCCCTGCCCGACGGGCGCCGCCCGAGCCCCGGTGGCTGGAACCGCATCCACCTGATCGTCACCGACCTCGACGCCGAGGTGGCCCGCCTGCGCGCGACCGGCGTCGAGTTCCGCAGCGACATCGTCACCGGCCCCGGTGGCCGCCAGATCGTCGTGGACGACCCGGCCGGCAATCCGGTCGAGCTGTTCGAACCCGCGAATGCCTGATCAGCACCGCGCCGGCCTTGCGACCGTCCTCAGGGAGTGGGGCCGCATCGGGTGCGTCGGCTTCGGCGGGCCGCCGTCGCACATCGCCCTGTTCCGCAAGCTCTGCGTGGACGACCGTGGATGGCTCGACGACCAGGAGTTCGAGGACGCCATCGCCGCCTGCAACCTGTTGCCCGGCCCGGCCTCGACCCAGTTGGCGATCTTCTGCGCCTGGCGTGTCCGCGGCCGCGCCGGCGCCCTGGTCGGCGGCGCGGCCTTCATCCTGCCCGGCCTGATCGCGATCCTCGTCCTCGCCGCCCTGTTCCTCGGTGACCCGCCCACCTGGGTCAAGGCCGCGGGTGCGGGGGCCGGCGCTGCCGTGGCCGCGATCGCCCTGCAGGCCGGGGCGGCGCTGATCCCCGCCGGTTGGAAGCGCGCGCCGCACCGTCGCCGCTGGATCGCGTATCTGGTGCTGGGCGCGGTGGCCGCGGCGACCGTCGGACCGTGGTTGGTGCTGCTGCTGGTCGCCTGCGGCGTCGCCGAGGTCCTGGCCCAGCGACTGCCCGCCCCGACCCGACGGCCGTCCGCCGCGCTGCCCCTGCTGGTGGCGGCCGGGCCGCTGCTTCCGCTGGCCTGGACGGCCCTGAAGGTGGGCGCGCTCTCGTACGGCGGCGGTTTCGTGATCATCCCGCTCATGCAGGCCGACGCCGTCGACCAGCACCACTGGATGACCGCCGCCGAGTTCCTCAACGCCGTCGCGCTCGGCCAGATCACCCCCGGCCCGGTCGTGCACACCGTCGCCGTGGTCGGCTACGCCGCGGCGGGCCTCGCCGGCGGCCTGCTCGCCGCCGTCGTCGCGTTCAGCCCCTCGTTCGCGTTCGTCCTGCTCGGCGCCGACCGTTTCGACCGCCTGCGGGCCAACCGCCGGGTACGCGCCTTCCTGGACGGCGCCGGCCCGGCCGCGATCGGCGCGATCCTGGGATCCGCCGTCCCGCTGATCCGCGCCCTGACCGAACCCTGGCAGTACGCCGTCCTGGCCGGCACCGTCATCCTGACTCTGGCCGTGCGGCGCGGCCCCGTCCTGACCCTGCTGACCGCGGCCGCGGCCGGAGTCATCGTCGTCCTGGCGGGCGGCCCCCTCCCGAGCTGAGCAGCCGGAACATCGTGATCCACTGCTCGGGCCAGACCTCGCCGACCGGTACGTCCGGAGTCAGTCGCACGGCCCGGCACGCGGCCGCCGCCTGACGTTGTCCGTAGCGCCGCCCGAGCGACGCCTGCACCGACCCGCCCATCCCGGTGAAACCGCACTCGACCAGCGCCCGGTAGCGCGGCAGCAGATCGGCTCGCACCAACGGCACCGGGCGACGCCGCAGACACAGGATGCCGCCGTCCACCCGTGGCACCGGCCGGAACGCCGTCCTGGGCACGTGCCCCGCCAACTCCCAGACAACCTCGGGCCAGGTCAGGACGGTCAGCCGCGACCAGCGTCCGTAGTCGCCGGTCCGTTTGCGCGCATACTCCCATTGCGTGAGCAACGTGGCCTGCCGCATCGTGCGCGCGCCCAGACACCAGTCGACAACGGCTGACGTGAGCGCATACGGGATGTTGCCCACCACCGAGAACGGCTCCCGAGGCGGCACCACAGTCAGAAAATCCTCGGTGCGCACGCTCAGCCCCTCAGCGACAGGCAGCGCCGCAGCCAGCCCCGCGTCGATTTCGTACGCGATGACCCGCGCCCGCCGCCGCAGCAACTCACCGGTGAGGCGTCCCCGCCCCGCCCCCACTTCGAGAATCAACTCGCCTTCCGCGGGCGCAGCCACGTCCGCGAGTTCACGCACCGCCGCGTGATCGGCGAGCAGGTTCTGACCAAGAATCCGCCGGACGCGGGCATGCTCGCGCCGACGGGAGAAAGATGACGCCACAACCGGGTTCCCGTCTGCCACCCACATCAGGGGCGGCGAAACGCGGACAGCCTCGATCGTCCGGGCCGTCCGCTGGAGACAGAGGACTCAGCGGGCCCCGGCGGCGAACCGCAGGTGACTCAGGCGGCGCTGCGCGGGACCGGACGCCCGGCGCGCTGACGGATCGCGTACTGCTGCGACCCTCGCGCGGGCATCCAAGCCCCGGCGAGGAGAGCGTGCGTCGTAGGCATCCGGCGACAATAGCCACCAGCCAACCCACCCGCACCCGATTTACGATCCACGGACTCGCGGCGATCACCACGCCGCCAGGTCTTGTGGAAACGGCAATGTCGAACCACCATTGCACGACCCGCTGAAGCGCCGTCTGGTTTCGCAGGGCATGCCCAACTTCCTGCCCCCGCCCGCCGCGACCGCCGCCTGGACCCTCGAGATGCGATGGGAAGTACATGACGCCGCACGAGATCCAGCCGGGTCCGGTCACAGCGGCGGGCGCCACGGTGCTGCGCCACCTCGGCTCCGACACCATGGCGAACCCCGTTGCGCTGCTGCTGCGGCAGAGGGCTGCCCCGGCCGAGCTCGCCCACCAGGCGTTCATCGTCCTGGCGCGGCGTAAGTTCGCCCGCCGGGACGGTGCCGGCGCCCGAGACTACGTGGAGCGTGCCCTTGCTGCGCACGAGTCCGCGACAGTCCGGCGCGCCGACGCGGCCGAGAGGATCCTCCTCGGCAAGCTCGTGGGTCGGCGGGCGAAGATGCCGCTGCGTGACCAGGATCTGGTGCTGGTGCTGGCCGTCGACCTCGCCCGCGAGCTCGTCCCGGAGCGGCTGCCGGAGCTGGTTCGCGTGGCGGAGCAAAGACTGTGGTCGCTGCTGGCCCGTCCGGACTCTCAGGGTCTGATGCGGCGCCTCCGGTTCCGGCGGGTGAGTCGCGAGCTGGCGGTGGCACCGGAGAACACCGGGCCGCCGCTGCGGACGACGACCGGTGAGCTTCTGGCCGCACTCGTCCGGAACGACCGGAACCGGCGCGATCGTTTGGCGGACGAGGTGGATTACGCGATGGCCGAGCCGGTCGTGCACGCCGCCTTCGCCGCGGCCGCCCGGTCCTGCCTCGTCTCGGCCGACAACGCGGCCGTGATCCGGAAGATGGCAGTGCAGGTCGCGAGTCAAAGCCCGTCGATCCTGATCAGCGCCGACGTGATCGAGCAGATGCTCCGGAGCGAGCTGGACCCGCTCGCCCCGCCGCCCGACCTCGGCCGTGACCTACGGGTAGAAGCTGAAATGTTCACGACGGTGTTGCTGGCCGAATGGTTCGGCCTGCTGCCGTCGGAGGTGCACGACCTGATCGCGGCAGCCGAACAACAAGTCCAGTAGCCCTCAGACGACGATGCGTTGCTGCACCGCGTCGATCCGCTCGTCGGCTCGTTGCCGGCGGCCTTGGGGGTCCACACAACGCTGAGTAGAGGAGCATGATCCGAGGCATGGGCAAGACTGTGTCGGTCGGTTTCGGGGTTCAGTTCTTCTGGGCCTATGACGTCAGCTTCGGCATCCTGATCCTGGAAGCGATAGACGTGGCCGCCGGGATGTCGCAGCCCGACGGCGCCGGCGAGGTGCTCGACGGTTTACGCGCCCACGCTCAGGTCGGCGCATCGTGGGCCCTGGCCCTCGATGACGACCGGTGGTCGCCGCCCCAGCGGGAGTTCGTTCATCGGATCATTGCCGAGGCCGGCCGCCGCCTGCGCGAGCGCGGCATCATGCCTCGAATCGAAGCCGAGACCAGGTATGTGGCCGGCAACGAGCCGTTCGCTCTGCGCTTTGAAGAGCACGTCGACGGCGCAGTGGTCGCCGATCTGGCCGAGGCGATGAACCACCTGATCCACGACGAACTGCCTCCTGTGCCAGATGTTGGACACCACTGGTTCTACGGCGTCGAGGGTGGCCCCCTGACGATCTAGAACGCCAACTGCGGCCGCCGAGCGGCGGCAGGCCGGGCTCGGCGACACCAGCTGATCGCGCCGCCGGCCGGCTATCGGGCCAGCCAGCCTCCGTCGACCGCGAGCACGTGGCCGTTGACGTAGTCGGCCGCGGGGGAGGCGAGGAAGACCACCGCACCGGCGATGTCGTCGGGGCGGCCCCAGCGGCCGGCCGGGATGCGCGACCTGATCTCGGCCTCGCGGGCCGGATCGGCGCGCAGGGCCGCCGTGTTGCTGGTCGCGACGTAGCCCGGGGCGACCGCGTTGACCTGCACGCCCTCGGCGGCCCACTCACAGGCCAGCGCCTTGGTCAGCCCGGCCAGACCGTGCTTGGCCGCGGTGTATCCGGGAACCCGCACCCCGCCCTGGAAGGACAGCATCGAGGCGACCGAGATGATCTTCCCGTGGTGCCGGGCCAGCATGCCGGCGCCGATGGTGCGGCTCAGCTGGAACACCGCGTCCAGGTTGACGTCGAGCACGGAGCGCCAGTCGTCGAGGGAGTGCTCGGCGGCCGGCGCCCGGCGGATGACGCCGGCGTTGTTGACCAGAATGTCGACCTCGGGCAGCGCGGCCACGGCATCGGGGATGGCCGCGGTGTCGGCGAGGTCGAGGATCCACCGGGTGGACCGCCGGCCGGTCCGGCGGACGTCGTGTTCCACCTCGTCGAGGTCGTTGCTGTGTCCGTGCAGCACCAGGTCGGCGCCGGCGTGGGCCAGGGCGACCGCGATCGCGCGGCCTATCCCGCTGCGCGAACCGGTGACCAGCGCGGTCCGCCCGTGCAGGGAGAACGGGGACCCGGCGGGCGCGGTCATCGCAGCTCCCCGATCGGCACCGGCTCCACATCCTCGTACGCCTGGTTCTCGCCGCCCATGGCCCATACGAACGCGTAACTGCGCGTGCCGAAGCCGCAGTGCACCGACCACCGGGGCGAGATCACCGCCTGACCGGGGGCCACGATGAGGTTGCGGGTCTGGTCGGGCCGTCCCATCAGATGTACGACCCGGTCGGACTCGGGCAGGTCGAAGTAGAAGTAGACCTCGGTGCGCCGTTCGTGGGTGTGGCAGGGCATGGTGTTCCACATGCTGCCCGGTTCGAGGACGGTGACGCCGAGGACGAGCTGGGCGCTCCGGATGCCCTTGGCGTGGATGTATTTGTAGATCGTGCGCTCGTTGGAGCTGTCCCGCGAGCCCAGCCGCACCGGTTCGGCGTCGTCGAGGGTCGCCTTGACGGTGGGGTAGCTCGCGTGGGCCGGCGTGGAGACCAGATAGAAGCGGCCGTCGAAGGAGACCTGCCGGGCGCCGCGCCCGATGTAGAGGACCTCCTTGGCGGCCAGGTCGTGGCGAACCCCGTCGACGGTCACCGTTCCGGTCTCGCCGACGTTGACGACCCCGAGTTCGCGGCGCTCGAGGAAGTAGTCCGAGCGGAGCTCGTCGGGGCAGGGCAGCTCGGTGACGCCGGTCGAGCCGCCCAGCACCATGCGGTCCTCGTGGGAGTAGGTCAGCCGCACCTCGCCGGGGGCGAACAGGTCCTCCACCAGGAACCGTCGCCGCAGTTGCCCGGTGTCCATGCCGGCCACCTGCTCGGGGGCCGTCGCGTGTCGCGAATCCATGAGCCTTTCCTTCTTGCTTGTTCCGGGTAGGGCGGCGGCGCCCCGGCCGGCGGGGCGCCGCCGGTCGTTCAGACGTTGTCGGATTCGAGGGTTCCGCCGTTGGCGACGTCCGAGCGCTCGATCTCGTCGAAGCGGATGCGCACCGACGGGCGGCGGGCCTTGAGGATGTCGACCGCGGCCGCGGTGACCGCCTCGGCGAACTCGCGCCGCTGGTCGAGGGTGCGGCCGGACAGCAGTTCCACGGTGATGTTGGGCATTGCCACTCCTACTTGTCGGCGCCGGCGACGTAGATGTCGCCATCGGCGATGTCGGCGGGACGAGCGCTGCTGGCCCCGGTGAGAATGAGCCGGGCCGGGTCGCGATAGCCGTCGACGACCTCGATGCGCTGGACGGCGCGGGGCGTCGCGATGGTCGACTCGGAACGCCAGTACGTGCCGGCGAAGAGGGTGAAGGTCGAGACGGCGGTGACGGCGGGGTCGTTGGTGGTGGCATAGACGCGCCAGGTCAGCGCGTCGACCCGTTCCATGTCGCGGACTCGGAGGCCCGCGGCAACCTCGCGGTTGTGCCAGCCCAATGGTGTGTGGACGCCGGCGTGCGTGTGCACCACGCCCTGCTCGTCGAGGCGCATCCAGAGGACGAACGGGGCCAGGGCGGTGGAGCCGACCAGCTGGATGTAGTCGGGCGAGCGCGGATTGACCGTCTGCAGGGGCGTCTCGACGACTTTGAGATGTCTCTCCTGGTCGGCGTCGTCGATCTTGACGCCGAGGTCGGCGCCGCTCGCGGACCGGAACTTCAGGTCCCGGGGGCTGAAGTACGTGTAGTAGATGTTCTTGTGGTAGCGGTCGTGCAGGTGACCCTCGGGGCCGCCGCCGGCCAGCGTGTAGACGATGGCGACCCGCTCGGGACGGCCCAGGGTGGCCGGCTCGTGCCGCAGTTGCCCGATGTAGACCTCGTTCATGTTGTCCGCGCGGGTCTGCGGGGCGATGTTCCACCGCTCGCCGGTCAGCGTTTCCGAGCTCTGCCAGGTGCGCCCGTTGTCGGTCGACCGGACGTACTTCATCGGGCGGAAGTCGGTCGGGTACTGCTTGTCGAGGTCACCGGCGGTCTCCCGGACGAAGACGAAGATGTGCCCGGCCGACGACTTGAACACCATCGGATAGGTGGCGCCGAGGCCTTCGGGGATCTGGGTGTCGGTCCAGGCGCCCTCGATCGAATGCGGCTGCGGCGACCGCGCGTACCAGAGCTCGCGGTTGTGCATGCCGCGGAACACGAGCAGGTGGCCGTCGTCGGCCTGGATCAGGGTCGGGTAGTTGTGGGTGTCGTTGCCGCCGTCGGCGACCTTGACGGGCGCGGACCAGGTCTTGCTGCGGTGGTCGTACGCCTGGACGTAGTTGTCCTCGAACCGGCCCGCCCAGGAGATGAAGGTCTTGCCCGCCTTGCGGTCGTAGACGCCGCCGTTGGTGGGGCGGCGGTCGCTGCGGGCGGCCACGCCGGTGGCGACGGTGGTGAACGAGGTGGGCGCGGCCGACGGGCCGGGCCGGTGCGGCGGTGCGGCCGCCGTGGCCGGCCCCGGCGCCACGGCGATGAGCGCGGCGACGGTGCTGAGAGCGATGAACGGCACGACGCGACGCATCGATCCTCCTTAATGATGAGGATGTGGTCCGTGATTGTGCATGGTTTTCACGTATAAGGAAAGCGTCCACATATATGGACGACATGGATCAGTGGCCGGTGGTCCGGCGGGCCACGGCGGAGCTTGTGCCGTAGGTGAAGGCCCGCACCCGGAACGAGGCCTGCCGCTCGGTGGCCGACGTCATCAGCCCGACCGAGTTCACATCCGGGTCGAGCGTCATGGCCACCGTCCACCCCGGACTCCCGGCGGGCCGCACCTCGATCAGCTGGCCGGCCTCGCCGGCGGCGTTGTCGGCCCAAGTGAACAGCACCGCACTACGGCTCTTGACGGTCGCCGTCAGGCTCGTCGGCGGACCACCGGCCGGGCCGGGCCGGGGACCGGTGACCGTCCGCGGCTCGGCCCAGCTCAGGTCGCTGTCGTCGAGCCGCACGTCGGGCCGTGCGGCGTCGAGATGAACCTGGACCGGGTCGGAGGCCGCACCCACCAGGGGGCGTACCCGGTAATGAAAGGTGGTGTCCGGCATCAGATCCGGGTGCCGATAGGTCTCCCGGTCGGCCGGCAGGAACTCCAGGATCGTCCACGGTCCCTGCGCCTCGGTGGCGAACTCGACGACCTGTCCGCCGTCCACGGCCGCCGGGTCGGCGGTCCAGGTGAGCTCGATGTCCACCGGGGTGACGAGTTCGGCCGACAGCCCGCCGCCCGAGCAGCCCGCCAGCAGCAGCGCCAGGGCGGCGGCGGTCACGGTCGTGCGCATATGCCCTCCGCCGCCACCACGATCACTTGCGCCAGAACTGGACACCGCTCCAGACCACGGTCGCCGGGCCCGCTCCGCTGCTGGTGCGGTAGGCCCCGAACTTGTCGTAGTAGCCGCCCGAGCCGCCGGTCTGTGAATGCTGGTTGGAGCCGTTGATGTAGGTGCGGTGCGCGCCGTTGCCGGTGTTGTGCACCGTGTTGACCCGTACGGTCGTGCCGACCGTCGCCCCGGTGGCCAGCGTGCTGCCGCCGTGCACCGCGTACAGCCGGCCGCCGCGTTCGACCGCGAGCATGAAGAACGGGCCGTCCGGTCCGAACGTCTGCTTCAGGCTGATCCGGGTGCCCGGCATGCTGGTGATGCGGAAGTAACCCTCGAACTGCCGGACCCCGGAGCTGTAGGTGGCGTAGCGGCGTTCGGCCCGTTGGTCACCGCTGGCCGTGGAGCAGGTGAGCCGGAAGGTCAGGCCGTCGACGGTGCCGCAGCCACGCTGCTGCACGTCGAACGACGGTGAGTAGGACGTCCACGGCCCGGTCTCGACCACGGCCCGGGCCGGCCCGGCGGAGGTCAGCACGAGGGCCACGACCAGCGCGGCGACGAGGGGGAGCGATCTTCGCATGGGAACCTCCGAGAGTCTTCGCCGTCCACATATGTAGACAGCTATTAGCGAGGTGTTCCACGTTCATTGATGAGGATGATGCCGCTAGAATGTCGATCGATCAATACCTATGACCGACGGGACGGGCGATGGCGGACGAGCGGATCTTGATCACCGGGTCCTCGGGGCGGGTCGGCACGCTGCTGCGGCCGCTGCTGACCCGGCCCGGGCGGGTGCTGCGGCTCTTCGACCCGCAACCGCCGCGAGCCCTGCCCGGAACCGGCGCCGAGGAGGTCGTCCTGGGATCGGTGGAGGACCTCGACGCGCTCGTCGCGGCGATGCGGGAGGTGCGGGCCGTGCTGCATCTGGGCGGGCAGAGCCACGAGGCGAGCGCCGAGGAGGTGCTGCGGGTCAACGCCTACGGCACGTACTGCCTGCTGGAGGCGGCCCGCCGGACCGGGGTGACGCGGATCCTGCTGGGGTCGTCCAATCACGTGGCCGGTTTTCACAGCCTGAGCGAGCAGCCCGGCGAGGTGCCCGGCGACATCGAAGCCCGTCCGGACACGCTGTACGGCTGGAGCAAGGTCGCGGTCGAGTCGGCCGGGCGCCTGTTCCACGACCGGTTCGGCCTCGATGTGATCTGCCTGCGGATCGGGCAGTGCTTCGCGGCTCCGCGCGGACCCCGGGGCCTGGCCATGTGGTTGTCCCCGGACGACTGCGCGCGGCTGGTGGAGGCGGCGATCAGCGTGCCGGAGCCGGGCTTCCGCCAGGTGTGGGGGATCAGCCGTAACACGCGGCGCTGGCTCTCGCTGGACGAGGGTGAGGCGATCGGCTACTACCCCGAGGACGACGCCGAGGAGTACGCGGAGAAGATCGTCGCCGAGTCCGGCGAGCCCGACATGGTCGCCGACCCGGCGCTCAACCGGATCGGGGGCACCTGGTGCGACCGGCCGCTCGGTGCGGCCGGTTGACCGGGGCTCAGCGGATGCCCTCGCGGCGCAGCGTCGTCGCGAGGGCCTGGGTGCGCGCGGTCACCGCGGCGGTGACCCGCTTGAGCTCGGCGCCCTTGGCCGCCCCGGCCGGCATCGAGCAGGAGATCGCGTCGGTGGCCGGGATCCGGTAGCCCACCGTGGCGGCCAGGCAGGCGACGCCCTCGGTGCCCTGCTCGCGTTCGAAGGCCCAGCCCCGCTGCCGCACCGCGTCCAGTTCGCCGAGCAGGGCCGCCCGGTCGACGATGGTGTGCGGCGTGTATCGCTCCAGGGTGGCCGGCAGCAGCGCCTCGACCTCGTCGGTGGTCAGGTCGGCCAGCAGGGCCTGACCCAGCGCCGTCAGGTGGGCCGGCAACCGCCGCCCGACCCGCGACACCACGTGCACGGTGTCGCGGGATTCCCGGCTGGCCAGGTAGAGCACGTGGTTCTCGTCGCGACGGGCGTAGTGGATGGTGTAGCCCAGCTCGGCCCGCAGGTCCTCGAGGGCCTCGTAGGCGAACATCAGCGCCGGATCGCGGTCGAGGTAGGCCGTGCCGGCGAGCAGCGCGTGGGGGCCGACGCCGAACGCCGACCCGGCGTCGTCGGTCTCCACCCACTTCAGGTCGCGCAGCGTGCGCACCAGGGCATGCAGGCTCGAGCGGGGGTAGCCCGTGCGTTCCTGCAGCTGCGACAGGGTCAGCCGCGCCGGGGAGGCGGCGAGCGTCTCGAGGATCCGGACCGTCCGCTCCGCGGACTTGACCGGCGACATCTCGGCGGTGCTGTCCGGGACGTGCGCCACGGGTCGTCCGCCGGTGCGGCGACGGGTCTCTGGCATGGATCCATCCTCAAGATCGTCTATTTCCCACTGTTGACCGTCATGCTACCGGACGCTAACTTGACGCTGCGTGTGAACACATTCCAGGAAGCCATCCATATACATGGACAGGAGGCAGAAGCGTGATGCGCCGGACCGCTCCCCTCGGACTCGCCGCTCTGCTCGCCCTCGCCCTCGTCGCCGGCGGCGCAGCCGCCTGCAGCGGCGACAGCAGCGCGGAACAAGACGCCAATGCACCACTGCAGATCTGGATCCGTAAGCCCCCCGGTTCCAACTCGGAGAAGACCGCCCGGGACCTCGCCGCGAAATTCACCGCCGCCAGCGGCGTGCCGGCCCAGGTGACCGCCCTGTTCGAGGACTTCGAGACGAAGCTTCAGCAGGCCGCCGCGCAGAAGGATCTGCCCGACATCGTCATCAACGACACCGCCCAGCTGGGCAGCCTGGTCAAACAGGGCCTGGTGCGCGACGTCGACCGGGCTGCCCTGGCCGGCGGCGCCGACCTCAGCCCGGTCGCCTGGGACGCGGCCAAGGGCGCGGACGGCAAGTACTACGCGGCGCCCTTCTCCGTGCAGTCCTTCGCGCTGTTCATCCGCAAGGACTGGCGGATGAAGACCGGGGCGAGAACGCCGGCCTCGTGGGCCGAGCTCGACGAGCTGGCCCGTAAATTCACCACCGGCGACCCGGACGGCAACGGCGCGGCCGACACGTACGGGTGGGTGGTTCCCGCTTCCACCAAGCGGGGCTACGCCTCCTGGTACGCCACCAGCTTCCTGTGGTCGGCCGGCGGCGACTTCCTCACCGGGTCGCCAGGTAAGTTCACCCCCGCGGTCGACAGCGCGCAGTCGGCCCAGGCGGTCAACTACCTCAAGGCCCAGTTCTGCACCGACAAGACGGTGGTCCCCGGCGCCGTCACCATGGAGACCGTCCAGGCGCACCAGGCGTTCGAGAGCGGCAAGGGCGGCATCTACTTCACCGGGCCCTACAACATGGCGCGCTTCGACAAGAGCCTGGGACGCGACAAGTACGAAGTGGTGGCGTTGCCCGCGGGTCCCGGCGCGAAGGCGTCGTCGCTGGCCGAGGGCGAGAACGTCTATCTGATGGCCGGCTCGGCCAACCAGGACGGTCAGAAGAAGTTCGCCGAGTTCGCGACGTCCCCCGAGGGGCAGACGATCGGCATGGCCGGTGACACCGACGGCACCATCGTCCGGCTGCCCGTCAACACCAAGGTGCAGCTCGGCACGGTCCGCCAGGACACCCGCTGGCAGACCTTCGAGACCGTCTTCCAGCAGGCCGGGCGGTTCACCCCGGCAGTGCCCGACTGGACCCCGTTCCGGCAGAGCGCCGCCGACACCCTCAACACGATCTTCGCGAACTGCTCGACGGATACCAAGGCAGCGCTGGACAAGCTGGCGCAGACCTACACCGAGGAGCTGACCAAGCAAGAGGTCAAGGGGTGACGTCCCTGCGCGAGGCGCCGGCACGGCGGCGGGCTCCGGCCCTCGGCGTGCCGGCGCGCCGGGGACGCGGCGCCCGGGCGTACGCGCTGCCCTGGCTGTTCCTGCTGCCGGCGTTGATCCTGTTCGCCGTGTTCAAGTTCGCGCCGATGGTGCGGGCCATCGAGATGAGCTTCCACGAGGTACGCCCCTATCTGGGGGACCGGTGGGTCGGCGCGGACAACTACAGCGCCGTGGTCACCGACGACGCCTTCCGGTCGGCGATCTGGCACACCGTGGTCCTCGCCGTCGGCCAGACCGGCGGCTCTCTGGTCATCGGCCTGGTGCTGGCCCTGCTGCTCGAGGGCGCGGCGCGGCACCTGTGGTTCGTCCGGACCGCGGTCTTTCTGCCGACGGTCGCCGCGATGGCCGTGGTCGCCGAGGTCTGGCGGCTCATCTACTACCCGGCGCCCGACGGGATCGCGAACACCCTGCTGGGCTGGATCGGGATGGGTCCGTCGTCGTTCCTCAACGCCGAGGACACCTCACTGTGGTCGGTGATGGCCGTGGGCATCTGGCGCGGCGCCCCGTACGACATGATGATCTTCATCGCCGGACTGGCCGGCGTCGACCGCACCCTGTACGAGGCGTCCGCGGCCGACGGCGCCGGTCCACTGCGCCGGCTCTGGCACGTCACCCTGCCGTCGCTGCGCCCGGTCTTCGCGATCCTGTTCACCCTGGCGGCCATCCGCGGTCTGCGCGTCTTCACCGAGATCTTCCTGCTGACCAACGGCGGCCCCAACGGTTCCACGGAAGTGCTGATGACCCTCATCTACAAGCTGGGACTGGAACGCAACGAGCTCGGCATCGCCGCGGCCGGGTCGATGGTGCTGCTCGGCGCCACCGTCGTGCTGACGCTGACTGTGCAGGCCCTGCGCCGCCGGGAGGCGCGATGAGCACCCGGCCCGACCGGTACGACTCCGCGCTGGGCTTCACCGCGCTGCGCGGCCCGCTGGCCCGCGTGGCGCAGATCCTGCTGTACGCCGTGCTCGTCACCATCTTCGCCGGGCCGCTGGTGGCCCTGATGGTCGGCGCCTTCAGCCCGGTCGCCGACCCGAGCCGGCTCACCCTGTGGCCGGACAGGCTGACCCTCGACAACTTCACCGCGGCCTTCGACCGGGGCGTGCTGGGCTACCTGCTCAACTCGTTCATCGTCGTCGGCGTCGGCCTGCTGCTGCAGATCCTGGTCAGCGTCTCCGCCGTGTACGCCCTGGCCCGCCACAAGTTCCCCGGCATGCGCCTGGTCCTCCTGCTGATCCTGTCGACCATGATGCTGCCGGAGGAGATCCTGGCCATCCCGCTGTCACTGGTGCTCGCCGACGTGCCGATCGTGCACGTCAACCTGATCGGCACCCTGGCCGGCATGATCGTCCCGGTCGCTGCCTGGGCCTTCTCCATCCTGGTCATGACCGAGTTCATGAAGGAGATCCCGATGGAGCTGGAGGAGGCCGCGCGCATCGACGGCGCCGGCGACCTGCGGATCCTGATGACCATCGTGCTGCCGCTCGTGCGCCCGGCGCTCGGCGTGATCGGCATCTTCGGCTTCACCATGATCTGGGACCAGTACATGCTTCCGCTGCTGGTGGCTCAGGACGCCAGCCAGTTCACCCTGCCGCTGGCGTTGCGGACGCTGCGCACCGACGAGCAGGCCGGTCTGGGCGTGCTGCTCGCCGCCGCGCTGCTCGCCCTGCTTCCGTCCGTGCTGGCCTTCCTGGCCCTGCAACGGCAGTTCATGAAGGGCCTGACGTCCGGCGCCGTCAAGGGCTGACGCCCCGCGAACGATGAAGACGCCGTCAAGGGCGGATGCCCGCGAACGATGAAGACAAGGAAACCTATGCCTCTGCACGGCCTGCTCTCCTTCCCGCTCACGCCGTTCACCCCGGACGACGAGGTGGCCACCGGTGTCCTCGCCGACCACCTCGCCGAACAGGTGGCGGCCGGCCCGGCGGCGCTGTTCGTCGCCTGCGGCACCGGAGAGTTCACCGCCCTCGGCCCCGAGGAGTACCGCACCGTGGTGCGGACCGCCGTCCGGGAGGCCGCCGGCCGGCTGCCGGTGTACGCCGGGGCCGGCGGTGGACCCCGGATGGCCGCCGGCTTCGCCCGAGCGGCGGCCGAGTGCGGGGCGGACGGGCTGCTGCTGCTCCCGCCGTATCTCGTCTCCGGGCCGCCCGCCGGTCTGGTGCGGCACATCGCCTACGTCACCGGGGCCACCGCGCTGCCCCTGGTGGTCTACCAGCGGGCCAACGCGGTGCTCGACCCGGCTGCCGCGCTCGCGCTGCTCGACCTGTCCACGGTGATCGGCGTCAAGGACGGCCGGGGCGACGTGGACGCCATGCACCGCCTGGTCGCCACCGTCCGGGCGAGCGGGCATCCGCGCGCCGCCGAGATGGTGTTCCTCAACGGCCTGCCCACCGCCGAGGTGTCCGCGGCGGCGTACCGGGCCATCGGGGTGCCCAGCTACTCCTCGGCCGCGCTCTGTTTCGTGCCGGAGCTGGCGGTCGCGTTCCACCGGGCGATCGAGACCGGCGACGAGGCCGTCGCCCGCGCCCTGCTGACCGAGTTCTATCTTCCCCTCGTGGAACTTCGCGACCGGGTGGCGGGTTATGCGGTCAGCCTGCCCAAGGCCGGCGCGACCCTGCGGGGCCTGGCGATGGGCTCGGTCCGCCCGCCGCTGGCCGACGTGTCCGCGGAGCACCGCGAGGAGCTGGCCGCGCTGATGGACCGGGGCCGCGCGGCGCTGCTGCGGATCAGCGCGCCGCGAGCCGTGCCGGAGGTGGCCGCGTGACCATGCCGATCACCCGGGTGAGCGTCACGCCGATCGCCTTTCCCGACCCGCCGTTGCTGAACTCGGCCGGGCTCCACCAGCCCTGGGCGCTGCGGTCGATCATCGAGGTCACCGCGGCCGACGGGTCGGTCGGCCTCGGCGAGAGCTACGGCGACGCCCCGCATCTGGCGCTGCTCGGCCAGGTGGCAGCCGCGCTCGACGGGCTCGACATCTTCGACCTGAACGGTGTGCGGTCGCGGGCCGCGACGGCGATCGGGGCGGCCGACGCCCCGGACCGGCACGGGCTCACCGGGCCGTCCAGCACCGCCAAGACGCTGGCCCGCGTGGTCTCGCCGTTCGAGGTGGCGCTGCTCGACCTGCAGGGTCAGGCCACCGGGCGGCCGGTGTGGGCGCTGCTCGGCGGCCTCGTCCGCGACCGGGTGCCGTTCTCCGGATACCTCTTCTACAAGTGGGCCGCCCACCCCGGCGCTCAGCCCGACGTCTACGGCGAGGCGCTCGACGCGGACGGTCTGGTCGAACAGGCCCGGCGGATGGTGGCGCGGTACGGCTTCCGGTCGCTCAAGCTCAAGGGCGGGGTGCTGCCACCGGACGACGAGATCGCCGCCGTCGAGGCGCTGCGGGACGCCTTTCCGCGGCATCCCCTGCGGCTCGACCCGAACTGCGCGTGGACGGTCGAGACCTCCGTACGGGTCGCCGAGAAGACCGCCGGGCTCCTGGAGTATCTGGAAGACCCCACGCCCGGCCTGGCCGGCATGGCCGAGGTGGCCGCGGCGGCGCCGATGCCGCTGGCCACCAACATGTGCGTCGTCGAGTTCGGCGACCTCCCCGAGGCCGTCCGGCGCGACTCCGTGCAGGTCGTGCTGTCCGACCACCACTACTGGGGCGGGCTGACCGAGTCGGCCACGCTCGCCGCGGTCTGCCGCACCTGGGGGCTCGGGCTGTCCATGCACTCCAACAGCCACCTGGGGATCAGCCTGGCCGCGATGGTCCACCTCGGCGCAGCCACCCCCAACCTCACGTACGACGCCGACACCCATACGCCGTGGCAACTCGGCGCCGACGTGGTCACCGAGCCGCTGAGCTTCGTGGACGGCGCGGTGTCCGTGCCCCGCGGGCCTGGCCTGGGGGTAAGCCTCGACCGGGCGGCGCTGGCCCGGATGCACGCCGACTACCTCGCATGCGGCCTGCGGGAACGCGACGACACCGGCTATCTGCGGCAGTTCCGGCCCGGCTTCGAGAAGCGGCGCCCGCGGTGGTGAACGCCGCCGGGCACGCCTATCCCTGGGACGTGCTCGGCGACCCGGACTTCCCGGCGCGCGTCCGCAAGGCAGGGATGGACACCGTCACACTGGCCGCGGCCTACCACAGCACGAGGGCCGCGACCCCGCTGCACCCGGCCCGGCGCACGGTGGACGCGCGCCATGCGGCGCTGTACCGCCCGATCCGGCCCGAAGCCTGGGCCGGGAAGCGGCTGTGGGCGGCCGCCGCCGATTGGATGGGTGAACCGGACCCCTTCGGCGCCGCCGCCCGGGTGCTGCAGGACAACGGATTACGGGTCACGGCCTGGATCGTGCTGACCCACAGCACCCGGATCGGCGCCGTCCACCAGGATGTGGCGGTGGTCAACTGCTTCGGCGAGCTCTACCCGTACGCGCTCTGCCCGGCCGGCCCGGAGGTACGCCGGTACGCGGCCACCCTGGCCGCCGAGGCCGTGCGCGACGCCCCGGTCGATGCCGTCTCGCTGGAGGCCTGCGGCCAGATGGGCGTGGACCACCTGGGACACCACGAGAAAACCGCCGGCGCGTGGACCGCGCACGGCCGGAAGGTGTTGTCGGTCTGCTGCTGCGGCTGGTGCCGGGCGGCGTGGCGGCAGGCCGGCGTCGACGACGACGAGGTGATCGACGGACTGCGCCGGGAGCGGATCCACGACGTCGTGCTGCCCGTGCGCCAGGCGCACACCGACGCGCTGCGGGCCGAAGTGCTCGCGGCCGTCCGGGCCGTGCTGCCCGGCGCCCCCATCCGGCTGCACGCCAGCCCGGACCCGTGGGCGACCGGACCGTCACCCGGGCTCACGCCCACGGCCGCCGCCGACGTCGACGCTCTGCTCGTTCCGGCCTGGCCGCTGGGTGCGGCCGGTGTGGTGGCAGCGGCGACGGCGTACGGCAAACCGGTCGACGCCTACGTCACCGTCGTGTCCGAAGCCGAGCCTCGTGAAGTCCTCCGCCACGCCCGGGCGGTCGTGGACGCGGGGGCCGCCGGTCTTGGCCTCTATCACCTCGGCCTGGCCCCGGCCTGGCGCCAGGGACTGTTCGCCGACATCCTCGGCGCGGTCCGATGACCGTACGGGCCGGTCTGCTCTCGGTGACCCTGCGCGGGCTGACCCCCGAGCGGGTGGCGGCCGTCGCCGCCCGAGCCGGGCTCACCGAGGTGGAGTGGGGCGGCGACATCCACGTCCCGCACGGCGATCTGAGCGCCGCGGAGCGAGTCGCGGCTCTGAGCGCCCGGACGGGTCTCACCGTCTCGGCCTACGGCTCGTACTACCGGCTCGGGCACAGCGACGACGCGGAGGCCGTGGTCGCCACGGCCGCCCGGCTCGGCGCGCCGGTGATCCGGGTCTGGGCCGGCCGGCAGGGGAGCGCGGCCGCTGATGCCGCCTACCGCGCCCGGGTTCGCGACGACGCGCTGCGACTGGCCGAGCTGGCCGGCGGAATCGGACTGGTGCTCGAGTACCACCGCGATACGCTGACCGACACCCGCGCCTCGACGGCCGCTCTGCTCGAGGAGCTGCGCCCGTCCGGCGTCCGCAGCCTGTGGCAACCGCAACCCGAGCGGTCCGTCGAGGAGAACACCGCCGACCTGCGGGCTCTGTTGCCGGACCTGGCCAACCTGCACGTCTTCGCCTGGAACCCGGACCGGAGCCGGTTGCCGCTGGCGGCGCATCGCCGACGGTGGGCGGTCTGGCTGGCGGTGGCCGACGAGGCGCCGGGCGACCGGTACGCCGGCCTCGAGTTCGTGCCGGGCGACGACCCCGCACAGGTGCTGACCGACGCCGCCACCCTCCATGCCCTGCTCGGGTGAGAGCACGGCATGGAGGGCGGCCGCCCGTCAGGACGTGGGGAAGTCGTCCGCCGGGCTCTTGATGTGGTCGCGGATCCAGACTCCGGCCGGCTTCAGCCGCGAGGTTCCGGCGAACGGGCCACCCGGGCAGGTGCCGGCGGTGAACACCGCACCCGAGCGGCTGTCGTCGGAGTAGTTCCAGTTGGTCCAGCTGATCTTCTTCTGGGCCATCAGGTCCAGGTACTGCTGCGAGCGGGTGAAGTTGTTCGTCCCGTCGCCGGACGCCGTCTGGGTGCCGAACTCGGTGACGAACACCGGGATCCGGTCGGCCGCACGCGACAACGTGTTCAGATATTCGGCGCCGTGCGAGCCGGCGTAGAAGTGGAACGTGTACATGATGTTGGTGGCGTTCACCGGGTTGTTGATGACGTCGGTCTCGCTCCCGCCGTCGGAGACGCCCAGCGAGCCCCAGCCGTGGGTGCCCAGCAGGATGACCGCGTCCGGGTCGGCCGCGCGGATCGTCGGGATGATCGCCTCGTGGTACGTCTTGATCCGTGACCACGGCGTGCCGTTGGGCTCGTTGGCCACGTCGTACAGGATGTTGGGCTTGTTGCCGTGCCGCTGGGCGATCTCGGCGAAGAAGGTGCGGGCCCGCTCGAGGTTGTAGTTCGGGTCGCCCGGCGTGAGCTGGTGCCAGTCGACGATGACGTACATGCCGCGGGCGCTGACCTGCTCGATCAGGGCGTGCATGCGGTCGGTGAACAGGCGCGGGTTGGTCTCGTAGCCACCCTCCTGGATGTACATCGACAGGCGCAGGTGGTCGGCCTGCCAGTCACCGGCGAGAGCGTCCAGCGAGGCGTTGTTGACGCAGTTGGGATACCACTGCAGACCGTGCGTGCTCATGCCGCGCAGCTGGATCGGACGGCCGTACTGGTTGCAAAGTTTGACGCCGCACACGCGCAGCTGGCCGTTGACGGCGACCGGGGTGCCGTTGGTGGGCGGGGGAGTGGTGGCGCCGTCGACGACGGTCAGCCGGTCGAGGTTGGGGCCGCCGGCCGCGGTCGTGGAGGTGGCCAGGATGGTGTTCGCGCCGGCCTTGAGGGTGGCGGTGACGGTGGCTTCCTGCCACGACGTCCAGGCGCCGGTGCCGTTGAAGGCGAGGGCCTGGTTGACCACGGCGCCGTTGACGGTGATGCGCATCGGCCGGTTGACGGCGGTGCCGTTGGCGAAGCGGAAGCGCAGGGTGGCGGTTCCGGCGGTGGCCTGGGGGGACCACTGCACGGCGCTGCCGACCGCGTTGTCGGTGTTGACGAAGCCGGCGCCGGTGAACCCGGCGTGGTTGGACTCGACGACACCGGCCGTGATGGCGGCCGATTCGGCTTCGAAGGTCGTGGTCGCGGCGTCGGCGCTGCTGGTGAGGACCAGCCCGGCGCCGAGCAGGCCGGCAGTGGTGAGGGCAGCGATCTGAGTACGCACTCTGGGTCGTTTCATGTCCGTCCCGGGGGAATAGTTAAGTACTCTTACCAATGATGATGGTCGATGTTAGGGAGGTCGTCGCGGGGCGTCAAGACGCGTCCACATATGTAGACGGCTTACAGATGGGGGTTTCGCATCCGTGTCATGGGCGTTACTTTGTCAGGCATCGATGTCCCGCCCTCAGGAGTTGACATGCGCACCCGCACCCTCCGCACGAGCTGCGCCGCCGCCATAGGCCTGGCCCTGCTGGCCACCCTCGGAATCACCGCCGGTCCTACAGCGGCAGCCCCGGCGGCGACCGCCGCCATCTCGGTCGATCTCGCCAATCCGGGCGCACGCCTGCCGGCCGACCTCGTCGGCCTGTCGTTCGAGATGCGCGAACTCGGCATCGGCAACCTGGACGCCCGCAAGGGCAACCTGGCCCAGCTGTTCAAGACCCTCGGCCCCAGCAACGTCCGCATCTCCGGCAACACCCTCGACCGCGACGGCATCTGGCTGCGCGACGGCGAGGCGCTGCCCCGCCCGCAACCCGACTGGCTGCAGCACGTGGTGACCCGCTCGGACATCGAGCGGCTCGACGAATTCCTGGGCGAGACGGGCTGGAAGACCGAGGTCGGCATCAACATGGGCCGGTGGGACGCGGCCGACGCCGCCGACCAGGCCCGGACGATGACCAGGGTGCTGGGCCGGAAGCTGGTCGCGGCCGAATGCGGCAACGAACCCGACCAGTGGGTCGGCAAGGGATTCCGGCCCGCCGGGTTCGCGTACGCCGACTACCGCAAGGACTTCCAGGCCTGCGCGGCCGCGGTGGGCCCGTCCATCCCGCTGGCGGGCCCGGACGCCGCCTCGCCCAGCTCGGCCTGGGCCGCGAACCTGGCCCGCGACGAGCCCCGCCTCGGCCTGGTGATGCTGCACCAGTACGCGATGGACCCGACCGGCACCATGGCTCGTCTGTTGTCCCCCGAGACGTACGCGAGCCAGCTGCGTTCCATCACGCCGAACCTCGACACGGCCAAGGAACTCGGCAAGCCGCTACGCCTCGACGAGACCAACTCGGCCTGGGGCGGCGGCATCGACGGCGTCAGCAACAAGCACGGCTCCGCGCTGTGGGCACTGGACTACAGCCTCCAGCTCGGCCGGGCGGGCGTCGCGGGCCTCAACTTCCACGGCGGCCTCGGCGTCTGCGACCAACCCATCTGGAACGGCAAATGGCAGCTCTACACGCCGATCTGCGCCGCGGGCAAGGCCGGTGAGCTGGCCCAGATCTACCAGGTGATGCCCATCTACTACGGCCTGTGGATGGCCCGTCGGCTGGGCACCGGCCGCTACCTGCCGGTCGCCCTCACCACCGAGCGCAACCTCACGGCCTACGCGGTACGAGGCGACGACGGCCGGCTGCGTCTGGCGGTGATCAGCAAGGAGGATCCCGCGTCCGGCCCGGTCGACGTGTCCATCACGGTCGGCGGCGCCAACCGCGGCGCCGACGTACTCACCATGACCGGCAGCAGCCTCACCGGCGTGGACACGGCCGTGCAGGGCGCGACGGTGGACAGCGACGGTCGCCTCCGTCCCGGTCGGCCCACCCGGGCGCCGGTCCGGAGCGGCACCCTGTCCCTGCAGCTGACCGCCGGCTCGGCGGCGGTCATCACCCTGGACCGCTGAACCCGGCCGGACTCGCCCGGCTCATCCCCGCGGGAGACCGGCATCCTCGTCATCGCCATGTCTTGTAAGCCGGGTGTGCGCGCGTCGGCCGGCCCGGTGCTGATCTTTGCCGGCGGGGTGGTTCACGTGGTCACCTCAGTTTCCGCCCGCCGTAGGTCCAGGCGCGCAGCGCCCATTCGACGGGGCCGTAGCGGAATCGGCGCATCCACCAGGCGCTGGCGGCCAGCTGGGCCAGGAAGATCATCACCGCGATCGCCAGTGTCTCCGCCGGTGAGGTGCGGCCGGCCAGGCCCAGCCCCACACCGGTGAAGACAAGCACGCACAGCAGCGACTGGGCGAGATAGTTCGTCAGTGCCATCCGTCCGGCCGGCGCCACCACGTCAGTGATCCGCGTGCGCCGCTGGAAGAACCGGAGCAGCGACGCGGCGTACGCGGCGGCCAGGAACGGCGCGGTGATGATGCTGACCATCAAGCCGGTCAGGTTGGCCGTGCCGGCACCGACCGCGAAGATGAGCGCGCCGGCCAGCCCGATCGGATAGCCGGCGCGCTCGCAGTGGCGCAGCAGATCACGGTGCGCGGGCACGTCGGCGAGCAGGCGGTGCTTGCCGGCGGCGAGACCGACGAGGAACGCGGCGAACGCCAGGGGCCCCTGCACGGCGAGCCCTCCGAGCATGGCCGGCATCGAGCGCAGATGCTCCACGACGACGTCACCGAACCCGCCCTGCAGAGCCAGGGTCGAGCGCGCGCCGGCCTCCACCGCCCCGTCCGCGATCAGGGCGACGTCGAGGACGGCGGCTACCCCGACCGCGAACCCCATCACCCCCACGATCGTCGCCGCCACCATCAGCGCCGTGCGGGACGAGATCCGCCGGACCGCCGGCAAGGCAAGACCAAGCACCGCGTACGTGGTGAGGATGTCGCCGTGGAAGAGCAGCACCGCGTGCAGGGCGCCGAGGATGAACAGCCCGGCCAGCCGCCGCAGGAACGACGGCACGAACGCCGTGCCGCGCCGGGCGGCCGAGTCGAGCTGCAGGGTGAAGCTGTAGCCGAACAGGAACGAGAACAGCAGGTACGCCTTCATGGCGAACAGCAGCTCGACCGCGCCGGCGACGAGGCGGTCCAATGTGCCGTGCGACGGATCCTCGACCAGATGGAACGGGAACCCGGAGCTGAAGAACGCGATGTTCACCAGCAGGATGAGCAGCAGCGCGCTGCCCCGCAACCCGTCCACCACGGCGATCCGTGCACTGTCGACAGTGGTTCCGATCGATGACGGTCTCATAGGAGCAAGACTCGTGGCCGACGTTGCCGCCGTGGAGTACTTTCGTCACACGATCTGTCGTGACGAAAGTCAGCGGAGGTGCCGATCATCGGGTGTGCCGAGTGCGGAGGCGACCTCCCCGCGGGCGACGGCTGGGGGCGGCCCCGGCGATATTGCGCGCGCCGCTGCCAGGCCCGTGCCTATCGCCGGCGCCGTGACGACGGTCGGCCGAGGGTGATCCCTGCGGCTTCCCGGCACGACGCCGAGAGCCTGGTCGCCCTGGCGGTCATGCTCGCCGACGAGGCCGGGCTGGAAGCCGTCTCCGTACGGGTCCTCGCCGCACGCGCCGGCCTCCCGGTCCATCTGCTCTACCGTCAGGTGCGCAACCGCGCCGGCCTGCACGCCGCCATGGCCGAGCACGTCATCGCCGAGCGCACCCCCCGGCCCGCGACCCGGCCGGATGATCCTCGGGCGCATCTGCGCCGGCTCGCCCACGAGGAGTGGGCCATGTACCGCCGGCATCCCTGGCTACTGATGATCCTCGCCACCGACCGCCCACCCACCGGCCCCGCCGTCCTGGCCATGGTCGACCGCGTCGTGGCGGTGCTCGCCGAGGCCGGTCTCGATCCGGCCGACGCGTTCCGGGTCTACCTCGTCCTCAGCGGCTACGTGCAGGGTATGGCGCTGCTCATCGACCGCGACCCGGACGGCGCCGACCGCGGCGCCGAGTCACGTGCGTGGCGCTCGGCCACCCGTCGCTGGCTCGAAGCGACCGGCAGTCTCCAGCGGCGACCCTGGCTCTCCGCGGCCGGCCGGACCGGCCCCGGCACCGACCTCGATGCCTGGTTCGAGTTCGGGTTGGACCGGATGCTCGCCGGCCTGCTGCCATGACCCGAAGGCCTCAGGCACGCACGCCGACGACCGCGGTCAGGGGAAGGTGCGGCGTGAGTTTCTCGTAGCCATGGCCGCCGCTGGGCGTCGCCCGGTTCACGTCCACCTGGGACTGGGGGAGCCCTCAGTCTCGAAGGTGGAAGCGCAGGTCGGTCGGCGGGCGGGCCGGCGCCGAGGCTGGGCAGCCTCGGTGACCTGGGAGGAGGTCGTGCTTGGTCCCGGCCTGGCTGGGCTGCTACACGTCTTCCTCAAGGTGCGCGGCTACGCAGCAGCCATGGCTTGGTCGATGGCAGCCGCGTTCATCGTCTTTGGGTGTGCATTGTTCACCGGGGAATTGGCGTCGACTCCGTCGGCGAGATCCAGCTCAGTGGCTGAAACCGGCGACGCCGCCGCGCCGCGAAGGCTTCGGCGGCAGCGGGAGGGCAACCCCTGATCCGGCGGCGCAAAGAGTTGCGTCAGAGGTCGCAATTACGCCGTACGGAAACCGTTCACCGGTGGCATGAAAGCCCAGCGTCGGGCAGACATCCGGATTCGCCGCAGACAGGATGCGGAGCGTACTCGTGTGCTGGCGGCGCGTTGCCCGTCGGTTTTCGTGGCGGGACCCGTGTAGGAGCACCTCGACGCTGACGAGATCAGCACTCTCCCGCACTCAGGTCGCTGCGGCAGTAGGGGCCGTCACCGGTCTGGGCCGTCACCGGTCCGGGCGCGATGAGCTCCGGCAGCGTGTGCGGTCCGGAAATGGGCCGGCCCAGCACCGTGCTGTCAGTGGTTCGGGGTGCGCAGCACGGTGTCGAGCTGGCCGTCGCGGTCTGTGTCGAGGTAGGTGAGCTCGGGCACCCCGTCGCCGTCGAGGTCGAGCTGCACCACGTCGGCGATGCCGTCACCGTCGAGGTCGGTGACCACCTCAATCGATCCGTCCGAGCGGCGGCTGACAATCGAATTGGCGGCGGTGGCGACCCGGCCTGCCGGTCCGGGGATGGGCGGCGATCCGGGCGCGGAGGATGGCAGTGGGCCGGGCCGGCTGGCGTACGCCCCGACCGGGCCGTCGGTGCCGGCCGGATCGATCTCCTCTTCAGAGGGGTAGACGTCGCCGTGCCAGGCCGGATCAGGGTAGGTACTCATCTCCTTGAGGTTCCCTGACGGAGCCGGCGGTAACCGTCGGCACAGAAAGAGGCACACTGCTGTGCCGAGCACCGCGCCAACCCGGTCGTAACGGTCGTCCGCCCGAGCCTGGCAGACCGTTGACCAATACAGGAACGATCACCTCGCGACAAGTCCAGAACACACTGCCGCAACGTTGTTTGGTGCACGGATCTGCCGCGATCCGGGCGCCGGCCCATGTCCACCGAATACTCAGCGTTCGTGACCGACTCGGGGTTGCCGTCGCAGCGTCCCGAGTGCTTCGCGTCCCCGACCGCTGCACCTGGACCCGTGCGCCGACAGGCCGTTCGGCATAGCCCGGCCGCCGGCAGCGTGGCACCCGGGCATCCTGGCAACCGCCGATCAGGCCAGCCGCCCTACTTCCGACCCCGCGGTCAAACAAACCTCGCACCTACCGCTCGCCAAACCAGCGTCACGCCATGCCGCTCACAGCAATTCGAACTTGCCGTGTTCGATGGCTACCGTGACGCCGGTCTCGGCACGCAGAGCCTGGACGAGCGCAGCGTCCGCAGCGGCAACGCCCTCGGCTGGAGGCTGGATGTAGTCGCCGATGACGGTGACCCCGTCGAAGCCCATGTAGAACGCGGCGAGCGCACTCACCTCGAAGTTGTGGAACACGCCAGTGCCCGACACGATGGCTTCGAGGCGTTCGACGGCCCCTTCGAGGCTGGCCTTGGGGTACTGGCGATGCTCGACGGAGATGGCGATGTCCCGGCGGCGGGCTTCCTCCAGGATCTGCTGCTGGATACGGTCGGATGGCCCGTGCCACACCAGCACCGTGGAGCCAGTCTCGGCGTCGTTGACGGAGTCGATGTAGCCGCGTCGTCCTTTCAATACGCCCTTGACGGCTACGGTAGCGCCGCACCGGCTAACCTGCGGGGGGCTGGGACATCACGCCGCGCCTCGGTGAGATCAAGGTCCCGGCTTGGTGCTCACCTGACCTACGACCTCATCTCGCCTGACGTCGCCCGCGACCTCACCGCGCGGCTGCCCGACTTCTGGTCAGCGCTCTTCGAGAACTCGCCACATGC
This sequence comes from Paractinoplanes polyasparticus, assembly GCF_019710575.1. Lineage (GTDB taxonomy): Bacteria > Actinomycetota > Actinomycetes > Mycobacteriales > Micromonosporaceae > Actinoplanes > Actinoplanes polyasparticus. The sequence goes on along the minus strand of NZ_JAHWFK010000004.1, from coordinate 25,794 downwards.
CGCTCGTTGAGAAGCCGGACCGCTTCCTCGCGTCGTCGGCGGCTTCCTCCATGACGCCGATCATCAGGCGACGGCGGTCGGCGCCGACACGATGCTTTTCGGGTACGCCACCGATGCGGCGGTGGTCGGCGCCAGGTGGAGATCGGGTCAGTGGCCGAGGGCGGCCATGTTGGCTTCGTCGTAGCGGTCGCCGGTGGCCGGCGTCAGGTTGTCCAGTCGGGCGATCTGGTCGTCGGTGAGGCGGATACTGTCAGCGGCGGCGTTCTCCTCCAGCCGGTCGATGCGCGTGGTGCCGGGGATGGGGGCGATGGCGTCGCCCTGGGCGAGCAGCCAGGCGAGGGCGATCTGTGCGGGGGTGGCCGCAGCTTCGGCGGCGACGGCGCGGACCTCGTCGACGATGCGCATGTTGCGTTCGAGGTTGCCGCCGGCGAAGCGTGGGTTGGTGCGGCGCCAGTCGTCGGCGTCGAGATCGTCCAGCGTACGGATGCCGCCGGTGAGGAATCCACGGCCGAGCGGGGAGTACGGGACGAGGCCTACACCCAATTCCCGCAGGACCGGCAGCACCGCGGCCTCAGGGTCGCGGACCCACAGGGAATACTCGGACTGCACCGCGGCGATCGGATGAACGGCGTGCGCCCGCCGGATCGTCGCGGGGCCGGCCTCCGATAGTCCGATGTGCCGGATCTTGCCCTCGGCCACCAGCTCGGCCAGCGCGCCGACGGTCTCCTCGATCGGCGTGTCCGGATCGCCCCGGTGCTGGTAGTAGAGGTCGAGGTGGTCGGTGCCGAGGCGGCGCAGCGATCCCTCCACCGCGAGTCGGATGTTGGCCGGGGTGCTGTCGTTGCCCGGGCGGCCGATGTGCGAGATGTGACCGAACTTGGTCGCGAGTACGACCTCGTCGCGGCGTCCCTTGATGGCGCGGCCGACCAGTTCCTCGTTGACGTAGGGGCCGTACGCCTCGGCGGTGTCGATGTGGGTGACGCCGAGGTCCAGTGCCCGTTGGATGGTGCGGATCGACTGGTCGTCGCGCTGGCCGGCACCGGTGTAGAAGGCCGACATGCCCATGGCGCCCAGACCGATGTGGGAGGTCTCCAGTCCGCCGAGCGAGGTGCTTCTCATCGTGGTGCTCCTCTTCCTGTGGTAGCTGCGACCGATTAAAGTTCCGATCGGTCCAGAACGCTAGCACATCTGGACCGATCGGGAGTAAAGTCGGTCGTGACGAGAGAGAGACAGCAGCCCGCGTCAGTTTCGGATCAGGAGATGCCTTCATGAGCGGATCCCAGAACACAGTGTTCGGCCGCCCTCGGGAGTTCGACGTCGACGAGGTGCTGGAGCGCGCCATGCAGGTGTTCTGGGCGCGGGGGTACGACGGCACCAGCCTCACGGACCTGACCGGCGCGATGGGGATCACCAAGTCGAGCATGTACGCCGCCTTCGGCAACAAGGAGCAGCTGTTCCGCAAGGCCGTGCAGCGCTACGCCGAGGGGCCGGCCTCCTACGCGACGCGGGCCTTGCGGGAGCCCACAGCGCGCGCGGTGGCCGAGGCGTTCCTGCGGGGAGCCGTCCGGACGACGACCTCGCCCGGCCGCCCCACGGGATGCCTGTCCGTTCAGGGCGCGCTGGCGTTGAGCGAGCAGAGCCGGCCGGCGCACGACGTGCTGGTCGGCTGGCGCGTTGACGCGGGCGACCAGCTCGAAGCGCGCTTCCGGCGCGCCGTCGAGGAGGGCGACCTTCCGCGTGACGCTGACCCGGGGCGTCTCGCCCGGTTCGTCATGACGACGGGGTTCGGCATCGCCGTCCAGGCCGCGAACGGCCTCGGGCCCGACGCGCTCGACGAGATCGTCGACACAGCACTGCTCGCCTGGCCGGCGTGACGCCCGCGCTCGTGCGCGATCCTCGATCCACGCCACGTTCCGTACCGATCAGACCAAAGATGGTGTTTCGGCGCATGGCACCAACTGCGGAAGGCGAAGGACACGTGATAGAAACCGGGAGGCCGAGCGAGCGACCGGGCGGCAGGGGCCCGCTCGGCGTCGGGATCGTGGGGCTGAGCGCGTCTGGCGGATGGGCTGCCGGGGCCCACCGGCCCGCGATAGCGGCAGTCGACGGCATCGAGCTCACCGCCTTGGCGACGAGTTCCCACGCGTCGGCCGCGGCCGCGGGCGCCGCCTTCGGGGTGCCCGGCTACGCCTCGGCCGCACAGCTCGCGGAGGACGAGAACGTCGACCTCGTGGTCGTTGCGGTCAAGGTGCCCCGGCACCGCGAGCTGGTGGTGCCCGCGCTACGGGCCGGCGTGCCGGTGCTCAGCGAATGGCCCTTCGCCGTCAACCTGGCGGAAGCCGTGAAGATGGAAGGCGCCGCCCGGGGCACGCCGAGCTTCATCGGGCTGTACGGCCGCTGCTCGCCCACCATCCGCTGGCTGGCCGGCCTCGTCGCCGACGGGTACGTCGGCGACGTGCTGTCCGCGACGGTGCTGGCGTCGTCGATCGAGTGGGGCACCCCGGTTTCCGAGCGCATGCGATACACCCTCGATCGCACGCTCGGCGCCACGATGCTCACCATCGCCTTCGGAAATGCCATCGACGTGGTGTCGATGGTCGTCGGCGAGCTGCGGGACGTGGTCGCCTCGACGGCGACCCGGCGCCCGATGATTCCGCTCGGCCGGACCGGACAGACCGTCCCGATGACCGCCGAGGACCAGATCGCCGTCTCCGGAACGCTGCCGAACGGAGCGATCCTCTCCGTCCATCACCGTGGCGCGCCCATGACCGGACCGGGATTTTCCCTGCTCGTCGACGGTACCGAGGGGACCCTCGAGATCGCCTCCGCGGGCGGATATCCACACCTCGGGCCCGTCACGGTGCGCGGCGCTCGAGGTCACGCCCCACTGTCCCGGCTGACGCCGCCCGACGGCCACGATGACTATCCCCACCTGGCCGGGACCCCTGCCCACAACCTGGCGCACCTGTACGCGGCGATCCGCGACGATCTGACCAACGGCAGTGCGACCGCCCCGGACTTCGCCCACGCCGTCAGACGTCACCGGCTCCTGGACGCGATCGTCCGATCGTCCGTCGAGGGACGACGCGTGACTCTCACGGACCTCTGACAAGGACTCCCCGTAACGCGCCGGACCGCTTTCGCTTCGGCGATCAGCAGATTTCGTACGGAAGGATCAGTGTTGATGACCGAGAATGGCCTGCACGACTTTTACCTGCGATACATCGCGGCACTCAACGCCCACGAGTTCGGCGGCATGGACGAGTTCATCGCCGAGAAGGTCCTGCTCGGCGGCAAGCCCGGCACCCGGGACGCCGTCGTCGACGTCCTCGAGGGGATCGTCGACGCCGTGCCGGACATCCACTGGGAGATCCAGGAGATGCTGTTCGACCGCGACGGCATCGCCGTCCGCCTGACCAACACCGGCACGCCGGCCAAGGAGTGGCTCGGCGTCCAGCCGTCCGGAGCCTCTTTCACCATCGTCGAGTACGCGATCTACAAGGTCCGTGACGGCAGGTTCATCCACATGACCAATTTGCATGACTCGGCCGAGATGCTGCGCCAGCTGACCGCTTGACATCTCCTGAAAGTCCCGCGCCGGACCAAGACCCGGGTGCGTTCCACGACTGTTCCGTTGATCAAATGACGGCAGCAGATCGCGGCGCGTACGAGGCGGAGGGGTCCTGACTTCGAACTCCCGGCGGGTTTCTGTGCTGCGCGCAGCGCGGAGCCCGTTGCGCAGGTCGCTTCGCGACGCGGTTACCTGCTCAGACGGGCCTGTTCGATCATCGGCCGGTCCAGCAGCTGAGCTCCATGCCGTCCTCGACCGGGAAGTCGACGCTGATGTAGCCGTTGCCCGGGTCGCGGACGTAGGCCACATAGTCGCTCATCGACTCGAATGTGGAGTCGTCGCCGACGACCGGGGCGCCCGGGGCGAGCCGGTCTTCGAGCAGGCGCAGGACGGGTAGGCACATCTCCTTCCAGCCGTCGAGCAGTGCCAGGCCGATCGGGCCGCCGACCGTGCCGAGGGTGGTCAGCGCGTCGCCCTCGAGCACGGTCACGAGGTCGCTGAGCCCGGCCGCTTCGATATTGGCGCGGGCTGCCTTGACCTTGGTCGCGCTGAGCTCGGTCGTGGTGACGTGCCCGATTCCGTTGTCGCGCACGGCCGCGGCGAGGTAGAGGGTCGAGATTCCGTACGAGGTGCCGAACTCGACCACGGTCTGCGGGCGGGCCGTGCGGACCAGGGCGTAGAGCAGGTTTCCGCCGCTGGCCGAGATCGGCATGTAGACGTCTTCGAGCAGGTCCGAGCGTTCCTGGGGGGTGACGGTGGGCGCGGGCCGGCCCGGGGAGCGCTCATAGTCGCGCTCGGCCTCGGTGAACAGCCGGGCGATCAGGTCGCGGACCACAGGGTCGTGCAGTGTCGTCGTCATGACGGTTAGATTAGACGCAACGTTGCGTCTACGGAAGTGGTGGCTCTTGTAACGTCTCCGGGGGACTCGGACGCCTCACGGGAAAGGCGCCTCACGAGAAGGAGCGCCCGATGCATCACGGCAACCGGCACGGCCGGAGCGAGGCGGCCCGCGAGGCCGTGCTCCAGGCGGCGGACGACCTCGTCGCTGAGATCGGCTACGCCAACCTCACCATCGAGGGCATCGCAGCCCGGGCCGGCGTAGCCAAGCAGACGATCTACCGGTGGTGGCGTTCCAAGACCGACATCCTGGTCGACGCGTTCGCCGCCGACAGCGTCCAGGAGCTCACGTTGCCCGACACCGGTGCCTTGCGCACCGACCTGCGCGCCCACCTCGACGAGCTGGTCCGCTTCCTCGAGGTGTCCGACTCGGGCGCGGTGTTCCGCGCCTTGGCCGGTCAGGCCCAGCACGATCCGGAGCTGGCCACCCGGCTGCGCGCGGAGGTTCTGCCACGGCTGCGCGCCCGCGACCGAGTGCCGTTCGACCGGGCAGCGGCACGCGGCGAGCTGCCCGCCGACGTCGACGTCGACCTACTCGTCGACCAGACGGTCGGTCCGATCCACTTCCGGGTACTCGTGACGGGCGAACCTGTGACACCCGCACTGCTGAATGCGCTGGTCACCAAGGCGGGACAGGGACAGCCGGAGGAGCCACCCAGCCAGAAACCGCCGGGCGCGGCAGCCGCCACTCAGGCGGCTCGAGCTCGCTGAGGAAGCAATCTTCATCACGAGCGGACGGAGGAGGAAACGACCCAGCGGGCATGCCTCGCCTGTAAAACGATCGCGTTCATCGGCGACGGCGCCGAACACCGGAGCGGGACCGGCCACGACTTTTGCGCCTGCACCCTGAAACTGCCGATGAGCGTGCACCTGATCTTGGCCGTTCGGAAGTCACCACAACGCGGCGGCCGCTGCCACCAACGCGACCGCTGACGCCCCAGCGCGGATGCGGTCGACGCGCAGGAGGAAAGCGATCCGGCCCGGATCGTGCCTCGCGCCCAGCCGCGCATGCGCCGGCGCCGCCGCAGCCGCGGTGACGGTGAACGTCACCGCGGTCGCCGCCAGCGCCACCAGCGTCCAGGCACTGGGGCCTGACCACAGCGCCCAGGCCCCGGTCAACACCAGCGCGCCGTAGATGATGACGACAAGCCAGGTGACCGCCCGGGAATGAGCTCGGTGCGCGACCGGCCATTGCGCCGCGGGAACCTTCGCCAAGGCTGGATATACCACTGCCGTGACCGTCGCCTGGAAGCCGAAATGGGCCGCGGTCGATGCCAGCAGAGCAGTCTCGGACGTGATCACATCTGCGAGCGAATCATGCTTGGCTGCCGGGCCGACCGGCGGGACGCGTTGATGTCGCCCGCGCCGGCGGCCGGACAGCGACTTTCCCGCAGCCGGTGTCGTTCACCGAGTCGGCCAGGAGAAGTCCCAGACCAGGTCGCCGGGGTCGTCGCCGATGTCGGTTGCCGGGGTGTCGACAAGGTACGGTGCGACCTCCTGCTGCCAGCGCTGATTCACCGGATCCCTGTCCAGGATTTCGTCCATGTGCTGACGGTCGAGCGCGACCACCTGATGGGTGAGGATCAAGTCGTTGCGGTAGATCCGCCAGGCCATGACACCCGCGGCGCGCATCACCGCGTCCAGGTCGGCCGGGATCGCCCGGTGGAAGTCGTCGTACGCCGGGCCCCGGCCCGGCGCGAGAAAGGTGTGAAACTCAAACGGCTCGCCGAGCCCTGCACTGCTCACTTCAGCTCCGTCCAAGGTCGCAACCGCACTTCGCGGCACGTCAGCGTATCCCCGGCCGGGGACGCCGGGCTGCGCGGTGGCCGGATCAACCGGACCTGATCGCGTCCATGCCACGCCCGCTACTGATTGCGTGTCAGCGACATACCAGCATCCGGATCCAGCCGACGGCATGGTGGGCGGCCTGGAAGTCCGCGAACGACGTTGATCGTGGCTGTACGACGTGGAGGAGTAGCCGGACGGTCGCGACGAGAAGCGTCAGCACGGACGGACAGCACATACTCCGACTCGTCTTGCTCAACGGGCCGCCGGCGTGCGGCAAGTCGACGTTGGCGCGCAGGTACGTTGAAGAACATCCGCTGAGCCTCAACCTCGACATCGACGTGGTCCGCGGTCTGATCGGCAGTTGGCGCGACCACGCTCCTGCGGCCGGACTTCTGGCCCGGTCCATCGCGTTGGCCGGTGCGCGAGTCCACCTGACCGGTGGGCACGACGTGGTGGTGCCGCAGTTGGTTGCCCGGCCCGCCTTCATCGATCAGGCCGCGGCTCTCGCGGGCGAGCTGAATTGCACGTTCCATGAGATCGTCCTGCTCGACCGCGAGGAGAACTCTGTACGCCGCTTCGTCGAGCGCTCCGCCGCCAGTCAATCGACTTTCCGTGACACGGCGGAGATGCTCGGCCGGCAGGGACAACTCACCCGCCTGGACGAGATGTACGACCAGCTCATGGCCTTGTAGCGGCGCGCCCCGCGATGACTGTCATTCGCTTGCGAGATGGCGCGGTTGAAGAGGCATATCGCGACCTTCTCGACGCATTGTCCTAGCTTGATCCGGTGCACGGATCTGCCCGATCCGCGGGCTACGCAGCGTCACAGTGAGGCGGGCGCTGACGCACGGAGGCGCGCCTTTTTTGAACTGTGTTCCGGCCGCATCCGTGCAGCGGGCTGTCGATTTTTCGGCCTCGGTCACATATCGGCGACGGTCAGCCATTCGGCAGAGCCTGGCCGGTAGCCGTACCGTTTCGTCAAACTGTGCACGATGGCGGGCACGTGAGCGGCGCCGTAAACAACGGCGACCTCGATGTTCTCCCCGCTGTGCTCCTCGTGCAGACGGCAGAGAACGGCCAGCAGCCGATTGTCGCGTTCACCACCGAAGGCAGCCTCGAGTCGTGGCGACCAGTCGGCGAGATCCTCTTCTGCCGCCGAGGGCAGGTCGTTCTGTTCCACCGACCGCGACCAGATCATCCGGGTGCCGCCGAGCAGGCGCGTCACCACGACGAAGGGAAGCGCGCACCACATCATCAGCCGGTGCGACAGCGGCACTCGCCGCCAGTTGACCGCGAAATCCTCGACGCTGACATCCGGGCGTACCACCGGAACACCCAGCGCTGCGTAGTCGATGTCCTGCTCGACCAGTTCGGCTCGCCGGTTGAACCGAAGCACCGTGTAGCTGAGCGTCAGCGCGCCGACCAGGACCGAGCGCTTCCGCCGGCCGCCGCCTACGCCCTCGACCACTACGACGTCCGCCCTCTGGAGGCGGGTGGTCACTGTTGCATAGAACGCGGGCTTCGCCATATGGATCATCGGGTACAGCACGAACTGCAGCGCTGACTCACGACGCCGCAGCCGGACAACCGCCGACCGGACCCCGAATTCGGTCACCTCGATGATCTGCATGTCGCCCTCGCACTGCGTCGGAACTGTGCCCGTCATAGTGGCAGCGATCGTCCAGCGCAGACAGCCGGTTGCACCCACCCGCCGGAAAACAACAGACCCACAAGGCCGCGGATTGCTGTTGATCGCCGAATGCCATGGACTGAGCCCGAGCCTTGGTCCAATCACCTCGATCACGGGCTGGACGGTGAGTCCGGGGCGACGCGGGCGGTCGATTCGCGCACCACCAGCCGGGGGCGGATCACATGGCGGGCAACGCGTTCGCCGGTGGCGATGCGTTCCACCAGCATCCGGAAGCCGGCCCGGCCCAGCTCCACGAAGTCCATCCAGACGGTTGTCAGTGGTGGTGCGAAGTGCCGTGCGTCGGGCATGTCGTCCACACCGGCGATCGAGTAGTCGGCCGGCGCGACCAGGCCGCGGCGCCTCAGCGCGTTCATGAAGCCCAGGGCCATCTGGTCGTTGCCGCTGAAGACGGCCGAGAAGGTCCCGGCATCGACGCGGGAGCCGGCATCGAAGCCGGACTGCGCCGACCAGTCGCCGCGCAGGATCGGCAGGGGTGCGGCGGACACCTCGGCCAAGGCGTCGCGGTAGCCGAGTTCCCGATCCTCGGCCTCGTTGACCCGTTCGGGCCCGGCGATGTGCAGGATCCGCCGGTGTCCCAGCTCGGTCAGGTGCCGGGTGGCGAGAATCGCGGCCTCGTAGGAGTCGACCGTCGCGGAGTCCGCGCTGGGCCACGCATGTCCGGAGAGGATGACGACCGGCACGGTCTCCCAGACTCGGTGCAGGGCGTCCTCGATGCCCGGATGGGGGGAGGAGATGAGGATGCCGTCCACCCGGGCTGACAGGAACCGGTCCAGCGCCTCGTGGACCTCGCGCGGAGCGTCGGCGTCGGCCGGGTCGAAGTCGACCCAGCTGCTGAACAGGGCGTATCCGGCGTCGTGGGCGGCCTCGTTGAGGCCCTGCAGGATCGACCAGGTGCCGTAGACCGAAGGCCCGGTGATGAGGACGCCGACGGTCCGGGTCTCGTTCACCCGCAGGTTCCGGGCCGACCCGTTGAACTGGTAGTTGAGCTCGGCGATGGCCGATTTGATGCGGGCGCGCGTCTCGGCGCTGACGTAGCCCTTGCCGGTGTAGTACCGCGAGACCGTCTGGGCCGACACGCCGGCCACCCGGCCGACGTCGACCATCTTGGGCCGCGACTGCGACATGGAGCCCCCCGGCGTGAGTATCGCGCAAGAACAACTTCTCGTTACCAACGTGTTACATCCGCACCCCTGGGCCGGGGCGGATGTCATCGATAACCTATCGCACAAGTTATCGATAACTCACACGTCTTCGGTCCACGTGCGAGGTGAATAGATATGCCGCTCTGGATCGACATAACAACTGAGGAGGTTCGGTGCCTGTCGTGTCCCGTCGCCGCGTTGTCATCGACACCGACGCCAAGAACGAGGCTGACGACCAGTTCGCGATCGTCCACGGCCTGCTCTCGTCCACGCTGGACGTCCGCGGGCTCATCGCCGCCCACTTCGGCCGGCGCCGCACCGACCGCAGCATGGAGGAGTCCCGCGAGGAGATCGACCGGCTGCTGCACCTGCTCGATCTCGACGGCGAGGTCGTGGTGGCCAACGGCGCCGCCGAGCCGATCGCCGACGAGAAAACCCCTCAGGACAGCCCGGGTGCGCGGTTGATCATCGAGGAGAGCCGGCTCGCCTCGCCCGGCGACAAGCTCTACGTCGCCTTCCTCGGTCCGCTCACCGACATGGCGTCGGCGATCCTGCTCGACCCTCAGATCGTCCGTCGCGACGTGGTGGTGATCTGGATCGGTGGTGTCGGTTACGGCGGTGTCGACGCCGCCTACCCGGGGCTGGAGTTCAACCTGGGCAACGACATCGCAGCCGCCAACGTGGTCTTCGGCTCGGGCATCGAGGTGATGCAGGTGCCGTCGAACGTGTATTCACAGGTCTCCGTCGGCTACGCCGAACTCGAGGAGAAGATCGGCGGCACCTCCCGCCTCGCCGATTACCTGATTCAACAGCTGGTCGAGTGGAACGCGACCCACCACCCGGAGCCCATCGAGTCCCGGTCGCTCGGTGACTCGCCCGCGATCTCCCTGATGCTCTACCCGCGCGGCGCCCAGTTCCGCACCGTGCCGGCCCCCCGCTTCGGTCGCGAGGGCCACTACCTGCCGGGCTCCGGCAATCCGATCCGAGTCGTCGAGACCGTCGACGTCCGGTACCTGCTCGAGGACATGTTCGCCAAGATCCGCCGATTCGGCCGGCAGCAACAGTCCGGCCGATCGGACGTTCCCCCGACAAGGAGATGACATGAACGACAGCGCTCTGAGCCGCCGCCGATTCCTCACCCTGACCGGCGGCGCCACCCTCGCCGCCGGGCTCGCCGCGTGCACCGGGACGGGCGGCGATTCGGCCGGTGCCCCGGCCGGCGGCTCGGGCAACGGCTCCAAGGACCTGCGGCTGTTCACCTACGAGGACAACACGACCATCGGTCTGCTCAAGGAGCAGGTCAAGCAGTTCGACGCCCAGAACGGCGCGAACACCACCGTCGACTCGCTGCCCGGCTCGGGTGCGGCGGTCTACCCGGACAAGCTGCGCACCGAGTTGCTCGGCGGCAAGGGGCCGGATGTGTGGCGCATCTGGGGCGGCCAGATCGGGGCCCCGTTCGTGAAGGCCAAGCAGGCCATGGACCTGAGTCCCTACTACCAGAAGTACGGCTGGGACTCGAAGATCAATCAGGCCGCCGTGGCCGGCATGACCTTCGACGGGGTCAAGGGCGGCATGCCGTTCGTCGCTCTCGGCATCGGCGCCTGGTACAACAAAGCGACCTGGAGCAAGGCGGGCGTCACCACACCGCCGAAGTCGTACGCCGAACTGGAAGAAGTCAACGCCAAGCTGGTCGCCGCCGGCATCACCCCGCTGGGGACCGGAGGCAAGTACGGCTGGCACGTCATGCGGCTGTTCGAATACCTGCTCGAAGTCTCGGCCGGACCGGAACTGCACGACAAACTGCTCGCGGGCGCCGAGAGCTGGGACCGCCCCGAAGTCGTCACCGCGTTCACGAACTTCAAGAAGTGGCAGGACCAGAAGTGGATGCCCGAGGGCGCCATCGGTCTCGACCCGGCCGACGTCGAGCTCTGGTACGTGCAGGGCAAGAGCGCCTACACGATCACCGGGCCGTGGACCGAGGCGGCGGCCATCCAGTCGGCCGAGAAGAAGTCGGCGGACTACGGCGTCTTCCAGCTCCCGACCGGGCACGAGCCGGCCCGTCACTCCGGCTTCGTCGAGGGCTACATGATCAACGCCAGGGCGGGGAACCCCGACCTGGCCGCCGCCCTGCTCGACTTCCTGAACCAGCCGGCCACCGTCAAGGCGCTCAAGGTGACCGCCTCGGTCGTGACCGGCGCCGAGCCGGACCAGGCGACCCTGCCGCTGTCGTACGAGTGGTCGCAGGGCCCGGGCAAGCAGCCGTTCTACACGATCCAGGACCAGGCCTTTCCCAAGAAGGAGGCTGACCAGTACTTCGCGATCCAGAGCGACGTGCTGCAGGGCAAGGCCGGCCCGGCCGATGCCGCCAGGAAGATGCAGGACGTCGTCAAGGCCTGGAAGAGGTGAGCCGAGCCAAGACCAGGCACGGGGGCCTGGTGGCCTGGGGCTTCGCCGCCCCGGCGCTGCTGGTCTACCTCGGGTTCCTGGTCTATCCGGCCCTGAACTCGCTGTGGTTCAGCTTCACCGACTGGGACGGGCTCAGCGCCGGCTACAACGTCGTCGGCCTGGACAACTACACCACGATGGTGGACGACCCGGTGGTCGCGCAGGCCGCGGTCAACAATCTGATCTGGGCCGTGGTCACCGTCGTGGCGCCGGTGCTGCTCGGTCTGGCCCTGGCCGTCGTGCTCAACGGCAAGGTGCGCGGCAAACCCGTTCTCCGGCTCATCTTCTACACCCCGGCTGTGCTGCCGCTGGTGTCGGTCGCCTCGATCTGGGGCTGGCTCTACAACCCGCAGTACGGCGCGATCAACGCCTTCCTGCGGGCGATCGGGCTCGACGGGCTGGCCCAGCCCTGGCTGGGCCAGGACTCGACTGCGCTGGGCGCGACCATGGTGGCCGCCATCTGGTTGCGCGTCGGCTTTCCGATGCTCCTGTACCTGGCCGCCCTGCAGAGCATCAGCGCGGACCTGTACGAGGCGGCGACCGTCGACGGAGCGAGCCGGTGGCAACAGTTCTGGCACATCACCATGCCGGGTCTGCGGCCGGCGCACTACGTCGTGATCGCGCTGTCGGTCATCGAATCGTTCAAGGTGTTCGACCTGATCTACGCCATGACCTACGGCGGGCCGGGCACGGCGACCCAGGTCATGGGCACGTGGATGTACTTCAACGTCTTCCAGTACAACCAGGCCGGCTACGGCACGGCCATCGCCGTCGTCATCACCGTCGTGGCGATCGCGGTCAGCATCCCGTACGTCCGCTCCCAGACGAAGGAGCACGCGGTATGACGTCTGTCGTTCCCCCCTCGGTTCTGACGGACGCGGCCGTCAGCGGACCCGTCACGTCCGGTCCCCGTCGCCGGGCGAAGGGTGGCATCGCATCCACCGTCCTGACGTCGGTGGCTGCTCTGGTGTGGATCTCGCCCCTGGTGCTGCTCGTCGTCACCGCCTTGCGTCCGCTGGCCGATTTCGTAGCCCAAGGTCCCCTGTCCTGGCCCGGCACCTTCACGTTCCAGAACTTCGCCGACGCCTGGGACATCGGCAACTTCGCCACCACGTATCGCAACAGCACGGTCCTGCTCATCCTCAAGGTTCCCGTGGGGGTCTTCCTCTCGGCGATGCTCGCCTACGCGCTGGCCAAGCTGCGCATCCGATTCGGCGCGGCCATCATGTACACGGTCTTCCTCGGGCTGACCATCCCGATCTACATCACGATCGTGCCGGTCTTCGTCATGGCCCGTAGCGCCGGTCTCACCGACAACCTGATCGGGCTCATCGGTCCGTATCTGGCTTTCGGGATCCCGTTCGAGGTGCTGGTGCTGCAGGCGTTCATCCGGCAGATTCCCGACGAGATCATCGAGGCGGCGAAGATCGACGGCGCCGGGGCCTGGCGGATCTTCCTGACCGTGGTGCTGCCGCTGTCCGCGCCGGCCCTGGTCACCGTGTTCATCCTGGACGCGGTGGCGACCTGGAACGAGTTCCTGTTCGCGCTGATCCTGCTCAACTCCGATGCGAGCAAGACGATCCCGGTCGGGCTGCTCAATTTCCAGGGCCAGTTCTCCAACAACAGTACGGGTCTGGCCGCGGGCATCCTGATCGCCGTGGTGCCGATCCTGATCGCGTACACGTTCCTGCAGCGCTGGATCGTCGGCGGCCTGACCGCCGGCGCCTCGAAGGGGTGAGGTCATGAAGGCCGGTGCGTGGCAGGAAGCGGAGATCACGCTGACCGCCGAGACCGAGATCGCCGGCCCGTACCTGTCGGTGGACGTGTGGGCCACCTTCATCCACGACAACGGGACGGTGTTGCGGCGGCCCGCCTTCCATGACGGCGGCCCGGTCTGGCGCGTCAGGTTCGCCTCACCGGCCGGCTCCGGCCGGTGGCGGTGGATCACCTCCGCGAATGTGCCCGACCCGGGCTTGCACGGAGTCGCCGGCAGCCTGGAGGTCGTTCCCGGTGACAGCGCCAGTCCGTTTCACCAGCACGGCTTCTGGCGTATGTCGACGGGTGGGCGCAGCCTCATCCACGCGGACGGCGCCCCGGCGCTGCTGGTCGCCGACACGGCGTGGGCGCTGCCGTGGCGGGCCACCGAGGACCAGGTCCGCGACTACGCCCGCGACCGGCAGGCCAAGGGCTTCAACGCCGTCCTGCTGATGAGCGTGCAGCCCGACATGCGTGCCACCGGCCCTCGCGACCGCACCGCGGACGAGGGTTTCGACGTCGGCTTCGACGACCTCCCGGAGGGCCGGCTCACCCGTCTGAACGCCGGATACTTCCAGTACCTGGACCGGTTGCTCGGCATCCTCGGCGAACACGGCATCGTTCCCGTCCTGCAACCGGTCTTCCAGGGCTTCGGCTGGAAGGGCCTGGACGTGGCCGGCACGGTGGTGCCGCCGGGGGAGTACGCCCGCTACTGCCGTTATCTGGTCGCGCGCTACGGCGCCCGGCCCGTGGTCTATCTGGTCGGCGCCGACGGCTCCGGCACCGAGCCGCAGATCGAAGCCGGCGGTCGCGAGGTGCACGACAGCGACTGCTATGCCCAGCCCACCGGCATCCACTACCGCCCGCACGCCCGAGCCGACGCCCATCAAGGCGCGGCGTGGCTCGACTTCCAGTGGTGCCAGACCGGCCACGGCGGTGAGCACGTGCCCGAACGCGTCGCGGACATGAGGCGCAACCTGCCGGTGCGAGCCGTCGCGAACGGCGAACCGACCTACGAGCGCACCGGCCGAGCCGACGTGGCCTCCGGCTGGTGGCAGGGGCACGAGGCGTGGAGCAACCTGTGCGCCGGCGGAACCATGGGCGTCGTGTACGGCGCGGCCAACCTCTGGCAGTGGGTGCAGCGCGACGGCGAACCCGGCCACGCTCCGTACTTCCTGGGTCCGCTTGGCAGCTGGCGGGACGCCCTCGACTACGAGGGTTCGACCTACGTCGGCCTGCTCGGACGGATCCTGGCCGGCCTGCCCACCACGGACATGCGGCCGGACTGGGAGACCTTCATCGGCCCGCGCGGGCTGGTGGTGCCCGGCGAACTGGCGATCGTCTACCAGGAAGCCGGCGGCCGCCTGCCGATGATGCAAAACACGGGCACGCTGTCCGCCTACCGCATCGTCGACCCGCGGAGCGGCGCCGTGCGCGCGACCGGCCGGCTCGAACCGGGGGAGGCTCTCGAGGCCGACCCGGCCGGCCGGCCCCGCGTGGTGATCTTTCAGGCTGTGGCGGGCGAGGTCTGACGGCTCATGACACGAGTGGGAACTGTCCAGGGGCACGTCCGTGGACCTCGATGCCCCCAGGTTTCGTTACGGTGGGTGGTATGACGACGTACTCCGGCCCGGCGAGGCTCACCCTGGCCGACGGCATCCAGGTGTCCGGCATGGCCTCGCTCAGCAAGAATCAGCGTGGCGGCATCGATGGTTGGGGCGGCACCTTCCGCCCCGACCAGACCAGTGCGGACATCCGTAATGCGGGTGAAGGACTGACCTTGGAGCTGCCCTACGACCAGACCGGTTCGGTGTCCGTCACCGGTGTCCGGAAGCTGCTCGCGACTCAGACCCTGGTGTCGCTGGCCGGGAGCGGCCCCGCACCGTTCTGATCGCGGTGACCTGGCGGCCTAGGTGGTCAGTCCGAACCGTTCGACGATGTCCGGGAGCCACTCCGGCTCGCCGAACTGCAGGCCGTAGCGTTCCGCGAGGTCGGCGCCCTGTTCGGCTGCCGCCGGGCCGGCTGCGATCAGCTCGGCCACCTCGCGGAAGAAGTGCTCGAAGCCGGCCGGGCTGATGATCTCGATCATTCGGGCGGGGACCGCGCCGGCGTTCCACATCGCGTGGAGCTCGCCGCGGGGCTTGGCGATGGAGCCGCCGGGGCCGAGCACCACTTCCCGGTCGCCCGAGCGGAAGCCGATCTCCCCCTCGGTCACGATCGAGTACTCGTCCTCCCGGGTGTGCAGGTGTGGCGCTACCAGCGCGCCGACCGGGAACGGGTGCTCGACGATCGCCAGCGCGCCGCCGGTGTCCTCGCCCCACAGTTTGAAGTGCACGCCGATGTCGCCGAGTTCGCCCACGCGCCCGCCGCCCGGCTGCACCACGGTCAGCGGCGGCGGCTCCGATGTCGTCATGCGACGTGAATACCGCATCCGGGAGGCTGCCGGCCAGCGAGATTCAGCCGTCCGCACGGTGTGAGGGAACTCGCGGGACGGTTTGCCGACAAGGTGGTGGCGCGGGAGCGGAGTGGTGACGAAGCTGGTCCCCATGACGGGCTTTGATCGGGGTCTTGCGCGGGACAGCGCCGAGCTTCTGCGCGTCAAGCGGCTCGAGCTGTCCTCTCTCACCATTCCGGCCGGGCGCGGCTGGAGTCCTCTGAACGAGAAGGTCGCCGAGGCGCTCGACGGGCATCCGGCCGGCATCGGTGAGGTCGTCAAACGGCTGGTCACCGTGCAGGACATCCTGGACGAGCTGCCGCCGAGCCGGGCCGCGAACCGGGTGTCGGCGTTCAACGAGCTCTACCTGAAGATCACCCGGCGGGTGGAGACCGCGCTGGTCACGGGGGTCAACTCGCCCGACTTCCTCGAGCTGCTCGACGTCGAGTTCGCCAAGCGCTACTTCGACGCGCTGACGCTGTGGAACAACGACGACGAACAGACCCCGGACGTCTGGGAGGTGCTCTTCAAGCGGGCCGGCGACGTGCAGATGAGCCGGCTGGCCGCGGCCATGCTCGGCGTCAACGCGCACATCAACCACGACCTGGCGCTCGCCCTGATCGGCACGTGGAACGAGCTCGGCGCTCCGGAAGCCGGCGACGAGATGATCCACCCCGACTATCTGCTGGTCAACGAGATCTTCTACGAGGAGATCCCGCCGCTGCGCCGCGGCTTCGCCACCCGTTGGCAGCTCGAGCTCGACGAGTTCGTCGGGCCGCTCGACGACTGGAGCCAGCGCATCCTGGTCACCGTGACCCGGGCCCGTGCCTGGGACCAGGCGCGCCGCCTGTGGCTGCTGCGCCACGACACCGAGGACTTCGAGCAGGCCCGTCGCACGATGGACCGCGCCGCGTCGCTGCTCGCCGAGTGGGCGATCGTGGGCGACCGCCTGGTGAGCCACACCGGATCCGGCGTCACCCTGAGCTGGCGCCTGCTGCGCCGCCTGCTGACAACCCCGGAGGCGGACCGTTAGAGACCGTCTTCCTGGTTGAGCCGGGGGCGGTAGGTGGCGATCCAGATCTCCACGTCGCGGGCGTCCCAGACCTTGCCCATCTCGAGCTCCTGATACGGGTCGGGGAAGTCCTTGCGGGTGATGATCTGCTGGACGCGCTGGCGGCTGATGCCGAGTCTGCGGCGGATCTCGCCGGCGCCCATCAGGACCACCTTCTCCATGTCGCGAGACTATAGGCGCGACCGCTGGTCACGCCGCCTTGCCCGGTGACTAGGCTTGAGTCAGCCGGCCGCGCACCGTGGCCAGGGCATCGGCGTTGTCGGCGTCAACGGTCTGAGCCAGGTCGGCGACGGTCACCGCGCGCAGGGATGCGCGCCAGGCCTCGTCGGCGGCCGACATCACCCGGGCGATCGGGCACGGCCGCAGGCAGGACCTCGGGGGGAGTGGCCAGGGGGCCGCGCTGCCGGATCTCGGTGCAGGTGAACGCCGGCTGAGGGCCGTCCACGGCCTCGACGACATCGAGAACGGTGATCTCGTCCGCCGGGCGGGCCAGCTCGTAGCCGCCCGCGTAGCCCTGGGCGGCCCGGATCAGGCCGGCCCGGGAGAGCGCCTGCAGTTGCTTGGCGAGGTAGCTGCTGGACACGTCGTGCAGTTCGGCCAGGCGGACGGCGGGCACGGGGCGCTCGGCCGCGCTCACCACGACGATCACCGGGGAGGGGCTGGCCGAAGCGCTGCGCGGCGTCGGCGCCGTGGTCGACGTGACCAACGCGCCGTCGTGGGGTGACGACGAGGTGCTGGCGTTCTTCACCACGTCGGCCCGCAACCAGGCCGAGGCGGAGAAGGCGGCCGGCGTACGCCATCACCTGGCTGTGACGATCGTGAACGCCGACACCATGCCGGACAGCGGCTACATGCGGGCCAAGGTGGCTCAGGAGCAGGTCATCGCCGAGAGCGGCATCCCGTACACGATCGTGCGGGCCACTCAGTTCTACGAGTTCCTCAGCATGATCGCGGGCGCCAGCACGGTCGACGGCGAGGTGCGGGTGACCACGGCCGCGTAGCAAGTAGTCAGAGGCCGAACACGTGGCCGAGCCCGGTCACCTCGATCGCCTTGCGGACCGGCGGTGACGGCTCGGCCAGCGTGAAGGTCACGCCGCTGGCGGCCGCGCTGTTGCGGGCGCTGACCAGGGCCCCCAAGCCGTACGAGTCGATGAAGTCGAGGCCGGCGACGTCGATCCGCAGGTAGCGGACGGCGGGATCGGCGGCGATGGCGGCCAGCTGGTCACGCACGGCGTCGGCCCGGTCGAGGTCGAGCTCGCCGCTCAGCGCGGCGACGACCAGACCGTCGGCGTCAGCCGGCTCGTACAGAATCGTGGCGTCCAAGGGCATTGGCCAAACCTACCCGGAGGTCGCCATTGCGGCACGGGGAGAGATCAACTCCGACCGGCCGCGAGCGCCTGGTGCACCGAGCGCACCGCGCTGGCGCCCTCGCCGACCGCCGCCGCCACCCGTTTCATCGACGACCACCGCACGTCCCCCGCCGCGAACACCCCCGGCACGCTGCTCTCGAACGGCAGCGGCCCGCGCCCCACCCCGGTCCACCGGTCCCCGAGCTGCACGTCGGTCGGCACGAACCCCCTCTCGTCCAGCGCCACGTCAGTGAGCCAGCCGGTGGCCGGGGTGGCCCCGATGAAACAGAACAGCCCGGAGCACCCGCACAGGCCGGGCTCGGCGCCGGTCGTCAGCGTGACCTCCTCGAGCCGGTGCCTGCCGGCCAGCCCGGTCACCTCGGTCGACGTGCGCACGGTGATCCGGGGGTCGGCCAGCACCCGTTCGACGGCGGCGGCCAGCCCGGCTGGTCCGGCGCCCACGATGGTCAGGTCGGCCACCCCCTTCGGCGTACGCCGGAAAGTCAGCCCGAGCCGATGGCTGAGCGCCCGCGGCTCGACGTTGCGCAGGGTGACCCGGGGCAGGATCGCCGCCGGCAGGTCGGCCTCGGTGAGGCCGGCCGCCGCGATCTCGTCCCGGCCCTCGGGGGTGTCGTGCTCGACCCAGCGGTGCGGCATGTCCTGCCGGATCAGGAAGGTCCGCAGCGCCAGCCCGCTCCCGCTCGCCTCGTCCGCGATGATCGCCAGGTTGCGCCCGGCCCGCTGCACGAGAAGCTGGCGGCGAGCGATGAACGAGCGCAGCAGCAGATCGCTGAGCTCGGTGTCCTGGGCCATCAGGAGCCGGAACTGATCCGGCGGCACCCGGTGGACCACACCGGACGCGACCGCCCGCGCCGACAGGATGCGGGACTGCCCGGTCAGCAGGTTGAGCTCACCGACGAACTGCCTCGGCTTCGCGGCCAGCGCCGGCCCGTCGTGGACGTCGCCCAGCGCGACCTCGATCTCGCCCGACTCCACGAGCAGCATGTCCGCGTCGTCGTCGCCCACGTCGAACACGACCTGGCCCTCGACGATCGGTTCGGGGCGGCCGTAGGCGGCGGCCCGGGCGAACTGGACCTCGTCGAGCGTCGGGAAGGCCGACTTCGCGAGATCCTCGAGACGGTCCCCGAGCTCGGGAAAGGATGACGTCACCACGCCGACGATGCTCCCATCGGGCCGGGGTCGCGACAATCCGTCGGTTGACCGGTGGGGCGGTCGCGCGGCCCCGCGGACCGATCCGGTATGGTTCTCTCATCGCGGACGTAGCGCAGCTGGTAGCGCATCACCTTGCCAAGGTGAGGGTCGCGGGTTCGAATCCCGTCGTCCGCTCTTTTCACGCTTATTTCTGACACCGTCAGCCGGCTCACAGACGACTAGTGTGAGTTCGTGCCGATGGAGCCGGTGGGCCGCGGCGGGGCGGCGCGTGTGATGGTCTGGGTCGCTCATCTGAGCGCCCCGATGGCCGGTCTCTGGCTGCTCGTCGCCCGGCCCGATCTCGACCTCCACTGGCAGCACGAGCCCTCCCACTTCTGGCTGGTTCTCCTTGTCGCGCTGGTCAGCCTCGGGCTCGCGATCGTCATCAACCAGGCCGCCCGGCGCCGCGGCGACACGCGGTTGCTGCTGGTCGCCCTGTCGTTCCTGGTCGCCGCCGCGTTCCTCGGGCTGCACGCGGCGGCCACCCCGCAGGTTGTGCTCGACGCGCGCAACGCCGGCTTCGCGTACGCGTCCCCGGTCGGCCTCACCTTGGCCGCGTTGTTCGCGGCGGCCAGCGCGGCCGAGCTGTCGCCGGCCGGCGAGAACCGACTGCTGCGCTGGTCGGGGTGGTTGCGCGGAGCCGTGCTGACGGTCGCCGGGGCCTGGGCCGTCGTGTCGCTCACCGGCCGGCCGCCGCTCAACCGGGTGCCCGGCGCCGACGAGGGCACGCCGGCGATCCTGCTGGCCGCGGCGGGCTTCATCCTTTTCGGGTACGCGGCCGTCCGCTACTACCTGCTCTACCGGCGGCGGCGCGCGGTCATGCTGCTGTCCGTGGTCACGGCATACGTGTTGCTCGCCGAGTCGGCCGTGGCGATGGCCGCCGGTACCAGCTGGCACGCGTCCTGGTGGTTGTGGCACGCGCTGATGGCGGTCGGGTTCGGTTACGTCGCGTACAGCGCCTGGGTGCAGTACCGCAACGAGGGCGCGGCGTCGGGGCTGTTCGCTGCGGTGGGGCGCGACGAGACCGTACGACAGGTGCGCGCCGAATACAGCGCGGCGCTGGAGGGGCTGGTCGACACGCTGCGCAGCGGGGAGCAGGGCGCGCTCACCGAAGGTCAGACAGCGGCCGCCACCGAACGGGTGGCGCGGCGCTTCGAGCTCACCGACGGTCAGGCCGCCGTGCTGGGCCGGGCCGCCGATGCTCTCGCCGCCGAGCGGGACCAGATCCGCAAGCTGGGCGCGCTCGTCGCCGTCGGCCAGGATGCCCGGGTCAAGGTGGCGGATCTCGAGTTGCTGCGCGGGGCGGTGCGCCGGGTCGCGTCGGTCTTCGGGGGTTACACCGTACGGATAGCTCTGGTCGAAGAGGACAGGCTGGTGCTCCCGCCGATGCTCGCGGCGGGACCGGACGCCGCCGCGCCGGTCGAGGTTCACACCGTACGCCTGGCGCAGGCCGCCCTGGCCGAGGCGCACGAGCGCGAGCAGGACGGCTCGCTCTACCTGCCGTTCCTGGTCAAGGGGCATCCGGCCGGCGTGCTGATCGCCACCCGCCGCGGCCCGGCGCCCGAACGCGACGCCGTCCTGCTCGCCTCGCTGGCCGCCCAGATCGCGATCGCGCTCGAGAACGCCCGCCTCTACCGCAGTCTCGACGTGCTGTTCCGGCAGTACATGTCGCCCGACGTCGCGACCGCCCTGGTCGCCGACCCCAGCCAGGCCGCGCTGGGCGGGGCGGTGCTCGAGGTGACCTCGCTCTTCGCCGACCTGCGGGGCTTCACGACCTTCTCGGAACGCTCGACGCCGACGCAGATCGTGGACATGCTCAACCAGTACTTCGACGTGGCCACCCGGGCCGTGCTCGACGAGAACGGCACCGTCGTCCAGTTCGTCGGCGACGCGCTGATGGCCCTGTTCAACGCGCCCGCCCGCCAGCCCGACCACGCCGTGCGGGCGGCCCGCGCGGCGCTGACCATCCAGCGTGAGGTCGACCGGATAGCCGCCGTCCGCCCGGGATGGCCGCGGTTCCGGGTCGGGGTGAACACGGGCGAGGCGCTGGTCGGCAACATCGGCGGCGAGGCGCTGCGCAACTTCAACGCGATGGGCGACGCGGTCAACGTGGCCGCCCGGCTCGAGTCGCAGGCCCAACCGGGCCAGGTGGTGATCGGCGCCGCCACCCGCGACCGGATGGGCGACTGCGCGCTGGTCACCCCGCTGGGCGACCTGATGGTCAAGGGGCGGATCCAGCCGGTGTCCGCCTTCGTGCTGCACGGTTTGCGAGGGGAGGGCCCGTGGTCCCTGAGCCTGGTCTCCTGACCCGCACCGACCCCGGGGAGTTCGTCGGCCTGCTCACCGAGGGCGATCGGGACGACCTGTTCCGGATGGGCCGGCGGCGGCGCTGGCCGGCCGGGGCGACCCTGTTCAGCGAGGGCGACCGGTCGACGACGGTGGTGCTCGTGCTGACCGGCCGGGCCAAGGTGTTCTCGCTGACCGCCCAGGGCGGCGAGGTGCTGCTGGCCATCCGGGGGCCGGGCGCCCTGCTGGGGGAGATGTCGGCGCTCGACGGTGCTCCCCGCTCGGCTTCCGTGTCCGCTTTGGAGCCCCTCGAGGCGTACGTCGTGGGGGTGACCGCTTTTCTCGACTTCCTGGGGACGCATCCGGACGCGGCGGTGCGGATCGTCCGGATGATCGTGTCGCGGCTGCGGGACGCCGACCGCAAGCGGGTCGAGTTCGGCACCTACGACGCCCTGGGCCGGGTCGCGCTGCGGCTGGCCGAGCTGGCCGACCGGTTCGGGGCCGATGCCGAGCACGGCGTACGCATCACCCTGCCCCTCACCCAGGACGAGCTGGCTGCGTGGACCGGGTCGTCGCGCGAGTCGGTGACCAAGGCGCTGCGTACGCTGCGCCGCCAGGGAATCATCGAGACCAGCCGCCGCTCGGTGTCGGTCATCGACCTCGACCGGCTGCGCGACCGCGCGAAGTGACTGTCACTTCGCGCGGCCGCTTGGTTGCTCTACAGGTCAGGGCAGTTCGCAGCTGTTCCGCAGGTCGCCCGCGTTCGAGAAGCAGGTGTCCGTGCCGACGCCGCCGAAGTTGCGGTCGTTGGCGTTCACCCCGTCGAGGCTGTTGAGCCGGTCGTTGCCGGCGTCACCGAACAGGAAGTCGTTGCCGGCCCCGCCGGTGATGTTGTCGTTGCCGACGCCGCCGCGCGAGACGTCGTTGCCCGCGTCGCCCCGCAGGATGTCGTTGCCCGCCAGCCCGGCCTGGGTGTCGTTGCCCGAGCCGCCGTTGACGACGTCGTTCCCGGCCCCGCCGTCCTGCCTGTCGTTCCCGGAGCCTCCCTGCAGGTTGTCGTTGCCCGCGTCACCACGCTGGGTGTCGTTGCCGGAGCCGCCGGAGACGGTGTCGTTACCGGCCCCGCCGAGCTGGTTGTCGTTGCCCGCGTCGCCGCTCAGCCGGTCGTTGCCGGTGGACCCGGACTGGGTGTCGTTGCCGAGACCGCCGACGATGAGGTCGTTGCCGACCCCGCCGAACTGACGGTCGTTCCCGCTGCCGCCGACGAGGACGTCGTTGCCCGCGTCGCCGAACTGGGTGTCGTTGCCGGCGTCGCCGTTGAGCCGGTCGTTGCCGTTGCCGCCCCGCTGCAGGTCGGCGCCGAGCCCACCGACGAGGGTGTCGTTGCCCGCCCCGCCGTTCTCGTTGTCGTTGCCGGCGCCGCCGTCGAGCCGGTCGTTGCCCGCGCCACCGGCGAGGATGTCGTTGCCGGCGTTCCCGTTGACGGTGTCGTTGCCCGAGCCGCCGGTCAGGATGTCGTTGCCGGTGCCGCCGTTGATGGTCGAACGGGTGCTGGTCCGGTTGGTTACGCGGTCGTTGAGGTTGCCGGAGTTGATGACCATGCGGACCACGTTGTTGGCCGAGCACCGGATCGTGTTCGCGACGGCCGTGCACCCCGCGCCGGCCACCAGGTTGTCACCCGTGTCGCGGACGAAGAAGAAGTTCCCCACCCGGTCGACCGTGATGTTGTTGGCCCGGTTGACCGACGCGTTCACGACCAGCGCATTGCCGGCCTTGAACACGTTGGTGGTGGCGTGGGCCGGCGCGGACAGAATGAACGCGGGAGCGGCGCCGGCTACGGCCAGGACGGCGAGTCGGAGCATTCGTCGTCGCCCGGTCGCGTTCTGCAGTGGATTCATGTGGTTTCTTCCCCCCTGGAAGGTCTCGCGCCCCGGAAGGGGCACCGCTGAACCTTCGCAGCCGAATGGGCTCGGGTATGAGGAAGAATTACGCGTCCGAACTGGTAAAGATGCCTGTTGAACTGTCGCCTAATTGCTAGCGGGCGCTTTCTTGCATCTCCTTGCTACTGTTCCGCACGCATTTCCTGCGCGCAAGTCACACGCGGAAAGCGGAAACGACGCTGCGCAACTCCGACGACATCCGGGCCAGGTCGGCCGTGGCCTCCTGAGTCTCGGCGACGCTCTGACTCGTCAGGCGCGCGGCCTCGGCGACGCCGGTGATGTTCTCGGCGATCTCGCCCGATCCGGCGGCGGCCTCGGTGACGCTGCGGTTCATCTCGGCCGTGGTGGCCGTCTGCTCCTCGACGGCCGACGCGATCGTCGTCTGGAAGTCGCTGATCCGCTCGATGACCACCGAGATCTCCTCGATCGCGGCGACCGCGCCGCTGGTGTCGGCCTGGATCGCCTCCACCCGTTTCGAGATGTCCTCGGTGGCGCGGGCCGTCTCCTGCGCCAGGTCCTTCACCTCGCTGGCGACGACCGCGAAGCCCTTGCCGGCGTCGCCGGCCCGGGCCGCCTCGATGGTGGCGTTGAGCGCCAGCAGGTTGGTCTGCTCGGCGATCGAGGTGATCGTCTTGATGACGTTGCCGATCTCGGCCGACGACTCGCCCAGCTTGCCCATCGTGGCCGACGTGGTGGCGGTGACGGCGACCGCCTCCGAGGCGACCCGTGCGGCCTCGGCGGCGTTCTGCGAGATCTCGCGGATCGACGCGCCCATCTGCTCGCCGCCGGCCGAGACACTGTCGACGCTGCGCGAGACCTGCTCGGCGGCGGCCGAGACCGCCTGTGCCTGCACGGAGGTCTCCTCGGCGGTGGAGGCGATCCGGGTGGTGGTGTCGGTCATCCGGTCGGACGCGCCGGACAGGGAGGCGGCCGAGGCCTCGATGGTGGCGACCGTCGCCCGGAGCCGGGTCATCGCGGTGTCCAGCGACCGGCCCATGCGGCCCGGCTCGTCAGCGGTGGTCAATCCGGTCGTACGGGTGAGGTCGCCGTCGGCCAGGCCGTCGCAGACGACCGTGACCTTGGACAGGGAGCCCACGATCCGCCGGGCCACCCACGTACCGAGTCCGAGAGCGACGGCCAGCCCCACGATCAGGATGATGATCGCCCGATTGCGGTTGCCGGTGTAACCGTCGTGCGCGGCGGCGGAATTGCGGGCGGCGTCCTGGGTCTCCTCCTCGTCCAGCGCCGCGACGGAGGTGGAAACCTTGTTCAGGATCGGCATCGCCTCGTTGTCGCGGATCGCCGCCCACCCGACGAGGTCTTTGCGTTCGCCGGCAGGCAGCAGCCGGTTGCGGGCGATGTCCAGGTAGGCGTTCCAGTCCGACTGCAGCTGGTCGATCACCGCCGGGTCCCCGGCCGCCCCGCTGTTGCGGTAAGCCGTCATCGCGTCGGCGAAGGCCTCGGTGTTGTCCGCGAACTGGGTGGCGAACTTCTGCGTGGCCGCCGGCGTGGTCGAGAGCGCGTGGTTGGCGGTATCCAGGCGGACCTCGCTGATCTCGGACCGCACCTGGCCCACGGCCTTGATGCTGGCGACGTTGCTCTCGTAGATCAGCTGGGCCGACGCGCTGGCGTGCCGCAGAGCGATCAGACCCATGATGCCGACGACCAGCGCCACCAGCGCCGCCGCGGCCACCGCGGACAGAACTTTGACGCTGACGCCGAGGTCGTCGAAAGAACGCCGTCCCGGACGTGTCGCGGGCATCGGCTCGGTGAGGGCCAGCGCACTCATGTCGCTCTCCGTGGTTGCCGTGGTCTGTCCCTCCAACTATTACGAATGATTCTCACCAAAGCGGCACGTATCGGGAATGTTCTAATGGTCCACGTGGCACGAGTGCCCTGAGGGGTTCGGTGTGGCTGATGGTGCGGACTCTGCCAGCCGTGCCCGTCCGGCCACCCCTGCCCGTCAGGCAACCCCTGCCCGCCGAGTCGGCCACGCCACCCCTGCCCGCCGGGCCCCCTCCTGCCGGCCGCGTCGGCCACGCCACCCGGGTCGGTCGAGCAATCCGTGCCGGCTGAGTCGGGCTACGCCACGCCTGCCCGCTGAGCCGCCCTGCTCGCTGAGCCGCCCTGCTCGCTGAGCCGCCCTGCTCGCTGAGCCGCCCTGCTCGCTGAGCCGCCCTGCTCGCTGAGCC
>NZ_JAHWFK010000039.1 GCF_019710575.1 Paractinoplanes polyasparticus | reverse complement strand
CTCACCGGCGCCCGCGTCCTCGCCCTGACCAGCTTCCTCACCGGCGCCCGCGTCCTCGCCCTGACCAGCTTCGCCGCCGATGCCGGCCGCGGCCTTCGCGTCGGCCAGCGCCAGGCAGGCCTGCAGCAGGCTCTGCTGCGCAGAGGTCACAGCCTTGGCGGCCGCGTCGGCCGCAGCGCCCGCGTCCTCGCCGGCACCCGCTTCTTCACCAGCACCCGCTTCTTCACCAGCACCGGCTTCCTCACCAGCACCAGCCTCTTCGCCCGCACCAGCTTCTTCGCCGGCACCAGCCTTCGCCCCGCCGGCCGCCTTCTCACCCTTGGCCGCCGCGCGGGCCTTCAGCGTCTTCGCCCACTTCTTGGCCTGAGCCTTGTTCTCGGCCTTGGCTGCCGGCGAGCCCGCAGCGGCTTCCTCGCCCGCCTCGTCGCCCGCCTCGTCGCCCGCCTCGTCGCCCGCTTCCTCGCCGCCGCCCGCGGCCGCCGCCGCATCGGCTGCGAACGTGTCGCACGCCGTCTCCAGCGCGGCCGCCGAAGCGGCTGCCGCGTCGCCGGGCGCCTGCTCCTCGACCGGGGCCAGCGGCTCGCCGTCGCAGACGACGGCGCCGGCGTTGACCTGCACGTCCTCACACTTCGAGACGTCGAACTGCTGACCGTCCACGGTCACCAGGTTCACGGCCTTGGGGTCGGTGGACGCCGAGGCCAACTGAAGCCCGGTCACACCCATGGCGACGACCACGCCCGCGACGACCACCGCGCCGATCGTCTTGCGCCGGTTGCCGTCGTTCCGTCGTCGGTACGTGCGGGACCTCATGACCACTCCTCGTCGTTGGACGTCGATGTCACCGGTGTTGCGGGCCAGTACGGCCCCCACCCGCCGCCCGGTTCAACGCCCCCACCCGCCAGACCCCCCGAATCACCCCTCGCCAAGGCGCAAATCCGCAGCTCAGCGCTGTTCCAAGAAAATCTTGAAATTGACCCCGGCGCGCAGGCAATCGCCCCCGGGAGTGGCTACGACCTCGCCGCGAGGATCTGCATCGCGCGGGCGCTGTTCGAGTTCATCGTCTCGACGTCGAGCTGGCGGGTGACGTTCACGGTGAACCGGTCGCGCAGAAGGCCGAGGAGCCACTCGACGCTGTGGTGGCGGCAGACGGCGCCGTCGGCAGTCTCGAAGACGCCGTAGTGCCCGTAGCGGTCGACGTTCGCCCGGTATCTGGTCAGGCTCCGGCCGTCGTTCTGCAGCAACAGATCGCTGACGTAGAGCAGCCCACCCGGGCGGAGAACCCGGGCGAGTTCGGTCATGAGCGTCCGCTGGCCGTCGTCGGTCGGAATGCAGGTGAGCACCGCCATCAGCAGAACCGCGTCGACGCCGTCATCCGGGTAGGGCAGCGACGGCGGATCGGTCAGGACACGGAACGTGAGGCGGGGATGGTTCCGGCGGGCCCGTGCGATGAGATTGGGCGACGTGTCGACGCCCTCGACGTTGGTGAACCCGAGCTGCTCGGCGATTCCGGTGACCCGCCCGTAGCCGCAACCGTAGTCGACGAGCCGGGCTGTGGCGTTCAGACCGCGCAGCCAGCCGGCTTCGACCGGATGGGTGAAGGTCTTCGTGGCGCCGACGGTGTCCCAGTAATCGCGTTGGTTCTCCAGCCCCGGCACGATGACGATCGTTCCACACTCGACAGACCGGATCGGGACCCGAGACCGTCGGCGTCGATGGAACGGTGAGCGCGGGCCGGTGGCGGCCGGCCCGCGCTCACCCCGTCTCAGAGAGTGGGGCTGTCGGCGGGGCGCAGCGTCGCCCAGCCCTCGTCGCGGGCACGGGCCGCCGCCAGCAAGCCGCCCACGGCGGCCGCGTTGGTGATGTCGCCGCGGAAGACCATGGCCACCGCCTCGTCGAGGTCGATCCAGGCGACCTCGAGGTCGGCCTCCTCGTCCGTACGCTCGAAACGCTCCTCGTCCGGCACCGCCGACAGTTCGCGGGCCAGGAAGATGCGGATCGTCTCGTCGGCGAAGCCGGGCGACGTGTGCAGGTCGATCAGCAGGTGGAACAGGCCGGCCCGTAGGTCCGCCTCTTCCGCCAGCTCGCGGGCCGCAGTGACCTCGAGGGCCTCGCCGCTGACGTCACGCAGGCCGGCCGGCAGCTCCCACAACCGCCGCCCCACCGCGTGGCGGTACTGCCGGATCAGCACGACCCGGCCGACGTCGTCGAGGGCGACCACGCCGACCGCGCCCTTGTTCTGCACGACGTCGCGCCGGGCTGTGCCCCCGGACGACATCGTCACCTCGTCGGTGAAGACCGTGAAGATCGGGCCCTCGTACCGCGGTGTCCGCGAACGCGTCTCGTGCGCGAAGGAGGTCACGACGCTTCCACCGGCAGCTCGTCGGCCGCCGCGTACTCCACGGCCGCCTTGACCAGGCCGTCGAACAGCGGGTGAGGGCGGGTGGGCCGGCTCTTCAGCTCGGGGTGAGCCTGGGTGGCCACGAAGTACGGGTGGGTCTCGCGGTCGAGCTCGATGAACTCGACGAGGCGGCCGTCGGGCGAGGTGCCCGAGAAGACCAGGCCGGCCTCCGTGAGCTTGGCCCGGTAGTCGTTGTTGACCTCGTAGCGGTGGCGGTGCCGCTCGGAGATGTCGGTCGAGCCGTACACCTCGGCGACGATCGAGCCCTCGGTCAGCGCCGCCGGGTAGGCGCCCAGGCGCATCGTGCCGCCCAGGTCGCCCTTGCCGGCCACGATGTCCTCCTGGTCGGCCATCGTCGAGATCACCGGGTACGGGGCCCGCTCGTCGAACTCGAGCGAGTTGGCCCCGGCCAGACCGCCGAGGTGGCGCGCGGCGTCGATCGTCATGCACTGCAGCCCGAGGCAGATGCCCAGGATGGGGATCCGGTTCTCGCGGGCGTACCGGGAAGTATTGATCTTGCCCTCGATGCCGCGGACGCCGAAGCCGCCGGGGATCACGATGCCGTCGACGCCCTTGAGGGCAGCCGCGGCGCCGGCCGTGGTCTCGCAGTCGTCGCTGGGCACCCAGCGCAGCTGGATCTTGACGTTGTTGCCGAAGCCGGCGGCCCGGATGGCCTCGCTGACCGACAGGTACGCGTCCGGCAGGTCGACGTACTTGCCGACCAGCGCGATCGTGATCGTCCGCTTCGGATGGTGCACGCGGTGCAGCAGATCGTCCCACTGCGTCCAGTTCACGTCGCGGAAGGACAGACCCAGACGGCGTACGACGTACGCGTCCAGCCCCTCCTGGTGCAGCACCTTGGGGATGTCGTAGATGCTGGGGGCGTCGGGCGCGGCCACCACGGCCTCACGGTCGACGTCGCAGTAGAGCGCCAGCTTGTGCTTCAGCTTCTCGGGGATCTCGCGGTCGCTGCGGCACACCAGCGCGTCGGGCTGGATGCCGATGTTGCGCAGGGCCGCCACCGAGTGCTGGGTCGGCTTGGTCTTGAGCTCGCCCGAGGGCGCCAGGTAGGGCACGAGCGAGACGTGCAGGTAGAAGACGTGGTCGCGGCCGACCTCGTGGCGCACCTGACGGATCGCCTCGAGGAACGGCAGCGACTCCATGTCGCCGACCGTGCCGCCGACCTCGGTGATGACGACGTCGGGCCGCCGGCCGGACTCGTCGGGGTCGGCCATCGCGAAGATGCGCGACTTGATCTCGTTCGTGATGTGCGGGATCACCTGGACCGTGTCGCCCAGGTATTCACCGCGCCGCTCGCGGGCGATGACGGCCGAGTAGACCTGGCCGGTCGTGACGTTCGCCTTGCCGGAGAGCGACCGGTCGAGGAATCGCTCGTAGTGACCGACGTCGAGGTCGGTCTCGGCCCCGTCCTCGGTCACGAAGACCTCGCCGTGCTGGAAGGGGTTCATCGTGCCCGGGTCGACGTTCAGGTAGGGGTCGAGCTTCTGCATGACGACCCGGAGCCCGCGCGCGGTCAGAAGATTACCGAGGCTGGAGGCGGTGAGGCCCTTGCCCAGCGAGGAGGCGACGCCCCCGGTGACGAAGATGTGCCGCGTGTCGCGCACTGTAGAGGCCAACGCCCTGCTCCCGTGGTCGCCTGATTGTGACTGCGGCCGGGGCGAGGCCCCATCCACGGGAGTCCACCGTAACACCTATGGCGGCGGCCGCACGTTCGGGCTGGTGGTGGCGCGTGTCCGCAGTCGGGCGGTCACGCAGAAGTGACCGGCGAGGCCTGACCGCGCAGGGCCGGACCGCCCGGACCGTAGGACTCCCCGTCGGGCCGGGTGCGGTCGGCGGCGTGCAGCAGCACCCTCAGCGCGGTGAGCACCGCGGTCGGCACGGCAGCCGCTGCGGCGGCGCCGGCGACGGTCAGCGCCGATCCGTTGAGCACACCGGCGATGAGCACGGCCACAGTGATCCCGGCCCCGGCCGCCCGCAGCGCCGGGTGCAGCCCGAAGAGCCGGTTGAGCCCGCCCCACGGCGAGAACTGGCAGAAGGCCAGCATCAGCACCCCGGCCACGGCCAGGATCGTCAGCGGGCTGTCCAGCAGGGCCTGCCCGTTGGCGGTGGCCGCGCGCTGCATGGCCGGCCCGGCGGTGCCGTTACCCAGTTCGGTCAGCAGCCGGCCCACGATGCCCTGGTCGGCCGCCGGGCGGCGCAGGTCGACCGCCGCGAAACCGATGGTGACGGCCAGTCCGGCCACCGCGGCCCAGGCGAAGCGCGAGAACGTCAGCCACCCGCCGGTGGTGATGGCGGCGGCCACGCAGACCCCGGCGGTGACGGCGATCGCGCCCACCGGGTCGGCGCCCAGATAGGGGCTGCCCACGACGACGACGCCGATCCCGCCCAGCAGCACCATGACGACGGGCCGCCACGGCTTGGCGATCCACTGGGCCAGCGAGCCGGCCAGCACGAGCAGCCCGGCCACGAACACGCCGAGGCCGACCCCGCCCACCCCGGCGTACCGGCCGCCGGACACCGCCGAATAACCGGCGACACCGTTGAGCTGCAACTGGGCCCCGGTGAGCAGGTCGAACCCGACGACCACGGTCGCGATGGCGGCGGCCGCGCCCAGCGGCCACAGGGTGCGGCCGTAGCGCGGGGCCAGCCGCACCAGCACGGTGCCGATCACGATGAACACACCGGTGACGCTGCCGAAGACCCAGGCCGGGTGCCCGTAACGCCACCACGGGGTGGCGTCGGCCAGCAGCGCGGCCGGGATGGCCAGCGCGGCCGCGATCAGAGCGAGTTCCAGTACGGCGACCAGCCGCGCCGACGGCAGGGCCGGGCCCCGCGGTCCGGCGTGCCGGCGGGCGCGCACCATCACCGGGATGGTGAGCAGGAAGAACAGGATCTGCAGCCCGGCCAGCACCTTGAAGAAGATCCCGGCGACCGCGTTCTGGGCGACCGAGCGCTGATCGGCGTTGTGCACGCCCAGCATCGCGTCGGCGACGCCGGCCGGCCGGCCCTCGACCACAGTGGCGGTACGCCCGGCGAACAGCTTGTCGGGCGCGGGCCGGCCCAGCGCAGTCAGCACCGTAGGCGCGAGGTCGATCAGCTGCAGGTAGCCGTCCCGGCCGGTGCCCGCCGACGTGAGCCAGCCGCCGTTCCAGCCCTCGCCCTCGGCGATCGCCACGTGCAGGCGCGACGAGCGCTCGGTGTCGGACACCCCGGCCACCATCAGCAGGGAGCGCTGAGGCCGGGCGGCGACGACGCGGGCCAGCATGGCGTCGGCCGCCTGCGCCTGCTGCTGCCGCTGCGCGCCGCTGCCCGAGACCGCGCCCAGGTCGACGATGCTGAGGTTGCACTGCGACAGCAGGCCGGCGGCGTCGACCGGCAGCGACGGCTGGTACTTGTCGACGCGGCCGAACGGGCGGGCGGCCGCCATCGCCGCGGCCGGGCCGAAGGCGTACGTGCAACGCACCGACTCGGCCAGTGCGCCGGGCACCGCCCCGTACGGAAGTGTGTCCTGGTTGTTCTGGACCACCGAGCGCTGTTCGGTGAGGTTGGCGCCGATGTCGTCGGGCTGGGTGAGCGCCGGCGACGCGGGCTCGCACTGGCTGCCCGTGGTGTGCCGGGGCCACGCGGCGTAGTTGCCGGCGCCGAGCGTCAGCCACCCGTCCGAGGGGCAGGTGACCCGCATCGCCGAGCGCACCGACAGCCAGCCGATCGAGCCCCTCGACGCCGCGGCCCAGAGCGTGGGCGTGCGCTGCGGGTCGAGGTCGTCCCAGCGCAGCCCGGCCGACCCGGCCACGATCACGTAGTCGGCGCTGCCGGTGTTGTTGTCGGTCGTCGGGCGGATCGCCAGCCCGGCCAGGCCGGCCAGCGCGATCAGCCCGACCAGCAGGTAGGGAACCCAGGTCCAGCGGCGGCGGGCCGGCGGCAACGCGGCCGGCCGGACGCGGCGCAGACGGTCGACGAGTCTCACGAACGGCCCGTCACTTCGGCGTACGCGGCGCGGACGTCGGCCACCGTGTCGGCCTCTCGCGGCCAGGTCGCGGCCTGCACCGGACCCCGGGCGGCGTAGTCAGCCCGCAGCGCCGGATCGTCGAGCAGGGCCCGGACAGCGTTGTCGAGCGCGTCGACGTCGTCCGGCGGGATCAGCATCGCCGCGTCACCGACCAGGCCGGGCAGGCCGCCCACGGCCGTGCTGATCAGCGGCACGCCCGACTCGAGGGCCTCCTGGGCGAACAGCTGCCGCGCCTCCCACTCGCTGGTGATCACCGCGAGGTCGGCCCCGAGCAGCAGGTCGGCCACGTCGTTGCGCCGGCCGAGCAGGTGGAACGGCGCGTGCTTCCGCGACGCACGCTGGGCCAGGAACATGTAGCTGGGCCCGGACCCGGCCACCACGACCACCGGGGCCGGGTCGAGGTCGCGCCAGCGGGCCGACGCGTCGACCAGCAGGTCGTAGCGCTTCTGCGGGTGCAGGCGGCCGACCGAGACGATGAGCGGGGTGTCGGGCGGCAGGCGGAACTCCGCCCGCACGGCTGAGCGGGTGCGCTTGGGCAGCGGCAGGGTGGGGGCCGCGACGGCCCCGAGGCGGGCGTTGCGGGCGCCCAGCGCGGTGGCCCGCTCGACCAGGTCGTCCGAGGCGCCCAGGGTGAGCGTGGCGCTGCGCGCGACGAGCCGCTCGACCAGCAGCGACGCCTGCCCGCGCAGGCCCTTGCGCGACAGCACGGCGTTGTGCCAGGTGACGACCAGCGGCGTGCCGGAACGCGCCAGCTGGGCCACGAAGGCGGCCCGGAAGCCGTGTGCGTGCACCACGTCGGGCCGGCGGGACGAGAGGGCGCTGCGCAGTTGGCGTACGGCACCGGCGTCCTGCGGGCCGGGACTGGCCGGAATCTCGACCGGGACGAAGACGGCGCCCGAGCCGGCGAACCCGAACAGCTCGTCGGTGGCCGCGGGGCCGCACACCAGCACCTCGCAGCCCGCCGCGACCAGGCCACGGGCGAGCGAGGCGACGTGCTGGCCGACCCCACCCGTGCTGGAGGCCAGCACCAGTGCCACCGAACCACGCCAGTCCTCGCCCACGGAACCTCCTTGTCAGGCCGCGCGGCGGCGCAGGCGGCGGGCCAGCGGCGCCAGTTCGCGGCGGGCCATCGGGTAGGCGGCGCCGACGAAGGCCACCAGAACGACGAGCCCACCCAATATGCCTTGAACGATGCTGAGAACCGCCTGCGGGGTGTCGCTGAACAGCTGACCGAGGCCGGCCACCGCACCCCACCCGGCGAGCGTGGCCAGAGCCGTGGCCAGCAGCGTGACCAGCGTGGTGCGGCCCAGGCCGCCGAGCGCTTCCGCCCCGGCGTGCCGGCGCACCGCCACGACGAGCAGCAGTCCGATAACCGACATCGCGACCGCGTTGGCCAGACCGAGCGTGAAGACTTCGTCACCGACGCCCGAGAGCGCCAGAGCCACTCCGGCGCCGACGATCCACCCGGCGGCGGTCGACCCCGCAGCGGCGACCGTGGCTCCGCGCGCGTACAGCGCCCGGGAGAGCAGGGCGAACAACGCGTAGCCGAACAGCCCCGGCGCAAAACCGGCTATGCCGTCGGCCGCGGGCGCGGCTCCGGTCAGATAGGCGATCGGGCCGGCCAAGGCGACGAGGGCGGCCACGCCCAGCCCCGCCAGCAGCATCACCGACCGGGCGGCGGCCGACAGATCCTTGCGGTACGCGGCCTCGTCGCGGCGGCCGGCGGCGGCCGACAGCGACGGGTAGACGGCGGTCGCCACCGGCACCGCCAGCACCGCCCATGGCAGCAGGAAGACGGTCTGCGCAGCGTTGTAGAGGGCGAGCCCGCCACCGGCCGTGAGGGCGATGGCCACAACGATCATGACCTGCTGCGAGCCCACGGTCACGGCGCCGGCCCAGCCCAGCCGCACGGCCTGACGCCCCTCGTCGCCGGGGAACCGGAGGCTCGGCCGCACCTTCAGTCGCAGCCGGCGCAGCGGGATCAGAAGGCAGAGCGCGAGCACGACGACACCGCAGGTGGTGCCGATCGACAAAATGAGTTCGCCGGTGCGGGTCAGGCCGGCGAAGTCGGATCTGGCGCCGTCGACCACGGCGTACGAGAGATACGCGCCCATCACCGTGACGCTCGACAGCAGCGGGGCGATCACCGGCCAGGCGAAGCGGTGGTGAGCCTGCAGCACTCCGGTCAGCACGATGCCGACGCCGTACAACGGCAGTTGGGGCGCGAAGACCCGCAGCATGCTCGCCGCCGTCTCCTGATGAGCGACCGGGACCCCGGGCAACAGGCCGGCGATCGGGCCGGCCAGCAGCGCCACGAGAGCGGCCAGCGGCACCAGCAGCACGAGCACCCAGGTCAGCAGGGCCGACGAGACCGCGTCGACCCGGTCGCGGTCACCGGCCGCCACCGCTCCGGCCAGCAACGGCACCACCAGGCTAGCCAGGGCGCCGCCCGCCACCAACTCGAAGACGATGTTGGGGATCGTGTTGGCGGCGTTGTAGATGTCGGCCAGGTCCTCGTGGCCGACCGTCCGCAGAAAGACGAAGGTGCGGCCGAACCCGGCGATCCGCGCGACCACCGTGAGCGCGGTGATCAGCGCCGCCGCCCCCGCAATTTTCGCGCCGGGACCGACGATCCCCGCGGCACGCTGGGTTCTCTTCGCTGCCGGCTCGGCGTTCTTCGAGGCAGGCTCCACGGTCTTCGCTACGGGCTCGGGGCTCTTCGCTGCGGGCTCGGTTGTCGGGCTTCGCTGCTCGCCGGGCCCGCCGCCGCGGGTGGCGCTCACGCTTGCGGAGGGCGGCGGCCCAGCTCGTCGAGGGCGCGCAGCCACGGCGTGTCGTTGATGACCTTGGTGAAGCTGACCTTCTCGCTGGCCGCGGTGAGCGCGCCCAGCACGGTCAGCGCGGCCAGCCGCCCGCCGGGGCCGCTGCGCGCGATCAGTACCACGCCGAGCAGCGCGCCCAGCGCGTTGGCGCCCGCGTCACCCAGCATGATCTTTTCGCCCAGGTCGTCCGGCAGCAGCGCCGCCGAGGCGCCGAGAGTGCCGGCCGCGATGCCGCCGCGTCGGCCCACGGCCAGGGGCGCGCCCAGGATCGCCCCGGCCTTGATCGCCCGGCCCGGTCGCAGGTCGAGCAGGTTGACCAGGTTGGCCAGGCCGGCGACGACCCCCGCGCCGAGCAGCACGTCGGTGGTGCGCCCGAGGCGGCTGGGCCGGTTGCTGCCGACCAGCGCGCCGGCCACCAGGCCGGCCGCGCCCACCCCGGCGATCTTCACCAGGCCGCTGGTGACCCGCCCCTCGCGGAGCGCGCCCAGGTGACCGGCGAAGCCCTTGGCCGCCTTCTGCTCGGGCCGGTTGCCGACGATGTCGTCGTAGAAACCGACCGCCCCCGAGACCGCCCCGGCTGTCACCGCCGCCGCGGCGAGCCGGCCGCTGCCCGCGCCGAGTGCCGCGGCCACGGTCGCGCCCGCAGCGAGCGCCGGACCACCCGCGAGGGTGACCGTGCGGCCGTGGAAGTTCGTGCGCTCGAGCACGCCCGCGTGCTGATCGCGGCGGATCCAGGCGAGCGCGGCCCGGGCGACGGCCGCGCCGGCGCCGAACGAGCGGAGGGTTGCCATGGGTGGGAAGTCTAGAGACCCGGCGCTACGAGGCGGCCTTGGGCACCAGCGAGGAGGCGCCGGCGGCCAGGCCGTACTGGCCGACCTTGTCGTCCACGACCCGCTCGACGGTGGCCATGGCCGACGCGACCTGGCCGTCGGCGGTGCTCGCGTTGTCCACCGTGGAGATCCTCTTGACCAGTGTCGGATCGCCGCGCACGGCCGAGATCACGTTGCCCTCGCCCACGCCGACGCCGGCCACCACCAGCGGACGGTTCTTGCTCACCTCGGTGGCCATGTAGACCAGCGACTGCGACTTCTTGGCCGCGTCCTTGTCGACGGCCGGCGCGCCGCTGATCATCACGGTGGCCTCGGCCCCGCCCACCGCCTTGTCATCGACCGAGATGTAGCTCTGCTCGCTGTAGGCCGTCAGCACCGCCGTCACGTCACCCGCGGCCGGCTGGGTGGCCGTGACCGGGCTGCGCTGCAGCAGCGCGAGCGCGAGCTGGGCGCTGGCCGTCTCGACGCCGTTGCTGTTCAGCGGCACCGCGGCGATCGGGATGGTGGGCTGCGACGACTCGTTGGCCAGGTCGAGCAGGTCGAGCTCGACGGCCGGGTCGAAGAACTTGTCCTGCACCGTGACCTTGGCCGTGATCGTGGCGCCGGCGATGGTCAGCATCGAGATGACCTTGTCGGCGTACTGGTCGGTGCCGGGCAGGGCCAGCACCGCGAGCTTGCGCCCGGCGAGCTTGCCGTTGAGCACGGTGGGCGCGAGCTCGGTGGCGAACTCCTGGCTGCGGTTGATCTCCTCGCGGTACTGGTTGATCTCGTCCCGCTTGTTGCCGAGGTCTTTGTTGAGCGCGGTGATCTGGCTCTTGAGGTTGTCGGCCACCGGACCGTTGAGCGCCGCGGTGCCGACGACCAGGCCGATGGCCAGGGCGAGGAAGACCGCGGTGAGCGACACCACGTGGTACCGGAAGTTGATCACGACAATGCCCCGTAAACGTCAGAAAAGATGTCCGAGCTGGAAGACCAGATTGTCCCACCACTCGGAAACCACGGTCAGGTACGCCTTCCCGACCGTCGACACGGCCACCGCCGAGGCCATCGCGGCCGTCGCCGACAGCACCAGGAGCAGCAGCGCCGAGCCGGAGATGTTCTGCTTGTAGAGCCGGCTCACGCCCTTGGCGTCGACCAGCTTGCCGCCGACCTTGAGCCGGGTGAGGAAGGTGGAGGCCATGCCGCCGCGGCCCTTGTCGAGGAACTCGACCAGGTTGGCGTGCGTGCCCACGGCCACGATCAGGGTGGCGCCCTTGTCGTCGGCCAGCAGCATCGCCAGGTCTTCGCTGGTGGCGGCAGCCGGGAAGGTCAGCGCGGCCACGTTCAGGTTGTGCACCCGCTCGAGGCCGGGGGCCCGGCCGTCCGGGTACGCGTGCACGACCACCTCGGCCCCGCAGCGCAGCACGTCGTCGGTCACCGAGTCCATGTCGCCGATGATCATGTCGGGCGTGTAGCCGGACTCGACCAGCGCGTCGGCCCCGCCGTCGACGCCGATCAACACCGGCTTGTACTCGTGGATGTAGGGCCGCAGGACGTCGAGGTCGTCCTTGTAGTCGTAGCCCCGGACCACGATCAGCACGTGCCGCCCGGCGATGCGGGTCTGCACCTCGGGCACGCCCACGCCGTCGAGCAGCAGGTCGCGTTCCTGCTTCAGATAGTCCATGGTGTTCGCGGCGAACGCCTCGAGCTGCACCGACAGCCCCTCGCGGGCGTCGGCCATCGAGCGCGCCACGGTCTCCGCGTCCTGCCGCACGCCGGAGGCGATCGCCTCGCCGTCGAGCAGCACGGTGTCGCCCTCGACGACCACCGAGTCGCCCTCGCGCAGCTTCTCGAAGATCTCCTCGCCGAGGTCGTCGATCAGCACGACACCGTTCTTGATCAGCACCTCGGGGCCGAGATTCGGGTAGCGGCCCGAGATCGACGGCTTGGCGTTCAGCACGACAGCGACGCCGACGGCGACGAGCGCGTCGGCGGCCACCCGGTCGATGTCGACGTGGTCGATCACGGCGATCTCGCCCGGGCGCAGCCGGCCGGTCAGACGCTTGGTCCGGCGGTCGAGGCGGGCGGTGCCGGCGAGGGCATCGGGATCGGTGCTCCGCGCGCGGCGCAAAGTGGGAAGTCGCATCACGGCCATCCTGACATGCCGAATCACGCGCCTGGCACGCGACATGCGCGATCTCACCCACAAAAGGGGCATTCGCCCCGCTAGTCCCTCTCGGTCATGGTGCCATGACCGAACCTGCTGGTCAGGCCCTTTTTTCGCGACCCGCGACGGCGAGCAGCTCTTCCGCGTGGGCGATGCCCAGATCCGAGTCGGGCAGGCCGGCGAGCATGCGCGAGAGCTCCCGCGCCCGTTCGGTCTCCTCGACTATCCGGACCCCGCTGGTGGTGATCGCGCCGCCCGTGTCCTTGGCGACGACCAGGTGGCGGTCGGCGAACGCGGCCACCTGCGGCAGGTGGGTCACCACCAGCACCTGGTGGGTGCGGGAGAGCCGGGCCAGCCGCTTGCCGATCTCGACCGCGGCGGTGCCGCCCACACCCGCGTCGACCTCGTCGAACACCAGCGTCTCGGGGCCGCCGGCGCCGGCGAAGACGACCTCGATCGCGAGCATCACCCGGGAGAGCTCACCG
The DNA here is from genome assembly GCF_019710575.1 of Paractinoplanes polyasparticus. Classification (GTDB taxonomy): domain Bacteria; phylum Actinomycetota; class Actinomycetes; order Mycobacteriales; family Micromonosporaceae; genus Actinoplanes; species Actinoplanes polyasparticus. The sequence continues at coordinate 9,546 of NZ_JAHWFK010000039.1, read as the reverse complement.
CCGGACGCGCCCTTCTGCAGCGGCAGCGACGGCGCGCCCGGGTGGGCCAGCAGACGCAGTTCCACCTCGTCGGCGCCGTCGGGGCCGACGGGCAGGTCACCGGCGGTCGGCTCGTCCTTGCCGGTCACCCGCGGGACGACCGCGACCTCGACCTTGGCGTGCGGCATGGCCAGGCCGGCGAGCTCGACGCTGACCGCCTCGGAGAAGCGGCCCGCCGCCTCGACCCGGGCCTCGGTGAGCCGGGCCGCCAGCTCGCCCACCTGGGCGGACAGGCGCTGACGTTCCTTGTCGAGCTCGTCGAGCAACTCGTCGGACGAGTCGAGCGCGGCCAGCTTGGTGCGCGCCTGTTCGGCCCAGACGATGACGCCCTCGACGTCGTCGGCGTACTTGCGGGTGAGCGCGCGCAGCGCGGCCCGGCGCTCGTAGATCTGCTCGAGGCGGGCCGGGTCGGCGTCGAGGCTGCCCAGGTAGGCCGACAGCTCGGACGAGACGTCGGCGACCAGGGTGGCCGCCTCTTCGATGCGTGCCGCCAGCTCGCCCAGCATCGGGTCGACCGGGGCCTGCGCCTCGAGGGTGCGGCGGGCCGTGCCGAGCAGCTCGGTCGCGTCGGGCGCCTCGTCGGTGACCTCGACCCCGCCGGCCAGCGCCTGGGCGGCCAGCGCGGCGGCGATCCGCAACCCCTCGGCGTGCTCGAGCCGCTGCACCTCGGCCCGCAGATCGTCGTCCTCACCGGGCTGGGGGTCGACCCGGCTGATCTCGTCGAGGCCGAGCTTGAGCAGGTCGGCCTCTTGCGAGCGGGCCCTCGCGTTGCGGCGGCGGTCGGCCAGGTCGTCGACGACGGCCCGCCAGCGGCCGTACGCCTCGCGGTAGGTCTCGAGGAGCTTCTCGTGTTCCGGGCCGGCGAAGCGGTCGAGCGCGGCCCGCTGCTCGGCCGGGCGCAGCAGGCGCAGCTGGTCGGACTGGCCGTGCACGGCGAGCACCCGCTCGCCCAGGTCGCTGAGCATCGCCACCGGCATGCTGCGGCCACCGACATGGGCCCGGGAGCGGCCCTCGATGGTCACCGTGCGACTCAGCAGCACCGAACCGTCGTCGTCGATCTCGCCGCCGGCGTCGGTGATGCGCGTGGTCACCTCGCCGGCGAGCTTGCCGCCCAGCCGCAGGCGGCCCTCGACGACCGCGCGGCCGGGATCGGCCCGGACGCGGCCCGCGTCGGCCCGGCCGCCGAACAGCAGGCCGAGACCGGTCACCACCATGGTCTTTCCGGCACCGGTCTCACCGGTGATGACGTTCATGCCCGCCGTCAGCCGCAGCGTCGTGTCGTCGATGACGCCGAGCCCGGTGATGCGCAGTTCCTCCAGCACACGGCAGACAGTATCGGTGCCCCCCGACATTTGCCCACCGGCGGTCACGTCAACTACCGGCGATTGCCGCGCCAGCCTTCCACCGGAAGCGCGAACTTGGCCACGAGCACATCGGTGAATGGCCTCGGCTGGAGCCGGACCAGGCGTACCGGAAGCTGACCGCGCTCGACGGTGACCTTGGCGCCCGGCGGCAGGTCCCAGGTGCGGCGACCGTCACAGCAGAGCACGGCGAACGAGGTGTAGGGGTCGACGGTCAGCGCGAACGTCGACGTCGGCGCGGTCACCAGCGGCTTGCTGAACAGCGCGTGGGCGCTGATCGGCACCAGCAGGAGCGCCTCGACCTCGGGCCACACCACCGGGCCGCCGCCCGAGAACGCGTAGGCGGTGGAACCGGTCGGCGTCGCGCACACGACACCGTCGCAGCCGTAACGCGCGAGCGGCCGGCCGTCGACGTCGACCAGCAGCTCGAGCATCTGCGCCCGCTGGCCCTTCTCGACGCTGACCTCGTTGAGCGCCCAGGACTCGGCGATCACGCGGCCGCCGTACTCGGCCCGCACGTCCAGCGTCAGCCGCTCGTCCACCTTGTACGCGCCGTCGACGACGTCCTTGACGGCCTGGTCGAGGTGGTCGATCTCGGCCTCGGCCAGGAAGCCGACCTTGCCCAGGTTGATCCCCAGCAGCGGCGCCTTGACCGGGCGGGCCAGTTCGGCGGCGCGCAGGAAGGTGCCGTCGCCGCCCATCGCCAGCACGATCTCGACGCCGTCGGCCACGCCCCGGCCCTCGACGGGCGTCACCTCGGGCGGCAGGTCGAGGTCGGCCACCTCCTCGGTGATCACACGGACCTCGAAACCGGCCGCCAGCAGGTCCTGCGCGACCGTGCGGGCGTGCTGCGTGCTCTGCCGCCGGCCGGTGTGCGTGACCAGCAGGGCCGAGCGCGTCATGTGTCCTCCAAAGGGGATGCCGTCTGCTCCGGCCCGGCAGAAGCTACCTTGGTCGCGGGCCCGGCGGCGACAACTTCTTCGATCTGCGCTCGATCGGCGGGCTGGGCGTCGCGGCGGAACCAGACGAAGAACTCGACGTTGCCGCTCGGCCCCGGCAGCGGGCTCGCGGTCACCCCGGCCACGCCCAGACCCAGCTCGGCCGCGGCCGCCGCGACGTCCAGCACCGCTTCGGCTCGCAGCTTCCAGTCCCGCACGACCCCGCCCGCGCCGACCCGTTCCTTGCCCACCTCGAACTGCGGCTTGACCATGAGCGCCAGGTCGCCGTCGGGCGCCGTGCAGCCGGCCAGCGCGGGCAGCACCAGCCGCAGAGAGATGAACGAGAGATCCGCCACAGTCAGGTCGACGGGGCCGCCGATCGACTCCGGCGTGATGGCCCGGACGTTGGTGCGCTCGAAGATGACGACCCGCTCGTTCGTGCGGATCGGCCAGGCGAGCTGCCCGTAGCCGACGTCGACCGCCACCACCTGCCGGGCCCCCGCGCGCAACAGCACATCGGTGAACCCGCCCGTGGATGCGCCGGCGTCGAGGCACCGGCGCCCCTCGACGGCGAGCCCCCGCGGGCCGAACGCGGCGAGCGCTCCGGCCAGCTTGTGCCCGCCCCGCGAGACGTACTCGGTCGCCGGGTCCTCGCCGGTGACCAGCACCGGGTCGGCTGGGTCGACCATCGCGGCCACCTTGCGGGCGACCGTGCCCCGCACCTGCACGCGGCCGGCCTCGACCAGCGCCGCCGCCTGCTCGCGCGAGCGGGCCAGCTTGCGGCGCACCAGCTCGGCGTCGAGCCGGGCCCGCTTCACCGGTCGATGCTCGCCAGGGTCTCCTGGAGAACCTGGTGAGCCGCCTCGTACTCGGCGATCTGCTCGGACGGGGCGAGCCGGGAAGCGTTCTCGAGAGCGCTCAGCACGGCGTCGACGGCCGGGTGGCCCGTTTCCCGCACGATCTCGCCGGTCTGCTGGTCGACGGCCTGCGGCACGCCGGCCGACGACTGTTGCGCCGGCTGCGGGCTCGGAGCGTGCATCGGCGGCCGCGGCACCGGCGGCGGCCCGGGGCGGAAGTTGCCCGGCGTCGGGAACGTCATCGGCTCACGCCTCCGAGCTCGAGGTGGGAGGCAGTTCGGTGGCCGCCGCGGCCTCGCGTACGGCGGCATTGGGGGCATCGGCCGTGCCGGCCGGCGCGCTCGGCGTGGTCTTCTTGGCCACCGCCTTCTTCGCCGCCGTCTTCTTGGCCGCGGCCTTCTTCGCCGGCGCCTCGGGCGCCTCGGTCGCCTTGACCGCCTTCCGGGCCGGAGCCTTCTTCGCCGGGCGCACGCCCTGCGCCTCAGCCTGGGCCGTGGCCGGGGCGATCTTCGCGGTCGCCTTCTGATCGGCCGGGATCACCTCGTCGGGCGATGGCACGGCCTTCTTGGCCACCGTCTTCTTCGCGACCGCCTTCTTGGCCGGGGTCTCACGCGGGGTGTTGGCGGGCGGCTGCGACGGCGTGGTGCCCGCCGACGGCATGGCGTTGGGAACCGCCTTCTTGGCCACGGCCTTCTTGGCCGCACGCGGCCTCGGCGCCGGCTCGTCGATCCGGGTGCCGCCGACGCCCTCGCTGGGCGCGTCGGCCGCGATCCCGGTCCGGGCGCGCGACTCGGCGTCCCGCAGCTGCCGTTCCAGATCCCGTACGCGGGTGGTCAGCTCGGTGACCTCCTCCGCGGTGGCCAGGCCGACCACGCCGAGCGCCTTGTCGACCTCGTAGCGCACGATGTTCGTCAGCGCCTCACGGTTCGCCATGCCGGCCGACAGCAGATCGTCGACCAGGCCCTGCAACTGCGCGGCCGTGGCGCCGCCACGGTTCACCACGTCGCCCACGACCTTCTGGGCGCGCTTGCGCGGTACTTCGGTCAGTCCGAGCGCCATCTCCAGATACGCCCGCCATGCGTCCGGCATGTTCCGCTCCTCTCACGGCTCGTCGGGTGCAACGCTACCGGGCGGCCGGCCTGTCCTCGTGAGGTACGGTGCGGTACGCGTACAGGTGTCGTGAGGAAAGGGTTCAGATGGCCACCGTGGACGAGTGCCGGCAGGCTCTGCACGACTTGGCCGCGAGGCTGCAACGCAACGCCGAGACCCGCGGCCGGCTCGACTTCGACCGCACGCTGGCGTGCCGCGTCCCCGACCTGCAGACGGCCTTCCACGGCCGGCTCACGGACGGTCTGCTGGTCGACATCGCCGACGGCGACGACCCGAAGGCGAAGATCGCGCTGATCGCCGACAGCGACGAGCTGCTGGCCCTCATCGCCGGCCGGCTCGACGTCACCCGCGCCCTCGCCGGTCGCCAGATCCAGGTCAAGGCCAACCCGTTCGACCTGCTCAAGCTGCGCAAGCTGCTCTGAGACTCACCGTCCGGCGGCGCCCAGCGCGGGCATCGCTGCTCTGAGACTCACCGTCCGGCGGCGCCCAGCGCGGGCATCCGCCACCCGGCGGCCAGCCGGGACGGCTGCAGGTTGACACCGCCGCCGAAGAACTCGGTGAACTTCATGATCAGCGGGTCCCACCGCAGCGGGTCGACGTGGGCGGTGCCCGGCACGAGCAGGCTCTGCTCGACGTGCGTCCGCAGAACTTCGATCTCGTACGCCGTGGCGTGCAGATCCCCGGTGAAGCGGTGCGCCCGGACGACGCGGCATTCCAACTGGATCGGGCACTCGGCCACCCGCGGCGGCGCCACGAGAACCGACGCCTGCCGGGTCAGCCCGCCGAGCGCGAACTTGTCGGCCACGTACCGGTAGCCCTGCTCGGCCTTGGCCGGCGGCACGTCGGGGCGTCCCGTGGTCAGGGCGATCCGGTCGACCGCGCCCACCAGCGCCGAGGACGGCAGGTTGAGCACGCACTCGCGTTCGCGGCGCAGGTTCTCGGCGGTACGGCTGCGATCGCCCATCCCGAGCATCGCCGACTGACCCAGCCACCACGCCGACGACATGGGCGCCAGGTTGGCTGTGCCGTCCGCGTTGAGCGTGCTGATGAGCACCACCGGGGTGCCGAAGTACAGGACCTTGAGACCGGGTACGACATGCATGGCTCCATGCTGTCCCGGCCACCCGGCCGAGGGCTGGCGGCTTTCGGACGTCGCGTCGCCCGGTCGGCTAGAGCTTCCAGGCGGCGAGCAGTTCGCGGGCCGCGTCGGAGGTGGCTGTGATGCCCGACAGGGGCACGCCCGACCACGTGGCCGCGCACAGCAGACGCAGCGCCACGACCGGGTCGCCGTCGCCGTCGAGCGTCACCGTGTCGCCGTCGCGGTCCACCCGCCAGCCGCCCGCGCCCTCCGCCTCCAGCGGCACGGCAGCCTCCGCCGCCGGGCGGAACAGGCCCGACAGATCCGCCGCCACGAACGTGGGACGCTCGGGCTCATCGGCCGCCAGCAGATCGGCCGGGCCGCTCACGCCGGTCAGCACGAGCAGACTGTCCAGGCCCGCGGCGACCGCGCCCCGGATGTCGGTGTCGAGGCGGTCGCCCACCACCAGCGGGTGCTCGGCGTGCGCCTGCGACGCGGCGGTGGTGAACAGGGCCGGTCCGGGCTTGCCGACCACCAGGTCCGGGTCGCGGTCGAGCGCGGTGCGCAGCACGGCCACCAGCGAGCCGTTGCCGGGCAGCGGGCCGCGCGGGCTGGGCAGCGTGCGGTCGGTGTTCGTGGCCACCCACATCGCCCCGGCCCGCACCGCGAGCGAGGCCTCGGTCAGAACGCGCCAGCCGACGTCCGGGCCGTAACCCTGGACGACGGCGACCGGTTCGTCCCCGGCCGCGCCGACCGGGGTGAGGCCGGCCTCGCGGACCTCGTCGCGCAACGCGTCCGCGCCGACCACCAGCACCGGGGAGCCCGCGGGGAGCTTCTCGGCGAGCACGGCCGCCGCGGCGCCGGCCGAGGTGAGCACCTCGGCCGGCTCCGCCGGCACACCCATTCCGGTGAGCAGCGCGGCCACGTCGGCGGCGCGGCGGGACGCGTTGTTGGTCGCGTACGCCACCGCCGTCTTCCGCCCCCGCAACTGCCCGACCGCCTCGGCCGCGCCGGCGATCGGCTTGTCGATCAGGTAGACGACGCCGTCGAGGTCGAAGACGACCAGGTCGTAGCCGCCCGCCAGATCGGCCGTCACTCCTGCGACGGCTTCCGCTCGCTCACGAACTCGTCGGCCGCCTTCTCGTCCTTCTCGGCCCGCTTCTCGTCGGCCAGTTCCTCGGCGTCGGCCTCGAGCTCCTCGGCGACGTCCTCGACGGCGACCGGGTCGGTGTTGACATCGGTGTCCGCCACCGCGACCACCTCGTCGCCCCCGTCCTCGTCGTCGTCCTGGTCGTCCTCGGCGTCGTTACGGGCCGCGGGCTCGTCGTCGCCGTCCTCGGCGTCGCCGCGGGCCGCGGGCTCGTCGTCGCCGTCCTCGGCGTCGCCGCGGGCCGCGGGCTCGTCGCCGTCCTCGATGTCGCCGCGGGCCGCGGGCTCGTCGTCCTCGTCCTCGTCGTCCTCGATGTCGCCGCGGGCAGCGGGCTCGTCGTCGAGGTCGTCCTCATCGTCGTCGTACTCGTCGTACTCGTCGTCCTCATCGTCGTCGTGAGCCGCGCGCTCGTCGTCGCCGTCGAGCTCGGCCTCCTCCTCGACGGGAGTCGTACCGCTGCGCCTGTCACCGTCGTCCGGCTCGGTGTCCTCGTCGGCCAGGGTCACACCGTCGAGCTCGAGCAGCCGCTCGGCCGCATCGGTGAGGCCCTCGTCGTCGGCCGTGGCGGCCCGGGTGAACCACTCGCGGGCCTCCTCGCGCCGGCCGGCGGCGAGCAGTGCGTCGGCGTACGCGTAACGCAGGCGCGCCGCCCACTCGGCGTCCTCGTCGGTGTTGAGCTCGCGTACCTGGAGCATCGACACCGCCGCGTCGTTCTGGCCGAGGTCGGTGCGGGCGCCGGCCGCCACGATCAGCAGCTCGATCGCCCCCGACTTGTCCATCTTCTCGAGGTCGGCGCCCCGGTAGAGGTCGATGGCCCGCTCCGGGCGGCCCAGCGCGCGCTCGCAGTCGGCCAGCTCGGCCAGGTGCGTCTGCTGCCCGGTCATCCGGTGGTAGGTCCGCAGCTCGGCGATCGCGGTCGTCCAGTCCCCCGCCGCGTAGGCGGCCAGGCCCACGGCCTCGCGCACCACGGCGATGCGCGACGCGAGCCGACGGGCCGCGATCGCGTGCTGGAGCGCCAGCTCGGCGTCCTCGTCGATGATCTGACCGGCCGCGACGAGGTGCCGGGCGACCCTGTCGGCGATCTCCCGGGCCAGCGACAGCAGCTCCGAGCGGACCTCCTTGTCGAGGTCGGCCGCCTCGATGTCCTCGGGGATCTCGGGCGCTACGAACGCCACCTGGTCCTCGCGGGCCCGCTCGTCGTTCGCCGGGTGCCGGTTCTCGCGGTCGTCGCGGACGCTGGGAGCCCGGTCCTCACGCTCCCGGAAGCCACGGTCGTCCCGGTTGCGGAAGCCACCGTCGCGGGGGCCGCGGTCCTCGCGGTCGCGGAAGCCACCCTCGCGCGGGCCCCGATCGCCCCGGTAGCCGCCGCGGTCGCCCCTGTCCCGGTCGCCCTGCGGACGGTCGCGGAACCCGCCGCCGCCGCGATTGCCCGGCCGGTCGCCCTGCGGACGATCCCGGAAGCCGCCACGGTCCTGGAAGCCACCGCCGGGCCGGTCGCCCCGGTCCTGGTAGCCGCCGCCCTGCGGACGGTCGCCGCCGCGATAGCCGCCGGAGCCACCCTGGTAGCTGCCGCGGGCGCCGCCGGCGTCGCGGTCGCCTCGGTAGCCGCCGCCCTGCGGACGGTCGCCACCACGGAACCCGCCCCGGTCGTCCCGGCCACGGTCCTGGTAGCCGCCACTTTGCGGGCGATCACCACGGCCCTGATAGCCACCACCCTGCGGACGGTCACCACGGCCCTGATAGCCACCACCTTGCGGACGGTCACTCCGGCCCTGATAGCCACCACCTTGCGGACGGTCACTCCGGCCCTGGTAGCTGCCGCCCTGCGGACGGTCACTCCGGCCCTGGTAGCTGCCGCCCTGCGGACGGTCACTCCGGCCCTGGTAGCCGCCGCCCTGCGGACGGTCGCCGCCACGGTCGTCCCGGCCCTGGTAGCCGCCGCGGTCGCGGTCACGGAACCCGCCCTGCGGACGGTCACCTCGGTCCTGATAGCCGCCACCCTGGGGGCGGTCGCCACGGCCCTGATAGCCGCCACCCTGGGGGCGGTCGCCGCGGTCACGGAAGCCACCCTGCGGACGGTCACCGCGATCCTGATAGCCACCACCCTGCGGACGGTCGCGGAACCCACCGCCCTGGGGACGGTCTCCGCGGTCACGGAACCCGCCACCCTGCGGACGGTCACCACGGCCCTGATAGCCACCACCCTGGGGGCGGTCGCCACGGTCGCGGAAGCCACCACCCTGGGGACGGTCACCGCGGTCGCGGAACCCGCCACCCTGGGGACGGTCACCGCGGTCACGGAACCCACCACCCTGCGGACGGTCACCGCGATCCTGATAGCCACCACCCTGGGGCCGGTCGCCACGGCCCTGGTAGCCACCACCCTGCGGACGGTCACGGAACCCACTGCCCTGGGGACGATCACCACCGCGGTACCCGCCACGGTCACGGTCGCCACCGGTCACGCCACGCTGGTAGCCGCCGCGGTCACCGCCCTGGGGACGGTCGCCGCCACGGAAACCACCACGATCGCCGCCGCGGTCACGGTCACCACCACGGAACCCGCCGCGGTCGCCGCCGCCGAAGGAGCCACCCCGGTCGCGGTCGCCGCCGCGGAAACCACCACGGTCACCGCCCCGGTCACGGTCGCCGCCACGGAAGCCGCCGCGGTCACCACCGGAGCCGCCGCGGTCACGGTCACCGCCCCGGTCGCCCCGGAAACCGCCACGGTCGCCATCGCGACCGCGGCCGCCTTGGCGCTCCTCGTCGCGGGGGGCGCGACCGCCCTCGTCCTGGGGTCCAGTAGTCACGGATCAATCCTTCCGGTCCGGCCGGCCCTTGACATGACGGGCTTGCCTCGACGTTCAAAGTTACTCGGGTACGAACACACAAAAGCAGCCGAGGGCCGACCCCGAAACGGGGCGGCCCTCGGCTGGCACGTTGAGTCCGGCGGCGTCCTACTCTCCCACACCCTCCCGAGTGCAGTACCATCGGCGCTGGAGGGCTTAGCTTC
>NZ_JAHWFK010000038.1 GCF_019710575.1 Paractinoplanes polyasparticus | reverse complement strand
GTGGTCAACGCGTGGATGGCCAGCCCGGGCCACCGCGCCAACATCCTCAACTGCAAGGCGATCGCGGTCGGCGTCGGTGTCGCCTACGCGTCCAACGGCCTGCCCTACTTCACCCAGAACTTCGGCTACTGATTCTCCGCAGGGGCTTCACCCACAACGGGTGAGGCCCCTGCTTTTCAGTACGCGCCCGAGCTGCGGGCGACCGCGCTCACGGTCCGAGCCAGGATGGCCAGATCCATGGAGAGCGACCAGTTCTCGACGTAGGTCAGATCGAGCCGGATGGACTCCTCCCACGACAGGTCGGACCGGCCCGAGACCTGCCACAGCCCGGTCAGCCCGGGCTTGACCACGAGCCGCCGCAGCATGTCGGACGGGTAGCCGGCCACCTCCTTGGCCAGCGGCGGCCGCGGGCCGACGAGCGACATGTCGCCCTTCAGCACGTTCACCAGCTGCGGCAGCTCGTCGAGCGAGAACCGGCGCAGCCAGCGGCCGACCGGCGTGACCCGCGGATCCTTGCGCATCTTGAAGAGCTCGCCGTCGGTGTCGTTGAGGTTGCGCAGCTCGATGAGCCGGGCCTCGGCGTTGACCACCATCGTGCGGAACTTGTAGAGCGTGAACAGCTTGCCGTCCTTGCCGACCCGCTCCTGCCGGAAGACGGCGGGGCCGCGGCCGCCGGGCCCGAACATCACCAGCGCGGCCACGACGCAGAGCACCGGGAAACTGAGGGCCAGCAACCCGAAGGCGCCGATCCGGTCGAAGGCGGCCTTGACCAGCCGGGCGCTGCCCTTGAGACGCGGATGCTCGACGTGCAGCATGGGCAGGCCGTCGACCGGCCGGATCGTGGTGCGGTCGCCCGCGACGTCGATCAGGGTGCTGGCCACGATGAGGTCGATGTCGTCGCGCTCGAGCTGCCACGCGAGGCGCCGCAACGCGGAACCGTCGATCTCGGGGCACGAGAGCACGACCACGGTGTCGGCCTCAGCCCGCGCCACCGCGGCTGCGACGCCGTCGAAGGCGCCGAAGATGGGCGGCAGGCCGAGGGTGAAGCCGTCGCGGACCCGCCCCGGTGGCAGGCAGGCGCCGATGACGTCGAGACCGTGGTGGCGCTCGCGGCTGAGCCGCCGGGTCATGTCGGCGACGGCCCGTTCGTGCCCGACCAGGATCACCCGGTGCAGCTGCGCGCCGCGGGCCCAGCGCCGGTGCAGCTGCTGGCGGTAGACGTATCGGACGGCGAGGCTCACCGCGAGGGCGAGCGGAATCGCGATAACGATGTAACCGCGCGCCAAACGGAGGTTGAATGTGAACGAAATAATGGCCAGACCGGCGGTCAGGGCCAATCCGGAACGAAACACGCGGGCGTACTCGTCGGTACCGACGAACAGGTGGCGGGGCTCATATGCGCGGTTGAGGCCGAGGCACGTCAGCCAGGCCAGCGGAATTATGAACGTCAATAACAAATAATCACGGGCGAAGGGGTCCCGGTTCGGTGCGCCGAACCTCAGCAGCAGGGCCGAGACGGCCGCGCCGAGACCGACCATGAAGTCGAGGGCGTACAGGGTCAGCACGTACCGGCGCTGCCAGCCGGATCGGGTGCGTCCCGCCGCTGGAAGGTTGCTGAGCTGGGGTTTCCGGTCTCTGAGGTCAAGGGTCGACATCGCATCGACTGTCCGCACTCGGCGCCTCCGTCATCGACAACCGTAAATCCGCATGCCGGACGGGAGTCGGCTCGGCAGGCCGGCCCCCGTGGCGCGCGGTAACGCGCCGGACACACAAGGGAAAGACTGCTGAAGGGTCACCGGTCCGCGCTACGCCTTTCCGTGCGAGACCTGTGCCGGTTCGGATGAGGGCGGTTCAGAAACGGTGTCCAAAGTGGTCAGAATGGACCTTCGTCATTCTCGGCGCGCATCGCCGTGCACCGCCACAGAATTGCGCCGGACATAGCAACCGGGGAACCGGTGGTCAATAGTCCGATGAGGATGTCTCGATGTCCTGAACCCGACTGACCGGACGCGGGCCGCTTTGCAGAATCCGGAGCAGGTAATCGCCGTAGCCGCTCTTCAGCAGCGGCCCGGCCAGCGCGCGCACCTCGTCGTCGGAGATGAACCCCAACCGCCAGGCCGCCTCCTCGACACAGCCGATCTTCAGGCCCTGCCGCTCCTCGATGACCCGCACGTATTCCGACGCCTGCACCATGGACTGGAACGTTCCGGTGTCCAGCCACACCGTGCCCCGCTCGAGGACGGTCACGTCGAGCCGGCCCTGGCGCCGGTACTCCTCGTTGACCGCGGTGATCTCCAGTTCGCCTCGGGCGCTGGGCTGCAGCTTGTCGGCGATGGCGACCACGTCCGCGTCGTAGAAGTACAGGCCCGGCACCACGTACGTGCTCTTCGGCTTCTCCGGCTTCTCCTCGATCGAGACCACCCGGCCGTCGCCGTCGAACTCCACGACGCCGTACCGCTCGGGATCGGACACCGGGGTGGCGAAGATTCGGCCCCCGGCGGGCGCGCGGAAGCGGGCCAGCTGCCGGCCCAGGCCGACGCCGTGGAAGATGTTGTCGCCCAGGATCAGCGCGACCGGTTCGTCGCCGATGAAGTCGGCGCCGATCCGGAAGGCCTGCGCGATGCCGTTCGGCTCCGGCTGTTCCGCGTACGACAGCGAGAGCCCGAAGCTGCTGCCGTCGCCCAGCAGACGCCGGAACTGGGGCTGGTCCTCGGGCGTGGTGATGACCAGGATCTCGCGGATCCCGGCCGACACCAGGGTGGTCAGCGGGTAGTAGACCATCGGCTTGTCGAAGATGGGCATGAGTTGCTTCGACGTCGCGATGGTAAGGGGCCAGAGTCGCGAGCCGGTTCCCCCGGCGAGCAGAATTCCGCGCACCAGCGCAGGTTACGCAGCGCAGCCACCGTGTCTACACTCGCCAGACGTGCACATGTGGGTCGGTCGATTGCGGGGGCGATTCCCTTCGTACGCACAAATGTTCTCGGCACCCAGGTTCTGCTCGATGCGGCCCGGGATGCGGGGACTTCTCGGTTTGTGCACGTCTCCGACCACTGCCGCGGCATCCAGCTGGTGCTCGAGAAGGGCCGGGCCGGCGAGGTCTACAACATCGGCGGCGGCACCGAACTGAGCAACCGCGACCTGACCGGCCGCCTGCTCGAGGCGTGCGGCGCCGGCTGGGACATGGTGCGTCCGGTGGCCGACCGCAAGGGCCACGACCGGCGCTACTCGCTGGACATCACCAAAATCAGCGAAGAGCTCGGGTACGCCCCGCAGACCGGCCTCGACGAAGGCCTGGCGGCCACGGTGGCCTGCTACCGCGACAACCGGTCGTGGTGGGAGCCGCTGAAGGCGCGCGAGGTCGCCTGACGCCCAGGGCCGTCGGTCGTTCGGACGACCTCATGGTCGTCAGGCGGTCTTTTCCCGGGACCGTTCGGCGCATCCGGGTCACGGGCGCCCTCTCTAGGATCGAATTTTGCGGTCGGGCCAGGGGAGTGTGAGGGCAGTCGTGGCGGAGTCGGTGCAGCCCGCCCGCGACCCGTCGCTCGACACCGAGTTCGAGCTCGGGTGGCGGCTGGGCGATCAGGCGGTCCTGCTGGTCGGCGCGCAGCACGCCGTGCACGTGTCGCCGGCGGGGGAGCGGCGGCTCCTGCTTCCCGGCGCGCACGTTCAAGACCCTTCCCGCGTACGTCTGAGGGCCCTCGCTGCCCGCTTCGGTCTCCCGCCTTCGGCTGGTCTGGTGGCCGCAGCGGCCCCGGAGGCTGTGACCGAGGGCGCGCTGTGGGCCGATGTCGAGCAGCTGACGTGGTGGTCGACCCGACCGGCAACAGACAGCTCCGTCGACCCCGAGGCCGCCGCCGAGTTGCCTTCGATCGCCGGACCGTCCGTCGACCCCGCGGCCGCCGGCTCGCTTTCGATGGCTGGAACGGCCGTCGGCAGTGAGGACGACTTCGCCGATCTGCTCGCTGAGCTGCGGGCTGCCCACCCCGTTCCCGTGCCGCCCGCCGTCGCCGCTGTCTCGTTGACCGTGGTGCGCTGGATCGACCGCCAGTTCCATTACCGCGAGCTGTGGCACGACGGCGACGGTGGCTCGATGCCGGCCGGGTCGCAGCCGGTGGAGTGGGCCGCCGCCCAGCACGAACCGGTCGCCGGCGGGCGGGCAGTGGCCACCGGGCAGGCCGGTCCGGTGCGCATCGAGGTGGACGGGCTGCACCGTTCGTACCTGTGCCGGCTGAGCGACGGGTCCCGTACGGCGCAATGGTTCGTGCCCGGATTGCCGGGCGCCACGCCGCGGGCCGAGGACCAGCTCGCCCACCGCGCCGAGGACCCCGGCCGCGTGCTGGTGCGGCATCCCTGGCGGGCCACGAGCTCCCGGCTCGACTTCAGCACCCCGGTCCGCGGCACCGAGGTCAAGCGCCAGGTGTGGAAGCTGCCCCCGATCCTGCTGGCCGGCGGGACCGGCGAGCCGATGGTCAACGCGCTCTCCGGGGACGCCCTCCGGGAGGAGCTGCGCGAGGTGGACGTGGTCGCCGACGACCACCTGCTCGCCGCGCTCACCGCCCTCGACCGTCCGCTCGAGGCCGTGGCCCTGGCGGACTGCCTCGAGATCGAGGAGACGTGGCAGTCCCCGCACGGCAGCACCTCGCGGGCCTACCTGATCGCCCCCGGCTCACCGCTGAACAAGCCGGAGGGCCGGACCCCGCTCGCCCCCGACGCGCCCCTGTCGATCAGGCTGCCCAGCGGCGAGGTCCTCCACCGAGACGTCTCGGTCGACAGCCTCGGTCATTTCTTCGACATCAGCCGCGCAACCGGCTGCCCGGCCTGCGGCAGCGTCTACGGGCCGTGCTGCCGCGAGGTGGCCCGGCTCTTCGCGTGCACGACGTGCGACCGTCCGGCCTGCGCAGCGTGCCGCAACGGCGCCGAGGTGCCGCCGGCCCGGTGCGCCCGGTGCGGCGACGAGTCCTGCGGCGCCTGCTCCCGGGCGCTCGCGGTGGAACCCTGCCGGATCTGCGAGCGGGACATGTGCCGCTCCTGCCGCGAAGATTCGGTCTGCCTCACCTGCCGGTCCGCGGCCCCCGGTTCGGCCGGCGACCTTCCCGAGGAGCTGGGCGCGCACGGCCTGACCGCGCTGACCGCCACCGACGACGGCGGCACGGTCGTACGGCTGGCCGGGCCCCACCGCCGCGAGGTGGTGCTGCTGAACGGCTCGGCCATCGTGCGCTGGACGAGCGCGACCGACGACCCTCTGCTGCCGCTGCGGATCGCCGCGGCCCGCCTGGTCGGCGCCGGCGACGTGGACGTCCACGCCCTGCCCGAGCAGCACTGCCCGCCCGCGCCCCGCGACTGGCTCACGGTCGACCGCACCACCGGGACGACCCTGCACTGGGCGGTCATGGTCGGCGACACCCGTGCGGCGGGCACCTTCGATCCGCCATCGGCCAACGACGGCGGCACGCCGGATTCCGCCCTCCGCGCGGAATTGGCGGCGGCGCTGCCGGTCGAGCGGACGCCGTCCCCGGGCGGCCCGGCGGGAGAACCCGTGGACGCCGAACCGGCGGCGGCCCGGCTCGTGGCCTGCCGCATGCGGACGGAAGACCTGGTCGCGGTGGACGCGCGCGGTCTCGTACACCGGACCGCTTCCGGCCCCACCACCTCGGAGACGGTCGCCGAGTGGGAGGCGCCCGAAGGAACTGTGTGGTGGGCCGAGGCCGACTGGAACCCCCAGCCCGAGGTGGTCGCGCGAACCCGGCTCGGCGAGTGGGAGGCGGTGCTGGCCCGGGTCGGCGCCCACGCGCTGCTGGGCCTGCGGCACGACGCCCAGGACCCGGTGTGGCACGAGATCTCGGCCGAGCCCGGCGACCTGACCCGCGCCTTGGTCGGCGCGGCCCTCGTCGCACCCGGCGTCACCGCCACGGTCACCGCACTGACCACCGCCGACGACTTCACCGGCATCACCATCGCCGGCGCGTCCCGAATGCAAAGGCGTCTCTGGTACGTCGGAGTGGTGCAGCCGCCGCAGGCCGAGTCGGTGCCACCCGCCCGCGCCCAGGCCGCGGTCGCCCCCGGCG
The DNA here is from genome assembly GCF_019710575.1 of Paractinoplanes polyasparticus. Taxonomy (GTDB): domain Bacteria; phylum Actinomycetota; class Actinomycetes; order Mycobacteriales; family Micromonosporaceae; genus Actinoplanes; species Actinoplanes polyasparticus. The sequence continues at coordinate 78,938 of NZ_JAHWFK010000038.1, read as the reverse complement.
AACCGGGCGCCGCCCCCTCAGCGACGGCCGACCTGCCCGAGCCGCTGATCGCCGAGCTGAGCAAGCGCCTGGCGGCCCACCCGACCAGACAGGCCCACGTCGCGATCGGCCTGGAGGTCGAGGAGGTCTGGTCGCTGCCCGACGGCCCCCAGCTCCAGATCACGTACGAGGTGAAAGCCGGCGAGCTGGAGGGCCACGTGCCGGACGCGGTCACCGGAGACCCGCTGACCGAGGCCTACGTGTGCCGCAGCCACCACCTGGCCGCGAGCGTCCGAACCTGCGCGACCTGCCTGACCAGCACCTGCCGCGCCTGCGAGGACGGCGTGGCCCCGTGCCCCCTCTGCGGCGGCCCGGTCTGCCGCCGCTGCACCGCAACCCCCGACGGCCGCTGCCGCGCGTGCGCGAGCGTGGCCCGAATCAGCGCGCTCTCCCGATCCCGCTACGGCGCCGGCCGAGGCGACGCCGTCTGGCACGGCGAGGCCCCCAACGTCCAGGTGACGATCCGCCGCCTCCACGACGAGTGGACCCTGGAACGCCAGGACCACGAGGGCACCGTGACTTTCCCCCTCACCGAGCCCGCCCTGACGCACGTCCGCACCCTGCTGCCCTAGACCACCAGCAAGGCGTCGAGGGTTCGGCGGGCGGCCGGGAGGGCGCTGCGCAGACTCACCGTGCGCAGCTCGCGGCCGAGCAGCCGGGCCGCGTCGCGGATGCGGGGGTCGGCGTTGAGGTCGCCGGCGGTGAGGGCGGCCTCGATGCGGTTCCACAGGTGCCAGGTGTCGTCGTCGAGGAGCAGGCGGGCGGCCTGGTCGAGGGCTCCGCAGGTGATGTCGACGGCGGCCTCCTCGCCCAGGTCGGCCACCCACGACAGTTCCTCGGGGGCCGGCTTCAGGGCCGGCGCCTCGTGTTCGACCGTCGCGTAGAGCATGGCCAGCACCGTGCGCAGGCGCGGCTCGCCGGTCTTGAAGCGGGTGGCCAGGTGGGCCGCGCGACCCAGGGGCAGGTCGACCGCCTCGCGGGTGTCGCGGACCCGGGCGTGGAACGGGCGCTGTTCGCGCTGGGCGAACACCACCGGGCGCCGGCCCTCGGCGAGCATCCGGGCGGCGACCGAATAAGGCACTCCGAGCTGGGCGGCGAGAGCCCGTACGGCGCGGCGGCGGGCGCGGTCGGGGACGGGGTGTCGGTGCTTCGTTCCGGTCATCGCGGGCCTCCCTGAACGCCATCGTAGGACGGCCGGCGTTATGGTGAGGGGGCAGCGCGCCTGCACGAGCGTTGCGCGGCTCCCCACGCGGGCCGCGTGATCACGCCAAGAGGCTTCGACTCAGCGCATCTCACCCGTCGCGCGATGACACGCGTCTATCGGTGAGGTGCGTGGGCCCTCGCCGCGAGGACGTGATTGTCGTGTTCGAACGATTCACCGACCGTGCCCGCCGAGTGGTCGTCCTGGCTCAGGAAGAGGCCCGGCTGCTCAACCACAGCTACATCGGCACCGAGCATCTGCTGCTGGGACTGCTGCGCGAGGGCGAGGGCCTGGCCGCGCGGGCGCTCGGCAGCCAGGGGGTCACCCTTTCCGCCGTACGGGAAAAGGTCGAGGACAAGGTTGGCCTGGGCGCCTCCTCGCCGGGCGGGCACATCCCGTTCACTCCGCGCGCCAAGAAGGTGCTCGAATTGGCGTTGCGCGAGTCCCTGCAGCTCGGCCACAACTACATCGGCGCCGAGCACCTCCTGCTCGGGCTGATCCGCGAGGGCGAGGGTGTCGCGATGCAGGTGCTGGGGGCAGACCCTTCCCGCGTACGCGAACAAGTGCTCACCCTGCTGTCGGCCTCAGCCTCGGCCGAACCCGAGCCGGTGTCGCCGGCCGCCTCGACGCTGCTCGACCAGTTCGGCGAGAACCTGACCGGCCGCGCCCGCGAAGGCAGGCTCGATCCGGTCGTCGGCCGCGAGCACGAGATCGACCGCGTCCTGGTCGTGCTGTCGTGCCGGACCAAGAACAATCCGGTGCTGCTGGGCGAGCCCGGCGTGGGCAAGACCGCGGTCGTCGACGGCCTGGCCCAGCGCATCGTCCGCGGCGAGGTGCCGGATTCGCTGCGGGACAAGCAGGTCTACACGCTCGACATCAGCTCGCTGGTCGCCGGCTCCCGTTATCGCGGCGACTTCGAGGAGCGGCTCAAGAAGGTGGTCAGGGAGTGCCGCACCCGCGGTGACATCATCCTGTTCATCGATGAGATCCACCAGCTCGTGGGTGCGGGCGCGGCCGAGGGCGCGATCGACGCAGCCAGCATCCTCAAGCCGATGCTGGCCCGCGGCGAGCTGCAGACCATCGGGGCCACGACCACCACCGAGTACCGCAAGTACTTCGAGAAGGACGCGGCCCTGGCCCGCCGCTTCCAGGCGGTGTCGATCGAGGAGCCCACGAACGCCGAGACGATCGAGATTCTCAAGGGCCTGCGCGACAAGTACGAGGCCCACCACCGCGTCTCCTACAGTGACGAGGCCCTGGTCACGGCGGTGACGCTGGCTGACCGGTACGTCCCCGACCGGTTCCTGCCGGACAAGGCGATCGACCTGATCGACGAGGCCGGCGCCCGCTCGCGGATCCGCCGGCTGACCGAGCCCGGCCGGAACGCCGAGCTGGCCGGCCTGCGCCGCGCCAAGGAGTCCGCGATCGACGCCCAGGACTTCGAACGGGCGGCCCACCTGCGCGACCAGGAGAAGCAAGCGGGCAGCGACGGTCTCATCGAGATCGGCCGCGACCACATCGCCGAAGTGCTGGCAACGTGGACCGGGGTGCCGGTGCATCGGCTGACCGAGCAGGAGGCGACCCGGCTGCTCGGCATGGAGGACGAACTGCACAAGCGGGTCGTCGGCCAGGACGCGGCGGTGGCCGCGGTTTCGCGCGCCCTCCGGCGTACGCGGGCCGGGTTGAAAGATCCTCGGCGGCCCTCAGGAAGTTTCATCTTCGCGGGCCCGAGCGGCGTCGGAAAGACCTCCCTGGCCCGGGCGCTGGCCGAGTTCCTGTTCGGCTCGGAGGACGCGCTCATCCAGCTGGACATGTCGGAGTTCCAGGAGACCCACACGATCTCCCGGCTCGTCGGCGCGCCTCCCGGCTACGTGGGCCACGACGACGGCGGCCAGCTGACCGAGAAGGTGCGGCGCAAGCCGTTCTCGGTGGTGCTGTTCGACGAGATCGAGAAGGCCCACCCGGACGTCTTCAACGCGCTGCTGCAGATCCTCGAGGACGGCCGCCTGACCGACGGCCAGGGCCGCGTGGTCGATTTCAAGAACACGATCATCATCCTGACCAGCAACCTGGGCACCGGCCGGGCGGCGGCGGTCGGCTTCGGCAGCCGCCGCGAGCACCGGGTGACCGAGGCGCTGACCGAGCACTTCCGCCCCGAGTTCCTCAACCGCATCGACGAGACGATCGTCTTCCCGCAGCTGAGCCAGGACGAGGTGCTGCGCATCGTGGACGTGATGATGGCCCGGGTCTCGTCCCAGTTGCGGGCCAAGGACATCACGGCCGAGCTGACCGCGGCCGCCCGCGAGTATCTGGCCCGCCGGGGCTTCGATCCGGCGATGGGCGCGCGGCCGTTGCGTCGCACCATCCAGCGCGAGGTCGAGGACGCCCTGGCCGAACGGATCCTGGTCGACACCCTGCGCCCCGGTGACCGCGTGGTCATCGACGCCGGCGACGACGGGCTATCCTTCCGAAAACTTCTGGAGGTCGTGCACTGAAAGCTTTGCTGCCCCGGTCGAAGGGTTCGGTGGCCGCGTTGTTCGACCGTCTGGACGAGCAGGGCGTCGAATGCCATTCCCTCATGGTCGTGCACCACCGTCACGTCGTGGCCGAGGGCTGGTGGGCGCCCTATTCGGCCGACCGCCCCCACCTGCTTTACTCGCTGACCAAGTCGTTCACCTCGATCGCCGTGGGCCTGGCGATCGCGGACGGCCTGCTCGCGCTGGATGACCGGGTGGTGGACGTGTTGCCCGACCATGTTCCGGCCGGCCTGCCGGAGCAGGGCCGCCGCATCACCGTCCACCACCTGCTCTCCATGACAGCCGGCCACGACACCGACAGCCTCACCGAGGCGTGGCAGCACGAACCGGACGATCTGGTGAAGGGTTTCCTCCGCGTGCCGTTCGCGCACGCGGAGGGAACCCGCCACACCTACGACAACGCGACGACGTACGTGCTGGCCCGGATGGTCGAACGGGTCACCGGCCGGGGACTGCCGGAGTTCCTCGACGACCGCCTCTTCCACCCGATGGGCATCGAGCACGCCGAATGGGACAGGGTGGCGAGCGGCGCCGCCTTCGGCTTTCACGGCCTGCACCTGACGACCGAGGCCGTCGCCGCCTTCGGCGAACTGCTGCTGCGCGGCGGCCGCTGGGGCGACCGGCAACTCGTCCCACCTGAATGGGTGCGGCTGGCGACGAGCCGCCACATCGATACTTTCCCGGCCGAGGTCGGAGCGGGTGGCGCCGACTACACACAGGGCTACGGCTACCAGTTCTGGATCTCCCGCCACGGCTTCCACGGCGACGGCGCCTTCGGCCAGTTGTGCGTGGTCGTCCCGTCCCACGACCTGGTGGTCGCCACGACCGGCGCCCACCACCAGGCGCAGGCCGTGCTCGACGCGATCTGGGACTGTCTGCTGCCCGGCTTGGACGCTACGCCCGACAACCGATCGCTGGCCCTCGCTCCCGGCGGTCCCGTCGCGAGCCCGGCTCTGCCCGACGGAACCAAGGCCGTCGTCGAGCCGATTTCCCGCGGGTGGCTGGTCCACATCGGAGATTCCCTCACCATCGAGGTCGGCCACGGCGAATGGCGCGAAAGCTCCCCGCTCGGCCGCCCCGTCGTCGCTGCCGGCGCCTGGCAGGGCGACACGTTCGTCGCCGACCTCTGTGTCATCACCACCCCGCACCGGGTCCGGCTGGTCGTCGACGCCGACGGCACAGCCACCGCGACGTGGAACATCGACCCCCTGACCACCCGCGATCTCACCCTGCACCTGCGCTCGCCCCTGATGACCCGCCCCGACGTCGCGTAGTCACGCCGCGGCGGCGACCTGGCCCACGGGGAAACGGACGCCGGTCAGGTCCTCCGAGACGGCCCAGAGCCGTTGCTGCACGGTCACGTCGTACGAATCGGGGCTGGACGTGACCAGCTTCGGGTTGCCGCGCGCCTCGGCCAGGCCGTCGGGACCGTAGTACTGCCCGCCCAGTACGGACGGGTCGGTGGCGGCGCGCAGGGTGGGCAGCGCGCCCGCCGCCGCGGGCTGCGCGAGCAGCGGGGTGAGCCAGCTGAACGATCGGCGGAAAATCGCCGGGGCGTTGCGGACCAGTTCGGTGCTGGAGATGCCAGGGTGTGCGGCCACTGCGGCAGTGGTGCCGTGCGGGGCGAGCCGCCGCTGCAGCTCGTAGGTGAACATGAGGTTGGCGAGCTTCGACTGGCCGTAGGCGGCGGCCCGGCCGTACGACCGCTCCCACTGCAGATCGTCGAAGTGGATGTCGGCCCGGATGCGGTGGCCGGTGCTGCTGACCGTCACCACCCGCGAGCCGGGCACCGGCAGCAGCAGGTCGAGCAGCAGCCCGGTGAGCGCGAAGTGGCCCAGGTGGTTCGTACCGAACTGCATCTCGAAGCCGTCGCGGGTGTTCTGCTTCGGGGTGTACATCACGCCGGCGTTGTTGATCAGCAGGTCGATCCGCGGGTGGCTGGCGTGCAGCCCGGCCGCGGCGGCCCGCACCGATTCCAGCGAGGTCAGATCCAGCTCCCGTACGGAGACATCGCCGTTCATCCGGGCGGCGGCCTGCTTGCCCTTAGCCGTGTCGCGCACGGCCAGCACCACCGAGGCTCCGTGTTCGGCGAGCTGCCGGGCCGTCTCGAAGCCCAGCCCCGTGTTGGCGCCGGTGACCACGGCCACCCGGCCGTCCTGGCGCGGAATCTGCTGCTCGGTCCACTTCATCGCGTTCTCCCCAATGTACCGCCGGTAAGTTATGTCTGAACGCTAATGTACCGCCGGTACGCTGTCAAGAGACCGCCGGTACCTAAGCTAAGGTGGGATCATGACGTTCCAGCGGGCCCGCAGTGAGGAGCAGCGCGAAGCCCGGCGCCAGGCGATCCTGCAGACGACTTCGGCGATGCTCGACGAGATGCCGGTGGCCGAGGTGACCCTGAACGAGCTGAGCCGGCGGGTCGGCCTGGCCAAGACGGCGGTGCTGCGCTATTTCGAGTCCCGCGAGGCGGTGCTGCTCGACCTGATGGACGACCGGACCAAGACCTGGCTGGCCGAGCTGGAACCGGAGCTGATCCGAAGCGTCGATGGGGCCCGGTCCGCCGTGGAACGGGGAGAGCAGCTGGCCGACGTGCTCAGCCGCTCACTCGCCGCCCAGACGGTGCTCTGCGACCTCTACGGCGCGCAGGGCGGGGTGCTCGAGCACAACGTCTCGGTCGAGGTGGTCCGCCGGCACAAGCGGGCCTCGCTGGCCAACCTCGCGGTGATGGCCGGCCTCATCCGGCAGCACCTGCCCGAGGTGGGCGACCAGGCCGAGCTCTTCTGCCTGAACGTCCTGATCGTGGGGGGCGCGCTGTCCGCCTACACCTCGCCGCCGCCGAGCCTGGTCGCCGTCTACGAGTCCGAGCCGGCGCTCGCCGTCCACCGCATCGACCTGCGCACAGCCCTGCGACTCGCCATCAGCACGTCGCTCGTGGGCCTGCTGCCGCGCCCCTGAGCCCGAAGCACGGCGGCGTCCCCGGCCGATGGCCGATCGGTCGCTCCAGATCTAGCATGTTCTCCATGGGCGACGTCAAGGCCGATGAGTTACCCGAGCTGACGTTCGCACTCCCGACCATCCCGGCCTCGGCCGGCGCTCTGGTCCGTGCTCGCAACGACCGACTACTCATCCTGAAGCCGACGTACAAGGGCGGCTGGACGATCCCGGGCGGGATTGTCGAGATCGGCGAGTCACCCTGGGACGCATGTCGCCGCGAAACCAGGGAGGAATGCGGCATCGACGTCACCACGGGGCGGCTCAAGTGCGTTGACTTCCGCCGGCCACGGCATGACCGGCCGGGTGGTATGCGCTTCCTTTTCGACTGCGGCGTCTTCGACGACGACGTCTTGGACACGGTGGTCCTCCAGCCGGTCGAGATTGCCGAAAGCAGGATCCTGCCGATCGACGCGGCGCTGCCCTTGCTCAGCGGACCCGTCCGGCGTCGGGTTCGCGCCGCCTGGAAAACAAAGCGGGTGCGCTATCTGGAGGACGGCCGCACGGTGCAGGGGGTCGGCCCTTAGCGGTCGAGAACTGACGACCGCGCATCGGGGACTCGATGCACCGGGGCGGCCCCGATGGTTACGTTGCCGTCGGCCGGTCTGCCCGAGCGGCGCGGCCCGGACAGCCGGTGACGCCCCCGGTGCCGAAACGGGCGATCTGAAAGAGTCTTGCAGGTTTCCCGGGACGCGCCTACGATCTGAAAACGTCTTTCAGATCTAGGGAGTTGCCGTGCCGGAGCGTCGACCCAGCTTTGCCGATCCTGCTGTCCTCGACGCGCTGGCGCATCCGGTCCGCCTCGACGTCCTCGGCTATCTGATGTCGGCCGGCCCCGCCACTGCCTCCGCCTGTGCGCGTGCCGTCGGGGACACCCCGTCGAACTGCAGCTATCACCTCCGGGTGCTCGCCGCGCACGGGCTGGTCGAGCCGGACGACTCCGGTGACGGGCGGTCGCGACCGTGGCGCACCACCCTTACCGGGTTCACGGTCGACAACACCGGCGAGGGCGCGGCCGGGGCGACCGCGGTGCTGGCGGCCGCGATCGAACTCGACCACCACCTGGCCCGCGAATACCTGCGTCGTCGCGCCGAGTTCCCGCGGCACTGGCGAGAGCAGGAACCGCACGCCTCCTACGGCCTCGCGGTGTCGCCCGAAGAGCTGATCGACGTGCTGCAGCGCATCGATGCGGTGGTCCGCCCCTATCTGCACCCCACCCGCGAGGACGCCCCGGCCGACGCCGAGCACGTGCACCTCTCGCTCATGGCCCTCCCACGTCCGGGTTTCGGGCGGCGGACGTGACCGCGCCGGGCCCGGCCGACCGGCGTCGTCCGGCGTCCGCCATGGCCGTGCCGGCCTTCCGCCGCCTGTGGATCGCCGGGATGGTCTCCGACGCCGGCGACTGGCTCATGTTCATCGCGCTGCCGCTCGTCGTCCTGCGGCTCACCGGGTCGCCCCTCGGCACCTCGATGGCCTTCATGCTCGCCCTGGCCCCGCCCGTCCTCCTCGCCCCGCTCGCCGGCCGCCTCGTCGACCGGCTTCCACGCCGTACGGTCATGGTCGCCGCGACACTGGCCCAGGCCGTGTCGCTGCTGCCGCTGCTCGTGGTGCGCGATCGCTCCGACCTGCCGCTGCTCTTCGGCGTCATCGTCGCCCAGGCCACGTTCGCCACCTTCTTCGAGCCCGCGAAGAACGCCCTGCTGCCCGCACTCGTCGGACCCGAACGCGCGATGTCGGCCAACGCGCTGGTCGGGCTGAACAACGATCTCGGACGCATCGTGGGCGGCCCGCTCGGCGGCGTGCTCCTCGCGGTGGTCGGGCTGAGCGGGGTCGCGCTCGTCGACGTCGCGACGTACCTGATCGCCGCGGCGCTGGTCGCGACCCTGCCCCGCGATCGAGCCGGAAGGGCGCCGGCCCGGTCCGGCCGGATCCTCCGCGCGCTGGTCGACCCGGCGATCCGCGCGCCGCTCACGGTCGCGTTCGTCGCCGCCGTCGCCCAGGGCTTGTTCGTGGTGCTGTTCGTCTTCTTCGTCACCGATGTCATCAACGGCTCCGAGGCGGACGTCGGCCTGCTGCGCGGGGTCCAGGCCATCGGTGCGATCGCGGCCGGCGCCCTGCTGGGCGTGCTCGGTGCCCGTCTCGACGTGGTGCGCCTGACGATTCTCGGAGCCGTCGGCTTCGCCGCGATCACCGCCCTGTCGTGGAACCTGTCCTTCGCCACGCACGCCGTGATCGCGTACGGGATCCTCTTCGCCATCGTCGGCGCGCCCGGCGTGCTCCTCGGCGCCGGCCTGACCAGCCTGCTGCAGCGCTCCTCGGCCGACGACCGGCGCGGCCGCACCTTCGCGGCGTTCGGTCTGGTGCAGGCGGCCGGCCAGGCCGTGGGCCTGCTCATGGCCGGCCTGCTGCAGGGCATCACGGGCACGCTGCCGCTCCTCGAGGTCCAGGCGGCCACCTATGCGCTGGCCGCCGTACTGGCCCTTCTGCTCCTGCCGCGACGGCTCCCCGGAACTCACGACAACGCGCGGGAGCTCGCGACGGCCGGTAACAGCTCGTGACGGTCGGCGGCAGCCGGAGGCGGCTCATGACGGTCCGCGGCCACTCGCGGCGGCTCACGACCGGTCGTGACGGCCCGCCGGCGGGCTTGGCGCGCGGGGATCGCCGTTTGCGCCACCTACGCCGCGATCGGCATGTTCCCCGTTGGCCCTCGCGTTTCACGGATCGTTCTGTGGAGGCGATCTCGGCTGATCCAGCGGGTTCCCCGTGTACCGGCGGCGCGAGTGTGCCGGCATTCATGATCACGGTTCAGGTACCGAGGTATTTGAGCACGGCCAGCACGCGGCGGTGGTCGGTGTCGGTGGGTGGAAGGTCGAGTTTGGCGAAGATGTTGGTGACGTATTTCTCGACGGCGCTGTGGCTGACGTCGAGTACCTCGGTGACGCCGGTGTTGGAGCGGCCCTCCGCCATGAGCTGGAGCACCGCACGCTCGCGGGCGGTGAGCCGCTGCATCGGGTTTTCGGTTCGGCGTACCAGCAACTGGGCGACGACCTCCGGGTCGAGTGCGGTGCCGCCGGCTGCGATCCGGCGCAGGGCGTCGAGGAAGTCGGAGACGTGCGCGACCCGATCTTTGAGCAGGTAGCCGACACCGCTGGTGCCGAGGGACAGCAGATCGGTGGCGTAACGCTCCTCGGCGTACTGCGACAGGACGCACACGGCGATCGAGGGGTGCTGCCGGCGGATGACGAGCGCGGCGCGGATGCCCTCGTCGGTGTGGGTCGGTGGCATCCGCACGTCGATGACTGCGACGTCGGGCCGGTGCTCGTCGACGGCGGTGAGCAGTTGCTGGGCGTCGGGGACCGCGGCGACGACCTCGAAGCCGCCGTCGTTGAGTAGCTTGGTGAGGCCGGCCCGTAGCAGGACTGAATCCTCGGCGAGGACTACGCGCATGGGATGGCCAGGGTAACGGTTGTCGGGCCACCGGAAGGGCTCACCACGGTCAGATTGCCGTCGACAGCTGCGGCCCGCTGCTGCAGTCCACGTAGGCCGGTGCCGATGCTGTCGATGGCGGCCCCGCCGCGGCCGTTGTCGATCACGGTCACGACGAGCCGGTCGCCGATCCGCTCGGCGACGACCTCGGCCCGGCTCGCCTGCGCGTGCTTGGCGACGTTGGCCAGTGCCTCGGAAACGGCGAAGTAGGCGATGGCCTCGGTGCTCGGTGAGCACCGGGGAGCGAGGGCGACCCGCAGCTCGACCGGCAGGGGAGCCCGGGCGGCGATGCCGGAGAGCGCGGCGTCGAGGCCGCGGTCGTCGAGGACGGCTGGGTGCAGGCCGCGGACGAAGTCGCGCAGTTCGGTCAGCGCGGCGGTGGCGTCGTCGTGCGCCGCGGCGAGGACCTCCAGGATCTCCGGCGATTCGTCGGTGAACGCGGCGCGGGCCATGCCGAGGTTCAGGGCGAGCGAGACGAGCCGCTGCTGTACGCCGTCGTGCAGGTCCCGCTCGATCCTGCGCCGTTCGGTGTCGGCCGCCTCTACCAGGTCGGCTCGGCTCTGGGCCAGCGACGCCACTCGTTCCGCGAGCCTCTCGGCGCGGCCGGGGCCGAGCATGCGCCGGGCCATTGCGGTGTCGGTGGCGGCGAATCCGTGTGCGGCCCACGGCGCGGCGAGGAGCAGGGCCCCGGCCCCGCCGAACCAGCCGGCATGGCCGGCGCCGGACGCCTGGTGCTCCCACAACGCCGTCAGCGGCAGCGCCGCCCAGCAGAGCAGGACCAAGGCCCCACCGGCTCCGCAGACCAGCGGGGCGAGCAGGTGATAGGCGAACTGACGCCAGGTCGACGTGGCCGTCCACGGACGCAGCAGGCGATGTCGGCCGGTGCCCGGGTCGTGCCGCGGCCCGGCGATCACGACGCCGAGCAGGGCCCGGAACCGTTCCCGCTGCAGGGCGCTGAAGAACCGCACGAACGGCAGCAGCACGAGCGGCCCGAACGCGACGACACCGAGGTAGAGCACCGGAAGCAGCGGGTGGCCCGTCGGCCCTTCGATGAGGCTGAGCAACGCCCCCCACCAGGCCACCACGACGAGCCAGATCACCAGGCCCGTGGTGACGCCCAGGAGCATCGCGGCGACTGCGTGGAAAGTCGTCCGCCAGGTCCGCGGCGCCATCAGGGGGCCGAACAGTCGTAGCCCTGCCTTCATGACCTTCACGGTAGGCAGCCGGACGCAAGTCGGCCATGAGGCAAACTCGCCCGCCGGGGTGTGGAAAACCCCACCATCGTCCGGCTGGCCACCCCAGTTACACCATCGCTGCGCGCTGGCACCGTCCTCGACAACGGACGAACGAGGGAGCACAGCGGTGATCGAGGCACGCGGGTTGACAAAGCGGTACGGCGACAAGCTCGCCGTCGACGGGCTGACGTTCACCGTCAATCCCGGGCTGGTGACCGGATTCCTGGGCCCGAACGGTGCGGGGAAGTCCACCACGATGCGGATGATCCTGGGCCTGGACTCGCCGACGAGCGGTTCGGTGCTGGTCAACGGCCGGCCGTACCGATCCCACAGCGCGCCGCTGCGGGAGGTCGGGGCGCTGCTGGAGGCACGGTCGATCCATCCGGGGCGCAGCGCCTACAACCACCTGCTGGCGCTCGCCCGCACGAGCGGCATCCACCGGTCGCGGGTCGACGAGGTGATCGACGCGGTCGGACTGACCGGTGCGGCACGGCGGCGGGCCGGGAAGTTCTCGCTCGGCATGGGCCAGCGGCTCGGCATCGCCACGGCGCTGCTCGGCGACCCGCGCACGGTGATCCTGGACGAGCCGCTCAACGGGCTGGACACGGAGGGCATCCGCTGGGTCCGGGCGTTGCTCCGCAGCCTCGCCGCCGAGGGCCGCACCGTGTTCGTGTCCTCGCACCTGATGAACGAGATGGCACTCGCCGCACAACACCTCATCGTGGTCGGCGCAGGCCGGCTGATCGCCGACACCAGCGTCACGGAGTTCGTCCGGCTGTACGGCCGCAGCGTGGTGAGGGTCCGGACCACCGAACCCGCCCGGCTCACCGCCCGGCTGGACTCTCCCGACGTCGAGGTGACCGCCGACGGTGCCGGGGCGTTGACCGTGGCCGGGCTGACCACCGACCAGATCGGCGCCGCCGCCGGTACGGCCGGCATCACTCTGCTCGAACTCACGGCCCAGCCGGCCTCGCTCGAGGAGGCCTTCATCGACCTGACCCACGACGCGGTCGAACACCACCCGACCATCACCGCCGGAGCGTCGTCATGACCGTCGTCCGCCTTCCCGCGTACGCCGCCGAACAGCACGTCAGCCAGGTCAGGGTCATCCGTTCGGAATGGACGAAACTCCGGTCGCTACCGTCCACGATCTGGTGCTTGCCGGCCACCGTCGTCCTCGTCGTCGGCGTCGGCGCCGGCTACGCCACGCTGCGCGTCGCCCGCCCTCCCACAGACCTGTCCGCGTTCGACGCCACCGCGATCAGTCTCGCCGGGGTGCAGCTGGCCCAGTTCGCGGTCGGGGTGCTCGGTGCGCTGTTCGTCAGCGGTGAGTACGCCACCGGCTCGATCCGGGTCAGCTTGACCGCCGTCCCGGCCCGGCTACCGCTGCTGTGGGGCAAGGCGATCGCGTTGGGTGTCGCCACGCTGCTGTCTGCCGTACCAGCCGTGCTAGTGGCATTTCTGGTGGGCCAGCGGATCCTCGCCGGTCGGCACCTGAACGTCGGCCTGGACGCGCCGGGTGTGGCGCGGGCGGTGCTCGGCGGCGCGCTGTTCCTGACCGCGGTGGGGCTGCTGGGGCTGGGGCTGGGCGCCTTGTTGCGGAACACCGCGGCTGGGGTCTCGGCGCTGTTCGGGCTGCTGCTCGGACCGCAGCTGGTGCTCGGGCTGATGCCGGAATCGGTGTCCGATGCCGCTTATCGCTACCTGCCGGCCCCGGCCGGCGCGGCCGTCAGCGCCGTTCACCAGGATGCGCTGTCGCTCAGCCCGTGGTCGGGCCTGGGCCTGCTCTGCCTCTACACCGCCGTTGTCCTCGGCCTGGCCGGGTGGATGCTGCACCGCCGTGACGTCTGAGGGAGCACCGCCGATGCGTTGGATCACCGTTCTTGTCGCCGCCCTGAGCACCACTGTCGCTGGATTCGCCGCCGCCGCCGCCACCACCACGGCGGACACCACACCGCCCATCGCCTGGAAGTCCTGCCGGCTCGGCTCCGACGACCACGAAGGCCGAACCCTCGACGAGGCCGGTGTGCGGTGCGCTGACATCCGGGTTCCGTTGGACTACAGCCGGCCCCGCGGCCGCAGCATCACGATCGCCATCGCCCGCAGCAAGGCCACCGACACCACGCGCTACGCCGGGCCCCTGCTGATCAACTTGGGCGGCCCGGCCAATCCGGTGCTCGCCACGGTGCCGGCCGCACGCGAGGCGATGGGGGCCACCGGCGCCATGTTCGACATCATCGGCATGGACGTGCGCTTCTCGGGCCGCAGCACGCCCCTCGACTGCGGGTGGCCGGCCAGCTGGCTGCCGCGATCTGCCGGTAGCGACCGGGAAAGCTTCGACCGCATGGTCGCCCTCGCCCAGAACCTCGCCGGCCGGTGCGCCCGCACCAACGCCGCCCTGCTGGCCCACGCCACCACCGCCGACGCCGCCCGCGACATGGACACCGTCCGGGCCGCACTCGGCGCACCGACACTGTCGTTCCTCGGCTACTCGCAGGGCAGCTACCTCGGCGCGCAGTACATCCAGCAGTTCCCGCAGCACGCCGGGCGCATCGTCCTCGACAGTGCCATCGACCCCGACCGTCCGGGCGTCACCGTCCTCAGGGACCGCATCAGCGCCCAACGCCGCGAAGCCGCCCTGCGCAAGTGGGCCGCCCGCACCGCCGCCCACGACGACCTGCTGCACCTCGGTGATACACCCGAGCAGGTCCTCGCCACGGTCCATCGGGTCTATCGCGCCGCCGCCCGCCGGCCGCTGCACATCGGCTCGTACCTGGTCGATGACACTGTGCTCCCCGGCATCATCGCCAACCTGCTCGTCGACGACCACGAGGACACCGCCCTGGAGCTGGCGGCCACCATCCGGGTCTTCGTCCGGGCGGCCGACACCGGCCGCGCCGAGCCGACCGAGGCGCTCGACGCCGGCCTGGCCGGGCAGCTGACCGGCGCACAGTCCGCGCAGCGCAGTGCCTCCACCGCCACGCAGTGCGGCGACGCCCCGGTATCCCGCGACGTCGAGACGTACTGGCGTGACGTCCAGGCTGCCCGGGCGACCGCACCGCTCTTCGGGCCGGTGGGCGCCACCATCACACCATGCGCGTTCTGGAAGGCTCCGGTACGGCGACCGGCCCTGATCCGCAACGGCGTGCCGGCCCTGGTCGTGCAGGCTGCCGGTGACGTCAACGCCGTCCTCGAGATGGGCCAGGCCATGCACAAGGACCTCCGGGCCTCCCGCATGATCACGTTGTCGGGCGCCCGCGACCACGGCGTCTACCTGTTCCGCGGTTCCACCTGCGTCGACACTGCCGTCAACGGCTACCTCAACACCGGTCGCCTTCCGGCCACCGACGTGACCTGCGCCGACGGGTGGTCGGAGGGCAGGGTCACCGCGGGACGTCTTCGCGGTCAGCCACCACGGCCGGGGATTCTTACGGAACTTCGTGCCATCCGCCAGGAACGAGACCTTCTCCGGCGGCGCGCCCAGGGATCGTTCACGCCGCTGATCGAACTCCCCGTCAGATGACGGGGAGTTCGCCGCCGTCGACGACCAGGGTCGCTCCGGTGACCCACTGTGCCCGGTCCGACACGAGGTAGGCGACGGCCTCGGCGATGTCGCGTGGGTCGCCGAGGCGGCCCAGCGGCACGCCCGCCGAGACGTCGGCGAGCGAGACGCCGATCCCGTCGGCGAGGTTCTGGCGGATCAGGTCGGCGCCAGGGGAGAGCACGTTGCCGGGGATGATCGTGGTGACGCGGATCCCGGCGGGCCCGAGCTCGTGAGCGAGCGCCTTGCCGTAGGTGTTGAGCGCGGCCTTGGCGGCGCCGTAGTGGGCCAGCGGCGCCGCGGGTGTGAGCGCCTGGCCGGTTGAGATGTTGACGATCGCGCCGCCCGTCCCGGCTTCTCGCAGCGCCGGCAGCAGCGCGTTGGTGACCCGTACGGCGGAAAGGTAGTTGAGGTTGAGAGCGTCGAGCCATTCCTCATCGGGGATGGAGGAGATGCCGCCGAGGTGGGCACGGGCCGCACCCGCGTTGTTGACCACTATGTCGACGCCGCCGAGTTCGTTGAGCGCCGCCGCGGCGAAAGCCTGTACGCCCGCGAGCGTGCTGATGTCTCCTTCGACGAAGGTGGCGGCCTTCGGCGTCTCATCGGTGGCGGTGCGAGCTGTGGTGACGACGGCCGCACCGCCGTCGAGCAGCCGTTGCGCGATGGCCGCGCCGATCCCGCGACTACCTCCCGTGACGACCGCACGCTTGCCGGCGAATTCGGTGGCATCTGGTGAAGCAAGGGTCTTGAACATTCGTCATCCTCGTAGTCGATGTTTTGATGTCGTCCGACATTAAAATAATGATGTCGTCCGACATCATTGAGTGTCAAGGCGGCATGCAGGCTCGGGGGCCTCTTTGATGTTGAGTAACATCACAACGGGGAGAGGCCTACCTCGACCCACCCGCAACGGGTGCCGTCGTGTCGAGGAGGTGGCCGAGGTGCCACGCATCACCCAAGGGCAGAAGAAGCTCAACCGCGAAAAGATCGTGAGAGCAGCCAGCGAAGGCTTCAAACTCCACGGCGTCGATGGCATCGGCATCCAGGAGCTGATGAAGGCGGCCGGCATGACGAACGGAGGGTTCTACAACCACTTCTCCTCGAAGGAAGACCTTGCCCTCGAGGTCTACCGGCAGGGCTTCACCGACTCACTCGCCGTCCTCGCCGCCATCCGCAAGGCGCATCCCCGCTCCGCCCGAGCAGCCCTGGACGACATGGTCGACGGATTCGTGACAGCCGCCCACCGCGATCACCCCGAAACCGGGTGCCCCTCGGCCGCCCTGGCAGTCGACGCCGGACGCCACGGCGCCGCGCCTCAGACCGAGTACCGGCGCGGGCTCGAGGAATACATCAGCGGAATCACCGAAATGATCCTCGAACGCGCACACCAAGCCGGCGCCGAACCAACCGCGGCAGAAGCCCGCGAACAGGCGGTGGCGCTGTTCTCCCAGATGGTCGGCGCGCTGATCGTCTCCCGCGCCGTCGCCGAAGCCGACCCCGCACTGTCCGACGAGATCCTGACAGCCAACCGCAGACAACTCAAAAAGCGGTAAAGGGTCAGCCCCAGGCAGATGGACTACACGCGGCGCAGACGCCGGCTTAACTGTCGGCACTATCGCCCGGACAGACACCGACCGGTCACCGGAACAAGGACGCAAGCCGCCTCCCAGGCTGCCAGCATGTCTACGGGCGGTACTGCTTCCACCCGCAATGCGCCACGGTAAGCGGGGACTACCGAAAACCCCGCCAGCCGAGTGCCCCGCAAGGCAGCAACAGTCTCCTCGAGCCCCGCCACGGTAGGTCCCGCCACCACCTCATGATCCGTCCTGGATGCCGCACCTGTCAGCTCTTCGTCGAGTCAGCCGCACCGAACGCGACTCACGTCCAGTTGTGTCAGCCCCGCAGAGTAGGGATGGTGGGGCGGTGACACATCCCAGGACTGTCGTGCTCAACGGCGATCTCGGCAGTGGCAAGACGACCGTGTCGGTGATGCTGGCGGATCGGCTGGGGGTGCGCCGGATCAGTATCGGTGACATCTACCGCCGAATGGCCGCGGAGCACGGCATGACCGCGCTGCAGTTCAACCTGCATTCGGAACTGGACGACAAGATCGACAACCATATCGACCAGCTGCAACACGACGTCGCGGCCTCCGGCGAGCGCCTGGTGGTCGACAGTCGGCTGGCCTGGCACTTCTTTACCGGCGCGCTGAAAGTACACCTCATCACGGACCCGGTCGTGGCGGCCCGGCGGGTGCTCGGCCGGACCGGGGATCCGGTCGAGAACTATCGCAGCGTCGAGGAGGCTCGTGACCACCTTGCCGGCCGCAGTGAAAGCGAACGCCAGCGATTCCTGTCCCGCTACGGCGTCGACAAGACCCGCCTCAGCAACTACGACGTGGTCTGCGACACCACGAGCGCAGCGCCGGAGCAGGTTGTGATGCGGATCGTCGAGGCGCTCGAGACTCCCACCGGCACCCCGTCAGCGCCGGTGTGCCACCTCGATCCCGGCCGCGTCCACTCGACGGCGGCGACGGACGAGGACGGCGAGATCGTCGTGCGCTACCAGGCGCCGTCCTTCGTCGCCGTACGCGGTAACCGACGGTTGAGCGCGGCGCTGCGCGCCGGTGAAACCCTTGTGCCCGTGGTTCTCGCCGACGAGGACCACGGGGCCGAGATCCGCTGACGGCGGTCAGCGCCTCGTCGGGTTGAGGTCCAAGCTCCGCTACCTCGTGCAGTGAACCTCGGGGAGGACGTCACAGCTAACGTACGAGTACTACTTGAAGTGGGCGAAGATGAGTCCTCCACGCGCGAAGTGGGAGACCGTTCAGCCGATCGACGTCACGAGCGTGGCGACTGCTGTCACTGACGCGAATGCCCGCAGCCTGGTGAACATGCGAGTGGCATCCTTGCTGGGGTGCCACAGCCGAGGCATCCGCGCTACGCAGACGAAGGAAAGAACTGGAGGAAGTGCTCGAGGATGACGGCTCCACGGCACAGGCGAGAGCGGAGAAGCAACTCTCGAAGGCGGTGACGAGGGAGGTCCACTCGCCGAGCACGCCATCTTATTGAAGCGAATCGCAGGTATGGGGCTCGGTTGACAGTGGTACGGCATTGCACCCCGCGATGAGCAGATGGAGCCGATTCGGTGTTCGCAACCGGAGCCGCTCAATACCCCGCGTCGTCCAGGGCCTTGGTGGTCAGGTCGCGGCCGAGGGCTACCAGCTCGGCGGCCCGGCTGAAGTCCATGACGCTGCTGGCGCTGACCGGCACGGCGATGTGGATGTCGGGTGGCAGGCCGGCCATCCGGTAGCGGGCGATCAGATCCTGCATCGCGTCCAGGGAGAGGCCCAGCACCTGGCCGATGCGCAGGTCGTCGAAGACGCCCGCCGCGGGTTTGCGGGTGTGGAAGCGCTGGCGGAGGCCCTCGACCCACTGCGGCGCCGCCGCTGCGCGTACGGGGCTGGTGGGCTCCTGTGGCGTCCGGGGCGCCTGCAGCGACACGGCGATGGTCAGGTCGGCGCCGGAGGCGGCCGTGGGCTCGATGGGGACCGGGTTGAGCAGGCCGCCGTCGGCCAGCAGGCGGCCGTCGATCACCACCGGCGTGATGACGCCGGGGATCGCGATCGACGCCCTGACCGCCGTACGCAACAGGCCTTTCTGGAACCACACCTCGCGGCGCGCCTCGATGTCGGTGGCCACCGCCGTGTAGGGGATCGGGAGTTTCTCGATCTCGATGTCGGTGAGGAACTCGTTCAGATGGGTCACCAGGCGGTCGGCGCCGATCGCGCCGGCGGCGGCCCACTTGGGGTCGAGCAGGCGCAGCACGTCGCGCTGCTTGAGTGAGACCGCCCAGTCGCGGAAATCTTTCAGGCGGCCGGCGGCCATCACGCCGCCGACCAGGGCGCCCATCGACGAACCGGCCACGGCGCTGACCTCGAACCCGCGTTCCTCGAGCACCTCGATGGCGCCGATGTGCGCGAAACCCCGCGCGCCACCGGAGCCCAGGGCCAGCGCCACCCGTCGTGACATGCTCCGATGCTAACGGAGGGCCCTGACCAGGACCTCCTCGTCGGTGAGCGGACTGGCCGGATGAAACGAAAGACACATCGGCGTACGGATCTTCTCGGGCGAGGATCCCTCGAGCGCGATGTAGAACTCGCCGGAGGTCAGGGCGCCCACGTCCGGCACGTCGCCGCCCTTGGCCTTGGCCATCTCGCGGGCAGCCTCGATCTGCACCGGCGCGGTGATGCGGCCGAAGAAGTGGGTGGCGGCGTTGCCGGGGATGCGGTTGTGCAGACCCTTGGGGGCCTGGGTGGCGAACAGCAGGCCGAGGCCGTACTTGCGGGCCTGGGAGGCGAGGGCCAGGGTGCTCTGCGTGCAGGCGGTCATCGCGCCCGAGGGGGCGAAGTCCTGCGCCTCGTCCATCACCAGCAGGCCGAGCAGCGGGCGGTCGCGGGCCGGGTTCTTCTTGACCCAGGCGAACAGGCTCATCTGCAGCTGGTTGACGAAGCTCTGCCGGGCCTCGTTCGCGCGCAGGCCGATCAGGCTGATCACCGAGACGCGGGCGCGCTTACCGGGCGACGGGGTCAGCAGGACGCCGGGGTCGACCGGGGTGCCGCCGCCGCCGAACATGGGGTCGTTGTCCATGGCCGCCCGGAGAGCCTGGGCGACGTCAGCGGCGATCTTGTCGGCCTGGCGCAGCTGGCTGACGCCGTCGGGCAGGTCGGCCAGGATGTCCACCAGCCCGTCCATGGAACCGCCGCCGCGACGCCCGTAGTGCTCCACCGCCTTGCGCAGGACGGCGATGCCGAGCTGGGCCCGGGTGGTCCGCCCGACCAGATTGGCCCGGGGCGCGAGCGCGGCCACCGCGGACTCCACGGCCTCGGAGAACTCGTCCGGTTCGTCGAGCACCGCCGCGAAGTCCGGCAGCGGCTGGAAACTCAGCGGGCGGCCCGCCTCCCGGCGCGGCGTCCAGACCACGACCTCGGTGCCGGCGTGGTAGTCATGGGCGCGTTCGAGGTCCTGCACCGACCACCTGTCCGGGGGAGTGGGCCACTCGTCGCCCAGGCGGGCCAGGTCGTTGTTCGGGTCGAGCACGATGGACGACACACCGAGCAGCGCGCATTCCTCGATCAGACGCCGGATCAGCACGGTCTTGCCCGAGCCGGACGCGGCGAAGATCGCCGCATGCTTGCGAAGGGCCTCAAGACTCAGAGGTACGGAATTCTGGTCGTCCGACATCCCGGCGGTGAACCCGGCCCGCTCTTCCCGCCTCGGAGTGATCTGCTCATCGGCGACGGCTTCCGCCAACGCCTCCTTGAACAGCGTCAGCTGCCCGGTCGGCCGGTATTTGACGAGCCAGGCATGCAGCTCAGCCGGATTCTCCTCCCGCAGGTCCCGCAGCGCCGCCAGCACACGCAGGTCCTCGTCGTCGATCGACAGCGTCACCCCGCCGTCCCGCCGCACGTCAGCCAGGATCTCCTGGGTGCGCGCCGACGACGAGTACTCCCCGTTCCGAATCAGGAACAGCTTCCGCTTGGCCACCTCCGGATTCAGCCCCGCCGCGGTCCGAGCGCGCCGGATCCGATTCAGCACCGCATTCCCGTGGTGGGTGTCGCTGATGGCCCGGAACGACCAGTGCATCTGATCCTCGGTGCGCGTCTGGTCGAGCGAGTTCTCACGCTCCTCCTCCGTACGCTCATCGAGATCCCGCCGCAGCCGCGCGTGCAGATCAGGCTTGGCACTGGGCGGCGGATCCACACTGAACGCAGCCCCGCGGTCGCCCCGCTCGACGATCCACGCGTGCAAGCCGGCCGACAACAGCGCCGGGAACAGCGAGTCCTCGGTGTCGTGCTCGAGCGGCGACGTCACATCGGCGTCCCGCTTGAGCTGCTCGTAGCGAGCCTCGATCCGCGCCAGGGCCTCGTCCGGGGCCGCCGGCGCAGTGACCGAGGGCGCGACTTCGCGGCTCTCCGCCGGAGCCTCGTCCAGCCGTACCAGCTCACGCACCTCATCGGCGATGAGGCAGGCCCGGACGTGGCGGTCGATGACCACGAGCAGCCGCCGCGGCGTGTAGTTGATGGCCTCGATGAGCGCCTCGGGCCGCACCGGCCAGGTGGGGTAGGGCGGCTTGAACCCGGTGTCGGCGTACCGGGAGGCGAACCGCTTCTCGATGATCTGCCGCGCGATCTCGACCGTGCGGATGCCCTGCAGGGACGGGCACCGCCGGAACCGGTCGGCGAACGAGGCCGTGGCCCGGCTCTCGATCTGTTCCCACGTCGAGGTGAGGGTGGCGACGACCGTCACGGTCCGCCGGGTCACCTCGCGCAGGTCGGTGAGACCGCCGGCGATGTTGATGAGCGGTTCGGCCTTCTGTGCCTCGCTCGCCTGCTGCGCCAGGTCTTCCCGCACGGCCAGCTGGGCGATGGCCGTGTCGATCTGGTCGAAGGCGATCACCGACGGGCCGGTCAGGGCCAGCAGCCACGAGATCTCCCGTACGACGTCCTGGGGCTGGTGCCGGCGGCGGATTCCCCACGCCCGGAGCGACTCGGTGATCGGCTCACCGTCGAAGTAGCTGTCCGCCACGTCCTGCTGGTCCTCGTCGTCTGAGGCCCGCAAGGCCAGTGCCCGCAACGTGTCCCGGCATTCGTGGGCCACAAAGCTGTCGTACGCGCTCAGCCCCTCGGCGAACTGGTCGAGCGCCTCCCGCGTCAGCTCGGTCTCGCCCATCACCGCGCGGCGGGCCAGCCGGGGCGCGCCGATCTTCGACGAGAGCCGGCGCAGCAACAGCCGCAACTGGCTCTCGCTGCCCGGGACCGGCCGGGTCAGCCCGCTGAGCAGGAACACCAGCATGCCGTCCCAGAACGCCCGCCCGTCGAGCAGCCCGATCAGGAAGAAGTAGCCGCCCTGCTGCTGCACCTGTTCGCGCACCCAGCCCAGCAGGTGTGTCTTGCCCGAGCCGTGCCGGCCCTCCAGCACCAGGCCGATCGGGTTGGTGTCGGGGCTGAACCCGGCCTCGGCCAGGCTGTCGAGCACGTCCCGGACGACCGCCGGATGCAGCCCGTCGACGTGGAACGGCGAGGGCCGCCACACGTCGTCCGCGGCCTGCGCCCAGCTGAAGCGCAGCGCGGCCAGGGCAGCCCGTTCCTCCTCGGTCATCGCACGCCGATCGCCAGCTTGTGCCGTTCTTCCCCGCCGATACGAACGGCGGCGGCACGGTCCTCGTCGCCGAGGCGGTGCCGGTGCGGTTCGGGCTCGAGGCGCACGTCGTCCGATTCGAGCAGGCGCACCAGCGCGCGGTCCTGCTCGGCGCGCGAGACGCCGGCGAGCAGCGGCCGCAACTGCGCCAGGCCGATCCACTGCCCGGGCTTCGCGCTCAGGTCCGTGTACGCGCGACGGACGCGGTCCTCGACCGACACGGAAGTCGAGACCGACTGCCGGTTGAAGGTGCTCACGAGGGCGGCCCACAGCGCCTTCTCCGCGGGCGACCGCTTGGCCTTCGGCTCGACGACGTCGCTGTCGATCGACAGCTGCTGGTCGAGCAGTTTCCGGCCGTCCTCGGTCAGGTGATGCCGGTAGGGCCGGCGGGTGGTGTCCGAATCGACGTAGCCGGTGCCGTTCAGGCGCATGCAGGCCGCGCCGATCAGCGTCACACCGTACTGCCTGTTCAGTTCGGTGTTGGAGACCTGCCGGCCCTCGTTCTTGAGCAGGATCAGGAAGGCGTGGTCGGCCGAGCTCAGGTCGGGCATGAGAATCCCTTCACGGATGGATGGCTTGGACGTTCCGGCCGTCGGCGTGCAGGCCGAAGCCCCGAAGCTGGACCAGCCGCTCGGGGGTCGTGCTCTCGCCGGCCATGTAGAGGGCGACGAGCCGATCGGCGGCCCCCGCGGTCCCGGCGTTCAGCTCCGCTTTGAGTCGCGCCTCGTCGCGCAGCTCGAACAGCAGCGCGCACAGTTGCGGCCCGGCTTCCGGGTGGCCGTCGTCCGCCGCCGCCCGCAGTTCGGCCAGTTCCGTCTCGGCGCTCCCCTGACGCGGATGCACCTTGGACAGGCGAAGCTGCGCGGCCGTGTCCCCGGCCTGGGCGCGCGCTTCGAGCAGATCCCGCTCGCCCCAGGCCACGTACAGGTCGCACAGAGCCTCGGCCGCGTAAAGGTCACCCAGCTCGGCCCGCTTGCGGATCTCTCGTACGCAGCCCCGCGCTACCAGCAGGTCGACCAGGCGCTCGGCGGCCGGACGGTCACCGCGCTGGGCCCGCAGGCGCAGGTCGTCGCACTCGCCGCCGTCGAGCAGGATGTCGGCCAGCCGTTCCCGGGCCGCATGGTCGCCGGCGATCGCCCGGGGCCGGATCGCGTCCACCCGCCGGCGCAATTCGCGCGTACGGACCAATTGGCTCCGGGTCTGCTCGTCGGACCACTCCGCATCGAGCACGGCGACCGCGTCGGCGAACCGCCCCTGCCGGACGAACAGGTCAGCCAACCGCGAGGCGGCGCGGGAGTCGCGGAACTCGTCGACCAGTCGCCGCAACGCCCCTTCGGCGTACCGGCAGCGCAGCCGGGCGAGGGCACTCTCGGCCACATGCCACAGATCCGTCGAGCGGCTCAGCCGGGTCACCAGCGCCTGCCAGGCCTCGTGCGGCACAGTCTCGACGCGACGCACCCGGCGCAGATGCTGGGCGAGATAGTCGGCCACCGTATAACCGGCGAGCCGTCCCGGACGGCCACCGTCGGCCGGCGTCAACGCGGAAACCTCACCGAATTGCGGCCGGGTCGCATGCGGCAGCGCCTCGGGCAGCCACTCACCGGGCGACCGCACCCGTTGCCGCCCCTGCAGATACCCGGCCATCGCCTCGACCAGCAGCGACTCGGTCAGCGGCGACTGCACGCCCAGGCGGTGCGCGTCGGCCGCCGCGGTGATGATGGCTTTGACGTAAGGATTCACGGGTTGTTCCCAGCACATCACCAGCGCCGGACCGCCCGCGAGAGCCTGCGTCAGCCCGGTGTCACGGGTCTTCAACGCCCGCCGGATGCGGCTGTCCCGCCCGGCGACGGCCTCGGCTTCCTGCTCCTCCTGGTCGGTCAGGTCGTCCGGCACAGGGATGACGGTCGCCGCCTTGACGAGCCGGTGCACGTCATCGTGCCCGGCCGTCCAGGTGGCGTACTGATCGGGCCACAGCGTGCCGACAACCAGATTGCCGGCCCGGATAAGCGCGCGCACACACTCGGACGACAGCGGCGGCTCAGCCCCCAGATAGCGCTGCAACTCATCGAGCCACACCACACTCCGGCGCGGCGGGGCCCCCTTGAGAAAGAGCAGCTCCGCCGCGTCGGCCGGCTGCACCAGGGCCCACGTCGGCACCAGTTCGTAGACAGCCTCGTACAGCGACCGCGTCTTGCCCGTGGACGACCCACCCACCATGACCACGAACGCCCCCCGGTCGACCCCGTTCACCCCCAGCGCGTTACGCAGCCGAAAGTCGAAGTCCCGTGGCACATAGACCGGAAGGTCGTCGTCCCCCTCATCCCCCGGAATGGCACTGTGGATCCCCAGATCCCGCGGCGGCGCCTCGTCGACGCGGAACACCCCGCCCGTTTCCATCGCTCTCCAACCCCGGCCCGTTTCGCGGAGGGACGGCCAAACCCGAAAGCGACTACATCCTTCAGAGGAGATCTACCGCTTTCCTACCGCCGCCTTCACCAGCGCCGGGACCGCCGCAAGAGCACGCCGTCTCCCTGCTGGGCGTCAACTAACCTCGGATGATCGGTGGGCGGGACCGTCCGAAGTGACCACTGCGTTGCGGAACGTGGGGCCCTACGGTCTGCCGATGGCTGTTGCGTTCGAGTTGTGGGGGCAGCGTGGCTACCCGCACGCGAACATCGTCGGGGAGTCGCACTACGGTCCCGCCATCCGATCTCTGTTCGGGCAGGACTTCAAGGCGCAGGGCAGTGAGCTGACGCGGCCGGCCGTGTTGATGCCCGAATCGGGGAACTCGCACGACCGTCATGCCATCGGTGTGTGGGTCGACGGGCACCAGGTCGGGTATCTGGCGCGGGGGGACGCGGTGCGTTACTACCCGGTTCTCGTCGTGTTGCTGACCGGTGGGTGGGCGCCGCAGGTGAACGCTCGAGTGTGGGGCGCCGAGTGGGACGACAACGACGGTCGGGGTGCGACCTTCCGGGGATCGGTGCGGCTTGATCTGGCCGATCCGCACATGATCGTGCCGGCCAACCTGCCGCCGTCCGAGGGGCATCGGTTGTTGCCGTCGGGTCGCGCCATTCAGGTCACGGGGGAGAACAAGCATCTTCCCGAGCTGACGCCGTATCTGCGGCCCGAGGGGGAGTGCTGGGTTCACGCCACCCTGCACGAGATCGTGGAGCGGAGCGCCCGCACCACGCACTCGCTGGTCGAGGCGCGGCTCGACGGGATGCGGGTGGGTCAGCTGACCCCCAAGATGAGCGGCGAGCTGCTTCCGGCCGTCCAGCACCTCGCTGGACAAGGCCTGACCACCGCCGCCCGGGCGATCGTCAAGGGCAACCGCATCAAGGCCGAGGTTGTCCTCTACGTCGCCCGGGCCCACGAGCTGCCCGACAGCTGGCTCGGCGTCGCGCCGGCGGCCACCATCGAGGAGCGCCACGAGCACGGTCCCATCCCGCCGCCGCCCACGGGCGTGCGCTTCGCGGTGCCGCCGGGGTGGCCGACGCCGCCGGAAGGCTGGGTGCCGCCCGCCGGATGGCGGCCCGACCCGACCTGGAAGCCGGCACCGGAGAACTGGCAGTGGTGGGAGCTGGTATGGGAATGACCCGGCTGGGATGCATCCTCTACCTAGGGCGTTCAGGGGAGAGTTAAGGCTATTCGATCCATTGATTGACATGTGTCAATGGCGGAAGTGTGAGGCGCACTGCCATCGCTTCCACGGGGGAATGCCATGCGTGTGCCGCAGCGTCTCAGGCTGTGTTATTTACTGATTCCTATTCTCACGGCGGCCATGCTGGCCGCGCCGCCGCCGTCCGCCGCTTCCGCCGCTGAAGGGCAACCTGTTGCTCCGGCCGGGGCGGGGCCGGTCGACCGGGGGCTCCCGGCCTCCGCCGCCAAGAACCACGGGTTGCCGGCGGGACAGGTAGCGGAACCCGTCCCGCCGGCCACCGAGGCCGCGGGCGCGCCCAAGAAGGCCGCCGCCACGGCCAAGGCCGATCGGCGCGAGACCACGGTCAAGACCCTGCGCCTCAACGCCGAGCTCGCGCCGCCCACCCAGCCCATCGTGCGGCCCGGCTACCTGCTCGGCGACACCTCGCTGGTCGTCTACTTCAACGCCGAGATCGGGCCCACCGACCGCTGGTGGGCCACCGTCCGTGACGTCCAGTCGGGCGCCGAGCAGCGGTCGGTCGACCTGGGCCAGGCCGATCTGAACATCTGCTCGTTCCCGGCGACCTACTGCCGCAGCTTCGGCGCCGCCGAGGGCTGGGTCCTCGATCCTGCCCGCACCTACACGGTGACGGTTACTGTGGCCACGGCCGAGGGCGAGCTGAGCAGCCCGGAATCACAGCCGGCGAAGCCGCGCAAGGTGGAGACGCCGCCATCGGTTCCGGCCAGTCAGGCTGTCGGTTGTGGCTGCGCCACCGTGCTGGGCACCACCGTGCGGGCGCAGGCCTTCCGGGGTCAGATGGTCAACACCGGCACCGGGGCGTACAACCGGGTCGAGCAGGACTTCGCGATGCCGTCGTTCGGTATTCCGTTCCGGCTGGCTCGCTACTACTCGTCCGGGAACACCGCACGGGGGCTGTTCGGGCTGGGCTGGAGCTCGTCGTACGACGTGCGCATCGTGGCCGCCGACGGGGGCGCCGCTCGGGTGCGGGCCGAGGACGGGGCCGAGGCGGTCTACACCGGGGGCGCCGACGGCACGTACGCCGCGCCTGCGGGCGTACGGGCCAAGCTTTCCAAGGTTGACAGCGGGTGGCAGCTGGTGCCGCCGGACCGGCGGGTGCTGCGGTTCGATGCGGCGGGCAAGCTCGTGTCGGTCAAGAACCCGCGCGGGGACGGCGTGACGCTGACCTACACCGCGGCCGGGGCGCTCGACCGGGTCACCGACCCCAGCGGGCGTGTCGTCAAGTTCGAGGTGCGGGCCGACCTGGGCCTGATCACGAAGGTGACGATGCCCGACGGCCGCAGCGCGCAGTTCGACTACCAGGACGGGCGGCTGCTCAAGACGCAGGACGCCCGCCGCAGCGTGACCAGCTACGGCTACGACGCCGCCGGGCGGCTGACCACGGTGCACGACCCGCGCGGCACGCGTCAGCTGCTCAACGAGTACGACGCGACCGGCCGCGTGGGCCGGCAGACCGACGCGCTGGGCGGGGTCACCACCTTCGCCTGGGACGCCGCTCAGCAGCGGGCCACCACCACCGACCCGGACGGCGTCGTGGTGGTGGACGGCTACCGCGACAACGTGTTGCTGTTCAGCCGCAACGCCAACAACGACGTGGTCAACACGCGCTACGACGGCAAGCTGCAGAAGAGCCTCGTGGTCGACCCGAAGGGCAACCAGGAGGAGACGGCGTTCGACGAGAACGGCAACCCCCGGACGCGTACGGCGCCCGAGCCCTTCTCGTTCACGCAGACCAGCGACTTCGACGACCGCGGCAACCAGACCACCTACACCGACGGCCGCGGCCAGAAGTGGGTCTACACCTACAACGAGTTCAACGAGCTCACCAGCCAGCGCAACCCGGAGCAGAAGACCGGTTACAAGTACGAGTACGACAGCAAGGGCCAGGTGGTCAAGCGCACCGACCCGCGCGACAAGGCCACTGTCTACACGTACGACGCCGACGGCAACCGCACTTCCGAGACCACTCCGACCGGGCGCAAGACCGTCATGACGTACGACCGGACGGGCCGGATGAGCTCGGTCGTCGACCCGCGGGGCACGGTTTCCGGCGCCGACCCGGACAAGTTCCGGACCCGGTACGAGTACGACGCCGAGAATCAGGTCGTCGAGATGCGCGAGCCGGGCAAGCTGCTGCCGCACCGCTGGACCTTCGACGAGCTCGGTCAGCTCGCCGTGGAGACCGATCCGCTGGCCGGCAACACGATCTACACGTACGACAAGTCGGGCCGCCCGGTCCTCACCAAGGACCCCGTCGGCAACGTCAGCGCCACCGAGTACACCCCGGCCGGCCGGCGCCGGTCGATGACGCTCGACCCGGGCGGGCTCAACCTCACCACGAGCTGGACCTACGACCCCAACGGCCGGGTGGCGACCGAGGTCGCGCCCAAGGGCAACGCCGACGCGGCCCAGAAGGCGCTGTTCACCAGCACGTTCCACTACGACTTCAACGGCAACCTGGTGCAGGCCGACCGGCCGTACGGGTCGGGCGCGACCCGGGTCAAGGTGGACACCGCGTTCGACTCGCTGGACCGGCCGAACGAGCAGGTCGACCAGCTCGGCAACAGCACGGCGGTGCGCTACGACAACAACGGCAACGTCGTCGGCATGACCGACGAGAACGGCGAGTCGCTGACGAGCACGTTCGACGGGGCCAACCGGCGTACCGGAAGCGCCTCCTCGGGCGGCGGCGGCAACGCCGGCATCGAGTACGACGAGGTGGGCAACCCGACCCGGCAGACCACCCCGACCGGCGGCGTGATCACCTGGAAGTACGACGACGACGGCCGGCCCACCGAGATCACCGAGCCGCGCGGCAACGCCGAGGGCAACAACGCGGCCGACTACACCACGAAGTACGGCTACGACCAGGCCGGCAACCAGATCTCGGTGACCGACCCGCTCGGCAACATCACCAAGCAGTCCTTCGACGCCAACGACCGCGTGACCGCGGTGACCGACGCCAACAACCACACCACGAAGTACGGGTACAACGACAACGACTGGCTCACCTCGGTCACCGGGCCGGACGCCACGATCCTGTCGACGACCTTCCAGTACAACGCGAACGGCCAGGAGATCCGGCGCACCGACCCGTTGCTGCGCTCGACCTACATCGAGTACGACCGGGCCGGGCGCACCGAGGCGACCACCGATCAGCTCGGTCGCCGGCGGGAGCTGGTCTACGACGCCAATTCGCAGCTGGTCCAGGAGCGCACCGCGCGGTTGCTGCCGAGCCGGCCCGATCCGGACGGCACGATCTTCTACGGCTACGACAACGTGGGCCGGCTGACCAGTAAGAAGCTCGGCGAGAAGGGCACCCTCTACACGTACGGCTACGACGCCAAGAACAAGCTCACCGCGGCGGCCGATCCGACCGGCGTGCAGTCCTACCAGTACGACAAGACCGAACGGCTCACCGAGGTGGCCCGCGGGGACCAGGTCTTCGGTTACACGTACGACGCCGAGGACCGCATCGTCAACCGCAGCTACCCGGACGGCACCAGGATCGCCGCCGACTACGACGACGGTGACCGGGTCACGGCGCTGACCAGCAGCAAGGGCGGCACGAGCGCGCGCTACGAGTTCGGGTACGACGTCGCCGACAACCTGATCAAGACGACCTACCCGGCGTCCACCGGCGTGGTCGAGAACCGCGAGTACGACCGGGCCGGCCGCATGACGGGCATCGAGGCCACCAAGGGCGACACCACGCTCTCGGCCTTCGACCTGGTGCTCGACAAGGTGGGCAACCCGACCCGGATCACCGAGACCAAGGGGGAGCCGGGCCAGCCGACCAGCACCGAGGCGACCGCCTACACCTACGACGAGGCCGACCGGCTGACCGCCGAGTGCTTCGGGGCGCAGGCGTGCTCCGGCTCCAGCGCCTCGCGGACCGACTACACGTACGACCTGGTCGGCAACCGGACCACCAAGAAGGTGGCCGCGCCGGGCGACAACACGCTCACCAAGTACACGTACGACGCCGCCAACCAGCTCGTCGCCGAGGCGACCGCCGGCTCGCGGACCAGTCTGCGGACCTTCGCGTACGACGAGGAGGGCAACCAGACACGGGCCGGCTCGGACCAGTTCACCTACTCCCTCGACGCCCGGATGACCTCGGCCACCGTCAACGGCAAGGTCACCAACTACACGTTCGACGCGGTCGGCAACCGGATCCAGGCGGTCACCGGCGCCGGCGCCGAGCAGATCGTCCAGAAGTGGTCGTGGGACACCAACGGCCCGCGTGCCGTGCTGGCCGCGGAGTCGCAGACCAGCGGTGGCGCCACGCAACAGCGCAGCTACCTCTACAACCCCGGCGGTCAGGCGCTCGGGCTCATGGCCGGAGCGGCCGCGCACTCGTACCTGCACGACTGGCTCGGCGGTGTGTCCGGGGTGGTGTCGTCCGACGGCGCCCCGCAATGGTCGTACGACTACGACGCCTTCGGGGTCACCGAGAGCTCGAAGCTGACCGACGACGCGCCGGTCAACCCGCTGCAGTACACCGGCGCCTACCAGGATGTGACCCAGGGCGACCGCTACTCGATGGGCGCCCGCAACTACGACCCGGGCACGGGCCGCTTCGACTCCACCGACCCGGTGGCCCAGCCGCAGTCCGACCCGTCGGTGTCCACGTACTCGTACACCAACGCCCGCCCGACCGTGCAGACCGACCCGACCGGCGAGGACCCGGACAGCGGCGGGGTGTTCTACGGCAGCGTCACCGCGGCCGAGCACCGGATGAACAACCCCGACGCGGGCGCCGCCACCACCGACGCGACCGTGCCCGACGGCGGCATGGTCGAGGTCGACAACCCGGAGTGGCTCAACGCCAAGAAGCTGGTCGACGAGGCCGACGGCTTCGTCAAGCAGATCGGCGACGAG
The DNA here is from genome assembly GCF_019710575.1 of Paractinoplanes polyasparticus. GTDB lineage: Bacteria > Actinomycetota > Actinomycetes > Mycobacteriales > Micromonosporaceae > Actinoplanes > Actinoplanes polyasparticus. The sequence goes on along the minus strand of NZ_JAHWFK010000038.1, from coordinate 48,143 downwards.
ATCGTCAATCTCATCCTCGATCTGGTCGGCTTCAACGACGCCAAGGCCTGTATCACCGAGGGTGACATCGTCGCCTGCATCTCCACCGCGCTGCAGGCCGTGCCGTGGGGCAAGATGTTCAAGGCCGCGAAGGTGGCCATCAAGGCCGTCGGCGTGGGTCGCCGCCTGATCGACGCCTACAGCAACCTCAAGGCCGCCCGTAAGGCGCTGACCTCGATCCCGCAACGGATCAAGAAGATGGTCGACGCCCCGGTGACGGCGGTGAAGTCCGGCGCCGCGAAACAGGTCGAGAATACGGTCAAGGCGGCCAAGGACATCGGCGGCAAGGCCAAGGCGACCGCGAAGAACGCCGCCAACAAGGTCAGGAACAAGGCCAAGTCCTCCACCGAGGAGAGTTGCAAGGTAGCCAAGGGCGCCGGCAAGCGGCTGTCCAACTCGTTCGTCGCCGGCACGCTCGTCCTGCTGGCCGACGGCACCAGCAAGCCGATCGAGAAGGTGGAGCCCGGCGACACGGTGAAGGCCACCGACGCCAGGACCGGCGTCAGCAAGCCGCAGCAGGTCGTCGCGTCGATCACCGGCAGCGGCGACAAGAGCCTGGTCGAGCTGACGTTGGTGGGCGCCGGGGGCGGTGGGCCGTCCAAGGTCACCGCGACCGCGGGTCACAAGTTCTACAGCCCCGGCAAGGGCTGGATCATCGCCGACGACCTGAAGGCCGGGGACAGGCTCCGGGACACCGGCCGGCGCACGGTCACAGTCAAGGCCACGCACGACTACAAGGCCCGGACCACCGTCTACAACCTCACCGTCGACAGCACCCACACGTACTACGTGGAGGCCGGCGACAACCGGGTCCTCGTGCACAACTGCATGACGACCCAGGCCATCACGGAACGCCTGCAGGAGCACGTCGACGCGGTCGTCAACGACTTCGAGACGGGCGTGATCGGCCTGAGCCCGGGCCAGCAGGGCGCGGTCAAACGCATCGGTGCGCGGGACGGCCGCGCGAGAGGGACCGCGTTCTACGAGATGTTCCGCGGCGACGTGATCGACGAGGCCGTCAAGAAGAGGGTCGCGCAGGACCCGAAGCTCAACAAGATCCTGCACATCTGCGGCCGGGGTCAGGAATGCCCCGACTTCCACGCACCGGACCGAAACGTATGGTGGGACATGACCACCGACGGTGACTGGAACGCACACAGCAAATACACGAAGTTGTTCGGCCGGGGCATCCACCTGCCCACACGATAGGAGTCCTGACGTGGCGCGCAGGGAGCTGATCGACCGCTGGCGTACCGGGAGTCTCCGCACGGAGGTCCTCCGGCGGCTGGCCGACGGCAGCTCCCTGCGTGACCTCGAACTACCCGTCGCCGACGGCCTGCTCGACCTCCGGGGCTTCCCGGCCGGCGGCCTCGACTCGCAGGCCGCCACGATCGCCGGCGTGGATTTCCGGTACGCCACGCTGGCCCACGCCCACCTCGAGGACGTCCGGTTCAGCGGTTGCCGCTTCGACGGGGCCGACCTCGCCCGGGCGGTGTTCACGGACGGATCGATCACTCAGTGCTCGATGGTGCGGGCGACGCTGACGGAAACCCTGCTCGCCCGCACCACGTGGCACTCGGTCGACCTGACCGGCGCGAAGATGAAGTACTTCTCGGCCGAGCGCACCCACTTCGCGGGGTGCACCTTCCCGGCGCTGCCCAAGGCCGAGTTCGCCGGTTGCACGATCGAGGATTCGTCGTTCACCGGCGCGCTGACCGAGACGCGCTTCCTGGGACGGGCCCACGACAGCGCGGTGCTGCGGCGGGTGACCTTCACCTCGGCCGACGTGACCTACCCCGAGTTCGACGGCGTCGACTTCGAGGAGGTCACCTTCCCGCCGGGTGACGCGCTGATCGTCGTCCCCCGGAACTTCCGGGCCGTGGCCGACCGGGCCGCCGAGCTCTCTTCGAGCCGCGGCGACCAGGTCGGCAAGGATCTGCGGCAGTTCCTCTCCCGCGAGTCGCGGCGGCCCGGCCTGCGGCCGACGGCCGGCTGGGCCACGGCCCGGCACGTCCTCACCGACGACTACCAGGACGGCGAGGAACTGGCGGACTTCGCCGCCACCACGCTGCGAGAGGCTGAGCTGCTGATCCGGGACTGATCAGTCCGACGATTCGGCGTCGCGCCAGGCGAACGTGGTGCCGGCTCCTGTTCCGGCCACGACCAGCCGCGGGTCGGTCATGAGCTGCTTGCGGATCGACGTCCAAGCGCCCCGGAAACGGGCGTCGTCGATACCGAAGCCGGTCAGCGCCAGCTTGAGCTCTTTCCCGGTCATGGTCGCGGCCGACTCCTGCAGGAAGCGCAAAGCGACGGCGGGCGGATCCTGTTCGAAGGCGACTCGCAGGCCGTCCGGATCCGTCAGCGACTGGAATTCGAGGGACTCACGGACGGTCACCTTCTCGTAGTCGCCGAGATGAACTTCCTGCTCAGCGCCGGTGTCGTCCCATTTGACGGTGTATAGGTCGTCTTCCTGTTTGATTACTGTGCCGACCTTGATAGGTCCGCCTGTCACATAAGGAAGCCGAACGATGGCGGGCAGCTGGTCCATGATGAAACTGTAGTGGTCGGCCCTCCCGGCGAACCGGAGGACCCGGCAACCCGGTGCCCGCAGCGTCCCTCACCAGCAGGTTCGCGCCGGCGATCGGGCGTTCGGGCCGCGCAGCCACTACGGTGACAGCGTGCGCGGCTCGCAGTGGGTTCCCGGGGTGGGGGCTGCTGCGACCTACGAGGCGCGATGGTTGCCGCGGGACGTCGTGGCCGGGCTGGTGCTCACCACCCTGCTCGTGCCGCAGGGCATGGCGTACGCGGAGCTGGCGGGGCTGCCGGCCATCACGGGGCTCTACACGTCGATTCTCTGCCTGGTGGCGTACGCGATCTTCGGGCCCTCCCGGGTGTTGGTGCTCGGGCCCGACTCGGCGCTGGGGCCGATGATCGCGGCCGTGGTCGTGCCGATCGTGCTGGCCGATGGTGATCCGGGCCGGGCCGTCGCCCTGGCCTCGGTGCTGGCCCTGCTGGTGGGGCTGTTCATGACGGTGGCGGCCGTCGCCCAGCTGGGGTTCGTGGCCGACCTGTTGTCGCATCCGACCCAGCTCGGCTACATCAACGGGCTGGCCGTCACGATCTTCTTCGGGCAGCTGCCCAAGCTCTTCGGCTTCTCCGTCGAGGGGGAGGGGCTGTTCGCCGACATCAGGGGCTTCGTCACCGGGCTGGACGCCACCGTGCCGGCGGCGGTGGGGATCGGCGCGGGCGGGCTCGCCGTCATTCTGGTGCTGCAGCGGTTCCTGCCCCGGGTGCCGGGCATCCTGGTGGCCGTGGTGGGGGCCATCGCGGCGGTCACGGTGCTCGGGCTCGACGACGTCGACGTGGTGGGGCCCCTGCCGCAGGGGTTTCCGCCGTTCACGATTCCCCTGGTCAGCCTGCAGGAGCTGGGCATGCTGGCCGCGGCGGCGGTCGGGATCACGCTGGTGTCGGCCACCGACACCATCTCGACGGCCTCGACGTTCGCGGCCCGGGCCGGACGCGAGGTGCACGGCAACCAGGAGATGGCCGGCATCGGCGCGGCCAACCTCGCGGCCGGGCTGTTCCAGGGTTTCCCGGTCAGCACGAGCGGCTCGCGCACCGCGGTGGCGGCCGCGGCCGGCGCCAAGTCGCAGCTCACCGGGCTGGTGGGCGCGGCTGCCATCACGCTCATGCTGCTGCTCGTCCCGGGCCTGCTCAAGGACATGCCGCAACCCATGCTGGCGGCCGTCGTCGTCGCCGCCTCGATCGGGCTGCTCGACATCGACGGCATGGTGCGGCTGTGGAAGCAGCGCCGCATCGAGTTCGCGCTCGCCACGGCGGCCTTCGTCGGGGTCGCCGTGCTCGGTGTGCTGCCCGGGATCGCCGTCGCGGTCGCGCTGTCCGTGCTCAACGTCTTCCGCCGGGCATGGTGGCCGTACCGGACGGTGCTCGTGAAGCCCGCCGGCGTCGACGGCTACCACGACCTCCACCAGTATCCGGACGGCGCGCGGATGGACGGCCTCGTCATCTTCCGGTTCGACGCGCCGCTCATCTTCGCCAACGCGCGCACCTTCCGGGAGGAGATCCGCCGCCTCGCCCAGCAGGAGCCGCGCTGGATCGTCATCGCCGCCGAGCCGATCACCGACGTCGACACCACCGCCGCCGACATGCTGGAGGAGCTGGACGAGGAGCTCAACGCCAAGGGCATCTCCCTGGTCTTCGCCGAGCTGAAGCACCCGGTCAAGGAGAAGATCGACCGGTACGAGCTGACCCGCACCATCGATCCGGCACACTTCTATCCGAGCCTGGACGACGCGGTCGCCGCCTATCGGGCAGGATTCGGCCCATGACGTCGGTCTACGAGATCAACACGTGGCCCTGGCTCGCCGGTCTGGGCGTGGCGAGCCTGGCCGACGTGCCGGGCGCGGTCTGGGACGAGCTGATCGGCTTCGATGCGGTCTGGCTCATGGGCGTCTGGGAACGCAGCCCGGCCGGCCTCGGCATCGCCCGGAGCAACGAGGGCCTGCAGCGGGAGTTCCACGCCGCCCTGCCCGATCTGACCGACCGGGACATCGTCGGATCGCCCTATTGCGTACGCCGATACGAAGTTGATCACCGTTTGGGCGGCCGCGCCGGATTGGCCGCGGCCCGGAGCGACCTGGCGCAGCGGGGGCTCAAGCTCATCCTCGACTACGTCCCCAACCATGTGGCCCCCGACCATCCGGCGATCACCGAGCATCCCGACTGGTTCATCAACGGCGCCCCCGAAGACCTGGCGAACGACCCCGGAAGCTGGTTCGCCGCCGGCGACCGCGTCATCGCCCGCGGCCGCGACCCGTACTTCCCGCCCTGGCCCGACGTCGCCCAGCTCAACGCCTTCCACCCGGGCCTGCGCGCGGCCACCCTGAGCACCCTGCGCGACATCGCCGCCCAGTGCGACGGCGTGCGCTGCGACATGGCCATGCTCGTCTTCAACGACATCTTCGCCGGCACCTGGGGTGACCGCGCCGGCCCGCGGCCCGCCGAGGAGTTCTGGCCGGCGATCATCGCCGAGCTGAAGGACGAGCTGCTGTTCGTCGCCGAGGCGTACTGGGACACCGAGTGGGAGCTTCAGCAGCAGGGCTTCGACCTCTGCTACGACAAGCGCCTGTACGACCGGCTGGTCCACGAAGACGCCGCCGCCGTGCGCGGTCACCTGCGCGCCGGCCTCGACTATCAGAACAAGCTCCTGCGCTTCATCGAGAACCACGACGAGCCGCGCGCCGCCACCGCCCTGCCCGGCCCGCGCGGACGGGCCGCCGCGGTCGCCCTCGCCACCCTGCCGGGCTCGACGCTCTGGCACGACGGCCAGTTCGAGGGCCGCCGGGTCAAGCTGCCCGTGTTCCTGGGCCGCTTCCCGGACGAGCCCGTCGACGAGGGGCTGCGCGACTTCTACGACCGCCTGGTCGTCCTCCGGGACGCGGGGCAGTGGCGGTTGCTCGACACCCCGGACGTGCTCGCCTGGACCTGGGAGGGCAGCGCCACCCGCCACCTGGTGGTGATCAACTTCAGCCGGGAGCCGATCTGGACCCGCGTACGGCTGCCCTGGCCCACCGCCGGCAGGCAGTGGCGCCTGACCGACCTGCTCGACGGCCGCGTCTTCGACCGCGACGGTGACGAGCTGGCCGCCGGTGGCCTGGTCGTCGGCCTGCCCGCCTGGGGCTTCCACGTGCTGGAGACGCGCCGATGAACGCCCGCCTCGACCGGCCGCTGCCCGCCGGCCTCGACGGCCTGCTCGTCACACCCGGCCCCGACCTCGTCTACTTCACCGGTCTGCGGCCCCCGGTCACCGAGCGGCTCACGATGCTCGTCCTGCCGGCGAGGGTGCTGGTCGTGCCCGCGCTCGAGCACCCGGGCGAGCTGCCCGGCCTCGAGGTCGTGCCGTGGCGGGACGGCGAGGATCCGTACGCCGTGGTGGCCGCCCTTCTCGAGCCGGGCGGCCGCTACGCCATCTCGGATTCCGCCTGGGCCATGCACGTCATCGCTCTGCAGGAGGCGGCGCCGCGCACGCGCTGGACCAGCATGACCGGCTCGCTGCCGATGCTGCGGGCGGTCAAGGACGCCGCCGAGGTCGAGTTGCTCGCCGCGGCCGGGGCCGCCGCCGACGCGACGTACGAGCAGATTCTCTCCGTACGCTTCGCGGGGCGCACCGAGGTGCAGGTCGCCGCCGACCTGGCCCGCCTGCTGCGCGAGCACGGCCACGAGCAGGTCGACTTCACGATCGTCGCCGCCGGCCCGAACGGCGCCGACCCGCACCACGACATCGGCGACCGGGTCATCCGCGAGGGCGACATGGTGGTGCTCGACTTCGGCGGCCTCAAGGACGGCTACGGCTCCGACACGACGCGCACCGTCCACGTCGGCGCGCCCACACCGTACGAACAGCGGGTCTTCGACGTCGTGCGGGCCGCCCAGCAGGCCGCCTTCGAAGCCGTACGCCCGGGTGTCGCCGGTCAGGAGATCGACCGGGTCGCCCGCGACATCATCGAGGACGCCGGGTTCGGGGAGTTCTTCATCCACCGCACCGGGCACGGCATCGGCCTGACCACACACGAGCCCCCTTATCTCGTACGAGGTGAGGAGCAGCCGCTCGTGCCGGGCATGTGCTTCTCGATCGAGCCCGGCATCTATCTGCCCGGCCGCTTCGGCGTCCGCATCGAGGACATCGTGACGGTGACCGGGACCGGCGGCCGGCGGCTCAACACCACCGACCACGCCCTGGCCGTCGTGAGCTGAAGCGCCGGTCAGCGGGCCAGGCGGTCGAGCCAGTCGCGCAGCAGGGCGGTCTCGGTGGGGCGCAGGGGGAGGGTGCCCGCGGTGGCGACTGCGGCGTCGAGGGCGAGGGCGCGTGACGCCAGACCGGGGTCCGCGGCCGGGGCCGGGTCGGTGACGATCGAGTCGATCAAGGTGTCTCGCATCCGGGCGGACAGCGTCGGGTCGCGGTCGTCGGCGGGCAGGCCGATCAAGGTCAGCGTGACGCCGATGATCGCGGCGGTGGCGAGGGACGCGGCAACGTCGGGCGGGACGCGGAGCCGGCCCACGGCGGCGACGCGGTCGAGGAAGGTGAGCAGCAGCCGGTCGGCCTCGGCGGCGGCCGGTGGGCGGCGTCCGGGCCGGTCGGTGCCGAACATCAAGAGGTAGAGCGCGGGGTGGCGCAGGCCGAAGTCGACGTGCATGTCCCAGCCCCGGCGCATGTCCGCCACCGGGTCGTCGGTCGGCTCGAGCGTGTGCTTCTCGGACAGGTAGAGGTCGAACGCGTGGACGGCCAGCGCGGCGAGCAGACCGTCCTTGTCGCCGAAGAGCTGGTAGAGCGAGGCGGCACGGATGCCGGCGGCCGCGGCGACCGAACGGGTCGAGACCGCCTGGGCCCCCTCCCGCTCCAGGATCTCGCCCGCCACCTCGAGGATCGCCCGGGTCTTCGCATCGGTCACGTTGCAATGCTACGGCATTTGGCGTATCACTGGAACGTAGCACTGCTACGCATGTGGGCGTGGCAGTGATACGGCCGAGGAGAGAGAACCATGAACCGAGTGGGATACGGCGCCATGCAACTGGCCGGCCCGAACGTGCTGGGCCTGCCGGCGGACCCCGAGGCGGCGCGTGGCGTGCTGCGCCTGGCTGTCGAGCTGGGCGTGACCTTCTTCGACACCGCCAACGCGTACGGGCCGCGGACGGTGAATCAGTTGATCGGGCAGGCGCTGCCCAAGGAGGGGCTGATCGTCGGCAACAAGGTCGGCGCGGGCCGGGGACCGAACGGCGAGTGGCTCGTCACCGACCACCCGGACACGGTCCGCCGGCAGGTGCACGAGGCACTCGAAGACCTGGGGGTGGAGGTCAGCGAGCTCACCTACCTGCGGCTCGACGGTGACTATCGCGGTATGGCGAGCGACGTTCCGCTCGAGGACTCGCTCGGGGTGCTCGTCGAGCTGCGGGAGCAGGGCCTGATCCGGCGCATCGGGCTGTCCGGCGCGTCACCGGAGATGCTGGCCCGGGCCCAGAAGCTGACGCCGATCGCGGCCGTGCAGAACCGCTTCAACCTCCTCGACCGCAGCGGTGTGCAGGTGCTCGCCGACTGCGAGGCGCAGGACATCATGTTCGTGCCGTACTACCCGCTGGCTTCCGGGCGGCTCACCGGTTACGCCGAACTGACCGGCCCGGCGCAGCGCCTCGGTGTGTCCCCGGCCCAGGTCGCCCTGGCCTGGCTGCTGCGCCGCTCGCCGGCGATGGTCGTCATCCCCGGCACGGGCAACGCCGGCCATCTGCGGGCCAACGTGGCCGCGTCCGAGGTGGCCCGGGATCTGACCGAGGCCGAGGTGGCCCGCCTGACCGGCCTGGTCGACGAGTCACAGGCCGTGCTCGATCAACCGGACCGGTCCACTCTCGACGCCTTGGCCGCGGCGGCAGCAACCGTGGCCTGACCGGGGTCACGTGACGCTCCTCTCAGACAGGTGTACGCAGGTCGAATACCCGGGCTTTACGTCGACAACCAGTCGAATTACTGATCCCCTGTCGCCGGTGGCGGGGCAGGGTGAGGAGGAACCGATCCGCGGAACCTGGGGGAGAGCACATGAAACCGACCATCGTCCTCGTGCACGGCGCGTTCGCCGAGTCGGCCAGCTGGGACGGCGTCATCAAGCTGCTGCGGGCGGACGGCTACCCGGCGGTGGCCGTGGCCAACCCGCTGCGCGGCGTCAAGTACGACTCGGACTACCTGCGGGCCACGCTCGCCTCCATCGAGGGCGACATCGTGCTGGTCGGCCACTCGTACGGGGGCATGCTCATCACCAACGCCGCCACCGGTGCCGCCAACGTGAAGTCGCTGGTCTACGTGGGCGCCTTCGCGGCCGACGCGGGGGAGAGCGCCGCCGCCCTGGCCGGCAAGTTCCCGGGCAGCTCGCTGGGCGAGACGCTCAACCCGGTCAAGCTGCCGGACGGCAGCACCGACCTCTACATCCGGCAGGACGCCTACCACCACCAGTTCGCGGCCGACTCGCCGGCCGAGGACGCCGCTGTCTGGGCCGTGACCCAGCGGCCGATCACCGAGGGCGCGCTCAACGAGGCGTCCGGCGACCCGGCCTGGAAGTCCATCCCGTCCTGGTTCCTGTTCGGCAGCGACGACCTCAACATCCCGGTCGCCGCGCACCGCTTCATGGCCGAGCGGGCCGGCTCGCGCCGCACGGTCGAACTGGCCGGCGGCTCGCACACCGTCGCCATTCCCGAGGCGGCCACGCTGGTCGACCTCATCCGCGAGGCCGCCGCGTAGCCCGTCCGATGCTGGGTAGCCATGCCGTCACCTGAGGAGGTGGCGGCATGGCGGACGAGCGGACGGTCTCCGACCTGGTGGTGGAGCGCCGGGCGGCGTGCGCCTACCAGCAGGAGATCGACCTGCAGCGCCTGTTCGGCGACGTGTGCGCCCAGATCTTGCAGACGGCGCACGCCCCCGAGCAGCTGCCCCTGCTGCCGCCGAACCAGCCGTACGAGAAAGTGCGGGGCATGTACGAGGGCCTGGCCGCCGAAGAGGGACCGATGGCCCGCCGCGCCGAATCCCATCTGCGGCGGGAGCGCGCCGACGAAGGGTTCGACGACTAGCTTCCTCTCATGGACGTGCTCGACAACCGTGCGCTCAACCGGGCACTGCTCGCCCGCCAGATGCTCGACCGCCGGCACACCGCGCCGGCGGTCGACGTCGTCCGGCACCTCGTCGGGTTGCAGGCCCAGGAACCGCACGAGCCGTACGTGGGCCTGTGGAGCCGTCTCGACGGGTTCCGGCCGGACGAGCTGGTCGAGCTGCTGGAGAGCCGCCAGGTCGTGCGCACCCTGCTCATGCGGCGCACGATCCACCTGGTCACGGCGGACGACTGCCTGGGGTTGCGGGGGCTGCACCAGCCGATGCTCGAGGCGCGGGCCCGGGCCGTGCTGCGCCGCGACCTCGAAGGCGTCGACCTGGCCGAGCTGGCGGCGGCCGGGCAACCCCACTTCGAGCGGACGCCGAGCACGTTGCCCGAGGTGGGCCGGGCCGTCGGCGGGCGGTGGCCGTCGGTGCCGGCCCGCGTGCTCGGGGACGCGCTCAGCTCGTACGTGCCGCTGGTGCAGGTGCCGCCGCGCGGGGTCTGGGGTCAGTCGGCGCCCGCCCGCAACACGACCATCGAGACGTGGCTGGGCCGCCCGGTGCCCCCGGCCGGCCTCGCCGACGAGCTGGTGCTGCGGTATCTGCGGGCGTTCGGACCGGCGTCGTCGTCCGACATCCGGGCCTGGTCGGGGCTGAGCGGCCTGCGGGAATCGATCAAGCGACTGCGGCCGCGACTACGCAGCTTCCGCGACGTCCGGGGCCGCGAGCTGCTCGACGTGCTCGACGGGCCGCTGCCCGATCCGGATCAGCCGGTGCCGCCGCGCTTCCTGCCCGCCTTCGACAACGTGGTGCTCGGCTTCGACGACCGCAGCCGGATCATCGACCACGCGTACCGCGGGCTCAGCGTCGAGGGCGCGCGGTTCGTGCTGGTCGACGGCCGGGTGGCCGGGAAGTGGGCCATCACCGGCGACACCCTGCGGGCCACCATGTTCCACCCGGTGGACGTCGAACCGATCGTCGCCGAGGCCGAAAATCTGCTCGCCTGGCACGGCATACCGGGGCGTACTGTCGTGGATGTCCACTGACGACGGGGGAGACGCAGGCATGTCGGAGAGCGTCCGGGACGATCTGGCCGACCCGCGGTTCCACGCCGACCCGCATCCCTTCTATGCGCAGTGGCGGCGCGAGGGCCCGGTGCGGCAGGTCCGGATCGCCAGCGGCGCCGTCGTCTGGTTGGTGACCCGCTACGACGACGCCCGGCAGGCGTTGACCGACCCCCGGTTCTCGAAGTCGGGCCGCAACGAGGGCCACCCGTCGGACGCGATCCAGCGGGCCCTGTCCCGTCACATGCTGGCCGTCGACCCGCCCGACCACACCCGCCTGCGCCGCCTCGTCTCGGCCGCCTTCACGGCCCGCCGCATCGAGGCCCTGCGCCCCCGCATCACCGAGATCACGACGTCACTGCTCGACGCCTTCCCCGTCCCGGGCGAGCCCTTCGACCTGATCGACGCGTTCGCCTTCCCGCTGCCGATCCAGGTGATCTGCGAGCTGCTCGGCATCCCGGCCGAGGACCGCGACTCCTTCCGCCGCTGGTCCAACATCATCGTCGGCGGCGTGGCCTACCAGGCCGAGTTCCCCGGCGCCGCGCAGGCGATGGTCGCCTACATCCGCGGCCTGCTGGCCGCGCGCCGCGCCCAGCCCGGCGACGACCTGCTCTCCGGCCTGATCGAGGTGCGCGACAGCGAGGACAGGCTCGACGAGGACGAGCTCATGTCGATGGTCTTCCTGCTGCTCATCGCCGGCCACGAGACGACCGTCAACCTGATCGGCAACGGCGCCGCCCTGCTGCTCACCGACCGCGACCGCTGGGAGCGCCTGCGCGCCGACCCCGGGCTGCTGCCCACCGCGGTCGAAGAGTTCCTGCGGTACGAGTCCCCGGTCGAGACCGCCACGTTCCGCATCACCACCGAGCCCGTCACCCTGGGCGGCCGGCAGATCCCCGCGTACGCCCCGGTGGTGATCGGCCTGCTGTCGGCCAACCGCGACGAGTCCCGCTTCCCCGACCCCGACGAGGTGCATCTCGACCGGGCCCAGAACCCCCACCTGGCCTTCGGCCACGGCATCCACTACTGCCTGGGCGCCCCGCTGGCCCGCCTCGAGGCTCAGATCGCGTTCGCCGCCCTGATCGACCGCGTGCCCACCCTGCGCCTGGCCGTCCCGCCGCCCGAGCTGACCTGGCGGCCCGGACTGCTGCTGCGCGGCCTGTTCACGTTGCCGGTGATCTCGGCCCCCGAGTGACGGGCGTGGCCGCGGCTTTGGCAAGCTTCCGGGCGTGGAAGCACTCCGGCTGATCCTGCTCTTCATTCACCTGGTCGGCTTCGCGCTGCTGCTCGGCGGCGCGATCGCCCAGTTCCTCACCGGCAAGTTCCGGATCAACCCGGCCGTGCTGTGGGGCTCGGTGATCCAGCTGCTGTCGGGCCTGGCCCTGGCCGCCCCCCTGCGCGGCGGCGGTGACTACGAACCCAGCCCGATCAAGCTGGGCGTCAAGCTCCTGCTGGCCATCCTGATCTTCATCATGGTCTTCATCCCGCGCAAGCGCGAGGCCGTGAACAAGGGCCACTTCATCGGCATCATCGTGCTGACCCTGGCCAACGCCGCGGTCGCCGTCTTCTGGCGCTGACCCCACCGAACCGACCACACCCGAGCCGCTGCTCCCGCGTGGGCAACGATCGGCTCCCGTGCATGGTTCCCGGCCGACACGATCCCGTCGCCGGGCGGGGGGAGCCTCGCAGCACAATGAGAACGCGCCTGACCCGGCTCCGTAACGAACGCTTTCATTACTTTGAGTACTGCTTATTCGCACCGTCCGATGATTCGCGCGACCATGCCAGGCGCGCCATTTCTGTGCCCATCCGGCGTTGTTCACGGTTGTGCCGGAACTGGCATCGGGCGAACGGATGATCTCGGTCGAGACCATTGGCCCTTAACGCTTTTCCGGCAGCAAGTGTTGGCGCCGGGTCGGCGTCAATTCGTCGCGCGGACACGCTGAGCTGTTGAAACACGGCGGACATGTGCGCGTAGGAGTGCGTTACGCCACAGCTGTGGGTTAAGGAACGCGCCGAAATAGGGGGCATTGCCCGGAGCGGTTGCTTGGCCGAAACAATGGTGTCGGAACTGTCAATCATCGCCGGTCACACTCATATGGGAATCATAGATTCGCTGTGTATGGTCCCGATCGCAGGTTGATCAACTTCGCTTCGCCACGCCATCAGGAGCGCCGCGCCATGACCGAGAGTATCGACGCCAGCGTCGTCGTCCCTACGCACAGCGAGCGCCGGTGGGCGTCGTTGCAGCGTACGGTCGCGTCCGTCCAAGCCCAGCGGGTGAGGCCGGCCGAGATCATCGTCGTGGTCGATCACAACCCGGACCTGTTCGAGCGCGTCAAGGCCGAGTTCCCCGAGGTCACCGTGCTCGAGAACGAGTCCGAGCGGGGCGCCTCGGGCAATCGCAACACCGGCGCCTTTTACGCCCGGTCGGAGCAGATCGCCTTTCTCGACGACGACACCGTCGCCCATCCCACCTGGCTCGAGCACCTGGCCGCTCCGTTCGGCGACCCGGCCGTGGTCGGCGCGGGCGGGCTGATCGTGCCGGCCTGGGAACGCCACCGCCCGTCGTGGCTGCCGGACGAGTTGCTGTGGACGGTCGGGGTTTCGTACGCGGGAATGCCCACCTCGATCGCCGAGATCCGCAACGTGTGGTCGGCCAGCATGATGATCCGCCGCGAGGCGTTCGTGCGGGTGGGCGGGTTCCGGGTCGGCTTCGGCAAGCTCGGGGACCAGAACCGGCCCGAGGACACCGAGCTCTGCCTGCGGATCAGCGCCGAGACCGGCGGCCATTGGATGTATGTGCCGGACTCGGTCATCGAGCACGACGTGCCGCTCGACCGTTCGACGTTCCGGTTCTTCCTGCGCCGCTGCTACGCCGAGGGTCGCGGCAAGGTGCAGATGGCCGGCCTGCTGCCGCGCGAACAGAAGCTCGGCGCCGAGCAGGATTACCTGCGCCGCACCCTGCCGCGCGCGGTCGCGCACAACCTGAAGGCGGCCACTCTGGGCCGCGGCAGCTTCCACGCGCTGCGGGCGGTCACGGTGATCGCCGCGGTGGCCGCGGCCGGCTTCGGCGGGGGCGTGGAGACGCTGGCCGGGATGCACGAGTCGGACACCGCCACCCGGGTTTGATCTTCTGCGCGCGGTGCCGCAAGCCATTGGTCGGTCCCGATCAACCCGGATTCCGTAGCCTGCGGGCATGCGAAAGATCGTCCGCAACCTTCTCGCCGGAGCCGGCGTCCTGGCGCTCACCCTGTCGTTGGCCGGCACCGCGTCGTACGCCGGAGGTCACCAGGTCTCCCGGCCCACGCTGACCGGCTGGGCCGCGCTGCCCGCCGGCACCTTCGTCCCGGGCAGCGAGCAGTCCGGCGCGCTCGCCACCGGCAACCTCAACGGCTTCGTCGTGCCCTTCGCGGACCAGCCGATCCAGGGCTTCTCGGGGATCGCCGACAACGGCGACGGCACCTTCGACGTGCTGTCCGACAACGGGTACGGCAACCAGGCCAACTCGGGCGACTTCCTGCTGCGCGTCCAGCGGCTGGCCCCGGTCTTCCGGACCGGGCAGGTCGACGTGCTCGGCGGCGTCAACCTGACCGACCCGAAGGGACTGGTCCCGTGGGCCCTCACCCGCGCCGACCGGGTCCTCACGGGCGCCGACTTCGACCCCGAGTCGATCCAGAAGGTGGCCGACGGCACCTACTGGATCGGTGACGAGTTCGGCCCGTACCTGCTGCACTTCGACCGCGCGGGCCGGCTGCTCGACGCCCCGGTCACGCTCGACGGCGTGATCGCGCCCGAGACGGCCACGCGCACCGGCGCCACCGCGACCGCCCGCAGTAGCAAGGGTTTCGAGGGTCTGGCCCAGTCGCCCGACGGCCGGTACCTCTACGCGCTGCTCGAGGGCTCGATCACCGGTGACCCGGCCGGCGCGCTGCGGCTGAACGAGTTCGACGTTGGCGCGAAGAAGTACACCGGCAAGCGCTGGACCTACCAGCTCGACAACCCGGACTTCGCGATCGGCGACGCGATCGCGGTCGACCGCAACCGCTTCCTGATCATCGAGCGCGACAACGGCCAGGGCGCCACCGCGGTCGTCAAGCGGATCTACCTCGCCACCCAGCGCGGCGGCCGCCTGGACAAGACGCTGCTGGTCGACCTGATGAACGTGGCCAACCCGCGCCGGCTCGGCGGCTTCGGCACGACGTTCACGTTCCCCTTCCAGACCATCGAGGACGTCGTGATCCTGGACGACAGCACGATCGCCGTCCTCAACGACAACAACTTCCCGTTCTCGACCGGCCGCAGCGCCACCGCCGCCGACAACAACGAGTGGATCACCATCGCGCTGCCGAAGTCCCTCGACGTGGACAAGCGCCTGCTCAGGTAACGCAGCTCGTCCAACGAGCGCCCGGCCCTTCGGCCGGGCGCTCGTTTCGTTTGTGGATCTGTTTCGTTAACCACACTCCCGAGCCGACTGGTACCTAGCCTCCTAGGATGGCGTAGTGAGTGTCTAAAGTGGAGTGATCACTCCGTTACAAAGGGGACGCTAGGCTGATGAACGGTCAACCGGCGGCCAAAGCAATAAATCGGACAGGAGTGTGAACCATGACCGCACGCGCGCCGCGTGCTGATGCGTTGCGTAATCGGTCCCGCGTTCTGGCCGCGGCCGAGCAAGTGTTCGTGGCGCGAGGCACGGCGGTCTCCACGGAAGCGGTCGCCCGGGCGGCCGGGGTCGGCATCGGCACCGTCTTCCGGCACTTCCCGACCAAGGCGGCGCTCATCGAGGCGGTCTTCCGCGAACGGCTGCGACGCTTCGGCGAGGAGGCCGAGGAACTGGTCGGGGCCGAGGACGCGGGCGAGGCGATCTGGGTCTTCCTGAGCCGGGTGGCCGAGGTGGCCGCGGGCAAGCAGGCCTGGGCCGACGCCTTCGCGGCGAGCAACCTGCGCGATGCGCTCACCCCGGCCCGCGAGCAGCTGCCGCGGGCCCTGGGGTCGCTGCTGTCCCGGGCCCAGGCCGAGGGCGCGATCCGTGCCGACGTCACCGTTCCGGAGCTGGTCGCGCTGATGCTCGCCGTCTCGCGGGTCCCCGAGCTGGACACCGACGGCGCCGCCCTGCGATCCCGGGTCCTGGCCATAGTCTTCGACGGCCTCCGACCCCAGCCTTAAGGTGAGCGGATGGCTCCGCTGACCTTCGCCTGGATCGATCATCACTACGACCGGGAGAACGCGGGGCTGGGACGCAGCCGGTTCGCCGAGCACGTCTGGGTGCACGCCAAGGAGTTCGGCGACTGCTGGGGTGACATCTCGCCGGTCGGCTTCGCCTGTGTGGCGTGGCGGCTGGCCACCCCGCCCCACCTCGATCCGGGCTTCGTGCGCCTGCATCGCCGGGTGCTGCGGGCCACCTGCCGGCGCAACACCTGGGACGGCTCGCTCACCGTCACCGCCGAACTGGTCGCGCCGTGGCCGGCCGAGCTGACCGGTTCGCGGGCGTGGACGCAGGACCGGGGCTGGCGGGGGTGGCCCGAGACGTTCGGCCAGTTCCTCGCGCCCTCGGCCGAGGAGCTCAGCCGCGTCCCGCACCTGCGTTCCACCCTGACCGCCGAGGCGCCCCTGCCGCTGGCCGACCTTCCCCGGATCCCCGAGGACGCCGGTCCGGAGCTGCCCGACCTGGCCGAGCGCACGGTCACGGTGCTCGTCCGGGAGCTCAACGACCTGCTCGCCCCGCTGGTCACCCAGCTCGGGGAGGCCCGATGACCCGCCTGCTGGGCGCCCTGCACGACGACGCCGACCAGGCCGATGCCGTACGCGACCCGCAGTCGGCGCTCTCGCGGCACGAGCTGCTGGGACGAGCGTCCGCGCTGGCCGCCGAGATCACCGGCCGCCGGATGGTGGCCGTGCGGGCCACGCCCACCGTCGACACCGTCGTCGTGATCACCGCCGCGCTGCTGGCCGGCGTGCCCGTCGTGCCCGTGCCGCCCGACGCCGGCGAGCTGGAGCAGGCCCACATCCTCGGGGACTCCGGGGCCGAGCTGATCGAGGCCCACCCCACCGGCGCCGATGACGGTGTTCCGGACGAGCCCGATCCCGACGCGCCGGCCCTGGTTCTGTACACCAGCGGCACGACCGGCCCACCCAAGGGCGCCGTGATTTCGCGCCGCGCCCTCGCCGCCGACCTCGACGCCCTCGCGCAGGTCTGGCAGTGGACCGCCGGCGACACTCTCGTGCACGGCCTCCCGCTCTTCCACGTGCACGGCCTGGTGCTGGGCGTGCTCGGCCCACTGCGGATCGGCTCCCGCCTGGCGCACACCGGCCGACCCACACCCCAGGCGTACGCGGGCACGCCCGGCACGATGTACTTCGGCGTCCCCACCGTCTGGTCCCGGGTCTGCGCCGCCCCGACCGAGGCCCGCGCCCTGCGCCCGGCCCGCCTGCTCGTCTCCGGCAGCGCGCCCCTGCCCGCCCCGGTCTTCGACGAGCTCCGCACCCTGACCGGCCAGGCGCCGGTCGAGCGCTACGGCATGACCGAGACCCTGATCACGGTGAGCGCCCGGGCCGACGGCGAACGCCGCCCGGGGCAGGTCGGCCTCCCGATCCCCGGCGTCGAGACCCGCCTGGTCGGCGACGCCGGCGACCCCCTCGACGAGCCGGACACGATCGGCCACCTGCAGGTGCGCGGGGCCACCCTGTTCGACGGCTACCTGGGCCGGGCGAGACCCGAGGGGTGGTTCGTCACCGGCGACGTCGCGACGATCGGCGCCGACGGCTGGCACCGCATCGTCGGCCGCGCCTCGACCGACCTCATCAAGACCGGCGGCTACCGCGTCGGCGCCGGTGAGGTCGAGGACGCGCTGCTGCTGCACCCCGCGGTGCGGGAGGCGGCCGTCGTCGGCACACCCCACCCAGACCTCGGAGAGCAGATCACCGCGTACGTAGTCGCCGAAGGCGTCACCGAGCGCGACCTGATCGCCTGGGTCGCCGGCCGCCTGGCCGCCCACAAGCGCCCCCGGGCCGTGCGCCTGCTCGACGCCTTGCCGCGCAACGCGATGGGCAAGGTCCAGAAGGGAGCCCTCCGGTGAGCCCTCAGCCGGCCCTGCGCGTCCTGAGCACGACCGCTTGACCATGTTCCGGGAACACGGTGTCTCCTGAACCTCCGCACCCGCTCGAAAGGCCCATTCCGATGCACCTCACCATCCCGCGCGGGCCGATCGAGCTCGCGGCCGAACTGCACCTGCCCGCCGACTTCGACGAGAGCGGAGCGCTGAGCGCCGTCGTGCTGTCCACGCCGGGCAGCAGCGTCAAGGAACAGATCGGCGCCAACTACGCCTCCCGCCTCGCCGCCCGCAACATCGCCGCGCTGGTCTTCGACCCCGCCCATCAGGGCCAGAGCGGCGGCGAACCCCGCGACCTGGAAGACCCCTACCGGCGCAGCGAGGACATCTCGTACGCCATCGACGCCCTCGCCGCGGTCCCCGGGATCGACCCGCACCGCATCGGCGTCCTCGGCATCTGCGCCGGCGGCGGCTACGCGATTTTCACCGCCCGCACCGACCACCGCATCAAAGCAGTCGGCGTGGTCGACCCGGGCGACATGGGTGCGTCATTCCGTGGCTTCCAGCCGGACGGCCCGGCGGCCGCGCTCGACGCGATGGCCGGAGCGCGCCTCGAAGAGGTTCGCACCGGTGTGCTCACCCGTGAGAACTGGCTGCCCGACACCCTGGCGGACGCCGAGGCCGCCGGCGTGACCGACGTCGACCTGCTCCAGGCGATCACCTATTACCGCACCGACCGCGGCCGCAACGAGCACTCGACCAACCGCCGCCTGTCCCGCGGGGACTCCCTGCTGATCGGCTTCGACTCCTTCCACCTCGTCGACCAGCTCCTGACCCAGCCACTGCAACTCGTCCTGGCCGAGCACCTGGACGGCACCGGCTTCGACACCGCCGCCGAACGGCTCTGGAAACTGGCGCCGAACCCGGTCGACCGCCTGGTCATCCCCGGCGCCCGCCACTACGAGATGTATGACGTCCCCGAATACGTCGAACCCGCCGTCGAGCGGCTTGTCACGTTCTACGAGAACCACCTCTGACGGCCGGCCCGTCAGCCGGCGACGCGGGCGAAGCGGACCTGTTTCCAGTTCCAGATCTTGGCCAGTTTGACGCGGTCGCCGGGCTTGGGTGCGTGCCAGACCTGGCCGGCGCCCGCGTAGACGGCCACGTGGTAGGCGCGGCTGCCCGAGACCCAGAAGACCAGGTCGCCGGGGCGGGCCGCCGCGCTGGTGATCCTGCGGGCGGCTCGGTACTGGGCCTGCGCCGTGCGAGGCAGTCTCTTACCGGCCTTGGCGTACGCGAAACCGGCGAGCCCGGAGCAGTCGAACGCGCTCGGTCCCTGAGCGCCGTACCGGTAGGGCTTGCCGTTCTGGGCCCGGGCGAAGGCGACGACCTTGAGCCCGCGGGCGGCGACGACCGCTGAGGCTGTGGGTGCCGCCGAGGCCGCCGAGGGGCAGACGAGCGTGGTGGTGGCGATGACTGCCGCCGCGGCGATGAGCAGCAGGCGGCGCAGCGTCATGGGGAAAGACAAGACGATCCTCGGTCCTTCAACCGCCTGCGAGGTTAGCTGTCGGATTAGGCCTGAAGGCGGCCCGTCGCTCGCGCGACCTCACCCCGAGCCGGTCCGTGGACCGGCGATGTGGTTCCCCCGTTCCCGCCCACTGAAGTTTCCTGTCGGTGTCAGGTCGGGCCGCCCACAGGTGGGCGGGACTCGGCGTCCCGGGGCGGCACAGGATGACGATCGGCCGCGGTCGGCGAATCTGACCCTTTCGCAGCCGTCCCGGTGGCAACAGTTGTCACGGATCGGAATCCCCGTCCGAAGTCGTTCCGGACATCGGGCATCAGCAGGGAGTGACCGGCGCGATTTCCGGCGGGCCAACGGGTGAGCCTCGTCACCCAATTCGTGCGGATCGCCGACGATTCCGGGCCGACCGGGCACCCCCGAGCGACTACGCAGAGCAACCTAAGGCATCTCTTAGGTAGCTGTTGACATTGGACCGGCCTCAGGAAAGATGCTCGGCAATCGCAGGAGGTGCAGGGTGCAGGTGCCGGCTCCGTTCGAGTACGAGCGTGCCACCAGTGTGGACCAGGCCATCGGTCTGCTGGAACGTCTGGGCAGCTCAGCGCGTCTGGTCGCGGGCGGTCACAGCCTGCTGCCGATGATGAAGCTGCGGCTGGCGAACTTCGACTATCTGATCGACATCAACCCGTTGCACGCCGAGCTGGGCTACATCCGGCTCACCGGCGACGAGGTACGCATAGGTGCGCTGACCCGTCACCGCGAGCTGCTCGAGTCCGACGAGCTGGCGGCCGCGTTCCCGATCTTCCGCGACGCCGAGCGCGTGATCGCCGACCCCGTCGTCCGCAACCGCGGCACGCTGGGCGGCTCGCTGTGCCAGGCCGACCCGTCGGAAGACCTGTCGGCGGTGTGCACGACGCTCGACGCGAGCTGCGTCATCCGCGGGCCGGGCGGCTCGGAGCGGGTCGTGACGATGGAGGAGTTCCACGTCGGCCCGTACGAGACGGCGGTCGGCGACGACGAGATGCTGACCGAGATCCGTCTGCCGCTGCGGCCGGGTGGCGGCAGCGCGTACGAGAAGGTCGAGCGCCGCGCCGGCGACTGGGCCGTGGTCTCGGCCGGCGCCGCGGTGTGGCTGACCGCCGACGGCACGATCGCCGACGCCCGGGTGGGGCTGGCAGCCGTCGGTCCCAACACCACCGGCATCCCGGAGCTCTCGGCCGCGCTGCGGGGCCGCGAGCCCGCCGAGGATCTGTACGAGCAGGCCGGCGCGATCGCGGCACGCAGCTGCGACCCGGCCACCGACCAGCGGGGCAGCGCCGACTACAAGCGCCACCTCGCCGACGAGTTGACCAGGCGGACGCTGCGCACCGCCGTGGCCCGGGCGAGGAGCTGAATCATGCAGGTCACGATGACCGTCAACGACGTCGAGGTCACAGCCGAGATCGAGGGCCGGCTGCTGCTCGTGCACTTCCTGCGCGACACGCTGAGCCTGACCGGCACGCACTGGGGCTGCGACACGAGCAACTGCGGCACGTGCGTGGTCTGGCTCGACGGAGAACCCGTCAAGTCGTGCACCGTGCTCGCCGCCATGGCCGACGGGCACGCCGTCCGTACGGTCGAAGGCCTGGCCAGAGGGGCCGAGCTCGACCCGATCCAAGAGGGCTTCATGCAGTGCCACGGCCTGCAGTGCGGGTTCTGCACCCCGGGCATGATGATGACCTGCCGGGCCCTGCTCGACAAGAATCCCGACCCGACCGACGCCGAGATCCGCGAGGCCATCAGCGGGCAGATCTGCCGGTGCACGGGCTATTCGACGATCGTGCGCTCGGTGCGCTGGGCGTCGGTTCACGAGGCGGCGAACAAATGACGACAGTCGAAGAGCCGAAGACCACAACATTCGACGACAACGACCAGAAGCCGGTCGGCTTCGGCCGCATGTTGCGCAAGGAAGACCCGCGGCTGCTGCGCGGGCGCGGCCGCTTCACCGACGACGTGCAACTGCCCGGCATGCTGCACCTCGCGATCCTGCGCTCGCCGTTCGCCCACGCCCGGGTCGTCAGCGTCGACACCAGCGCCGCCGAGGCCGCGCCGGGCGTCAAGGCCGTCGTCACCGGCGAGACCCTCAAGGGGCTGGGCCTGGCCTGGATGCCGACGCTCTCCAACGACGTGCAGGCCGTGCTGGCCACCGACAAGGTGCGTTTCCAGGGGCAGGAGGTCGCGTTCGTCGTCGCCGAGGACCGGTACGCCGCCCGCGACGCGCTCGAACTGATCGACGTCGAGTACGAGGTGCTCGACCCGGTCATCGATGTGCGGCAGGCGCTCGCGCCGGACGCGCCGCTGATCCGCGACGACCTCGAGGGCAAGGCCGACAACCACTGCTTCGACTGGGAGACCGGCGACGCCGACGAGACCGAGGCCGTCTTCGCCCGCGCCGACGTCGTCGTCCAGCAGGACATCGTCTACCCGCGCGTGCACCCGGCCCCGATGGAGACCTGCGGCGCGGTCGCCGACTTCGACGCGGTCGAGGGCAAGCTCAAGCTGTGGTCGACCACCCAGGCCCCGCACGCCCACCGCACGCTCTACGCCATCGTGGCCGGCCTGCCCGAACACAAGATCCAGGTGATCGCGCCGGACATCGGCGGTGGCTTCGGCAACAAGGTGCCGATCTACCCCGGCTACGTCTGCGCGATCGTCGGCTCCATCGTCACCGGCAAGCCGGTGAAGTGGATGGAGGACCGCTCGGAAAACCTGATCAGCACCGGCTTCGCCCGCGACTACATCATGCGCGGCGAGATCGCGGCCACCCGCGACGGCAAGATTCTGGGCATCCGCACCAACGTGCTCGCCGACCACGGCGCGTTCAACGGCACGGCGGCGCCGGTGAAATACCCGGCCGGCTTCTTCGGCGTCTTCACCGGCAGCTACGACATCGAGGCCGCCTACTGCAAGATGACCGCCGTCTACACCAACAAGGCGCCGGGCGGCGTCGCGTACGCCTGCAGCTTCCGCATCACCGAGGCGGTGTACCTGGTCGAGCGCATCGTCGACTGCCTGGCCGCCGAGCTCGACATGGACCCGGCCGAGCTGCGCCTGAAGAACTTCATCCAGCCCGACCAGTTCCCGTACACGACGAAGACCGGCTGGGTCTACGACTCGGGCAACTACGAGCCCACGATGCGCCTGGCCATGGACATCGCCGGCTACGCCGACCTGCGCCGCGAACAGGAAGAGAAGCGGGCCCGCGGCGAGCTGATGGGCATCGGCATCTCGTTCTTCACCGAGGCCGTCGGGGCCGGGCCGCGCAAGAACATGGACATCCTGGGCCTGGGCATGGCCGACGGCTGCGAGCTCCGGGTGCATCCGACCGGCAAGGCCGTCGTACGGCTGTCGGTGAAGACGCAGGGGCAGGGCCACGAGACGACATTCGCGCAGATCGTCGCGGAGGAGATCGGCATCCCGCCGGCCGACATCGAGGTCGTGCACGGGGACACCGACCAGACGCCGTTCGGCCTGGGCACGTACGGAAGCCGCTCGACCCCGGTCTCGGGCGCGGCCGCCGCCCTGGTCGCCCGCAAGGTGCGCGACAAGGCGCAGCTGATCGCCTCGGCGATGCTCGAGGTGACCGTGGCCGACCTGGACTGGGTGAAGGGCTCGTTCCAGGTCAAGGGCGACCCGGCCAAGGCGGTCACCATCCAGCAGATCGCGATGCGCGCCCACGGCGCGGGCGACCTGCCCGAGGGCGTCGAGGGCGGGCTCGAGGCCCAGATCTGCTACAACCCGTCCAACCTGACCTACCCGCACGGCGCGTACATCTGCGTCGTCGACATCGACCCCGGCACCGCGCAGGTGAAGGTGCGGCGCTTCATCGCCGTCGACGACTGCGGCACCCGGATCAACCCGATGATCATCGAGGGGCAGATCCACGGCGGGCTCACCGACGGCGTCGGCATGGCCCTGATGGAGATGATCTCGTTCGACGAGGACGGCAACTGCCTCGGCGCCTCCCTCATGGACTACCTCATCCCGACCGCGCTCGAAGTGCCCGACTGGGAGACCGGCTACACGGTGACCCCGTCGCCGCACCACCCGATCGGGGCCAAGGGCGTGGGCGAATCGGCCACGGTGGGCTCACCGCCGGCCATCGTCAACGCCGTGGTCGACGCCCTCAAGCCGTACGGGGTGCGCCACGCCGACATGCCGCTCACACCGTCCCGGGTCTGGGACGCCATGCGCGGCCGCGCCACCCCGCCGATCTGAGGTGCTCATGTCTTCTGTTGCTGAACGCGTCGCCGACCTGTCCCAGGCGCGCCGCCCGTTCGTGCACGCGACGGTCGTCCGCGCCCAGGAACCGACCTCGGCGCGGCCCGGCGACGACGCGGTGATCCTCGACGACGGCTCCATCGAGGGGTTCGTGGGCGGGGTGTGCGCCGAGAGCTCCGTACGGGCGGCGGCGCTCGACTCGCTGAAGGACGGCAACACGGTGCTGCTGCGCGTGCTGCCGGAAGACAACGCGGAGTTCCCGGAATCGCCCGGGGCGCTGGTCGTGGTCAACCCGTGCCATTCGGGCGGGGCGATCGAGATCTTCCTGCGCCCGGTGCTTCCCAGGCCGCTGCTCGGGGTGGTGGGCACCACGCCGATCTCCCGCGCGGTCGGCGACCTGGCTTCGTATCTGGATTTCGAAGTGGCGCCGGCGGCCTCTTTCGAGGGGGCGGTGGCCGTGGTGGTGGCCGGGCTCGGGCGCGACGAGGAGCGGGCGATCCGCGCAGCGCTGGACGCCGGGGTGCCGTACGTGGCCCTGGTGGCCAGCCACAAGCGGGGCGCCGTGGTGCTGGACGGGATGGGGCTCACCCCGGACGAGCGGACCCGGGTGCGCCCACACGCCGGGATCGACATCGGGGCCCGTACGCCCAAGGAGATCGCGCTCTCGATCCTGGCCGAGATCGTCCGCGAGCTGCGCGCCGATGCTGCGATGCCTTCGACCTCCGGGCCGGCACTCGTCACGATCTCGGCGGGCCCGCCTCGTCAAGCGATCGACCCCGTCTGCGGCATGACCGTCTTCATCGACGACGACACTCCGCACGCTGTCGTCGACGGGCAGGACTACTGGTTCTGCCGGGTGGGGTGCCGCGACAGCTTCGTGGCGGGCTAGCCGATGGGTGTCACCGGTCTGGTGCTCGCGGCGGGCGGCTCGCTGCGGCTGGGGGAGGCCAAGCAACTGCTTCCCTTCCACGGCCGTACTTTGCTCGACGCCACCCTCGACGTTGCGCGCTCCTGCGGCTTCGACCAGTTGCTGGTCACCGTCGGCGGGTCGGCCGCACAGGTACGCGACCGGGTCGATCTCGCCGGCTGCACGGTGATCGAGAACCCTTTGTACTCATCGGGGTGTGGATCTTCGGTGTCGTCGGCCATCCCGCGGGTGCGGGGTGGCTCGCTGGTGCTGCTGCTCGGCGACCAGCCCGGCGTACTCGCTTCGTCGGTGAAAGCAATGCTGGGCGCGCCGACACCGATCGCCGTGTGCCGCTACGACCACGGGCTCGGGCATCCTTTCCTGTTCCGCCGCAGCGTGTTCGGCGACCTCACGGAACTGCACGGCGACAAGGCGGTGTGGAAGCTGCTGCACTCCGGCGCGTACGCGGTGACCGAGGTGCCGGTGTCCGGGCCGGTGCCGATCGACGTGGACACGCGCGAGGACTACGCGCGTCTGCTGGCCGGTGAGGCTCGGTGAAGGACGCGTCCGACGTACGGGCCCGGCTCGACGCCGTGGATTATCTGGTCGACGACGGCCTGGCCATGGCGGTGTTCCTCGCGCTGCGGCTCGGCAAGCCGCTGCTGCTCGAAGGGGAGCCGGGCGTCGGCAAGACCGCTGCCGCCAAGGCGCTGGCGCTCGCCTTGCGGACGCCGTTCATCCGGTTGCAGTGTTACGAGGGGCTGACCGCCGGGGAGGCCCTCTACGAGTGGAACTACCAGCGGCAGCTGCTCGCGATCAGGCTGGCCGAGGCCAAACAGGAGAAGCTGTCCGACGCCGACCTGTTCACCGCCGAGTTCCTGCAGGAAAGGCCCATTCTCCGAGCCGTACGCCATGCCGGGCCGACGCCGCCGGTGTTGCTCATCGACGAGATCGACCGGGCCGACGACGAGTTCGAGGCGTTGCTGTTCGAGTTCCTCGGCGAGGCCGCGATCACCGTGCCCGAACTGGGCACGTTCACCGCGCTGCGGCCGCCGGTCGTGGTGCTCACCTCCAACCGCAGCCGCGACCTGCACGACGCTCTGCGCCGCCGATGCCTGTACCACTGGATCGAATTCCCCGCCCCCGCCCGCGCCGCCGAGATCGTCCGGCGGTCCGTGCCCGGGGCCACGGAGCCGCTCATCCGCAGCGCCGCCGAGTTCATCGGGCGCGTACGCGGTCTCGAGCTCGACAAGGCGCCCGGCCTGGCCGAGACGATCGACTGGGTGTCGGCCCTGTCCGCGCTCGGCGTCACCGACCTGACCGACGCCGCGGTCATCGGCACCCTCGGCACGATCGCCAAGACCCCCGACGACCGGGCCGCCGTCGCTCTCGCCGTCCACCAGGAGACCCCATGAAGATCACCAATGAGTTCACCGTGCACACCCCGATCGACCGCGCATGGCAGGCGCTGACCGACCTTCCCGGGATCGCTCCGTGCCTGCCCGGCGCCCAGCTGACCGGGGTCGACGGCGACGTCTACCGGGGCCAGGTCAAGGTGAAGGTGGGCCCGGTGATCTCCGACTTCGCCGGCACGGCCCAGTTCACCGAGAAGGACGACGAGAAGTACCGCGCGGTGATCGACGCCAAGGGCCGCGACTCCCGGGCCGGCGGCAACGCCGCGGCCCTGGTCACCGCGGCGCTGACCCCCGCCGGCGACAGCACGCTCGTCACCGTCGACACCGACCTGAAGATCAGCGGCAAGCTGGCCCAGTTCGGCAGCGGCATGATCAAGGAGATCTCCAACAAGCTGCTGGCCCAGTTCGTGGCCAACCTCGAAGCCAAACTGGCCGCCGACCAGCCCGCCGCCGCGCCCGCCCGGGCCGAGTCGACGAATGGGGTCGCCCCGGCCGCCCCGTCGCCCACCACGGAGGCCCCCTCGGCCGCCGCGGTCGATACTGCCCCGGGAACGGCGGCGGTAGTGGCACCCGGCGTGCCCGGGCAGCGGCCCAGCGCCGAGGCTCCCAGCCCCGAGACGCTCACCGCGAACCTCGTTCCGGCCGATCCGGGCGCGGCCGAGCCGGCCACCCCCGCGGTCGCCGGCAGCGAGCCCTTGGCCGCCTCCACGACGACGGAACCGGCAGCGGTCACGGCTCCGCCCGCAACCACCACGCCACCCGCACCGACAACGACGCCGGCCGCCGCCGGCGTCGAGCCCGAGGCGCTGGATCTGCTGGCCGTGGCGGGCAGCTCGGTCTACAAGCGGCTGATCCCGCTCGGCGTCGTCGTGGCCGTCATCATCGCCGTCATCGCGTGGCTCCTTGGCCGGCGCTGAGCCTCCCTCCGGCGCGGCACCCCGGCACCCCGGCCCGGGAAGCCCGCCGCCGGCCCGGCCGGTGCTGCTCCGTGGCACCGACCGGGCCGCCCTCGCCGTGGCCCTGGTCGACCGCCTGCGCCGTGCCGGCCTGCCCACCGGCCTCACCGAGACCGGCGACTTCGTCCACGCGATCGAAGTGAGCCCGCCCCTCTCGGTGAACACGCTCTACTGGACGGCCCGGATAGCCCTGGTCCGCCGCCAGCCCGACCTGGCGGTCTTCGACGAGGTGTTCGCCGCGGTCTTCGCCGACGCCCCGCCCCTGCCCCTGACCCGCCAAGCCGGCAACACCCCCGCTCGCCGGGACGACGTACACGTCCCCGTCCCCGCCGACACCCAGCCGCCGGCCGACGGCCGCGGCCTGCCCTGGGCGACCCTGCCCCCGGCGGTGGCCCCGGCCGACCCCACCGACGCGACGCTGCACACGCCCGAACGCCGACCCAGCGCCCTGGCCGCCCTGGCCGAACTCCCCTTCGAGGACCTCGACGCCACCCAGACGGAACTGCTCGGCGAGGCCCTGCGAGCCACCCTCACCCGCTGGCCCACCCGTCGCACCCGCCGCCACGCGGCCGACCCCGCCGGCCGCCGCATCGCCCTGCGCCCGACGATCGCCCGCGCCCGCCGCACCGCGTGGGAGCCGGTGGCGCTGGTCCGTGAACGTCCCGTCCGCCGCCCCCGCCGAGCCGTCCTGCTGTGCGACGTGAGCGAATCCATGCGCGCCCAGGCGACCGCCTACCTGCACCTCATGCGCGCCTTCACCCTGGTGGCCGACGCCGAGGTGTTCGCCTTCGCCACCACCCTGACCCGCCTGACCCCCACCCTGCGCCACGCCTCAGCCGCAGAAGCCATCGCCCGAGCCGGCGCCCTGGTGACCGACCGCTTCGGCGGCACGAAGATCGCGACCAACCTCGCCGCAGTCCTGGATTCCCACCACGGCAACACCCTGCGCGGCGCCCTGGTGATAGTCGCCTCCGACGGCTGGGACAGCGACCCACCGGCCCGGATGGACGCCGCCATGTCCCGCCTGCGCCGCCGAGCCCACCGCATCCTCTGGCTGAACCCACGAGCGAGCGCTCCCGGCTTCCTCCCCACGGTCGCCGGCATGGCGGCAGCCCTGCCGTACTGCGACCGCCTGCTCCCCGCAGCCACGTTCCAGGACCTGACCCGAGCCGCTCACCTGCTCCAGCACCTGAACACCCCCGCCCCACGCCGCTGACACCCCGCCCCGCAACGCCTGCTCAGGACGGGATGAGGAGGGCGCGGACGGCTTCGACCGCGTCGCCGAGCAGGGCGTCGGGGGCGGTGGCGTGCTGGGCGGCGCCGTCGAGGAGCCACTGTGTATACCGGGCCAGGTGTTCGGGCGTGACGTCGGTTCTGATCTCGGAACGGGCGGACGCCTCGGAAAGGTGCCGGACGAGGAACGCCCTGATCAGCGTGGACTCGTCGTCGAGCACTGCGGCCACCTCGGGCAGCAGTTCGACGCCGGCGACGGCGTGGACGAAACCGCCGAAGTGCGGGTCGGCCATCTCGGTTTGCAAGCTGCCCGCGTACGCGAGAACTGCGCCCAGACCGGTGCCGTCGCTCTCGATCCGGGACAGCGCCTGGCGTGTCTGTTGCAGCCCGGCGGTGAGCACGCCGACCAGGGCATCGAGCTTCGTCGGGAAGTAGTGGAAGAACGTGCCCGACGAGATGCCGGCGCCACGACAGATCGACGCCGTGCTGGTGCGGTCGTAGCCCGAGACCGCGAACTGCCGGTAAGCCTCGCTCAGGATGGCATCGCGCCGTTCGGTGTGACGCCTCTCGTCGACGATGCGACCCATGGTGGTTTCCTTTCCAGTAGAGCGATCGCTCTAGAGCGGCTACTCTAGCAAAATGAAAGCCGCGGCCAGGATCCCCCTCGGCCTGGTTCTGGCCTACCTCCCGATGTGGTTGCCCCCGCTGGCGCGAGCGGCCGATGCCGGCATCGGTGTCACCGGCCCCGCTTCCTCGATCCTCTGGAACGCCCTTGCGGTCGTCCTGCTCGTCGCCTACATCTATGGCGTCGAGCGGCGGCGCCTGGATTCCATCCGCCTGGTCCGGCCCACCGGCAAAGATCTCGAGTGGGCGCTCATCCTCTTCGGCTGCCACATGGCCTGGGCCTGGCTGGTCCGCACCATCCGGCCCCCGCCGGACGACGACGGAACCGCCACCATCACTGCCATGCCCGTCCTCGCGGTGGTCGCCCTCGTCCTCTCGGCGGCAGTCTTCGAGGAGGTCCTCTACCGCGGCTATCCGATCGAGCGTCTCACCGAGCTCACCGGCCGCACCTGGCCGGCCCTGGCGATCACGGTTCCGCTGTTCGTGGCGCCGCACCTGGTCTTCTTCTCGCCGTCGTGGCTGCTCTACCAGGCCTCCGGCACGCTGGCGCTCTACGTTCTGTTCGTCTGGCGCCGCAACCTGATCGCCTGCATGCTCCTGCACCTGGCCATCAATCTGCCCATCCTGATCCCTACCGTCGCCGGTCGCTGAGCGGGCGTGTCAGCTCCAGAGGGTCACGTGGACGGACGGGCGGAAGTGGCCGGCCTTGGCGCCGGCGCCGCGCATCATGGCCTGGATGGCTCGGGGGGTGGAGGCGAAGCGGCACAGCTCGGCGGCGGGGGAGGGGACGCCCTGGTCGAGGCGGGTCAGGGCGTGCCAGCCGGCCTCGAGGACGGCGTGCGGGCTGGGCAGCTGGATCACGCTGCCGTTGCGGATGTCGGGGGCCACGGCGAACGACAGGGCGGGGGTCACTCCCTTGCCGCGCTTGGCTTCCTCGAGGGCGGCGGCGTTGCTCTGATAGATGTGCTGGCGTTCCTCGGGGACGCCCAGCCGGGCCAGCAGGTCGGGGATGGCGCCCGAGCCGGCGGTGGCCGACGGGCCGAGCAGCCACGTCTGGTCGCGCAGCTGGGCGGCCGACGGGCGCAGATGGACGATCGGGTTGTCGGGCCCGGTCACGACCACGACGCGGTAGTTCATGACCGGGCGGGCAGTGAGCGCGGGATCGAGCACCGCGGGCGGCGGGCCGATGGCGATGTCGATCGTGCGGCTCAGCAGCAGCGCCTCGAACGAGCCGGGGTCGCGGACGCTGAGTTCCAGATCGAGGTCGTCGGCGCGGGCGGCGAAGCGCTCGATCAGGCCGGGCGCCGCGTGCTCGGCGAACAGGCTCGAGGCGCCCACCCGCAGCAGACGGCGGCCGCGACCGGCCGCGCTCACTTCGAGCACCGTGATGTCCTGCAGGCCGAGCAGTTCGGTCGCGCGGCTGGCCAGTCGCAGGCCGCCGGGAGTGAAGGCCAGCCCGGCCGCCGTACGGGAGAAGAGCTGATCGCCGAGCTCGCGCCGCAGCTGGCCGATGTGCAGCGAGATCGCGGACTCGGAGACCGACAGGTGGGCCGCCGCCTGTTTGACCGAGCCCAGCCGGACGACGGCGGAGTAGGCGCGCAGCTGCGTCGGAGTCATCACCGGCGCTCACCCATGTTCCGCCCCCAAGGCCGTTCCCGAGTTCTTCTCGCAATCTAGCGCGGCAACCTGGGCT
This sequence comes from Paractinoplanes polyasparticus, assembly GCF_019710575.1. Taxonomy (GTDB): domain Bacteria; phylum Actinomycetota; class Actinomycetes; order Mycobacteriales; family Micromonosporaceae; genus Actinoplanes; species Actinoplanes polyasparticus. The sequence continues at coordinate 17,738 of NZ_JAHWFK010000038.1, read as the reverse complement.
CGGGCTGCCCCGGAGATCCGCTTGAATTACGGGCGGAGCTAGCTTTCGCCACGTCTGACATCTAACATTTCAGTCGTGGAACGGGTGCACCGCAGGCTGCTGCGTGAGACGGCGTACGAAGCGATTCGCGACGCCGTGGTGCGCGGCGACCTCGCGCCGGGGGCAGCGGTGAACAGCGCCGAGCTGGCCGATCGGCTCGGCCTGTCGCGAGCCCCGGTGCGCGACGCTCTGGCCCGGCTGGCCGACGAGGGCCTGGTCGAGACGAAGCCGCAGAGCTACACGCGGGTGACCCGGGTTGCGCCGAGCGAGGTGCGCGACGCCGCCGCCGTGGTGCGGGCGATGCACGAGCTGGCCGCGTCGGCGACGGTCGGGGCTCTCGGCGCGGACGACATCGCGCGGATGCGAGCCGCCAACGAGCGCTTCGAGGCAGCCGCGCGCGCCGGTGACATCGACGCTGCCATGGCAGCCGACGACGACCTGCACGGTGTGCTGGTGCGCGCCAGCGGCAACCGCGCCCTGGCCGCCACCATCGAGCGCTACACCCCGCTGATCCGCCGCCTCGAACGTCTCCAGTTCGGCCGCGACCACGCCCGCCGCTCCGTCGAGCGGCACGACGACCTGATCGCCGCCTGCGCTGCCGGCGATGCCGCGACGGCAACCGAGATGACCGGCCTGATCTGGCGGTCGCTGGAAAACCTGGGAGACGACGACCATGGCCATTGATTTCGAGCGCTACCCGCTGCTGTTCGGCCCGTCCCCGGTGCACCGGCTCGACCGTCTCACGGCCCACCTGGGCGGCGCCGCCGTCTGGGCCAAGCGCGAGGACTGCAACTCCGGCATCGCCTACGGCGGCAACAAGACCCGCAAGCTCGAATACCTGGTCGCCGACGCGCTGGCCCAGGGCTGCGACACGCTGGTTTCGATCGGGGGCGTCCAGTCCAACCACACCCGTCAGGTCGCCGCGGTCGCCGCCCGGGCCGGCCTCAAGTGCGTGCTGGTGCAGGAGAGCTGGGTCGAGTGGCCCGACTCCGTCTACGACAAGGTCGGCAACATCCTGATCAGCCGCCTGGCCGGGGCCGAGGTGCGGCTGGTGCGCTCCGAGTTCGGCATCGGCTTCAAGGAGAGCTGGGAACAGGCGTTGCGCGACATCGAGGCGTCCGGCGGCAAGCCCTACGCGATCCCGGCCGGCGCTTCCGACCACCGGCTCGGCGGTCTCGGCTTCGCCAATTGGGCGTACGAGGTGGAGGTGCAGGAGGCCGAGCTGGGCGTCTTCTTCGACACCGTCATCGTCTGCTCGGTCACCGGCAGCACCCAGGCCGGCATGATCGCCGGGTTCGCCGCCCTGCGCGACGCCGGCTCCCGGCCCCGCCGCGTGCTGGGCATCGACGCCAGCGCCAAGCCCGCCGAGACCCACGCCCAGGTCGCCCGCATCGCCCGCGACACCGCGTCGCTGATCGGCGTGACCCGCGACCTGACGGACGACGAGATCCTGCTCGACGACCGCTACCACGCCGGCACCTACGGCATCCCCGACGAGGCGACCCTGGACGCCATGCGGCTGGCCGCCCGCACCGAGGGCATGGTCACCGACCCGGTCTACGAGGGCAAGTCGATGGCCGCCCTGATCGATCTGGTCTCGCGGGCCGAAATCCCCCGCGACTCCACTGTGCTCTATGCCCACCTCGGCGGCCAGCCCGCCCTGAACGGCTACAGCGCCCTGTTCTCCTGACCGGGCAGCCGGACGGTGAAGGTGGTTCCGGCGCCGGGAGTGCTGTCGGCGGTCAGTGTGCCGCCGTGGGCTTCGGCCAGCTTGCGGGCGATGGGCAAGCCCAGGCCGCTGCCGCCGGTGGCCCGGCTGCGCGAGGTGTCGGCCCGCCAGAAGCGGTCGAAGATCTTCGGTAGGTTGTCGGGGCTGATGCCCACCCCGGTGTCGCGGACGGTGATGGTGGAGCCGTGGGCCCGCACCGTCACCGAGCCGCCGGGCGGGGTGTAGCGGATCGCGTTCGAGACCAGGTTGCCCAGCAGCTGGCGCAGGCGCACCGGGTCGGCGCGGAGCACCGGATCGCCGTCGGTCGCGGTCTCCAGGCGTACGCCGGCGGTGTCCGCGGCGGCCCGGTGCGCCTCGGCCACCTGGGCCAGCAGGTCGCGCAGCACCGTGGGCGCCGGGTGCACCCGCAGCGTGCCGGCGTCGGCCGCGGCCAGGTCGCTCAGGTCGTCGATGATGTGCTGCAGCTGCACCGCCTCCTCGTGCAGCAGCGTGAGCAGCTGAGCGTCCGTCGGCGCCAGGTCGTCCTGGGCCGCCTCGAGCCAGCTGCGGATGTTGGTCAGCGGGGTCCGCAGCTCGTGGGCCACGTCGCTGACCATCGCCCGCCGCTGGGTCTCGGCCCGGTCCCGGCGTTCGGCCGAGTCGTGGAGGGCCCGGGCCAGCAGGCCGATCTCGTCCTGCCGGGAGACCGCGGCCGGCGTGTGCTGGTCGGCGGCCACGGTCAGCGCGCGCAGCGGTCGTACCAGGCGCCGGCCGACCAGCACGGTCACGACGATGGTGACCAGCAGCACGGCGCCGGTGGTGGCCACGATCCGGGCCGTGTTGGCCGGTGACAGCGTGAACCGGGTCCGGTCGGCGCCGGCGCCGGGGTCGGTGACGAACAGCAGGGCGGGCGGCGCCACGTACTTCCGCAGCATGGCGCGCCGCGAACTGTCGAGGCAGGTGCGGATGCGGGCGACGTCCTTCGTCCTCGTCGACTGGAACAGCGACTCGGACGGGACGATCTGGTCCTGGGGCCCGCCGCCGTCGATCCCGGACTTTCCCAGCACGGCCGAGAAGTCCGGGGCGACGTACACCGTGTAGTTCACCGGAATCTTCAGGCAGCGCGCGGTGGACCGGCCGAGCGTCCGCAGGGCCTTCGCCTCGCTCCTGGTCGTCAGGTCGCGCAGCGAGGACACGCAACCGGCGGCGGCGGGGTCGGGCGTGGCCAGGGTGATCGCCGGTCGGCCGCTGGGCAGCTGTTCCACCGTGGCCCCGATGCCGGTGCCGCGCACACAGGCCAACGCGTCGGAGGCCGCCTTCTGCAGCAGCGGTCGCTCGGCTGCCGGCACCCGGAACGGCCCGGCGGCCCGGGCGTCGATCCGCTCGTCGCCCCCGACGAGGCCCAGGTCGAGGGCGAGCGGGTCGACCAGAGCCGACGGCCGGGCCGTACGCAGGGAGGACCCGCCGCCCGAGTCGGCGATCACGGTCCGGTCGGGCGTCATCAGCGTGATCCGGCGACCCAGCTCGGCCGCCCGGGCGTCGATCAGGCCGCCCGCCCCGGACCAGTCGGCGTGCGTGGCCGCGTAGCCGGTCAGCAGGTCGTAGACGCCCTTCTCGGCGGTGAGCGAGCGGCCCTGTTCCTGGGTGATCGCGCGGGTGGCGGTGCGGGCCGCGAGCCACGCCGTCGCCACGGTGGCCGCGATCGCGATCAGCACCGAGGTGACCAGCAGCCGGGTCACGAGGCTGTGCCTCAGCGGCACCCGGGCCGCTCTCACGGCGTACCGGAAGAAAGCTTGTAGCCCACCCCGTAGACGGTGACCAATCGGGTGGGCTGCTGCGGATCGGACTCGATCTTGCGGCGCAGGTTGAGCACGTGCATGTCGATGGTGCGCTCGGTCGAGCTGCGGTCGATGCCGCGGGTGTGGTGCAGCAGCTGGGCGCGCGTGAACACCCGGTCCGGCTGGTCGGCCAGCGCGGCCAGGATGGCGAACTCGCCCCGGGTGCACTCGACCGGTTCGCCGTCGACCGTCACGTGGTGGCGGGCCAGATCCACGGCGAGCCGGCCGATCCGCCGCGGCCCGGGCCCGTCCGGCCCGGCCGGCGCCCGCCGCAGCAGCGTCCGCACCCGGGCCATCAGCTCGCGCGGGCTGTACGGCTTGGTCAGGTAGTCGTCCGCGCCGAGCTCCAGGCCGAGCAGCAGGTCGTCCTCGGTGGCCCGGGCGGTCAGCATCAGCACCAGCACGTCCGACTCCTGGCGCAGCGTGCGGCACACGCGCAGCCCGTCCAGGCCGGGCATCATCACGTCCAGCACCAGCAGGCCCGGCCGCCACCGCCGGGCCTCGTCGAGCGCGGCCCGCCCGTCGTGCACGACCAGCGTCTCGTGTCCCGCCGCGGTCAGGTAACGCCGCACGACCTCGGCCTGCCGGGGGTCGTCCTCGGCGACCAGCACCTTCGCGCACATGGCGGCGACTATAGGTCGGCCGGGAAAGGGCCGGCCCGGATCCGGCGATACCTGACAGGATCCTGACGATCGCCGGACACGCTGCTCAACCATGCCTTACCGCAAAATCACGACCGGCGTCCTGGCGGTGGTCGTCCTGGCCGCCGCGGCCGTCTTCGTCCTGACCCGTGACCGCGAAGCCGGCCGGACGCCGGTGGCCGAGCAGAGCGCGCAGGTCGCGACCGTGCGGGTCGAGCGCCGGGACCTGTCCACCACGACGTCGCTGCCCGGCCGCATCGGCTACGGCTCGGCCCGCCCGCTCGCCGGGCACACGACGGCCACGGTGACCTGGCTGCCGCCCGTGGGCAAGACGATCAAACGGGGTCGGCAGGTGTTCCGGGCCGACGACGCGCCGGTGGTGCTGTTCTACGGCGGGATGCCGCTCTACCGGCCCATCGCCACGCCGCTCATGTCGGGGCGGGACGTGCGGATCATCGCGGACAACCTGCGGGCGCTGGGCTACCGGGTCGGCCGCCGGCCCGCGAACACGCCGGCCGGCGAGAGCGTGTTGACCCCGGCCCTGACGGCCGCGATCAAGAGATGGCAGCGGGATCTCGGGCGGCCGGTCACCGGGACGGTCGCGGTGGGCGACGTCGAAGTGCAGGCCGGGGCCGTACGGGTGGAGTCGCTGACCGTGCAACCCGGCGTTCCCGCCGCCGCGGAGCTGATGACCGTCACCTCGACCCGCAAGGTGATCACCGTGGCGGCCGAGCTGGGCGACGCGGCCAAGCTGACGCGGGGCGCCCGGGTGAGCGTCGCGCTGCCCGACGACCGTACGGTCAGGGCCCGGGTCACCGCCGTGGGCCGCGACCTGACCGCCGGCGACGGCGAAGCGCCCAAGCTCACGGTCTCCGTGGTGGTCGACGATCCCCGGAGCATCGCGCGGCTGGACTCGGCCGAGGTCGAGGTCAGGTTCCCCGGGCGTACGGCGAAAAAGATCCTGGCCGTGCCGATCGAGGCGCTCGTGGCGCTCAGCGAGGGCGGTTACGCCGTGCAGGGACCGCAGGGTTTGGTCTCCGTCAAGACCGGCATGTTCGCCGGCGGCTGGGTGCAGGTGAGCGGCCCCGGCCTGACCGAGGACATGACCGTGGTCGTGGCCTCGTGAGCACGCCCGTCCTGTCCGTACGCGGGGCCGGGATGGTCTATCCGGGCGGCGTGACCGCGCTGGCCGGCGTGAGCCTCGACGTGGACGCGGGCGAGCTCGTGGCCATCGTGGGCCCGTCCGGCTCGGGCAAGTCGACCCTGCTGAACATCGCCGGCACGCTCGACCGGCCCACCACCGGCACCGTGCGGATCGCCGGGCGCGACGTCGCCACCCTGCGCGACCGCCACCTGTCCGCCCTGCGGGCCCGCGAGATCGGCTTCGTCTTCCAGCAGTTCCACCTGGCCGACGGGCTGAGCGCAGCCGAGAACGTCGCCACCGGCCTGCTGTACGCCGGAGTGCCGCGCCGCCACCGGCGGGAGCGCGCCCTGCACGCGCTGGACCGGGTCGGCCTGGCCCACCGGTCCTCGCACCGCCCGCAGCAGCTCTCAGGCGGCGAACGGCAGCGCGTCGCGATCGCCCGCGCGCTGGTCAACCGGCCCTCGCTCGTGCTGGCCGACGAACCCACCGGCGCTCTGGACAGTGCGAACGGGCACGCCGTCCTCGAACTGCTGCGCCGGCTCAACGAGGAGGGCACGACCATCGCGCTCATCACCCACGACCGGGACATCGCGGCCTCGATGCCCCGCCGGATCGAGATGCGCGACGGGCGGGTCGTCCGCGACGAGGTCACGGCGGCGCCGGCATGAGGCCGCTGGACCTGTTCGGCCTGGGCCTGCTCGGCCTGCGGACCCGGCCCGCCCGGGCGGCGTTGTCCGGGCTGGGCATCGCGATCGGCATCGCCACCATGCTCGTGGTGACCGGCATCCCGGCGTCCAGCCAGGCCGCGCTGGTCGAGGAGCTCGACGCGCTCGGCACCAACGCGTTGCAGGCGGTGGCGCGGCCCGACGTCGAACCGCCGGCCCCGCTGCCCGAGTCGGCGGTGGAGATGGTCCGCCGGATCGGCCCGGTCACGGCGGTCAGCGCGGTGGCCAACACCCACACCCTCGTACGCCGCAACGATCGCACCGACCCGGCCGACGGCCTGGGCCTGACCGTGCTGGCCAGCCGGCTCGACCTGCTGCCCACGATCGACGCGCGGATCCGGCGCGGCCGCTGGCTCACCCCGGCCACCGAGCGCTTCCCGGCCGTGGTACTCGGCTCGGTGGCGGCCTCCCGGCTCGGGATCACCGACCTGATCCCCGGCCGCCCGACACCCCAGGTGGTGATCGCCGACCGTGGGTTCACCGTGGTCGGGATCCTGGCCACCACCCCGCTCTCGCCCGACATCGACCGGTCGGTGCTGGTCGGCTGGCCCGCGGCCGAGGCCCACCTGGACTTCGACGGCAGCCCGACCGTCCTCTATGTGCAGTGCGACGAGCCCCAACTGGAAGCGGTGCGGGCCGTCCTGGCCGAGACGGTCTCCCCGGAACGGCCGGGCGCGGTGGTCGTCACCCGGCCCTCCGACGCGCTGGCGGCCAAGCGGGCCACCGAGAGCAGCTTCTCGGTGCTGTTCCTGGCGCTGGCCGTGGTGGCGCTGGTCATCGGCGGCATCGGGGTGGCCAACACGATGGTGGTGTCGGTGCTCGAACGGCGCTCGGAGATCGGCCTGCGGCGCGCGCTGGGCGCCACCCGGGGGCAGATCCGCGGCCAGTTCCTCACCGAGTCGGTGCTGCTGGCCACGGCCGGCGGTCTCGGCGGCACGACGCTGGGCCTGCTGGCCACCCTCGGCTACGCCCGCTGGCAGGACTGGCCGCTGGTCGTCCCGGCCGAGGCGGCGCTGGCCGGGGTGGGCGGCGCCGTGGTCATCGGCGTGCTGGCGGGCGTGTATCCCTGCGTACGGGCGGCTCGCCTGACCCCGACGCAAGCGCTCGCCACCGTCTGACAGCAGGATGCGGCGGCCGCTGACGGCCGCCGCACCCGAAACTCACTTCTTCGCGGCGACCTGGCGCTCGCACTCGGGCATCAGCTCCAGGCCCTTGCGGATCGAGCGCGAGTCGTTCTGCTCGCCGCCCAGCGCCACGCTGATGCCGTCGTCGGAGACCGCGACGAACTTGACGCCCTTGTCCTTCAGGCAGGCGACCACATCGCGCGCGAAGTCCCGGGCCTCCGGATTGGCCGGATCCTTCTCCCAGGGCGGCAGCGGCAGGAACTGCGGCTCGCAGATCCGGTTGGCCTCCTCGCTCTTGTCCATCTCGGCCTTCTCCGCGGGCCGCAGCTCGCTGCCCGAGCCGGCCCCGCCCTTCACAAAGCCGCCGTGCTCCTTCATGCACTTGTTGTAGGGCACGAGCATGGCCTCGTACTCCTCGGGCGTGGTGTCGAGCCGTTCCCGCGGCCGCTGCGGCTTGGCCGAGGCCTTTTCCGACGGTTCCGCAGCCGCGCTGGCGAGCGTGGCCACCTTGGCGCCCTGTTCCTTCGCCGGCTCGCCGCAGCCCGACAGCGCCACCAGCGCGATCGCGCTCGCCGCCCACAGGTGTCTGCGCATGGACTGTCCTCGCTTCCCGCCCGGGGCGCTGGTCGCTCCCGAGCTTCCCGCCCGGGTCGCCGGTCGCGCCCGAGCTTCTCGCTCGGGTGCTGGTCGCTCCCGGGCCGAGCGATCAGCCTGGCGAGCGGAAGTCAGGAAGCTGTCAGGTCGGCACGACCCGGCGGGCCAGCCGGCCGCCGAACAGATACCGGCCGTCGCCCAGGATCGTGAACGTGTCGAAGCATCCCTGGGACGGCTCGGTGCTGATGAACGTCGTGCCGGCCAGGGCGACGTAGCGGCGGGTGCCCGGGCTTTCGCCGGCCGCGGCGGCGAGTCCGCGCGGGCTGGCGGTCACCTCGAGGCCGTCGTCGGCCGGCACTATCTCGTACGAACCCAGGGGGAAGTCGTAGCGGCCGGCGAACCGCGCCGGGCCGGGCGCGTGCGGGCCGGCCGGCGGCACCGGGCGAGCCGGGATGGTCAGGCCGGTCCGCTCGCGCACGATGCCGGCGAGCAACTCGTCGAAGAAGCCGACCGATCCCGCGCCGGTGGCGCAGATGGCGACGACGAGGTCGTGATCCGGGACGACGCGCCACACGGTCGCCTGCCCGATCGTGTCGCCGTCGTGGCCGTACGCCGCGGCGCCGTCCCACTCGAACAGCGTGACACCCAGCCCACGATGCCCCGCGCCGTGCACGGGCACCCCGGGCAATGTGAGCTGCCGTGACGTCATGGCCGCGACCGAACCGGGCGAAAGCAGCGTCCCGCCGCCGTCGAGGAAGAGGCGGCCGAACCGTACGAGGTCACGTGGCGCTGCACAGGCGGTGGCGCCGGCCGGCGCGAGCGATCGGGGCATCTGCCAGGGCCGGGCCACCTCGCCGCGCACGTGACCGGCCGCGGCCCGGAACAGGATCGCCTCCTCGGCCAGCAGCGCCATGTGGCCGGCGCCCAGCGGCTCGATCAGCCGCTCGCGCAGCACCGACTCGAAGACGTCGCCGCGCAGGCTCGCCACCAGCGCCCCCAGCACGGCGTACCCCGAGTTGGAGTATGAATACAGCTCACCCGGTGGCGACACCTGCGTGGCGTGGTCACGCAGATACTCCAGATAGCGGTCGAGCGCCTCGTCGCCGCGGCCGGTGTCCTCGAACAGATCGCCGTCGAAGCCGCCGGTGTGCAGCAGCAACTGCCGGACGGTGACCGTCGCGCTCGCCTCCGGATCGACCACCGCGAAGGCCGGCAGATAGCGCCGCACCGGCTCGTCCAGCTCGACCAGCCCCTGGTCGACGAGCTGCATGACCAGCGCCGCCGTCCACACCTTGGTGACCGAGCCGATCTGGAACACGCTGTCGGCGGTGGCCTCGACCCCGGTGTCCCGGTTGAGCACCCCGGTCGCCGCCTCGATCAGCGTATCGCCGTGGCCCACCGCGACGGCCGCGCCCGGCACGTCGTAGCGGGCGACCAGCTCGTCGAGCAGCTCCACCTCAGGCCACCGGCGGGTCGAGCATCGTGTAGAGGTGGGTGATCCGGTCGTCCTCGACGATCGAGATGTCCAGGCCGGCGGCCACCGGCAGCTGTCCCTCGGGGCCGAGACGCCAGGCCAGCATGGCCAGGTTGCCGCTGGTCCGCACCGGGCCGGCCGCGCTGAACACGAAATCCGGCGCCTGGTCGAGCAGCCGTTGCGCCTTGGCGCCGAGCGCGTCGCGGCCCACCACGACCTCGTCGGGGTCGGAGAAGGTGACGTGCTCGGCGTAGATCTCGGCGATCACGGCCGCGCGTTTCTGCGGGTCGCGCTCGGCGAAGACGCCCAGCAGGTTGCGGTGCGCGAGCTCGGACAGACGTTCCCCGTCGACGGTCATGAGCCCAAGAACATCATGATTCAACCGGCAACGTCCAGGCGCTGGGCGCCGACCACCGCGAGCGGCAGCGCCGGCAGCTGATTAGGGTCAGCACATGGTGGATGCGCTGCCCCGCTTTCCCGACGGATTCGTCTTCGGCTGCTCGACGGCCTCGTACCAGATCGAGGGGGCCGTGCACTCCGACGGGCGCGGCCCTTCCATCTGGGACACGTTCTCGCACACCGAGGGCAGGACGCTCCACGGCGACACCGGCGACGTCGCCTGCGACCACTACCACCGCTATCCCGAGGACATCGCCCTGCTGGCCGATCTGGGCGTCGATGCGTACCGGTTCTCGATCGCCTGGCCCCGGGTGCAGCCGACCGGATCGGGCGTGCCCAACCGGGCCGGCCTCGACTTCTACGACCGAGTGGTCGACGCGCTGCTCGAAAAGGGCATCGTGCCGGTGCCGACGCTGTTCCACTGGGATCTGCCGCAGGCTCTGGAGGATCGGGGCGGCTGGCTGAACCGCGACACGGCCTCGTACTTCGCCGACTACGCCTCGCACGTGGTCACCCGCCTCGGCGACCGGGTCCGCCGGTGGATCACCCTCAACGAGCCGATCGTGCACATGGCCCAGGGGTACGCGTACGGCAGTCACGCCCCCGGCCGCACCCTCATGCTCGACGCGCTGCCCGTCGCGCACCACCAACTGCTCGGCCACGGGCTGGCCGCGCGGGCGTTGCGCGCGGCGGGCGCGTCCGAGGTGATGATCACCAACAACTGCACGCCGGTCCAGCCGGCCGGCGAGGACGCGGGTGACGTCACCGCCGCGGCCGTGTACGACGCCTTTCACAACCGGCTCTTCAACGATCCGGTGCTGCTCGGCTCGTACCCCGACTTCCTCGCCGACGCCCTGGGCGACCTCGTCCGCGACGGCGACCTGGCGGTGATCAGCACGCCGCTCGACGCGCTCGGCATCAACTACTACAACCCCACCCAGGTCGGCGCCCCGGGCGAGGATTCCCCGCTGCCGTTCGAGGTGCAACCGATCGAGGGCTACCCGACCACCGCGTTCGGCTGGCCGGTCGTCCCGTCCGGGCTGACCGACCTGCTGACCGGCCTGCGCGAGACGTACGGCGAGGCGCTGCCCCCGATCCACATCACCGAGAACGGCTGCTCGACCGCGCCCGGCGTCCACGACCAGTTCCGCGTCGACTACCTGGACGGCCACCTGCGGGCCGTGCACGACGCCATCGCCGCCGGGGTCGACGTGCGCGGGTATTTCGTCTGGTCCCTGCTCGACAACTTCGAGTGGGCCGAGGGCTACAGCCAGCGGTTCGGGCTCGTCGAGGTCGACTTCGACACCCAGGTCCGTACGCCGAGAGACTCGTACCGCTGGCTGCAGTCCGCCCTGATCACTGCTCGCCGAGGTGGCTCCGCAGCTTGACCAGGGCCCGGCTGAGCAGCCGGGACACGTGCATCTGGGAGATGCCGACCTGCTCGGCGATCTGGGTCTGCGTCAGGTTGCCGTAGAAGCGCAGGTGGACGATCCGCTGCTCGCGCTCGTTCAGGGTGGCCAGGGCGGGACCGAGCGCGACCCGGAACTCGGCCGCCTCGAACTCGCGGTCCTCGCCGCCGAGGGTGTCGCCGAGCTCGGTCGTGCCGTCGGCGCTGACCGGGGTGGAGAGGCTCGTGGCGTTGTAGGCGCGGGCGCCTTCCAGGCCCTCGAGCACCTCTTCCTCGGTGACCCCGAGGTGGGTGGCGATGTCGGCCACGGTGGCGGCCCGGCCCAGCTCGTTGCTGAGCGTCGCGTTGGCGGCGGTGATGGCGAGCCGCATCTCCTGCAGCCGCCGCGGCACCCGCACCGACCAGGTGCGGTCCCGGAAGTGCCGCTTGATCTCCCCGACGATGGTCGGGATCGCGTACCCCGCGAAGTCGACCCCGCGGTCGGCGTCCCACCGGTCGACCGCCTTGATCAGACCGACCACGGCCACCTGGAACAGGTCGTCCGCCGGCTCACCGCGCCCGGCGTACCGCTGCGCGAGGTGACGCCCCAGCGGCAGCCAGGCCTCGATCGCCCGGTCCCGCAGCTCGGCCCGCGACGGATGCCCGGCAGGCAGCGACGCCATCGCGGTGATCAGCTCACTCGCGGTGTCCGTGTCGGCTGAAGCGGTGAGGACAGACATGTACGAGGCTCCTTCTCCACGGGCGACCATCCCAGGCCACCGGCAACGCCCGCCTCACTTGCCCCCGCCACCCCCTTGTCCAAACTCACCCGAACGGGTGGGAGATCACGAAAACCGTCCCACTGCCGATCATCCGAACACCCCATATCCAAGGGCCGGATGTGGTGATGCTCAGGAACGCGTCGGGTGCCTCAGACGGGTGGGCAGTCGAGGGAGACGTCGCCGGCAACCGCGGCCGCAGTGTTGCCGGTCGGCCCTATGCCGCCGCGCGCACCCGCTCCGACAACGCCGGCCACAGCGCCGGAGCGGCACCCACGGTGAGGTCGGTCGTGAAGTCGTCGCCCCGGCCGCCGAGGACCACGCCCGCCTCGCGCGCGATCAGCGCGCCGGCGGCGATGTCCCACAAGTTCGTGTCGAGGGCCAGACCGCCGTCCAGCCGGCCGGCCGCCAGGTAGACCAGGTTCAGCGCGGCCGGCAGCCGGCGGATGTCGCCGCAGACCGGCAGCAGCTCCCGGATCACCTTGCCCGTGCGTTCCTTGGTCGCCGGATTGGGCTGGAAGCTGACGCCCACCAGCGCCTCGGCCAGCGGCGGCCCGCCCGACACGGTGATCTTCTCACCGTTCAGAAAGGCGCCGCCGCCGTCGATCGCGCTGAACGTCTCGTTCGCGACGGGCTCGTGCGCGACCGCCACCCGCGGCTCGTCACCCTCGTACAGCGCGACGCAGACCGACCAGGGTCCCGTACGGCTGATGTAGTTCCGGGTGCCGTCGAGCGGATCGATCACCCAGTTCCAGCCGCTGGCGCCGGCCCGGCTGCTGCCCTCCTCCGCCTGCACGGCGTCGTCGGGCCAGACCGCGTGAATCGCCTCGACGATCAGCCGCTCGCTGGCGATGTCGACGTCGCTGACGACGTCGTTGGCGTGTGCCTTGGGTGCCCCTACGCGCAGGGTGTCGCGCCGCTCGAGCTGCAACCGGCCGGCCCGCACGGCCAGGTCGGCGGCGAGATCGCGTACGCCGGAAAGATCTCGATCCATTCGGGCCACGTTATCGGGTTGCCTTCGCCGCCCGGGCCGGAGTGGCGGCGCGCGCTTCACCCGGGCCGGAGTGGCGGCGCGCGGGCAAAAACGCGCCCGGCGGTTGCTGAACCGCCGGGCGCGCCCCCGATGTGCGTTGCTGGCTTTGTCGGCTCTACTTGGTGCCGCTCGAGGCGAGTGGGCCGGGTGTCGCCGCGGTCTTGCCGCCGTCCGGCTTGATGGCGAACCACTTGCCGTTCAGGCCCTGGCCGCTGATGTCGCCCGCCTTGGCGTCGGCGACGAAGTAGTAGACCGGCCAGCCGTTGATCGTCACCTGGCACGTCCCGTCGCCGCGCTCGACGAAGCCGACGATCTCGGGGTCGACGCCGTCCGGGAAGATCTTGCCGGGGGAGCGGATGAGCAGCGGCGGCCAGGCGGTCGCGCAGTCACCCTTGCAGTTGGTCTTCGGCGGCTTGTTCGTGTCGTTGTCGAACCGGTAGAGCGTCCGCCCGGCCCCGTCGGTCACGTACGTGCCGATCTGCTCGTTGTCGGTGGTGTTCAGCTCGACCGTCTTGCTGCCGTCCGTCCGCGACTTCGGCGGGATGATGTCCTGCTGCGAGGGGCCGCTGAAGATCTTGACCCACCGCTGCTTCTTGGCGACCGTGGGCGACGCCGCGGGCTCCGGAGCGGCCTGTTCGTCCTCCTGCGCCTGTGCCTCCTCGGTGGCCGGGAGCGTCTCCTCGGCCACCGGCGGCTCGGCGCCCGCCAGTTCCGGCAGCTCACCCGGGCCCTGCGGGTTGAGCGGGGCTGCTGACTGCTGCACCGCCACCGGCACCGGCAGATCGGCCGCCGCGTCGGTCGGCGCGGCCTGGCTGCCGCACGCTGCGACACTCGCCAGAGCGGCCAGCATGGTTACGGCGTAGATCGTCCTGCTCCGCTTGATCATGGCTAGCTCCATCTCGTGCCGGTGGTGCCCGTCCAAAGGGGATGACCTCCACACGCCGGGCCTCTCGCAGCGGTTCACCGGGATGTGCCACTTTCTCGAGAATCTGATCCGCGGAGGCCCAGGGGCACGTATTCCCGGTAGCCGCAGCACAGTACTTTCATCGATGTCGTCACAAGCCTGCGAAGGAGACGGCACGGGAAAGAGTGCCGCGGGGAGAGAGACGGATGCCGTCGAGCAGACAGAGACCGCACCGGGAGGTGGCCGATGAGGCGCTGGTCAGATCGTTGTTCCAGGAACACGGACGAGCCATGCTCGCGTACGCCACGCAGCTGACCCGCGACCGCGCCGCCGCCGAGGACGTGGTCCAGGAGGCGCTGGTCCGCGCCTGGCGGCACCCCGACAGCCTCAACAACGGCAAGGGGTCCGTGCGGGGCTGGCTGCTCACGGTCTGCCGCAACATCGTCCTGGATCAGATCCGCGCCCGGAACCGCCGGCCCCCCGAGGTGGCCGAGAGCCCGCCCGACGCCGCGGTGGAGCAGGACCACTCCGACCAGGTGGTCACGTCGATGGTTGTCGTCGACGCGCTCAGCCGGCTCTCCACCGAGCACCGCGAGGTGCTCGAACAGGTGTATCTGAAAGGCAACACGGTGGCCGAGGCGGCCGAGGTGCTCGGCATCCCGCCGGGCACAGTGAAATCGCGGTCCTTCTATGCGTTGCGGGCCTTGCGCGAGGCCGGCACGGAACGGTTGGCATCATGACTACGCCGGAAAGGGCGAACCCGACCAACGACCACGTCGACCTGGCCGGCTACCTGCTGGAAATGCTCTCCGAGGACGAGAAGGCCGAGGCCGACGAGCACCTGGCCGGCTGCGCCGAGTGCCGCGCCGAGCGTGACTCGCTCCGCCAGTGGTCCGACCAGCTGGGCGGCGTCCCCGAGGAGATGCTGCTCGACGGCCCGCCCGACGACGCCGACCTGCTTCTGCAGCGCACGCTGCGCCAGGTGCGCCGCGAGTCGTCCGGTCGCCGCTACCGCCGGCTGGCCACGGTCACGTCCATCGCCGCCGCGGCCGTCGTCCTCGCAATCGGCGGCGGCGTGCTGGTCGGGCGGGGCACGGCCCCCGAGTCGACGCCGGTCGCCCAGCCCTCCGCGACCCTGTCGGTACCGGCCGGCGCCCAGCTCGGGTCGGGCACCGACGCGGCCACCGGCGCCCGGATGCAGGTGGCGGTGACGCCCGCGGCCGGCTGGGTACGGGTGACGGCCACCGTCGGTGGCATCCCGGCCGGTGAGAAGTGTGTGCTCGAAGTGGTCGGCCGCGACGGTTCGACGGCCTTCGCCGGCAGCTGGCTGGTCTCACCGGCCGGCGAGTCCGGGGGCACGACGCTCAACGGGAGCGCCCTCATCGACCCCGCACAGGTCCAATCCGTACGCGTGGTGAACACCAGCGGAAAGGCCTTCGTCACCGTCGACGTGTGACCCCTTCACGGTGCTGGAAGCGGCCGCCGGGGTGTTCGTCACCCCGGTCTGGGAGTGGCCGCATCGGCGGTTGTCACGGGCGCAGGGTGAGCGCCTCGGCCAGAACGTCCTTCGCGTGGAAGACGTCGACCTCGGTCTGCTGCAGCGGGCCGCCGGGCTCGAGGAGCCGGGCCGCCTGGGCGCCGCCCGCGTAGTAGGGCGCGAAGCCCATGTCGCGGATGATCGTGGCCGCGGCCTGGCGGGCGTCGCGCAGGTCGGTGCAGACGAACTCGGCCAGCAGCGGGTCGTGGCCGCGGCGGTGCTGCAGCACGTTGGTCGGCAGGGTGTTCAGCGCCTTCGCCCAGTGCGCCTGGGGCGCGAGCTGCATCAGCGACTCGAACCCGCTGGCCGCCCCGCCGGGCAGCGGTCCGACCGGGTTGGTCGCGTCGATGACGATCTTGCCGTTGAGGGCGGCGCCGGCCAGCTCGATCGCCTCGGGCGCGGACTCCCAGTTCGGCGCGAACAACACCACGTCGGCGAAGTCGACCGCCTCGGCCACCGGCAGCGCCGTACCGTGCCCGCCGAGATGGGTGACCACCGCGCCGAGCCGCTCCGGGTGCCGCGACGTCACGGCCACATCGTGGCCACCCTCCACGCACCACTCGGCGAGGGTCGCGCCGTGCTGTCCTGCCCCGATCACGCCGATCTGCATGCCCTCAGCGTGCCTGTTCACCACCTCGTCCGAGTGGCGAACAGCCATTTTCGCCCTCGCGCGATCCGGCCCCTGACCTGCGTCGTTTTGCTAAATTTCCCGGCCTCGCCGCGTCGATTGCCGCCCGCCGCCGCAGCCGCGTCCGGTCCGTGCGACGGCGCTGGACGGTGTGCGGCGGCAGCGCCCGATCCGTACGGCGGTGGTACTCGGTCCGTGCGGCGTGGTGGGCGGTCCGTGCCCGCCTCAGCGCAGGATGCGGCGGATGCCCACCCCGGCACTGACGACGGCCGGGACGGCGGCCGTGGGGTGGACCTGCGTGCGCAGGGTGGGGGTCCAGCCGGCGTCAGGGGCGAGGTCGGGGTCGTGGGCGGCGTTGTAGGCGGCGACCAGGTCGACCGGCTGGGGTGTGCGCCCCGAGATCTGCACCAGCGACCCGATCGCGGTGATCCGGGTGCCCTTCCAGTACGCGATGACGTCGGAGGCGGGCACGTCAGCGCTCAGCCGGAAGTAGTTGTTCTCGGCGTAGATGCTCGACTCGACGCCTGCACCGAGGGAGTAGCTGTACTCCTCGTCGGTGGCCACGTACAGGTTGTTGTAGACGTCGACCTGGCCGAACCGCACGCGCGGGGCCCGCTGGACGACATTGCCGAAGCGGTTGTGGTGCACGGTGACGCGCAGCTTGCCCACGTCCACGCCGGGTGTGTCGGTCGAGCCGATCAGCATGGTCTTGTCGTGGTCGTAGTAGTCGTTCCAGGAGACCGTGATCAGGTCCGAGCCGCGGATGAAGTCGGTCGCGCCGTCGTGCACCTGGTAGGGCCGGCCGAAGCGCAGCGGCTGGTCGGCGTCGTGGTTGTTGCCGTCGCTGAACGTGTTGTGGTCGAGCCACACGTTCGTCGCGCCGCTGAGCGAGACCAGGTCGTAGAGCGAGTTCCAGTTGCCGGCCGCCCCGTCGGTCGGATCCCACGCCGGGAAGCAATCCGCCGCGTCGGTGACCTCGAGATTCCGCACGATGATGTTGCTGACGTTGGTGAGCACCAGGCTGCCGTGATCGAGCCGCCCACCGTTGATCCCGACGATTGTCGTGTTGCTGCCGACGACCGCGCGGATCTGGTCGCCCTGGGCGCGCGCCGACCGGACTCGGGCGTCCTCGAGCGGCCCGGTCGGTTCGGCCGCCCGGCCCCAGACGGCCGGGTCGTACGCGGCCAGGAAAGCGTCCAGCGAGTAGTCCGGATCGGCGAAGTCGTCGCACGTCCGGCCCGCCCGCAGGTCGATCCGACCCGAGACGAGGACGATCTTCGGCGTGTTCCCGGCGACGGCCGCGACCAGCTCGTCCCGGCTGCGCACCACGAATACGTGCGCGTCGTCCGCGGCCGAGCCGCCCGTCGTGCCAGCGGCCGCCGACGCCCACCCGTCACCGGCGCCGATGCCCTGCCGCGCGAGCTGCAGAGCGGCCGGAGGCGCTCCGCCGGACGCACCCCCTACGTTCGTCGTCGGCGGCCCGGCAGCCGGCGGAGCGAACGCGAACAGCGCCGCGGTAGCCAGCGAGGCCACGGGGAAGAGAGGCATGGCAGTTCCTTCCGGCGGTCGGTGACACCGCTGTGACATGCGGGAAAGCGCTTGCCGCCCACGGTCACACGACCGCCGATGCTCGTCAATGAAATGAACAACGCAGGAAATTTGCAGCGGCCGCCGGCCAGCAGCTCGAGGCCTCGGCGGCGCCAGTCGCAGGGGCCCTGCTCGCAGATTGCAGAGCCCTGCTCGAAGGTCGCGGGCGCAGGGCGCGGTCGCGGGCCGCGGGTCGC
>NZ_JAHWFK010000037.1 GCF_019710575.1 Paractinoplanes polyasparticus | reverse complement strand
AGGGGTGCGGTCGCGGGTCGCGGGTCGCAGGGGTGCGGTCGCGGGTCGCGGGTCGCAGGGGTGCGGTCGCGGGTCGCGGGTCGCAGGGGTGCGGTCGCGGGTCGCCGGTCGCCGGTCGCAGGGCGCAGGGCGCAGGGCGCGGGTCAAGGGCCGTGGGCCGTGGGCCGCGGGCGCAGGTTCGTGGGCTGTGGGGCGCGGGTCGAGTGCCGTGGGCGGCGGACGCA
>NZ_JAHWFK010000036.1 GCF_019710575.1 Paractinoplanes polyasparticus | reverse complement strand
GGTTGCAGGTCGTGGGTTGGTGGGCGCTGGTCGCGGGTTGCAGGTCGTGGGTTCGTGGGCTGTGGGGCGCGGGTCGAGTGCCGTGGGCGGCGGACGCAGGTTGCAGGTCGTGGGTTGGTGGGCGCTGGTCGCGGGTTGCAGGTCGTGGGTTCGTGGGCTGTGGGGCGCGGGTCGAATGCCCTGGGCCATGGACGCAGGACGCAGGACGCAGGTCGCAGGTCGCAGGTCGTGGGTCGTGGGTCGTGGGTCGTGGGTCGTAGGGTGCCGGTCGGGGGGTGCCCGCCGGGCGGGGCTGTGGTGGACGCCGGGTCGTCAGTGGTGGCGGTCGGGGGACCAGCCGTCCGGGCCGCGCAGGAAGGCGGGGACGGTCTGGGTGGCGGCCTCGGCCGGGGTGAGTTGGGGCCGGTCGGGGGTCACCGGGGCGCCGGGTCCGAAGTTGCGGTATTCGGCGAAGCGCGCCTCTCGCCACGGCCAGGTGCCGAAGTCGCTCCAGGGCGTCGCTCCGATGTGGGCGTCGATGCGTGAGTCGCGGATGACGGTCTGGCCGATCGCGTTCGGGTCCTGGCTGGGGTGCCAGGGCCGGCCCAGGAACACGGTTGCGGGCGCAGTTTCGGAGGTGAGGGCGCACCGCGTGAACAGGAAGCCGTGCGGGTTCGCGATGTCGGTGCTCGGCGCCGTGACATAGCCGTTGGGTGTGGTCCCGCGATGGAGCGAATGCACCCGGCACCGGTCGAAGACGGCCGTGGCCCGTCCGAAGATGAAGTCGACATCGCCCTCGACGTAGCAGTCCCGGAAGTAGGCTCGGGCGACGGTCGTGGCGGCCGGACTGTTGACGTAAAGGGTGTCCTGATTTCCGAGGAACCGCACCCGTGAGAACGCCACCCGATCGGCCCGGGTCAGCACGGCGACGGCCTGCCGGTTGGTGATCTCCGGGTGGGCCGCTTCGTCGAAGAGGTTGGCGAAAGTCAGGTTGTGCGCCCGGAATCCGGCTCCGTCCACTGTGACCGAGGCGCTGCCGGTCGTTCCCCAGGTGCCGCCGGCCGGGTTGGGCGTTCCGTTCGCCCGGTCGTCCGCGATCATCACGTCCTGCGGCCGCCGCCCGAGCCCGGCGATCGTGACTAGCGACCGGTCGGCCCCGATGACAATCCTTCCCGTGTACGTACCGGGCCGGACCCCGATGACGAAGGCCGACGCATTCCCCGCGGGTGCGGAGTCCACCGCCTCCTGAATCCCGGCGAAGTCCCCGCTGCCGTCGGCCGCCACCACGACGTGCGGAGCAAAGCTGCCCGCCCGTGCGGGCGACGCCGATGCGCCCCGCCCGGCGAGGGTCGACGCGGCCGCGACGGCCCCGGTGGTGATCCCCAGAAACGTCCGTCTGCGCATGCCGTATCCCCTCCGAGCGATCGAAAAGCCTTCAGGTAAGGCCTTTCCTGCGGCACGGTAGGTCGATTCATCGGCCCACGTCAATGGCACCGGACGGCCACTGCAAACTTCCGCCGGGCTCTTGGGAAGTAACTCCAGCCCACCACCATGATCTGCAAACGAAGCGAGCCGAAATCAGCGGGTCGCCGCTGCGGGCGGCCGCGGCCAGGGCGACGTCCCGGCCGGGCGTGCGGAAATGGGCCGATCCCTTGTACCGAGGCAGCGCTCAGCCGACGAGGTGGGTGGAGCGCAGCCGCCGGCCGCCTCGCGCTCGGCGAAGGTGCTTCAGGACTCGATGTCTCCGGCTCCGTCCCCGCCGAGCGGGCTGTGGTCGGGGGATTGAAGGCGGGGCCGCCGCGGCCCAAAGGCGCCGCCATGATTTCACCTCAATATGAGCCTGCCGAACCATGAGTCTGCCGAACGGTGAGCCTGCGGACTATGAGCCTGCCGAAAACGTACTCATGTCTCTCTGAGGACGCAGTCGACGGCCATGTAGAGGGTTTCGGTCTCGGACTTCAGGATCGAGTCCTCGGCCGGCAGGGCTCGTTCGATCGAAAGTCCGTTGAGGACGGTCAGCAGGAATTTCACTCGGCGAGCGTGATCCTCCTTGGGCAGTGCGCCTTCGTCGGCGAGGACCGTCAGCCAGTACTCGACGCGCCCCCAGCCGCCCCGCTCCAAGGCGAGATAGGCCGCGCGCACCTCCTCGGTGGGGTCGGACGCGATATACGCCTGGTACGCCTTGGTCCACGCCTCACGTGCCTGCTCTCCGACACCGGCCGGGGCGAGCACTTGCCGGAGACAGTTGACCAGTCGATCCCGGGCGGCCAGCGATCGGTCGTGGATCGGGTCGTCCCGGAGCAGATGGCCGTAGATCCTGGCCAGGACGGCGTCCTGCAACGCGCGTTGGGTCGGGAAGTGGAACCTGAGCGAGCCCGTGCTCACCCCGGCGCGTGCCGCGACCGCGCGCACGCTCAGCCGCGCCGCCAGATCCTCCGCAAGCATGGCCGCGGCAGCCGTGAGGATTCGTTCCCGCGAGCCGGTGCTCTTGTCGCCCTGTGTCATGTGCCACCTCCTATTACATCGTACTAGTACGCCGTGTTAGCTTCGTACTAGTACAGCGTGTTAGTGCGACGGCGGTGATCGGGAGCGGGGCGAAGAAACGTGATCAAGGAATGGCAGCAACGGCGGGCCGTCGGGCGCATCAAGGGCGGGGACGGGCGGGCGTTGAAACCCCTCCGCTGGTGGCAGTCGGTCACCCGCGCCCTCTTCTACCTACCGCTGACCCATCCGGATGGTCGGCAGACGGTGTATGCCGTCGACCTGCCGTACCGGGCAGACACGGGCAGCGGCAAGGCAAGAGCGCACCTGTACCTCGACGGCAGACACCACGCCGAGTCGAAGCTGCCGGCAGCGTTCCCCGTCGAGGGCGGCACCATCGAGGTGGCGATCAGCACCTTCGGGGTCAAGCGCAGCCACTACGTCACCACCGCCGGCGCCGAGCACCAGCTCGTCCCCGACCCGAAGTCCGCCGAAGGGCGCCGTGCCCGCGTCGAACGCGAGCATCCGGGGCTGAGTCGCTCGATCGGCTTTCTCTCCGTCCTGATGCTGCTCATCGGCGTGGGGTTGAACCTGCTGCAGCTGGCCGAACCGCTCTCGCGCATCCCCGCGATCGCCGAAAGCGTCGGGCGCTTCGAATCGCCGGTCCACCTCCATGTCTGGCTCAACTTCGCCCTCGCCGTCGGGGCCGCTCTCGCCAGCGCCGAGCGGGCACTTCGCCTGCGTTACACCGTGCTCGACAAAGCCGGGAGATAGCGACACCAAGCCGGGCCAGCGACACCAAGCCGGGCCAGCGACACCAAGCCGGGCCAGCGACGCCAAGCCGGGCCAGCGACACCAAGCCGGGCCAGCGACACCAAGCCGGGCCAGCGATACCAAGCCGGGAGATAACGACACCAAGCCGGGAAACAACGACCGATCAGAGGAAGCCATGACCACGACAACCAGGCCGAATTGGCTACTCACTCCGGGCGAACCCCGCAACGGCCCGTCAGTTCCCGCCGGAGTGGAATACCACCGGGTGCTCGCAGGAGACAAGCGCCGGATCGGTCGCGGCATCCTCGCGATCGTTCTCCTGCTGGCAGGGCTCGTCATCTTCCCGACGGTCATCGGCCGGGCCGCTGCGCTCATCGACGCGCAGATGGGAAAGACCCCACCGATCGTGGGCGGCACCGACTACACGCCGCTCTCCCATGCCAGTTCCATGATCGCGCTGGGCCTGCTCCTGCCGTGGAGCATGCTCGTCCAGCGGTGGCTCTACGGCGTACCCGGTGCATCCCTGCACTCCGTGACGTCGCGGTTCCGCTTCGACCTGTTCGGCAGATCGCTCCTCGTCTTCGGCCCGGCCTGGCTGGTCGTCAACGTCCTCGGAGCTCTCACGCCGGTTGACGAGGCCCCCTGGTCGCAGACCGACCTCGTCGCCATCTTCATCGCCACGGTGCTCCTCACCCCGCTGCAATCCGCGGGCGAGGAATACGGCGTGCGGGGGCTCATGTTCCGTGTCATCGGAAGCTGGACACGCAGCCCACGAGCGGGGCTGGTCGCCGGGGTGCTGGTCTCGAGCGTGCTCTTCACGGCCGTCCACGGCGCGACGGATCCGTACATCATCGCCTGGTATTTCGTGCTCTGGACCGGGTTGGCCGTCATCACCTGGCGCACGGGCGGGCTCGAGGTCGCGGTCATGCTCCACGCCGTACTCAACACGTTCACGTTCCTCGTGGCCACGGCCCTGCGGATAGATCTCGGGAGCGCGACGCAGGACCGCTCGGCCGGAGTCGGCTCGCCGTACCAGCTCGTCCCGACCTTCATGGTCGTCGTCATGACCGCGATCGTCTGGTGGTGCACCCGAAAGTCCGGACCAGTACTTACTGCGGGCCGTGACGAGCAGCCACGAAGCAGTCCCTAAGAGACGGGCCAGGTGCTTTCCCGGCGGATCAGCTCGGCGCGGATGTGCTCGACCCGCGGCGGCGAGCCCGGTGGCGGGGGGTCGAGAGCCAGCTGCATGGCTCGTTCGCCCAGTTCGGTCAGCGGCAGTCGCACCGAGGTCAGCGCCGGCGTGACGTCGCGGGCGATCGGCATGTCGTCGAAGCCGGCCACGCTCAAATTGCGGCCGCACGTGCGCATGGCCGAGAGCGCGCCGACCGCCATCGAGTCGTTGAGGGCGGCCACGGCGGTCAGGTCCGGCTCGTCGGCCAGCAGCTTGGTCGCGGCCGCCTCGCCGCCGTCGCGGGTGAAGTCGGCGTGGACCACGCGCAGCGTGCGGCCGTGGGCCTCGGCCGCCCGGCGCAGGCCGGCCAGGCGGTCGGCGGTGGTGGTCAGGGCGGCCGGGCCGGCGATCACGCCGACCGCGGTGTGACCCAGCTCGAACAGGTGCTCGCCGGCCAGGAAGCCGCCCTCCTCGTTGGCCGGCAGCACCGCGTCGGACGTGTGGGAGTGGCGGCCGATCACGGCGATGCGCCCGCCCGTGGTCTCGAAGGCGGCCATCCGCTCGTGCAGTTCGGTCTCGGCGTCCGAGGAGAGATAGCCCGAGCCGGCGACCACGATCGCGGCGACCTGATGGGCGTGCAGCAGGTCGATGTACTCGAGTTCGCGGGCGGGTTCGCGGAACGTGTTGCAGATGATGACCAGGCGGCCGTGAGCGGTGGCGACCCGCTGCAGGCCGCGGGTGATCTCGGCGAAGTACGGGTCGGACACGTCGTGAACCAGCACGCCGACCGCGTTGCGGTTGGAGCGGGCCAGCATCTGGGCGTGCGCGTTGGGCACGTAGCGCAGCTCGGCCACCGCCGCCAGCACCCGGGTGCGCAGCTCGTCGGTCACCGGCTTCGAGCTGCCATTGATGATCCGCGATGCCGTCGCAGTGGACACTCCGGCCCGGCGTGCCACGTCCGCCAAGGTCGCCACGTGCACCCCCCCGCCGAGATCCAAAGAAGCCGAGGATACCGCCGCCGGTCTTGCCCGCCCGGCGGCACGCCCCGTACGGTATCAGGAAAGCGCTTACCTCAAGGTGTTCAACTCGGCCGGAGGCAACGAAGACATGGATCGCACCCCCCTGGGCATCGTCCTCAACGGCGTCACCGGCCGGATGGGCCTACGACAACACCTGATCCGCTCGATCCTGGCCATCCGCTCCGACGGCGGCCTGCCGCTGCGCGACGGAACTGTGCTGTGGCCCGAGCCGGTGCTGGTCGGTCGCAGCGAGGCCAAGCTGCGCACGCTGGCCGAGCAGCACGGCCTCACCGACTGGACCACCGATCTGGCCGGCGCGCTGGCCCGTCCCGACGTGCAGATCTACTTCGACGCCCAGGTCACCTCGGCCCGCGTCAAGGCGTTGCACGCGGCGATCGAGGCGGGCAAGCACCTCTACACCGAGAAGCCGGTGGCCGAGAGTCTGGCCGAGGCCGTCGAGCTCGCCCGCAAGGCGGACGCGGCCGGCATCAAGCACGGCGTGGTGCAGGACAAGCTCTTCCTGCCGGGCCTGCAGAAACTGCACCGGCTGGTGCGGGGCGGCTTCTTCGGGCGCGTGCTCTCCGTACGCGGGGAATTCGGTTACTGGGTCTTCGAGGGCGACTGGCAGGGCGCGCAGCGGCCGTCGTGGAACTACCGATCGGCCGACGGCGGCGGCATCACGCTCGACATGTTCCCGCACTGGCACTACGTGCTCGAGCAGATCTTCGGGCCGGTCAACGCGGTCACCGCCCGCTCGGTCACCCACATCGACCGCCGCTGGGACGAGTCCGGCGAGCCCTACGCGGCTACCGCCGACGACGCGGTGTACGGCCTGTTCGAGCTGGACGGCGGGGTCATCGCGCAGATCAACTCGTCCTGGGCGGTCCGGGTCAACCGCGACGAGCTGGTCGAGTTCCAGGTCGACGGCACGCACGGCAGCGCGGTGGCCGGCCTGCACCACTGCCGCATCCAGCCCCGCGCGGGCACGCCGAAACCGGTGTGGGACCCGGACGTGCCGACCGCACAGCGTTTCCGCGAGCAGTGGCAGGAGGTGCCCGACAACGAGGTCTTCGTCAACGGCTTCCGCGCGCAGTGGGAACAGTTCCTGCGTTACGTCGCCGAGGACGGCCCCTACACCGGCGACCTGTGGGCGGGCGCGCGCGGCGTGCAGGTGGCCGAACTGGGCCTGCAGTCGTCGCGCGAGGGCCGGCGCCTCGAGATCCCGGAGCTCGGCCGATGACGCGGTTCAGCGGCCACGGCGCCGAGTTCCGGGCGAAGGGCCCGTTCACGAGCCGCATCGCGTACGCCGCCGCGCCGGTCACGGCCGACCAGCGCGCCGAGAACATCCCGGGCGCCCCGGCTGCCCTCGACTGGGAGACCACGCTGCGGTTCCGGCACCACCTGTGGTCGTACGGCTTCGGGGTGGCCGAGGCGATGGACACCGCCCAGCGCGGCGCCGGGCTCGACTACCCGGCCACCCGCGAGCTGATCCGGCGCAGCGCGGCCGAGGCCCGGTCGGTCGGCGGCGCGATCGTGGCCGGCGTGGCCACCGACCAGCTGCCCCCGGGGCCGGCGACCATCGACGAGATCACCAAGGCCTACCTGGAACAGCTGCACGACGTACGCGATGCCGGCGCGACCCCCGTGCTCATGTGCAGCCGGCACCTGGCCGCGGCAGCGCGCGACGCCGACGACTACAAGCGGGTGTACGGCGAACTGCTGTCCCAGTCGGACCAGCCGGTGCTGCTGCACTGGCTGGGCGAGGCGTTCGACCCCGCGCTGGCCGGCTACTGGGGGCGGCGCGAGACCGTGCTCGAGATCATCGAGGAGCACCGGGACAGGGTCGACGGCATCAAGCTGTCGCTGCTCGACGCGGACTACGAGATCGCGATGCGGCGCCGGCTGCCCGCGGGCGTGCGCATGTACACCGGCGACGACTTCAACTATCCGGCGCTGATCCGGGGCGACGACCAGGGCCACTCCGAGGCGCTGCTCGGCGTGCTGGCGGTCATCGCCCCGCCCGCCGCGGCGGCGCTCCGGGCGCTCGATGAGGGCGACATCACGGCGTACGAAGCAATTCTCGGCCCGACCCTGCCGCTCGCCCGGCATCTGTTCGCCGCGCCGACCTACCACTACAAGACCGGCATCGTCTTCCTCAACTGGCTGGCCGGCCACCAGGACCACCTGACGATGGTGAACGGCGCCCAGTCCGGCCGGTCGCCGCAGCACCTGCTGACGCTCATGAGATTGGCCGACGAGGCCGGGCTGCTGCCGGACGCCGCGCTGGCCGAGCACCGCGCCAACGCGTGGCTGACGACGGTGGGCCTGGCATGAAGGGCTTCTCGCTGAACCAGGCGACCACCAAGCGCTGGCCGCTCGACGACCTGGTGGCGGGCTGCGCCGCGGCCGGTGTCCAAGCGGTCGGCCTCTGGCGCGAGGAGGTCACCGAGTACGGAACGGAGAAGGCGGCCGCCCTCGTCCGCGACGCCGGCCTGACGGTCTCGTCGTTGTGCCGGGGCGGCTTCTTCCACGAGGCACACTGGTACGACGAGAACCGGCGCGCGATCGACCAGGCCGCCGCCCTCGGCACCGACACGCTCGTGCTCGTCAGCGGCGGCCTGCCCGGCACCAGCCGCGACATCGACGGCGCCCGCCGCCACGTCGGCGACGCGATCGGCGCGCTGGTGCCCGACGCGCTGGCGGCCGGCGTACGCCTGGCGATCGAACCGCTGCACCCGATGTTCTGCTCCGACCGCTGCGTGGTGGCCACGCTCGACCAGGCGCTGGAACTGGCCAACCCCTATCCGCCGGAAGCGGTGGGCGTGGTCATCGACACCTACCACCTGTGGTGGGACGACAGGGTGTGGGACGGCATCGCCCGCGCCGGCCGCGAGGGCCGCCTGGCGTCGTTCCAGCTGGCCGACTGGATCACTCCGCTCCCGTCCGGCGTGCTGCTCGGGCGTGGCCTCCCCGGCACCGGCTCCGTCGACATGAGACGGTTCGCCCGGGCGGTCCGCGAAACCGGCTACACCGGCTACGTCGAGGTCGAGGTCTTCCACGAAGAGGTGTGGTCGCGCCCCGGCCCCGAGGTCCTGGCCGAAGCGATCGCCGGCTACGAGGCGGCCGTCGCGTGAAGATAGGCGACACCGAGGTGGCCACCTACGTCGCCGACCCCCAGCTCGACATCCGGCTGGCCCCGAGGCCCTATCTGCATCCCGTACGCACCTTGGGCGGCACAGTCGTCACGGACGAGCTCTGCTTCGACCACCCGTGGCACCTGGGCGCCTCGGTCACGCTGGCCGACGTCAACGGCTGGAACTTCTGGGGCGGCCGCACCTACGTCCGCGACCGGGGCTACACCTGGCTCGACGACCACGGCACCATCCGCCACGAGTCCCCCGAGCGCCTGCGCTGGCGTGACGGCAACGGCCGCACGGTCCTGACGGAACAGCGCCACATCACCGCCGCGCCCGCAGCCGGCGGGTGGGAACTCTCCTTCCGGTACGCCTTGACTGCGCCCCCGGGCCGGCCGGTAACCATCGGCAGCCCCGCCACCAACGGCCGCACCGGAGGCGCCGGCTACGGCGGCCTCTTCTGGCGCTGCCCGCCCGCCGGGAAAGCGGTCTCGAGCGTCGAACACGGCAGCGACGCCCCCGAACTGACCCTGACCGTCGACGACCGTTATTCGCTGACCTTCCGCGGCCTGGCCGGCGACGACCGCTGGTTCGTCCGAACCGACGGCTACGTAGGTGTCTGCGCGGCCCTCGCTTGGGAGAAGCCGTTGGTCCTCCCGCCCGGCGACACGCTCAGCCGGTCGTTGACCGTGCTCGTTCAGGACGTCGGAGGAGCCGCTCAGGCCGCCACATCGTCGACGAACCCGGTGATGCCGGAGTGATACTCGAGCTGGTTCGGGCGGTACCAGAACCGGTCCTCGCCCGCGGGGATGTAGAAGCGTTCCAGGTCGGCCGGCGTGAAGCGGACCTCGTACTCCAATTCGCCGCGCGTCGCGTCATAGCGAATGTCGCAGATCCGCCCGTACGACCCGGGCAGCAGCGCGGCGACGGCCGGACTCACCCGAACCTCGACACCCAGCCCGAACCGGCTTCCCACCACATGCGCTGACACAACAGCCCACCCTCCGACGACGCGCCTGAACTCAGCCGCCCTCATTCGGCTGCCGCGAACGTGACGTGAGGATTCCTAGAACCGGACCCGGGCGGCGATCGGCAGGTGGTCGCTGCCGGTGCGGGGGAGCGACCACAGCGCCGTCACGGTCAGGCCGCGGCCGAGAACCTGGTCGATCCGGGCGACAGGGGCCTTCGCCGGCCAGCTGAAGGCGAACGCCGGGGCGGTGCTGAGCCGGCTGGTGATCGGGCGCAGGCCCCGGTCGTGGACGGTGGCGTTGAGGTCGCCCAGCAGGAGCACCCGCGCGAGCGGCTCGGACTTCAGGGCCGCGCCCAGCTTTACGGCGCTTTCGTCCCGGGGGCCGGTCGCGAAACCCGACAGACCCATGCGTACGGAAGGCAGGTGCGCGACATAGACGGCTAGGTCGCCGTGCGAAGTCTTGGCCACTGCGCGCAGTCCCCGGTTCCAGTCGGGGCCGAAGGCGCTGGGGCGGATGTCGAGCGGGCTGTTCTCGGTGAGGGGGTGGCGGGACCAGAGAGCCACGGTGCCGTACGCGGCTCGGTACGGGTAGGCCGGGCCGAACGCGGCGTCGTACGTGGGAAGGGTTGACGGCAGCACCTCGGTGAGCGCTACCAGGTCGGGGGAGACGCGAAGCAGCTCACGGACTGTGCCGGCCGGGTCGGGGTTCACGTCGCTCGCGTTGTGCTGCACGGCGATCAGGTCGTGACCCTCGTTCGCCGGCAGCAACGCCGGAGCGAACAGGACGGACCAGGCGATCAACGGCAGCAGCACAGCCGGCAACGTGACCGCGGGTCGCCGCCGCCAAGCGAGCAGGGCCAGCACCGGAATGCTCAGCCCCAGCCACGGCAGAAACGTCTCGATGATGCCGCCGCCCGGGATCAGCCGATGCCCGGCCAGCGCGACCGTCACCAGAACGGCCAGAACGACAACGAGCACCGCTGGATACTCGCAGGCGTGCGCAAGCCGTCTTCACCCCGCTCGAAACGAGGTAGGACGCTTGCAGTGCTCAGGCATCCGGGAGACGCCACCGACCGACTTGCTGGCGCCCATGTAGGCGCCCCGCTGGTCGGGCGGGGGGATCTCGGTCTGCAGGTACCACTGGGCGCCCGACATCCACAGCTCGGTCGTGGTGACCAGCACGATCGACAGGGCCAGCAGGCCGATCGTCCACCAGCCGTGGGTGGAGTTCGTCAGCGCTACCACGGGGCAGGCGGCCACGCTGGCCAGCGCGGCCCATCGCAGCAGCCGGGTCGACCCTTCGATGCTGTCGGCGCTGCGCGTGGCCCGCACCTGCAACGCCACCGCCATCACCGTGTTCAGGGCGAACAGCGCCCCCAGCAACGGTTTCGGGGCGTCGGTCATGGTGATCGCCCACAGCGGGATCACCTCGCCGAACAGGGTGGCGTTGAGCCACAGCACGCCGAACAGGCCGGCCAGGGCGGTGTACGGGTGGTCGCGCAGCACACCCCTGGGGCTGGGCCGCGGGCCGGTGGTCGCCGGCAGCGGAGCCACCGCGGGCATCCGCGCCACGAAGATGGCGTTCAGGACGAGCCCGGCCGCGTTGGCGAGCACCAGCGCCAGCAGGCCGGTCCGCGAATCCAGGGCCAGGGCCGCCGCGCCGAGCCCCGAGCCGATCGTGAAACCCACTTTGAGGTACGCCCGGTTGAACGCCATCGTGCGGACGCGGTCCTCCCGCGGCAGGGCCGCCGCCGTGTAGACCATGCGGCCCGAGTTGGCCAGCGTGTCGGCCGTCGCCTCGGCCGCGATGACCAGCAGGAACGTCCAGAATCCGCCGGCCTGCGGGTAGGCCGCGAACGCCGCCGCCCCGGTCAGCGCGCCGATCACCCAGGCCGTTGCCCGCCGATCCGGTCGGCCAGATGTCCGAGCGGCAGCGAGCCGACCAGCCCGATCAGCCCGGCCAGCGACGCAACCGGATTCAGCCCGTGAGCACGGTGGCGAACGCGGCCCGGACCCGCTCGCGGAGCCAGGTGTGTGCCGGGTCGGTGTCGTAGCGCTGGTGCCACGCGCAGACGATGGGCGGGGACGGCAGAGTGAACGGCAGCGGCAGGATGGCCAGCCCGAATGCCGCGGCCAGGGGGCGCCAGGTCAGCTCCGGGCGGCCGGCAGGGTCGGCGCCACCGTTCGAGCGCTGAAGCCCGGAATTTGGCGCGTCCTGTCGGATCTTGGATCCAACGCGCACGGGGGCGGCCTACGGGCGTACCGATGACGCCATGAGCCTGCTCGCGCGACGTGCCGACCCGCCCGGATCGGGGCCCGGACCGGCGTACGACGCCTTCATCTCCTACAGCCACGCCGCCGACGGCAGGCTGGCCCCGGCGCTGCAACTCGCTCTGCACCGCTTCGCCCGGCCCTGGTATCGGGTGCGGGCGCTGCGCGTGTTCCGCGACGACGCCAGCCTGCCGGCCACGGCCGCGCTGTGGGAATCCCTCGAGCGGGCGCTCAGCTCCTCCCGGTACTTCATCCTGCTGGCGTCGCCCCGGGCGGCGGCATCGCCCTGGGTCGATCGGGAGGTCCGCTGGTGGCTGGAGCACCGGTCCCCGGCGACCCTGCTGCTGGTGCTGACCGAGGGCGGGCTGTCCTGGGACGCGACCGCCGGCGACTTCGACCGCCGCCTCAGCACCGCTGTGCCGCCCGCGCTGCACGGCGTGTTCCCCGACGAACCCCGCCACGTCGATCTGGGCTGGGCCCACGAATCCGAGGACGTGTCTTTGCACAACCCGCTGTTCCTGGAGCGGGTCGCCGATCTGGCCGCGGCCGTGCACGAGCGTGACCGGGACGCCCTGATCGGCGAGGACGTCCGCCAGCACCGGCGCGCGCTGTGGCTGGCCCGCGGCGCCGCAGCCGTGCTGACGCTGCTGCTGCTGGTGACCGGCGTCGCCGCTTACATCGCCGCCGACCAGCGCGACCAGGCCCGGGCCGGGCGGGCCGCCGCGCAGGAGCAGGCGCGGCTGGCCACTTCGCGTCAGCTCGCCGCCGAGTCGACGGTCAACCTGCAGCCGGCCCCGGAACGGGCGTTGCTGCTGGGCGTGCAGGCGATGCACGTGTCGCCGACCGCCGAGGCCCGCAGCGCACTGCTCGCCGCCGTGCAGAACCGGACCGCGGCCACCCGGGCCCTGGTGGCCGACAACCCGACCGGCCAGAACTCGGTGGCCGCGCTGGCCTGGCATCCCGACGGCTCGGTACTGGTCAGCGGGCAGAACAACTCGGGCCTGTTGGTCTGGGACCCGCGCACGGGCCGGCGACTCGCCACCTTCGACCTGCGACTGGGCGGCAATTCGGAGGCCGTCGCGGTCAGCGCGGACAAGAAGACCGTCGCCGTGGCACTGAGCAACGGCATGCTGCTCCACCTCGACGTGGCCGGCGGGAGCGAGATCGCCCGGAACACCTTCGACAGTGTCGTCAAGGCGTTCAGCCCGGACGGCACGCGGGCAGCACGGATCGCCGGGCGGCGGATAGAGATCTGGGATGTCTGGGCGCGAAGGGCCGCCGGCCGCGCGCTGCCCGCCGGCCGGCCCGATATCTCCGGTGTCGCCTTCAGTGCGGACAACCGCACCCTGGCCGTGGCCCGGCCGGGCGGGGTCGAGCTGTGGGACGTCGGCCGCGGCATCCGGTTACAGACGCTCACCGCACCCTGGGGCGGGAAACCGCGGACCGTGACGTTCGACCCGACCGGGGACCGCCTCGCGACGGTGCTGACGGATGGCAGCATCCAGCTGTGGGACGTGCGGCGCGGCGGACCGGACGGCGTACCGCTGGTCAGCTCCCGCGCCGTGGCCCAGGTGGCCTTCCGTCCCGACGGCCGGCAGCTCGCCGCTGTCGACACGTTGACGGTCACGGTCTGGGACCTGGCCGCCCGCACCAGCACGGACGTCATGTCGAGCGACAACGGGGAGATAGCCACGCTGGCCTACCGTCCGGACGGCCGCGGCCTGGCCATCGGCACGTTCAGTGCCGCTTCCGTGATCGTGGACCTGCGCGAGGCGCCCCGGCTCGGGCAGACGGTCGCGCGCGGAGACGGCTTCGGCGACGCTGCCTTCAGCCCTGACGGCACGGTGCTGGCCACGCCCGCGAACAAGGGCCAGGTGCTGCTCTGGGACGCACGGCGGCGGGAGGCAGCCGGGCTGCTCGCCTCGGGCGGCGAGGGGGCGCTCGACGACGTGGCCTTCAGCCCGGACGGGCGGACGATCGCGGCGTCCGGCGTGGACGGCCAGGCTGTGCTGTGGGACGTCGGCACCCGCCGGCTCCGGGGCAGCCCCTTGACCGCCGGCGGCCAGTACGGCGTGTCAGCGGTCGCCTTCGGTGCGGACAGCCGCACGCTGATAACCGGCTACGCCGACGGCCGCGTGCAGGCCTGGGATGCCGCGACCGGGCAGCCGCTGGGTGCGCCCGTAGCCACCCCGCCGCCGCCCGCGTCCTTCTGCGAGCTGTGCGGAGTGACCGCGGTCGCCGTCGCCCCGGACGGCCGGACCATCGCCACCGCCGGCGTCGACGCGCGCATCACCCTGTGGGACCTCGAGCCGCTGCGTGTACGGCAGCAGCTGACCGGCCACACCGGACCTGTCACCGCGCTGGCCTTCGACGCCGCCTCGCGGCTGCTCGCCTCGGGCAGCGAGGACCACACCGTCGCCCTGTGGGACGTCGCCTCCCGGGCCCGGGTCGGGGCGCCGCTCACTCTGCCCAGCTCTCAGGTCGCCGCCGTCGCTCTGAGCCCGGACGGCAGCACGGTGGCCGCTCAGGGCTACAACAACGCCGTCGTGCTGTGGGACGTGAGCCGGCGGACCCCGCTCGGCACGCCGCTGAAACAGGACGGGGCGGGCGCGCTCGCGTTCACCCCGGACGGGACCACGCTGGTGTCGGCGGCGTGCTGCTTCAAGGTCCCGGACGCGCTGATCTTCTGGGATCTCGCCCCGGCGTCCTGGGCGGCCCTGGCTTGCGAGCAGGCCGGGCGCAACCTCAGCCAGGAGGAGTGGGACGCGTTCGTCGGCGGGTCGTGGCCCTACCGGCGAACCTGCGCCGCGCTGCCGTCCGGCGCGGGCGCCCCTGCCGGCGCTCCCGCGGGCTGGAGTTAGTCGGCGAGCGTCTCGAGGGGCCGCAGCGTCTCGCCGCGGCGGACGAAGGTGCGCAGCGCCACCAGTTCGCCCGCATCGAAGCCCCGCACCCTCACCAGTTGGGCGCCGGCGCAACCGACCACCTCGACCGGCCCGGGGTTGCCGCCCAGGTCGGCGCTGAAGCGGGGACGCCCGTCCACCTCGAAGTCGGCCCGGTCGAGGCCCAGCACCGAGAGGACGGCGGTGAGCGAGCCCCCGGCCTCCGACAACTCGACGTCGAACCGGCGCTGCGGTGACTTCTCGAGCAGCTTGACGGCGGCCGCCATGAGGTCGGCGTCGTCCTCCAGGATGTCGCGCCGCGTCGAGTGGTGGCGTTCGTCGGGCACGACCCCGTAGTCCTCGAGCGGCGTGCCCGCGTTGGCGCCGACCCGCAGCACCCGCCGGATGACCAGCGACAGTCCGGCGCCCAGCGGCAGCGCCCGGAACGGAATCTCCTTCTGGCCGGCCAGCGCGCCGATGAGGTCGCCCAGCTGCCAGACGTTGCCGCCGCCGGCGCCGGTGTTGCCGTCGGCGCCCAGCACCCGTCCGATGCCGTTGTCCTGGAAGCCGGCCGCGAAGATGTCGGTGGCCGAGTAGCAGCGGGCGTCGGTCAGCAGCACGACCGGCCCGAAGTAGGACTGGGGCACGGCCTCGAACCATTCGCGCTCGGTGAACGGGACGCCGGCCGAGTAGGGCGCGCCGCATTCCAGCGACTGCTCCATCGATCGGAGCCACGGCTGCAGGGCGTCGTTGGTGCGGCACAGCCGCAGGTTGAGCGCGGTTGCCGCGAACTGGGCGGGCTCGGGTTCGACGGGACGCGCGGTCAGCGCCTGCAGGCAGAGCTCCGAGGCGACGACCGCGCCGCCGCCGTTGCCGCGCACGTCCAGCACGAGCCCGTCCGGCGGCAGCGCCGACAGCAGGCGGGCGAACTCCCGGACGAAGCCGACGATCCCGCTGCCGGTCGGCATGAACGTGCGGATGCGCAGATGCCCGACGGTGCGGCCGCCCACGGTGACCCGGCGGGCCTCGAAGACTGTGGTCAGCTCGGGGATGACCGGCACCATCTCGGGACTCCGGGCGACCGGGAGGCCGGCCAGCGCCTGCGGGGCGAACAGCTCGGCCCGCAGCCGGGCGAGCTGGGCTCCCTCGACGTCGACGCCGAGCGGCGTGTCGGCCGACGACGCGGCCGCGGTCTCGATCGGCGTCGCGCTCCACGTCAGCCGGATCTCGCGGGCCAGGCCGGAGGCGTCCAGGTAGCCCAGGGTGATCCACTCTTCATCGGGCGGGGCGGCGAAGGCCAGCGACCGTACGGTGAACATCTGCACCGCCCGGGCATGACGAGCATCGGCGTTGGCCCCCGGGAGCCCCTCGCCGAACCGTTCGATGGCGCGCGCGACGGGCACGCCGTTCCAGTGCGTCACCTCGACGCCGAATCCGAACGCCGGGTCGTCCAGCTCGACCTGCTCCGCCTGGCGCCGGCTGACCAGGTAGCGGCGGCGGCCGTCCTCGGTGAACTCCTTGAGCAGGAACGGCAGGAACACGGCGACACCGTTGAACGGCTGCGGCAACGTGTAGCGGGTGTGCAGGTCACGCAGCGAGTTGAAGACGTCGAGCAGTTCGCGGTGCATCCGCCATTCGAGTTCCGGGTCGCCGTCGCGGCCCAGCCGTTGCAGCAGCAGACGCAGGCGCTGCAACGGATTGATGCCGTAGCGGGCCACCTTGAACGGCAGCAAAGCGTAGTTCTGCTCGACCAGAAGCAGCGCCTGCTCGACGATCAGCCGCCGCTGGGCCGGGTTCAGCCGGCCGGCCTCGGTCGTGCCGAGAAAGTCCGTGAGTGCCACCGCCTGCGTCATCTTCGCAGCGTAGGGCCACCGGCGAGCGGTGGCCCTGTCCGATCCACGACGGCCGGGCGGCTACCTTTCTCTCAGGGGCGTGGCGACACGTGATAGTGGGCGAGGCGCCAGCCCTCGTCGGTGCGGCGGGCCACCACGGTCAGGTTGAGGGCGATCGGGGCGCGGCCGGGCACGGCCCGGGTGAAGTCGAAGTCGGCGTTCACCCAGCCGAGCACGGCGTCCGGCCCGAGGTCGCGGGTTTCGACGATCTCGTACGCCACCGTCATGCCCTCCGGCTGGGCGGCGTAGTACGCGGCCACGCCCGCCCGGCCGATCGTGAACGGGCGCAGGCCCTGAAACACGGCGTCCTCGGCGAACAGCGACGCCACCTCGGCCGGGCGGTGGTCGCCGATCGCCTTGCGCCACTGGTCCAGCAGCGACCGTAGCTCGTCAGTGGCCGGCACTCTGACCACCGTCCACATGCAGGATCTCGCCGGTGACGAAAGGCGCGTTCTCCAGGAAAACGATGGCGTCGGTGATGTCGCTGACGGCGCCCATCCGGCCCACCGGGTGCAGCGCCTTGAGGAAGTCGTGCGTCTCGGCCGGGTGCATCGGCGTGCTGATGATGCCGGGGGAGACGGCGTTGAAGCGGACGCCCCGGGTCGCGTACTCGATGGCCAGGGCCTTGGTCGCGGAGTTGAGGCCGCCCTTGGTCAGCGAGGCCAGCGCCGACGCGAGGCTGCTGTTCGCCTGGTCGGTCAGCGACGTCGTGATGGTGACGACGTGACCGCCGCCCTGCTCGAGCATGGCCGCGACGGCGGGCTGGGTGATCGCGACGAAGCCGCGCAGGTTGATGCCGGTGACCGCGTCGAAGTCGGCGGCGGTGTACTCGGTGAACGGCTTGGCGATGAAGATGCCGGCGTTGTTGACCAGCGTGTCGATCCGGCCGAACTCGCGCAGCCCGGCTTCGATCACGCGCGGGCCGACCTCCGGGTCGGCGATGTCGCCGGCGACGGCGAGCACGCCCGGATCGTCGGACGGCGTGATGCCGCGCGAATTGGCGACGACCGACCAGCCGAGCTTGCGGTAGGCGGCGACGGTGGCGGCCCCGATGCCCTGCGAGGCTCCGGTGACCACGGCGACCTTGCTGTTGTTGTTCGTCATGACCCGAGAATCCGTCGCCGGGACGCGACCGGCACGACCGACTTTCTCCCGGCTGGGAGCCTGCGCCTACCAGACCCTTAAGCTGGGCCGATGGAGCTACGCCAGCTTCGCTACTTCGTCGCGGTCGCCGAAGAGCTCAGCTACGCCCGGGCGGCCGAGCGGCTGCGCATCGCCGGCCCCTCGCTGTCGCAGCAGATCAAGGCGCTGGAGCGCGATCTCGGCAACCGCCTGTTCGACCGCGACCGCCGTTCGGTGTCGCTGACCGCGGCCGGCGCCCTGCTGCTGCCCCGGGCCAAGGCGCTGCTCGACCAGGCCGACGATCTTCGCCGTACGGTGGGAAGCCTGTCCGCCTCCGAGCCGGTGCGCCTGGGCTACGTGAACTGGCGCCCGGCCGACCTCGAGCAGCGCGCCGCCGGCATCGCCCAGCTGGTCGTCGACGCCTGGGTGCTGCCCTCGCACGCCCAGGCCGCCCGCGTCGCCGACGGCAGCCTCGACCTGGCGATCTGCTGGGTGCCGGACAGCACGCTGATCGACGACCGCCTCGAGGCCCGGCTGCTCGGCTCCGACCGGCTCTACGCGATCAGCACCGG
The DNA here is from genome assembly GCF_019710575.1 of Paractinoplanes polyasparticus. Taxonomy (GTDB): domain Bacteria; phylum Actinomycetota; class Actinomycetes; order Mycobacteriales; family Micromonosporaceae; genus Actinoplanes; species Actinoplanes polyasparticus. Next base: position 93,274 of record NZ_JAHWFK010000036.1, on the reverse strand, counting down.
CACTGCCACCACGCCGGTCGAGGCCCGCGACGCGACGGTCCTGGTCGACGCCGACGAGACCAGCTGGTCGTCGTGGAACCGCTGGGCGAAGTCGATGGCCGTCGAGACCGGCGCCCACGCGATCGACGTTCCCGAGGGCGGCGTGACCGGCCACGCGTTCTTCGATCACGTACGCCGACTGCGCCGCCCGGTGGTCAACAACCCCAAGAGCCAGACCGCGCCGGTGCCGCCCGACCTGGTGGCCCGGCCGATTCAGCATCCGGCCGTCTACTGGACGTGGTCGCTGGTGTCGCGGCGCGACGAGCCCCGGGCCGCCGTGCGGGCGCTGGTCGAGGCCCTGACCCGCTCGGTCGACCGGCTCTGCCTGGAGGACCCGAACGCCTGGCTGCCGTCCGACGACCCGCACCGTCCGGCGGCCGGCGTCGCTCTCACATCACCGGCAGACGCCGGCGGTACGGCGTCGTCGCCCACGGCACGCCGAGCTCCGACGGCAATCTCAGCTCCGCGGCGGCCCGGCGCAGCAGCGCGTTGATCCCCGGGATCGTGCGGTTCGGGCCCTCGACGGCGACCGTGCTCGAGTTCAGCAGCTGCGGCTCGGGCGCTTCGGGCATCGTCAAGGCTTCCAGTACGGCGGTGAAGTCGGCCGTTGCCTCCAGTGGCACCAGCAGTGGGGTGCCCTCGGCGCGGTGCCGCAACAGGTCGGCGAGCAGGTCAGTGCGGCCCGGCACCTCGATCAGGCCGGAGTCGGGCGCCTCGAAGCCGGCCAGGTCCGAGCGGGCCGCTTCGGAGCCAGGCAGGCCGGAGTCGAGCCGAGCGGAGTCGGTGTGGCCGGAGCCGGGGAGGGCCAGCCGGTCGGTCGGATATTCGAGGACCGCCGTACCGTCCGGCCCGCGCGCTTCGATCTCGCCCGCGATGAAATCCTCGCCCGCGAGCGTGACAGCGACCAGCAGCGGCAGCCCGGTCTCGAACGTGATGCGAGCGAACGCGGTGTCCTCCACCTCGATCGGCCGCACCCGGTAACGCTCGACCTCCAGCTGCCGCGGCCGCCCGGCCCCGGCCGCGGCGCCCGCCGCCAGCGCCTGCATGACCGCGTGGGCGAGCGGGTTCACCAGCGCCCCGTCCACCACCGGGCGGCCACCGACCATCCGCCGTCCCGCCCACGGCGAGCGGGCGTAGTAGGTGTCGTCACGCTTCCACGACGCCACCGCGGTCAGCCCGGTGGTCTTGGGTGACAGCGCGTCGCGGAACCGGGACCACGCCACCGACCCGAGCGCCTGGAACCCGACCTGGCATGACCGGCCGGTCGATTGAAGGGCGGTCAGCAGCGTCTCGTGGTCGGCCGGCGAGGTGACCGGTGGCTTCTCCAGCAACAGGTCGCAGCCGGCTCGCAGCGCGTCCAGCGCGATCGGCAGGTGGGTGTGGGGCGGCGTGCAGATCACCACCACGTCCGGCTGGGTCGCGGTCAGCAGCTCGCGGTGGTCGGTGAAGGCCGGCACGTCCGGCGCCGGGTCGATCGGTTGCACGTCGGCCAGCCCGACGAGCGAGACGATGCCGCCGGCCCGTAACTCGGCGATACGGCGCCGATGCCACCGCCCGTGGCCGTTGGCGCCGATCAGCGCCACCCGCGGCGTCACCGTGGTGCCCCGTCCGAGACGAGACGTCTCGTCTCGGGGGGAGGCGTTCTTCGCGGCGAAGCCATCAGGCACCGGCCAGAGTGGCGGCGACGCCGTGCTTTTCCAGGGCGGTCAGCCATTCCACCAGGACGACCCGCAGCTCGGCGTCCTCGGCCAGGTCGGGGCTGAAAATCGTGTCGAGGCCGAGCAGCGCGTCCACCACGCCGTCCGGGGTGGATGGGCCGGCGGCCAGGCGGGCCCGGATCCGGTCGGCCAGCGGGTCGTCGAGCGGCAGCGGGCGGCCCTCGTCGGAGACGCCCTGGACGAAGCGCATCCAGGCCGCCACCACCAGGGCCGCCCAGCGGGGCACGGCGCCGGCCTCGCGTCGCTGCTGGATCGTGTGGAGCACCCGGGGCGGCAGCTTCTGTGAGCCGTCCATCGCCACCTGGACGGTCCGGTACTCGATGGCCGGGTTGGCGAACCGGGTCAGCACCTGCTCGCCGTACGCGACCGTGTCCACTCCCGACGGTGGCACCAGGCTCGGCGCGATGTCCTCGGTGATGAGCCGCCGCAGCACGCCGGCCAGTCCGGGCAGTTCGAGGGCGGCCGCGATGGTCTCCCGGCCGGCCACCGCGCCGAGGTACGCGATCGCGGAGTGCACGCCGTTGAGCGACCGCAGCTTCAGCGTCTCCCAGGGCCGCGGGTCGTCGGTGAGCACCGCCCCGGCCTGGTCCCAGGCCGGGCGCCCGGCCGGGAAGTCGTCCTCGATCACCCAGGCCGAGTACGGCTCGCCGTTGACGGCCGCCCGATCGCGCACGCCCAACGTCCGCGCGGCCAGGTCCAAGGTGCCGGCCGTGGTGGCGGGCACGATCCGGTCGACCATCGTGCCGGGGCAGGTCACGCTCTGCCGTACCCATTCGCTGATCCCCTTGGCCACGGCCAGCGTGTCGATCAGGCCGCGCACCCGATGGCCGTTGGCCGGCAGGTTGTCGCAGCTGACCAGGGCGATCGGCCCCGCGTCGGCCCGCCGCCGGGCGCACAGCCCGCGGATGAGCAGCCCCGGGACCGTACGCGGCGCTCGCCCGGTCTCGAGGTCGGCCCGCAACTCGTCATCGAGCAGCAGCCGCCCGGTCGCCGGATCGAGCCGGTAGCCCTTCTCGGTCACGGTCAGCGTCACGACTGTGACGGCCGGGTCGGCCAGCAGCTTCACCACCGCCTCCGGGTCGGCCGCGGCCAGTATCTGCCCGGCCGACGAGCCGATCACCCGGGTGCTCGAGCCGTCCGGGCCGAGCGTGGTGACGCTGAAGAGCCCGTCCTGGTCGCGCAGGGCGTCGACGATCTGAGGCGAGCGAGGCGCCACATGGACGATGCCCCAGTCGCCGCCGGCCGCGGCCATCGCATCCTCGGTGAAGACGGCCTGGTGGGCCCGGTGGAAGGCGCTCACGCCGAGATGCACGATGCCGGGCGCGGGCGCGGCGATCCGGGGGCGGCTCGCGGCCGGGACGCTGTTGAGGGACGCCCGATTCAGTTCCATGCCGGGCCGCCCGGGAACGAGAACTCGGCGATCGAGGCGGGCCGCAGGTCGGAGCTGTAACCGGGCTGCGCCGGCACCAGGTAGCGGCCGTCGCGGGTGCGCACCGGATCGGTGAAGTGTTCGTGCAGATGGTCGACGTACTCGATCATGCGGCCGTCCAGGGACGTGCCGACCCGCAGGTAGTCGAAGATGGCGAGGTGCTGCACGAGTTCGCACAGGCCGACGCCGCCCGCGTGCGGGCACACCGGCACGCCGAACTTCGCGGCCAGCAGCAGTTCGGCCAGCACCTCGGGGATGCCGGCGACCCGGCACGCGTCGACCTGCATCACGCCGATCGCCTCGGCCTGCAGCAGCTGCTTGAAGACGACCCGGTTGGCCGCGACCTCGCCGGTGGCGACCCGGATCGGGCTCACCGCCCGCTGGATGCGCGCGTGACCGAGCACGTCGTCGGGATGGGTCGGCTCCTCGATCCAGTACGGGTCGAACTCGGCCAGCCGGGCCATGGCGGCGATGGCCTCGTCGACGCCCCAGATCTGGTTGGCGTCCATCATGAGCAGCGCGTCCGGGCCGATCTCGGAGCGGATGATGCCGGCCCGCCGCACGTCGTCCTCGATCGGGCCGCCGACCTTCATCTTCATGGCCCGCCAGCCCTCGGCGTAGGCCTGCCGGGTCAGCGCGCGCACCTTGTCGTCGGGGTAACCGAGCCAGCCGACGCTTGTGGTGTACGAAGGGAAACCGTCACTCCGCAAGGCGGCGAGCCGGTCCTCGAGGCCCACGCGGCCCTTGTCGAGGATCGCGGCCGCCTCGCCCGGTGTGAGCGCGTCGTCGATGTGCCGGAAGTCCACACACGACACCAGCTCGTCGGTGGGTAGTTCGGCCAGCAGCTGCCACATCGGCTTGCCCGCCACCTTGGCGCGCGCGTCCCAGACGGCGTTGATCAGGGCGCCGGTCGCCATGTGGAGCGCGCCCTTCTCGGGGCCGATCCAGCGGAGCTGAGGGTGGGCCGTGAGCAATCGGGGCGGCTCCGCGGTCAGTTCGGTGACACTCCGCCCGATCAGAAGCGGGGCCATGGCGCGTACGGAATCGCAGGTGATCTCGTTGCCCCGGCCGTTGGTGAAGGTGAAACCGGTGCCCGTCACGCCCTCGTCCGTGGCCAGCTCGACATAGGTCGCCGAGTAGTCGCCGCGGTTGATCGAGTCGGAGCCGTCGCCGGCCGCCGCGGTGGGGAAGCGCACGTCGTGCACCTCGAACCCGGTGATGGTGGTCATGCGCTGGGGCCCTTCTCGAGCTTGAAGATCCGCTTGGGCAGGTGGTAAGCGAGGTCGGCCATCGTCTCGGCCGCCTCGTCGAACGGCAGGCGGTCCTGCTCGACCAGCGAGGCCAGGTAGGCCGCATCGACCCGGCGGGCCACGTCGTGGCGTACGGGGATCGAGCAGAAGGCCCGGGTGTCGTCGACGAACCCGGCCGTGTTGTAGAAGCCCGCCGCGTCGGTGACCGCCTCGCGGAAGCGGCGCATCGCGTCCGGCGTGTCCAGGAACCACCACGGCGCGCCCAGGAACAGCGCGGGATAGCCGCCGGCCAGCGGGGCCAGCTCCCGGCTGAACGCCGTCTCGTCCAGCGTGTAGAGGACCACCCGCAGTCGGGTGTCCATGCCGTGCGCCTCCAGCAGCGGCCGCAGCGCGTGCACGTAGTCGGTCGCCTGGGGGATGTCGCCGCCCACATCGCGGCCGTGCGCGGCGAACAGCGCCCGGTTGTGGTCCCGCGACGCGCCCGGGTGCAGCTGCATCACCAGGCCGTCGTCGATCGACATCCGCGCGAACTCGAGGATCATGTGACCGCGGAACGTCTCCGCGTCGGCGGCCGACGTCTCGCCGCGCAGCGCCCGGTCGTAGAGCTTGGCCGCGTCGGCGGGGGAGAGGTCGACCGTGCGGGCCGTCGGGTGCCCGTGGTCGGACGACGTGGTGCCGATCGCGATGAAGTCCTGCCGCCGTACGCGCAGCGCGGCCAGATACCCGGCGTACGTGCCGGTGTCCTCCCCGGCCAGCTCGCCCATCCGCCCGACGTTGGCCGCCCAGTCCTCGCGTTCCAGGTCGACCACGTCGTCCGGGCGGAACGTGCTGATGACCCGGCCCTCCCACCCGTCGGCGGCCAGCTTGGCGTGCCGGGCGAGGTCGTCGGTCGGGGACTCGGTGGTGGCCAGCACCTCGAGGCCGAAGCGCTCGAACAGCGCCCGCGGGCGGAACGCCGGCTCGGTCAGGCGGGCGGCGATCGCGTCGTACACCTCGTCGGCGGTGTCCCGGCTCAGCGGGGTCTCGACCTCGAACACCGTACGGAAACTCTGTTCGAGCCACAGCCGGGACGGCGTGCCCCGGAAGAGGTGCCAGTTCGCCGCGAGCAGCCGCCAGATCGCGCGCGGGTCGGTCTCGACCGGGCCGCCGTCGCGCCGCGGAACGCCCAGCCGGTCGGGCGGGATGCCCTGGCTGAGCAGCATGCGCGTGACGTAGTGGTCGGGCACGATCAGCAGCCGGGCCGGGTCCTCGAAGGGCTGGTCGTCGGCCAGCAGCGCCGGGTCGACGTGGCCGTGCGGGCTGATCAGCGGCAGGTCGCGCGCCACCGCGTGGAGCTCGCGGGCCAGGTCGGTGGTGAGAATCGGGTCGGGCACTATCTCGTCTCCTTCACGTGCACCGGCCGGCCCGTGGTCAGGCTCTCGTTCGCGGCCAGACCGGTGAGCAGGGCCAGCGCCCCGTCATGGGCGGTCGCCGACCGGTGCATGGGGTCGGTCTCGCCGCCGAGCAGCACGGCGGTCATCCGTTTGTCGGCGCCGCCGTGTCCCTCGCGGTCCACGGGTTGCAGCTCCACGGCGTACGGCGGTGACCAGAACGGCCGGACGGTCAGCGTCACCGACCCGGACTCGGGGCTGGCGCCCTGCTTGACCTGGCCGGCCGCGGCCGGGCTGACGTGGTCGCTCTCGACCACCTCGAGCTCGAGCCGGCCCTTGCTGCCGTTGACCATCAGCCGGTAGCCCTCCCACGGCGCGTACGCGGTGAGGTGGTAGCTCATCGTGGCGCCGGAGTCGTAGCGCACCAGCACGGCCAGGTCGTCCTCGATGCTGACGCCGGGGGCGAAGACGTCCTGGTCGCGGTGGTAGCCGTCCTCGGCCGCCGGCTCCACGTAGAGCGCCCGCAGCCGCGGGTCGGCGGTGAGGTCGAGCGTGAACCGGTCGTCGGCCTGCCCGCGGCCGCGCCCCTGATCGCCGTAGAAGAACAGCCGCCCGGACGCGTAGACCTCGGCCGGCGCCGCGCTCAGCCACCAGTTGACCAGGTCGAAGTGGTGCCCCGACTTGTGCACGAGCAGCCCGCCCGAACGGGCCTTGTCGCGGTGCCAGCGGCGGAAGTAGTCGGCGCCGTGCCGCACGTCGAGCAGCCACTCGAAGTGCACCGAGCCGATCTCGCCGATCTCGCCGCCGGCCAGCAGCGTGCGCACCACCTCGTGCACGGGGTTGAAGCGGTAGTTGAAGGCGACCTGCACGCGGCGGCCGGTGCGCTCGACCGCGTCCAGGATGCGGTCGCAGCTCGGCGAGTCCACGGTCATCGGTTTCTCGGTGATGACGTCGCAGCCGGCCTCCAGCGCGGTCACTATGTGGCCGGCGTGCGTGCTGTCCACGCTGGTCACGATCAGCTCGTCGACCCGATCCCGGGCCAGCATGGTGGCGAGGTCGGCCGCCTGGTAGGTGGGCACGGGTTTCGTCAGCCAGCCGTTGTGGACATCCATCCGGGCCTGGTTGACGTCGGCCAGGGCGACCAGTTCGGCTGTGCCGGCGTGGTCGTCGGTGACCGCGCGGATGAACATCCCGGCGCGATGGCCGGTGCCGATGACGGCGATTCTGCGTCTAGCCATGATCACTCCGGCTCTGCGACGGCAAAGGTTTGCAGCGAAGTTAGGACTATCGATCCCATCGCGTCAATGACTCGCGCTGGTTTCGGCGGTATATGCCCGATTAACAGCGCATCCGAAGCATCCGTTTGTCATCTGGATGCAACACAACGCCATTGACAGCTGTGCAACCGCTTGCATTAATGGCTGTCATCACGTGACCGGGGCCACAAACCACAAAGGAGGCCGGGGCATGGCGGTGACCATTCGCGACGTCGCTCGGGCGTCCGGAGTGCACATCTCGACCGTGTCGCGCACGTTCTCGGCGCCGCATCTGGTCAACCCCAACACCCGCAGCCGTGTGCTGGCTCACGCCGAGGAGCTGGGCTACCGCCCGAACCGGGCCGCCCGCGCGCTCATCACCGGCCGCACCTACAACATCGGCCTGATCGTGGCCGACATCGCCAACCCGTTCTTCCCGCCGCTGATCAAGGCGGCCGAGAGTCAGGCCCGCAAGCACGACCACCACATCTTCGTCGCCGACACCAACGAGGACGCGGCGCTCGAGGAAGAGGTGGTGCGCGCCCTGGCCAAGCAGGTCGACGGCGTGCTGCTGGTCAGCCCGCGCATGAGCAACACGCTGATCGAACAGCTCAGCCGCGAGGTGCCGCTGGTCGTGGTGAACCGGCAGATCGCCGGCATCCCGGCCGTCGTGATGGACGTCGCCCGCGGCGCCCGCACGGCGGTCGAACACCTCACCGCGCTCGGTCACCGCCATCTCGCCCTGCTCGGCGGCCCGCGCGGGTCGTGGACGAGCCGCGAGATCCGGCGGTCGGCCGCCGCCACCGCCCGCACCGCCGGGGCCGAGCTGACCATCATCGGCCCCAACGCGCCGACCGAGTTCGGTGGGCTCACGGTCGCCCAGGACGTGCTGCGGGCCGGCGCCACCGCCGTGCTCGCCTACAACGACCTCATGGCGATCGGTCTCATCGAAGGTCTGATGGCCGCCGGGGCCCGGGTGCCCGCCGACGTCAGCGTCGTCGGGATCGACGACATCATGCTCAGCCGACTGACCCGCCCGAAGCTGACCACGGTGGCGACCCCCACCGCCGCCGCTGGTCGGGCGGCCGTCGACATGCTGCTCGCGCATGGCGACGACCGCCGCACCACCGCACACATCCACCTGCAGACCGAACTGGTCATTCGCGACTCGACGGGGCGGGGCCCGGGTCCGCACAGCCCTGCGGACCCGGGCGACGTGAACGCCCCGGAAGGTGTCGCTTCCTGAAGGAGAAGCGCCATGGAGCCCATCACGCGGGCGGTCACGCCCGCTCAACGTACTACCCGGCGCCGGCTACTCGCCGCCGCCCTTACCGTTCCGCTCCTGCTGGGCGCCGCCGCCTGCGGCGACGACGGAGGCGGCAGCGACGGCAAGACCGAGCTGTCGATCTTCTGGTGGGGCGCCGAGAAGCGCGCCGAGCTGACCGACCAGGCGCTCGCGCTCTACACCCAGAAACACCCGGACGTCACGTTCAAGAAGACCTGGCAGGGAAACCAGGGCTACTTCGACAAGCTGGCCACGCTCACCGCCGGCGGCAACCCACCCGACATCTTCCAGATCGACGACAACTACATCTCCGAGTACGCCGGTCGCGGTGTCACCCTCGACCTGACGTCCTACAAGGACAGCGGCAAGCTCGACGTCACCAAGTTCCCCGAGAGCCTGCTGAAGTACGGCGAGGTCGACGGCAAGCTGGCCGGCGTCCCCCTCGGCGAGAACACCCAGGGCCTGGTCTACGACAAGACCCTGCTCACCAAGAACAACCTGCCCGAGCCCAAGACCGGCATGAGCTGGGAGGAGTTCGTCGACTGGGCGGCCGACGTCACCAAGAAGGCGAAGCTGCCGGGCACGCAGGACGCCAGCGCGGTCTATCAGGCGCTCTGGGTCTTCCTGCGGCAGAACGGCAAGGACCTGTACGCCGGCAAGCAGCTGGGCTTCGACGAGGCCGACATCACCAAGTGGTTCGCGCTCTGGAAGGGCGCCCGCGAGAAGGGCGCGACGCCGACACCGGACGTGATCCACGAGGGCAACGCCAGTGACGTGAGCAAGCAGCTGGTGGCCACCGGCAAAGCCGGCACGTCGTGGGTCTGGGCCAACCAGATGCCCGAGCTCAAGAAGAGCACCGACAACGAGCTGGGCCTCATCGCGTACCCGGGAAATCCCAGCGCGCAGTGGGCTCGCGCCTCGATGTACATGTCGGCCTTCCGCGGCAGCGAGCACAAGGACATCGCCGTCGACGTCATCAACTTCCTGGCCAACGACCCCGAGGCGGGCAAGATCCTCGGCACCGACCGGGGCCTGCCGCCCAACCTCGACGTCCGTAAGCAGGTCGCCGCGACGGTGGAGGACCCCAACATGAAGCAGACCATCGCGGTGATGGACGAGCTGGGGAAGAGGTACGGGCCCACCGCGCCCACCGTGCCGCCGCAGGGGCACAGCAAGGTGCGCTCCGAGCTCGTCCGCGTGGCCGAAGAGGTCATCTACGGCCGGCAGACCCCGGAGCAGGGCGCGGCGGCGTTCGTCACCGCCGCCAAGGCGGCGATCGGCGCCTCGTGACCGCCTCCACCCTGAGCCCCGCACCCGTCGCTCCGGCTGCCCCGCAGCCGGGGCGGCGGGCCCGCCGCCGCCAGGAGAACCTGGCCGGATACGTGTTCCTCTCGCCGTGGCTGCTGGGCCTGCTCGGCATCACGGCGATCCCGATGCTGATCTCGCTGTATCTCAGCTTCACCGACTACAGCCCGCTGATCCCGCTGACCGAGGCGAACTGGATCGGCCTCGAGAACTACCGGCGCATGTTCACGGCCGACCAGTCCTACTGGCACGCGGTGCAGGTGACGGTGACGTTCGCGCTGGTGGCGGTGCCCCTCAAGCTGGCTGCCGCGCTCGCCGTGGCGCTGCTGCTCAACCGCACGATGCGCGGCATCTCGGTCTTCCGGGGCCTGTTCTATCTGCCGTCGCTGCTCGGCGGCAGCGTCGCGCTGGCCATCGTGTGGGTCAGCATGTTCAACCGCGACGGCGCCTTCAACTCGTTCCTGGCGATCTTCGGCATCGAGGGCCTGCCCTGGGTCAACGATCCCGACTGGGCGCTGTCCACGCTGATCCTGCTGGCCGTCTGGCAGTTCGGCGCGCCGATGGTGATCTTCCTGGCCGGGCTGAAGCAGGTGCCGGTCGAGCTCTACGAGGCGGCGTCGGTCGACGGCGCCAGCCCGTGGCGCAAGTTCGTGCACATCACGCTGCCGATGCTGTCGCCGGTCATCTTCTTCAACCTGGTGCTGGAGACCATCAACGGCTTCCAGGGCTTCACGTCGGCCTTCGTGCTCTCCAACGGCACCGGCGGCCCGGTCGACTCCACGCTGATGTATTCGCTCAACCTCTACATCGCCGGGTTCGTCGATCTGAACATGGGCTACGCGTCGGCGATGGCCTGGGTCTTCCTGCTCGTGATCGGCGCCATCACGGTGCTGCTGTTCAACACGGGCCGCTTCTGGGTCCACTACTCCGACAACGAGGAGCGGTGATGCGGTTTCCGTTCCGCCTCGCGGCCCTCCTGCTGATCCTGGCCATCGTGCTCTACCCGCTGGTGTGGATGGTGGGCACGTCGTTCAAGTCACCGCAGGAGATCGTCAACAACATCGGGCTGATCCCCCGCGAGTTCACGCCGGGCAACTTCGCCGACGGCTGGAACAAGTTCGACGTCAACTTCGGGCGCTTCTTCCTCAACAGCGCGCTCGTCTCGCTCCTGACGGTGGCCGGCAACACGATCTCGTGCCTGCTGGCGGCGTACGCGTTCAGCCGTTTGCGTTTCCGGCTGCGCGGCATCTGGTTCGGCGTCATGATCGGCACCCTGTTGCTGCCCGGGCACGTGCTGATCATCCCGCAGTACATCCTGTTCCGCAGCCTCGGCTGGGTCGGCGGCGACTGGCCCTACCTGCCGCTGCTGCTGCCGCAGTTCCTGGCCACCGAGGCGTTCTTCGTGTTCCTCATGGTCCAGTTCATGCGGGGCATCCCGCGCGAGCTCGACGAGGCCGCGGTGATCGACGGCGCCTCGCCCTACAGCATCTTCCGGCACGTGATCCTGCCGCTGTCCCGGCCGGCCCTCGTCACCACGGCGATCTTCTCGTTCATCTGGACCTGGAACGACTTCTTCCGCCAGCTGGTCTTCCTGTCCGACCTCAAGGACTACACCGCGCCGGTCGCGCTGACCCTGTTCATCGACTCCGGCAGCGAGAACGCGGTCGGCCCGATGTTCGCGATGTCGCTGCTGTCGCTGGTCCCGGTCTTCCTGTTCTTCGTGGCCTTCCAGCGCCTGCTCGTCGAGGGCATCAACACCAGCGGCCTCAAGGGGTGATCACTCGTGCCGCACGACTGGCGTGACTCGCTGCGGTTCGCCGCCGACCTGGCGTTGCTGGGCATCCTGGTGACCCTGGCCTGCCTGCCCGTCGTCACGGCCGGGGCGGCACTGGGCACGGGGAGCGCTGCCCTCCACCGGCTGCTCAGCATCGGGCGGTGGCCGACGGCCGCCGAGTGCCTGCTCGATTTCCGTACCCGGCTGGTGCCCGGCCTGTTCGCCGGTCCGCTGGTGCTGGCCGCCGCGTGGCTGGTGGTCGTCGACGTGGCGGCGCTGCGTCGCGGAGACGTTCCGGGCGGTGCCGCTGCGGTCGCTGCCGTGTTGCTGGCGGCGGCCCTGGGTGCCGGTTTCGCTGCTCTGGTGGTTGGGCTGGCCGGCTCGCCGGCGCCCCATTCCGTACGGCGGGCGGGAGCGCTGGCGGCCGGCAGGCCGCAGGCCTTGGCCGCCACGACCGGCGTGGCGCTGGTCGCGGCGGCGCTGGCGGCATTCGTCCACCCGGTCCTGCTGCCCGTGCTGGCCGGCTTCGCGCTTTTCGCCGTGCACGCCGTGCTCTTCCGGCTCAACCGGCTTGAAGGTGTCCGTCGATGACCGGGATGGCGAGCAGCTGTCCGCAGGAGTCGACCGCGATGTGGCGTTGACTTTCCTGCCCGCGTCGTAGCCGCGGCTACGAGCCCGGGTACTGACTCTTGAGCGGCCCGGTCCGGACGTCGTCACCGCACTGACGACGTCCGGACCGGGCCGCTCTGCTGCGTGACGGTCGCGGCCTCCTGCTCGACCTCGCCGACCCCGCGGGTCCGCGACGCGGCCTGAGCGGCGCATTAACAGTCGTCTCAGATTCGCTCACTACGAAGTACGCAGCAGGCATCAGACATGCGTGGAATCCGAATGCAGGAGGTTGGAGATGGCAGACAACGCAGCGCCGCCCGGGGAAGCGCCGACCGGCCGGTTGGCGGGTCGGTGGGTGCCGTGGTTGGTGATCGGTTTGTGGGTGGCCTTGGCGGTGGTGATGGTGCCGTTGAGCGGGAAGTTGGGCTCGGTCACCAAGGACAGGGCCGTGGATGGTCTGCCGGCCAGTGCCGAGTCCACGAAGGTGGCGGCGTTGGAGGACAAGCTTCCCGGTGGTGAGGACAACACGTTTGTCTTCGTGTACCACCGTGCTGGCGGTGTGACCGCCGACGACCGCGCGGCGGTCGAGCGTCATTACGACACCTTGGCCAAGCGGTACCCGCCGAAGGTGGCGCCGCCGGCCGGCGAGGACGACGAGGGCCCGGCGACGCAGCGCTCCAACGACGGCAAGGCGATGGTGTTCACCCTCAACGTGAGCACGAGCTACGGCGAACCGGCGGTCCTGATCGGCCCGATGCGGGACACTGCGAAGGACCGCCCCGCCGGCCTGGACCTCGACGTGACCGGCCCGGCAGGGATCGACGCCGACATGGACGCTGTCTTCGACGGCATCGACGTGCAGGTCTTCCTCACCACCATCATCGTCGTCACCATCCTGCTCATCCTCACCTACCGCAGCCCGGTGTTGTGGTTCGTCCCGCTGGTGGCCGTGGGTGTGGCCGCGTTGACCTCGATGGCGACGGTCTACCTGCTCGTCAAGGGCTTCGGCCTCGTGATCAACAGTCAGAACTCGGCGCTGCTGACGATCCTGGTGTTCGGCGTCGGCACGGACTACGCGCTGTTGCTCATCGCCCGATATCGGGAGGCACTGCACCACCACGAGAACGTCCGGGTCGCGATGCTGCACGCGCTACGCCGCGCGGCGCCGGCCATCATCGCGTCCGCGGCCACCGTGGTCGCCGGCCTGCTCTGCCTGCTCGCCGCGGACCTGAACGAAACCCGCGGGCTGGGCCCGATCGGTGCGGCCGGCATCCTCTGCGCGCTGGTGGCCATGCTGACGCTGTTCCCGGCGCTGCTCGTGGTGCTCGGCCGGCGGATCTTCTGGCCGGCCATCCCCCGCTTCAACACGGCCATGCAGCAGAAGCCGGGGCTGTGGGGACGGCTCGGCACCGCGATCAACCGCCGCCGGTGGGTGGCCACGCTCGCTTCGCTCGGAGTCCTCGGCGTGCTCACCGTCGGCCTGTCGGGCAACACCAACATCCTGCGCGAGCAGGATCAGTTCCTGTCCACGCCGGAATCGGTCGCCGGCTTCACCGTTCTGCGTCAGCACTTCCCGGAACTCGGCGGCCAGCCGATGACGGTCTTCACCCGGGCGGCGTACCAGGAACGGGTCCTCAACGTCGTCAAGGGCGTCCCCGGTGTGGCTCAGGCCGAAGCGGGCGAGACCAAGGGGGGCTGGGCCGACATCTCCGTGTACCCGACCGACGCGCCGGACACCACGGCGGAGTACGACACGATCAAACGGGTACGCACCGCCGTACACACGGTCAACGGGGCGGAAGCGATCGTCGGCGGGCCGAGCGCGGAGCACCTCGACACCGACGTGACCACCAAACGCGACCAGAAGGTGGTGATCCCGCTGGTCCTCGCCGTCATCCTGATCATCCTCGGGCTGCTGCTACGCGCCATCGTGGCCCCGCTGATCCTGATGGCCACCGTGATCGTCTCCTTCGCCGCGGCCTTCGGCGGCAGCGTGTTCGTCTTCGACACCATCCTCGGCTTCAAAGGCATCGACTACTCGGTGCCGCTGCTGGCCTTCATGTTCCTGGTAGCGCTCGGCGTCGACTACAACATCTTCCTGACCCACCGGGCCCGCGAGGAAACCCTGCGCCTCGGCACCAGAGACGGCATGCTCAAAGCCCTCTCGGCCACCGGCGGCGTGATCACCTCAGCCGGCCTGGTCCTGGCGGCCACGTTCGCGGTCCTCGTCTCACTTCCGCTGGTGATGCTGGTCGAACTCGGGTTCCTCATCGCCTTCGGCGTCCTGCTCGACGCCCTGCTCGTACGGTCGGTCCTGGTACCCGCCCTCACCCTGCTACTCGGCCGGCGGATGTGGGCACCCAGCCGGCTCTCCCGCCCACCGGCGGAGCCACCGGCCAGGCACCGGTCACTCGCCGACGACGAGGAGCCCGCGCTGCAACGGTGAGCGCGGCGGCACGAACGAGATCCGGGACGGGCTCAAGCCCGTCCCGGATCTTTTCATGGGCCCGACAGTCGCCGCCCTTCGGTCCTGCGCCACGCGCCGGGGCCGGTCAGCGCACCGCGGTGTCCTCCCCGGCGGTGAGCCGCGCGATCGGGGCGGGCGGGGCCGCGGCCGGAAGGTCGATCCGAAGCAGCGCGCCACCGCGTGCGGAGCGGGCGACGGCGGCCCGGCCGCCGTGGGCGTCGACGACCCGCTGCACGATCGACAGCCCCAGGCCGGATCCCGGCAGCGCCCGGGCGCTGCCGGCACGGTAGAACCGGTCGAACACCCGCGGAGCGTCGGCGGCGTCGATGCCGGGCCCGGCGTCGTCGACCTCGAGCACGGCCGACGCGCCCTCGGCGCGGAGCCGGACCTGGACCGGCTGGTCCGCGGGGGACCACTTGCCGGCGTTGTCGATGAGGTTGAGCACCGCCCGCTGGAGCGCAGCGGGACGCCCGCTCACCCACACGGAGGTCACGTCGAGCGCGATCTCGATGTCGGGCACGCGGGAACGCGCCCGGGTCGCGGCGGCCACCGTCACGTCGGCGAGGTCGAGCAGCTCGGTGCTCTCGTCGTTGATGTCACCGCGGGCCAGGTCGGTCAGCTCGGCGGCAAGGGTGCTCAACTCGGCCACCTGGGCGCCGAGATCGTTGAGCAGCCGGGTCCGGCTCTCCGCCGGCAGCGCAGTGTCCAGGGTGCCGCGCCGATCGAGCCGGATCAGCAGCTCGATGTTGAGGCGCAGGCTGGTGAGCGGGGTCTTGAGCTCGTGGGCGGCGTCCTCGGCGAGCAGCCGCTGGGCGCGCCGGGAGCCCCGGAGCGCGGCGAGCATGTCGTTGATCGACTGGATCAGCCGCCGGATCTCCCCGCCGCCCTCGTCCGGGATGTCGGCGTCGAGGTCCTGGGTGTGCGCGACGCGGACCGCGGCGGCGGTCAGCCGGTCGATCGGCGCCAGCGCGGCCCGCGCCACGGTCCGCCCGACCAGGGCGCCACCGATCACGCAGAACAGCCCGATCAGCAGCATGCCGAACCCGAACTGGTTGATCGGGCTGTCGTCGGCGAGCTGGGCCACTTGGACCGCGCCGTCGCCGGACCGCAGCGTGTAGATGATGTAGCCGTCGTCCCAGTCGGTCGACTCCAGCAGGTCGGTCGACGCGCCCTGCGCCACGCGCCCGGCGTGCTCGCTGACCGGGGGCAGCGCGGGTTGGCCGGCCGGCGTCCGGGTCGAGCCGTCGGACAGGATGACCCGCACCAGCCGACCGGATCCGGGATACGGCGGTAGCTCGACCCGCGCCGGACCGGCGCGCTCCGCGTTCGTCGCCAGGACACGGGAGTCGGCGCGCAGCTGATTCTCGGCGGTGTCCCGCAGCTTCCGGTCCATCAGCTCGCTGGCCACCTGGAAGGCCACGAACACGCTGACCGCGATGGCCGTCGCCGCGATGATCGTCAGCCTGGTCCGCAGGGACTGCAGTCGCCACCATCGGGTCAGCCGCAGCGGTTCCCGGCCGGCGGCGCTGCTCACGGCGGAGTCTCCCGCAACGTGTACCCCAGGCCGCGCAGCGTGTAGATCAGTCGTGGCTCGCCCTCGGCCTCCATCTTGCGGCGCAGGTAGCTCACGTACACCTGGAGGTTGTTGGCGGTGGTGCTCATGTCGAAGCCCCAGATCGCCTCGAACAGCGCGTCGCGGGTCAGGACCCGGGTCGCGTTGCGTACGAGGACTTGCAGGAGGGAGAACTCGGTCCGGGTCAGGTGCAGCGACCGCCCGCCCCGCCACGCCTCGAACCGGTCGGGATCGAGCCGGACGTCGGCGTACGACAGGACCTGCGACTCGTCGTCGCCCGGCGCGCGGCGGCGCAGCAGGGCCCGGACCCGTGCCAGCAACTCCTCGGTGGCGAACGGCTTGGGCAGATAGTCGTCGGCGCCCGCGTCCAGCCCGGCGACCCGGTCGGAGACCTGATCCCGAGCGGTCAGCATCAGCACCGGCAGATCCCGGCCCGCTGCTCGCAACCGCCGGCAGGTCTCCAACCCGCCCAGGCGGGGCATCATCACGTCGAGGATCAGCAGATCCGGCGCGTCGCCATCGACCCCGTCGAGGACGGCGAGACCGTTGGCGACGGTGCTGGTGTCGTAGCCCTCGACCTGGAGCACCCGCTCCAGCGACTCACGGATGGCCGCCTCGTCATCCGCGATCATGATCCGCACGCCGGCCGCTCCTCCAGTCGAAGTTTCGGCTCATTCTCCCCGATCAACCTGAGGCCATCATTAGAGCCGGCTCATTCCCCTGCGTCGACGAAGCCCAGGGCGGCCGCGGCGAACAGCGGGGACATGAACAGGTTGTAGTGGGTCAGGCCGGGCAGGATGGCGAGCGCGTGCCCGCCCTTGGGCCGGCCCTCGCCCATCCAGCCGCCGTCGCGCAGGCCGCCGTCGAGCAGCTCGAACACCTCGACGAAGTGGCTCGGCGGGCACATGTCGGCGTCGGCCGCCACGATCAGCGTCGGCACCTGGAGGTTGCGCACCTCCTCGGTGTAGTCGTAGTCCTTCGCCATGGCCTCGCCGATCTTGCCGAGCAGGCGGGGGAAGTCCTCCGGACGGGGCGCGACCCGCGAGTACAGCTCGTACATCGGGGTCTCTTTCATGAACTCGGCCGCCTCGGGGCCCACCTGGCCCTGCTGCTCGAGGATCTCGGGGTAGGTGGCGTTGCGGCGGATGCCGGCCGAGGCCGCGACCAACCGGCCGACCTTGGCCGGGTGGCGGATCGCGAGCTGCAGGGCCACCCCGCCGCCCAGCGAGTAGCCGACCACGTCCGGCTTCTCGAGGCCGAGGTGGTCGATGAGGGCAGCCACGTCGTCGGCCATGAACGTGATGTGAAGCGGGCGGTCGATGTCGGCCGTGCGGCCGTGACCCTGCAGGTCGACCAGGATCACCCGGTGACCCTCGGCGAACTGACCGATGATCGGCCCGAACATCTCGCCCGAGCCGAGGCCGCCGTGCAGCAGGATCAGCGGGCGGCCCTCGCCGTGCGACTCGTAGTACAGGTTGATTCCGTTGACCTCGGCGTACTGGCCGTTGCCGGCGTTGTCCTGGGTCCAGTTCGTCATTTTGTGCCTCCGGGGCGTCTCGTGCTCTGTGCGACACCCCTAAGACCTGGCACGTCCGGAGTACTCATCGGTGTGCGCAGAGGTTTTTCTTGTCGTACCCCTGGGCTAGGTTCGGACTCGTGAGCGACGTGGCCACCCCCCTCGAGTCCCAGCTGGAGACGTTCCGCCCCGAGCTGACCGGTTACTGCTACCGCATGCTCGGTTCCGCCTTCGAGGCGGAGGACGCCGTCCAGGACACTCTCGTGCGCGCCTGGAAGAGTTACGAGGGCTTCGAGGGCCGTTCGGCCCTGCGGTCCTGGCTCTACCGCATCGCCACGAACGTCTGCCTGACCATGCTCGGCAGCGCCCAGCGGCGGGCCCGGCCGATGGAGCTCGGCGGCCCCGGCGACGGTCACGCCACCCATGCGGGCGAGCCCCGGCCCGACGAGATCTGGGTCGGCCCGGTGCCCGACGGGCGCGTGCTGGCCGCGGTGGCCGACCCGGCCCAGGTGGTCGCCGACCGCGAGTCGATCCGGCTCGCCTTCGTCGCCGCGCTGCAACACCTGCCGCCCAAGCAACGGGCCGTGCTCATCCTCCGCGAGGTGCTGGCCTGGTCGGCGCAAGAGGTGGCCGACCTGCTCGACACGTCGGTGCCCAGCGTCAACAGCGCCCTGCAACGGGCCCGGGCCACGATCGCCGCGGCCGACAAGGGCGCCCAGGTGCTCGAGCCCTCCGACGACGAGCAGAAGAAGCTGCTGGCCCGCTACGTGCAGGCCTTCGAGGCGTACGACCTGACCGCGCTCACCGCCCTGCTCCACGAAGACGCGACGCTGTCGATGCCGCCGCTGCCGCTGTGGCTGCGCGGCCACGCCGACATCACGGCCTGGATGTCCGGCACCGGCGCCGGCTGCGAGGGCTCCCGCCTGATCCCGCTCGTGGCCAACGGCCTGCCCGCCTTCGCCCAATACCGCCGCGACGAGCACGGCCCCGGCCACGTGCCGTGGGCGCTGATAGTCCTCGAGATCTCAGACGGCCGGATCGCCGGGATCAACAACTTCCTCGACACCCAGCGCCTGTTCCCGCTCTTCGACCTGCCCGAAAGCCTCCCCGCCTGAACCGCCCGCGACCCCGGTTCGCCCCGGGGCCGGTGGGGGGTATCCGCGCGCGTAGCGGCCCGAGAAGAACAGGCCGCCCAGGCCCATCAGGCTGAAGACCATCAGGAGCTCGCTGGTGGCGCCGCGGGTGTTGAAGCGCCAGCCGTATCGGCCCGCGGTCATGCGCAACCGGGCCAGGGCCTCGATGGTGACCACGTCGGGCTGCGCCTCGGAGACGTCACAGACGACCTGGCCCGGTGCCGGGCGACCGCGCAACAGGTCGGCCAGCGCCGCGCACAGGCACGGGATGTCGGCCCGGGTGACCCCCGCGCCGACGGCGAACACGACCGTCATGGTTGTAGGACCGTCCGGAACGACCGGACTCATCGGTCGCCGAGCCGGTCGTTCAGCGGCTCGCGCTCATCGGCCGTCCGGCTCACCCCGGCATCGGCTGTATCGACCTGATTGTTCGCGCGGGGCCCGGCCGCGTGGGTGTTATGGGCGGTTGTCGCGGTGGGTTCCGATTCGGGCGCTTCGAACACCCGGGCACGGCTGCCCGGCGTACGGGAAGGAGTTTTAGGGTGGTCGCATGAGCGAGCAAGTGACCAACTGGGCCGGCAACGTCGTCTTCGGTGCGCGGGAGGTGCGCCGGCCCACGTCGGTGGACGAGGTGCAGCAGATCGTCGCCGGCGGTGGGCCGATCAAGGTGCTGGGCAGCGGACACTCCTTCAACCGCATGGCCGACACCGATGGCACGCTGGTCTCGCTCGCCGAGCTGCCGCGCCTGGCCGAGATCAGCGCCGACCGCAAATCGGTGCGGGTCGACGGGGGCATCCGCTACGGCGTGCTGGCCGCCCACCTCTACGACAACGGTCTGGCCCTGCACAACACGGCGTCGCTGCCGCACATCTCGGTGGCCGGCGCGGTCGCCACCGCTACGCACGGCTCGGGCGAGAAGAACCAGAACCTGGCCGCCGCCGTATCGTCGATCGAGTTCGTCGACGGTTCCGGCAAACTGGTCACGCTGTCCCGTGGCGACGCCGACTTCCCGGGCGCCGTCGTCAACCTGGGCGCTCTCGGCGTCGTCGTCGCCCTCACGGTCGACGTCCAGCCGGCCTTCGAACTGCGCCAATATGTGTACGACAACGTGCCCCGGGCCTCGGTCGAGCAGCACCTGCACGAGATGCTGGCCGACGGCTACAGCGTGAGCCTGTTCACCAACTGGACCAGCCTCGACATCAGCCACGCCTGGCTGAAGCGCACCGAGCCGATGACCGGCGACTGGTACGGCGCCCACCTGGCCGACGGTCCGCGCCACCCGGTGCCCGGCATGCCCGCCGTCAACAGCACCGAGCAGGGCGGCGTCCCCGGCCCGTGGCATCAGCGGCTGCCCCACTTCCGCATGGAGTTCACCCCGTCCAGCGGCGAGGAACTCCAGACCGAATACCACGTGGCCCGCGAGGACGGCCTGGCCGCGATCGACGCCGTGGCCTCGATCCGCGACCGGGTGGCCCCGGTGCTGCAGGTGTGCGAGATCCGCACGATCAAGGCCGACGACCTGTGGCTGAGCCCCAACTACCACCGCGACAGCATGGCCCTGCACTTCACCTGGATCGCCGACGCCGACGCCGTGACCCCCGTGGTGGCCGAGCTCGAACAGCGCCTGGCCCCGTTGTCGCCGCGCGCCCACCTGGGCAAGGTCTTCACCCAGACGCCGTCGACGATCCGGTCCGGGTACGAGCGTTTCGCCGACTTCGAGCAGCTCGTGCGCCGCTACGACCCGGCCGGCACGTTCCGCAACCCGTGGCTGGCCGACATCCTGGGCTTCTGACCGACAACTCCGCCGACCACGCGACCCGCCGCCCTGTCTGGGGTGGGTCGCTGGTTGCGAGGGGGTGCTGGTCGCGCGGGGTGCTGCTTGCGTGGGGCGCTGCTCGGGGCGGGGTGCTGCTCGCGTGGGGTGCTGGTTGCGTGGGGTGCTGGTTGCGTGGGGCGCTGCTCGCGTGGGCGCTGCTCGCGTGGGCGCTGCTTGCGTGGGGCGCTGCTCGCGTGGGCGTTGTTGCGCCGGTCGCGCGGGGTGCTGCTAGCGCGAGAGCCGCTCGTGCGGGTGTTGTTCCGGTGGTCGCGCGGGGTGCTGGTGACAGGTGCTGTTCGCCGGGTCGCGCGAGGCGCTGTCGCGTAGGTGTTCATTCGCTGCTTGCGCGCGGCTCTGGGCGTGCGGGTGTTGTTCCGCCGGTCATGCTGGGCTCCGGTCGGGGGGTGTTGTTGTGCCGGCCACGCGGGGCGCCGCCCGGGTGACCGGCGGACGAACTAACGCGTTGCGGGATACGAGGCGCGCAGCGCCCGGCGGGTCTGGTGCCGGTCACGCCGCCGCTCCTGGCGGTTGAAGAAGCTCGATTCGACGTGCCCGTGGCTCTCACAGCGCCGCATGTTGAAGGCTGCCGTGCCCACCCAGTGGCAGCGGCCGCGGTCTGCCCGCTGGGGCACAGCCCGGCTCGGCAGCGTGCACGGCCCGAAGCGATGGTCGTGCACAGGCTTGCAACTCACCCCCGGCGCATCCACCAGCTGCACCCACCAGGGCCGAGTTTTGTCGGTCCGACTCATGAAACGGTCACCTTCCGGCTCCGCGCAGCCCCGTTTTGGGGCTGTCACAAGATCGGATGCACCGCACTCACCTCATTCATCGGGTGCCGCCCACCGTACTGCGGGCTGCCGAATCCGGCGACGCCATTTGCCGGGCCGCCGGGGTGGGTGAGTAGCGAGTTCGGTCGAGGCGGTTGGTGAGCGTCAGCCGTGCCGGCCGGTGGGGCGGGCCGGGCCGGAGTGGCGGGCTTTGGACGGCCGGTCATGAGTAGCGGCACCGAGTGGCCCGGTCACGGGCGGGTCGGCTACGGGCAGGGGCACCGGCGGCTCGGTTGCCGCCTGGGGGCCGGAGCGGCCGGTGACGAGCGGTCGTTCATGGGCTGTTGGGGCCGTGGCGGCTCGGTCATGGGTTGCGGGCCGGGCGGGCGAGTCGCGGGCGGCCTGGGGGGCCGTGGCGGCCGGTGACGAGCGGTCGTTCATGGGCTGTTGGGACCGTGGCAGCTCGGTCATGGGTTGCCGGCCGGCCGGGCGGGTGAGTCGCGGGCGGCTCGGTTACGGCCTGGGGGCCAGAGCGGCCGGGTGACGAGCCCTCATTCATGGGCTGTGGGGCCGTGGCGGCCCAGTTATGGGCGATAGGTCATGGGCTGCGGGCCGGGCAGGCCAGCCGCGGGCGGCTCGGTTACGGGCCGTGGGGCAGGCCGACCAGTCACGAGCCGTCGTTCATGGGTTGAACGGCCGGCGGCCAGCCACGGGCTGCGGGGCCGGGACGGTCCGGTCAGAGCGGTCGGTCATGGGCTGCGGGGCCAGGCGGCTCGCCATTGCTGCCCGATTACGGGGTGCGGGGCCGTGCGATCCGTCACGAGCGGTCGGTTATGGGCTGTGGGGCTTGGCGAGTGGGTCACGAGCGGTCGGTCGTGGACTGCGGGGCCAGGCGGTTCGTTATTGGCGGCTTGGTTGCGGCCTGTGGGCCAGGGCTGCCCGGTAACGAGCGGTCGGTCATGGGCCGCGGGGTAGGCGGCTAGCTATGGGCAGTCCGGTTACGGGGCGTGGGCGGAGGCGGTTCCGTTACGAGCGGTGGTCATGGGCCGCGGGGTAGGCGGCTAGCTATGGGCAGTCCGGTTACGGGGCGTGGGCAGAGGCGGTTCCGTTACGAGCGATGGTCATGGGCCGCGGGGCAGGCGGCCAGACATGGCCGGTTCAGTTACGGGGTGGGCCAGGCGGGTCCGTTACGAGCGGTCGGTCGCAGGGTGGCAAGCCCGGTCTGGCGGTCGGGGGCGGCGCGGGCTGATTTGTGGGATCAGTAGCGGTCGCGGCGGGTGATGTGGGTGTCGATCAGGTCCAGGAATGCCTGGGCGGCTCGGGTGAGTGGGTTCGTGGTGCTGCGGGCTACGCCCAGCACCCAGGACTCGGCCGGTGGGTCGAGGGCGACCGGCACTACCTTGGCATCGCTCTCGGCGGCCAGTGGGGGCACGACGGCGAGACCGATGCCGGACTCGACGTAGCGGGGGATCGTGCTCAGCTCGTTGACCTCGATGGCGATGCGGCGGGTGATGCCGGCCAGGCGGAAGTCGTTGTCGGTGCGGACCCGGTTGCAGAAGCCGGGCGGCAGGTCGACGAAGGGGTGGTCGGCTACGGCGGCGGGGGAGACGCTGGGCTCCGCGGCCAGCGGGTGACCGGCCGGCACCAGCAGGCGGGGCTGGAACCGGGCGATCTCGTCGACGTGCAGGCCGGGGATCGTCGTCGACGGGACGCCCACGAAGGCCAGATCGAGCGTGTGCGCGTGCAGGGCGGCCAGCATGCCCTCGGTGCCGGCGGCGGCCGTGGAGAGGGTGAGCTGCACGTGCGGGTGCCGCGAGCGGAAGTCGTGGACCAGCGCGGGCAGGTCGATCATGGTGAGGCCGGACAGTGTGCCGATGCGCAGGTTGCCCGTTACGCCGTCGCGGACGCCGTCGACTGCGGCCCGGGCCTGGTCGAGCGAGTCGAGGGCGCGCCGCGCCTCGGGCAGCAGCGCCTTGCCGGCCTCGGTGAGCGCGACGCTGGTCGTCGTCCGCCGGAAGAGCGAGGCGCCCAGGTCGCGTTCCAGTGCCCGGATGCTGGCCGACACCGTCGACTGCACCGCGTGGGTGCGCCGCGCGGCCCGGGTGAAGTTCAGTTCCTCGGCCACGGCCACGAAGAACTGGAGCTGGCGTTGTTCCACCGGGTGACCCTATCGCCCACGGCGATGAGCGGCATCGAACGTATTCGTTGGCGGCGAACAGCGGCCGAGTCAGGATCTTCCCATGAAGATCTTCCTGACCGGCGCGACCGGTTACATCGGCTCCCGGGTGCTTCCCGCGCTCACCGCGGCTGGTCACAGCGTCACGGCGCTGGTGCGCAAGTGTTCCGTACGGGGTGCGGGAGTCACGCCCGTCGTGGGGGACATGCGTGACCGCGACACCGTCCGGCAGTTGGCGGGCGAGGCGGATGCGGTCATCGCCTTGGCCACCCCGGGCGACGCCACCAGCGCCGCGGCCGACGACGACTTCGTCGGCGCCGTGCTGGCCGGGCTGCGGCCGGGCGCCACTCTCGTTCGTACGGGCGGAATCTGGGTCTATGGCGACGGCGACGGCATCACCGAGGAGAAGCCGCTCGACGCGCCCGCCATCGTGGCCTGGCGGGAGGCGGTCGACCGCCGGGCGCTGACCGCGCCGGGCATCCGCTCGCTGCTGATCGAGCCGGGCATCGTGTACGGCTACGGCGCCGGCATCCCGGCGATGTTCTTCGGCAATCGGGCCGAGGTGCGGCTGGTCGGGCCGGGCGCCCAGCATTGGACGACCGTGCACGTCGACGATCTGGCCGAGCTGTACGTGGCGGCGCTGACGCTCGGTGCGGCGGGCGAGCGGTTCATTGCCGTCGGCGGCGACAATCCGACCGTACGGGAGATGGGTGCAGCGGCGAGCCGGCGCCTGGGCCTGGATGGGCGGGTCGTGCCCGAGGACGCGGCGGCGACGGTGGAGCGGCTCGGCGATTTCGGGGCGGCGCTGTTGCTGAATCAGCAGGCGTCGGGCGAGAAGGCACGACGGGAGCTCTCGTGGAAGCCGACCCGGCCGTCGCTGCTCGAAGAGCTGGCGTCGGGCCCGTACGATCCGGTCTGACCTGCGGGTTTACCGGGCGCCGACAAAGATCACCTTAAGTGTTCCTTAAGCGGTAATCCCTCGTGGGAGCGCTCCCGTATGGATGGCCGTAGCCAAAAAACGGTCCCCCTGGCGGAAGGCGCAGCTCCAATGTACAGATCCCGGTACAACAAGTCCCGCACGATTTCGCGCCGCTGGCAGATCGGTGCGGTCGCGGGTGTCGCCGTGGTCCTCGCCGGTGTGGGCCTCGGCGTTGCCTCGGCCGCCGAGACGGTGCCCACCGTGAACTGCCCCCAGGTGAACAACCTGCCCGCAGTCCCGGCACAGGCGCAGGCCGAGGTGCAGCGCAACCTGGAGCTGCTGAACACGCAGATCGCCGAGGCCAACGCCCGGATCGCGTCCTCAGTCGGGCAAGGCGGCCCGGCTTTCATCCAGAACGCAGTTCTGGGCCCATTGAAGGACAAGCGTTTCGCGGTGATCAACCGGATCGAGACGGCGATCGGTCGCAACGCGGCCAAGCCGAACCTGAACGCCGAGGGCCTGTCGACCTGTTCACTGAACCAGGACGGCGGCAACTCGGCCGAACAGCCGGTCGAGGTTCCCGCAGCCGGTAACGGCGGCAACGCGGGCAACGGCAACGCCGGTGGTGGCAACGCCGCCGTTCCCACGGTCAATTGTCCCCAGGTCGACAAACTGCCCGCCGTGCCGGCCCAGGCCCAGGCCGAGGTGCAGCGCAACCTGGAGCTGCTGAACACGCAGATCGCCGAGGCCAACGCCCGGATCGCCTCCTCGGTCGGGCAGGGTGGCCCCGCCTTCATCCAGAACGCGATCCTCGGCCCGCTGGAGGACAAGCGTTTCGCCACCATCAACCGGATCGAGACGGCGATCGGCCGCAACGCGGCCAAGCCGAATCTGAACGCCGAAGGCCTGTCGACCTGCTCGCTCAACGAGAACGGCGGCAACTCGGCCGAGCAGCCGGTCGAGGTTCCCGCAGCCGGTAACGGCGGCAACGCCGGCAACGGCAACGCCGGTGGTGGCAATGCGGCCGTGGCCACGGTCAACTGCCCCCAGGTGAACAACCTGCCCGAGATTCCGGCTCAGGCCGCGGCCGAGGTGCAGCGCAACCTGGAGCTGCTGAACACCCAGATCGCCGAGGCCAACGCCCGGATCGCGTCCTCGGTCGGCCAGGGCGGCCCGGCCTTCGTTCAGAACGCGATTCTCGGCCCGCTGGAGGACAAGCGTTTCGCCACCATCAACCGGATCGAGACGGCGATCGGCCGCAACGCCGTCAAGCCGAATCTGAACGCCGAGGGCCTCGCCCCCTGCGCCCTCAACCAGTAAGCACCACCCGGGGCTGAACGCCACGTCAGCCCAGCCACGCCAGACGCGCGCCCGGACCCCCACCCGGGCGCGCGTCTCTGCGTACGCGGGCCGCGCCCCGGCCTTTGTCGGTTCATGCTGACTGTGGTGACGATGGGCATGCGTAGCGCGCGTCACGACTGCGCATTCCCGCTCTGTATCAGGGGTAGCTTCGCGCCATGCCCGCCGATGCCCCAGACGCGAAGCCGCCGCAGCGCCCCCACCCCTGGAAGGTGGAGGGCGTGCCACCCACTCCCGCACCCGGTGGCCCGAAAAGGCCGCGTTCCTCCTGGGTCCGCTTCGGCGGCATGCTCGTCGTCCTGCTCGCCCTCAACTGGATCATCTCGTCGTTCTTCCTGGCGCCGCCCGAGCGCGCGCCCGTGTCGTACACGTTCTTCCTGACCCAGGTCCAGGGCGACAACGTCGCCGAGATCACGTCGACCGCCGACACGATCGAGGGCCAGTTCAAGAAGGAAGTGGCCTACACGCCGACCGGCGACACCAAGTCCGAGCAGGTCGACCGGTTCACCACGCAGCGGCCCTCGTTCGCCGACGACGACCTCTTCTCGCAGCTGCAGGCCGACAACGTGCCGGTCAACGCCAACCCCCCGGACGCGCCGGCGCCCATCTGGCAGCAGCTGCTGATCGGCTTCGGCCCGACCATCCTGCTGGTCGCACTCTTCATCTGGATCAGCCGGCGCATGGCGGGCGGCGGTGGTGGCGGCGTGCTGGGCAGCTTCGGCAAGTCGCGGGCCAAGCTCTACCAGCCGGAATCGGGACCGCGCACCACGTTCGCCGATGTCGCCGGCATCCAGGAGGTCGAGCAGGAGGTCACCGAGATCGTCGACTTCCTGCGCGAACCCGGGAAGTACCGCAAGCTCGGCGCTCAGATCCCGCACGGCGTGCTGCTCAGCGGCCCGCCCGGCACGGGCAAGACGCTGCTGGCCCGCGCGGTCGCCGGCGAGGCCCAGGTGCCGTTCTTCTCGATCTCGGCCTCCGAGTTCATCGAAGCCATCGTCGGTGTCGGCGCCAGCCGCGTACGCGACCTGTTCGACCAGGCGAAGAAGGTGGCACCCTCGATCATCTTCATCGACGAGCTGGACGCCATCGGCCGCGCCCGCGGCAGTGCCCAGTCCCTCGGCGGCAACGACGAGCGCGAGCAGACGCTCAATCAGATCCTCACCGAGATGGACGGCTTCACCGGCAGCGAGGGCGTGGTCGTGCTGGCCGCCACCAACCGGTCCGAGGTCCTGGACCCCGCCCTGCTGCGCCCCGGCCGCTTCGACCGCCGTGTCGTGGTGAGCCCGCCCGACCTCGCGGGCCGCCGCGCCATCCTGGCCGTGCACACCCGCGGTGTCCCCGTCGCGCCCGGCGTCGACCTGGACGGCATCGCGGCGTCCACGCCTGGCATGGTCGGCGCCGACCTGAAGAACCTGGTCAACGAGGCCGCGCTGCTGGCCGCCCGGCGCGGGCACGACCAGGTGCGGAACAACGACTTCACCGACGCCCTCGAAAAGATCGTGCTGGGCACCGTACGGGGCCTGATGCTGACCCCCGACGAGAAGGAGCGCACGGCGTTCCACGAATCCGGCCACGCGCTGCTGGGCATGCTGACCCCGGGCGCCGACCCGGTCCGCAAGATCTCGATCATCCCGCGGGGCCAGGCCCTGGGCGTCACGTTCCAGAGCCCGTCGAGCGACCGCTACGGCTACTCGAAGCAATACCTCATGGGCCGCATCATCGGAGCCCTGGGCGGGCGCGCCGCCGAACAGGTCGTCTTCGGCGACGAGACGACCGGCGCCGAGAGCGACCTCGACCAGGTCAGCAACATCGCACGCCAGATGGTCGGCCGCTGGGGCATGTCCGACGCGATCGGCCCGGTCACCGTCCTGCCGCCCCCCGGCCAGGAATCCCCGTTCGGCGACGGCGTCGCCCCCGCCACCAAGGAACTCATCGACGCCGAGGTCCGCAAGATCGTCGACGAGTGCTACGCCGAGGCGCTGTCCCTGCTCCGATCGCACCGGCCGCAGCTCGACAGCCTGGCTCATCGTCTGCTCCAGACCGAAACACTGGACGAAGCCGACGCGTACGCCGCCGCGGGCATCAACCCGGCCGAGGCGCCCGGTGCGGTGGCCCGGGGGGAGGCCCCCGGCTCTACTCCTGCCCCGGGCATCCCGCATCCGGTGTCAGCCGACAGCAACCCTTCCAACGGCGTTCCGACGCCCGCCCCATCCTGATCGGGTTTACGAGCGGCGGCATCGGGGCTTGCGAGCGGCGGCATCGGAGCTCGCGAACCGGGGCATCGGGGTTTGCGAACAGCGGCTTTCTTGCGCTGGGACGGACGGGGCCGAGGGTGGCCATGCATGGCTGGAAAGGCAGCTACGCCCTGCATGGTCACCCTCGGCCCCGTCCTTGCGTGGGATCACCTTGCGGCAGCGTCGTGGTTGGCGCTTCTCCGGTGCATGGCTGAGCTGGGGAACCCGCGCGGGTTCGGGGTCTGGCTTCCGCTCTGTGGACGGAGGCAGGACTTTCTCTCACCCGGGCGGGTCTGGGCGGTTGGTTGCGCGTTCGCACCGTGCCGGTTGCGCTTGTGGCACAGCGCCTGTCGCGATTCCGGTCTGGTACGTCCGGGAGATCTTGTCGGGTTGCCGGTGGAGGACCATGACCGGAGACGGTGGCGCGAGAGATGTCGCGGACGCGGTGAATGATGGGCTGCCGCGGTGGTGGGCTGTGATCATGAAGTGGTGCCGGAGCTGAGTTATGACGTTGTGGGCGCGACCCGGCCGGAGCGGGAGGTCTGGGACGAGCGGCCCGTCGGCTATCGGCGTTACGAGCGGACCGTCTGCGTCGGGCGGGGTGCGGCCGACTGGGCGAGGATCGGGGCCGGGGTCCTCGACTGGCAGGTGAAGACGCGTAGCGGGTTCGCCGTGAGTCCGGTCGGCGGCAGCGACTACCGGCTGACCGCCCGGGTGGGGCCGGTGACGGTGACCGAATCGATCCGGGTGATCGAGACGGTCGACCGAGCGGAACGGCGGGGTTTCTCGTACGGGACCCTGATCGGGCATCCGGTCAGCGGCGAGGAGGCCTTCGTCGCCCACCGGTCGGCCGACGGCCTGGTCTGGCTGACGATCCGGTCGCTGACCCGTCCCGCCGCCGGCGCCTGGCGGTGGGCCTTCCCGGCTCTGCTGGTCGCCCAGCGCGTGTACCGCCGCCGCTATCTGCGGTCGATGGGGCAATATTCGGCCCGCTGAATCTGGGCGCTTGTCGGGTGGTCGCGCAGCGCGCGTATCGCCAGCGCTGCCTGCGGTCCATGGGGCAACTCCGGGCCCGCTGAGTCGGGTGCGTGTCGTGTCGCCGGTTGGTGGGGAACAGGTGAGCGGGGGAGGTGCTCGGATGCTGCCGGCTGACAGTCATGTGCACAGCGAATGGTCGTGGGACACGAACATCGGGGACATGGAGGGGACCTGTGCGCGGGCCGTCGCGATCGGGGTGCCCGCGGTGGCCTTCACCGAGCACCTCGACCACGTCGTGTGGACGGCTGATCGGGGCACCCTGGAGGAGAGTCCGCATCTGGCCTCTTTCGCCGACGAGCGGGGGAGGGTGACTGCGCCGGCATTCGACGCTGCCGGGTATCTCGCGGCCGTGGAGCGCTGCCGGGATCGGTTTCCTGGGTTGCGCATTCTGAGTGGGCTCGAGATCGGGGAGCCGCATCTGCATGTCGAAGCAGTCGCGGACGTGCTGCGTGCGGGGCGGTTCGATCGGGTGCTCGGGTCGTTGCACGGGCTGCCGGTCGGGCCGGAGTTCTACGAGCCGCCGATGTTGTTCGAGCACTTCGGACGGGAGCGGGCGCTCCGGCTGTACCTGCAACGGGTTCCGGCGGTCGTCGCCGGGAGCGATGCGTTCGCTGTCTTCGCGCACATCGACTACCCGTTGCGGTTCTGGCCGGTCGGCGCTGTGCCGTTCAACCCTTTCGCGTACGAGGAGGAGTTCCGTCTCGCGCTGCGGGCCGTGGCCGACGGTGGCCGGGTGCTGGAGCTCAACTCCCGCGTGCCGCTGTGCCCCGAGGTTCTTCGCTGGTGGCGTGAGGAGGGTGGCACGGCTCTCTCGTTCGGCAGCGACGCCCACCATCCCGCGGGGCTCGCCGGCGGCTTTCGGGAGGCTGCCCACGCGGCTGAGGCGCACGGCTTCCGGCCCGGTCGTCGTCCCTGGGACTTCTGGACCAGCTGAAGCGGGCCGGCGCGGCGGTTGGCGGCCACCGCGCGAAGGATCGCCGGGACGCGACGGCGAGGAGGGGACGCCGTGTGGGCATCCCCTCCCGATGTGCCGTCCGGGGTCAGTGGCGGCCGACCAGTTCCGGTTCGGGAGCGGGCGGGGTCACGGCGGCCGAAGCGGCGTGGCGGCCCCGGGGACGCATGAAGCGGGGCGCCCACCAGTTGGCGTTGCCCAGCAGGGTCATGGCCGAGGGGAGCACCACGGCTCGGATGATCGTCGCGTCCAGGAGGATGGCGGCGGCCAGGCCGATGCCGAGCTGCTTCATGTCGATGGTGGACAGGGTGGCGAAGATCGAGAACACCGCGACCATCACCAGGGCGGCGCTGCTGACCGTGCCGGCGGAGCCGGTGATGCCTTCGGCCACGGCCTCGCGGGTCGGTACGCCGCGCAGCACGGCCTCGCGGATCCGGGAGACGACGAACACGTGGTAGTCCATCGACAGGCCGAACAGCACCACGAACAGGAACAGCGGCAGCCAGCTGACGATCGCGTCCATCGAGGTGAAGTTGAGCAGGTCGGGCGCCCAGCTGCCCTGGAAGACCAGGACCAGCAGGCCGTACGCGGCACCGACCGAGAGCAGGTTGAGCACGATCGAGGTCGCTGCCACCACGACCGAGCGGAACGTCCAGGCCATCATCAGGAACGTCAGCAGCAGCACGACCCCGGCCACGATCGGCAGGGTCCGCCAGATGTGCTTCGCGTAGTCCTCGTTGTTGGCGACGTCGCCGCCGACCGCGTAGTCCAGACCGCCCAGCGCGGCCGGAGCCAGGGTCGTCCGCAGCTCGTGCAGGGAATCGGCGGCCTCGTCGCTGCGGGAGGTGTACGGCGTCGACAGGTCGAGCACCGTCACCGTCTTGTCCGGGGAGACCTCGATGTCCGGGCCGGTCTGCTCCGGCGGCGCGAACAGGCGGTTGCCCTGGGTGCTCTCGGTGAGCTCGGTCAGCGCCGCCTTGACCTCGCCGGCCGACGCGGCGGGAGCCCGCACGGCGACGATGTGGGTGGTGCCGTTGCTCGGGTAGGCCGCGGTCAGCCGGTCGTACGCCTGCATGGCCGGCGTCGTGCGGGGCAGGTCTTCCGTACCGGGGAACTTGAGGTTCATGTTCAGCGCCGGGGCGGCCAGGGCCAGCAGTGCGAGCACGCTCACCAGCAGCGTGGCGGCGGGCCAGCGCAGCGCCGGGTGCAGGACCGCGCGCCAGAAGCGGGAGCCGTTGCCGGAGTTGCGGGCAGTCAGGCGCCACACGAACGGGACGCGCGGCCGGTCGACCCAGCGGCCCAGCTTGGCCAGGAGGGCGGGCAGCACGGTCAGCGAGCCGAGCACGGCCACCGTGACGACGAGGATCGAGCCGACCGCGAGCGACGAGAACGTGGAGTCCCCGGCCAGGAACAGCCCGGCCATCGCGATGACGACGGCCGTGCCGCTGACCACCACGGCGTGCCCGGAGGTCTCGGCGGCGATCTCGACCGCGTCGACGTGACCGCGGCCCTTCGCCCGTTCCTCGCGTTCCCGGCGTACGTAGAAGAGGGAGTAGTCGATGCCGACCGCCATGCCGATCAGCAGGATGACGCTGGAGGTGGCGTCGGTCGACGGGATCAGGTGTGAGGCCAGCGTCGAGAGGCCCATCGCGGCCGCCACCGACGAGAGCGCCAGCAGCACCGGCACGCCGGCGGCGATGAGCGCGCCGAACACCAGGATCAGGATGGCCAGCGTGACGGGCAGGCTGAGGATCTCGGCCCGCTTGAAGTCCTCGCCCAGGGTGTCGTCGAGGGCCTTGCCGATGGAGGGGCCGCCGACCTGTTCCACCCGCAGATCCGGGTGGGCCCGCTGCACCTCGGCGGTCGCCGCGCGGAGCGGCTCGACGCGGTCGGAGGCAGTCTCGGGGTCGCCGGCCATGGTGATGGACAAGAGCAGGGCCGAACCGTCGTTGGCCGGGACAGGCTTGCCGACCGAGGCGACGCCGGTGACCGTGCGTAGCTTGGTGGTGGCGTCGGCGGCGGCGCGCTGGGCGGCCGCGTTGTCGAGCTTGCCCGAGCGGGCAGTGATCAGGACGTTGTCCTCGGCGGGCTCATCGGCGAACCCGCCCTCCTCGATCATCACGTACGCGCGTCCGGCCTCACCGATCGCGTCGTCGGTAGCCGTGGCTTCCTTGAGCCCGGCAGCGTTGCCGCCCACGAAGCACACCGCCACGAAGACCACCCACAGCGCGATGGCGCGCCACGGATGTTCGGCGCTCCAGCGCGCCATGCGTACCGTCACCGGTCGCTTGCCCATCAGTTCCCCCAGCCCCAACCGTCCGACCGCCCCGCCCGCCAACCCTGAACGGACTGAAGGCCGCCTCTCCTGTGTCGAACCTGAAACTAGGCAGGTAGGGAGCTGGGAACATCCGGGCCGAACCCCGGTCGGACCCCGATGGGGAAAACCGCACCCCCAGGCCCGCGGGGCGTCGGTAAAGCCCCACAGGCCACCAAATGCCACCACGACACTCAGGGATCACCCGGGGTCTTCCCGGATTCGCCGGGGTTGATCGACGGGTCTAGGTTGTCCGAATGGGACAGAGAAAGAGATCGATTCTCGCCGCGGCCGGCGCCGTCGCCGTCGGGCTCCTCGGGTTCGCCGCCCCGGCGAACGCGATCGCCAACGGGGAGCAGGTCAAGCCGGGACGGTATGCCTTCTCGGTCAAGCTGACCATGACCGGCATCCCGACGGCCGACGGTGGCCGGCGCAACAGCGCCTGCTCCGGCGCACTCGTCGCACCACAGTGGGTGATCACGGCCGGGCACTGCTTCCGGGACGCGAACGGCGTCCGGGTCGAGCGCCCGGTGGCCGACTCGACGATCGCCACCGTCGGCCGCACCGACCTCACGAACACCGAGCGTGGTCACGAGGTCGAGATCGTCGCGGTCCGGCAGTCGGCGACGGCTGACGTGTCGCTGGCCAAACTGGCCGAACCGATCCGGGACGTGCGCCCGATCAAGGTGAGCCGTACGGCGCCCGAGGTGGGCGACCTCGTCCGGGTCACCGGCTACGGCTCGACCACGAGCACCAATCCGGCCCCGGTCACCTGGCTGCGCACCGGAAAGATGGAGGTGGCCGGGCTCACCGACACGGTGACCCAGCTGAGGGGCAACTCCCCCCAGGCGGACACGACCCCGTGCCCGTACGACTCGGGTGGCCCGTTCTTCCTCGAGCGCGGCAAGAGGGGCCCGGCGCTGGTCGCCGTGGTCAGCAACGGGCCGTCCTGCCCGCACACCCAGATCGAGAGTGCGGCCCGGGTCGACAACATCGCCAGTTGGATCAAGAGCACGGTGAGCTAGAACCCGAAGGGTTCGACGGCCGGTTGCGGGGAAACCCGTGGCCGGCCGTTTCGTTTGCGGTAGGCCAGAGACATGAGATCCACAATTGTGAGGACCGCCACGGTCGGCTACCGACCAGGTTGGTCCGTGACCGACTAGTGTGGTCCGCATGCCGCGGCCGACCAAGCAGCAGATAGACGACGAGATCCTCGAGGCCGCCGCCACGCTCTTCGCGCGGCACGGCTTCAAAGAGACGTCCATCCAGCGCATCGCGGACGCGGTGGGCTATTCGAAGACGGGCCTGTTGCACCGCTATCCGACCAAGGAGGCGTTGCAGCAGGCGGTGCTCGACCGCGTGCTGAGCGACATCCGCGAGATCGCCGGTCAGGTGGCTGACCAGCCGCCCGGGCCCGCCCGCGACCGCGCGGTCATCACGGCTGTCGCCCAGCTGGCCATGGACGGTCCCGGCACGGTCGCGCTGCTGCTCACCGGCCTCGCGGGCTCGGAGGAGAGCGAGTTCGGCGCGGCCATGGAACGCATCGGCGAGCCGGTCTTCGAGGCCTTCGCCGTCGACCCCGAGACCGACCCGCTGCGGGCCATCCGGGTCGTCGGGGCGCTGGGCGCCCTGGCCGTCGCCGGGGTCGCGCTGCGCGAGAAGCCGCTGGCCGTGACCCAGGACGACCTGATCGACGTCAGCTACGACGCTCTCGGCCACCGCAGTGCGGCCGGGTACGACACCGAGCGAGGGAACGACTGACATGGCAACGTTGCTGCATCGCCTCGGCCTGGGCGCCGTGCGCCACAAGGCCCTGGTCATGGTGGCCTGGCTGGTGGC
The DNA here is from genome assembly GCF_019710575.1 of Paractinoplanes polyasparticus. Classification (GTDB taxonomy): domain Bacteria; phylum Actinomycetota; class Actinomycetes; order Mycobacteriales; family Micromonosporaceae; genus Actinoplanes; species Actinoplanes polyasparticus. The sequence goes on along the minus strand of NZ_JAHWFK010000036.1, from coordinate 59,136 downwards.
CGTCATCGCGCTCGGCGCCGGCGCGGCCACCCTCTCGGGCACGATGGTCAACTCCTTCTCCATCCCGGGCCAGGAATCGACCAAGGCGCTCGACCTGATGGAGGAGCGGTTCGGCGCCGCCTCGGCCGGCGCCACGGCCCAGGTGGTGATGGAGGCGCCGGGCACCGGCAAGATCACCGACCAGGCCGGCGCGGCCCAGGTCGCCGCCGTCGTCGCCAAGCTGCAGAAGCTGCCCGGCGTGGTCGCGGCCAGCAACCCGCTCGACCCGAAGGCGCCCACCGTCTCGCAGGACCAGCGGGCCGCGTACAGCACGGTGACCTACGGCGTGCAGGCGTCCGAGATCACGGTCGAGGAGCGCGAGGCGCTGACCGCCGTGGTCGACGAGTCCCGCTCCGCGAACCTGGTCGTCGAGGCCCGCGGTGAGGCGACGCAGGAATCGGGCGCCGACATCGGCGGCGCCGGCGAGATCCTCGGTGTGGTCGTGGCCCTGGTGGTGCTGGCCATCACGTACGGCTCGCTGGTGCTGGCCGGCATGAACCTGCTGACCGCCCTGGCCGGCGTGGCCATCGGCGCGCTCGCCATCACCACGCTGAGCGGCTTCACCGAGCTCCAGTCGACCACCCCGATCCTGGCGGTGATGCTGGGCCTGGCCGTCGGCATCGACTACGCGCTGTTCATCGTCACCCGGTTCCGCCAGGAGCTGCGCCGCGGCCTGCCGGTGCCCGAGGCGGTCGCGCTCGCCGTCGGCACCGCCGGCTCAGCTGTGGTCACCGCCGGCCTGACCGTGGTGATCGCGCTGGCCGGCCTGAGCGTCGCCGGCATTCCCTTCCTCACCGAGATGGGCCTGGCCGCCGCGGCCACCATCGTCTTCGCCGTCCTGGTCGCGATCACGCTCGTGCCCGCCTTCCTGGGCGCGATCGGCATGCGGGCGCTCCCCAAGAAGGAGCGCGGCGGCGTTCAAAAGCAGAAGGACCGTGGCTTCTACCGCGGCTGGGCGCACATGGTGACCCACCAGCGGGTGCTGAGCCTGATCGTCGCGGTCGCCGCGCTGGCCGTCATCGCGATCCCGTTCTTCTCGATGCAGACGACGCTCATCCAGCGGGCGGCCGAGGGCAGCACGCAGGAGAAGGCCGACGCGATCATCAGCGAGCGCTTCGGTCCCGGCTTCGCCGGACCGCTGCTGGTCCTGGTCGATGGTTCCGGTTCCCCGGCGTATGCGGCCACGGTGCGGGAGAGGATTGCCGGACTCCAGGACGTGGCGTTCGTCGCCGAGCCCCAGGTGAACCCGGCGCAGAACGCGGCCCTGATCACGATCATCCCCGGCTCCGGGCCGGAGGACCAGGCCACGCTCGACCTCGTGCACGCCATCCGGGACGACGTGGCGGACGGCCCGGACGCGCAGGTCTACGTCACCGGGCAGACCGCGGTCAGCATCGACGTGTCCGAGAAGCTCGACCAGGCGCTGCCGATCTACCTGATTCTCGTCGTCGGCCTGGCCTTCGTGCTGCTGGTGCTGGTCTTCCGGTCGCTGCTGGTGCCGGTGGTGGGCGTTGTCGGCTTCCTGCTCACGATCGGCGCCGCGCTGGGCGCCACCACCGCCGTCTTCCAGTGGGGCTGGCTCAGCGACCTGGTCAACGCGCAGACCACCGGCCCGCTGCTGAGCCTGGCGCCGATCATCATCGTCGGCATCCTGTTCGGCCTGGCCATGGACTACCAGGTCTTCCTGGTGTCGCGGATGCATGAGGCCCACGCCCACGGCGCCCGGCCGATGGACGCGGTGGTCACCGGCTTCAAGCAGGCGGCCCCGGTGGTCGTGGCGGCGGCGACGATCATGTTCTCGGTCTTCGCCGGCTTCGTACCCGAGGGCAACGACACGATCAAGCCGATCGCTTTCGCCCTGGCCATCGGCATCCTGTTCGACGCCATCGTGGTCCGCATGGTGATCGTGCCGGCGGCGATCGCGCTGCTCGGCAAGTCGGCGTGGTGGCTGCCGCGCTGGTTGTCGTGGCTCCCGGTCGTGGATGTCGAGGGTGCAGCCCTGGAACGGCACGCCCCTGAGCAGCCCCGCGACGTCGAGGAGCCCGCGCACGCCGCCTGAGCCACCGAAGCGCCGCCCAGGTCTGCACCCGGCCTCATCGGGAGCAGATTTGGGCGGCGGTCAGTGGTAGCCTTCCGAAACCACTTGCGTTTCGCAATCGGTTCTGGGGGGACGATGAAGCTGCTTCTCACGTCGGCCGGCGTCAGCAACGCGAGCATCCGCGAGGCGCTGCTCGGCCTGCTGGGCAGGCCGATCGCCGAGGCCACCGCCCTCTGCATCCCCACCGGCATGTACGGGCACCCGTGGGTCAAGCCGTCGGGCGCGTGGGAGTTCATCGCCGGCCGGTCCGGGCAGCCGATGACCGAGCTGGGCTGGAAGTCGATGGGCGTGCTCGAGCTGTCCGCGCTGCCCAGCATCGACCGCGACCGCTGGATGTCCTGGGTCGAACAGGCCGACGTGCTGCTGGTCGCCGGCGGCGACGCCCTCTACACGGCCCACTGGATGCGCGAGTCCGGCCTGGCCGCCCTGCTGCCCTCGCTGAGCGACAAGGTGTGGCTCAGCTTCAGCGGCGGCAGCATGGCGATGACTCCGCGCATCGGCGACGACTTCATCGGCTGGAGGCCGCCGTCCGGCGCCGACGAAGCCCTGGGGGTCGTCGGCTTTTCGATCTTCCCGCACGTCGGCCATCCCGACCTGTCGGAGAACACCATGGCCGCGGCCGGACGCTGGGCGGCCGCCCTGCCCAACCCGGCCTACGCCATCGACGACGACACCGCGATCCGGGTCGTCGACGGCGCAGTCGACGTCATCACCGAGGGCCACTGGAAGCTGTTCGCCCCCACCGTCCCGGCCGGCGGCCTTCCGGTGCTGGAGCTCGCCGCCCCCGGCCCGCTGCGCGACTCCGGCGTCGCCGCCGTCCTCGACGGCACCAAGACGGCGATGACCGGCCTGCCCGCCCTCCACGATTCCCTGCCCGCGGCCGGCGACCGCTTCTGTGTGGTCGATTCGAACGGCGAGCCCGCCGCCGTCATCGAGATGACCCGCGTCGTTACCGAACCGTTCGGCTCCATCACCGACGCCTACGCCCACGCCGAAGGCCGCGGCTACGCCGACACCGCCGCCTGGCGAACCGCGCACGAAGAGTTCTTTCGCAGTGACATCGTCACCGGCTTCCTCGGCCACACCCCCGACCTCGCCGACGACACCCCGGTCCTCACCCAGCGCTTCGTCCTGGTCGGCCGCGCCTAGGTCCGCCATGGGAGCTGCCGAACGCCAGGGGTCAGGAAACCGACCCGGGGGATGCCCCGCTGACGTTCTCGTGGGGCGGGAAGGCCCCTGCGACGTGTTTCAAACCGCCGGCAAGACCGTTATGCCGCAAATATCCTGAAGCAGGTAGCCCAATCCCCAGCGTGACCGGCGTCCGTCTTGCTGAAATTGAGGCATGTGGCCGGATCATGAAGCGGATTCAAGCGAGCTCCCCGGTGCCGACGTCCGGTCGGCCCTGGAGAGCTGGCGTTCCGGCCTGGTCGATCTGACCGGCACCAACCCGCTCCTGAACTTCGCCCGCGCCTCCTCGGGCTCGATCGAGATCACCGGCCCGTCGCCCAAGGCGATCGTGAAGGTGCTGCAGGAGGGCGGCGGCTACGCCTTCCACGACGAGGGCGACTCGCTGGGCCACGTGCTACGCACCGAGTTGCCCGAGGAGCAGCTGGGCGCCCTGCTGCACCACTTCTGGCGCCGCAGCCGCCTCGAGTTCCTCGACCGGGGGGTGTCGCCGCTCTATCTGGGCGTGGGGATGCTGCACTGGTCGGACGACGACGGGACCCCGTACGAAAGCCCGATCCTGCTCGTGCCGGTGCAGATCGAGGCGGCGGGCCCGCGGCTGGTCGCGCGGCCCGAGGACCCGATCGTCAACCCGGCGCTGGTCGTGCGGATGGGCGAGCTCGACATCGACATCCCCGAGATCAACTCGCTGGCCGAGCTCGACGTGACCGTGCTGTGGGCGAAGGTCGACGTGGCCATCGGCGAGCGGCGCGGGTGGTACGCCGACGAGACGGTCACCCTGTCCTGCCTCAGCGTGCACCGCGAGGACATGTACTACGACCTCTACGAGAACGAGCCGCACATCGTCGAGCACCCGGTCGTCCGGGCGCTGGCCACGCGGGACGCCGATCGCGCGTTCGTCTTCGAGCCCACGCCGGTCGAGCGCATCGACGTCGTCGCGCCGCCCGAGGACGTGCCGCTGATCCTGGACGCCGACGCCTCGCAGCGGGTGGCGGTCGCGGCCGCGGTGGCCGGGCGCAGCTTCGTGCTCGACGGGCCACCCGGCACGGGCAAGTCGCAGACCATCGCCAACATGGTGGGCGGGCTCCTGCACGCCGGCAAGCGGGTGCTGGTCGTCTCGGAGAAGGCCGCCGCGCTCGACACCGTGCAGCGCCGGCTCACCGATGCCGGTCTCGGCAACTACCTGCTCGGCCTGCACAGCAACCTGGTCGGGCGCCGGGAGGTGGCGAACGCGCTGGCCACGGCGCTGGACACCGACCCCGTGCCGCTGGCGACCATGGATCCGATCGACCGCCGGGCGGTCCGCGAGAGGCGGGAGACCCTCACCGCGTACGCCGAAGCTCTGAACCGCGTGCGGCAGCCGCTCGGCCGCAGCCTGTTCGAGGTGCTCGGCCTCAGCGCCCGGCTGCTCGACGTGCCGGCCGCTCCGGTCGCCACCATCGCGCCGCAGGAGCTCACCGGCGACGCGCTGTACCGGCTGCGGGACGCGGTGGCCCGGCTCGGACGGGTGCGCAGTGAGACGTACGTGTGGAAGCACGCGACCGACCGCGAGCCGCTCGACGCCCGCCTGCGCCAGGCCATGACCGCGCTCGGCAAGCTGGCCGAGACGGTGATCGCCAACTCGACCCTGGCCGACGCCTTCGACCTGCACGAGCCGTCCGGCGCCGCCCGGCTGGCCGCGCTGTCGGCGCACGCGGGCAAGCGTCCTCCGAAGGTCGAGGAGGACTGGATGACCGTCGACAGCATCCAGCCCGTGCAGAAGGCGGCCACCGACCTCACCCATCACCTGGCCGCCCTGCGCTACGGCGGCATCCCGTGGGCCGAGCTGCCGTCGGCCGACGATCTCGCGGCCGTGCCCGACCTCTCGCACCTGGTGCCCGAGGCGATCGACCTGGCGCCGCTGAACGCCGCGCAGGCGGATCACCTGGCCAACAAGTTCGCCGAGGAGGCCGACCGGCTCGAGGGCCGGCAGGAGAGCCTGGACCGGGTCACCGCCCGGCTCGGGCTGCCCAACGTGGTCACGTTCGCCGACTCGGCGCGGGTCATCACCATCGCCGACCTGATCAACCGGGAGCACAAGCCCGAGCCGGCCTGGTTCGAGACCGGGGGCATGCCGGCGGCGCACGCGGCGGTCCGCGCGCTGCGTCTCGCCATCGAGCGCGTACGCGAAACCGAGGCCCAGGCGCGCCGGCACTTCGACGAGGGGGTGCTCGAGGAGCCGATCACCGAGGTGGCCGACCGCCTCACCCGCAACCGCGGCCCCCGTAAGCTGCTGCGCCCCTACCGGCGGGACAAGCAGAAGGCCGTCGAGGCGGCGCTGCCCGATGTGAAGCCGGCCGAGGCGGTGGCCAACGTCGAGGACGCGGCCGCCTGGAAGCTGGCGGTCGACGAGCTCAGGGAGGTCGAGGCCGAGCACGCCGAGCAGCTGGGCCGGCACTGGAAGGGCATGGACACCGACTTCCACGCCATCCAGGAGGCGATGCACACCGCCGACGAGGTGATCCGCGAGGTGCCGGCCGACGCGCTGCCCGCGGTGACCGTGCATGTCTGCGCGCCCCGGCCCAACAGCGCCCTGCTGCGGATCGTCAGCGAGGCCCGCGACGAGTTCACCCGCTTCCGCACCACGCTGCGCCCGGCACCGGCCCGTGCGCCCCGGCCCGAACTGGGCGAGGGCGCCATCGCCGACGCGGTCACCTGGCTGCGCGCGCACATCGCCCCGCTGCACGCCGCGGCCGAGATGATCCGGTCGTACAGCGCGCCCACCGGCCGCGACCTGACGCTGGCCGAGACCAAGGAGATCGCCGAGCAGCGGCGGGCGGCCACCGAGGCCGAGGAGGCGATCTGGGCCGAGGCCGCGGCGCACGCGGCCGTGCTGGGCGCGGTCTACCGGGGCGCCAAGACCGACGACGAGGCGATGAACGAGGTCGTCGCGTGGACGGTGCACGCCCGCCGGCTGATGACCGGCGAGGACGCGGCGATGACGCCCGAGCAGGCCCACGCGCTGATGACGGCCCAGCCGACCGAGGGGCTGGGCGCGGCCGTGGCCGGCTGGGAGACAGCGCGGGCCCAGGTGCTGGACGCGTTCGGCCCGGCCCGGCACGACGAGCTGATCGAGCGGCTGGGCGACTACGACAACGCCCGGGACCTGCTGGTCGAGCTGCTGCACGACCCCGAGGGGCAGCACGAGTGGTTCCGCCACGAGGACGCCCGGCGGGTGCTGGTCGAGCACGGCCTGGACGACGCGCTGGAGTTCTGCGCGGAAGAGGAGATCCCGGTCGAGCAGGTGTGGCCGGTGCTCGAACGGGCGCTGTTGCGGGGCTGGGCCGACGCTGTCATCCGGGACGACCCCGGCCTGCAGCCGGTCTCGGCCGAGGACCGTACGCACCTGGTCGAGGTCTACCGGCTGCTGGACCGCGAGCTGGGCGGGGCGGCGCTGGCCGACATCGTCTACGCGGTCGAGGCGCGGCGGCCGTCGGCCTCGGCCGGCGGCGAGCCCGGCGTGATCCGGCGCGAGGGCAACAAGCAGTCCGGCCACCTGCCCGTGCAGGAACTGCTGGCCCAGGCCCGGCACGCGGTTCAGGGGCTCAAGCCGTGCCTGCTGATGTCACCGCTGGCGGTCAGCCGCTACCTGCCGCCCGAGATGGAGTTCGACACCGTCATCTTCGACGAGGCGTCCCAGGTCACCACGGCCGACGCGATCAACTGCATCTACCGCGGCGAGGCGCTGGTGGTCGTGGGTGACGACCGGCAGCTGCCGCCGACCTCCTTCTACGACCGCGTCGAGGACGACGTCGTCGACCTCCCGTCGATCCTCGACCTGGCCCGCGAGACGTTCCCGATCCTGCACCTGGGCTGGCACCACCGCAGCCGGCACGAGGCGCTGTTCGCGTTCGCCGACCTCGCCTACTACCACGGCCGCCTGGTCACGCTGACCCGCAGCTATCCGCAGGAGCCCGACCACGGCGTCGAGATGTTCCTGGTGGACGGCGTCTACCGGCGGCAGACCACGTCGGACAACCCGATCGAGGCGGACGCGGTGGCCGAGCGCGTGCTGCACCACTACGCCACCCGGCCCGGAAAGACGCTGGGCGTGGTCACGCTCTCGGTGGCGCAGGCGGACGCGGTCGACGAGGCGGTGCGCCGGGCGATGGCCGAGCGCCCCGACCTCGAGCACCACCTGGAGGACGGGAACCGGCTCACCGGCTTCTTCTGCAAGAGCCTGGAGGCCGTGCAGGGCGACGTGCGCGACGTCATCCTGCTGTCGATCGGGTACGGCTACGACGAGAACGACAAGATCAGTACGAACTTCGGGGCGCTCAACCGGCCGCAGGGCTGGCGCCGGCTCAACGTCGCCATCACCCGGGCCCGGCAACGCGTCGAAGTGATCTCGTCGATCCGTTCCGGCGATGTGCCCGACATGGGCAACGAGAGCGTCCGGCATCTCAAGGCCTATCTGGAGTACGCCGAGAGGGCCGCGGCCACCCTGGGCCGGGAGAGCGACGACCGTGACGACGTGACGCCGTTCGAGGACGCCGTGCTCTCCGCCGTGACGTCGTGGGGTTATTCCGTACGCCGGCGGGTCGGCGCCGCCGGGCACTGGATCGACCTCGCGGTGCTGCACCCCGACCAGGACGACGACGTGTTCGCCATCGGCATCGAGTTCGACGGCCCGGACTACCAGGCGATCCCGTCCACCCGCGACCGCGACCGCCTGCGCGACGAGGAACTGCGCGCCCTGGGCTGGCACATGCACCGGATCTGGTCGGTGGCCTGGTATCAGAACCCGGCCGAGGAACAGAACCGTCTCCGCGCCGCGATCGACCGGGCGCTGGCCGACCCGGTCGGCGTCGACCAGCTGGCCGTGCCGGAGTGGCCGCCCTACCGGGCGATCTCGGGGGAGCTGCTGCCGCCGGGGACCCGTCTCGCGACTCCGAACGAGTAAGCACTTAAGGGTGAATCGCCGATATTCGCGCATGGTGATCTCTTCGGTGGGTAGCCGTGGCCGCTCATGGAGACTTCTCGTTGGCCGGGCATGGGATCGCGCCACGTGTCCGGCCGCCATGCTTCCCGCGACTTCGGCAGCGTGCTCGTCACCGCGGACACGGACACCGCCGTCACGGTCGTCACCGTGTGCGGGGTCTGGGGGATCGGCTTACGCCGGGACACCTTCGTGGCCGTCCGCAAGGCGCTGGGCCAACACCCGGCGGCGCTCATCCTCGACCTGTGCGAGCTCGACGACCGGCACGCGGCGGGCGCGTCGACCTGGCTGACCGTGTCGCGGGTGGCGGCCGCGATGGAGCCGCCGGTCCGGGTGGCGGCCTGCCTCCCGCCGCGGGCAGCGCTCAACGCGCGGCTCGTGCGGATGGGGGCGTCGTACTTCCTGCCGCTCTTCAGCGATCTGGCCGGGGCGACAGCGGCGGTCGCGGCCGGCGGGCCCGTCGCCGACCGGCTGCGCCTCTCGTTGCCGCCGCACCCGGACGCCCCGGCGCTGGCCCGCAACCTGGTCACCGACGCGTGCGGGGTGTGGAACCTGCCCGAGGTGCTGTATCCCGCCCGCCAGGTCATGAGCGAACTGGCCGGCAACGCGGTGGAGCACGCGCGCACACCGATCGGTGTGTTCGTGATACGCCGGGGCGTCGGCGTCCACCTGACGGTCTGCGACGGCGACCCGCGCCTGCCCCAGTTGATCGACCAGACGCGGCAGCCGCCGGGCCACCTGTGGGAGATGCGTGGCCAGGGGCTGCGCATCGTTCAGGCGGTCGCGACGGCGTGGGGCGCGTTGCCGACCCGCGAGGGCAAGATGGTCTGGGCGACCGTTCACCCCCGCTGAGTCGTTATTTCCCGGCGGTTGCCTTCTCGGCGTACGTCGTCGGTTCGGACGGGTGCTTGCCGGTGGGCACCGGGCCGGCCGCCTTGAGCGCCTCGGCCTCCTCAGCCGCACGTACGAGCTGGTAGGGGTCGCCGTACTCCTTCATGGCCCGCCGGGCGAAGGCCTGCTGCTCGGTCGCGACCCGCTCGGAACGGCCGCGGCCCAGGAAACTGACCGCCCAGTGCACCACCGTCGTGAACCTGTTCTTGAAGCCGACCAGGTAGAAGACGTGCACGACCAGCCACATCACCCAGGCGAAGAAGCCGGACAGCCGGAACCTGCCGACGCTGGCCACCGCGGAGAACCGCGAGATCGTGGCCATGCTGCCCTTGTCGAAGTACTTGAACGGCTTCGGCTCGGGCTTGCGGCGCAGCCGGCGCTCGATGACGTCGGCCGCGTACTTGCCGCCCTGGATCGCGACCTGGGCCACACCCGGCAGCGGACGCCCGTCGGGGCCGGCCAGGTTCATCATGTCGCCCAGCGCGAAGATCTCGGGGTGACCGGGGACCGTGAGGTCGGGGTTGACCATGATGCGGCCCGCCCGGTCGGTCTCGGCGCCGGCGGCCTCGGCCACGTGCCGGGCCAGCGCCGGAGCCTGGACGCCGGCCGCCCACACCTTCGTCATCGAGGGGATGCGCTGGTGACCGCGCTCGCTCTCGACCTCGATGCCGGTCAGGTCGACGTCGACCACCTTGGTGTTGAGCTCGACCTCGACGCCCATCAGGTGCAGCTGGCGCAGGGCCCGGGTGGAGAGGTGGTCGCCGAAGGTGTTGAGCACCGCCCCGACCGCGTCGACCAGGATGATGCGCGCCTTGCGGGGGTCGATGTGCTTGTACTGCCCCGGCAGATTGCGGTGGGCGAGCTCGGCGATCTGGCCGGCCATCTCGACCCCGGTCGGGCCGGCGCCGACCACCACGAAGGTGAGCCAGCGCTCCTGCGCCGCGGGATCGGTCTGCAGGTCGGCGATCTCGAACGCGCCGAAGATGCGGGCCCGCAGCTCGAGAGCGTCGTCGATGCTCTTCATGCCGGGCGCGTACTCGCTGAACTTGTCGTTGCCGAAGTACGACTGCGAGGCGCCCGCGGCGACGATCAGGGTGTCGTACTCGACCGTGTAGTCGATGCTCGGCCCGTGCACGGAGACGACCTTCTTCTCCGTGTCGACGTGCTGAGCCCAGCCGAGCTTGACGTCGACGTTGTCCTGCCGCTTGAGCACCTCACGAATGGGCGGGGCGATCTCGCCCTCGGACAGAACGCCGGTGGCCACCTGATAGAGCAGAGGCTGGAACAGGTGGTACGCCGTGCCGTTGATGAGTGTGATGTCGACCGGTGCGTTGCGCAGCGCCCTGATCGCGAACAGACCCCCGAAGCCGGCGCCGATCACTGCCACCCGATGCCGCTGCATTACCACTCCCTCGGTGCTCGGTGTCTCATTAAGTAGAGCACCCTGACCAGGCCAAGTATGCCGTGAGTATCGACACTGTGGAGGCACGGCGGGCAAGCCGCGCAGTGCCTCCGGCGGCATACTTGCCCACCCGGACCAGGGGAAAACCCCATCATGCCGCACCGGGCAGCGGTTGGTGTGTGTTCGGTGGGGCAGATCGCCGCGCAGGGCAGCGCGGGCTCACGCTCATACGTAGTCGCACTGCGGGTTCGGTCCCGACGTCACGTCGATGATGTCGTTGAGCCTGTCCCGGGCCAGGGTCAGCTCGGCGATCTGGGCGTTGATCCGGTCCCGCTCCGCGGCCAGCCGTGCCCGCGACTCCGGCGTGCTCACCTTGGCGTCCACGCACGGCATGAGCTCCGCAATTGTCTTGCTGGACAGCCCCGCGCCGTACAACTGCTGAATGAGCCGCACCCGGTTGACCGCCGCGTCCGCATAGTGTCGCTGCCCGCTTCCACTTCGTGTCGGAGCCAGCAGACCCTGCTCCTCGTAGTACCGCAGCGCCCGCACACTCACCCGTGTTCTGGTCGCCAGGTCCCCGATCCGCACAGTGACCAACCTCGCAATACTTGCTTCTGACGTCAACGTTAGGTTTTAGCGTAGCGGCATGCAGATCAACGGCTCAAAAGCTCTCGTGACCGGCGCCAACCGCGGCCTCGGCAAGGCCTTCGCCGAGGCCCTCGTCGCCCGCGGCGCCACCACCGTCTACGCCACAGCTCGCAACCCCGAGCGCATCGACATCCCGGGCGTTGTGCCCCTGCGGCTGGACATCACCGACGCGGCGTCCATCGAGGCTGCGGCAGCCGAGGTGGGCGAGCTCGACATCCTGATCAACAACGCCGGCATCTCCACGGACGCCCCGCTCCTGGGCCCGTCGACGGACAACATCCGCCGCGAGTTCGACACCAACTTCTGGGGCACGCTCAACGTCATCCGCGCCTTCGCCCCCCGGCTGGCCGGTGGCGCCGTCCTCAACGTCATCTCGGCGTTGAGCTGGTACGCCTTCGCCCCCAGCAGCAACGGCTACGCCGCCTCCAAGGCCGCGGAATGGTCCCTCACCAACGGCATCAGGCTCGAGTTGGCGGACCAGAAGACTCAGGTCACCGCCCTGGCGCTGGCGATTGCCGACACCGACATGATGGCCGCCTACGACATTCCCAAGCTTCCGCCCAGCGAAGTGATCGCCCAGGCTCTGGACGGTTTGGAGGCGGGCAAGCTCGAAGTGATCGCCGACGCTCCCACCGCCAACGTCAAGGCGTCTCTCTCCCGCGATCCCGCCCTCTTCTACGCTGACATCCCCGCCGCCCTGTTCAGCTGATAACGCGTCTATGGCCGACGGCGGTCCTACAGCTACCCGTCTGCTCGACCTGCGAACGGGCCCGTTGCCGCCGTCGGCCATCCGCTTGTTCCGGCTTCGTCAGCGGAATTGACGCTCCACGTCCCGTGCCATCGCTCGCAGGGTCGCGCCGAAGCCGATCCGGCCGGCGAAAGACAGCAACGGCCCGGCGAATCGGGTGACCCGGTGAGGAGTCACGGTCACGTCCTCGTCCCACTCGACCCGGCACCGGCCCCCGGGCAACGGCACCACCGAGAACCCGGCCCGGCCGGCCACCACCCGGCCCCGCTTGACCACGTCGCAGCGCCCCGGCCGATCACCCGGCGCGTTCCCACCCGGCGGCTGCCACAACTCCACCGTCATCGGGTCGTCGAACGCCAGCGGACCGATCCCCGTCCGGGCGACGAACTCCGCGCCGACACCGTCGGGCCGGGATGTCGTCACCCGCACAACCGTCAGCGGCGCCCAGTCGCCGTGCCGAGGCCAGTCCACCATCGCGGCCCACACCGAGTCGGCCGGCGCACGCACCTGCTGGGTGACGGTGAATTGGGCCATACGGCGACTCCTGTGCTCGGATGAGGCTGGAGGTCAGCCGGTGGTGCCCGGCCGGCCGCCACAAGCAAAACACGCGCGCCGGACCCGCTTTCACCAACCGTACGCAATGTCCGCCTCAGACGGCCGGGTCGCGCGAGCGCCGGTATGTCGAAAACCGGCCGCCTCCTTCGACCTCGGTGTGAATCCGACACGAGGAGGCAGTCTTGTCCACGCCACCGATCACCGATCGCGAAACCTGGCAGAAGCAGCTCGACGAGCTCCGGGTGCGGGAGAAGGCGCACACCCGTGACGGCGACGCCATCGCCGCGGCGCGGCGGCGGCTGCCGATGGTCGAGGTCGACCCGTCCACGCCGTTGACGGGAGTGGACGGGCCGGTTCCACTGATCGACGTCTTCGAGGGCCGCACGCAGCTGTTCGCGTCGTACCACATGTGGCACACCGGCCGGTCCGCCGCCGATCAGTGTGAGGGCACGTCCGGCTCGACTGGGCCACTGCCTCGGCTCTCACAGTGCTCCCGGGGGAGACGCCCACGCTCGTGCTCGTCGCCTCGGCCGGCATCGACGTCACGTACTCGGTCGACGGTGTGACGGCCGCCGCCACACCCGGTTTCGAGCCCGTCCGGCTGCCCGGACTCGACCTGCTGGTGCTGCCGGCGTCGGCCGCCGACTCGGTCTGGGTCGATTCCCGGCGACGGCTCCTGCTCTCCGGCGACGAGTTGCGCTGGAGCGCCGACGGCCGGGTCGAAGCGGTGGCCGTCGGCACGCCCTCGGTGCGGGTGTACGAGGCGGGCAGGTTCGTGCCACTGCCGTTGCTCCCCGGCGGCACGGGCTTCTCGACGCCCGTCACCTTCGACCAGGTGCGCCCGCCCGGCGCGACGGTCCCGGTCTCGTACGGCAAATTCGACGGTCGCCAGTCGGCCCCCGCCCCCGAGACCTTCGACGAGCTGGCGGCCGTCTACCGCATCGCGATCCCACCCACCGCCCTCGACGCCTTCCTGCACATCGACTGGGCAGGCGACGTGGGCGAGCTCCGCATCGACGGCCGCACCGCCACCGACCGCTTCTGGGACGGCTCAACCTGGACGGTCAACCTGCGCGACGCCGGCTGGCGCCCTGGCGCGGAGGTGACGCTGCACCTGCTGCCCCTGGCCGCCGGCTCGACGGTGTCGCTCCCCGCGGAGGCCCGCGAGCGCCTGCTGTCCGTCGACGGCCAACTGCTCGACCTGGCCGCAGTCCAGCTGGTGACCCGTTGCAGCTTCCACGAGAGGACCGATTCCTAGGCGGCTCAGGGGCGGTTGTCGACGCCGTCGAGCCACAGGGTGTCCGACTCGTCGCGATGGGACCCGGACGTGCCGACGTGCTTGTCGCCGATCTTGGGGCCGTTCTTGATCACGTGGACGAGTGCCATGGCGTGGCCCCGGCCGAGGCTGTAGTCCTCCTTCAGCCACTCGACGATCTGGCCGGCCTTGGTCGACGGCTCGTCGAGGCCACGCTCGTGGGCCAGTGCCATGAACTGGCGAGGGGTCAGTCCGGTCTTCGCCTCGATGTTGTCGAGGTATGCCTGGAAGCTCATCGTGGTCGCCTTCCGCTTCGGTGTTCGTGCCTGGCATGTCCTCAGACCGGCACCGACAAGAAAAGTCATCGGCGCGCTCAGGTGACGCGGGTCACGATGCGCACGGTAGCCACATTGCGACCCGCGGTTACCGTGGTCGGGTATGCCGGGTGAGAAGAAAGTTCGGGTTCCGCCCCGATGGGTGGAGCGAGCAGCGTGGGCCGTGCATCGGGCGATCCTGCGGGTCAGCGGTGGCCGGCTGGGGCTGAGGCGGCCGCGGCCCGGCAAGTGGGGGTCGCTGCGGCTGACGACCGTGGGGCGGCTCAGCGGGCAGGAGCGCCAGGTGATTCTCGCGTACTTCGAGGACGGGTCCGACCTGGTCCTGTTGTCCATGAACGGGTGGCACGAGGGGCATCCGGCCTGGTGGCTCAACCTGCGGGAGGCGCCCGAGGCGACCGTCGAGCTGGGCGGAAGCGGCCGGGCGGTGCGCGCGCGGGCGGCCGAGGGGCAGGAACGGGCGCGGCTCTGGGATCGCTGGCGCACGTTCGACAAGGACCTCGACGCGTACGCGTCCCTGCGGTCGACCGAAGCGGTGGTCGTCGTGCTCGAGCCCCGGCCGGTCGTCTAGCGGGTGCCGGCGGGAGCCCACGCCGGCGCCCGCCGTCAGCAATGTCCCACCATTATCGATGTAGGACAATAAAGGCTGCTTGCAGGATTGTTGCAGCCGGCCTCGCAGGCCTCCGTCAATCCGGATGGGCCGGCGAGGCCGGAGCCGTTCTCAGCGGCCGCTGCTGATGTCGATCATCTCCTGGCGCGGGACGACCTTGATCCGCTTGCGGCCGTGCGGGCTGCCCAGGCCCACCTCGTGCTCGTCGAGGCGCTTCCAGCCGGACCACGTGGTGTACGCGAGACCGCGCCGGTCGAGGTGGCCGAGCACGTCCGCCGGGTCGCGGTGGACCGCCGCCGGCAGCGCGTCGACGTCGGCCAGCAGGCTGGTGATCGTCTCGTTGGCGTCCTTCTTCGTGTGGCCGATCAGACCGACCGGGCCCCGCTTGATCCAGCCGGTCGCGTACAGGCCGGGAACGTGCTCGCCGTCGAGGTCGAGCACGCGGCCGGCGTCGTGCGGGACCGTGCCGGTGGCGTGGTCGAACGGCAGGTCGGCGATCGGGCGGCTCAGGTAGCCGATGGCCCGGTAGACGGCCTGCACGTCCCAGTCGGTGAACTCGCCGGTGCCACGTACCGTGCCGTCGCCGGTGAGCTCCTGCGTCTCGGTGCGCAGCCCGGTCACGCCGCCGGCGCCGCCCAGGATCTCGGCCGGGGCCTGCAGGAAGTGCAGGTGCAGCCGGCGCGGGCGGTCCCGGGGGTCGCGGGCACACCAGTTCTGCAGGACGTCGACGCACATCTTGAGCGAGCGCCTGGCCCGGATGGCGGCCAGGCTGCCCTCGTCGAACTCCATGCCCTCGGGGTGCACGATCACCTCGACGTTGGGCGACTCGTCGAGCTCGCGCAGCTCCATCGGCGTGAATTTGACCTGGCCCGGGCCGCGGCGCGAGAACAGGTGCACGTCGGTCACCGGGCTGGCCAGCAGCCCCTGGTGCACGTTGTGCGGGATCTCGGTCTCGAGCAGCTCGTCGGCCGTCTTGGCGAGGATGCGGGCCACGTCGACGGCGACGTTCCCGGCCCCCAGCACGGCCACCTTCGTCGCGGTCAGAGGCCATTCCCGGGGTACGTCGGGGTGACCGTCGTACCACGACACGAAGTCGGCCGCGCCGTAGCTGCCCGGCAGGTCGATCCCGGGAATGTCGAGATCCCGGTCCTTGTCGGCGCCGGTGGCGAGCACGACGGCATCGTAGAACGGGGCGAGTTCCTCGGGCTTGACGTCGACGCCGTAGTCGACGTTGCCGATGAACCGGATACGTGGATCCTCCAGCACGTTGTGCAGCGCCGTGATGATCTCTTTGATGCGGGGGTGGTCCGGCGCGACGCCGTACCGGATGAGACCGTACGGCGTGGGAAGCCGGTCGAAGATGTCAACGCTGGCGGCCGGGGCCGCCTTGGTCAGAATGTCAGCCGCGTAGATGCCGGCCGGGCCCGCACCGACGACGGCGACCCTCAGGGCGCGATCCATGTATGTGTTTCCTCAGGCCTCTCGTGACTGGCCTCCAAACCTAAAACTTCAACCCCACTTCAAGTCAACGCAAGATCACGAGACCCCTGTCACAGACTGTCCGGTTCTGTGGGGTCCTCGTCCGCACGAGCGGGGCGTGAGCCCTTTCCACCGACCAGGCTGGGTGCATGACGGAGAACATCGCGGGGATCGAGATACCGGACACCAGGCTGGGCCGCGAGACCACCGACCTCGTCCGTGACTGCGCCGACCAGGTGCTGTTCGACCACTCGCGCCGGGTCTTCCTGTTCGGCAGCCTCAAGGGCCGGCAGCGGGGGCTCCGAGCCGACCCGGAACTGGTCTACGTGGGGGCGATGTTCCAGGATCTGGGCCTGACGCCCCGCCGCCGCCGAACCGATCAGCGCTTCGAGGTCGACGGGGCTGATCCGGCCCGGGACTTCCTGCTCGACCACGGCCGGACGGCGGGAGAGGCGCGAGCCGTGTGGCTGGCGATCGCCCTGCACACCACGCCCGG
This sequence comes from Paractinoplanes polyasparticus, assembly GCF_019710575.1. Classification (GTDB taxonomy): domain Bacteria; phylum Actinomycetota; class Actinomycetes; order Mycobacteriales; family Micromonosporaceae; genus Actinoplanes; species Actinoplanes polyasparticus. Next base: position 42,420 of record NZ_JAHWFK010000036.1, on the reverse strand, counting down.
GATCGTGGAGCACCTCGAGCCGGAGGTTGCGCTGGTGACGCCGGGGGTGGAGACCGACGTGCTCGGGTTGGCCCTGGACGAGATCAGCGAGCGCGACCGGGCGGCGGTCGTAGCCGCACACCCGCGGCCGGACTTCAAGGAACAGATCCTGCGACGGTTCGCCGACGGCATGAAGGACCGGCGCCGGCTACCGGCTCGAAGTGCGGTCCCCGGACGGCAACGACGTCGCCGCCTCGACCGGGATGCCGGTCGCGGTGTCCGGCGCCGCCGATGAGGCGGACCCCCGGCCCTGCGCGAGGTGACTGACGCCGTGGCGGCCGACCCCGGCGGCGACCACTCGACGACCGCGCTGGCTGCCAAGGCGCACATCAGTCCCCGCCACCTGTCCCGCCTGTTCCGGCGCGAGTTGGGCAGCACCCCGGCCCGATACGTCGAGAGCGTCCTAGTCGACGCGGCGATGCGCCTGCTGCACGACGGCCACTCGGTCACCGCCACCGCCGGCCGGGTCGGCCTGGGCAGCCCCGAGACCCTGCGCCGCCTGTTCCTGACCCACGTCGGAGTCTCGCCGAGGGCCTACCGGCAGCGTTTCCGTACGACCCGAGCGTCTCCGTCCGGTTCGTAGCCGCTGTTCCCCGCTGTCGGGCGGCGCGGTCTCAGGCGCCGCGGCGGCTGGCGATCGCCTCCAGGAAAATTTCGCCGATCTTGGCGGGGTCGGTGGCGACGAAGACGCCGCCGGAGCCGGAGGCCTTGACGATCGCCTCCAGTTCGGCTCGGTCGATCGCGGTGCCCATGCCGATGATGATCATGCGGACGGGCTTGCCGGGGTCGCGGAGTTTCGTCATCCTCGCGACCAGCTCCTCGATCTTCAGGCCGCTCGGGTTGTCGTTCTTGCCGTCGGTGTAGATGACGACCGAATTGGAGACCCCGGGCTTCCAGTCCTTCTTCACCGCGGCGTACGCGGCCAGTGCCGTGTCGAAGAGGCCGGTGTCACCGCCGTCCTTCGGCGTGATCCGGCCGATCGCGGCCCGGAGCTCGGGCAGGTGGGTCGCGACCGACGAGATCGGCACGTTCTCCTTCCACGGGCGGGTGCCCACCATGTTCGTCGAGAACGTCCAGTTGCCGACCGACCAGCGCCCGTCGAGCAGCGCGAGGCCCTGCTGCGCGGTGCGCTGGGTGACCTCGGCCCGGGTCAGGCCGCCGGCCGTCGGCACCTTGGCCTTCATCGAGCCGGAGACGTCGAACACGGCCAGCATCCGGCCGGGCTGGGTGATCGCCGTCCAGCTGCCGAGCAGTGGGGTGAGAGCGGCGGCGCCGGGCGCGGGCGGCGGTACGACCTTGGCCGGAGCGCCCTGCGGGGCCGGGAAGCCGGTGCCGGCCGAGCCGTCGGCGCCGCGCAGCCCGGCCCGGGCGAGATCCGCGGAGAGGCCGCCGAGCGCCTCGCGCAGCCTCGTCGCCGCGGCGGCCTTCTCCGGGTCGACGCCCGGCATGATCGCGTACGGGTAATCGAGCACCGCCGTGGCCGGGTTCGGATAGACCGCGGCCAGCCGGTTGCCCGGAGTCCTGGCGTTGTGGGCGACGACGTCAGCCTCGGACAGCAGCGCGAGCCCGACCGTGTCGCCGACCTTGAGCAGCAGGTCCTTGCGGGTGGTGGAGCTGTTGGCGGCGAGGGCCCGCATGACCCCGACGCGCAGCGCGGCCGAGTCCGTGGCGCCGGCCACGGTGAGCAGCCCGGCCAGCCCGGTGGCGTCGCGCGACGGTTCGACCAGGCCGGGTCGCAGCGCCTTGTCGGCGTAGAGCCGCTTGACGAGGTCGGCCATTTTCGGCGTACGGGCGAGAGCCGCGGCTGAGGCCTCCGGCACGGCCAGTACGGTCGGGCTCGTGGCGACCGAGCCGAGCACCGTCGGCCGGAAGCCGGGCGCCTCCGACGAGATCCGCACCAGCCAGGTGCCCGAGTCGGGAATCCAGGCGTCGATGCCTTCCGCCTCGGACTGGGCGCCCGTGCCGACGCCGGCCAGGTTCACGCCGTGCTTGCCACCCACCGAGGCGGCGACCGAAGCCGGCTGGGCGGCGGCCACGGCAACCTGCGCGCAGGTGCCCTCGCGCCGGCTCCACGCGTCGGCCGCGGCGCGTACGGCGGGCGCGATCTCGGGCGCGGCAGCCACCTGAAGCTGCACGGTGGTGGCGCAGCCCTCGCTGGACCACTCTTGATAACCGGCATACGCGCCGCCCGCGACCACAGCAACGGCTACGGCGGCGGCGGTGACGATCAGTCCGGTGCGCTGAAGCGGACGGTGACGGCCAGGCATCGAGCCATGATGGACGCCACAGCGACATTTGTCACTACCACTGCAACTACTTTCTGATCTCCATTGGTCACGCCCCGACGCACGAGGTTCGGTGCACCGCGTGACGCGGGCCCGAGCCGGTTACGAAGGGTGGCGGCCGGCCCAGGGTCAGCGGCGGCGGGTGGCGAAGCGGGTCGCGGCGCCCGCGACGAGCAGCAGGAGGCCGATCAGGGCGGCGGCCACGGTGTTGCTGCCGGTGATCGGCAGGCCCCCGCCGCCACCTCCGCCGCCGTCGCCACCGGTGGTCGGGGCCCCGGCCGCGTTCACGACGATGGCCTCCTCCTGATCGACCGGAGGCGCTTCGCCCGGGACGAGTCTCGTGCGGATCTTGCCGCGGAGGGCGCCGGGCTTGTCGACACGCAGCTTGAAGTCGAAGGTGACCGTCTCGCCCGGGAAGTAGGGGAGACCCTCGAACATGCCCGTCCAGCAGTAGTAGTTGCCGTCGTCGAAGTCGGCGCCGTCCGGCCACGGCACGCCGGGGGTCGGGTAGTCGACATTGAACGGCCGGCACAGCTTCGAGTGCCCGACGACGGTGGTGCCGGCGGGCGGCGTCACCGTGACCGTCAGGAAAGCGGCCAGGTCGTTGCCCCAGCCTTCCAGCCGCGCCGGGCCGTTGTTGCGCACGCTGGTGCGTACGGTGACCGTCCGGCCCACCCGGCCGCTCACCGTGTCGCCCTTGACGGTGAAGGTGGAGTGGTTGCGGCCGGTGACCTGCAGCTGCCACTCGTCGACGTTGTTGTCCGGGTTGGCGTTCGGATCAACCTCGGTCTGGGGAAGCGTTTCTCCCACGGCGCCCGGCGCCGGGCTGAGCCGCAGCTCGTCGCCGTCGCCGCTGCCCGGGAGTGCGAAGCCCTGGTCGAGCCAGTCCTGCGCGGTGTACCAGGTCGATGACGACAGCCACTGGCTCGGCGCCCACACGGCGTCGGTCGCGGTGACCGGCCACGGGGTGGCCAAGCGGTATTCCTGACCGGGCGCCAGCTCGCCCACGAACAGACAGGCGGCGCCGGCGGTCGGCCTGACCGCGCCCCGGCCCTGGATCGGGGTGCAGTTGCCGAAGTCCGGGGTGCGCATGCCGACAGCCGTCTGCAGTCGCAGCACGACGCCCGTGAGGGGACGGTCGCCGGTGTTGCGGATGCCGGCGGCGAGGTTCGCCGTCGCGCCGGTCGCGACCGAGACGTCGTCCTGAAGCTGCAAGGGAGTGATCGAGACCGCCTCGGCCACCGTGATGGCGCCGGTCGCGGTGGCCACGGTCCGGCCGCCGGCAACGATGCGGCCCGGCAGCGTCACGATCGTGCCGGCCGGGGCGTCCGATGCGGCGGTCAGCTCCACGGCTCCGCTGAAGCCCCGGTCGTTGAGTGCGCAGGTCAACGTCGTGGCCGTGGTGGTGCACGCGGTCGAGAAGTTGGGCCGGAACGTGATCAGACCTTGAGCCCTCGAGATGTCGAAGACCAGATCGTATTTGTTGCGGCTCGTGCCCACGGTGGGCGTGTCGACGCTCAGCCTGAGGGCGGCCGAGTCGCCGGGCGCGACGCTGGTGCGGTTCAGCGTCAGCTTCCGCGGGGTGGCTGCGGCCTGGGCCGGCGCCGGGGCGATCAGCGCGGCCAGGAGGGCGATCAGGGCGACATTCGCGAGCTTGCGCATCAGATGGCCTCTACCGTCGGCGGGTGGTCAGGCGGGCAGCGGCGCCGGCGACAAGGAGCGCGAGGCCGATCAGAGCGACAACGGTGGTGTTGCTGCCGGTGATCGGCAGGCCGCCACCGCCGCCCTCGCCGCCGTTGCCACTGCCGTTGCCGGTGGCGGGTGAACCGGTCGCGGTGATGACGATGGGGGCGCGGTACGGGATCGGGCCGAGGGCCGGGCCGTTGTTGCGCACGCTGGTGCGGACGGTGACGTTCCTGCCGACCTGGCCGCTCGCCGTGTCGCCCCGCACCGTGAGCGTGGAGGTGTTGCGGCCGGTGACGTGCAGCTGCCACTCGTCGACGTTGTTGTAGACCAGCTCCGGCTCGGTCTGGGGGACGGCCCGGGCCGTGACCGCGGCGGCGAGTTCCAGCTCGGGGCCGTCGCCGCCGGTCGGCAGCTTGCCGCCCTGGTCGGTGAAGTCCTGCGCGGTGGACCACTGGAACGACGCGAGCCACTGACTGGGCGCCCACACCAGGTCGGTCGCCGTGACCTGCCAGGGTGTGGCCAGGCGGTATTCCTGTCCGGGGGCCAGCTCGGCGTCGAACAGGCAGATGGCGCCGGAGTCGGGCGGGATGTTCGGGTCGGTCACGACGTTGGTGCAGTTGGCGTAGTCGGCCGTGCGGATGCCGGCGACCGTCCGGAGCTGCAGGACCACGCCGGAGATGGGGCTGTCGCCGGTGTTGCGGACGCCTGCGGCGAGCCCGAACGTGCGGCCGCTGCCGATCGACATGTCGTCCTGCGCCTCGACCGCGGCCAGCGAGACCTCTTCGGCGACCGTGACGGTGCCGGTCGCCCGCGCGACCGTGTTGCCGTCGAGGACGGCCCGGACCGGAATGGTCGCTGTCGTGCCGACCGGGGCGCCGGGCTTGGCGGTCGTCATGAGGTAACTCGACATTCCGCCGGTGTTCACCGGGCACGTCAAGGTGGTGGTCGTGGTTTCGCACGGGTAATAGGTGAGCTCGAAGGTGAAGAGGTCACGGGCCGCCGTGATGTCGAAGATCAGGTCGAGGTCGTAGCGGGTCGAGCCGCCGCCGGGCACGCTGATGGGGAAAGAGCAGCAGGATCAGGATACAGCCTGATCAGAATGCATTCCGGACGTTGCCGTTCACCATCCGTACGGGCCGTCGCCCGGCCGGTCCCAGCCGTCGCAGGAGTCCTCCTCGGACGAGGCGGTGACGGCGCGCAGCTCGTCGAGCAGGTCGGGCCCGTCGTGGCCGGTGTCGACCGAGCGCCCGATCAGGCCCAGCTGGGCGGCGCAGTCGCGGCCGAAGCCCTTCACCATGCGGTCGGCGCGCGTCTGGTGCCCGCAACGGGGGCACCGCCGCATGGGCACGGGACGCCGGGAAGTAGCCATCCACCCCAGTATCACGCCGGAGTGCTGTTCGGGCGCCATCCGGCGTCGTAAACCGTGCTGTGCATCCCAGATCGGCCGCTTCCGCTCCGGGTGCAGCCATCCGGGGGCTGGCGTAGGGTCTTGATCGTGGGAGTCAAGACCTGGATCGAGGGATGGCCGGTCTACCGGCAGCTCACCGGCGCCGATCCCCTGGGCCGGGGCGCCGCCGCGCAATCTCCCAAGTCGAAGGCGCTGACCGCCCGCACCGAGACCGCCGACCGGGTCGCCAAGTCGGTCTGTCCCTACTGCGCGGTCGGCTGCGGGCAGCGCATCTTCGTCAAGGACGAGAAGGTCGTCCAGATCGAGGGCGACCCCGACAGCCCGATCTCGCGCGGCCGCCTGTGTCCCAAGGGTTCGGCCAGCCTGAGCCTGGTCACCAGCGACCGCCGGCAGCAGAAGGTGCTCTACCGCCGTCCGTACGGCAAGGACTGGGAAGAGCTCGACCTCGACACGGCGATGGAGATGATCGCCGACCGGGTGCTGGCCGCGCGCGACGCGACCTGGCAGGACTCGGACGACGACGGGCGCCCCCTGAACCGTACGCTGGGAATCTCGAGCCTCGGTGGGGCGACGCTCGACAACGAAGAGAACTATCTGATCAAGAAGCTCTTCACCGCGATCGGCGCCATCCAGATCGAGAACCAGGCCCGTATTTGACACTCCGCCACCGTCCCCGGTCTGGGGACCTCCTTCGGCCGTGGCGGGGCCACCAACTTCCTCCAGGATTTGGCTAACGCCGACTGCATCATCATCCAGGGCTCCAACATGGCCGAAGCGCACCCGGTGGGCTTCCAGTGGGTGGTCGAGGCGAAGAACCGCGGGGCGAAGGTCATTCACGTCGACCCGCGCTTCACCCGCACCAGCGCGCTCGCGCACACCTACCTGCCGGTGCGGGCCGGGGCCGACATCGCGTTCCTGGGTGGCGTGATCAATTACATCCTGAGCAACGAGAAGGACTTCCGCGAGTACGTCGTCGCGTACACCAACGCGTCCATGATCGTCAGCGAGGACTTCCAGGACACCGAGGATCTCGACGGGCTGTTCTCCGGCTACGACTCCGAGCTGAACACGTACGACCAGGGCAGCTGGCAGTACGCGGGGCAGCAGGCGGAGGGCCAGGAGGAGGACGAGTCGCACGCCGACCGGGAAACCGCCTCGGGCCTGGAGCAGGAATCGCACGGTCCGCCGATCCCGGCCGACGTGCCGCGGGATCCGACCCTGCAGCACCCACGCTGCGTCTACCAGGTGCTCAAGCGGCACTACGCCCGCTACACCCCCGAGGTCGTGGAGCGCCTGTGCGGCGTCCCGCAGGACAAATTCCTCGAGGTCTGCGAGGCCTGGACGGCGAACTCGGGCCGGGAGAGGACGACCGCGCTGGTCTACTCGGTGGGCTGGACCCAGCACAGCGTCGGTGTGCAGTACATCCGGGCCGGCGCGATCATCCAGCTGCTGCTGGGCAACGTGGGCCGGCCGGGCGGCGGCGTCATGGCGCTGCGCGGGCACGCCAGCATCCAGGGCTCGACCGACATCCCGACGCTGTTCAACCTGCTGCCGGGCTACCTGCCGATGCCGCACTTCAAGCAGCACGAGTCGTTCGACCAGTGGATCGACGCGATCCGGCACCCGGAGCAGTCCGGCTTCTGGGCGAACGCCAAGTCGTACGCGGTCAGTCTGCTCAAGTCCTACTGGGGCGACGCGGCGACCGAGCAGAACGATTACGGGTACGGCTGGATGCCCCGCCTGACCGGCGATCACGGCACGTACCAGCAGGTCCTCGACATGATCGACGGCAAGATCAAGGGGTACTTCCTGCTCGGGCAGAACCCGGCGGTCGGCTCGGCTCACGGCAAGGCGCAGCGCCTGGGCATGGCCAACCTGGACTGGCTGGTGGTCCGCGACCTCTTCATGATCGAGAGCGCCACGTTCTGGAAGAACGGGCCCGAGATCGGCACCGGCGAAATCGTGCCCGAGGAGTGCAAGACCGAGGTCTTCTTCATGCCGGCCGCCTCGCACGCCGAGAAGTCGGGCACCTTCACCCAGACCCAGCGCATGCTGCAGTGGCGCGAGCAGGCCGTCGAGCCGCCGGGCGACGCCCGCAGCGAGCTGTGGTTCTTCTATCACCTGGGCCGCATCATCCGCGAGCGGCTGGCCGGTTCGGCCCGCCCCCGCGACGAGGGCATCCGCAAGCTCACCTGGGACTACGAGCTGCACGGCGAGTTGCAGGAGCCCAGCGGCGAGGATGTCCTCAAAGAGATCAACGGGTACGACCTGACCACCGGCAAGCTGCTGAGCAGCTTCACCGAGATGAAGCCGGACGGCTCCACGTCGGGTGGCTGCTGGATCTACACCGGCGTCTACAAGGACGGGGTAAACCAGGCCGCCCGGCGCAAGCCCGGCCGCGAGCAGAACTACGTCGCCCGCGAGTGGGGCTGGGCCTGGCCGGCCGACCGTCGCACGCTCTACAACCGGGCCTCGGCCGACCCCGACGGCAAGCCGTGGTCCGAGCGTAAGAAGTACGTCTGGTGGGACGAGGCGAAGGGCGAGTGGGTCGGCGAGGACGTGCCCGACTTCGAGAAGACGAAGCCGCCGTCGTACCGGCCGCCCGAGGGCGCGAGCGGCGTCGAGGCCATCTCCGGCGACGACCCGTTCATCATGCAGGGCGACGGCAAGGGCTGGCTGTACGCGCCCAGCGGCCTCATCGACGGCCCGATGCCGACCCACTACGAGCCGGCCGAGTCGATGGTGCGCAACCCGCTGTACGGCCAGCAGGCCAACCCGACCCGCAAGGTGTACGAACGCTCGGACAACCTGACCAACCCGAGCCCGCCCGAACTGCACTCGGAGGTCTACCCGTTCGTCTTCAGCACCAGCCGCCTGACCGAGCACCACACCGCCGGCGGCATGAGCCGGCAGCTGGCCTACCTGTCCGAGCTGCAGCCCGAGATGTTCGTCGAGGTGTCGCCCGAACTGGCCGCCGAGCGCGGGCTGGAACACCTGGGCTGGGCGCACATCGTCACGGCGCGCGCGGCGATCGAAGCCAAGGTCATGGTCACCGACCGGCTGGCGCCGCTGCGGATCGACGGACGGGTGGTGCACCAGCTGTGGCTGCCGTACCACTGGGGCAGCGAGGGCCTGGTCACCGGCGACTCGGCCAACGACCTGATCGGCATCACGCTCGACCCCAACGTGCTCATCCAGGAAAGCAAGGTCGGCACCTGCGACATCCAGCCGGGGCGCCGGCCGTCGGGGCCCGAGCTTCTGACGTACGTGCAGGGCTACCGTGACCGCGCGGGCCTCACGCCCGGGCATCACACGCCGATCGAGACCCCGAGGGACGAAGATGGGCAGCAATAGCCTGTACGGGCCGCTCGATCCGGCGCTGGACGCCGGGTACACCGACGCGCCGCCGCGGATGGGGTTCTTCACCGACACCTCGGTGTGCATCGGATGCAAGGCGTGCGAGGTGGCTTGCAAGACCTGGAACGCGGTGCCGGACGACGGGTTCGACCTGCTCGGTCAGTCGTACGACAACACGGGCGGGCTGACAGCCAATTCGTGGCGGCATGTGGCGTTCATCGAGCAGCCCCGGTCGTCCTCCGGGGCGGCCACCGACACGCCGGGGGCCTTCGCGGGGCTGCCGGTAGGGCCGAGTTCCGTGCCGGCGACCAATGTGGTGGCTGCGCGGTCCGCCCCGGACACTGGGACGTCGCCGGGGATTCCGCCGGCCGTTGACGCTCTGGCCGCGGCGGCCACCGCCGGTACGGAATTCATCGGTGCTGCTCCTTCGCCGGGCGCCACCGGGGGGTGCGGCTCCGGTGACACTTCCGGGGGCTGTGCTTGTGGGGGTGGCTCGTCTCGCGGTGGCGCTTCTGCGGCCGGCTCCTCCGGGGGCTGCGGTTCGGGGGCCGGGGCCTCTGAGGGCTGCGCTTGTGCGGGCGGCTCGTCTCACGGCGGTGCTTCTGGTGTTGGCGCTTCCGGGGCGGGCGCCATCGGGGTTGGCGCTTCGGGGAGCGGCGAGTTCCTGGGCATGCCGATGACTGATCTTCCCGGGCGGGTGAACGAGGCGCCGCGGAGTGATTTCCGCTGGCTGATGATGTCGAACGTCTGCAAGCACTGCACGCACGCGGGCTGCCTCGACGTGTGCCCGACGGGGGCGCTGTTCCGCACCGAGTTCGGCACGGTCGTGGTGCAGGACGACATCTGCAACGGTTGCGGCTACTGCATTTCCGGGTGCCCGTACGGTGTGATCGACCGGCGCGAGGACGACGGGCGGGCCTGGAAATGCACGCTCTGCTACGACCGGATCGGTGACGGGCTCGAGCCGGCCTGTGCGAAGGCCTGCCCGACCGAGTCGATCCAGTTCGGTGAGCTCGACGAGCTGCGCGAGCGGGCCGCGCGCCGGCTCGAGACGCTGCAGTCGCAAGGGGTGGCCGAGGCGCGGCTGTACGGCAACGACCCGTCGGACGGGGTGGGCGGGGACGGCGCGTTCTTCCTGCTGCTCGACGAGCCCGAGGTGTACGGGCTGCCGCCTGACCCGCACGTGCCGACCCGCGACGTCGTGGCGATGTGGAAGCGGGCCGGTCTGGCCGCGTTGACCATGGCCGCCACGGCGGTTGTCGCATTCGCCGGGAGGCGCAAGTGAGCCCGACTTCCTCCGGCGTGCCCACCCCGGACGAACGTTCCTCGGACCAGCGCTCATCCGATCGCGGCGCCTCGGGCAGCGGCGCCTCGGGCAGCCGCGCCTCGGGCAGCGCCTCGTCGGACAGCGGCGCCTCGGGCAGCGGCTCCTTGGATGGCGGCTCGTTGGGCGTTCGGTCCCGGGGTGGTCGTTCGTCGGGCGGCCGGTCCTCGGGCGAGCGGTCCGGCGGCAGGCGCGGCGGCAGACGTGGCCGGGGCGGGGACCGGTCGATGGTGCCCGAGGCCGACTTTCAGTCCTATTACGGGCGGCCCATCGTGCGGCCGCCGGTGTGGACACATGACATTGCGATCTACCTGTTCACCGGTGGGCTGGCCGCCGGGTCGGCGATGGTCGCGGCGGGCGGGCAGGCCACCAACGACCCGGTGCTGCGCGTCGCGGGGCGGGCCACGGCCATGGGGGCGCTGGGGGCCAGCGCGTTCTTCCTGATCAAGGACCTGGGGCGGCCGGACCGCTTCCACCACATGCTGCGGGTGGCCAAGCCGACCTCGCCGATGTCGATGGGCACCTGGCTGCTGAGCTTCTTCGGTGGCGCGGCGGGCGTGGCGGCAGCGGCCGAGGTCGCGCCGTTCCTGCCGGACAGGGGTGTGCTCGGGTTGGCCCGCAAGGTGCTGCCGCCGGTCGGTGCGGCCGCCGGGTATGGGGCCGCCCTGCTCGCTCCGGGGCTGGCCACGTACACCGCAGTGCTTTTCTCGGACACCGCTGTGCCGAGTTGGAACGCCGCGTACCCGGACCTGCCCTTCATGTTCGCCGGAAGCGCGCTGGCCAGTGGCGCCGGTGTCGGGCTGGTCGCGGCGCCGGGCCGGTCGATGCGGCGCATGGCGGTGGCCGGGGCGGCGGTCGAGCTCGCGGCCGGGCACCGGGTCGAGCACGGGCACGGGCTGCTGAGCGAACCGTACCGGAAGGGCCGACCGGGCAAACTGCTGCGTGCCGCCCGTCTGCTGACTGCGGTGGGAGCGGTCGGCGCGGTCGTGGGACACCGCAGCCGGGTCGTGTCGGCGCTGGCCGGCGCCTCGCTGCTGGCCGGCTCGGCGCTGACCCGCTTCGGGGTGTTCGAGGGCGGCGTAGAGTCGGCAAAGGATCCGCGCTACACGGTCATCCCGCAGCGCGAGGGCCTGAACAAGGCGGGCGGCGTCAAGGTCAGCGGTGGTGCAGCGGCCCCGCCGTCAGTTCCGGGCGGGCCGGCGTCAGCTTGAGCTGGATCAGCGACCGCGCCGCGTCTTGGCGGCGGGGTCAGCGGCCGCGCCGTTTGTGACGGCTGGGTCAGCGACCGCGCCGTGTCTTGGCGGCGGGGTCAGCGGCCGGGCGCCGTCGCTGTCGCTTCGGTGTCGAGGCGGTCGAGGCCCAGCTCGTGCCGGGCGCGCTGGAAGTCGCTGTCCTGCTGGGCCTGCTCCTCCTGCTGGGCACGGTCCATCTCGCCGTACAGGGCGATCTTGATGTCCAGCATCGCGACGTCCTGCTGCAGCTCCTCGATGCGGGCGAGAACCCGCTCGCGGTGCTCGACGAACAGCCGCAGGCGGTCGCCGACGGTGTGGTCGCCGGCGCGCACCATCTCGGCGTAGCGGCGCATGTCGCGCACGGGCATGCCGGTGCCGCGCAGGCGGATCAGCAGCCGGAGCCAGTCCAGGTCGCGGTCGCAGTAGCGGCGACGGCCCGCGGTGTCGCGCTCGACCGGCTCGACCAGCCCCTCCTGCTCGTACCAGCGCAGGGTGTGCACGGTGAGCCCGACCGTTTCCGCCGCCTCGCCGACGGTGAGTCCGTTCGCCATGGGTTCAGCCTCGCAGTTCGAGTGCACTCGAAGTCAAGCGCGAACCTCCAGCGTCCGGCCGTCCGCCCGGGCCGGGAGCAGCTCGCCGACGATCGGGAAGCCGGGCACCTCGCCCGCCACCAGCAGCCCGCCCGACGTCTGCGCGTCGGCCAGCAGCAGCAGCTCGTCCTCGCTGACGCCGCTGTCGAGGTGCGGCCGCACCCAGTCGAGGTTGAGGCGGGTGCCACCACTGACGTACCCGTCCCGCAGGGCCTCGCGAGCGCCTTCGAGGTACGGGACGGCCCGCGCGTCGACGCGGGCGGTGACACCGCTGGCCCGGGCCAGTTTGTGCAGGTGCCCGAGCAGCCCGAAGCCGGTCACGTCGGTGGCGCACACGGCGCCGGCCTTCAGCGCCTCGACCGAGGCCGTCCGGTTGAGCGTGGTCATGGCGTCGACGGCGTGCGCGAAGACCTCACCGGTGGCCTTGTGCCGGCTGTTGAGCACGCCGACGCCGAGCGGCTTGGTCAGCGTCAGCGGCACCCCGGCCACCCCGGCGTCGTTACGCATGAGCCGGTGCGGATCGGCGATGCCGGTGACAGCCATGCCGTACTTGGGTTCCGGGTCGTCCACGCTGTGCCCACCGGCAAGGTGGCATCCCGCGTCCCGGGCGACGGCCAGCCCTCCCGCCAGCACCTCGGCCGCCAGTTCCATCGGCAGCAGATCCCGCGGCCAGGCCAGCAGGTTCACGGCAACCACGGGCGTCCCACCCATGGCGTACACATCGGAAAGCGCGTTGGCCGCCGCGATGCGCCCCCAGTCGTAGGCGTCATCAACCACGGGCGTGAAGAAGTCGGCCGTAGCCACCACCGCGGTGCCGTTGGCGAGGCTCACCACGGCCGCGTCGTCCCCGTCGTCAAGCCCGACAAGCAGCTCGCCGGGCCCCTTGGGCAGACCGGTACCGACGAGCCCCGCCACCACGGCTTCCAGCTCCCCGGGCGGGATCTTGCAGGCGCAGCCTCCGCCATGGGCGTACTGGGTGAGTCGCGGCGCATCAACAGCAGTCACAACCCCCACTCTGGCACGGCACTGATCACACCGCCCGTCCAGGCGTCTAGAGTTACGCCCGGAGGCGTTCAGGTGGCTGGTGCCCCTCCCGGTCTTCAAAACCGGTGTGGCCCGGCATCCGGGCCAGGCGGGTTCGATTCCCGTCCGCCTCCGCTTTCACCGTGGCGCCGCAGGCCCATTCGGCACACCAATGCACGTCGTGAGCACGCGGGGAGTCAGCCCCGGCACAGTGCGATGTCGAGGGACCGCTCGAGTCGCCGGTTGGCGTCGTCGTTCGGGACCATCGAGTTCACCGCGACGGTCGCCGCCTTGCCCGAGGCGGTGATGCCGACCACGGTGACGTATCCGGGCGCGACGCCACCGTGCGTCCAGGCGAAACCGCCGCAGCTCAGCGCGAACGTGGCGAGGCCGAGGCCGTACCGGGAACCGCCGACGCTGTCGAACCCCGGCGCGGCCACCGTCTTCTTCATCTCCGCCAGTTGCGCCGGTGCCAGGAGGCGGCCGCCCAGCAGTCCGGCGAGGAACCGGTTGACGTCGGAGGGACGGCCGACCAGGGCGCCGGCGGACCAGGCGGGCGACGGGTCGGACTCGGTGATGTCGACGGGTGGATCGGCGGGGAAGTACCCGCGCGGGTGGGTGCCGCGAATCGTGGTCTCACCCTCGGCCGGCCAGTACATGCCGCGCAGGCCCAGCGGCTCGATGATGCGCTCGGTGATCAGCTCACCGATCGGGCGGCCGCTCGCCTTCTGCGCCACCAGGCCGGCCAGGATGTAATTCGTGTTGCTGTAGACGAACTTGGCCCCCGGCGCGGATTCCGGCTTCGTGGCGAAGGCGACCCGCAGCAGCTCGTACGGCTCGTAGTAGGTGTTCAGTCCGTCGGGGAAGTCCGCGAAGATCGCCTCGTCGTAGTCGGGCAGGCCGCTCGTCTGCTGCAGCAGGTGCCGGACCGTGATGGCGCGCCCGTCGATGCCGGGACCACGGACCACGCCCGGGAGGTACGTCTCGACCGGTGTGTCCAGGCCGACCTTGCCCTCGCCGACCAACTGGAGCACCACCGTGGCGGTGAACATCTTGGTGTTGCTGGCGATCCGGACCCGCCCGTCGACCGGCATCTTCGCTCCGGTGCGCAGGTCCGCGACGCCCGCGGTGTAGTTGCGGGTACGGCCGTCGGGTTGCCGCACCGACGCCAGCACACCGACGAACCGGTCCTGGGCGACCAGCGCGTCCACAGTGCGCTGGACGGGGGAGGTGCCGGCGTGGGCCGCGGGCGCGGCGACAAGGCCGGCGCCGACGGTCACCAGGGCCGCCAGGACCCGGGGAAGAACACGGGACATCGGGATCTCCTGTCGAAAAGACTCAACACCGTGAAGTCTTCTGGCATCAGAAACGGTGTTCCCACACCACAGTCAAGCCGAGCGGCAGCATTCGACCATCTCATTCCTTCACGCCGATGCTGTGAACGGGTGGGACCCGTAGCAAGCGGCCGATCGGCAATATCGTTGTGGTGAGCGTCAGTAGCGTCGTCCCACCGAGCACGGCCAGCCAGCCCCACACGGGGACGTAGGGCACCGGGTTGCCGGTCAGAGCGCGTACGAATGTGATGAGCGTGGTGGCGGCGACGCCCCCGCCGATGATCAGGGCGACACCCAGCAGGCCGGCCTGTTCCGCCAGGATCATCCGTTTGATCTGCCTTCCGGTGACCCCGACCAGGCGTAGCAACGACAGTTCCCGACGGCGGGACAGCGCCGCCATCACCATGGTGTTGGCCGCGGCGAGTACGGCGTATCCCACCAGCACTGCGACGAACAGCTTGTTCAGCCATGAGTTCAGCGCCAGATCGGTGGCGAGCTGCCGGTGCAGGTCAGCGGAGTCGATGACCGTGCTTCCCGGGTATCGGGCGGCCAGGGAGGTCAGCGACTTCTCGGCGTCCGCGCCAGGCTCGGTGCGAATCAGTATCTGGTCGTCGAGGTTGGTCGCGGTGTGCCCGGTGACGACCTGTCGGGGCAGGATGACGTCGCCGAAACCGAGACCTCGCTCGTAGACGGCCACGACTCGCAATGTCACGGGGGTGCCGTCGCCCAGAAAGAGTTCGGCCTTTCTCCCGAGCTTCCAGCCGGAGCCGGCGGCCTGCGTGCGGGAGACCGCGACGGTATCGACGCCCAGGTCGGCGAGGCGACCCGACGTCACCCGTAGGTTCAGGGTGGCAGCGGCGTTGTCCGGGTCGATGGCCTGTGCCGCGATCGGCTCGAAGATGTCCGGGTTCTTCACGATGACGGACGTGCGACGCACGCCGGTCGCCGCACGCACACCAGGGATCCGGCGAATCTCGGCCGC
Organism: Paractinoplanes polyasparticus; assembly: GCF_019710575.1. Taxonomy (GTDB): domain Bacteria; phylum Actinomycetota; class Actinomycetes; order Mycobacteriales; family Micromonosporaceae; genus Actinoplanes; species Actinoplanes polyasparticus. Next base: position 27,160 of record NZ_JAHWFK010000036.1, on the reverse strand, counting down.
CGCACCGTCGGGCAGCCCGGCCGGGGACAGCAGCACGCGCTGAGCCAGCGTGCCGTCGCGAGTCTGGCTGACTGTTGCTCGCTGCAGGTTGTCCTGCAGGAACCACACCGAACCGCCGAAGCCGACCGACAACACCAGCGCGGTCAGCACGGTACTCATGGCTTGCGCGTTTGCCTTGAGGTTCTTGGCGGCCAGGTAGCCGCTGGGACCCCACAGCGCGCGGAGTACGGGGCTCAGCAGCCAGGCACTCGCCCGATTTATCCAGGGCGCGAGCAGCGACACGGCGATGATGAACAGAAACAGCATGCCGACCGCCCCGGCCATGGCGGCCTCTGCGCCGGCGCCGGCGGTGAGGGAGATGACGGCACCGGCCCCGCCCAGCGTCATCAGGCCAAATGTCAGGCGCAGCTTACCGGTGCGCGCCGGCTCGACAGCCGCCTCACCGAGTGCTTCGGCCGGGTGGATCCTGACAGTCCGCCGGCCGGCGGACAAAGCAGCCAGCATGGCCACCAGGGCGACGATCGCCGCGGTGAGCAGAGCCGACGGGCCGAGGGTGACCATCGGGAACGACGCCGGAACGAGGCCCCGCTCGACGAATTGGCCGTGCACCCAGCCGGTGGTGAGCAGGCTGGCCGGAATGCCGATCGCCGCGCCGGCCAGGCTGAGCAGCGCGGCCTCCGCCACGATCATCCGTCGCACCTGGCCCGGGGTCGCCGCGATCGCCCGCAGCAGGGCCAGCTCGCGGCGACGGTGCCGGACCGACAACCCGATGGTGCCGGCCACCACGAACCCGACAAGCAGTACAACGTAGCCGCCGAACGAGTTGCCCACCCCGATCAGCAGGTCTTGAGCCGATCCAGGCTCCTGCTCCGCCCGGCCACGATCACTTCCCGCGTACGACTGCACGCCGACGGCATCTGCGAGCCCACCGACCGCAGCTTCGACGTCCTCGACGTCGGCCTGTGGCGCGGCGACCACGCCGATCGCCGCCGCCCGGTCCGGCTTCGCGGACAACAGGGCCGCCTGGTTGTCGGTGAAGAAGACGCTCGGTGGCCCCGACCCTTCAGCGACACCGGTCACCCGATACTCCCGCCTGATGCCGGCGACCAGCAGCTGAGTGCGTGCACCCGGCTCGGCGCCGCCCGCGACGCGGGCATCCAGGACTACGTCGCCCGGCCCGCTCGGTCGGTCACCCTTGATGATCCGGTACGGGGTGAGCGCGGCGACGCTCCAGCCGTGCCCGGTAGCGGGAGCCGACGCGACCACAGCGACCCGGTGGTCGACAGCCACCGTGACCACACCCGGCACCGCGCGGATCTTGTCAGCCAGACTCGCCGGCACCGTGCCGCCGTCCGGCAGTTCGAGCGTCTGCCTTTCCTCGTCGCCGGATTCGAGGGTGGTGACGAAGGTCTGCTCGGGGTGGGCCACGACCACGTCGGCGGCGGCATACTGATCGGGTGTCGGCTGGTAACGCAGACCGGATTCCACCAACGCGCCCGTGGTGGCAAGGATCATGACGCCGACGGTGAGAGCCAGCAATGTTGCCAGTGCGCTGCCGATCCGGCGGCGCAGCATCTGAGCGGCAAGCCGGAGCATCACACCACCGCCCGTGCAGGCCGACCCAGCGAAGCAAGCTCTTCAGCGATGGCCCCGGCACCCGGCTGCGGCATGTCACGCACGATCCGGCCATCGGCCAGCACCACGACCCGGTCGGCGTACGAGGCAGCCACCGGGTCATGGGTGACCATGATGATCGTCTGCCCCTGCTCGGTGACCATCGCGCGCAGCAACGACAGCACCTCGGCGGCGCTCTGCGTGTCCAGCGCGCCGGTCGGCTCGTCAGAGAAGATCACCTCCGGTCGCGTGGCCAGCGCCCGAGCGATGGCCACCCGCTGCTGCTGGCCACCGGAGAGCGCCGCCGGCCGATGCTTCAGCCGCTGTCCGAGGCCTACCCGCTCGATGACCTCAGCGATCCACCGCCGGTCGGGCCGCGCCTTGGCGAGCCGCAGCGGCAGCATGATGTTCTCCTCGACGGTGAGGGCGCCGATCAGGTTGAAAGCCTGGAAGACGAAACCGATCTCACTACGCCTCAGCTTCGTCAGCCCGGTCTCGGAGAGCGACGACAGCTCGGTGGCACCGATCCAGACCCGTCCGGAGGTCGGCCGGTCGAGTCCGGCCATGGTCTGCAGCAGCGTGCTCTTGCCGGAACCCGAGGGACCCATCACGGCGGTGAAGGTGCCCCGCACGAACATCGCGTCGATCCCGGCGAGGGCAGTGACACTCTGCCCGGGTCCGGCGTAGACGCGAGTCAGCTGCTCGACCCGGACGGCAGCTGCGCCAGGGCCGGAGGAAGGCTGGTGGGCGACCGGCAGGGGACGTTGTTCTGGTGTTTTTGCTGATCTCCGCACGCCGACAACGGTAGGGAGGCGACTGGTCGGGAACCATGCGGTCAGCAGGCCACTTGACGGTAGTGCAGGCCCCACCAAGCGCGGTTGACGGCTTGTCGCTGTTGGCGGATGTCAAGCGCCCGAAGCGGGGGCTGGAACGCTCGGCGATCTGCCGGCGGGCATCGGAGGAATGAGCGTCATCGCGAAGTGGGCGACACCAAGGAGTTCACGCCGCGTCGCGCCCAGTTCGGCTCGGGTTGAGAGGCCCTGCCACAAGGTCTGCACGAGCTCGGCGAGCACAGCGACTTGTACCGTGGCCGGCAACTCGCCGGTACGTGCTGCCTGTTCGAGGCGATTTCGCAGGCGTGCCTCGTCGGAGCACTGAAGATCGGCGACGTACGTGCGGACGTCGAGGGTGGTTGAGGTGTCGGCCATGACCGCACTGCTCGTCAGGCAACCGGGATGCCCCTCGTCCGTCCGCGTGAACTCTGTGACGGACTCGAGCAGGAGTCGCTCAATGACCTTGGTGACCGTGGGCTCAGCCAGAGCACGGTCATAGATCGCGCTGTAGCGCAGCGCATAGCTGCGGATTGCCTCGGCGAACAGGTCGGCCTTGGTGCCGAACGCGGCGTAGAGGCTCGAGCTCGAGATCCCCAGGGCCGCGGTCAGCATCCGGGTCGAGGTGCCGGAGAAGCCGTGCTGCCAGAACAGATGGGCGGCGTGACGCAGCGCGTCGTCCCGGTCGAACGCGCGCGGACGGCCGGCGGGTCGTGGTGCCATGTTGACGATTCTAGAGCAGTTGACCCAGAATCCAGTTATGGAGCAAACGATTCAGAAACTGGTGGACGTCGAGGGCAGCTGGGTGAGCGTCGACGTCTACGGTGACCCGGACGGGCCCGCGATCGTCGTGATCCCGGGTGCGATGGCAGACTCTGCGACCTGGGCTGCGGTCGCGCGGCAGCTGAAGGGCTGGCGAACCGTCGCCGTCGTCAACCGGCGCGGGCGGCACCCCGCCGGCCCGCTGACCGATGCGTACGGCATCCAGGCCGAGATGCGCGACACCGAGTCCGTGCTGCGTGAGTTCTCCGACGTGCGGACACTCTTCGGCTGGAGCTACGGCGGTCTCATCGCGTTGCATCTCGCGAACGCGGTCACGGTGGCGCACCTGATCGCCTACGAGCCGATCATGGCTCCCTTCGGTGCGGCAGCCCTGCCGGATCTCGCGGATGCCCACCACGACGGCGACCTGGATCGCAGCGTCGAGGTCGCGCTCGGGCAAGTCACCGGCATGCCCGGCCCGATCATCGAGTCGCTGCGCTCCGACGCCGCGCTCTGGGACGGCCTGCGTAAGGTCAGTTCGCCGATCTACCACGAGACCCGGTCCGTCAATGACGCTCCGCTCCCGCAGGAGTTCGCGCGACAAGCCGCCCGGATCGATCTGATCGTGGGTGAGCGCAACCGCGGTCGAGCACCGTACGGCACAACGTTCGACGACGTGGCTCGCCGCACCCCGCGCGCTGCCGTGCATCAGCTAGCCGGGCAGGCGCACCTGGCGCACCTGGAAGCCCCCGGTGAACTCGCTGCGCTGGTGAGCCGGCTGCGTCACAGCGCACCCGGATGACACGCGAGCCGGGGGACGAAGCCGCAGCCGCGGCGGGTGCAACGGGTCAGCGGGTCCACAGGGGGTCGACGGCGCTGGTCAGCAAGAGCAGGAAGGACCGGACGGCGGGGGACGGCGTGCGGGTGACCGGGGTGGCCGCGTAGATGCGGCGGGTGGGTTCGTCGTCGCGGTGCAGACGTAGCAGGGAGATGTCGGCGGGCTTGGTGCGCATGGCCAGCGCGGGGATCAGGGCTACGCCCAGGCCGGCGGCCACGCAGCCTAGTTTGGCGGTCCACTCGGCGGCGACTATGTCGATTCGGGGGCGGAAGCCGGCGGGGAGGCTGGCTCGTAGCAGGGTTTCCTCGGCGTCGGCGGAGCCGGCTATGAACGAGTCGGCCTCGAGTTCGGCCAGGTGGACCGTGCGGCGGCGGGCCAGGGGGTGTGTTCGGGGGACGGCCACCAGCAGGCGTTCGTCGAGGATGCGGTGGAGGGTGAAGCGAGCCGGGTCGATCGGGCCGGCGGGGGGACTCGCTCACTACCGCCACGTCGGCGTCGTCTGTGGTCAGGCGGTTGAGCAGGCGCGGGGTCAGGCCTTCGACGAGGCTTACGGTCACTTCGGGGTACGCCGTGCGGAAGGCGGCCAAGGCGCGCGGGACCAGGGCGGCTACGGCTGTCGGGAAGGCGCCCACCCGTAGGCGGCCGGTGTCGAGCGTGTGCAGGTCGTCCACGGCTCGGCGGGCTGTTTTCAAGCGGTCGAGGATGGCCTCGGCGTGGGGTAGCAGGGCCCTGCCCTCTTCGGTCAGGGCGACTCCGCGGGGCAGGCGGTCGAAGACCGGGGCGCCCAGGTCGGACTCGAGGGCGGCTATCTGGCGGGAGACCGCGGACTGGGTGAACTGCAGCCGTTGCGCTGCGGCCGTGATCGAGCCCAGGTGCGCGACGGTGCGGAAGACCTCCAGCAGGGCCGTGTCCATGACTGGTAAGCATGGCAGGCATGCGTGACATTCGCTGGTGGCATGGGAGGGCGCTGTCTAGCGTCGTCGCCATGGTGAAGATGACGCTCGACAATCCCGGGTCGGTGGCCGCGCCGTTCGGGGACCGCTTCGCACACGTGGCGCGCATCGACTTGCCGGGCGGCGGCGCTCTGCTGCAACTGGCCGGACAGGTGGCCGTCGACGACGCCGGCGAGGTGGTGGCGCCGGGCGACGCGGGCGCCCAGGCCGCCCGGATCTTCGAGATCGTCGGCGCCCTGCTGAAGGCCCACGGCGCGAGCCTGGCCGACGTGCTGTTCATCCGCACGTTCATGACCGATCTCGGTGACCTGCCCGCCTATGGCGCCGTCCGCCGCCGGCTCTTTTCGGCCCCGGGCCGGAACCCGCCGGCCAGCACGACTGTCGAGGTGAGCGGCCTCTTCCTGCCGGGGGCGGTGCTCGAGGTCGAGGTCACGGCGGTCGCCGGCTGACGACCGGCCACCCGTCGGCTGGGTCGCCACGGGGGCAGACCCAGCTCAGGGTGGTCGCCCAGCTAAGGGGTGGTGGCCGAGCTCAGGGGTGGTGGCTCGCGCTTCGGGGGCGCGTGGCCCGGTCCAGGGTGGTGGTGGGCTGGTCAGCGGACTTGGCGGCGGTCGTCCGGGAGGCGCTGGGTGATCGCTCGGCGGTCGAGGAGTTCGAGGAGGGGAACGGCCACGCGGCGGGTGGTGTCCAGGGCTCGGCGGGCCTCGCTCAGCGTGAAGGGCTGCGGGAGGCCGGCCAGGATTGCGGCCGCGTCGTCGACCGCGCCGGCTGCCAGGACTACCTGGGGCGTCAGCTGGACGACCAGGCCGGTGCGGGCGGCGGCTGCGAGCTGACGGGGGCCCAGCCCGAGATCGGCCAGGGTATGTGCCTCGGGGGCGGCGAACGGTCCCAGGCCGTCGAAAGCTTTCCCGACCAGGGCGACCAGCTCGTCGGGCGGGCCGGATGACACCGCGGCGACCCGGCCGTTCCGCATTGACAGAGGCGCGCGGATCAGAGCGGTGACCAACGTGCGGTCGGGTAGGCCGAGGCGGTGGCGGAGTGCTTCGAGCGGCATGCCGGGCTCGAGGGGGTGCTGCTTCTGGTACTCCGTGACCTCGGCGGGGAGCCGTTCGCGAAGCGAACTCCAATAGGACGAGTCGGCATACCATTCGCCGGCCACCGGGGTGATGGAGACGGGACCGGGCGGTGGATCGGCGATCGCCGGGCCGGCGTTGGGGTCTGGCCGATTCGGCGTCGGCGCGGACCGGCGTGTTCCTCGTGCGGGCACCTCTGGGTCACGGGTCTTCTCGGCGGCGGGTCGCGCGGGAAGGGAATGGGGGAGCGACGGCGGCGGCAGAGGGATGCCCATCTCGGCCAGGGTGGTGGCTCGGATCAGGTGGCGGCGGGCGAGCTCGCCGGGCAGGTCGGGGTGGCCATCCAATGTGGCCAGGACCTTGGCTCGGGCGGCTGCGGCGCCTCGGCGTTGGAGGCCGGGTGGGAGGACGTCCAGGACTGTTACGCCGCCGGCTACGTGGTGCAGGCCGGGGTTGCGTAGCAGGGCGCGGTCGCCGATGCGTAGGGGGAGCGGGCGGGACAGGCGCAGGCGGGCTGTGTCGGGGCCCAGCGGGCGTACGCGGACGGGGACTGCGGCCGAACCGGTGTGCAGGGTCATTGTGCTGGGCAGGTCGGTGGTGGGGTCGCCGTGTACTCGCACGTCGATCAGATCGGTGAGGCGGAATCGGCCGGGGGTGAGGAGGGCGTCGCCCCGGCTTACGTCGTCTCGGGGGGTGCCGCGCAGATTTACCGCTACGCGGGCCACTGCGGGCGCAGCATCGGCGGGGCGGCCGAGGGACTGCAGGCCGCGTACGCGTACCAGCGTGTCGCCCAGGGCCAGTTCGTCGCCTACGCGCAGGGTGCCTGCGCCCAGGGTGCCGGTGACCACTGTGCCTGCGCCCTTGACGGTGAACGCCCGGTCGATCCACAGCCGTACGGGCTCGTCGAGGTCCGGCGCGGGCAGGGCGGCCACCAGCGTCTCGATCGCGGCGCGCAGGTCGTCCAGGCCGGCGCCGGTCAGGCCGCTCACGGCTACGGCGGGCACGTGGCCCAGCGGCGTGGCGGCGATCTCGGCCAAGGCCTGGGCTGTGGCGGGAGCCGGGTCGGCGAGGTCGCTACGCGTCACGACGAGCAGACCATGGCGTACGTCGAGGGCCGCCAGCGCCGCCAGGTGCTCGGCCGACTGGGGTTTCCAGCCCTCGTCGGCGGCCACCACGATCATGGCGGCGGGGACGGGGCCGATGCCGGCCAGCATGTTCGGGACGAAGCGTTCGTGGCCGGGGACGTCGACGAACGCGACCGTGTCGCCTGCGGGCAGGGTGGTCCAGGCGAAGCCGAGGTCGATCGTCATGCCGCGGCGGCGTTCCTCGGCCCAGCGGTCGGGTTCCATGCCGGTGAGGGCTTGCACCAGCGTCGACTTGCCGTGGTCGACGTGTCCGGCGGTGGCCGGGACGTGCATGCTCAACGGCCCTTCGCCGCGGGCGCGCGGGCCGGCGTCGGCTGTTCGTCGGGCTCTGACCCGGGCGGCGTCGATGGCTCAGCGAGGCCCGCTCCGGGTGGCGTCGGCGGTTCGGCGAAGCCCGTTCCGGCGCGCGCCGGTCGTTCGGCGAGACGTGCCCCGGCTGGCGTGGGTCGTTCGGCGGGCCGTGTCCCGGCTGGCGTGGATGGGTCGGCGGGTTGTGCCCCGGCTGGCGTGGATGGGTCGGCGGGTTGTGCCCCGGCCGGGGTGGGTTGTGTGCCGGGCGGCTGGGCCCGGGATGACGCGACGGAGACGACCATTGCCACCAGGGCGGGGTCGGCGGACGGCGGGACGCAGCGCAGGTCGAGCAGCAGACGGTCGCGTTCGACCCGGCCCACTACCGGCGTCGGGGCGGTTCGCAAGGGGGACGCGTATGCGGGTGGCAGCGCGAGCGACCACGACGGGAGGGTCAGCTCGGGCGCGCCACCCCCACCCACTACGGCGTCCGAAGGCACGATGTCGGCTTGGACGCCCGCCTCGGCCAGCTGGGTCCGGGCGTGCCGGGTGCGGGCGAGCAGAGCGTCGGGTGAGACGCGTAGCGCTTCCCACGTGGGGGTTTCCGGGCCGGTCAGCGTGGCTTGCAGGGCGGCCAGGGTGAGCTTGTCCACGCGAAGGGCGCGGGCCAGTGGGTGGCGGCGGAGGCGTTCGATCAGGGGTGCGGCGCCGAGCAGCAGGCCTGCCTGGGGGCCGCCGAGCAGCTTGTCGCCGCTGGCGATGACCAGGGCGGCGCCCTCGGACAGGGTGGTGTGGGCGTCGGGCTCGTCCGGAAGCAGCGGGTCGGGGGTGAGCAGGCCGGAGCCGATGTCGGCGACCACGGGGACGGGCAGGGTGGCCAGCTCCGGCACGGACGCGGCGCTGGTGAAACCCCGTACGACGAAGTTGGAGGGGTGGACCTTGAGGATGAAGCCGGTTCGGGGGCCGATGGCCCGCTCGTAGTCGGCCCGGGTCGTGCGGTTGGTCGTGCCCACCTCGCGCAGGCGGGCGCCGGTCGACTCGAGCAGGTCGGGGAGGCGGAAGCCGTCGCCGATCTCGACCATCTCGCCGCGGCTGACGATGATCTCGCCGCCGGCGGGGGCCAGGGCGGTTGCGGCCAGCACCAGGGCGGCGGCGCCGTTGTTGACCACGTGGACGTCGCGGGCGGCGGGGACGGCCCGGTGCAGGGCGGCCAGCGCGGTGCGGCCGCGCTTGGCCCGGCGGCCGGTGGTCAGGTCGAGCTCGACGTCGGTGTGGCCGGCCGCGGCGGCCACGGCCTCGCGAGCCGCGGGGGAGAGGGCGGCGCGGCCCAGGTTGGTGTGCAGGACGACGCCGGTCGCGTTCAGCACCGGGCGCAGGCCGCCGGGCAGGGCGGCCAGGGCGGCGTCGACCACGGCTTCCGGCTCGAGCTTTCCTTCCCGTACGCGCTGAAGCGTGGCCACGACGGCCGCCTTCACGGCCGCGCGGCCCTCCGTCGCGGTGGCCGTGACCAGCCGGGGATCGGCCAGGACGACGTCCGTGCGCGGGACGCGCCGCCGAGAATCCATCACCGTCTCCCTCCGCCGCCGGTCGTCTACCCCGGGCACGCCATTCGAAAGCTACCCGTCGGCCGGACGGGCGTTGCGCACGACTTCGATCATGGAGTGGGATGGCGCGTGGAGGTGCCGTGGGGCTGGAGATCGACTTTCACGACAACGAGGCGCTGGTGTGGAGCCGGCCGCTGGCCCTGACCGTCGGGGCGGCGGGCGCGCTGCTGATCGCGGCGGCGGTTCTGGTGTCGTGGGCGGCTCCGGCCGGTGTGTTCGGCGGGGTGGCCCTGTTCGTGGCGGTGAGCGGGTGGATCGGGTCGGCTCTGGAACTCAAGTACGGGGACCTGCCGATCGCTCAGCCGGTCGCGGTGGCGCATCACGCGAAGGTGCGGCGGCGGTCGGCGCGGCGCAGCAGCGGGGTGCCGTGGGTGACGGTCGCGCTCGGCGTGGTGGTCGTGCTGGTCGCCGCGGGCACGGAAGACGCCTACGGGATCGATTACTTCGTGGCGGCGTGCGGGCTGGCCCCCGTCTGGTTCGGGGTGCTGGTCGGGCCGGTCGCCGGGTACGTGGTCACGCCGCAGCACCTGCACATCGACACCGCGCTGTGGCGGGTGAGCGTGCCCCGGCGCCTGATCGGGACGTTCGAGCACAGCCAACTCGAGATCCGGCTACGGCTGCTCAACCGGGACTTCGTCGACATCCGCGTCGACTCGCCGATCATGGAGCACTCCTCGCGGGGCTACTGGATGAATGCGCGCTGCCGCGTCCGTACGGCGGAAAAGCTCGTCCGCATGCTGCGGGAGGTCGCCGAGGAGCCCGGCACCGACACAGCCGTGACCCGCCGGCGGCGGCCGATCGTCACCGCGGTCGCTGCCCTCACCGCGGTGGGCATCGTCGCCCTGGGAATTTACGGCTTCCTTCAGTACGGCGTCTGACGGCCCGATAAGGGCTGGCCCCGGACGACGCGCGGTGTCGAGAATGGGGCGTGCACGTCGAGGTGGGGCTGCTGGGGCCGGTCGAGTTGCGACTCGACGGGCGGCCGGTCGCGCTCAGCGGGGCGCCGCAACGGGTGGTGCTGGCCCGTCTCGCCCTGGCCGAGGGGCGCGTGGTGCCGGTCGGCGACCTGATCGAGGCGCTGTGGGGCGACGACCCGCCCGGCAACGCCGTCGGCAATCTGCACAGCTATGTCTCGCGACTGCGGCGGCACACCGTGGTCCTCCGCGAACCGGGCGGGTACCGGCTCGATCAGGCGGACCTCGACATCGGCCGGGCGGAACGTCTGGCCGCGGCGGGCCGGCTGGCCGAGGCGCTGAGTTTGTGGCGGGGCGAGGCGCTGGCCGACGTGGCCGACCGGCTGGCCTTCGCGCCCGACGTAGCGCGGCTGGGCGAGTGGCAGCGGCACCTGCGTGAGGAGTGGTTCGACCAGCGGCTGAGCGCGGGGAAGGCCGCCGAGGCGGTGCCCGAGATAGAGGCGTACGCCACCGCGGAGCCCATGCGGGAGCGGGCCTGCCTGCTGCACATGCGGGCGCTGCACCAGAGCGGGCGCACGGCCGAGGCGCTGGCCGTCGGGCGGGCGTACCGGGAACGGGTGGTCGACGGGCACGGCGTGGACCCGTCGCCCGCCCTGGACGACCTGCAGCGGCGCATCCTGGCCGAGGATCCCGCGCTGCGCCCGGGCACGCCACGGGCTCCGCGACGGCGGGCCGACCGGTTCTTCGGGCGCGCCGACGAGCTGGCCGCCCTGCGCGCCGCGCTCGCCGCCGGTCGGGTGACCACGCTGGTCGGGCCGGGCGGGGTGGGCAAGACGCGGCTGATGACCGAGGCGCTGACCGGCGGCGAGCTGGTGGTCGAGCTGGCCGAGCGGTCCGTGCCGGGTGACGTGGCGGCCGCGGTGGCCGGGGCGCTGGGCCTGCGGGCGGCGCCGCGCGGCGGCACGGTGGCCGTCGCGGACCTGCTCGGGGCGGCTCCGGCCCTGCTCGTGCTGGACAACTGCGAGCACCTGGTGGAGGCGGTCCGCGAGCTGGTCGACGAGATCCTGGTGCGCTGTCCGCGGGTGCGTGTGCTGGCGACGTCGCGGCAGCGGCTCGGCGTGGCCGGGGAGCGCGTGCTGCGGGTGGGACCGCTGCCCGAGAGCGACCGGGTGGCGCTCTTCTGCGACCGGGCGGCCCTGCTGCGCGCCGACTTCCCGCAGGACGACCGCAGCCGGGAGCTGGCGGCCGAGGTGTGCGGGCTGGTCGACGGGTTGCCGCTGGCGGTCGAGCTGGCGGCCCGGCGCGAGGCTGTCTTCGGGCTCACGCACCTGCGGGACCGGCTGGGCGCGGGTCTGCAGGTGCTCGACCCGGCCCGGGGCGGCGACCGGGCCACCGCGGTGACCGCGACGGTCGAGTGGTCGTACCGGCTGCTCGACCCGTCGGCGCAAGCGCTGCTCGATCGGCTCGCGGTGTGCCGGGGCGGCTTCGACATCAGCATCTTGCCCTATTTGTCGCAGGACGCCGCGGTGCTGGCGGAACTGGTCGACGCCTCCCTGGTGGTCTGCGACGTCGATCAGAACCCGCCGCGCTACCGGCTGCTGGAGACGGTGCGGCACGTCGCGCTGACGCACGGGAACGAGGACCGGGACGCGCACGCCCGCTGGATGCTCGACTTCGTCACCGACCTGCTGCGGCGCCAGCGCGTCCGCAACCCCGACACCACCCCGGCCCTGCGCCGCGAGCGGGGCAACCTCCAGGAGGCGCTGTCCTGGCTGGAGGATCGGGACGAGGGGGCGCGGCTGGCCGCGTGGACCGCGATCGCCGGGTCCGACGCGCCCGACCCGGGGCTCACCGCGCAGCTCGTCCGCTTCAAGCCCGAGCGGGTCGAGACCGAGGCCGACGCGTTGCGGGCGCTCGCGGCGGGCACCGGCGAATGGCTCAACGGCCGCCTCGACGAGGCGAACCGGCTGCTCAGCGCCGCGATCGACCGGCTGCCGGACGAGCACACCCTGACCGGGCCGGCGCTGCTGCTGCGCATCTCGAACTCGATGTTCGTCGGGCGGGCCGATCTGGTGCGGGCCGACGCGCTGCGGCTGCGCGAGAACCGGTCGGCGCCGGCCTGGACGCGGGCGACCGGTTTGTGCTGCGCGGCCCTCATGGACGCCTACGCCGGGGACGCGGCCGCGGGTCTGCGGTGGCTGGAGGCGTACGGGAAGGAACTGAACGCCGACCGGCTGGACGGATTCGTGCCGTTCACCCGGGGCGAACTGCTCGCCGGCACGGACCCCGAAGCGGCGGTGAGCTGCTACGACGAGTCGCTGCGGCGAACCGAGCGGGCCGGGCTGGGCTACACGGCGAACATCGCGCGCGTGGCCCGTACGGCGGTGCTGATCCGCATGGGGCGGCACGACGAGGCGGTCGAGGCCTGCCGCCGGACGATCGTGCAGGTGCGCGCGGCCGGGATGACGGCCCAGCTCTGGACCATGCTGCGGCTGACCGCCGAGCTGCTGGGCGACCTGGGCGAGGCGGAAGCGGCGGCGGTGCTGGTGGCGGCGGCCGACGACGACCCGTACGCGCCGGTGGTGATGGGGCCGGACGTCGAGCGCCTGGCCCGGCTGCGCGCGGAGGTCACCGGGGAACCGCCGGAGGACGTCGCGCAGTACGCGCTCGCCTTGCTGGAGCGGCAAGGCGCGGGCAAGGAGGCGGCAAGCGACGGCCCGCATCGTTCGGGGCATGACTGACACCCAGATCGACGAGGCCCGCGTCGAGGCCTTCGCCGGGCAACTGCTCACCGACTTCGCCGGCGCCGGCACGACCGCCCTGACCGTGCTCGGCGACCGGCTCGGGCTCTACCGGGCGCTCACCGGCGCCGGCCCGACCACGGCGGCCAAGCTCGCCGCCACCACCGGGCTGCACCCGCGCCTGGTGACCGAATGGCTGACCGCCCAGACCGTTTCCGGTCACCTCGTCAGCGACGGGGAGACCTTCGAGCTTCCGCTCGAACACGCGCTCGCGCTGTCCGTCGTCGATTCCCCGGCCTACGTGATCGGCGGCGCGGAGGTCATCGCCGGGTACTTCCTGACGCTCGACAAGCTGGAGCGGGCCTTCCGCGGCGACGGCGGGGTGGCGTACGGCGAGATGCCGGGCTGCCTGCACGAGGGCATCGAGCGGTTCTTCCGTACGGCCTACGTGAACCACCTCGCGCAGAGCTGGTTCCCGGCGGTGCCGGGACTGGTCGACAAGCTGGCGGCGGGGGCCCGGGTGGCCGACGTCGGCTGTGGTCACGGGGTAGCCACGCTGCTCGTCGGGCAGACCTGGCCGGCGTCGACCGTGACCGGTTTCGACAACCACGTGCCGTCGATCGCGGCCGCCCGGGCCAACGCCGTCTCGGCGGGCAGCCCGGCCAACGTCACGTTCCAGGTCGGCGACTCGGGCGCGCTGCCCGGAAAGTACGACGTGGTCGTGTACTTCGACTCGCTGCACGACCTCGGCGACCCGCGGGCGGCTCTGCGGGCCGCGTACGACTCGCTGGCCGAGGGTGGCCTGCTGGTGGCGGTCGAGCCGTGGTCGGCCGACGACTTCACCACCGTGATCGGCAACCCGCTCGTGCGGGCGAACTACAACGCGTCGACGGTGCTGTGCACGCCGGGGTCGTTGAGTCAGCCGGGGGCGTACGGCCTGGGCACCCAGGGCGGGCCGGCCAAGCGCCTGGCCCTGCTGGCCGAGGCGGGCTTCGCGGACCCCGTCGTGGCTGCCGACACCGGCTTCAACCTGGTGCTGGCCGCGCGCCGCTGACATGTCGGACGTATAGGGCGTGCCCTTCGGGGTACGCCCGTGGCCCAGGCGGTTCTCCGGCTGAACGAGCAGGCGCGGAGCGTCATGACGACTACGGTCGAGTTGAGCGTGGCGCCGGGCGCTGTTCGAGGAGCCGGGCACGCTCGACACGGTCGCGGAGGAGGCGGGAACGTCGTTCACGACGCATCCTCGATGATGTCGCCGCGCCGGTCTGTGCACCACCGGTCGGCGCGTCGGTGGGGGCGGATAGCGTGATCTGCCGGAGCGAGCCGCCCTCGTTCCAGGCCGTCGGGCAGTGGTACGTGAACTTCGACCAGCTGACCGACGCCGACGTCGAGCGGGCGCTGAGAGGCTTCGCTCACAGCTGACGGCTGCTATGTACGCTCGTACACATCGTGTGTACGCTCGTACGCATGACGACTCTGACTGCCGCGCCCACGCGGCAGGCCCGCCTCGCGCGCGCCGCGGTCGCCGCGCTGTTCCTCACCAACGGCGCGGTGTTCTTCAACGTGGTGCCGCGCTATCCGCAGATCAAGGCCGACCTGGGCGTCTCGAACGCCCTCTTCGGCACGGCCATCGCCGCCATGCCGGTCGGCGCGCTGCTGGCCGGTCTGCTCGCGGGCGCGGTGATCCGGCGGCTCGGCTCCGCCCGCACGGCGTCGTTCGGCATCGTCCTGCTGACGCTGGCCACGCTGCTCCTCCCGATCGCGCCGCACTGGACGGTGTTCGCGGGCGCGATGTTCGTCGTCGGCGCGCTCGACTCCATCATCGACGTCGCGCAGAACGCCCACGGCCTGCGCGTGCAGCGCCTCTACGGGCGTTCCATCCTCAACTCGCTGCACGGGGTGTGGAGCATCGGCGCCGTTTTCGGCGGCCTGATGGGCTCGGCCGCCGCCGGCCTCTCGGTGCCGCTCGGCCTGCACCTGACGATCTCGGCCCTGCTGTTCAGCACCATCGCGCTGGTCGCCTTCCGCTTCCTGCTGCCGGGCGCCGAGGACGCCGAACGCTCGCCGGTTGCGGCTTCCGATGCCGCGCCACGGCGTGCTTTCACCGGCGCCGCGGTGAAGATGCTGGCTGCTCTCGGTCTGCTCGCGGCCGCGGGCGCCCTGGTCGAGGATGCGGGCGCCTCCTGGGGCGCGTTGTTCCTGAGCGAAGACCTGAACGCCGGGGCCGCCACCGCCGGCCTGGCCGTGGTGGCCATGCAGGTGGCGATGACCGTCGGCCGCCTGACCGGCGATCGGGTGGTGGACCGCTTCGGCCAGCGCACAGTCGTGCGGGCCGGTGGGGCGCTGGCCGCGGTCGGCATGGGCGCGGCCCTGGCCTTCCCGTCGGTGCCGTCCGCGCTGGCCGGTTTCGCGCTGGCCGGCCTGGGTGTGGCAACGCTGGTGCCGGCGGCCATGCACACGGCCGACGAGTTGCCGGGCCTGTCGCCGGGCACGGGCCTGACGATCGTGAGCTGGCTGCTGCGCGGCGGCTTCCTGCTCTCGCCGCCGCTGGTGGGCCTCGTCGCCGACCAGACCAGCCTGCGTGTGGGCCTGCTGAGCGTCGTCCTGGCCGGCGTGGTCACCCTGATCCTGGGCCGCGTGCTGGTCAACCGGCATTAGGTTTTCGACGCGGCCCGCGCGGGCACGGCTGACCCATGCGAACGGGAATCCTGGCCGGCGCGGCTGCGGGTGCTGCCGGCACCGCGGCCCTCAACGCCGTCACCTACCTCGACATGGCCGTGCGCGGCCGGGCCGGCAGCCGGACACCCGAGCAGACCGTGGAGGCCCTCGAGGAGCACCTGCCGGTTTCCGTGCCGGGGGAGGGTGAGACGCGCGAGCACCGGCTCACCGGTCTGGCCACCCTGAGCGGCATCGTCACGGGCGTCGGGCTCGGCGTCACCTTCGGTCTGCTGCGCCGGGCGGGCGTACGGCCACCGGCCCCGCTCGGCGCCGCGCTGATCGGCGCGACGGCGATGGCGTCGACCAACCTGTCGATGGCCGCCCTCGACGTCAGCGACCCCCGCACCTGGTCCGCCACCGACTGGCTGGCCGACGCCGTCCCCCACCTGCTGTACGGCGTGGTCACCGACGCGGTGCTGCGCTCCCTCTACCGTTGACGGCATGGCCCTGACGCTCGACCCCGGCACAGTGATCGCGGTCGAGTCGCTGTGGACCCTGTCCGTCAACCGGAACCAGAACCTCATCGGCAAGACCATGCTGGTGGCCAACCGCCCCGTCGAGTCGATCACCGCCCTCAGCTCCGAGGAGTGGACCGATCTGCACCGCCAGATCACCCGCCTCACCGCGGCCGTGGGCAGCTTGTTCACCCCCGACCAGTTCACCCTTCCTCATGAACGCCGACGCCCAGGTCCACCTGCACGTGGTGCCGCGCTACCGTTCGCGGCGCGTCTGGCGCGGCCACACCTTCACCGACCCGCATTTCGGCGAGCTCTACGGCAAGGAACAACAGATCCTCGACGCCCCGGAGCTGGCCCTGCTCGCCGACCAGATCCGGGAGCGGCTGCCCTAGCTGGTGCGCGTCAGACGCCACCACACCGAGGGGTCGGCGATGGCGCCGTCGGCCCGCAGGTCCACGCGTACGCCGGAAGCCTGAACCGTGCCGACCGGCTCACCCGCGGCCACCGAGGCGCCCGGAGCCGTCGTGGTGACCTTGAGCGGGACGCTCAGCCCGGGCCAGCCGACCACCTTGAGCGGGGTGGCCGGGCGGACCGGGGTGCTTTCCCCCCAGGCCGTACGGACCTCGCCCACCGGATCGGCTGGGAGCAGGGTGTACTGCTTGACCGTCTGGCGGACCGCGCGCAGCAGCCTCTTGATCTCCCGGTTGACGTTGGCCAGCTGCTCCGGCGTGTTCAGCCCCGGCTGGTTGAAGACGGCGCCGACGATGGTCAGCTTGCGGCCGCCGACCGTCAGGCGCGCGGCGAACAGCAGACAGCCGCCGGCCTCGTCGGTCGACCCCGTCTTGATGCCGAAGACACCCTGAACGCCCAGCAGGTCGTTGTAGTTCCGGATCTTGCCGGCGACCGGGATGGTGGCGCTCGGCAGCGCGACGATCTCGGCGAAGACCTCCGACTTGAGCGCGGCCCGGGCCAGCTTGACCTGGTCCGGCGCGGTGCTGACGGTGGTCGGCAGATAGCCGCTCGGATCGGTGTACCGGGTTTCGGCCATGCCCAGGTCGTCCGCGGCGGCGTTCATCTTGTCGACGAAGGCGCTCTCCGAGCCGGCATCCCAGATCGCCAGCTGGTGGGCGATGTTGTTGGCCGACGGCAGCATCAGGGCCTCGATCGCGTCCCGCTCCGTCAGCTTCTCGCCGACCCGCACCGGCACCAGCGACTGGTTACTGGCGATCCGCGCCTGGTAGTCGGCCACGTCGGCCGCGGTCACGGTGAGCGACGGACCCTCCTCGTCCCCGCTCAGGGGGTGATCCCGGAGGATGACGTACGCGGTCATGACCTTCGCGACACTGCCGATGGGCGCCGCCTCGTCGGGCCCGGAACCACCCAGCCGTCCCAGTCCCTCGATCATGAGTTCGGCCGAGCCCTCGTCGGGCCAGGGCAGCTTGGTGGTGCCCGGGATCTTCATGGTGGCGGCGACGTCGGTGGCCAGGGTCGCCTTGGGCAGCGAGCGGGTCAGCTGGGCGGTGGCGCCGGCTCCCAGCAGGGCCACCAGCAGGAACACGCTTATGAGTACGGCTGGGAGCCGCCTCCGTTTACGCGGGGCGCGTCCGTACTCGGCGGGCGGGCGGCCGTATTCGGTAGGCGGCGTGGAGGCGCGGCCGTATTCGGTGGACGACTGGGTGGCTGGGCGGCCGTATTCAGCGGGAGTCGCTGAGGCGCGGCCGCGCTCGGGAGGCCGGGTGGCGGGCTGGCCGTATTCGGCGGGAGCCGTGGACGGGCGGCCGTACTGGGTTGGAGTGGATGGTGTGCTGGGAGTGGTCGTGCCGGGCTGGGGTGAGCCGCCGTAGAGGTTGCCGGGTGCTGGTCGCGATGCGGGCACCTTGGCCGATCCCGCTTGCGTTGGGGTCGGCGCGGGGGGTGTCGCTGGGGCGGGCCTCGGCGCGGGGACGGGCACGCCTGCTTTTTGCTCGGGGCGGGTGGCGGGTTCGAGGCCGCTGGTTCTTTGCTCCGGGCGGGTCGCGGTGTCGGGGGTGGTGGTTCTCTGCTCCGGACGGGTCGCGGGGAGGGGAGCGGCGGTCTCCGGCTTGGGTCGGGCCGCGGGGACAGCCGCCGCGCTCGCGGTGGACGGCCGCTCCGGTGCCTGAGTCTGATTTGTGGGGGGAGCTGCGATCGGAGGCGTGGGCGCGGTCCGGTTGAAGTCGTGCAGTGAGGTTGGGCGATCGCGCGGCGCGACGGGGACCGATATGGAACTGGCGGCATTCGGCCCCTGACGGGAGGGGTCCGGCGTCCGTGGCATGAGCGTGGTGGCGTCCCCGTCCCCGGCCGATGTGGAGCCGGCCGGCCGAGAGACGCGCGCGCCGCCGGCTGGGCCGCTGGTGCCGGCTGCGTCTGCGGGGCTCGCGCTGTTCGGCAACCCGGCGGAGGTGGAGCTGCCCGTCGGCGTACGCGGAACTTCAGTGGCCTGACCGGAGGACCCCGCCGCGAAAGGCGGGATCGCTGCGGTGCGGTCCGGGTCACTCGCGGCTGGGAACCGGGGGATCGCCGTCGTGCGGTCGGGATCCGGAGTCGTGGCTGCCGGCTGCTTCGCCGGCGGGACCGCCCCGAGCCGCGTCGTCGGATCCAGGTCGGGTCCAGAAACCGGCGAATCGGGCACCGGCTGTGGATTGTTCGCCGAGTGACCGGCGGCGCCTGTGGACAACCCGCTCGGAGGCTTTTGATCGGCGTAAAATTCGCCACCACCTCCCCCTCCCACAGTGGGTGGGCTGACGTCTGTGGGTGGCCCGACGTCTGCCGACCGGCTCACTTCTGCGGGTGGCCTGACTTCTGCGAGCGGCCTGACTTCTGCGGGCCGGCTGAGGTCTGTGGGTGGGCCGGCGGGTGCGGGCGGGCTGACCTCTGCGGGTGGGCCGACGGCGGTAGGCGAGTCAGCGTCGGATTCCTGGCGGCCCGCGGAGGGGCCGGCGGCCGCCGCTGGGGCCGCATTCGCCGGCGCGGCACTCGATGGGCCGGTGGCCACCGATGGAGCTGTGATCGCGGGCTGGCCGGCGTCGGGCTTCGGAGCGGTGTCTGCCGGTGAGCCGGCAGAAGCGGGGGAATCTGCCGTCGCGGTGTCTGCCGATGGGTCGGCCGCTGTCTGAGGAGCGGCGACGAAGGGGGCCGGCTTCCCGGGGTCGGCGGATGCCGAAGCGGCCGCGTCCGGTGCGGGGATGGCCTCGGTGGGGTCATCCGCCGTCGAAGGGATCGGCTGGGTCTCGTCCGTCGGCTTGGCCGGCTGCGTCACTACTTGCTCCTATCCGCCCGTCCGCCCGGGCGCCGGGGCCAGTATCGCCGGGGCGCGCCACTCGGGACGAATCACGACCTACTGAACCCTTCCGGCAGCGGGTGTCGTGTGGGTGATTGCGCCGCCGCGCGATCACCGCTAGAGACGATGCACACTCCCCGGGAGGTTCGGATGACCACCGCAACCCGGCCGCAGCTGCGGCGCACCGCACCGGCCCGGACGGCGTACCTGCTGCTCTGGGCCTTTCTGCTGTTCAACCTCCTGATCGTCGAGCTCATGCTGGCCCGTCCGAACACCCCGGCCCACAACACGCTGACCACGATCGGCCGCGTTCTCGGCCTGCACCTCGGGTTCGCGCTGGCCCTGCAACTGCTGTTGATCGCCCGCCTGCCGTTCCTCGACCGGCGGATCGGCATGGACCGGCTGACCGGCTGGCACCGCTGGACCGGGTTCGCCATCTTCTGGCTGGTGCTGCTGCATCCGACATTCGTGATGCTGGGCTACTCCCAGCTCGACCGGATCCCGTTCCTGAGCGAGATCCCCAACCTCGCCAAGCAGCTGCCGGTGGCCCTCGGGATGATCGCGGCCGGACTCGTCGGCGTCATCGCGGTGACCTCGGTGCGGGCGGTGCGCAGGCGGATTCCGTACGAGGCCTGGCATGCCATCCACCTGCTGGTCTACGCGGTGATCGTGCTCGGCGTGATCCATCAGGTCTACGAGGGCAGCGCCTTCAAGACGAACAACTTCACCCAGGCGTACTGGTGGGGGTTGTGGGCCTTCGCGATCGGCGCGCTGCTGACGGGCCGCCTTGTGCTCCCGCTGATCCGCAACCTGCGGCACCGGATGCGGGTGGCGGCGGTGGTGGCCGAATCGCCCGACGTGGTCTCCGTCCATGTGACGGGTCGCGACCTGCACAAGCTGCACGCCCGCGCCGGGCAGTTCTTCCTGTGGCGCTTCCCCGGGCACAATCGGTGGTGGCAGGTGAATCCGTGGTCGCTCTCGGCCGCGCCCGACGGTCACTCACTGCGACTGACGGCCAAGGCCATCGGTACGACCAGTGCCGGGCTCCGGGACCTGCCGGTCGGCACGCGGGTGTTCGCCGAGGGCCCGTACGGCGCCTTCACCGCGACCGGCCGCACCCGGCAGGACACCCTGCTGATCGCCGGAGGCATCGGCGTGACCCCGATCCGCGCGCTCCTCGAGGACGAGACGCTGGACGGCGACATCGTGGTTCTCTACCGCGTACGCACTCCCGCCGATGCTGTCCTGCTGGGCGAACTGCGCAACCTGGCCCGGCTGCGCGGCGCGCGACTGCACCTGCTGACCGGCCGCACCGTCGAGGGGAACCAGCCGTTCAGCCCCGAGAACCTGCGCGGCCTCGTCCCCGACATCACCGAGCGCGACGTGTACGTGTGTGGCCCGGCCGCCATGACCGACGCGGTGCTGCGCAGCCTGCGGGCGTTGCGGGTGCCCGCCCAGCAGCGCCACGCGGAGGTGTTCCGGCTGGCCGGTTGAGTGACGCCGGCGGATGATCAGGGCATGAGCACCGATACGGCACACGTCGCCGAGCGCATCGACCGCCCGGTCAACGACGTCTACGCGTACGTGTCGAAACCCGCGAACCTGACGGCCTGGGCCCCCGGTCTGCGCCGAGGTCGTTTTTTCCGTACGCCGCCCGCCCGGCACGTCGGACGACGACTTCACCCGCGACAGCGGCAAGGTCGCCGACGACCTGGCCCGCCTCAAACAGATCCTCGAGAAGTGAGGCCTCCGGGGAACCTGGACCCCGGCTCAGGCGTCTTCCGGGTGTGACCCACCGCCGCCGCCTCAGCTGGTGCGCCGCATTGCTCGCGTGCGCCCTGGCCGCCTGCTCAGCCGAGCAACCCCCTCCGCAACCCACCGCACAGGCGTCAGCCGCGGCGCCCAGCCCCGCAGCGTCCGGTGGCGCGGGCTCGAATTCCGTGAATTGCGCCCATGACATCGGCGGCCGCCTGCCCGACGACACCTCCCGCATTGTGCTCGACGCGGTGGCCCTGCCCACAGGGGTGTTGGAGTCGCACGACTCGGGCGAGCCCGGTCGCCTCTTCGCCAAATCGGGCCTGCTCGTCCGGGCGGGCACGGCCGTCGAGCTGACAGTGACCACACCCGGCGTGACCATCGGCTGGGGCAGCCCCGGCCCCGAGGGCACCACGATCCGGGTGCCGGCCTGCCCGAGCGCCAACGGCTGGCTGGCCTTCGCCGGCGGTTACACGGTCACCGAGCCGGCCTGCGTCGCGCTGACCGTGCGGACCGGCGGCCGCGAGCAACGAGCCGAGGTGAGCGTAGGCGTCAGGTGCTGACGGCGCGGTTCGGCGGTCGCGAGCGGCAGGCCGAGGTGACCGTGGTCGACAAATGCTGACCGGTCGTCCCGACCTGGCACTTTTGCATCGGCGCTTCTGGCGCTGCCGCCTCCTGGGTCGGTCGACTCGAGTGGTCAGTCGTGCTTGCGCAGGAACTCGGCCAGCGCCGAGGCGAAGAGGTCCGGCGCGGTGTGGGTCGCAAAATGGGACTGGCCGGGAAGGACTGTGCGGGCGGCCGAGGGCAGAGCCGCGGCGAGTGCCTCCATCGTGTCGGGCATCGGTGGCCAGGTATCGCTTCCCTGCAGGAGCAGGGTGGGCACGGTGATGCCGGACCAGCGCGCGATGTCGGTGGTGTCTACGGTCATCGCCTCCAGGTCGTGCAGACAGCCGATCGCTTCCGGCTGCGGCGGCGCGGTGATGGCCGGAAGCACCGGCGCCGGTACGCGGGCCACCTCCACCGCCAGCAGGCGGGCAGCACCGAGCAGGTCGCCGGCGTCGAGCAGCGCGCGGTAACGGCCGAGCGCGCCGGCCAGGGCCGGGCCGGCCGAGAAGACGGGTGGCTCGAACACGACCAGCGACCGGATCCCGGGCAACGACAGGCCGGCGTGCAGAACTACCGTGGCGCCGTAGGACGCGCCGACCACGTGGGCCGTGCCGCCGGCGGCGGTCAGCACGGCGTGCAGGTCGGTCACGTCGTCACCGAACGTCTTGAGTCCGACATCGCTGTCGCTGGGGGCATAACCACGGCGGGCGTACGTCCAGAGCTCGTACCGGTCACGCAGTAGCGGCACGATCGGGTCCCACGAGTCGAGGCCGCCCGCGGAGCCGTGAACCAGGACCACGGGCGGCCCCTCGCCCGTGCGGTTCGCGGCCAGCCGGCGACCGTCCTCAGTCCCTAGAAACACTCAGCCAACCTAGCGGCCGGCGTCCCGGATCGTGCGGCCGCCCGCAGGGTCGTGCCTCGGGCGACGGAATGACTGTGATGAATACTCGGTAATATTCGAGAAAGCAAGTTGCGTTGTGCTATTCGGCTTTTTGCCACCTAGCCGAGTGCCACGTATCGCGAGGTGGAGGCATTCGCTCACTCATGCCCGGGAGCTTGACGGGACATTGCTTCGTCGCGGCACAATCGTCTTGCGTCATAAAATTCGACACCGCCCTGTCCTTGATCGCAAGGCGGGCGGTATCGGTGTTTCCGGATCGGCCGAGGGGGTTGGCGGAGATGAGCGATGACTCTCTCAGTGGCAGATCCCTGGCGTACACGAAAGTCACGCTCTGGATATTGGGTCTCGTTCTGTTGGTGAGTGCGGGCGCGGTTCTCGCCGGCATCGGCCTGGTCGCAGTTCTGGCGCGACGCGGCGACGACGTCACGTGGAGCCGGTGGAGCAGCGTCGGCGAGGCGTTCGGCGTGGTCAACTCGCTGATCTCCGTGCTTGCCGTGGCGGCGGTCGTCGTGACCTGGACGTCGCAGTACAAGCTTCTGCGGGAACAGCGCGCGGAAGGGGCCGAGCAGCGCGTGATGGAGGAGCGTCGAGCCGACCTCGAACTCCGCAAGATGCACGTGGATCTGATGCGAATGGCGCTCGAGCGGCCACACCTGGCCGAAGTGTGGCCCCGGATCGCCGGCGTCGACGCCCTCGTGGAATCACAGCATATGTATGCAAATCTGATCCTGCAGCATGTCTGGCTCGAGTATTCCAGCGGCAAAACGACCCGGGACCAAATGGTCAACAACGTTCGGTATCTGATGGCCAGCCCGGCCGTACGGGCGTTCTGGAGTGATACCGAGAACAGTCGCCGCAGCATCTATGCGGAAAATACGGAGCAGTCGGAATTGATCGCCGTGGCCGACGAGATCTGGCGCCAGTGCGAGGCTGTCCTGGCCTGTTCCGCCGGGCCGCCCGAGGATGCCGCCGCTAGACGCGGGCCTTCGAGGGAAGACCCAAATGGCTCCAGTTGGACAGCGAGGCCTGGCCGGCGTGGGTCAGGGCCAGCAGCAATGCCGCCACGACGGACCCCATCAGCGTCCCCGCCAGGGCCAGCACCAGAACCTTCGTCGCCCCCAGCATGACGGCCTTCGGGACGACGATGATGCGCTCGTAGTCGGCCACTCCGGCGTCGGGCGGCAGTTGGGGCTGGAGCGTATCGGTGTGGTGGGTGCCGATGAGCGCGAAGTTGCCGTCCGCCAGCTGGAAGATCGCCGGACAGGTGACATTGGTGGAGCACTTCGGCGGCGGCCCTACGCGGCGGTCGATGCGGGATGCGGGCAGGGCGCCAGCGGCCGGCGGCGTAAATGACACGGCTGTAATTCCTAGCGCTGGGATGCGTAGTTCGCAAGGGCGGAATCGTATATATCCGACACATGACTATAGTGGCTCGCTCGGTCGGGGGGATCGGTTCCCAGCCTCGGAGTGTCGGCATCCCCCACATCACACATCGGCGGAGCCCGTTCCGGTGGACAGTGGCCCGTGAGCGGGTAAGGCTGTGCGGAGCACTACCGACGGTAAGGAAGAGGGAATCAGAATGCAGTACCGGCAGCTAGGCCGCACGGGTCTGAGGGTCTCCACGTTCACCCTGGGCACGATGGGCTTCGGCGGCACCGGCTGGGCGTCTCCGGTCGGCAAGATCGACGTGGCGGGGGCCCGCGAGCAGATCGCGATCGCCCGGGACGCCGGCGTCAACCTCATCGACACGGCCGACGTCTACTCGAACGGCCTCAGTGAGGAGATTCTCGGCGAGGCACTCGGGGACAGCCGGGACGACGTGCTGATCGCCACCAAGGTCCGGATGCCGATGGGGGACGGGCCGAACGACGCCGGGCTCTCCCGGCATCACATCATCCGCGGGGCCGAGGCGAGCCTGCGCCGGCTCGGCACCGACTACATCGACCTCTACCAGGTGCACGAGTGGGACGGGCAGACCCCGCTCGAAGAGACCCTGACTGCGCTGGACGACCTGGTGCGCAGCGGCAAGGTCCGCTACATCGGGTGCTCCAACTACTCGGCCTGGCACATGGTCAAGGCGCTCGGCATCGCCGACGCCCGGCAGCTCGAGCGGTTCGCCAGCACCCAGGTCTTCTACTCGCTGGCCAACCGTGACATCGAGGCCGAGATCGTGCCGGCCGCGCTCGACCAGGGCGTCGGCATCCTGGTGTGGAGCCCGCTCGCGGGTGGCCTGGTGTCGGGCAAGTACCGGCGCGGGGTGACGGCGCCCGAGGGCAGCCGGCACCTGTCCGAGTGGAGCGAGCCGCCGATCTACGACGAGGACAAGCTGTACGACTCGATCGAGGTCGCCGTGAAGATCGGCGAGTCGCACAACGTGTCGGCGGCGCAGGTGTCGCTGGCCTACATCGCCCAGAAGCCGGGCATCACCTCGCTGATCGTCGGGGCCCGCACCACTGAGCAGCTGCGCGACAACCTGGCCGCGGCCGACCTCGAGCTGACCGCCGACGAGGTCAAGGCCCTCGACGACGCCAGCGGCGACAACCTGCGCTACCCGTACTGGCACCAGCGCAACACCAGCACCGACCGCCTGAGCGCGGCCGACCTGTCCCACATCTCGAACTACCTGTAAGCGAGACGAGACGGCTCGTCTCGCCGCAGCCGAGCCGTCTTGGCCGAGACGAGACGGTTCGGCTCGCTTATAGGCGGCGAGGTGGGCGAGACGAGACGGTTCGTCTCGTGTTCGGGCGGCGGGCTGGGCGAGACGAGACGAGACGGTTCGTCTCGCGGCGGGTGGCGCATGTGGTCAAACGAAGACGGGCCGTCCCATGCGAGGGACGGCCCGTATTCGTTGTGCTGGGTCAGGCGAGGACCGACTCGATCTCGACTGAGGGGAGGCCCAGCGCTGTCCCGACGGACTCGTTCGTGAGCTTGCCGTCGTGCACGTTCAGGCCCAGCGCGAGCGCCGGGTCGGCCTTCAGCGCGGCCTTCCAGCCCAGGTCGGCGAGCTTCAGCGCGTACGGGAGGGTGGCGTTGGTCAGGGCGTACGTCGAGGTGTTGGGCACCGCGCCCGGCATGTTGGCCACGCAGTAGAAGACCGACTCGTGCACCTTGTAGACCGGGTTCTCGTGGGTGGTGGGCCGCGAGTCCTCGAAGCAACCGCCCTGGTCGATGGCGATGTCTACCAGCACCGAGCCCGGCTTCATCCGCTTCACCAGGTCGTTCGCGACCAGCTTGGGCGCCTTGGCTCCGGGCACCAGCACCGCGCCGATCACCATGTCGGCCTCGATGCAGGACTGCTCCAGCGCGTAGGCCGAGGAGACCAGCGTCTTGACCCGGCCGCCGAACTGGGCGTCGATCTGGCGCAGGCGGGAAATGTTGAGGTCGAGCACGGTGACGTCGGCCCCCATGCCGAGCGCGATCGTCGCCGCGTTGACGCCGGAGACGCCGCCGCCGATGACGGTCACCTTGGCGGGGCTGACGCCGGGCACACCGCCGGGCAGGACGCCGCGGCCGCCCGAGTTGCGCATCAGGCTGTACGCGCCTACCTGCGGGGCGAGCCGGCCGGCGACCTCGCTCATCGGGGCCAGCAGAGGCAGCGAGCCGTCGGTCAGCTGCACGGTCTCGTACGCGACGGCGGTGGTGCCGCTGGCCAGCAGCGCCTTGGTGCCCTCGGCGTCGGCCGCCAGATGCAGGTACGTGAAGAGGACCTGGCCTGCTCGCAGGCGGTGGTACTCGGCAGCGATCGGCTCCTTGACCTTGAGCAGAAGGTCGGCGCTCCGCCACACGGTGTCGGCGTCGGGCGCGATCTCGGCGCCGGCGGCCACGAAGTCCTGGTCGGTGATGGCGGAACCGGCGCCCGCGCCGGCCTCGACGAGCACGCTGTGGCCGCGGCGCACGAACTCGGCGACGCCCGCGGGGGTGATGGCCACCCGGTACTCGTGGTTCTTGATCTCAGCCGGCACGCCGATGTGCATCTCAGGTCCTCTCGTCACGCGTCCGGCACAGCGTGAAACGATATGCAGTTTGATCGCAACACCGTCGCATAAGATTCTGACTTGGAGGCTATGGTCGAAGAAGCTGCGACAGGCGGGGTGGAAATGACCGACGTACCGAAGGATCTTCGAGGTCTTGATCACATCGACCGCGACCTGCTGGCCCTGCTCGAGGTCGACGGTCGCATGCCGAACAACGCCCTGGCCGAGCGGGTCGGCATCGCCCCGTCGACCTGCCTGACGCGGATCCGCCGGCTGCGTGAGCTGGGCGCGATCCGGGGCTTCCACGCCGACGTCGATCCGGCCTGGATCGGGCGGCCCATCCAAGCCATGATCGCCGTCCGGATCCGGTCGGAGTCGCGCGACGCGATCGGCAAGTTCGCCGAGTCGCTGGCCGGCATCCCGGCCGTACGGGATGTGTATTTCATTTCCGGCTCCTACGACTTCCTGCTCCACGTGGCCACGGCGGACGTCGAAGATCTGCGCGAGGTGATCACCGAGCGGCTCAGCGGCACCCGCCTGATCGCCGGCACCGAGACCTACCTCATCTTCGAGCACCGCCGCGGCAACCCCTGAACCGCGCCGCGTGAAGTCGCGCCGCGTGAAGTCGCGCCGCGTGAAGTCGCGCCGCGTGAAGTCGCGCCGCGTGAAGTCGCGCCGCGTGAAGTCG
>NZ_JAHWFK010000035.1 GCF_019710575.1 Paractinoplanes polyasparticus | reverse complement strand
CGCCGCGTAAGGCACCGCAGAGGCAACCCCTGATCACCGCCCTGCACCCGGAGGACCGCTCAGGCCGCTGGGGCCGGCGCCGACCGTTAAGCCCCGACGGGAGCAATCCAGGCACATCGACGAAGGGCGCGGGACATGCCGGTCACCCTGGTTCACGCGGACGCCGCCGAGCAGCGGCGTCTCGCGGCGTTGCGCGACTACGGTGTGCTGGACACGGCGCCCGAGAGCGATTTCGACGACATCGCGGTGCTCGCCGCGCAGTTGTGCCGGACGCCGATCGCCCTGGTCAGCCTGGTCGACGCCGACCGCCAGTGGTTCAAGGCGCGGGTCGGCCTGCAACTCTGCGAGACGGCCCGGGAGGACTCGTTCTGCGCGCACGCCATGTACGCCGTCGACGTCATGCAGGTGCCCGACGCCCGCATCGACCCGCGGTTCCAGGCCAACCCCCTGGTCACCGGCGAGCCGAACATCGTCTTCTACGCCGGCGCGCCGCTGGTGACCTCGACCGGTGAGGTGCTGGGCAGCCTGTGCGTCATCGACCACGAGCCGCGGCTGCTCACGCCGGCCGAGTGCCAGGGTCTGCGCACGCTGGCCCGGCATGTGATCGCCCAGCTCGAGCTGCGGCAGTACGCCCGCGGGGTCGACGCCGCTAACGAGCGACTGCGCGAGGCCGACAAGGTCAGGGACGAGTTCGTGTCGCGGGTCACGCACGAGCTACGGACGCCGCTGACCTCGATCAACGGGTACCTCGAGATGCTGGCCGACGACGACGTGGAGCCGGCGGCCGGCATCGATTTCCTGAGGCGGATCCGGCGCAACTCCGACCGGCTGATGGCTCTCGTCGACGACATGCTGCTGGCGGCCCAGGCCGGGCAGGACCAGCTGCGGCTCACCAAGCGCCGGCTCGACCTGGCCGAGCTGTCGCGGGCGGCGGTCGTACGCAATCAGGTCCTCGCCGCCGGCCGCGGGCTCGAGATCCGGGCCGACGCCCCCGAGCCGGTTCTGGTCGAGGCCGACGAGATCCGGCTCGTCCAGGTGATCGAACGGCTGGTGCTCAACGCGGTGAAGTTCACGCCCCGTGGTCGCATCACGGTCGGCGCCACGGTCCGGGGTGACCAGGTCGAATTGACGGTGCGTGACACCGGCGTCGGCATCGACCCGGGCGACCGGGAGCGCGTGCTCGCCCCGTTCCGCCGCTCGGCCTACGCCGAACGTGCCGAGGTGCAGGGGGCCGGCCTGGGCCTGAGCATCGTCAAGGCCATCGTCGACGGGCACGGCGGCTCGATGCGCATCGAGAGCGAACCCGGGCGGGGCGCGGCGATCATCGTCAGCCTGCCGGGCGTTTCCGGAGTTATATAAGCGCTGTTACATTGCTCCGGTGGACCTGCTCGACAGCAATCACTGGAGCGACCTGCACGCCCTTCTGGCGGATCTCGACCGCGACATCGCCGCCCTCTACACCGAGGCCGGCATCGAGGGCATGCGCACCCGGTTCGTGGGGCCGCTCATCGCCCTGCACCGGTTCGGCCCGATGACGATCCGCGAGCTCGCGGCCCGGCGCGGGGTCTCGCACTCGGCGATGAGCCAGACCGCGGCGGCGATGGCCCGGGCCGGGTTCGTCGAGAGCACGGCGGGGGACGACGGCCGTACGCGGCCCATCGGCCTCACCGCCCGGTCGCACGAGATCATGCCGTTCCTGGTCGCGGAGTGGCGGTCGACCGAGGCGGCGGTGCGGCAGCTCGACGAGGAACTGCCCTACTCGATGACCCGGGTGGTGGCCGACCTGCGGGCCCTGCTGGCGGCCCGGTCGTTCGCGGAGCGCCTCCGCCCCGTCGATCGATGAGGGTCCTGACCGACCTGCGGCCGCTGCGCGAGAACCCGACTTTCCGGCGGCTCTGGCTGGGCACGACGGCGTCCGGTTTCGGCGGTCAGTTCGGCGCGTTCGCCGTCGTCTTCTATGTCTGGGACCGTACGCACAGCGCCGCCGCGGTCGGCCTGGTCGGGTTGGCCACCGGCCTGCCGCTGATCGTCGTCGCCCTGGCCGGCAGCGCGTTCACCGACCACGTCGACCGGCGCCGGCTGGCCCTGCGCTGCACGGTGGTCCAGGTCGTGCTGTCGGCCGCGATGACCTTCGTGGCGTTCACCGACGTCGGCGGCGTGCCCGCGATGCTGCTGCTGGTGGCATCGCAGGCGGCCCTGGGCGGCCTGATCGGCCCGGCCCGCCAGACGTTCGTGCCCCTGCTGCTGAGCGGGGACAGGCTCGCGGCGGGCCTGGCCCTCAACCACCTCTCGTTCCAGCTGGCGATGTTGCTCGGGCCGGCCGCCGCGGGTGTGCTGACGGCGGCGGCCGGGGTGGGCTGGTGCCTGGCCTTCGACACGCTCACCTTCGCGGCGGCGCTGATCGGGCTGGCCGGGCTGCCGTCCGGAGTGCCGGCGGCCGAGGGGGCGCCCGGCTGGCGGTCGGTGCGGGCCGGTCTGGCGTACGCGGGGAGAACGCCCGCCGTACGCGGTGCCCTGCTGGCCGATCTGGCCGCCACCCTCCTGGCCATGCCGGTGGCGCTGTTCCCGGTGGTGAACGCCGAGAAGTTCGGGGGCCGGCCCGAGGTGCTGGGCCTGTTCACGACGGCGCTCGCGGTGGGCGGCGTGCTGGCGATGGTCCTGTCCGGAGCGGCCACCCGGCAGCCGCATCCGGGCCGGCTGATGCTGATCTGCGGCGCGGTGTGGGCGGTCGCCCTCGGACTGGCCGGGCTGACCGGCAGCCTGGTGGTCTTCCTGGCGCTGATCGCGGTCGCGGGTGCCGCCGACACGTGGGCGGTCGTCTCCCGCGGCACGGTGGTCCAGACGGTGACGCCACCCGGCTTCCGCGGCCGGATCTCGTCGCTGGAACACGTCGCCGGCTCGGCCGGTCCGCAACTCGGGAACCTGCGGGCCGGACTGGTGGCGGCCAGCACCTCGGGCGGAGTTGCGCTGGCCCTGGGTGGGCTCACCGCCGTCGTCGCCACGGCCGCCATCGCCGCGTCCACGCCCCAGCTCCGCCGCTTCCGCAACGCTCCGTAGCGTCTGATCCCAGGATTCATGTCCCAGTTGCGGCAATTCGGCGACACTCCGTCCCGGGATTGACCGGAACGATCATGTTGCCGCAAGCGCCGGGCAGGTACCTTGTGTCGGGCGCGACCACCGGTTGCGCTCCTTCCGGCGTGACGAACAGGGCACGCCGGTGTCGGGCGTGCTTGTGTCGAGCGCGCCGGAGAGGTGCCATCGATGACGACGGAGCGGAACCGGGCGAGCGGCCGGCCGACCTTGGAAGAGGTCGCGGTGCGCGCCGGTGTCGGCCGGGGCACCGTGTCCCGTGTGGTGAACGGGTCGCAGCAGGTCAGCCCGCGGGCGCGGCAGGCCGTGGAGGACGCGATCCAGGAACTGGGCTACGTGCCCAACCGCGCCGCCCGCACGCTGGTCACCCAGCGTACCGATTCGATCGCCCTGGTCATCTTCGAGTCGGGCGAGAGGTTCTTCGCCGAGCCGTTCTTCGGGCGCATCGTGCAGTCGATCTCGTCGGTGCTGGTCGCCCGCAACCTCCAGATGGTGCTGATGATCGCGCAGGCTCCCGAGGAGCGCCGCCGGCTCGAGGGCTACCTGACCCGGCAGCACGTCGACGGCGCTCTGCTGCTCTCGCTGCACGGCGACGACCCGCTGCCCTCCGTCCTCGAGGAGAGGGGCGTCGCGACCGTGCGGGTCGGCCGTCCCATGTACGCCGAACGAGGCACCTACGTCGATGCCGACAACCGGGCCGGCGCCCGTGAGGCCGTGTCGTACCTGTGGTCGCAGGGCCGCCGCCGCATCGCCGCCATCACCGGCCCGCTCGACATGGCGGCCGGCATCGCCCGGCTCGAGGGCTACCGCGACGTGGTCGGCGACGGGCCGGTGGCCTTCGGCGACTTCAGCGAGGAGAGCGGCGCCGACGCCATGCACCGCCTGCTCGAGCAGTTCCCTGACCTGGACGCGGTGTTCGCCGCCTCCGACATGATGGCCGCGGGCGCCCTGCAGGTGCTGCGCCGGTACGGCCGCCGGACGCCCGAGGACGTGGCCGTGATCGGCTTCGACGACTCGGTGATCGCCCGCCACACCGACCCGCCGCTGACCAGCGTCGACCAGCCCATCGCGGAGATGGGCCGCGAGATGGTCCGCCTGCTCCTGGCCAAGATCGACGGCAGCGAGCCGGGCGACGCCGAGATCGTGCTGCCGACGCGGCTCGTGATCCGCGGCTCGGCCTGACCCGGCGCCGTGAGATCTCTGTGGGGGCTGATCGCGTCGGCCGCGACCCTGACGCTGGTCACAGCGTGCGGCGGGCCGGGAAAGGATCCGGTCGTGGGCGCCGCGAGCGCCGCGACGTGTTCGGATCCGGTCAACGACGAGGACGGGCACTGCGCGTTCGAACTGAAGGACAGCGATCGGCGTACGAGTGTGCCGCGCATCGGCGAGGACGAGGCGCTCGACGAGGCCGCCGTGGCCGTGCACCTCAGGGTGCACGACGCCGGCGCGGGTGAGCTGTCGGCCACCGAGGCGGACGCGGCCAAGGTGCGACAGGCGCTGGCCGCCGGCGATTATGCCGAGGTCACTGTGCGGCTCGGCCGCGACAACGACCCCACTGTGCCGGGCGCGCTGCTCTACGCGGTGCGGGTCGGCGACGTCTGCGTGCTGGGCGACGTGACTCCGCCCCCGGACGAGCGCTGGCACGAGTGGTACGCGGGCCTGCTGCCGGACGGTCGCTGCCTGGACGCCTGACGATGGTCCTGACGAGCGCTGGCACGAGTGGTACGCGGGCCTGCTGCCGGACGGTCGCTGCCTGGACGCCTGACCGTGGTCAGGTGCCCGCGGCCCGGTTCACGTCGGCCAGGCGGGAACGCAGCAGGGTGGCCTGAGCCGGGGACACACTGCCCTCGCCCGCCCGGTCGTTGATCTTGCGGCGCAGGGCGTCGACCTGGCCGCCGACGTTGTCGCCGTCGCCGTTGGCCAGGGGGCGCAGCAGGTTGAGCAGGTCGAGGGCCACATCGGAGCGGATGTCGGCCTGTTCCACGGCGCTGCGGAAGCGACCCACCGCGTCGTCGAAGGTCAGCGTGGGGGCCGCCCGCTTCGGCGTGGGGGCGTAGCGGGGGGTCGTCGGCGGTGTGCTTGCTGGTGTGCGGAGCGGCGCCGGCGACTCCGACACGACGACGGGCGGGGGCGGCAACTCGGGGGCGGCCTCGTTGGTCGGCCTCGGCCAGTTGACGGCGAGCACGGCGCCGCCCACTGCGGCCAGCAGAGCCACCACAGTCACGCCCAGCACCCAGCGCCGGGTCGGGGCCGGAGTCAGAGCGAGTGTTGCGGCGGGAGCCCGGCCTGCGGCGTACGCGCGCTGCTGCGGCGCGGTGGACCGGGTGCCCCGCGGCGAGCGACCGGCCGGGGCGCCCCCTCGGCTGTCCGGGTGGGTGCCGGGCCGGCCGTCGGCTGGACGCTCACCAATCGGCCCTGTTGCCGGCCTCGATCGCGCCGGGCCGGCCACCCGGGAATCAGCGCGGGCAGCAACGCCGCCACCACCGGCGCGGCCGCCCACGGCGGATGCGGCCGGCGGCTCGGCGCCCGGCGGCTCGGCGCCCGGCGGGTCCTCGACCTTGAGCCACAGGGCGGTCAGGTCGAAGCGGATCTCTTCGGCGCCGGGACGCAGCTCCGGGTCGTCGGCCAGGCAACGGCCGACCAGCGACCGGAAGACGGCGGGCAGATCCGGCGGCAGCACGTTCGGCCCGGTGGCCCGTGCTTCCGCCAACTCCTCCCAGGTGTCCACCGGGTACGGCGGATCCCCGGTCACCATCTCGAACAGCAGCACGCCGAGCCCGTACACATCGGTCGCCGGCTCGGCCGGCATGCCGTCCAACCGTTCCGGCGCCACATAGGCCGGCGTGCCGAACGTCGAACCGGTGTCGTCGTCGTCCGGCTCGCCGGCCGTGGCGCTGATGCCGAAGTCGAGGATCTTCACGCCGGTCGGGGTGAGCATGACGTTGCCGGGCTTGATGTCGCGGTGCACGACCCCGTTGGCGTGGGCCGCGGCCAGCGCGTCGGCCACCGCGGCGCCGATGCGGGCCGCCTCCGGCAGCTCGATCGGCTCCCGTTCGAGCCGGGCCGCCACGCTCTCGCCGGCCAGCAGCTCCATGACTACGAACGGCGCCACCGTGCCGTCGGCCCGGACCGCCTCGCGGTAGTCGTGGACGGCCGCGATGTTCGGGTGCTGAAGCTTCGCGGACATGCGCGCCTCGCGCCAGACCACCTGCGAGCCCTTGGGCAGTTTGACCGCGACCGGGCGGGCCAGCAGCTCGTCGTCGGCCCGCCAGATCTGGGCCATGCCACCCGTCTCCAGGAGCGTGACCAGCCGGTATCTTGCCGCCAGCAGGGTTCCCGCAATCGGCCACTCGTCGCTCACCAGGGAACAATCGCGGAGGATCGGGACGGGTGTCAACACCTGTTACCAGCCGGGATCTTCCACGTCGATCGCGATGTAGTCGATGTCCCCGGCGAAGTAGTCACAGCCCACGTCCACCTGGTCACACTCCGACTTCCCGCCGATCGCGATGGGCCACGAGTTGGCGATCGGGCCGGTCCAGCCGGAGCGCTCGGCCACCGTGCGCCCGTCGATGGCCAGGCTCACGCCGTCGCCGGTTCGTTCACACCGTACGGTGTGCCAGTGTCCGTCGTTGATCTGCCGGGGCGCCGTCACGAGCAGCGAGGTGTTCGAACCCCGGAACCAGCACTGCACCCGGCCGTTGGGGATCTGCAGCTTGAAACTGCCGCCGCGGACCGTGGCCTGCCCCTTCTGCACGACGTTGCCGAAGTGGTCGCGGGTGCGCAGCCGCATCTCGATGCCGTAGTCGCGGCTGCCGGGGTCGAGTCGCGAGTCGTCGGGGACGATCACCAGGTGACCGGGCCGGGTGGGCGGGGTGTCGGGTTCGAGGCGTTCGAAGCCGTACGCGGTCCGGCCGTCCGACCGGATGCCGACCGCGACCTCGCGGCCGATCTGCCCGTCGAAGCCGTGCCCGCTGACGTCGCGCATCGTGCGGGCGCCGGGCGATTCGTTCATGGTCCAGTACGCCAGCTCATGATCGGGGGAGGCGGTGGCCGCGCCGCCCGTGGAGGCGAGCAGGCCGGCCGCCGCGACAGAGACAAGCCACAGAGGCTTCATTCGCATGGTTCATCCCCGTGTGCGGTTTATTGCCGTATTTGACGGTTTGATCCTACGCAGAGGGCCTTTTCCCCGCGCAAGAGAACGGCTGGGGATTCGCCCGCCAGCCGGACATCGTTGGGAACCGGCACCGTTGATGTCATGATGTGACCCGGCACGCAAGGGGAGGGAATGCCGAACTTCGAGGCGACAACGCAACAGGAAGCCGGCCATGTGCGGGTGATCCTGGCCGGCGAGTGCGATCTGGCGGTCCGCGACGAGCTGCACGCGGTGCTCGAGACCGCCGTCCGCACGGCCCCGCTGGTGATCGTCGACCTCGGCGCGCTCGACTTCCTCGATTCCAGCGGCGTTCACGGTCTGGTCACCGCCCACCTCGAGGCCCAGTCCCGGGGCGGCCGGGTCGCGCTGCTCAACCCGAGTGGCGCCGTCGCCGCTGTCCTCGACATCACCGGCGTCGGCACCCTGCTGGGTTCGGTCAGCGACGGAAAAACGGCGGGCGGATGAACGGCGACACTCCCGGCTCGGAATTCCCGTACACCGAACCCGGCGACCTGGCCCGGGTCCGCGAGTTCGTCCGCACCGGCGCCACCCGCCTCGGCCTGCCCGAACATCGAGCCGAGCTGCTCACTCTGGCCGTCAGTGAACTGGCCACCAACACCCTGCAGCACACCGCCGGCGGCGGCCTGGTCCGCCTGCACCTCGCCGACGGCCGCATCGTCTGCGACGTGATCGACGGCGGCTCCGTCCGGGTGCTGGGCCGCGCCATGCCCGCCGCCGACGCCCTCCGGGGCCGAGGCCTGGCCATCGTCGAGCGCATCTGCGACGAGGTCGGCGTCGACACGGCCCCCGACGGCACCCGGGTGCGCCTGTTCCTCGACCTGGAGTCGCCCAACTGAGGTCGGTGTGTCGTGGATCACCGCGAAGCCGCCAACCTTTTCCGGGTTCGCGCGTCCTCCCAGGCGACAGTGCACCGACTGACAGCTGGAGCCCTAGATGCGCAGATCCACCCGGACCCTCGCGGTCGCCGCCGGAGCCGTGGTCGTCGTCGTCATCGGCGGGGTGACCGCCGCGGCCGCCTTCGCCGACGACACGACTCCCGCGCCCGCCGCGAGCACGTCGCCTGCCGCGAGCACGTCGCCTGCCGCGAGCACGTCGCCTGCCGCGAGCACGTCGCCTGCCGCGAGCACGTCGCCGGTTACGACCGCAGAGCCCGCCCCTTCCGCGTCCAAGGCGCCGGTGAAGGCCGAGCCGACGCCTTCCTCCTCCAAGGCGCCGGTGACCGCCGAACCCTCGCCCGCCGCCTCGCCCCGGACGCCCACCATCGCGCCCACGCCGAGGTCGTCGACCCGAGCCGCTTCCTGAGGTTCCGCGCGCCGGCCGCCCGTACGGCCGGCGCGCCCCCGGTCCGTCCGCACCACCACCCACACCGCGAGGCCATCAGTGATCTTCGTGCTGCCGATGCCCCTGTCACTGCTGCGCAGGTGGCGAGGGACCGCCGCCGGCCCGGTCGTGACGGAGGCGCCCGCGGCGCCCGCGATCGACGAGCTCTACCGGGAGCGCCGCCTGCCGCTGGTCCGGCTGGCCGTGCTCATGGTCGACGACCTGCCCACCGCGGAGGACATCGTCCAGGACGTCTTCACCCGGCTGTACCGCCGGCACGGCACCGGACTCGGCGCCGTGGCCGACCCGAACGCCTACCTGGTGTCCGCCGTCATGAACGCGGCCCGGTCGGCGCTGCGCCGTCGCCGGATCGCCCGGGCCTATCTGCCTCCGCGCCCGGAGCCGGCGCCCGCCGCCGAGGACGAAGCCCTGCTCGGAGCGGGCGACCGGGACGTCATCCGGGCTCTGGGGCGGCTCACCACCCGTCAGCG
This sequence comes from Paractinoplanes polyasparticus, assembly GCF_019710575.1. Lineage (GTDB taxonomy): Bacteria > Actinomycetota > Actinomycetes > Mycobacteriales > Micromonosporaceae > Actinoplanes > Actinoplanes polyasparticus. Next base: position 86,298 of record NZ_JAHWFK010000035.1, on the reverse strand, counting down.
GCAGGTCGTCGTGCTGCGCTACTGGTCCGGCCTGTCCGAGCAGGAGATCGCCGGCGCTCTGCGGATCACCGCCGGGACCGTCAAGTCGACCGCGCACCGCGCCCTGACGCTGCTCCGCGCCCAGCTGGAGGAGAAATGACCGAAACCGATGTGGAACGGCGCCTGCGGGGGGCGCTGTCCGCCCGGGCCGCCGCCGTGACCGTCCGCGACCTGCGCCCGGCGCCGGCGCCGTCCGGGTCGGCCCGACGGAGCAGGGTGACCCGGTGGTGGCTGCCGCTGACCGCCGGCCTCGCCGCGGCGGCAGTGTCGATCATGGCGTTCGCCCTGCTCCGTCCCGTGGGCCCCGCGCCGGCGCCGCCGGTCTCGCCCGCGTCACCCGTCTCGCCGGCCTCGTCCCCGGCCATTTCGCCGTCCGCCTCGCCGTCCGCCTCGCCGTCCGCGTCACCGTCCGTCTCGCCGCCCGCGCCGTCGCGTTCGCCGGCCACGGTCGGGTCGACCCCTGCCTCGTCCCCATCGGCGCAGACCGTGGCGCCCACCCCACGCTGAGCCGGATCGTGGCCTCACCCCGCGCTGAGCCGGATCGTGGCGCCCACCCGGCGCTGAGCCGGATCGTGGCCTCACCCCGCGCTGAGCTGGACCGTCGCGCCCACCCGGCGCTGAGCCGGATCGTGGCGCTCACCCCGCGGTGAGCAGCGGCCGGCTCAGGTGACCTCGGCCAGCAGGGTGCAGGTGTCGTCGTCGGGGCTGGGGCGGTCGAGGCCGGCCGCCAGCTCCGGCATGGCGGCTCGGTCGGATGACGCGGCGGCCAGCAGGTCGAGGATCCGGGGCAGCAGTGGTGGGCCGTGGCGGCGTTCGACCAGGCCGTCGGTGTACAGGAGCAGCAGGTCTCGTGCGGTCAGGCGGGAGCGGCAGACCTCGTACGGGCTGCCGTCGTCCGCGCCCAGCAGGCGGCCCTCCGGGAGGGCCATCGCTGCCGCCTTGCCGTCCCGGGCCAGCAGGGGAGCCGCGTGGCCGGCGCGGGCCCAGGCCAGTTCGCGCGATCCCGGGTCGTAGACGCTGATCACGGCCGTGGCGGTCAGGCGCAGCCGGCCGCACAGGCGGTTGAGGTTTCTCAGCAGCTCGGCCGGGTCGTGCAGTCCGATCGACAGCCAGGCGATCAGCGCGAACCGCAGGTGTGCCATGCCGTTCGCCGCGCCCAGGCCGTGGCCGGCCACGTCGCCGACGGCCAGCAGCACCCGGCCGTCGGTCAGGCGGTCGGCGTGGTACCAGTCGCCGCCGACCCGGACCGTGTTCTCGGCCGGGCGGTAGTTGACCCGCACCCGCACGCCGGGCAGGGGCAGCGGCTCGCGCGGGACAGGCTGGATCAGGTGTTGCAGCTGGGCGGCCAGGCGGTGCTCGGCCAGGGCGGTCATCTCGCGGGTGTGCAGCTGGTCCCGCAGGCGGTCGATGGCCGTACGGGAGTCTTCGCGGACGGTCACGTCCTGCACGACCGCGTTGATCTTCACCGGGTTGCCGTCGGCGTCGCCGACGGTGTCCGAGAGGACGCGCAGGTGTTTGACCGTGCCGCCGATCCGGAAGCGGGCCGTGATGTCGGAGGGGGCGCCGCTGTCGAGCGTCTGCCAGACCGCCTCGGCCAGGCTGCGGTCCTCGTCGAGCATCGCCGCTGCCTGTTCGCCGCGGCCGAGGGGGCCCAGCTCGGGGTCGCGCTCGAAGATCTCGTACATGCCGGGGGACCAGCCGACGGCGCCGGTGATCAGGTCGTACTCGGTCCAGCCGAGGCTGCCCAACTGCTCGGTCCGTCGCAGGCGCCGGCGGTCCTCGTCGAGCCGCTGCCACCACACCAGCAGGCCGCCCAGCACACGATGGACGGTCACGTCGAAGAGTGAATGTGCGACGACGCCGGCCTTTTTCTCGTCGTACCGGAATTCGCGCAGTTCGGCCGGTTCGCCGGTGCTCTCGACCCCCAGGTAGAGCTGCCACAGCGGGCCGCCGACGAGGCTCGGGTAGAGCTCGCTGAGAAGGTGGTCGATGCGGCTCGTGCCCCGGCGGTGGATGTCGTGACCCGGCCCGCTGGTCGCGGCCACGCGAAAGTCCCGCACGCGGCCGTCCTCGCCGGTCACCGGCAGGAGCCAGGAGCAACCGGCGGGAATGACGGACAGCATTTCGCGTACGACGTGGGCCACCTCGTCGTCGGCCATGCGCTCAGCCTAGTCGGGACGCGGAACCCGGCCGCGATATCGCCCGGTCGGCTCTCGCCTACTGCCTGTTCACCTTGGTAGCATCCCGCGGATCACGCCAGCCCCGTGCGAGTGGGCGCGACCCGGGCTCGCAACAACGGAGGTCTATCAGTGTCCGACAACCGCATGAAGGATCGTGTCAAAGTGCTGCTCAATGGGACGTCACCGGACAGCCAGACCTCGGAACATGCCCTCGTCGCCCCGCAGCAGCAGGGCCAGCCGCAGGCGGGGCCGGCCCAGGCCGGTCAGCAGCCCGCCGCCGCGCAGTCCGGCCCGGCGCCGGTCCAGCCCGGCAACCAGGCCCTGCAGGTGCTGACCCTCGCCCAGCGCACGGCCGAGGAGCACGTCGCCCGCGCCCACCACCAGGCCGACAAGATCCGTACGGACGCCCTGGCCGCCGCCGAGCAGGTCGCCCGCGACGCTCAGGTGCATGCCCACAACGTCCGCCGCGAGGCCGAGAAGATCCTCGCCGACGCCCGTGCCGCGGCCGAGCAGATCGCCCGCGACTCGCACGCCCGCACCGAGGAGGCGCGCCGCAACGCCGAGAAGATCGTCAGCGACGCCCGCGCCACGGCGGCCACGATCGGCGAGGACGCCCAGGCCAACGCCGACCACCTCAACCTGCAGGCCCGCCAGCGCTACGACGACGTGGTGGGCAGCCTCGGCACCAAGCGTGAGTCGCTCCAGCAGCAGATCGAGTCGCTCGAGCAGTTCGACCGCGAGTACCGTTCCCGCCTGACCTCCTTCATGCAGGGCCAGCTGCGCGCCCTGTGGGTCGACCAGCCCCAGGTGATCGGCGAGGTCGACGGCGAGACCACCGGCCCGCGGCACGGCGCCGACGAGGCCGAGGACGCCGTGCCCGCGCAGCGCCACAGCGCCGAGGACAAGGTCGAGGCGAAGGAAGAGCGCGCCGAGAAGAAGTGATCCCGGCACGCCGGGTTATGGACTGACGTCCGTCAGAGTTTTACCGTCGGTGATGCGCGGTTCGCCCGGGCCGCGCTCCGACGGGAGTCGTCGATGGGCGAGTTCGTGGGACGCCACGCCGAGCTGCGGGGGCTGCTCGGCGACGCCTGCCGTCCCGGCCTCGTGATTCACGGCATGGCCGGCATCGGCAAGAGCCGCCTGCTGGCCGAGCTGTTGCCCCTGCTCGAGCGGGAAAGGCCGGGCGGCCGTACGGTCCGGGTGCCCGGTTCGGCGACCGTGGCCGACGTCGTGATCGCTCTGGGTGAGCGCAGGCCGGTCACGGAACCGATCATGCTGGTCATCGACAACTTCGCCACCGTGCCCCGGGCGGGCGCCGGCGGCCGGTCCGAACCGGTCGACCCCGGCCTGGCCGGATTCCTGACGGCCTGGGTCCGTGAGCCCGGGCCGCGACGGCTGCTGATCACCAGCCGCTACCCGTTCGCGCTACCCGGCGGCGCCCACCGCACCCTGGCCGAGCTGCACTTGGGCCCGCTCACGGCGGCCGACGCCCGGCTGCTCATGAAGTCGCTGCCCGCCCTGGCCGTGCTCGGGCCCGCCGAACAGGCCCGGGCCTGGGCGTTCTGCGGCGGCCATCCCGGCACGCTGCACGACCTCGACACGCTGCTCGGCCGGGACGGCGTCGCCTTCACCGAGCTGGCCGAGCGGCTGGAGGGCGTCCTCGCCGCCAACGGCATCGGCGACCCGGCCCGCTGGGCGGCGAGCCTCGACTCCGGCCAGGACGAGGCCGCCGCGGGCCGCACGCTGGCCGAGGCCGTCACCACGATTGTCGACGAGGTGCTGGTGCGCGAGCTTCTGGAGGTCCGCGACGAGGCCGTGGACGAGCGGCTGGGCGAGCGGGCCGGGCTCGCGGGCTGGGAGAGGCTGGGCCTGCTGGACGACGAGGACGACCCGGCCGCGGTCGAGCGTCACCTGCGCCAGGCGCTGGCCCTCGACGCCGAGCACGGCAACCGGGCCGGCATGGCCACGGGCCTGCACCGGCTGGGCCTGGTGTGCACGCTGACCGGGCGGTTGCCCGCGGCCGTCGCGCTGCACTGCCGGGCGCTGGCCACCGAGCTCGCGCTGGGCACGCCGGAGGGGCCGCTGGAGCTGGCCGACCTGAGCCGGCTGCGCGCGGCGCTGGGCGGTGAGGCGTTCCGGCGGGCCGCGGCCGAGGTGCTGCCCGAGGAGTCGTTGAACGGCCTGGACCGCATGCTCGACAACTTCGTGACGGCGGCGGAGAGCCGCCTCAACTGACCGGCCTCAAGGCTCCATCACCTTCTGCAGAGCCGCGAGGAGCTGGTTCTTGCTGAACGGTTTCTCGACCAGGGTGACGCCGGGCGCGAGGGTGCCCTGCGAGGCGAGCACCGGCCGGGCGTAGCCGGACATGAACAGCACCCTGGTGCCGGGGTGCCGGTCGGCGAAGCGCTCGGCCAGCTCGCGGCCCAGCATGTGCGGCATGACGACGTCGGTCAGCAGCACGTCGATCGGGCCCTCGTGCGCGTCGGCCAGTGCGAGCGCGGCCGGCCCGTCGGCCGCGATCAGCACCTCGTGGCCGGCGGCGCGCAGGATCCGGGTCAGCACGCCGCGCAGCGCCGGCTCGTCCTCGACGGCCAGCACGGTGCCGCGGCGGGCGTCGTGCGGCGCGACCTCGGCCTCGCGCTCGATCGGGGCCGGGGCGGCGTCGGTGCTGGGCAACAGGATCGTGAACGTGGTGCCCATGCCCTGCTCGGAATAGATGTGCAGGTCGCCGCCGGCCGCGGTGACGATGCCGTACACGGTGGCCAGTCCCAGCCCGGTGCCCTGCCCGGCCGGCTTGGTCGTGTAGAACGGCTCGAACGCCCGCTCGATCACCTCGGGCGGCATGCCGGTGCCGGTGTCGCTCACCTGCAGCCGCACGTAGCGGCCGGGGCGCAGGTGCGGGCGACCCGCGGCGTAATCGGCGTCGACGTCGACGACCTGGCTCTCGATGCTCAGCTGACCGCCGCGGGGCATCGCGTCGCGGGCGTTGACGGCCAGGTTGACCAGCACCTGGTCGAGCTGGCCGGGGTCGGCGGTGACCGAGGGCAGGCTGTCGGCCAGGCGCACGGACAGCGTGATGTGCTCGCCGATCGAGCGGCGCAGCATCTGCTCGATGTCGGCGATGACGTCGTTGACGTCGAGCGGCCGGGGTCGCACGACCTCGCGCCGGGCGAACGCGAGCAGCTGGTGGGTCAGGTCGGCGCCGCGCTGGGCGGCCTTGGTGATCTGGGCCGCGTCGCCCGAGATCTCCTCCAGCCCGGCGTCGGCCGCCGACTCCTCGATGAACGTCGCGTAGTTGGCGATCACGGCGATCAGGTTGTTGAAGTCGTGCGCCACGCCGCCGGCGAGCTGGCCCAGGCCCTCCAGGCGCTGAGTGCGCTGCAGCTGCGCGTCCAGCCGGGCCCGCTCGGCCTCGGCCTGCAACTGCCGCACCCGGTCCTGGGCCCGGACACGTTCGGTGATGTCCCTGATCACCGCGCAGCGGAGCCGGCCCTCCTCGGTGGGCAGCGGACTCATCGACACCTCGACCGGCACGGTGCTGCCGTCCATCCGGCGCGCCGTGGCCGGTTCGGCCCCGGGGTCGGGCGAATCGGTCAACGGCACGTCGAGCAGGTCGTCGATCGGGCGGTCGAGCAGGCCGTTGCGGGTCTCGCCGAAGAGCTGCTCGGCCTGCACGTTGGCGAGCACGACGCGGCCGTCGTCGCTGATGCCGACGAACGCGTCCGGCGCCGCCTCGAGCAGGGCCTGCAGGCTCGACTCGAGCCGCTCGCGGTGCCCGACGGCGCGGGCGATGACGGTGAAGCCGAGGTGTTCCTCGCCGTCGGAGAGCGGCGACATCGATAGGGTGACCAGCACCCAGTGGCCGTCCCGGTGGCGGCGCTGGGTGCGGAAGCGTTCGATCCGGGCGCCCGCGGTGAGCAGGGTCAGCATCTCGCGCTGGTCGTCGCGCCGGTCGGGCGGCACGAGCAGGTCGGCGCTGCGTCCCACGATCTCGCCGGCTGCCCAGCCGAGCAGCGTCTCGGCGGCCGGGTTCCAGGACTGCACAGTGAAGCCGGGGCCGACCGTCCAGATGGCGTCGTGCGCCGAGCGCACCATCGCGCCGATAAGCGCGGGCACCTCGGACCTGGTCGATCCGTACGTTTCGCCCATAACCGGACCACCTTATCGATTTCTGCGGGCCGGGCGGAGGGCTTTGCCTACGCTCGGGACCATGAACGTGCTGGGGGAGCAGGCGGCCGTGCTGCCCGAGGTCGATCCGCAGCGCCCCAGCGTGGCCCGCATCCACAACTTCCTGCTCGGCGGCCGGCACAACTTCGCCGCCGACCGGCACGCGGCGGCCGCGGCCCGGGGCGCGATGCCCGAACTGCCGGCCATCCTGCGGCTCAACCGGCAGTTCCTGCGCGAGGCGGTGCGGCTGGCCGTCGAGTCGGGGGTCGAGCAGTTCCTCGACCTGGGCTGCGGCATCCCGGCCGCCGGCGACACGTTCGACGTCGCGCGCCGGCTGAACCCGCGGAGCCGGGTGGTGGGGGTCGACATCGAGCCGGTGGCCTTCGTGCACGGGCGGCGGCGGTTCGACGGCGATCCGGGGGCCGACGTCCTCTACGGCGACCTGCTGGACGCGGCCGAGGTGCTCGCGGCCCCCGCCGTACGGGAAACCCTCGATCTCGCCCGGCCGGTGTGCCTGATGCTGGTCTCGGTCGCGCACTTCATTCCCGACACCGGGCGCCTGCTGGCGGCGCTCGGAACCTACCGCTCGGCCGTGTCCCCGGGCAGCCTGCTCGCGGTGACCCACGCCCGTCGCAAGACCTCCTCGCCGCGCGTCGAGCAGGTGCGGCGCATCTACAACAACACCACCGCCCCGATGGTCGGGCGGGACGAGGCCGAGACCGCCGCGCTCTTCGGTGACTGGGCGCTTCGGGAGCCGGGCGTGCAGTCCTTCGGGTCGTGGTGCCCGGCGCCGGGCCGGCAGTGCGTGAGCGCGACCGCCGAGGGCGCCTTCCTCGTCGGGGTGGCCGGGAAGTCATAACGCGAAACCGGCACATCCTGGTCTTTGTCGGGCGCATGCTTGCCTGGTGGCCCCGAACAGCGGAGCGAAGATGCCCTCAGTACTGATCGCCGAGGACGACGAAGACATCGCCCTGATCCTGAGCCGGCTGCTCAAGCGGGCCGGCTACACGGTGTCGCACGCGCCCGACGGGCAGCGGGCGTTCGAGATGGCCGTGGCGAACCGGCCCGACGTGGTGCTCACCGACCTCGGGATGCCGCGGATGGACGGGCTGGAGCTGACCAAGGCGATCCGCGAGCACGCCGAACTGCGGGACACCCCGATCGTCATGCTCAGCGGCCACCTGCACCCGGGCGACAGCGCGCCGGTCGCCGCCGGCGTCTGCGTGGTGCTGCTCAAGCCCTGCCCGAACGACCGGCTGCGCGAGGTCGTCAACGAGCTGACCGAGCTCGGCGCGCACGGGCACTCCGGGGCCGACTCCGGCTGCCCGGCAATGTGGCCCGTATCCGCCTGAAACAGATCATTGCCGTCCGGTATATGAAAGCGGGCCTAGGGTATAAATAGCGCGAGCCCGCGGTACGCGGGAGGTCAATGCGGGGCAGGCCGCGTGGGGGAACGGGCAACCCATGGTCGTGGTCGACGAGGCCGTTCTGGCCGATCCGGACCGCCTCGGCGCGGTTCGCGCGGCCAAGCACACCCTTCCGGGTCTACCGCTCGCCCCGGACGCCTTGGCCCGGCTCGCCGCCCGCCTGCTCGGCGCGCCCGAGGCCCAGCTCACCCTGGTCGACCGGGAAGGCGTGCTGCTGGCCGGCGGTCCGGGGCCGCCGGACTCCGACGTCGCCCGCTGGGCCGTCTCCGCCGGCCGGTCCGTACAGCGCGAACAGGCCCCCTCCTTCCTGGCTGTGCCGGTGCTCGACGACGGCGGTCGGCCGGTGGGCGCGCTCGCCGTGCTCGACCACGGCCCGCGCCGCTGGACCGGCGAGCATGCCCGCATCCTGACCGAGCTGACCGCGCTCGCCCGCCCCTCCGGCTGTGACTCCTACCTGGCCGCGCTGGTCGACAACCTGCCGGTGGGCGTGATCGCCTGCGACACCGACGGGGACATCGCCGTGGTCAACCGGTCGGTGCGCGAACTGATCGGGCTGCCCGTCGACGCCGCGGCCCGGCTCTATCCGGCCCGGGCGACCGGCGCCTTGTTCGACGAGGCCGGCCGGGCCGTGCCGTGGCGGGAGTCGCCGATCCAGCGGGCCTCGCGCGGCGAGCGGGTCGACACCGACCTGATCGTCCGGGTGGCCGGGCGCCGCGAGCGGATCATCGCCGCCACCGCGCAGCCCATCCTCGACGCCGAGGGGCGCCGGCTGGGCGCGGTGGCGGTGGCCCGCGAGGTCACCGCGTTGCGCCGGGCCGAGCGGTTCCGTGAGTGTCACCGTGCCGTCGAGGAGGCGCTGCGCAGCGCGGACTGTGCGACCGGAGCCGCGCCCGGGGTGCTGGCCGCGCTCGGCGCCACCCTGGGCTGGCCCGCGGCCGAGCTGTGGCTGGCCGACAAGGACACCGGCGAGCTCGCCCTCGGCGGCCGGTGGTGGGCGCCCGGCACCGAGCTGGACGAGGTGCTCACGTTCACGCCGGTCAAGGGCTCCGGCGTCACGGGGCGGGTGTGGGCCTCCGGCCGGCCGCTCTGGGTGCCCGACATCGCCGACTCGGCCTCGCTGCGCAGCGAGGCCGAGCGCCGGCGGGCCGCGGCCTGCCTGCGGGCCGGCATCCGGACGGTCCTGGCCGTGCCGGTGCGCGACGCGGACTCCGTGCTGGGCGTGCTCACCTGCTACGGCAGTGCGCCCGAGCCGCACGAGGATCTGCTGGCGCTCCTGCTCGACGGCGTGGCCGCGCGGATCGGCGTCTACGTCACGTTGCGCCGGGCCGAGGCGCTGGCCCGGCAGCTCGCCCGGGCCCAGGAGGACTTCATCGCGCTGGTCAGCCATGAGATGCGCACCCCGCTCACCTCGATCGTGGCCAGCGCGGCGATGCTCGGCGACGAACGTTCCGCGCTCGACGAGGAGAGCCGGGCGATGGTCGACGCCGTGCACCGCAACGCGTCCAGCCTGCGGGCCGTGGTCGACACCCTGCTCGACCTGGCCGGCCTCGACTCCGGCCACGTGGCGCTGCACAAGGAGCCGGTCGACCTCGCGGCCGTCGTCACCGAAGCCCTGGCCGCGGCCCGCGTGGCTGCGGCGGCCAACGGGGTGCGCCTCGTGCACGAGCGTGAGACGCCGCTGCCGCTGGCCGGTGACGCTCGCCGGCTGCGGCAGGTGGTGGACGACCTGCTGGCCAACGCGATCAAGTACAGCCCGCGCGGCGGCGACGTCGAGGTCGTGCTGGTCGAACGGGCGGGCACAGCCGAGCTGACCGTGACCGACCACGGCATCGGCACCCCGGCCGAGGAACGGGCCCGCGTCTTCGACCGGTTCTTCCGCGCCAGCAACGTGCGGCACCAGGGCATCGCCGGCAAGGGACTGGGGCTGAGCCTGGCCCGGGCGATCGTCGAGCTGCACGGGGGCACCATCCGCCTCAGCGGTCACCCGCCGTACGGCACGACGGTGTGCATCCGGTTGCCGATCGTTGCCCCTGGGGAAAACGCTTAGTCGCCTTCGCCGAGCGTCCGATCAGACAGGCACAGGGACGACACATCGACGCCATTCGCGGGGGACAAGAATGACCGGACAGCCGACCGTGCTGCTCGTGGACGATGAGAGTGCCATCCTCGAGACCCTCTCGCTGCAGCTGCGCCGCGACCACAAGGTGCTGGTGGCCACGAGCGGGGCCGAGGCGCTGCGCCTGCTCGCGTCGTCGGGCCCGGTGGCGGCCGTGATCAGCGACCTGCGCATGCCGGAGATGGACGGCGTCGAGCTGCTGCGCCGCGTCCAGGTCGAGTACCCGGACACCACCCGCGTGCTGCACACGGCGCAGAGTGACCTGAGCTCGGCCATCGCCGCCATCAACGACGGTGGTGTCTACCGTTACCTGGCCAAGCCGGTCGGCACCGACGAGCTGCGCAGCACCGTGCACGCCGCGGTGGAGCTGCACGGCCGGTCGACCGCCGACCGCCAGCTGCTCGACAAGACGCTCAAGGCCAGCCTCCAGGCCCTGTTCGGGGTGCTGCAACTGGCCAGCCCTCTCGCGTTCGCCCGGGCCGGCCGCATCCGCACGCTGGTCTCCGAGCTCTGCCACGACATGCAGCTCGACGCGCTGTGGGAGATCGAGGTGGCCGCCATGGCCTCCCAGCTCGGCGCGGTCACCCTGCCGCCGAGCGTGCTGGCCAAGCTCGACAAGGGCATGCCCTGCACGGAGGACGAGCAGGGCATGGTCGACGCGATGCCCGCCGTCGCCGTCCAGCTGCTCCGCAACATCCCCAACCTCACCGACGTCATCGAGATCGTCCGCGGGCTGGGCCTGAACCCGCCGCCGCACCCGAGCCTGCTGGTCGAGACCGCGGTCGACGTGGTGCGCACGGCCATCGAGTTCGAGACGCTGGAGAGCCGCGGCCTGGAGGTGGAGAGCGCGATCACCGTGCTCGAGTGCCGCGACCACAGCGCCCTGCCGGTGCTGGCCGCGCTGCGCAAGGTCAAGGGGTGCGTCCAGGTCAAGGACAAGGTCCGCGGACTGCGCGTGGTCGACCTGGAGGTGGGCATGCGGGTGGCCGAGGACATCGTGGCCACCAACGGCCTGGTGCTGATCGGCCGGGGCATGGTCGTCACCGAGCTGCTGCTCGACCGGCTCAACAACTTCGCCCGGATGATCGAGATCGTCGAGCCCGTGCTCGCCGTGCCCGGCGCGCGCCGATTCTAGGGTCCGTCCGCGTCGACCAGCTTCTCGAGGATCGGCAGGACCAGCGCCTGCTCGCAGGCGATCCGGCCCAGCGTCAGCTCGGGGTCTCCCACGATGCCCTGACAGGCGGCCTGCTCGACCTCGGCCAAGACGGTGGCCAGGCTGTTCGCCCCGATGTTCGAGGCCGATCCCTTCATCGCGTGCGCGTGCTCGCGCAGCGTGGCGGTGTCGCCGCCGCGCAACAGCTCACCGAGGCGGTCGACGGTGCCCGGGGTCTTCGCCAGGTACGACCGGATCAGCCGGCCGAGCAGCGCCTGCTCGGCCGGACCGGGGTCGGGCCCGGCGATGTCGGCCAGACGGTCGCGGATCTCGTCCTCCCGGCTGCGCTCCATGCTTTCCATCCTGCTGCCCCGCGCCCGGCGCCGGGCGACTTTCAGCCCGTGAAGCCCACGAAGCCGTGAAGGAGGTCGCAGTGCGGATTCCTACGATGCCGCCCGGCGCTGCCGATTCCGTCGAGGTGACCATCGACCAGCGCGCGCCCCTGCGGTTCGTCCTCGCTGCCGTTCTGGTCACCCTCGCGGGCGTGTTCTGGTTCCTGACCCGGCTCGGTCCGGACGCCATCGCGTACCTCTTCAGCCCGCTCGGCGGGGTGGCCGCCGTCGGCGCGATCGTCGCCGTGCTGCGCGGGGCCCGGCTCGAGCCCGCGGGCCGCCGGTTCTGGCGACTGATGCTGGCCGGATGCGTCGGGCTCACGGTCGGCTACGCCTGGTTCGCCATCATCGCTTTCCAAGTCTCACCCGTACTGCCGGGCATGCCGTACAGCACGGCCGCGTTGGCCGGAGCCGGCCTGCTGGCCTCGATGTGGGCCGTCGTCCGGGTGCCGTTGGGTGTCTCCGGTGCCGCGGCCCGTCGCAAGCAGCTCGTCGACCGGGCGATCGCCTTCGTCGGCGGCGGCAGCGTGATCTGGATCTTCGGACTCGTTCCGATGGCCACCGAGGCCGACCGGTGGACCACGCAGTCGTTGGTGATCACCGGTCTGGCCTGTCTCGTCGGCCTCGGCGCGGTCGTCAAGGTCTCGTACATCGTCGGCGGCCCGGTCGACCGGCGGGCGCTGCGGCTGATCGCGTCGGCGGGGCTGGTCTCGGGCGGCATCGCGCTGCTGGCGCTCTACGGCGACTCCGGCGCGCTGCTCGCCCAGGCGGTCGTCATGCCCGCCGCCTTCCTGCTCGTCGCGGGGGCCGCCCTCCAGCAGGGGCGCGCGGCCGGGACGAGGTCACGGCGGATCAACGTGTGGCTGCCCTACCTCTCCATGATCGCGATCGACGCGTCGCTGCTCGCGGTGTTGCGCGGCGGCCTCACCTGGCAGGACCGGGTGGTCGTGGTCGCCGTCGTCGTGCTCACCGCCCTGATCGCCGTGCGCCAGCTGACCGCGACCCGGGAGAACCGCCGCCTGCTCGACGAGAAACGTGCGACCGAGGAGCGACTGCGGCACGACAGCAGCCACGACGGTCTCACCGGCCTGGCCAACCGCAGCCTGTTCCGGGAGCGGGTGGTCGCGGCCATGGCGGCCGGCGAGGCGACCGTGCTGCTGGTCGACCTCGACGACTTCAAGGCGGTCAACGACTCGCTCGGCCATGACGTCGGCGACGAGCTGCTGGTGGCTGTGGCGGCGACGCTCAAGGAGGTGGTCGGCCCGCACGGGCTGGCCGCCCGGCTCGGCGGCGACGAGTTCGCCGTGCTGCTCACCCGCCCCAACCCGCTCGGCGAGACCATCGCCGACCGGCTGTTCGACGCCCTCTGCGCGCCGATCGGCGGCCACCGCCTGCTCACCCACGCCAGCATCGGCATCGCCACCGCAGCGCCGGGCGTCGACCTCGACGAGCTGCTGCGACAGGCCGACCTGGCCATGTACGCCGCCAAGCAGCGCGGCAAGGGCAACCGGGTGCGCTTCCACGACGGCATGGAGGAGCCCGTCATGGCGCACGCGCGCATCGGCGGCGACCTGCGCCGGGCGCTCGACGCCGGCGAGTTCCGGGTGCACTACCAGCCGATCGTCGCGCTCGGCGAGGGCACCGTGATCGGCGTCGAGGCGCTGGTCCGCTGGGACCACCCGACCCGTGGCCTGCTGCCGCCGTCCGAGTTCATCCCGGCCGCCGAGGCCACCGGGCTGATCGTGCCGCTGGGCCGGTTCGTGCTGCGCGAGGCGTGCCGGCAGGCCGCGGCGTGGCTCGACGAGTTCGGCCCGGACGCCCTGCAGAAGGTCGCGCCCAACGTGTCGGTGCGCCAGCTCCACGACCCGGACTTCGTCGAGGACGTGCGGATCGTGCTGGCCGAGACGGGCCTGCCCGCCGACCGGCTCGTCCTCGAGCTGACCGAGTCGGCGGTGCTGCGCGGCCAGCAGGTCTCGCGCGCCCTGCACGAGCTGCACGCGATGGGCGTACGCCTGGCCCTCGACGACTTCGGCACGGGCGAGTCGTCGCTGAGCCTGCTGCGCTCGTTCCCGGCTTCGATCATCAAGCTCGACAAGTCGTTCGTGGACGGTATCGAGCTCGACGAGCCCGGTTCGCCCGCGGCCGGGGCCCGCCAGGCCGTGGCCCACGCGGTGGCGCAGCTGGCCGGCGCGCTGGGCCTGGACACCGTGGCCGAGGGGATCGAGAGCCAGGAGCAGGCCGACCGGCTGCGCCTGCTCGGGTACACCCTCGGCCAGGGCTACCACATGGCCCGGCCGATGCCGGCGGAACGGATGACGGAGATGCTGTCGCGGCGCTCCGAACGCATCGGCGCCGGGGCTTAGGGTTTGGCGATGGACACAGCGGACGACGGCACGCGGACGGCTCGGTCCCTGGCCGACCGGCTGGCGGCGCTGCACTTCGCCGAGCTGGGCAACGACCAGGCGACCGCGCGCATCATCGACACGATCGCCGAGTGGGGGGAGGGCCAGGGCTGGCGGGTCTACCGCCGGGCGCCCAGCGTCTTCCCGTTGCCCCCGCCGTTGCGGGGCCACTCGGTGCTCGACGTGGCCTGCGCCCGCCCCGACGGGCCGCCGCTCGCGATCGAGATCGACCGGCTCGACCGGCCCCGCACGGTCGACAAGCTGCTGGCCGAGGCCGCGGCCGGGCGGGTCGCGATCTGGGTGCGCTGGGGCGCGGGTCCGTTCACCCCGCCGCCGTTGCCGGTGCACATGGTGACCCGGCCCGCGGCCCGCACGGCCGGCACGTGGCACACCGTCACGGACCGGCCCCCGCCGAACCACTCGGCCGCGCCGATCGAGAACGCCGTAGTCGAGGAACTGCCGTGGAACGGGAAATGAGGACCGGAATGAGTGAGTCGCCGCAGCGGCGGGCGTGGCGCGTGACCGAGCCGATCCACGCCATGATCTATTTCGCGCCGGAGGCTCCCGCGCGCTACGCCGAGCTGGGTGTCGGCCCGCAGGACGGCTACTTCGCGTCCCGCGCCGCCGCCTTCGGCGAGTGCGGTCCGGGCCTCGTGACCGCCACCTTCTACAACTTCAACCCCGCCCTGGTCGTCCGCGCCCTGCCCGCGGTGTGGGCGAGCACCACCCCGGCCGCGATGGTCGAGGCCCGGCTGTCCGCGGTGGATGCCGCGCTGACCCGCGGCCTGGGCGCCACCACGCTCGCCTCACCCGAGGTGGCCGAGGCGGCTGCTCTGGCCCGGGCGGCGGCCGAGGCCGCGACCGCGTGGCCGCAGGGTCGCCCGCTGTTCGCCGCGCAGGCCGAGCTGCCCTGGCCCGGCGAACCGCACCTGGTGCTCTGGCACGCGCAGACGTTGTTGCGGGAGTTCCGCGGCGACGGGCACGTGGCGGCGCTGGTCGCCGCCGGCGTCGGCGGGATCGAGGCGTTGCTGCTGCACGTCGCGTCGGGCGAGGCCGACGAGCGGTTCCTGCGGGTCAGCCGGGGCTGGCGGCGCGAGGCCTGGACCGGGGCCGCCGAGGAGCTGCGGGCGCGCGGCCTGCTGGACGCCGAGGGCGGTCTCACCGACGCCGGACGGACGCTGCGGGCCGAGTTGGAGGCGACCACGGACCGCCTGGCCGCGCCGGCCTACGACGCGATCGGCGCCGAGGCCTGCGTCCGTCTGGCCGAGCTGACCCGGCCGCTGAGCCGCACCCTGGTCAAGACCGGAATGTTGAACCCGCGACTCCCGGAGGGGGAGAGCCGATCATGAACTCGAGCAGGCACCCGGCGTCCTGGTGGACCGAGTTCCTCACCGCGACCGAGCGGTTCGACGGCGCGTCGGTCACCGAGGGCCTCAGCGACGAGATCATGCCCAAGATCACGTCACGGCTGCTGCGGCGCGAGGCCGAGATCGCCGCCGACGTGATGGTGCGCCACCTGAACCGGCCGGCCAGCGACGAGCTCAGCGAGCGGGCCGCGCACGCGGTCGACCGTCTGGAGGCGACGGTGAAGCGACTGAGCGAGCGCGCGGCCGGCGAGGAGAACCTGGTCGAGGCGTACGCGCTGCTGGATGTCCTTCGTGGCCGCTTCGCCGAGGGCGCCGCCGCCGCGGAGCCGTTCGTCGGGACGATGCCGCTGCTCCGGGTCTTCGTCGAGGGCATGCGGCTCGAGCGGTTCGACATGGACCTGGCGATGCGCCTGATCGGAGCGGGCCAGACCCCGGCCGCGGCCGTGCAATCGGGCCTGGTTGTCGGCAAGTACGGCTGGTGGCCCGACTGGCTGCTCGGCGTCGTCACCGAGCGGGCCCTCGCGGGCACCCTCGACGCGGCGACGATCACCGCGCTCGACCAGTGCGCGTACGCCGATCTGAGTCCCTGGCAGGCGCGGATCGCCCGCCGGTTGCTGAGCGGCGAGGACGAGCTGGTCGAGGCGACGGCACAGCGGCTGGAAAGCCTGGGCGCGGTAGCGGCGGCGAGCAAGCTGCGCGACGGCGACCTCACCGCGGTGGCGCTGGCCGCGCGGATGGTCCCGATCTGACGGGACCACCCGCGCGGCGGCGGTCAGGCGCCGCCCTCGGTGAGGGTGACGGTGGTGGGCTGGAACGACGTGCCGTTGACGTCGACCCCGGCGCTCTTGGCGGCGGTGATGGCCTGGTTGATGTAGTCGTTGGTGAAGGCCAGGCCCTCCGGCGCCTTCGTGAGCACGGTGTCGCCGGTCTGGTTCTTCGTGGTCATCGAGATGTCGACGGTCTGCTTCCAGGCCGCCTCGTCGATCACGCCGATGCCGCCGGGGGCCGGCCAGATCAGCTTGTTGGTCTCGTTGGTCTGCCACAGCTGGTGGCTCTTGCCGAGCTTCGAGCCCTTGGCCACCACCAGGTCGCGGCACTTCTCGGCGTTGTCGCGGCAGAACGCCCAGCCCTTGATCGTGCCGGTCAGGAACTTGACGGTCTGCTGCTGGTACGCCGGGTCGTTGAGTTTCTCGGTGTTGGCCCACACCGCGTCCTGGAGCATCGAGGATCCCTCGGCCTTCCAGTCGATGATCGAGAAATCGTCGGGCGTGTAGAGCTTGCCGGTGGCCGGGTTCTTGGCCTCGAGCAGCTGGGCGTACTCGTTGTAGCTCATCGCCTGGGCGGCGTCGATCTCCTTCTTCAGCAGCGCCTGCATGTCGAACTGCTGCTGCACGAGGGTGACGTCCTTGCCCGGGTCGAGCCCGGCCTTGGTCATGCCGGCGAACAGCTCGTACTCGTTGCCGAAGCCCCAGTTCCCGACCTTCTTGCCCTTGAGGTCGGCCGCCTTGGTGATGCCGCTGTCCTTCCAGGCCACCTGGTAGGTGCCGGAGCGGCCGAAGATCTGGCCGACGTCGGTGATGCCGGCGCCCTGTTCGCGGGAGGCGAGCGCCTTGGGCACCCAGGCGACCGCGTAGTCGGCCTTGCCCTGGGCGAGCACGGTCTGCGGCACGATGTCGACGCCGCCCTCGAGCAGCTGCACGTCCAGGCCCTGCTCGGAGTAGAAGCCCTGGTCGACGGCGGCGATGTAGCCGGCGAACTGGGCCTGGAAGAACCACTGGAGCTGCAGCTTGACCGGGGTCAGCGCGCCGCCGCTGGCGCCCGGGGCCGGGGTTGTCGAGTCTTGGTCGGCCGTTCCGCAGCCCGCCACGATCATCGCGGACGCGGCGGCGACGGCAGTGAATATCCGGATTCGTCGCATGGATACCTCCGAGGGGTGTCTTCACCTAACGGGCTGTTGTCCACAGGCCGGCCCGGCTGTTGTCCACAGGCCTCCCGCGAGAGTTCGCTGTTTTTGGGAGGATGGCTGTGTTGGATGGGGGCCCCCTGGGAGGGCGGGCTTTGCGGTCGAGGGCTGTGCGGTGGCGGGCTGTGCGGTGGCGGGCTGTGCGGTGGCGGGCTGTGCGGTGGCGGGCTGTGCGGTGGGATTCCTTGGGATGGTCAGGCGATGAGGCGGGTGCGCCACGGCATGGCCAGGCGCTCCAGCAGCAGCGTGGTGAGATAGAAGACGAGTCCGAGCAGGCAGGCGCCGACCACGAAGGCCCAGGCCCGGGGGTAGGCGGTGAACGCGGCGGCCGACGTGATGCGGGAGCCGAGGCCGGTCTGCAAACCTCCGAAATACTCGGCGACGACCGCGGCGATCACGGCCAGCGACGACGCCTGCCGCAGGCCGGTGAAGACGTAGGGGAGGGCGCCGGGCAGCCGCACTTTGCGGGCGAAGGTCCACCCGTCGGCGGCGTAGGTGTGCATCAGCTCTTGATGGATGGGGTTGACCTCGCGCAGGCCCCGCAACGTGTTCACGAAGACCGGGAAGAACACGATGATCGCGGTGACCAACCGCCGCGGGATGCTGCTGGTCGACTCGAACATGTTGTTGAGGATCGGCGCGAGCGCGATGATCGGCAGCGCGTTGAGAACGGCCGCGAACGGGATCGACACCTCGGTCAGCGGCTTGAAGCGACTGGCCGCCATCGCCACCAGCACGCCCAGGGCGGCTCCGGCGACCAGGCCGATCAGCGCGTTCTCGCCGCTGGCCAGCGCTGCCTCCCACACGTTCTGCCGCTGCTCGACCAGCTCGTTCCAGATGGCCGAGGGCGCCGGCAGGATGAACGGCGCTATCCGGCCGAGCGAGACGGTGAGCTCCCACGCGACGATGGCCAGAACGCCGACGATCACGGGTGGCAGCACCGCGCGGGCCCACTTCATCGCGCGTCCGTTCCGGCGGCGGCGCTTTCGGAGCTGCGGGGCGAAGGAGCGGAGGCTGGTGTGCCCCGCAGGGCCTGCCGGACCTCGGTGATCTTGTCGAAGTAGGCCGGTGACTGCCGGCCGGCGTCGTCGCGGCTCGGCAGGTCGATCTCGATGGAGGCGGTGATGCGCCCGGGCCGGGCCGACATCACGACCACCCGGTCCGACAGGAACACCGCCTCCGAGATGGAGTGGGTGACGAAGACGGTGCTGGTGTTCGTCTTGGCGCAGATGCCGAGCAGTTCGGACTGCAACCGTTCGCGGGTCATCTCGTCGAGCGCCCCGAACGGCTCGTCCATCAGCAGCAGCGGCGGCTGCACGGCCAGGGCGCGGGCGATCGCCACCCGCTGCTGCATGCCGCCGGAGAGCTGGGCGGGGTAGTGCCCGGCGAAGTCCTCGAGCCCGACCAGCGCCAGCATCTGTTCGGCCCGTGCCTTGCGCTCGCGCTTGGACAGTCCCCGCAGCTCCAGCGGCAGCTCGACGTTGCGCAGCACGGTCCGCCACTCGAAGAGGCCGGCCTGCTGGAACGCGATGCCGTACGCCTGCTCCTTGCGGGCCTTCGCGGCGCCCTGGCCGGCCACGGTCACCGTGCCGGTGGACGGCTCGATGAGGTCGGCGATCAGCCGCAGCAGGGTGCTCTTGCCGCAGCCGGACGGGCCGATCAGCGAGACGAACTCGCCGTCCCGCACCTCGAGGTCGACATCGGACAGAGCGGCCACTTCATCCGTACGCCCCTGGTTGAAGATCTTCGTCACGGACGAGACGACGACGGCAGTCATAGGGTAGCCACCTCCACGTGGCGGCGGTGCCGCATCAGCGGCAGCTCCAGCAGGCTGACGAGACCGGCGACGACCAGGCCGAGCAGGGCGGCCCCGAGCATCGCGGTGTAGACCTTCGCGGGGTCCGACGTGGCCTCGCGCGAGTATTCGATGATCAGGCGGCCGACGCCGCCGCGCGTGCCGGTGGAGATCTCGCCGACCACAGCGCCGACCACGGCGGCCGCGCCGGCCAGCCGCAGGGCCGGGAACAGATAGGGCAGGGCGGACGGGAACCGCAGCTTGACCAGCGTGCGCCACCAGCCGGCGGCGTAGCTGCGCATCAGCTCGACCCCGCTCGCCGACGGCGACTGCAGACCGCGCAGCATGCCCACCGCGACCGGGAAGAACGCGAGGTAGGCGGCGATCACCGAGACCACCGCCCAGGGCGGCATGATCGTGCCGCCCCACCCGGCCACCAGCGGCGCCAGCGCGACCAGGGGGACAGTCTGCGAAAGGATCACGTACGGCAGGAGCCCGCGCTCGACGACGCGGAACCGTTCCATGGCCACCGCCAGCAGCAGCCCCACCAGCGCGCCGATGACGAAGCCGGCGGCCGTGATGCCGAGCGTGAACAGGCACGCCTGGGCCACCACGATCCAGACCGGCCGGCCGCCCGTGAGCTCGGGGCGGCCGAGTCGCTCCAGCACCGTCCACAGGTGGGGCATCGACAGGTCGTCGGCTCGCGGCAGGATGCGGACCCCGAACAGCACCGTGCCCTCGGGGTTGCCGACGACCTTGTAGCCCTCCCAGAGCGCCGCGGCGACCGCGAGCCCCAGGAGGACGTACAGAGCTCGCTTCACGACAGCGCCGGAATGATGTGATCCCCGTACGCCCGGAGGGTTTCCTCCTTGGCGTCGTGCTGCAGGTAGACCGCGAACTGGTCGACCCCCAGCGCTCGCAGCTCCTCGAGGCGCTTGAGGTGGTTCTCGACCGGACCGAGGATGCAGAAGCGGTCGACCACCTCGTCGGGCACGAAGCTGGTGTGCGTGTTGCCGGCCCGGCCGTGCTCGGCGTAGTCGTAGCCCTGCCGGCCCTTGATGTAGTCGGTCAGCACCTGCGGAACCGTGCCGTCGCCGCCGTACCGGGCGACGATGTCGGCCACGTGGTTGCCGACCATGCCGCCGAACCAGCGCGTCTGTTCCCGCTGATGGGCCAGGTCGTCGCCGACGTAGGCGGGCGCGGCCACGCAGAACTTGATGGCCATCGGGTCGCGACCGGCCTGCTCGGCCGCTCGTCGCACGGCGCCGATCATCCAGGCCGCGATGTCCGGGTCGGCCAGCTGCAGGATGTAGCCGTCGCCGACCTCACCGGTCAGGGCCAGGGCTTTCGGCCCGTACGCGGCCACCCAGACCTCCAGGCGGCTGCCGGACGCCCACGCGAGCTGCTGTTCCGTGCCCCGCAGCGCGACCTTCTCGCCGTTGGCCAGCCCGCGGATGACGCCGATCGACTCCCGCAGCTGAGCCAGCGACTGCGGCTGCGCGCCCAGCACCCGCAGCGCCGAGTCGCCCCGGCCGATGCCGCAGATGGTGCGGTTGCCGTACATCTCGTTGAGGGTCGCGAACATCGAGGCCAGCACGGTCCAGTCGCGGGTGCCCGGGTTGGTGACCATCGGGCCGACGATCACCCGCTCGGTCTCGTCGAGGATCTTCGAGTAGATGACGAACGGCTCCTGCCAGAGCACGTGCGAGTCGAAGGTCCAGACGTGGCTGAACCCGGCCGCCTCGGCCTGCTGGGCCAGATCGACCACCGCCATCGCCGGCGGGTTGTTCTGGAGCACTACTCCAATGTCCATGACCGGCCCCCGTTCCTAGAGGAGATAGTCGCTGAGCGCGCGGGGCACGTACTTGCCTCGGCCGGCGCGGCCCGTGTATTCGCCGCCGCGGCTGATGACCTCGCCGCGGGACAGCACGGTGTCGACCTTGCCGTCGATCTCCCAGCCCTCCCAGGCGGAGTGGTCCATGTTCATGTGGTGGGTTTCGACGCTGATCCGGGTGCGCGCGTTCGGGTCGTAGAGCACGATGTCGGCGTCCGAGCCGGGCGCGATGATGCCCTTGCGCGGATACATGCCGAACATGCGGGCCGGCGTCGTAGCGATCGTCTCGACCCAGCGGGCCAGCGACAGCTTGCCGTCGACGACACCTTGATAGAGCAGGTCGACGCGGTGCTCGACGCTGCCGATGCCGTTCGGGATCTTCGAGAAGTCGCCCCGGCCCAGCTCCTTCTGGTCCTTCATGCAGAACGGGCAGTGGTCGGTCGACACCACCGACAGGTCGTTGGTGCGCAGGCCCTGCCACAGGTCGGCCCGGTGGCTCTCGTGCTTGCTGCGCAGCGGCGTCGAGCAGACCCACTTGGCGCCCTCGAAGCCGGGCGCGCCGAGCTGGTCCTCCAGCGTCAGGTAGAGGTATTGCGGGCAGGTCTCGGCGAACACGTTGCGGCCCAGGTCGCGGGCGGCCTTCACCTGCTCCAGGGCCTTCGAGGCGCTCAGGTGCACGATGTAGAGCGGGCAGTCGGCGGCCACACTGGCCAGCCAGATGGCCCGGCTGGTGGCCTCGGCCTCGAGTTCCTGCGGGCGGGTCAGGCCGTGATGGATCGGGTCGGTCTCACCGCGTTCGAGGGCCTGCTTCACCAGTACGTCGATGGCCGGACCGTTCTCGGCATGCATCATGATCATGGCGCCGTTGTCGCGCGCCTTCTGCATGGCCCGCAGGATCTGACCGTCGTCGGAGTAGAAGACGCCCGGGTACGCCATGAACAGCTTGAAGCTCGTGATGCCTTCCGTGGAGACCAGCTGGTCCATGGCCTTGAGCGCGTCGTCGTCCACGCCGCCCAGGATCATGTGGAAGCCGTAGTCGATGTGGCAGTTGCCGTCGGCCTTGGCGTGCCACGCGGCCAGTCCGTCCTGCACCACCTCGCCGTACCGCTGGACCGCGAAGTCGATGATCGTGGTCGTCCCGCCGATCGCCGCCGCCCGCGTGCCGGTGTCGAACGTGTCGCTGGCCGCCGTGCCGCCGAAGGGCAGCTGCATGTGGGTGTGCGCGTCGACCCCGCCCGGAATCACGTACTTGCCGGTGGCGTCGATGACCTCGGGACCGTCGGCCGGGCCATGCCCCGGTGCGAAGATCGCCGCGACGGTCTCGCCGTCCACCAGCACGTCGGCCGGGTACGCGCCGGACGGCCCGACCACCGTGCCGCCTCTGATCAGGATGCTCACAGCTCCACCGTCCGGGTGTAACTCTCCGGGCGGCGGTCGCGGTAGAACTGCCAGCGCTCGCGGACCGTCTTGATCAGGCCCAGGTCGAGGTCGCGGACGATCAGCTCGGGCTGGTGGGTGTCGCCGACCTCGCCCACGAACTTGCCCTCGGGGTCGACGAAGTAGCTCTGGCCGTAGAAGTCGTTGTCGCCCAGCGACTCGGTGCCGACCCGGTTGATCGCGCCGACGTAGTACTCGTTGGCGACTGCGCTGGCCGGCTGCTCGAGCTGCCACAGGTAGCTCGACAGGCCGCGGCTGGTGGCCGACGGGTTGAACACGATCTGCGCCCCGCCCAGACCGAGCTCGCGCCAGCCCTCGGGGAAGTGCCGGTCGTAGCAGATGTAGACGCCGACCTTGCCGACCGCGGTGTCGAAGACGGGATAGCCGAGGTTGCCGGGGCGGAAGTAGAACTTCTCCCAGAAGCCCTTCACCTGGGGAATGTGGTGCTTGCGGTACTTACCGAGGTAGGAGCCGTCGGCGTCGACCACGGCGGCGGTGTTGTAGAGGACGCCCTCCTGCTCCTTCTCGTACATCGGCAGCACCATGACGAGGCCGAGCTCGGCCGCCAGCGCCTGGAAGCGCTCGGTGGTCGGACCGGGGATGGATTCGGCGTACTCGTAGTATTCGGCCTCCTGGACCTGACAGAAGTACGGGCCGTAGAAGAGCTCCTGGAAGCAGATCACCTTCGCCCCCTGGGCGGCGGCGTCGCGGGCGTAGTCCTCGTGCGCCTTGATCATTGATTCCTTGTCGCCCGTCCACGTGGTCTGGACGAGGGCGGCGCGAACGATGTCGCTCATGACAGCCCCTCTCAATTGATCTTCGTAGCTGCTCAAGCGCCTGTGATCGCCTGTCTACTCCCCGCAGTATGCCCAGCGCTAGGTCTTGCTTTGTGGCTGTCGGATGCCGTAGGACACTAATGACACACATTCAGGCGAACAATTGCCTGGTTGTAACGGACTGTTTCGGAGAGGTAATTTGCTCGCGCTGATCACGGGCGCTGTCGACGATCGCAGCGCCCGGGGGATTGCCGCGGCCGTGAGCCGCCTGGTGACCGCCGGGCAGCTGCCGGCCGGCACCCGGCTGCCGACGGTCCGCGATGTCGCGCGCGAGCTCGGGGTCAGCCCCACCACGGTCAGCGAGGCCTGGCGCAGCCTCGCCCGGGCCGGCGCCATCCAGACCCGCGGGCGGTCCGGCACCTTCGTGGCCGCTCCCGTGCTGCCCCGGCAGCGCCTGCGCTACTCGCAACTCGGTGGGGCGGTCGCCGCGGCGTCGCGCGATCTCTCCACCGGCGTGCCCGATCACGACCTGCTGCCCGATCTGACCGACGCGCTCAAGCGGATCGGGGACGGGCGGCTGACCACGAGCTACCTCGACGCCCCGGTGCTGCCCGCGCTCGAAGCGGTGCTGCGCGAGCGCTGGCCGTACCCGCCCGAGCGGTTGACCGTCGTCGACGGCGCGCTCGACGCGCTCGACCGGGTGATCGGCGAGGTGGTGCGGTTCGGCGACCACGTGGTGGTCGAGAACCCGGCCTTCCCGCCCTTGCTCGACCTGCTGCAGACGGTCGGCGCCACGGTGGTCGGCGTGCCGATGGACGACGCCGGAATGCGTCCGGCCCACCTGCGCCGGGTCCTCGCCGACTATCCCGCGGTCGCGGTCTTTCTGCAGCCCCGCGCGCACAATCCGACCGGGGTCAGCATGTCGCCGGCCCGCGCGGCCGAGCTGGCCGGTGTTCTCGACGGCTTCCCGGACGTGGTGGCCGTCGAGGACGACCACGCCGGGGACATCGCCTCGTCGCTGCCGGTCAGCCTGGGAAACCTGCTGCCCGAGCGGACGGTCCACGTCGCCAGCTTCTCCAAGTCGCACGGGCCGGACCTGCGGCTCGCTGCGGTCGGGGGGCCCGCCAGTGTGATCGCTCCGCTGGCCGACCGGCGTCTGCTCGGTCCCGGCTGGTCCAGCCGCCTGCTGCAGGGAGTGTTGCTCGACCTGCTCACCGACCCGGCGTCGATCGCGCAGGTCGACAGGGCCCGCGACACGTACGCCACCAGGCGCGCCGCCCTGCTCGGGGCCCTGCACGAGCGGGGCGTGAGCGCGACCGCAGCCGACGGCATCAACCTGTGGATGGCCGTCGACGATCAGCAGATCGCCATGGTCACGCTGGCCGCCCACGGCATCGCCGTCTCGCCGGGCACCCCCTTCTGCGTCACCCCGCTCGACAGCGACCACGTACGCGTCACCGTCGGCCTGGTCTCCGGCGACATCGACACGCTGGCCGACGCCCTCGCCGCCGCCGCGTTGCTGGGCTCACGCGGCAGCGGCCCCCGAGCCCGCCCGCACCCGCGAGGCTGGCGATGAACCCCCGGGCTTCCGAGCGCAACCACTCACTCACGTCGCCCGGGTGGCTACGACCCACCACCTCGCTGGGACATCCGGCTCTTGACCTTGAACTCGCTCTTCAACTAGGGAGACTCTCGTGAGCGACGACCTGTTGGCCCGCCATAGAGCCGTGATGCCGGCCTGGATGCCGATCTACTACGGTGACGACGCTCTCGAGATCGTCGCCGGGTCGGGGCGCCGGGTCACCGGCGCCGACGGCCGCACCTACCTGGACTTCTTCGGCGGCGTGCTGACCAACATGATCGGCTACGACGTCGCCGAGATCAACGAGGCCGTGCAGCGTCAGCTGGCCACCGGCGTCGTGCACACTTCGACGCTCTATCTGATCCGGCAGCAGGTCGAGCTGGCCGAGAAGATCGCCCGGGTCTCCGGCATCCCCGACGCGCGCGTCTTCTTCACCAACTCGGGCAGCGAGGCGAACGAGTCCGCGCTGCTGATGGCCGCGAACGTGCGCCGCTCCAACCAGATCCTGGCCATCAAGAACAGCTATCACGGCCGGACGTTCGCCACCATGGCGGTCACCGGGCACCGCAGCTGGTCGTCGAGCTCGCTGAGCCCGTTGAACGTGCAGTGGCTGGCCTCGGGCGACCGGCTGCGCGGGCGGATGGCCGGGCTGGCCGACGGCGACATCCTCGAGGCGGCGGTCGACGATCTGCGCGAGGTGCTGGCCACGGTCACGGCCGGGGATGTGGCCGCGCTCATCGCCGAGCCGATCCAGGGCGTGGGCGGGTTCGTGGCCGGGCCGGACGGGCTCCTGGGGGCGTACCAGAAGGTTCTGCTCGAAAGCGGCATCCTGCTGATCGCCGACGAGGTGCAGACCGGGTGGGGGCGCACCGGGCAGCACTTCTGGGGCTACCAGGCGCACGGCGTCACGCCCGACCTGATCACCTTCGCCAAGGGCATCGGCAACGGCTTCGCGCTGGGCGGCGTGGTGGGCCGGGCCGAGGTGATGAACGCGGTGCCGGCGATCAGCTTCTCGACGTTCGGCGGCAACCCGCTCTCGATGGCGGCCGGCGCCGCGGTGCTCGACTATGTGCTCGACCACGACCTGCAGGCCAACGCCGAGCGCACCGGCGCCATCCTGCTGGCCGGCCTCCGGGCGCTCGACCTGCCGAGCGTGGGTGAGGTGCGCGGGAAGGGCCTGATGATCGGCGTCGAGATCGTCCGGCCCGGCACCACCGAGCCCGACCCGGCGGCGACGGTGCGCGTCTTCGACGAGTGCCGGGCCGGCGGCCTGCTGGTCGGCAAGGGCGGCCTGCACGGCAACGTGCTGCGGATGGGACCGCCGCTGACCCTGACCGAGGCGGAGGCCCGCGAAGGACTGTCCATCCTCACCGGCGCGCTGTCCCGGGTGGACTCGGAAGCCCGCATCGCCTGACCCCTAGTTATATCCATCAACGCCTCGGTCACCATCGGTGGCTGGGGCGTTTTGCATCCATGATGGAAACTTTTGCTTGATCTGAAGAAACTAACCTTCACTTCAAACGAAACACATCGGTAACCTCATCGAACGATGTCGTTCGAAGGAGAAGCAATGCCGCAATCCCTCAACCGTCGCCAGCTCCTCGGCGCTGCGGCCGCAGCCGGGGCTGCTGCCACCATCGCTGTGCCCGGGGCCGCCAACGCCGGCGGTTCCCACCACTCCTCCCGCCGGGTCCCGAAGGACCAGATCAGCGTGCAGCTCTACACGCTGCGCAATCAGCTGAACATCAACCTTGAGGCAAGCCTGGCCGAACTGGCCGAGATCGGTTACACCCGGGTCGAGCACGCCGGCTTCGTCGGCCGCACCGCCGCCCAGTTCCGGGCCGCCCTCGACGCCGCCGGCCTGCGCGCCACCTCCGGCCACGTCGGCATCCCGCAGCCGTTCAACGCGTCCACCTGGGAGAAGGCGCTGCAGGACGCGAACATCGTCGGCAACAAGTTCATCGTCCACCCGTTCTTCGGGCAGGGCGCGAACGGCCCGGTCCGGGACGCCGCTGTCTACCGTGCCTTCGCGGCCGACCTCAACAAGGCCGGCAAGCTGGCCCGGCGGGCCGGGATCTCGTTCGGCTACCACAACCACCACGCCGAGTTCTTCCGGCAGAACGGCACCAAGCAGACCGGCATGGACATCCTGTTCAACGAGACCGACAACCGCTACGTGCACTTCGAGGTCGACTTGTTCTGGGCCTTCCGCGGCGCGCACGACCCGGTCGACCTGATCAAGGAGAACCGCGGCCGCATCAAGCAGGTGCACGTCAAGGACCTCGACATCAACGCCAGCTTCGCCGACGCCGGTGACGGCCTGATCGACTTCGGCCGCATCTTCGAGCACGCGCGGGAAGCCGGCCTGGTCGAGTACATCGTGGAGCGTGACGACGCCGGTTCGCCCCCGCGGACGCCGGCCGACGCGCTCGTCACCGCCCAGCGTGCGTACACCTACCTGGAGGGGCTCCGTTTCTGATGCTGCGTCGTCTGGCAACCCTCAGCGTCGCCGGAGTGGCCTTGCTGGTCACTCCGTCCGTGGCCGTGGCCGGCGGAGGATCCTCTTCGCAGCCGCTGCCCCCGTCCTCCGACTTCCAGAAGGTCACCCTCAACGACCTGCCGGGTGAGCCGATCGCGCTCGCCGTGCTGCCCGACCGCCGGGTGCTGCACACCGCCCGCGGCGGCGAGGTTCGCATCCACGAGCCCGCCACCGGCCGTAACGTGCTCGCCGCGACCATTCCGGTCTACCTGCACGACGAAGAGGGCGTGCAGGGCGTCGCCATCGACCCCGACTTCAAGCGCAACGGCTGGGTCTACATCTATTACTCGCCGCCGCTCAACACGCCCAAGGACGACCCGCTCACCCCGCAGACCAACGAGGGTGACGCGCCGACCGAGGGCACGGCGGCCGACTTCGCGCGGTTCAAGGGCCACCTGACGCTGTCCCGGTTCAAGCTGGTCGGCAGCACGCTCAAGCTGAACACCGAGCAGAAGATCATCGACGTGCCGACCGACCGCGGCCAGTGCTGCCACGTCGGTGGCAAGATCGACTTCGACAGCAAGGGCAACCTGCTGCTGTCCACCGGCGACGACAGCAACCCGTTCTCCTCCGACGGTTTCGCGCCGATCGACGAGCGGCCGAACCGCAACCCGGTCTTCGACGCCCAGCGCACCTCGGCCAACACCAACGACCTGCGCGGCAAGCTGCTGCGCATCACGGTCGGCCGCAACGGTGGCTACTCGATCCCCAAGGGCAACCTGTTCAAGAAGGGCACGGCCAAGACCAAGCCCGAGATCTACGCGATGGGCCTGCGCAACCCGTTCCGGTTCACCGTCGATCCCGAGACCGACGTCGTCTACATGGCCGACTACTCGCCGGACGCCCGGGCGGCCAACCCGGCCCGCGGCCCGGCCGGGCACGGCCGCTGGATGGCCATCGACAAGCCGGCGAACTACGGCTGGCCGTACTGCGTGCAACCCGACGTGCCGTACATCGACTACGACTTCGCCACCGGCACCTCGGGCGCGGCGTTCAACTGCGCGGCCCCGGTCAACGAGTCGCCCAACAACACCGGTCTGCGCAACCTGCCGCCGGTCGAGAAGTCCGAGATCGCCTACACCTACACGGCCAGCGCGCAGTTCCCGGAGCTGGGCACCGGCGGCATCGGCCCGATGGGCGGCCCGGCGTACGACTACGACAAGCGCTCGCGCTCGCCGTTCAAGTGGCCGGCCGCGTTCGACGGCAAGCCGCTGTTCGCCGAGTGGACCCGTGACTGGGTCAAGGCCCTGACGCTCGACCGGCGCAACCAGGTGACGAAGATCGAGTCGGTGCTGCCCGAGCTCGTCTTCGACAACCCGATGGACCTCGAGTTCGGCCCCGACGGCGCGCTCTACGTCCTCGAGTACGGCGACGGTTACTTCGCCGAGAACCCCGACGCGCAGCTCTCCCGGTTCGACTTCGTGCGCGGCAACCGCACTCCGACCCCGAAGGTCACGGCCACACCGACGTCGGGCCAGGCGCCGCTGACGGTGCAGTTCTCCAGCGCCGGCACGGCCGACCCGGACGGTGACGCCCTGCGCTACGAGTGGTACCTGGACAACGACAACCGGGTCGACTCGCGCTCGCCCAACCCGACGTTCACCTTCACCGAGAACGGCAACTACCGCCCGACGCTGAAGGTCACCGACAGCACCGGCCGGTCGGCCTCGGCCGAGGTGCGACTGCCGGTCGGCACGGCGGCTCCGGTCGTCCGGTTCACCACGCCGCAGGCGGGCCAGCCGTTCGCCTTCGGTGACACGGTGAACTTCGAGGTGACGGTGACCGACGACGCGCCGGTCGACTGCTCGCGGGTCACGGTGACCTACGTCCTCGGCCACGACACCCACGGGCACCCGCTGTCCACGGCGTCCGGCTGCACCGGCTCGATCCAGACGTTCCTCGACGCCGGGCACGCCGGCGCGGGCAACCTGACCGGTGTGTTCGTCGCCTCGTACACCGACACGGGCTCTCCGGCCCAGACCGGCACGGCGACCGTCGTGCTGCAGCCCACCAACTGAGAGTTTTCTGAGCAAGAAGGGCCGGACCCGTTGGGTCCGGCCCTTTCTCGGTAGAGTTCGGCGACGGTCTGCCCGCCAGTGCCTTACCCAGGGCCTCGGCGCCGGCCAAACCTGTCGATCGTTGACGATCCGGCGAACGTCGGGTGTGTGTTCCACCAACGGCAGCCGAAGCTTGGACTCGTGCTCACAGGCCCCTTTCAGGTCTGACCTTTACGGGCAACGCTGACGATGTGACAGAGACAACGGTCATTCTTGCCCTGGTGGTGATCACGGCCCTCGGGTTCGATTTCACCAACGGGTTCCACGACACAGCGAACGCGATGGCCACGTCCATCGCCACCGGCGCCCTCCGGCCAAAGGTGGCCGTGGCGCTCTCCGGCATCCTCAACCTGATCGGCGCCTTCCTCTCGGTCGAGGTCGCCCTGACCGTCAGCAACGCTGTCGTCCGCATCCAGAACTCCGACGGCACGCCCAAGGAGGCCCTGACCTCCGACGGCGGCACAGCGTTACTCCTCATCGTGCTGGCCGGTCTGGTCGGCAGCATCGTCTGGAACCTGTTCACCTGGCTGCTCGGGCTGCCCTCCAGCTCGTCCCACGCGCTGTTCGGCGGGCTGGTCGGCGCGACCGTCGCGGGCCTGGGCTGGGCCGGCGTGAACTGGAACGGCGACGGCTCCAAGCTCGACGGTGTGATCGGCAAGGTGATCCTGCCCGCGCTGATGTCCCCGGTCATCGCCGGTCTGGTGGCCGCGGTCGGCACCTGGCTGATCTACCGGATCACCGTCGGCGTGGCCGCGCGCTTCACCGACAACGGGTTCCGCTGGGGTCAGATCGGCAGCGCCTCACTGGTGTCGCTGGCCCACGGCACCAACGACGCGCAGAAGACCATGGGTGTCATCACCCTGGCGCTGATCGCGTCCGGCGAGTGGACCGACACGACGAACATCCCGTTCTGGGTGAAGGCCTCGTGCGCGCTCGCCATCGCCCTGGGCACCTACCTGGGCGGGTGGCGGATCATCCGTACGCTCGGCAAGGGTCTGGTCGAGATCGCGCCCCCGCAGGGCATGGCGGCGGAGTCGTCGTCGGCCGCGGTCATCCTGGTCTCCAGCCACCTCGGGTTCGCGCTCAGCACGACGCACGTCGCGACCGGTTCGATCCTCGGCTCGGGTGTGGGCAAGTCGGGCGCGCAGGTGCGCTGGCGGGTGGCCGGGCGCATGGTGGCGGCCTGGCTGATCACGCTGCCGTCCGCGGCGGTCGTCGGCGCGCTGATGTGGTTCATCGGCGACCTCATCGGTGGCCTCGGCGGCGCGCTCGTGATCTTCCTGATCCTGCTGGCGGCGGCCGGCTACATGTACTGGCGCTCGCGCAGGACGCCGGTCGACCACAGCAACGTCAACGACGAGTGGGACGAGCCGGCCGAGCGCCGCGAGCCCGCGGGAACGGCGGTCTGAGTGAGCAACCTGGGATTCGCTCTCGAAGGCGCGTGGAAGGTGCTGCTCGCCGGCCTGATCCTCGGCGCCGGTCTGCCCGCCGTGTTCGCGCTCGGCATCCGCTCGATGGCGTTCGGCGCCGGCGGTGACGCCGAGGTCGACCACGCCGCGCCGCACCCGGTGGGCCGGCTGGTGGCGTACGTTCTCTTCGCGGTCGTTGTGCTCGTCGCTCTGCTGGGTATCACTTACATCGTGGCCAGCGGCTTCGGCAAGACGATCAGCTTCGAGCACGTCTACCCGGCGATCGTCGACAAGTAGGAGAGGAACCGTGACCGACAACCGCTCGAACTTCCTCGTCCGCGCCGTCGACTGGTTGCGCGCCGGCTACCCGACCGGCGTGCCCCGGCAGGACTACGTGGCCCTGCTGGGCGTGCTGCGTCGCAAGCTCACCGAGGAGGAAGTCCGCAAGATCGCCAACGATCTGGCCGAGCAGTCCCTGGGCAGCCCCGACCCGATCAACGCGCAGGACATCGAAGCCATGATCAACGATGCCGTGCTGCAGCAGGCCGACGCCGAGGACGTGGTGCGCGTGTCGGCCCGCCTGGCCGCCGGTGGCTGGCCGCTGGCCGATCCGCCCAGCGACTGAGAGTGCGGACAGCAGCATGGGAACGTAGCCGTCAACTGAACATCTGGTGAACGGATCATGAGTACCTGGGTAACGGGCGCGAAATATCAAGTTCACGGAGTCTGAACTCTTCTTGTCCGATCTTCCACCAGCGACCCTGAGGTGTGACTGAAACATCGGTGATCCTGGCGCTCGTGGTGGTGACGGCCCTCGGGTTCGACTTCACCAACGGGTTCCACGACACGGCGAACGCGATGGCCACCTCCATCGCCACCCGCGCCCTGCGGCCCAAGACAGCCGTTGCGCTCTCCGGCATCCTCAACCTCATCGGCGCCTTCCTCTCGGTCGAGGTCGCCCTGACCGTCAGCAACGCCGTCGTGCGCATCCAGAACGCCGACGGCACGCCCAAGGAATCGCTCACCACCGACGGCGGCACGGCGCTGTTGCTGATCGTGCTGGCCGGCCTGATCGGCGGCATCGTCTGGAACCTGTTCACCTGGCTGCTGGGCCTGCCCTCCAGCTCGTCGCACGCGCTGTTCGGCGGGCTGGTCGGCGCCACCATCGCGGGCCTGGGCTGGGCCGGCGTGAACTGGAACGGCAACGGCACGAAGCTCGACGGGGTGGTCGGCAAGGTGATCCTGCCGGCCCTCATCTCACCCGTCATCGCGGGCGTGGTGGCGGCCGTGGGCACCTGGCTCATCTACAAGGCGACGGTCGGCGTGGCCGCGCGCTTCACCGAGAACGGGTTCCGCTGGGGTCAGATCGGCAGCGCCTCGCTGGTGTCGCTGGCCCACGGCACCAACGACGCGCAGAAGACCATGGGCGTGATCACGCTGGCGCTGATCGCGGCCGGCGACTGGACGGACACGAAGAACATCCCGTTCTGGGTGAAAGCGGCCTGCGCGGTGGCGATCGCGCTGGGCACCTACCTGGGCGGGTGGCGGATCATCCGTACGCTCGGCAAGGGTCTGGTCGAGATCGCGCCCCCGCAAGGCATGGCGGCGGAGTCGTCGTCGGCCGCGGTCATCCTGGCCTCCAGCCACCTCGGGTTCGCGTTGTCGACCACCCACGTGGCGACCGGTTCGATCCTCGGCTCCGGTGTGGGCAAGCCCGGCGCGCAGGTGCGCTGGCGCGTGGCCGGGCGCATGGTCGCCACCTGGCTGATCACGCTGCCCGCGGCCGCGGTCGTCGGCGCCCTGACGTGGTACCTGGGCAACTTCGTCGGCGGCGTCGCCGGCGCGATCGTCATCTTCGTTCTGCTGCTCGCCGCGGCGACCGGCATGTGGCTGCGGTCCCGGCACGCGCCGGTCGACCACAACAACGTCAACGACGAGTGGGAGCCGGTCCCGGCGTCCGCTCCGGCCCCGTCCGAGAAGGTGGCCCTGTGAGCAACTTCGGATTCGCGCTCGAGGGCGCCTGGAAGGTGCTGGCCGCCGGTCTCGTCCTCGGCGCCGGGCTGCCTGTGCTGTTCGCGCTGGGCATCCGGTCACTGGCCTGGGGCGCCGACGCTGCGGCGCCCCGCCCGGCCGGCAAGGCCTTGGCGTACGGGCTGTTCGCGGTCGTCATCCTCGGCGTGCTGCTCGGCCTGACCTACATCGTGGCGAGCGGCTTCGGCAAGACGATCAGCTTCGACCACTTCTGGCCGGCGATCGTCGACAAGTAGCCGGATCGGGCGGCTCGCCCGGGATTCTGTCCCGTGGAGTGTGCGGCCCGCATCGGCCAGGATGGGCGCATGACCAGTCTGACCGGACAGCAGATCGCCGGCGAGGGCCTCACCGGCTGGGCCTACTTCTACGACAGCCTGGAGACCCGGATCGCCACGCCGGACTTCGCGGCCGGGCTGGCGCTCGTCGCCGCCATCGGCGCCGCCGCCGAGCAGGCCGGCCACCACCCGGACGTCAACCTGCGTCATAGGCACGTCCACGTCCGGCTGACCAGCCACGACGAGCAGGGCGTGACCACCCGCGACGTGCAGCTGGCCCGCGCCATCAGCGGCCTGGCCGCGGACGCCGGCCTGCGCCCGGCGAGCGGACCGGTCTCGCGGCTCGACATCGCCCTGGACACGCCGGACCGCAAACAGGTGTTGCCGTTCTGGGAAGCGGTGTTCGGCCTGGTCCGGGACGGCAACGCCGACCCCGGCATCGACCTGACCGACCCAGCCGACAGGCTGCCGACCCTGTGGTTCCAGCAGTCCGGCGACGAGGAGCCCCGCCAGCGCTGGCACCACGACTTGTGGCTCGATCCGGCCGAGGTGCAGCCCCGCATCGACGCCGCGATCGCGGCGGGTGGCCGCCTGGTCAGCGACGAGCGGGCCCCGGCGTACTGGATCCTGGCCGACCCGGAGGGCAACAAGATCTGCCTGTGCACGTGGCAGACCCGCGACCAGGCGATCTGACCCATGATCCGCGGGGCGGAACCTAGGGCGCCCTAGGGTCTGTTTCGATCGAGCAGCGGGAAACGGACGCCGGTCAGTTCCTCCGAGACGGTCCAGAGGCGGCGGCCCAGCGCCGGGTCGGTGGCGTGCGGCGCCAGCGGCACCGGGCCCGGTGCGCCGCGCATCTGGGCCACGCCGGTCGGGCCGATGAACTGGCCGCCCTCGACGTCGGGGGCGGTCGCGGCGTGCACGACGGGGCGGGCGCCCTGGTCGGCGCTCACGGCGAGCAAAGGATTGCCGAGCCTGGTCAGCAACGTGCGATAGAGGCCCGGCTGCACGCCCGCCTGCAGGCCCGTCACGGCATACCCGGGGTGGGCCAGCAGGCTCCGGACGGGTGAGCCGGCCGCAGTCAGGCGGCGGTGCAACTCCAGGCCGAAGACGGCATTGGCCAGCTTCGAGTTGTTGTAGGCGGCGGTCGCGCTGTAGCCGCGCCCGGCCTGCAGGTCGTCGAAGTCGAGCCGGCCCTTCTTGTGCAGCACCGAGCTGACGGTCACGACGCGGGGGTCGGCCCCCGCCGACAGCCGGTCGAGCAGCAGCGCGGTCAGCGCGAAGTGAGCGAGGTGGTTGACCGCCAGCTGCACCTCGAAGCCCTGCTTGCTGAGCGTGCGCGGTGGCGCCATCACGCCGGCGTTGTTGATCAGCACGTCGACCCGGTCGAGGCCGGCGGCGAAGGCCCGTACCGCATCGAGGTCGGCCAGATCGACGCGGCGCACCTCGCTGGTGCCGCCGGTGAGGGCGGCCTGCGCCTCGCGGCCCTTCCGTTCGTCCCGTACGGCGAGGATCACGTGCGCCCCGGGCCGTGCGAGCGCCTTGGCGGCGGCCAGACCGAGCCCGCTGTTCGCCCCCGTGATCACAAAGGTGCGTTTCGTCATGCGCCTCATCGTGCCTCTCGTGGCACAGTGTGTCAACGGCGTCATGACGTACCATCGGGGCATGACGAACGACCGGCCGCCCAGCCTGGCCGAGCGCAAACGACGGCTGGTCAGCGAGGAGTTGCGCGAAACCGCGCTGCAGTTGCTGGCGGCCCGCGGCTACGACGAGACGACGGTCGACGACATCGTCGCCGCGGCCGGCATGTCCCGGCGCACGTTCCACCGCTACTACGCGTCCAAGGAGGACGTGGTCATCCAGCTCCTGGCCGACCTGGGCGACGAGATGCGCACCGAGCTCGAGTCCCGTCCCCCGGCCGAGCCACCCGCCGAGTCGCTGCGGCACGCGGTGACCGTCGCGATCAACTTCTGCGCCGGCCACCACGACGCGGCCAAGACGCTGGCGGTGGTGCGCCTGATCCACCGCACGCCGGTGCTGCACGCGCGTTCGCTGGAGCGGCAGGCGCGCTGGCAGGCCGAGCTCGCGCAGGTGCTGGCGCAGCGACTCGGCCAGGAACCCGACGCCCTCTATCCGCAGATGGCCACCCGGATGGCCTTCGCCGCGCTCGACGCGGCCCTGGAGCGCTGGGCCACCACCGACGGCGAGGCCGACCCGCTCGAGCTGACCGGCCGCGCGTTCGCCATGCTCGCGCCGGCCCTGTCGGCCGCCCAGGGCTGAACGGTGGCCGCGCCCAGGGACGCGGCCACCTCGGGAAGAATCAGTCCGCGAGCGTGCGGCTGAGCACGCCGATGTCGGGCTGGTCGGTGAACAGGCCGTCGATGCCGGTCCGCAGGTACGTGATCTGCTCGTCGATGGCCCGGCCGTAGGCGTTGGGGTCGGTCCCCACGCGGTAGTCGGCCGGCAGGAACTGGTTCTCGGCGCGGAACGTGTACGGAATGACCTTGAGCCCGGCCGTGTGGGCGTCCCGCACCAGCGCCGTCGGCGTGCCCAGCGTGGCGTCGGCGTTGCGCGGGATGACCTGGTTCTTGTCCGGTCCGATGCCGTCCACGTAGGACGAGAGCTCCTTCAGCCCGGCCGGGGTCAGATACTGCGCGTACGTCTTCGGGTCGTTGAACGGACCACCGGCGGCGCCGGTCAGGAAGACCAGGTTCACCTGCACCCGGTACTGCTGGTGCAGCACCTTCAGGTTGGCCGCCTCGAACGACTGGATCCACACCTTGGCGCCGCGCCGGTCGAGCCGGTGCTTCCGCAGGGTCCGTACGAGCGGGGTCTCGAGGTCGAGGCCGAGCCGCCGGAAGTACGTGGGGTGCTTGGTCTCCGGGATGACGCCGACGTCGCGGCCCAGTTCCTTCGACAGGCGGCCCCGCAGCTCGAGCACCTCCTCGAACGTGGGCACCGGGAACAGGCCGTCGTAGAGGGTGTTCTCCTGGCGGACGGCGGGGAGACGCTCGATCGCCCGCAGCGTCCTCAGCTCGGCCAGGGTGAAGTCCTCGGTGAACCATCCGGTGACGCTGACGCCGTCGAGCAGCACCGTCTTCCTGCGGCCGGCGAACTCGGGGTGCTGGGCCACGTCGGTGGTGCCGCCGATCTCGGGCTCGTGCCGGCACACCAGCACGTGGTCCTTGGTGGCGACCAGGTCGGGCTCGATGTAGTCGGCGCCCATGCGGGCCGCGAGCTCGTACGAGGCCAGCGTGTGCTCCGGCCGGTAGCCGGAGGCGCCGCGGTGCCCGAAGACTTCGGGCTCCTTGTGCTTGGGCCCGTGCGCGAGCGCCGGGGCGGCAACCGTTCCGGCGAGCGCGGGGGCGGCCGCGGCCACGGCTCCCATGCGCAGCACCTGACGTCGGTCGGCCACGTGATCCTCCACGGGATTCACCGCGGCGTCCGTCGCCGGGGTCCCGGCACGAGTCGAAGGGACAAACCCGACTACGAGGCATCGTCGGCGTAGCGATCACGGAAACGGATCGGGAAGGCTGCACGGGTTCACGCGCAGTTAACTCGATGTGCTTACAGTGACCCCCGAATCCCTGACCAGGAGTGACGCCATGCAGCCGAACGTCGTCCCGCGAAGCGACCTGACCCAGCTGCTCGGACAGAACCTGCTCGAAGGGCAGGCCCTGACCGTCAGCCGCGAGTACGGCCTGATGGCCACCCCGGGCGCCCGCACCTACGAGTCCCGCGAACACGGTGTGTCGGTCGGCGTCGACGAGTACGACCGCGTCACCCGGGTCGTGCTGCACTTCGACGACCGGACCGGCTTCCGTCCGTTCCGCGGCGTCATCCCCGGCCGCGGCGGCACGATCGGCCGCCGCACGAGCCTGTGGGCAGCGCTGGGCCGCCCCACCCAGAGCACCGACCCCGACCGCACCCAGCACGGCGGCGCCGCCGACGAGTGGGCCTTCCCCTGGTTCGTCATGCACGCCCAGTACGCCCCCGACGGCGAGCACCTGCTGCGCCTCGTCCTGGCCCGCTGACGCTCCGGGCCGTACTTAAGTACAGCCCCCAGCTCCGACTTCGGACCCGGTTCCTTCGGGCCTCCGGACCGACGACCCGACCCGTCCGACCGGCGACGATCAAGGAATGTCGAAGCTCGTCCCGGCCGGGTTGATCGCCCTGGCGCTGGTCCCCTCCATCGCCGGCGCGGCCCGTCTGGGCGCCCTGGCCTCCGGCGCCCCCGCGCCCGAACGTTTCACCGAGATGCCGGCCCCCGTGGTCGTGCACATCATCGCCGCGCTGATCTACAGCCTGGCCGGCGCCTTCCAGTTCGAGGACGCCTTCCGCCGCAACCACCGCGCCTGGCACCGCCGCGCCGGCCGGGTGCTGGTCGTGGCCGGTCTGGCAGTGGCCCTCAGCGGCGCCTGGCTCACCCTCTTCTCCGACCTGCCGCCCAACGACCACACCGTGGTCAACATCGCCCGCCTCCTGGTCTCGGCCGCGATGACGTACGGCCTGGTAACCGCCGTACACGCGATCCGCCGCCGCGACATCCGCCGTCACCGGGCCTGGATGATCCGGTCGTACGCGCTGGCCCTGGGAGCCGGAACCCAGGCCTTCACCCTCGCGCCCTACACCGTGGCAGCCGGCGAACCCGCGCCCAGCCCGCGAGCCGCCCTGATGATCCTCGGCTGGGCGATCAACCTCGCGGTCGCCGAATGGATCATCCGCCGCCCGGCCCGCCACCGCCGCGCCACCGCCGCACCGGTGACGCTCCGCGGCTGAACTCCCCGCCACAGAGTGCGGAGGGTGGGGGCTCGACGCCCGTATCGGGCGTGTCACTCGTGCCCACGGCGATGTCGAGTTCTGGGTTCCCCGCTCCGAGGAGTCCCGGTCGAAGACGATTCTGGTGGTTTCCCGACGCTGCCCAAACGGCCGGCCTTGGCGGGACAAGGACGTCGAAGACATCGCTGTCCTCCGGAGGCTTCTGGCCAATCCGGGTGAGGGCTGACCGGGCAGGGTCTAGAGGCGCAGCTCCGGCCAGTCGAGCAGGCCCTCGCCGAGGTCGCGGACGGTAGCCAGCAGGCCGAGGCGGGCGGCTCGCAACGCGGGCTCCTCGGCCATGACGAAGACCTCGTCGAAGAAGCGGGCCAGGGGCTCGACCAGCGGCTCGACTCCGGCGGTGAAGGCGACCAGGTCGGCGCCCCAGGTGGGCTTCACGCCGGCTACCGCCTCGTGCAGGGCCAGTTCGGCCGGCTCGGTGAGCACCGAGGGGTCGTAACCGGCCCTGGTGCCGGGGGGAAGGATGCGGCGGGCCCGCTGGATGGCGGCCGCGACCGCCACGAAGTCGGGGTTGCCGACGAGGGTGTCGAGCTGGGTCAGCAGTGTGTCGACGACCGATGGGCGGGCGTGGTGGGGGAGGGCGGCCCGGATGCGGTCGACCGGCTTGCCCTCCTCGGTCAGCGCCTGTTCGAGGCGGCGGGCCAGGAACTCGGCGGCGCTGTCGAGCACTGTGGCCGGGACGGGCACGGGCTGCTGGGCGGCGGCCGAGCGCAGTCCGTCGAGCAGGGACAGGCCGGAGAGGGCGGGGTGGGCGCGGTGCACGGCCAGCAGGCCCAGCACGGCCCGGCGTACGGCGAAGGGATCGCTGCTGCCGGTGGGCAGGCCGACCGTGGCGGCCAGGCCGGTTACCAGGTCGAGGCGGTCGGCCAGGGAGAGCAGGGCGCCCGGGATCGAGGCGGGCAGGTCGTCGCCGGTGTTGCGGGGCAGTTCGGCCTCGTAGACGGCCTGGGCCACGTCGCGCGGCTCGCCCGCGTGCAGGGCGTAGTCGCGGGCCATCACGCCGGCCAGGCTGGTCATCTCGGTGACCAGTTGCGAGCCGAGGTCGAACTTGACCAGGCGGGCCGCCCGGCCCAGCGTGGCCGACGACAGCCCGAGCGAGTCGGCCAGCGACGTGGCCAGGGCGGCGATCCGGCCCGAGCGGTCGGCCATCGAGCCCAGCTTGTCGGTGAAGGTCAGGCGGGACAGGCGCTCCCGCATGTCCGGCAGGGGCGTGTTGCGGTCGGCGCGGTAGAAGAACGCCGCGTCCTCGTAGCGGGCGCGCAGCACCGCCTCGTTGCCGGTGCGCACGAGCTCGACGTCGACCGGGCCGTTGGCGACGGTGACGAACATCGGCAGCAGCGCCCCCGAGGCGTCGCGGACCGGCAGGTAGCGCTGGTGCTTGCGCATCACGGTGGTCAGCACGGCGTCCGGCAGCGACAGGTAACTCTCGTCGAACGTGCCCAGCAGCGGGGTGGGCGCCTCGACCAGGTACGTGATCTGCTCGATCAGCGCGGACTCGCCGGCCACGTCGATGCGGCCCTCGGGGTAGACCTCGTCCTGCGCGCCGGTGACGATCAGGTCGTGCCTGTCCTCGGGGTCGGCGACGATGCCGGCCAGCGCCAGCGTCTCCATGAAGGTCTCGGCCGACGCGACCTGGACGATCGGTTCCGAGGCCGTACGCAGCAGCCGGGTCTGACGACCGGCGGCCAGGGTGCCCACCGCGACCGGCACCACGTCGTCGCCCCACAGCGCGGTCAGCCAGCGGATCGGCCGGCTGAACGAGAGCTGCGGGTCGTTCCAGCGCATGTTCTTGGCCCCGCGCAGACCGGTCACCACCTTCGCCAGCACGGGCGCGAGCACCTCGGCCGCGGCGCCGCCGGCCTCGTGCTTCCGGGCGACATGGTGCTCGGCCTCGGCGTAGAGCGCCGTCTCGAGTTGATCGACGGGAACGCCCTGGCCGCGCGCGAAACCCTCGACCGCCTTGGCCGGGGCGCCGACCTTCGGGCCCCGCACCTGGCGTAGGTGGTCGGGCTCCTGAGCCGCGACCGAGGCGACCAGCGCGACCAGCCGCCGGGGGGTGGCGAACACGCGTACCTCGTCGTGCTCGAGCCGGGTGCCGGACAGGCCCTCGGTCAGCGCGCGCTGCACGTAGTCGCGGGCCGATCTCGCCTCGGCCGGCGGCAGCTCCTCGGTGCCGATCTCGAAGATGAGCGCGCGGGGGCTGGTCTTCGCGGCCGGGGTGGCGGTCGCGGTGGCCGGCGGCAGCGCCTCGACCAGGCCCAGCGGGTGGCCCTGCTCGTCGCGGCGAGCCACCCACAGGCGGGCGACGTCGCCGGCGAGACGGCGCATGCGGGCGAACTCGGCGGCGCGGTCGGCGGTGGAGACGGCGCCGCGCGAATCGAGCACGTTGAACGCCTGGGAGCACTTCAGCACGTACGTGTGGGCCGGCACCGGCAGCCCGGCGTCGATCAGCCGTTGCGCCTCGGCCGCGTAGATCTCGAGCAACTGCCGGTTGGCGGCGACATCGGCATCGTCCAGGTAGTACCGCGACATCTCGTACTCGCCCTGGCCGAAGACCTCGCCGTACGAGATCCCCTTGGCTGCGACATTACCGATGCCTGGTCCTTCGGACGGCACGGAGATCCCGGGCGCGTAGATGATCTCTTTGAAGTGCGTCTTGTCCTGCAGCGCCATGATGATGCGCTCGATGCCGTACGTGATCTCGACCGAGACCGGCTCGAGGTTGAGGCCGCCGGCCTGCTGGAAGTACGTGAACTGGGTGATCTCGAGCCCGTCGAGCCAGACCTCCCAGCCCAGGCCCCACGCGCCCAGCGCCGGCGAGGCCCAGTTGTCCTCGACGAAGCGGACGTCGTGGGCCCGGATGTCGATGCCCAGCGCCTCGAGGCTGCCCAGGTAGAGCTCCTGCGGGTTGCCCGGGTCGGGCTTGAGGATCACCTGGAGCTGGGTGTGGGTCTGCAGCCGGTTCGGGTTCTCGCCGTAGCGCGAGTCGTCGGGCCGCACGGAGGGCTCGACGTAGACGACGCGCCACGGCTCCGGGCCCAGCACCCGCAGGAAGGTCGCCGGGTTCAGCGTCCCCGCACCGACCTCGGTGTTCATCGGCTGGACGGTCAGGCACCCCTGAGCCGTCCAGTACGCGGTCAACCGGGCCAGCGCGTCCTGCATGGTGAGCATGGGTTGGAAGTCTAGGGCGGGCCGCTCGCGGGTACGTAGGCAATATGCTCGCCGGAGACCTTTACGCCTTTCAGGACCTGCTTTCGGATGACGAGGCCGCCGTGGTGGAGCGGGTGCGCGCGTTCCTCGACGACGAGGTCGTGCCGATCGCCAACGACCACTGGCGGCGCGCCGACTTCCCGATGCACCTGATCAAGCGGTACGCCGGCCTCGGCATCGCCGGTCGCGAGGGCTCGTCGTCGCTGCTCAACGGGTGGCTCGCCCTCGAGATGGCCCGGGCCGACGCGTCGATGGCAACCTTCTACGGCGTGCACGCCGGGCTCGCCATGGGCAGCATCACCATGTGCGGCTCGCCCGAGCAGCAGGAGCGCTGGCTGCCCGCGATGACCGCCTTCGACCAGGTGGGCGCGTTCGCGTTGACCGAGCCGACGGGTGGCTCCGACGTCGCGGCCGGCCTGCGCACGACGGCCCGCCGCGAGGGCGACGAGTGGGTGCTCAACGGCGAGAAGCGCTGGATCGGCAACGCGACCTTCGCCGACCTGATCGTCGTCTGGGCCCGTGACGAGACCGACAACCAGGTCAAAGGCTTTGTTGTACGCGGTGACGCGCCGGGCTTCACGGCCACGAAGATCGAGAACAAGATCGCGCTGCGCACCGTGCAGAACGCGGACATCCGCCTGACCGACGTGCGCGTGCCCGAGGACGACCGGCTGGAGAACGCGAACTCCTTCAAGGACACGGCGAAGGTGCTGCGGCAGACCCGCAGCGGCGTGGCCTGGGAAGCCGTGGGCGTCATGCTGGCCGCGTACGAGATCGCCCTGAACTACTCGAAGGAGCGGGAGCAGTTCGGCCGGCCGATCGCCAAGTTCCAGCTCGTGCAGGATCTGCTGGTCCGCATGCTGGGCAACGTGACCGGCGCCCTCGGCATGTGTGTGCGGCTGGCCCAGTTGCAGGATGCGGGCCAATATCGCGACGAGCACTCGGCGCTGGCCAAGGCCTACTGCACCACCCGCATGCGCGAAGTTGTCGGCTGGGCCCGGGAACTGCTGGCCGGCAACGGCATCGTGCTCGAATACAACATCGGCCGGTTCGTGGCCGACGCCGAGGCGCTGTATTCGTACGAGGGCACCCGTGAGATCAACACCCTGATCGTGGGCCGCGCCATCACCGGAGAGAGCGCCTTCGTGTAAGACTGCGGCTTGTGTGGGGGTGGGTGCTCAAGCGGGATCCTCAGCTGCTCGTCGTGCGGCGGGCGGTCCGGGTCACGCTGGTCGCCTGCCTGGGCTTCTATCTCTGCCGCTATGTGATCGGCAGCGCCGACGCGGCGCCGTACGCGTTGTTCGGCACCATCGCGCTCGGGGCGCTGTCGCAGATCCCGGGGTCGCCCCGGCAGCGGGCGCGGACGCTCGTCGCGGTGCTGCCGGTGGTGTGGGGGCTGATCTCGCTCGGCACGCTGCTGTCGGTCAGCAACTGGGCGGCCGCGGCCGGCATGTTCGTGCTCGGCTTCACTGTCAGCTTCGTCGGGGTGGGCGGGCCCCGGCTCGTGGGGCTGGCCGCCGGCATGCAACTGCTCTACATCCTGCCGTGCTTCCCGCCGTACGACCCCGGGGCGTTGCCGGAGAGGCTGGCCGGCGTCACCCTCGCCGTGGCCCTGCTGGCCACCGCCGAGCTCTTCCTGTGGCCCGACCCGGCGCCGGTCCCGTACCGGCACCGCCTGGCCGACGCGGTCTCGGCCCTCGCCGCCTGCCTCGAGGCGCTGGCCGACGACTGGTCCGGCGACAGGACGGGCCGCGACCGGCTCGCCGCCCTGGTGCCCGAGGCGACCGAGGCCGCTGACGAGCTGCGCCCCTCGCGGCTGCCACCCATCGAGCGACCCGCTTCGGCCGGCCGCCACGACCGGGCGCTGTCGGCAGCGGCCGGCACGTCCCGGCTGCTGCTCGGCCGGGTCGTCGACCTGTACTTCTCGGCCGACCGTGAGGCGATCACCCGGTCGGCCGCCATCAAACTGCTCAGCGCCACGGCCGGCTGCGTCGGGGCCACCGGAGCCTGGCTGCGCGGCGACGGGCCGCTGCCCGACACCAACGTGGTCGCGGCGGCCGTCACCGATTTCCGGGCCGCGCGGATGAACACCGACCCGAACGGGTTGCCGCCGGAACGGCTGCGGCTCGGCGCGCTCGCCCTGTCGCTCGGGGAGTGGACCAAGAGCCTCGTCGTCGCCGTGCGGATCGCCGCCGGGGAGCCGCCCGGGCACCCCGACCCCACGCCGGAGACGGCTCGCCCGGGGCAGTTCTGGTATGCGTACCGTCGCACCCCGGCCCTCTACTGGCACCGCCTGCGGGAAAATCTGACCCCGCGCTCGGTCGCCTTCCAGGGCGCCCTGCGCCTGGCCGTGGCGCTGGCGGTGGCCCGGCTGATCGCCGGTGAGCTCGACCTGTCGCACGGCTTCTGGGTGCTGCTGACGATCCTGACCGTGCTGCGCGCGTCGGCCGCCGAGACCCGCTCGACGCTGCGGCCGGCGCTGGTCGGCACGGTTGCCGGCTCGGTCGTGGCCGCCCTGATCCTGCTGCCCGGCCTCGACCCGCTCGTGTTCGCCGTCGCCCTGCCGTTCGTGATGATCGCCGGTTTCGCGGCCGGCCCGCTGCTCGGCCTGGGCTGGTCGCAGGCGCTGTTCACGCTGGTCATCACGCTCGTCTTCGCGCAGGTCACCCCCGTCGACTGGCGGCTGGCCGAGCAGCGGGTGGCCGACGTGCTGATCGGCGCGGCCATCGGCGTGCTCATCGGCCTGTTCGCCTGGCCGCGGGGCGGGGCCGGGGAACTGCACCGCGCGACCGGCACGTTCCTGGCGTCGGCGGCCGAGGTCGTCCGCGAGACGATCGCCGTCATGGCCAACGGCGCCACGCCCGGCAACGCGCTGCCCAAGGCCCGTTTCGCGGGGCAGCTGGCCGAGGCGTCGTTCGCCCTGTACCAGAGCGAGCGGCACGCACCGGCCCGGCTCGACTGGCAGGCCACGCTGGTCGCGGGCCACCACGCCGTGCGCGGGGCGGAGGCCCTGGTCCGCTCGTGCCCGGCCGGCGGACTGCTGCCGTTCGTGAACCAGCTGACCGCGCTGGCCGACGACGTCGCCGCCTGTTACGACGCCGCGGCCGAGCG
Source organism: Paractinoplanes polyasparticus (assembly GCF_019710575.1). Lineage (GTDB taxonomy): Bacteria > Actinomycetota > Actinomycetes > Mycobacteriales > Micromonosporaceae > Actinoplanes > Actinoplanes polyasparticus. The sequence goes on along the minus strand of NZ_JAHWFK010000035.1, from coordinate 42,200 downwards.
CCTGCTGCGCAACGAGACCCCGGGCCGCCCACCGGATCGCCCGGCGCCGCCACGGTGGCCCGACGACCTGGGCCAGGACCTCTACATCGTGGCCGACCTGCGGGCGTGGCTCGACGGGCTGCGCGAGGACCTGACGAACATGACCGGCCGCCCCGAGCCCGGCGACGAGATCCGGGTCCGCGTCTCCCGGGTAGCCGACGGCGCCACCTGATTTCGCGATAGTCCGGCATCGCGACGGAGTGTGAGCGAGGCTGTGACGGGTGAGCCAGAGCAGCCGGGCCGAGCTGACCCGCGGCGTCGAGCAGCGGCTGGAGGCGACGCTGCACGCCTTCCCGGGGCTGCGCCTCGACCCGATCCCGGCCGCCCTGCTCAAGTCGCCTCCGCCGGCCACCCGCATCCTGCGCGGCGGCCGCCTGCCCGGCCTGGGTGAGCACACCCCCGAGGTGTACGAGTCGACGCGTGACCTCTGGCAGCAGTCCGGCTGCCGCGTCGACGAGAGCGGCCCGGCCGACGGCCGTGTGCTGATCGTCCACGACCCGGCCGGCTATGTGCTCACCCTGACCCAGCACCCGGGCGACGACCCGGTCCTCACCGTGGCGTCGCCGCCGCAGCAGGCCCGCCTGGTCGACCCGCCGCTGCTGGCGGGCCTGCTGAGCGGTCTGGCGCTGGGCTGCGCCGGTCCGTGCGCCGCCGTGGGCCCGATGACGCTGTTCCCCTCGATGGCCGGGCTGGCCGCCCCGTTCTGGGCCTGGGTGCCGCTCTACCTGTTGATCGGCGTCGGGTCGGTCTGGCGGCCGGAGACCCGGCGTTTCGGCGCCGGCCTGCTGGTCAGCGGCGGCCTGGTCGGCGTCGTGGTGGCGTGGATCTTCTCATGAGGGCGGCGTGAACAGGTTGACCAGCGTGCCGTCGGGGTCGCGGAACAGCAGCGACCGGTTGCCCCAGGGCATGGTGGTGGGTTCCTGGACGAGGTCGCCGATGACCGTACGCAGGCGGGCGAATTCGGCGTCCACGTCGTCGACCCGGAACTCGACGATGGCGGTCCGGTTGGCCGCGGGCTCGGCCGAGCCTTCGCCGAACAGCTTGACGGTGGCGGTGCTGCCGATGGCCAGGGTCGCGCCGGGCAGCGCGATCTCGGCGAAGTCGGGCGTGTGCCGCCGCGCGGGCTGCCCGGTGACCTGCTCGTAGAAGTCGGTGAGCGGGCCGACGTGGTCGGTGATGAGACGTACCGAAGCGAAGTTCATGACGGCGACGCTAGGCCGGATACCGGACAGGTTCCGCCCGGTATCCCGGACCAAGATTCAGAAGGTGTCCCGCGCCCGCCGGTAACCGCCGCCGTGGCCTTTGGTGGCCCGCTTGGCCTCGTACATCGCGGCGTCCGCGCCCCGCATCAGGGCCTCGTAGTCGGTGGCGTCGTCGGGATAGAGCGCGATGCCCACGCTGCCGCCGATCGAGACCTCGGCGCCGTCGATGGCGAAGGGGCGGCGCAACCGGTCGCAGATGCGCCCGGCCACCACGCTGGCCACCTCCTCGTCGGCCTGCCGGGTGAGCATGATGGCGAACTCGTCGCCGCCCAGCCGCGAGACCACGTCGCCGTCGCGGACCGCGCCGAGCAGGCGCTTGGCCACCTGCTGCAGCAGCGCGTCGCCGGCCTGGTGACCCGCGGTGTCGTTGACCTGCTTGAAGCCGTTGAGGTCGAGCAGCATCAGGGCCACCCGGTCGCGAGTCTCCCCGGCCTCGCGGACGGCCCGCTCGGCCCGGTCGATCAGGTGGGTGCGGTTGGGCAGGCCGGTGAGCGAGTCGTGGAAAGCCTGGCGGCTGAGCTCGGCGACATGCGCCTGCGCGGCCTGCCGCATGCCGGCGCTGTCGATGATCAGGCCGCCCTCGACCGACAGCTGATCGGCGAGGATGCGGTCCCGCGCGGTCCACTCGCGGGGCGCGCGCGAGTCGCCGCACATGATCATGCCGACCGGGCCCTGGGCGGACATCAGCGGCATGGCGGCGAACGACTTGAGCTTCATGAGCAGGGCGAGGTCACAGGGGCGTACGACCGAGGTCACCGAGTCGTTGGCCAGCGCGACCTTTCCGTCCCGCACCGTCTGCCACACCGGCGACTCCTCGGCGGACCGGCCCAGCAGCTCGGCGATCGTCGCGTCGCCCTCGGGCAGTCCGACGCTGTGCGCCGAGAGGACCGTGCCGTCCGGGTCGACGAGGATGACGGCGGCGTGCTCGGTGCGGAACCCCTCGGCGGCCGAGGCGGCCAGCAGGCCGGCGGCGTCCTCGACGCCGTCGGCGGCCATGCCCTGCTCGAAGAGGCGGCGGATGGTGCTGGTGGTGTGCGAGACGAACTGGCGCTGCTTCTCGGCCGCCAGGCCCTGCAGCGTGGTCGCGAAGTGCAGGGCGAGCGGAGCCAGCACCTCGGGGCGCAGGGCGTCGAGGCCGGCTCCGGTGAGCAGCAGGACGCCGACGGTCTGCCCGCCGATGCGCAGCCGCACGGCCATCTGCTCGCCGCTGACCAACGGCTTGGCCCCGGCCGCCAGGCGGAAGACCTTGCCCGCGGTCAGCACATCGCGGCGGCCGGGCTCGCCGACGCGGGCGGTGACGGTCAGCAGGCCGGTCTCGGAGTCGAGCTCGAACACGGTGGCCGCGGTGAGACCGGCCGCCTCGCGCAGGTGCGGCACGCAGAGGTCCAGCACGTGCTGGACCGAGGGCGTGTCCTTGGTCATGAACGAGACGAGGTCGCCGAGCAGGGCGTCCTGGGGGTCGCCCCCGAGGACGGCGCCCGCCGTTCCCATGCCGCTGCTCATGCTCATGCCAGAAAGGTCGGCACCGGGGCGACGGGCTTGACGAGCAGGCGGTCGCAGTTCGGGTGCAGGTGGGACCGCCGCAGCCTGCCTGCCCGGGCCGCCCCCACCGGCAACCCGGTGATCGGCCGCGGCAAGTACAACGGCAATCCGGTCGACTGTCGGGACGGCACGGTCGACCGGGTGCACCTCTACGACCGCGCGCTGTCGGCCACGGAGATCAAGGACCTGTACGCCCCCCGGCCGCCGGCTCCTGCGCCGGCCGCCGGCTCCTGCGCCGGCCGCCGGCTCCTGCGCCGGCCGCCGGCTCCTGCGCCGGCCGCCGGCGGAAGCCGTGCCTACGAGATGGTCGATTCCGAGGTGGCCGTCCGGCGACGGGCCTCGGCGACGTCGGCCATCAGGTCGTCCCAGTCGGGGTCGGAGCGCAGCGGAGCGACGCCTGACGGGCCGCCGACGCGCGCGTTGGCGTACTCCCACCACGCGGCCACCCGGACGGGCCAGAGGCCGACCCGCATCGCGCCGGCGAGGAAGCAGCGGTGGGCCAGCAGGGTCGCGGCCAGGGTTTCGGGTTCCAGGTCGAGCGCCGGGTCGTCGATCGCCTTGCCGAGGGCGCGCACGTCGCGGTGCATCTCGGAGTATGAGATCAAGTTGGGCATGGCCGGCAGCTGCCGGTGGGCGCCGGGCTCGACGAGGTCGTCGGCGTAGGCGGGGTTGAACACCATGTCGTCGACGGTCACGATGAGCGGCAGCACGGCGCGGCCGTCGCGCACGTCGAGTTGCACCGCGGCCGCGCGGGTGGGCACGAAGACCGGCTCAGCAGCCAGGATCTCGTCCGGGTCCAGCCGCGCCGTGTCGCCCAGCGCGGGCACGTGGATCGCCAGGAGCCCCCGGCGCACGCTGACCTCGACCCCCGGAACCTCGGCCAGCGCCTCGGTGACCTCCCATACCTGCACGCGTCCGTTATACGCGATGCGCGCAAGATGAGCCCGTTGTTAACAGACGATTGCGGTGGGAGCGCTCCCATGTCATGCTGTCGAAACAGCCGGGGAGCGATGCCCCTCGATGTATCCCCGGCCTATCCCCGGGCGCTACGGGCGCCGCCGCATGTCTCGAGGAGCCACCACATGAGACCTGTCCTCATCCGCGGTCTGACCGCGGCTGCCGCTGTATCGCTCGTCTCTGGCCTCGGCGTCTTCGCCGCGACCAGCGCGAGCGCCGCGGCCGGCTGCCGGGTGGACTACACGGCCAACAGCTGGAGCAACGGCTTCACCGGGTCGGTCAGCGTGACCAACCTCGGTGACCCGATCTCCGGTGGCTGGCGCCTGACCTGGGCCTTCCCCGGCAACCAGCAGGTCACCCAGGGCTGGAGCGCCACCATCACCCAGTCCGGCCAGAACGTGACGGCGGCGAGCCCGTCCTGGGCGGGGTCGCTCCCGACCAACGGCAACGCCACCTTCGGCTTCAACGCCAGCTACTCGGGTACGAACACCGCGCCCGCCACGTTCTCGCTGAACGGCACGGCGTGCACCGGCGCCACCGGCCCGTCGACCCCGCCGACGACGCCGCCCACGACGCCTCCCACCACCCCGCCGACCACCCCGCCGACGACGCCGCCGCCGACCGGCAGCAAGGTCGACAACCCGTACGCCGGGGCGCGCGGCTACGTGAACCCGGAGTGGAAGGCCAAGGCGGAGGCCGAGCCCGGCGGCAACCGGGTCTCGAGCAACCCGACCGCGGTCTGGCTCGACCGGATCGCCGCGATCGAGGGCACCGACGACAGCAGCTCGAACGGCTCGATGGGCGTTCGTGACCACCTGGACGCGGCCCTCGCGCAGAACGCCGGCTACATCCAGTTCGTGATCTACAACCTGCCCGGCCGGGACTGCTCCGCGCTCGCCTCCAACGGTGAGCTCGGCCCGGACGAGCTGCCGCGCTACAAGGCCGAGTACATCGACCCGATCGCCGCGATCCAGTCCGACCCGAAGTACGCGGCCCTGCGGATCATCAACATCATCGAGATCGACTCGCTGCCGAACCTGGTCACGAACACCTCCGGCCAGGCCGGCGGCACGGCGACCTGCGACACGATGAAGGCCAACGGCGGTTACGTGCAGGGTGTCGGCTACGCCCTGAACAAGCTGGGCGCCCTGTCCAACGGCTACAACTACGTCGACGCGGCGCACCACGGCTGGATCGGCTGGGACTCGAACATGGGCCCGTCCGCCGACATCATGCTGGAGGCCGCCCGAGCCTCGGGCAGCGTCAACAACGTGCACGGCTTCATCACCAACACGGCGAACTACTCCGCGCTGCGTGAGCCCTTCGTCCAGCCGACCACCACGGTCGGGGGCCAGAGCGTGCGGCAGTCGAAGTGGATCGACTGGAACCAGTACACCGATGAGCTGACCTTCGCCCAGGCATTCCGCCAGAAGCTGGTCTCGATCGGCTTCAACGCCAACATCGGCATGCTGATCGACACCAGCCGCAACGGCTGGGGTGGCTCGGCCCGCCCGACCGCGGCCAGCACCTCCACGGTCATCGACACCTTCGTCAACGAGTCGCGCATCGACCGCCGGATCCACGCCGGCAACTGGTGCAACCAGTCCGGCGCCGGCCTCGGCGAGCGCCCGACCGCGGCCCCGGCCAGCGGCATCGACGCCTACGTCTGGGTCAAGCCCCCGGGTGAGTCGGACGGCTCCTCCAAGCTGATCCCGAACGACGAGGGCAAGGGCTTCGACCGGATGTGCGACCCGACCTACACCGGCAACGCCCGCAACGGCAACAGCCTGAGTGGCGCCCTGCCGGACGCGCCGATCTCCGGCGCCTGGTTCTCGGCTCAGTTCCGCCAGCTGATGGCCAACGCTTACCCGCCGCTCTCCTGACGGGTAATTAGGACCGCCGGGCCCCGCTCTAACCCACGAGGAGCGGGGCCCGGTGTTATAAAACCAGGTAAAAAGGACAGGTGGACATCAGCAAGGTCGCCTGGACAACTGCCGGTCGTCGCCTCACCGCGGCGGCCGGCAGCGTCGTGGGGGAGCGGTACCAGGACAACTACGACGTCGTGCACCTGGAGCCGGGCGGTCCGCTGGCGGTGGTGGCCGACGGCCTCGGCTCGGGGCCGGGCAGCACGGTCGCCGGGGCCACGGCGGTCGAGGTCTTCGTGCGCGAGGTGCTGGTGGGCGACTCGCCGGGCGCGCTGCGCGGCGCCGTCTCGCAGGCCCAGGATGCCGTACGCCGGGCCGGCAGCAACCTGGACGAGCTGACCGGCAGCACGCTGACCGCCTTCGTGGCCGCCGGCGACGACCCGGCGGCCTGGATCGTCCACCTCGGCGACTCCCGCGTCTACCGCCTGCGCGACGGCCTGCTCGACCTGCTGACCGTCGACCACACGATCAACTGGCTCGGCGTGCTGCACGGCTGGTTCGCGGCCGACTCGGACGAGGCCAAGGCGGCCCGCTACCGGCTGACCCGCTACGTCGGCCACCCCGACGCCTCCGAGCCCGACCTGCTCAACGTCACTCTGCGGCCCGGCGACGTCTACCTGCTCTGCACCGACGGCGTCTCCGACCAGCTCACGTACGAGCGCCTGACCCGCATCCTGGCCACCGACGACCCCGCCGCGGCCGCACACACCCTGCTCGACGACACGCTGACCGCCGGCGGCGCCGACAACGCCACCGCCGTGGTCATCCGCGTCGAGCGCTCGGTGGACTGACGCCGGCGCCGGCCAGCGCTACCGGCGGCGCCGGTCCGGCATGTTGTAGAAGCCGGTGGGCATGGCGGGCGCCTCGGCTTGCAACACCTGACGGCGATTACGCGTACGCAGGCGCAGCAGCATGCCGACGCCGAGGAACACCATCAGCGCGCCGACGATCAGGCCGATGCCGAGCACGTTCGAGCTGCTCGAGGCCGGGTTGAGCGCGGCTGCCCCGGCCGAGGTCGCTTCCGCTGCCGGCTCGTCGGCCGCAGCCTGCTCCTCCCGCTCCTCGGGGGCCGGCTCGGTCTCTTCCGGAGTGGGGGAGGGAGTCGGGCTCTTGGTCGGCCTGGCCGCGACCGGGCTGACCACCTGGGCCTGGGAGCCGGTCGAGCTGAGCAGCCGGCCGACGCCGTCGAAGGCCTGCGCCAGGAAGGTCACCTCGCCGTTGTCGGGGCCGGTGAAGGCGACGCTCCACTGGGCGGTGACCGTGCGGTCGCGGCACAGCTGGCCGGGGTCGAGGCGCTCGTCGACCACGGTGGCCGCCTCGTCCTGGACTTCGGCCCGTACGGGGAAAGCCTGGCCGTTCTCGACCCGGGTGACCCGCACCTGGTCGAGGCTGACGCCCTCGGTCTCGACGGTCAGCGCCCAGCGCACCTTGAGGCAGCGGCGGCCGCGGTCGGTGGAGGCGACCGCGGTGTAGGTCTTGGCGTCCTTGCCGATCGTGAATGTCGACGGGGCCTGGCCGACCTTCACCTCGAAGCCGGGCACGTCGGCTGACGCCGGTGCCCCCCATGCCGCCAGCGTCACCACAAGGACCAGGACGAAGACAGCGCTGATCCGGCCCGTGCTCATCCGAGTAGACGCCCGGGTCAGGTGTCGCATGCCGATCATCTCCTTCTCGCCCGGCAGTCGATACGCCTGCACAGCAGATGGTTCGCAGATGCGGGCCGAAAGGTTCACCGGGTGCGATGAGTCACTGAGCGGTGACGGCCCGGTTGTCACTCGGCCAATAGTTTCTTTGACGTGTCTTCCCAGCTCAGCGACGGTTTGACGGGTCCCGCTGGAAAGAAGCCGACAAAAGTCGACCCCGGCGTTCATCCGATCCCGCTCGCGGCACGTAGTTGGGGGATGGGCAGAGACCGGCCGAACGCCGACCGCTGCCCGGCAACAACCTGAAGCAGGGGGCATTCCCCACGGATGCCGGCGTCCCACCGCCCACGGGACGTCACCGCTGCGGAGAACGAGGAGTCAATGGCCAGGACGAAGAACAACGAGCGATCCGCCAATCGTGTGGCCGTCGATGTCGGAGCTACCGGGAAAGGCGCGCCCTCCCGGGGCGCAGTGGCGGTTCTTGCCGTGAGCGTGATCGCGGCCCTCTGGGCGGTCGCGATGCTGACCAGGCCGGGCCGGGTCGGCTACGTCTACGTTTTCTATTACGCCGAGTACTACATGGGCGTGATCACGCTCGTGTCGCTCTCCACCACGATCATGATCGGCCTGATCTCCACCGACCGGCTGGTCCTCTCGATCCGGCAGCGGGTGCTCCTGCAGTCGGCGCACCGCACCACCGGTGTGATCGCCGTGACCGCCCTGTTCCTGCACGTCTGGATGAAGGTCGTCGAGAAGCACGCCTCGGTCATCGACGTGTTCATCCCGTTCCTCCACGAGGGCCAGAACAAGGTGTGGGTCGGCTTCGGCACGATCTCGGGCTGGGTCATGGTGCTGGTCATGTGGACCGGCATCGCGCGCTCCCGGTTCGTCGGCCGCGGCAGCCCCTGGATGTGGCGTGGCATCCACGCCATCTCGTACCTGATCTGGCCGATCGCCCTGATGCACGGCCTCAGCGCCGGCCGGCCCGCCGCGACCTGGGTCGTCGTCAGCTACATCGTCTGCGTGCTCGGTGTGCTCGTCGGTCTGGCCGTGCGCCTGTCGGTCTCGCTCAACCGCCGCAAGGACTTCTCCTCGACCGCCGCGTCGGGTGGCCTGAAGCCGGTCGGCTCGCTGGTGCCCACCACCTCGCCGGCGTTGAAGCGCCCGAGCCGCCGCGACCGGCCGGCCCCGGTCGAGCCCCAGACGCTCGGCCCGGTCGCCGTCGTCGACAGCTTCCGCCCGGCCGTCAACCCGGTCACGGCCCCGCCCCTGGCCCCGCCGCCGATGGACGAGGACCTGGTCGCGCCCCGCCAGCGCCGAGCCCGCGCCGACGAGATGTACGACGAGCCCACCGGCATGATGCCGCAGTACGACGAGGACCGTCCGCGCCGCGGCCGCCGGGTCGAGGAAGAGATCGAGTACGACGAGCCGCGCGGCCGCCGCTACCCGGGCGAGGACACGAGCGCCCGCATGCGCCGCCTCGAGCTGGAAGACACCGGCGCCCGCCTGCGCCGCCCCGAGCTGGAGGACACCGGCGCCCGCCTGCGCCGCCCCGAGCTGGAGGACACCGGCGCCCGGATGCGCCGCCCCGGTCCCGACGAGACGGGTACGCGCATGCGCCTCGACGACACCGGCACGCGCATGCGCGTGGACGACACCGGCACGCGCATGCGCCGCCCCGGCCCCGACGAGACCGGCACCCGGATGCGTCGCGACGAGCTCGAGAACACCGGAACCCGGATGCGCCGTGACGACTACGAGGAGCCGGCCCCGCGCCGCCGCCGCTACGCCGAGGAGGAGGAACCCGCGCCGCGCTCGCGCCGCCGGGGCGACATGCCGCTCTCCGAGGAGCCGCCCCGCAGCGGCCGTGACGAGTACGACGAGGTGCCCCGCCAGCGCGGCGGCCGGTACGCCGACGCCCGCTACTCCGACGACTACGAGGTCGCCCCGCCCGGCCGCCGGGGTGACGACTCGGGACGGCACAGCCGGGCCGGATTCGTCGACGGCGACGGTTACGTCGAGGCCGACGATTCGCCGACCCTGGTCGACATGGCCCCGCGCCGGCGCGGCCGGGACGAGCCCTCCCGCGTCGACGCCGGCCGGGCGGGCCGCCGCGGTGGACGCGGGCGGGACGACGACGCGACCGAGGACGGTTACTGGTCGCAGCTGCGAGGGGAAGCGAATTGAGCGCGTCGCAGGTTCCCCCGGTCACCTCGATCGGCACTCCGCGGATCACGGCGGGCTTCGACGAGTACGGCCGTCTCGACCTGATCGCCCACCAGGAGGTGCACGGCGGCTTCGCGGCCCTGTCCTCCGGCGAGCTGATCGGCCTGGCCGACCGCATCGAACTGCGCGGCCGCGGCGGCGCGGGCTTCCCGTTCGCCCGCAAGGTGCGCGCCGTGCTCGACTCGTGTCGCCGGCAGGAGCTCCCGCCGGTCATCGTGGTCAACGCGACCGAGGGTGAGCCCCCGTCCTGGAAGGACAAGGCGGTGCTCACCCGGGCCCCCCACCTGATCCTCGACGGCGCCGCGCTGGCCGCGGCCGCGCTCGACGCCGAGGAGATCGTCATCGGCATCGCCGACGACGGCATCGGTCAGAGCTCGATCACCGCGGCCCTGGCCGAGCGGCGCATGCCGTGCCCGACCCGGATCGTCACCGTGCCCCACCGGTTCATCAGCGGCGAGGGCGGTGCCCTGGTCCGGGGCATCAACGGCGAGGCGCACATCCCGCCCGGCCGCAAGGTGCGTTCCAGCGACAACGGCGTGATGGGGCTGCCCACCCTGCTCTCCAACGCCGAGACGTACTCGCAGCTGGCGATCGCGGCCCGGCTCGGCCCGTGGGAGTACAACGCGGTCGGCATCCCCGAGGAGCCGGGCACGGTCATGCTGACCGTGGGCGGCTCGGCCAGCAACCCGGCCGTGGTCGAGGCGCCGACCGGCACCCCGCTCATGGATGTGCTGAACATGTGCGGCGCCGACATCGGCCCCGGCCTGCTGGTCGGCGGCTACCACGGCAAGTGGATCACCGCTGAGGCCGCGCAGACCGTCACCATCTCGCGCAAGGGCTTCGCCGCGGTCGGCGGCACGCTCGGCGCCGGCATGCTGATCCCGATCGGCTCGAAGACCTGCGCGCTGGGCGAGGTCTCCCAGGTCGTGCAGTACCTGGCGGGCGAGTCGGCCGGCCAGTGCGGCCCGTGCCGGCTCGGCCTGCCCGACCTGGCCCGGGCGGTCACCCTGGTCTCGCTCGGCGGCAACGCGGTCGAGAACGTGCGCCAGGCGGCCGGTGTGGTCAAGGGCCGTGGCGCGTGCAGCCACCCCGACGGCACGGCCCGGTTCGCCCTGTCGGCGCTCGAGGTCTTCGCCCGGGAGGTCGAGGCCCACACCAACGGCGAGGGCTGCGGCAAGAGCGTCAAGGGCATCCTCCCGCTGCCGTACACGGCCGAACAGGGCGCGCGGCGGCTCGCGGTCGACTGGTCGCGCTGCGACGGGCACGGCCTGTGCTCGGCGGTCGCCCCCGAAATCATCCGGCTCGACGCGAACGGCTTCCCGGCGTTCCCGCAGACGCCGCTGCCGCCGTGGCTCGAGAACGGCGCCCGCAAGGCCGTCAACGTCTGCCCGGCGCTGGCCCTGCGACTGACCGAAGAGGTCACCAAGTGAGGCGGCGGGCGCTGCTGGCCGCGACGGCGGGTGTGCTGCTCACCGCCGCCTGCGGCAGTGAACCGGAGGAGGCGGCCTTCGTCGAGCCGCCTCCCTCGACCGCGGCCGCGCCCGCTCCATCCGTCTCTGCTTCGTCCGGCGCTACGCAGGCGCCGCCCGTCACCGTCCCCGCCACGCTGAAGTTCAGCGGCAAGACGCTGGACGGCAAGCCCTTCGACGCCACGACCCTGGCCGGCAAGCCCACCATCCTGTGGTTCTGGGCTCCCTGGTGCGCCACCTGCGCCAGTGAGGCGCAGAGCGTCCGCGACCTGCAGGACGAGTTCGGCAGCCGGCTCAACTTCCTGGGCATCGCCGGCATGGGCGGCAACCGGGACATGCACCAGTTCGTCAAGGATCTCGAGGTCGGCAACGTGACGCACCTCGACGACCAGGCCGGCCGGATCTGGAAGAAATTCAAGATCACCGAGCAGAGCCTGTACGTCGTTCTGGACCGCGCCGGCACGGTCGTGACCACGGGCTACCTCGACGACCTGCAGCTCACCTCGCAGGTGAAGTCGCTGGTCGCCTGACGTGGGTGGCGAGCTGCTGCTGGCGCTGACCGCCGGCATGCTCGGCGCGGTCAACCCGTGCGGCTTCGCCCTGCTCCCGGCCTACCTGTCGGTGCTGGTCGCGGCGGAACCGGGCCGCACGGGCGCCGCCGTCCGGCGCGCGCTCCGGGCCGGTGTGCTCCTGGCTTTCGGGTACGCCCTGGTCTTCGGTGCATTCGGACTCGTGCTCACCCCGATAGCCGGCGCGTTGCAGCCCCGTCTGCCCTGGCTGACCGTCGTGCTCGGGGTGGGACTGGCCGCGCTGGGTGTCTGGCTCCTCGCCGGGCGGTCGCTGCCGTCTCCGACCGTACGGGCGCCTGTTCTGACCGGGTCCACCGGTTCGACGGTGCTCTTCGGGATGGCCTACGCCGTGGCGTCGCTCGGCTGCGCGGTCGGCCCGTTCCTCGCCCTCGTGGTGTCGAGCCTGCGGGCCGGGTCGATCGGCTCGGGGGTCGCGCTCTTCCTCGCGTACGCCGGGGGAATGGCCCTGGTCGTCAGCGCGACCGCCGTGGCCGTGGCCCTCGTGCGCGTGTCGGTGATCGGCCGGATGCGCCGGCTGATCACCGTGGTGCCGCGCCTCGGTGGAGCCGTGCTCGTGGTCAGCGGCCTCTACGTGGCCTACTACGGCTGGTACGAGCTGCGCCTGGCCGGCAACCTGCGCCTGGCCGGCACCGACCCGGTGATCAACGCGGCCGCCGAGGTGCAACGCCGGCTGAGCTCCACGGTCTCGGCCGCAGGCGCCTGGCCGTTCCTGGCTGTCGTGGCCGCAGCGGTGTTGCTGGTCCTGCTCACGAAGAGGCGGCCGCTCGCCACCGAACAAGTTGAGGTCCCGACCGGCGCGAAACGATGAAGCACCTGCGAGTAGGCCCATTTGCAAATGTGCCGCCCGGCGCTCAGGCACAAGCGATCAGCTGCCCGCGGAGTGGGCGTCGGCAAGGGCCTCGCCGAAGAGCCGTCCGGCGAGTTCCACGCAGCGCATCCGGGCAGGCGAGAAATCGTAAGGCATCTTGGTGATCGCTGTGGCGGCGCTCATCTCTCTGCCCTCCTCCCTCAGGCCGGCGTCGTAGATCTCGAAGATCCTCTCCTCGGCCGCGTCGAGACCAGCCGCCTCGATGGCCTGATTCAGGGCCATCTGGTGAGCGCATCGCTGTACGGCGAGCTCTTCGACGCGCGGGTCGTCGGGTTCGACGCCGTCGTCGAGGGCGGCCTCGGCCGCCTCGAGACGGTCCTCCTCGGCCCGCAGGTCGGGGTGGGTGGCCAGCACGATGAACGTGCCGGCCTGGATGGCGGCGCCCAGCGGCCCGAAGATCCGTTCCGTGACCAGCAGGGCGTCCAGATCGGAGGGGCGCAACGCGCCCGGGGGCAGGTGGCTGAGCCGGTCCGTGACCAGTTCGGAGAGCAGCCCCAGCGGGCTGCCCACCGCCTGCAGGCGCTGGACAGCGGCGCGCCGACGTTTGATGGCGGCCTCCTGCACGGCCAAGGTTTCCTCCAGCCTGCTCAGGACCGACTCGATGTCCGGGGCTTGGTCCAGGGCTTCGTCTCCAGCTTCGTCCCGGTCCTCGCCGAAGGCGGCCCGCATGTCGTCCAGGCTGATACCGGCATCAGCCATCTTGCGGATCCACAGGAGGCGGGTCATGTCGTCATAGCCGTAGCGGCGGCGGCCGTCCCCGCCGCGCTCGGGCTCCGGCAGCAGACCGATCTCGTGGTAGTGGCGGATGGCGCGTGGGGTGATCCCGGCGAACGCAGCGGCATCACCGATCTTGACCTGCCGGGGAGGTCTGAGGGAGGGGTACATCGCAGACTGAGCCTTTCGTGCTGTGGTGCCTCGACCCCACCACATGCCGCTACGGCATGTGCAACAAACCCATCCAGGCGCCACCGCAGCCAGGTTCGGTGGTGTCTGCAGGGGATCCTGTTCGTGCTGCACACCGGGACTTCAAGCCACCGGAACACGAAGAAGCGGCCCGCGTCATGCGGGCCGCTTCCTCTGCGAAAGGGTCAGGTTCTCGGGCTCCGAGCCGGCGGTGGGCGACCTGCCGGCTCGGAACGACCGGGCGTCAGACGGCCGGCGGGTACGGGGAAGTGGCGAAGGCGTGCTTCTCCGAGGGCATCAGGATCCAGAGGATCGGGTAGACGAGGATCTGGCTGCCCGGGATGGCCAGCAGGACCACGACGAAGAGCAGGCGGGCCAGCCACGGGTCGATCCCGAAGCGGCGGGCCAGTCCTGCGACGACACCGGCGATGAGCCGGCCCTCGCGCGGCCGGGTGAGGCCCTGGCGGGACATGCTGTCGTGCACGGTGTTCATGGCGTCTCTCTCATTCCTTCTGGCTCGTTCGGCCTGATGTATCCATGGTCGTCCGCGCGGCCGCCTCGCGGCATCGGGATCTGCCCTGGCCCGACCCTGATCCGCCGACCCTGAGAAAAAACTTGCTAGAGAGTTCTTTCTAAAGCATTCTCTAGGAATGACCGACCCGCAGAAGTTGAAGGTCACCGACCCCCGCACCTTGCGGGCGTACGCGCACCCGCTGCGCGTCCGGCTGATCGGGCTGTTGCGCTCCGAGGGTCCGATGACAGCCACCCAGGCGGCGGCCGCCCTCGACGACAACGTGCCCAACTGCTCGTTCCACCTGCGCCAGCTGGCCAAGTACGGCTTCGTCGAGCGGGTGCCGGGCGCCGACGCCCGCGAGCGGCCCTGGTCGGCGACGGCTCGCACCACCGCGTGGGACGACGACAGCGACGACCCAGCCATGCGCGCCGCCGCCGACCAGCTCAACAGCGTGCTGCTCGGACTGTTCACCCAGCGCGCCCAGGATTACCTCGCGGTGCGGGCCGACGAGCCCACCGAGTGGCGGGCGGTGGCGGGGTTCGGTGACGCGCTGGTCCACGTGACCCCGGCCGAGCTGCTCGAGCTCCTCGAGCACATGGACGCGCTGACCGCCCGGTTCAGCGAGCGGGCCACCGACCCCACCACCCGGCCCCCGGGCTCGCGCCCGGTCGAGCTCATCCAGATGGCGATTCCGCGCGGCCCGGCGCCGGCCACCGACACCGCCGTCCCACCGGGCTCAGCGTCGCCCGAGGGTGGTGCGCAGCGATGAGCGCGCCGGTGACGGCGGACCCGGCGGCGGGCCGGTCCGGGCCGGTTCGGCTGCTGCGCGAGGTGGCGTTCCGGCGGTACTGGTCGGCGCAGACGGTGTCGCTGCTCGGCGATCAGATCACGCTCATCGCCCTGCCGCTGCTCGCCGTGGTCGCCCTCGGCGCCGGACCGGCCCAGATGGGCTACCTGACCGCCGCGGCTCTGCTGCCGAACCTGTTCCTGTCGTTGCCGGCCGGGGGCTGGGCCGACCGGCAGCCCGAGAAGCGCCGGATCATGATCGGCGCGGATCTGAGCCGGGCCGTGCTGCTGCTGGCCGTCCCCGCGCTCTGGTGGGCCGATGTGCTCACCCTGCCGGTGCTCTACCTGATCGCGTTCCTGGTCGGCACGTTTTCGCTGCTGTTCGAGGTGGCGCACGCCAGCCTGTTCGCCTCGCTGGTCCGGTGGGCCGACTACGTCGACGCCAACACCCTGCTCAACGGCAGCCGCGCCGCCTCGTTCGTGGCCGGGCCGAGCCTCGGCGGCCTGCTCGTGCAGTGGCTGTCGGCGGCGTTCGCACTGGTCGCCGACGCTTTCACCTATCTGGCGTCGGCACTGTTCCTGGCCCGGGTGCGCGTCCCGGAGGCCCCGGTCGAGACCGGCGACGAGCTCAGAGGCATGACGGCGGGCATACGGTACGTCGCCGGTTCCGCCGTCCTGCGGGCCGTGCTGCTCGGCGCCACCACGCTCAACCTGTTCAACTACATCTTCGCCGCGCTGTTCGTGCTCTATGCCACCACCGGCCTGCACCTCTCGGCCGGCACCCTCGGCCTGATCATCGGCCTGGGCTCGATCGGCGGCCTGCTCGGGGCGGCGCTGGCGGGCCCGCTGAGCCGCCGCATCGGGATCGGTCCCTCGGTGATCCTGGGCTTCCTGCTCTTCCCGGCCCCGTTGATCCTGATCCCGTGGGTGTCCGGCCCGCACTGGCTGATCTTCCTGGCCCTGGTGACCGCGGAATTCCTGGCCGCCATGGGCGTGATGATCCTCGACATCACCGTCGGCTCCGCCCAGACCGCTGCCACGCCGCCCTCGATGCTGGCCGTGGTGTCCGGCCTCCAACGCACCGTCAACTACGGCATCCGCCCGATCGGCGCCCTGCTCGGCGGCGCGCTGGGCGCCACCATCGGCGTACGCCCCTCGCTGTGGATCGCGACCGTCGGCGCCTTGCTCGGCGCGCTCTGGATCTGGTTCTCGCCGTTGCGCACCATGCACGACCTGCCCGAGATCAGCCCTCGGTGATGTCGGCGACGATGACCGTCACGTTGTCGGGGGCGCCGTTCTCGAGCGTGCGGTGCACCAGTTCGGCCGCGGCCGTCTTGCGGTCGGCGTTGGTCAGCAGGGTCTCGGCGATCACGCTGTCTTCCACGTAGTCGGAGAGGCCGTCGCTGCACAACAGGAAGCGGTCGCCGGGGCGGACCGGGATCATGCGGCCCGCGGGGCGGAACGGGCCGCCCTGCACGGCCTGGGTGACCAGGGCGCGTTGCGGGTGCCGGCGGGCGTCGGCCGCGCTCAGGACGCCCTGGTCGACCAGCGCCTGCACGTAGGTGTCGTCCCGGGTCAGCTGGGTCAGCTCGCCGTCGCGTACGAGATAGCAGCGCGAGTCGCCCACGTTGAGCGCCGCCACCCGGTCGTCGGCGAGCAGGATCGCCGTGACCGTCGTGCCCATGCCGTCACGGGCGTCGTCGTCGGCCACCGCCGCCTCGATCCGGCCGTTCGCGGTCTCGAGCGCGGCGATCAGGTCTTGCAGGGGCTCGCCGGTGTCGGGCATCGAGTCGACGACGCTCAGCGACTGCACGAGGATGTCGCTGGCCAGCTCGCCGGCGGGCAGGCCGCCCATGCCGTCCGCCACCACCAGCAGCCTGTTTCCGACGAAGACCGCGTCCTCGTTGTTGGACCGCACGAGGCCCTGATCGGTGGCGGCGACCGCCCGGACAACAAGCGTCATGTGACAAGACTGCCAAAGCCTCGATCAGATGTCTCTAGTACCTCCTGCGTAGTGCGTACGGGAGTTTGTGTTAGTGCGGCGCCCGGCGCTGTGAACTGGGCAAACGCGAAGGGCCGAAAAACCGGTCGCCACACCTGCGAGCTACAGAAGGGGCCCGTCGGGACACGGAGTGCCGCCGTCGGTGACAATCGTCGTCGTGACGACAGCCATTCATCAGCGCATCGCGTCCGAACTCGGCGTCCGGGACGGCCAGGTCACCGCCGCGGTCGATCTGCTCGACGGCGGGGCCACGGTGCCGTTCATCGCTCGTTACCGCAAGGAGGTGACCGGCGCCCTCGACGACACCCAGTTGCGCACGCTCGAGGAGCGGCTGGGTTACCTGCGGGAGCTCGAGGACAGACGCGCCGCCGTGCTGGAGTCGATCCGCTCGCAGGGCAAGCTCGACGACGCGCTGGAACAGGCGATCCTGGCCGCCGACTCCAAGGCCCGCCTGGAGGACATCTACCTTCCGTACAAGCCCAAGCGGCGTACGCGGGCCCAGATCGCCCGTGAGGCCGGCCTCGAGCCCCTGGCCGACCAGTTGCTCAACGACCCCACGCTCGACCCGAAGGCGACGGCCGCCGCGTTCACCACCGAAGAGGTGGCCGACGTGCAGGCTGCCCTCGACGGCGCCCGGGCGATCCTGATCGAGCGCTTCGCCGAGGACGCCGACCTGATCGGCGAGCTGCGCGAACGCATGTGGACCAGGGGCCGGCTGGTGGCCAAGGTGCGCGAGGGGAAGGAGACCGAGGGCGCGAAGTTCGCCGACTACTTCGACTTCGCCGAGCCGTACGCAAAGCTGCCCTCGCACCGCATCCTGGCCATGTTCAGGGGCGAGAAGGAGGACGTGCTCGACCTGACGATGGAGCCCGAGCCCGAGGACGAGTCCACCTTCGAGCCGCGCATCGCCGCCCGCAACAACATCGCCGACCACGGCCGGGCGGGCGACCGCTGGCTGCTCGACACGGTGCGCTGGGCCTGGCGGACCAGGGTCCTCATCCACCTCGGGGCCGACCTTCGCGTACGGCTGTGGCAGGCGGCCGAGGACGAAGCGGTCCGGGTCTTCGCGGCCAACCTGCGCGACCTTCTGCTCGCCGCGCCCGCGGGAACCCGGGCCACCATGGGCCTCGACCCCGGATTCCGTACGGGCGTGAAGGTGGCCGTGGTCGACGCGACCGGCAAGGTCGTCGCGACCGACGTGATCTACCCGCATGTCCCGCAGAACAAGTGGGACGAATCGATCCACCGGCTCGCGGCCCTGGCCAGCAAGCACAACGTCGACCTGATCGCGATCGGCAACGGCACCGCCTCGCGCGAGACCGACAAGCTCGCCGGCGACCTGATCAAGCGCCACCCCGAGGCCAAGCTGACCAAGGTGATGGTCTCGGAGGCCGGGGCGTCGGTGTACTCCGCTTCCGCGTACGCGGCCCAGGAGCTGCCCGGCATGGACGTGTCGCTGCGCGGGGCCGTCTCGATCGCCCGCCGCCTGCAGGACCCCCTCGCGGAGCTGGTGAAGATCGACCCGCGCTCGATCGGCGTCGGCCAGTACCAGCACGACCTGTCCGAGTCCAAGCTGTCCAAGTCGCTCGACGCCGTCGTGGAAGACTGTGTGAACGCGGTCGGCGTGGACGTCAACACCGCGTCGGCGCCGCTGCTCTCCCGGGTCTCCGGCATCGGCGCGGGCCTGGCCGAGAACATCGTGCTGCACCGCGACTCGAACGGGCCGTTCAAGAACCGCAGCGAGATCAAGAAGGTCGCCCGGCTCGGCCCCAAGGCGTTCGAGCAGTGCGCCGGCTTCCTCCGCATCCCGGACGGCGACGACCCGCTCGACTCGTCCGCGGTGCACCCGGAGTCGTATCCGGTGGTCCGCACGATCCTGGCTTCGGCGGGAACCGACATCAAGTCGCTGATCGGCAACAGCCCGCTGCTGAA
This sequence comes from Paractinoplanes polyasparticus, assembly GCF_019710575.1. Lineage (GTDB taxonomy): Bacteria > Actinomycetota > Actinomycetes > Mycobacteriales > Micromonosporaceae > Actinoplanes > Actinoplanes polyasparticus. The sequence continues at coordinate 23,542 of NZ_JAHWFK010000035.1, read as the reverse complement.
GGCGCTGCGGCCCGAGCAGTTCGTCAGCGACACGGTCGGCGTCCTCACCGTCACCGACATCCTGCGTGAGCTGGACAAGCCGGGCCGCGACCCGCGCCCCGGCTTCACCACGGCCACCTTCGCCGAGGGAGTCGAGAAGATCGGCCACCTCAAGCCGGGCATGGTGCTCGAGGGCGTGGTCACCAACGTGGCCGCGTTCGGCGCGTTCGTCGACATCGGCGTCCACCAGGACGGGCTCGTGCACGTGTCGGCGCTGTCGAACACCTTCGTCAAGGACCCGCGCGAGGTCGTGAAGTCGGGCGACGTGGTCAAGGTGCGCGTGGTCGAGGTCGACGAGGCGCGCAAGCGGATCTCGCTGACCATGCGGCTGACCGACGAGCCGTCCCGCAAGCCGCGCGACGACCGCCCCAAGCAGGGCGGCGGCCAGGGCGGCCAGGGTCAGGGGCGCCCCCGGCAGCAGGGCGGCCAGCCGCGTCAGGGCGGGCAACCCCGTCAGGGCGGCGGTCAGCGGCAGCAGAAGCAGCAGTCGCCGGCCAGCTTCAACGGCGGGGCGATGGCCGACGCGCTGCGCCGCGCGGGCCTGTCGAAGGACTGATCGGGATCAGCGGGGGCCGGGCCGGCCCGGTTCCCGCACCTCGATGTGGTCGAAGGCGACCTCGGCCGACCCGGAGTCGGGTGTGTCGCGGTCGAGGAAGACGCCCAGCAGCACCCGGTTGCCGGTGATCTCGGCGTCGCCCAGCGGCGCCTCGCCCAGCGCCACCCCGTCGCGGGACACAGTCACCACGTCGCCGGCCACGTGCAGGCCGATGCGCACCGGCGGGCCACCCACCTGGATCGGGTTGTCGAGCGGCAGCGTACGGGTCACGCTGACCTCGGCGCTCTGGTGCGTGCCGACGAAGATGTTGTCCTGGCAGATGCGGACGAGGTGACCGCCGCGGGGCAGCTTGAAGTGGTACCAGATCGCCGCGCACGCCCCGTCGCTGACCAGCCGGACGCCGACGTCGATGCTGAGGTCGTCGGGCAGCGTGTCCTGCGGGCCGCGGCACTTGTAGAGCGGCTTCCCGTCGATCCGGACGTGCAGCTCGCCGCCGGTGAACACGCACGACGACTTGCCGTCGGGCTCGGTCTTGGCGAGCCACAACCGGTTCCGGTCGAGATCGTCGGCGAGCAGCAACGGGCCCGCGGGCGGCGCCGACGGCAGCGGCGACGCGGTCGACGGGACGGGCTCGCCCGGGCCGGCCACCTGGTCGGCGGGCGAGCCGAAGACCAGCATCATCGTGCCCGCGATCACGGCCATCACCAGCAGCGCGATCGCGGCCGGCAGGAACCAGCGGCGGCCACGGCTCTCCTGATCCGGCTCGACCATGCCCGGCACGGCCGACACCGGCACGGTCGGCCCCTCGGGCGTGGGCGGCTCGCCGGAGGCGGGCGGCTCGCCGGGCGCAGGCGCCGTCAGCAGGCCGGTCACCGACTGGGCCTGATTGGCGGCGGCGCGCAGGTCGGGCTGACCGGCCAGGGCGGCGGCGGTGGCAGCGGGCCGGGACGGGCCGGCCACCAGCATGTCGAGCAGTTCGCGGGCGGAGGGCCGGTCGGCCGGGTCCTTGCTCAGGGCGGACGAGACCAGCTCGCGCAACGGACCACCCAGGCCGGACAGATCCGGCTGCTGCGTGAGGATGCGCCCGGCCGTGGCCAGCGGCGAGTCGCCCCCGAACGGGGTGCGCCCGGTGCCGGCGTACATGACCACGCCGCCCCACGCGAAGATGTCGGCCGCGGCGGTCAGCGGCACGTCGGCGTCCCCGAACCGCTCGGGCGCCATGTAGGCCACGGTGCCCATCATGAACTCGGGCGCGGTGTTGCCGGTGGCGGTGCCCCCGACGGCCCGCGCAATGCCGAAATCGATCACCTTGGGCGTGCCCGGCGCGAGCAACACGTTGCGCGGCTTGAGATCGCGGTGGATCACACCGGCGCCGTGGATCGCGGTGAGCGCGGTCGCCACGCCGATCGCGACACTGTGGAGGTTGGCCGCGGTGAGCGGGCCGCGCTCGTCGACCACCTGCGCCAGCGTCGGCCCGTCGACGTACTCGACGACGAGGTAGGGGTGTTCCGCGTCGGGGTCGGCGTCCAGCACCTCGGCCGTGCAGAACGGGGGCACCTGCCGGGCGCGCGCCACCTCGCTGCGGAACCGCCGGCGGAACTCGTCGTCCGGCGACAGGTCGGCCCGCACCACCTTGACCGCGACCTGCGCCCCCGCAGCCGTCCTCGCCAGGTAGACGGTGCCCATGCCGCCCTCGCCGAGCCGGCCGACAAGCTCGTACGAGCCCAGCCGGGCCGGATCGTGCGGACGCAGTGGCTCCGGACGCATGACCGCCCCCAGTCCCGGAGAAATCAGAAGCCGTCACTGTATCGGGTGGTGTCTCGGCTCCTGCCTGCACTGTCGGGGTTTATCCTCGGCGAATGTTGATCGCGACCGAGAGGCTGGTGCTGCGGCGCTTCCGCCCGGCGGACGCCGCCGTCCTCGCCGCCTACCGGTCGGAGCCGGAGGTCGCGCGTTACCAGTCGTGGGACGCGCCGTTCCCGTTGTTGCGGGCCGAGACGGCGGTGGCCAACTTCATCGCCTCCGACCCCGACAAGCCGGGCTGGTTCCAGTACGCGATCGAGCGCACCGCCGACCACGTGCTCGTCGGCGACGTGGCGGTCCACCTGCACGACAACCTGAAGCAGGCCGAGATCGGCTTCACCCTGGCCAAGCAGCACCAGAAGCAGGGGCACGCCTTCGAGGCGGTCACGGCCGTGCTCGACCGGCTCTTCCGGGTGCAGGGCCTGCACAAGGTGGCCGGCGAGTGCGACGCCCGCAACCTGGCCTCGGCCGGGCTGCTGGAACGGCTCGGCTTCACCCTCGAGGGCAAGCTGCGCCAGCAGACCTACATCAAGGGCGAGTGGACCGACGACCTGATCTACGGCCTCCTGTCGAACGAGTGGCTGATCCCCTCGCCCTGAGAAGCTCGCCCGGAAACTGTCGTACCCCTGTGGTTGGGTGCTCGCATGGCCCATCGCAGTCGTCTGTCCACGATCCTGATCGACGTGCCGAAAGAGGAAACCGGCAGCGCCGCCGCGTTCTGGTCGGCCGCGCTGGGGGTGACGCCCACGTCGCCGCCGGGCGAGCCGCAGTTCCTGTCGTTGCCCGGCGTGCTGCCGGGGCTGACGCTGGCGATCCAGTCGATCGACGGCACCGCTCGCTACCATCTCGACTTCGAGACCGACGACGTCGAGGCCGAGACGGCCCGCCTGATCGCGCTGGGCGCCGAGCAGATCGACCAGTGGCTCGACTGTCACATCCTGCGGATACCCGGCGGCCAGCTGGCCTGCGTGATTCCCCGGCACAGCGACGACGCGACGTTCGACCGTCTCGCGACGCGCTGGACCTGAGACGTGCGGTCGTCTCGTGACGCGCTGGACCTGAGACGTGCGGTCGTCTCGTGACGCGCTGGGGTTGGGACGTGCGGTCGTCTCGTGACGCGCTGGGGTTGGGACGTGCGGTCGGCGAGCTTCGCCGGCTGCTCATCAGCCGGTTGGCGTGCGGCGCAGCAGGTGGTAGACGATGCCCTCGTGGTCCGGCTCAGGATCGTCGGGGCGGAAGCCCACGGCGGCGAGGCAGCGGGCGCTCGCCACGTTCTCGGGCTCGATGCCGGCGGTGAAGAACGCGACGTCGGCCACGTCCGGGTGGGCGACCATGGCCCGCAGCGTCGCCGCGCCGTAGCCCTGCCGCCACCGCGCCGGATCGACGACGTAGGCGAATCCCAGTTCAGGGCCGGGGTCGTAGACGTCCCCGCCGGTCAGGGCGACGGGAACCTCGTGGTCGTCGAGCGCCACCCACGTGTGATCGCGCAGCACCCGCCGCCCCCGGAAGATCTCACCGACGCCATGTCCGCGTAGCCGCAGGGACCGCGCCGGCCAGTCCGGCCCGCCCAGCCACCGTTGCACCTCGGCGTCGGTGAACCACACCTGCACGACGGGCAGAAACGCCTCGGTGAACGGCACGAGCGTGACGCTTGGCAGTCGGCTCATCCCCCCATGGTCGCCCACCGCGCCCGGTGGGCGCGGCCCCTTCGCTCGGCGGCAGGCGGATCGAGCCCAGTTGCGCGGCCGTGTGCTTGTCGTCGCCTGATGGCAACCGGCGCCCCGCAGCGGCCGCCCCGCACCGCGCTCGTAGCGGTCGCCTTGGCACGGCGCTCGTAGCGGTCGCCTTGGCACGGCGCTCGTAGCGGTCGCTTGGCACGGCGCTCGCAGCGGTCGCCCCGCACGGCGCCCGCGCTGGAGTTCCCCTGGCAGCGGCCTGCTCCGACCGCACTTCGACACCGACGTCAAGAACTGTCGGGCGCGAGCCGCGATTGCTGGTCCGCGGTCAGGCGCAGACGGCCGGCGGCCAGGTTCTCCTCCAGGTGGGCGACGGACGACGTGCCCGGAATGGGAAGCATGACGGGGGAGCGGGTCAACAGCCAGGCGAGGACGACCTGGGCGGCGGTCGCGGACAGCTCGGCGGCCACCGCATCGACTTCGCCGCCCTCGTGCGCGAGCGGCCGCCACGGCAGGAACGTGATGCCCAGGCGGGTGCACGCCCGCAGGACCGGTTCGTGGGTGCGGTCGGCGAAGTTGTAGCGATTCTGGACGGTGGCTATCTCCGTGATCCTGCGGGCCTGCTCCAGCTCGTCGACCGAGACCTCGGAGAGGCCGATCCGGGCCGCCTTGCCCTCGGCGGCCAGCTCGGCCAGAGTGCCGACCTGGTCGGCCAGCGGCACCGACGGGTCGACGCGGTGCAGTTGCAACAGCTCGATCCGTTCCAGCCGCAACCGTTGCAGGCAGCCGTCCACCTGGCGGCGCAGTGAATCGGGGCGGCCGTCGAGCCGCCAGTCGCTGAGCGGACCCGAACCGGAGACGCCCACCTTCGTCGTGATGAGGACATCGGCGGGGTACGGGTGCAGGGCCTCGGCGATGAGCTCTTCGTTGGCTCCGCCGCCGTAGAGGTACGCCGTGTCGATGAGCGGGACGCCCAGTTCGACGGCCCTCCGCAGCAGCAACACCGACGATTCACGCGCTTCCGGCGACGTGGGTAGTTGCATGGCCCCGAAACCGATCCGTCCACCGCTCAGATACGGCATGCCGTCGCCTCCTCGAGTCGGGAACGGACGCTACCGGCCGGGCGGCGACCTGGGGAGCCTGTGCCGCACGTGAGCTAGCGACGCTAGAAATCCGAGCGTTCGAATGCTAGCGTTGCCCCGGACGCTATCAATGCTAGAAATCAGGAGGAGCATCATGCTCGACTCACTTCAGGTGATCACCACGGTGGTCGTCGGCGTCATGGTGGGGGTGGAGTTCGCTGTCGCCTTCGTGCTCAACCGGATTCTCGATGCCCTCCCGGGCGACAGCGGTCAGAGCGGCCGTGCCCACGGCGGCCGGATGCTCGGCGCCGTGATGCCGGTCTGGTACATCGCCTCGCTCGTCCTCGTCGCCGTCTGGGCCGTCGCCGGATGGGATCACGACGGCATCGGTCTCGTCATCACCGCCGGCGCGCTGCTGATCCTCAGCGTGGTCATGTCGGTCCTCCTGCTCGTCCCGATCAACAACCGGAGCAAGACGTGGACCCCCGACAACCGGCCCGCGGACTGGAAGCAGCAGATGAACCGCTGGGACCGTTTCCACTACGTCCGCGTCGCCGTCATCATCGCCGCGTTCGCCCTGCTGGTCGCCGCCCTCACCTGATCCCGCGGCCGAGCGGTCCTCGTACGTGTTACCGCGCCTCCGGTCTTTGGCCTTTCTTTGGCGGTGGCCTCCACGCTGTTCGCACAGGCCAGACAAGGAGTGACACCATGCTCAGCGCTCGACGGACCGCCTCGACCCTGACGACCATCATCGTGCTCTCGACCCTCGCCGCGTGTGGCATCGCTGAGGCGGACCCCGGCCCGGTCCTGGACACCGGCCCTCCCGGCAGCGAGATCTCCGACGAGGTGGAAGCCGCCCTCGGCCCCGAGGTCACCGTCAGGGTCGACATCACCGGCGCCGTCACCGTCAAGGGCGTGACGACCGCGACCGCACCGTCCGGCGGCCTGCATTCCCTGAAGACCTGCGCGGAGTACGCGAAGGGCACCGCCGCGAAGCAGTACCTGGCGCCCGGCGAGCTCGACGGCCCGACGGGCGATCACTCCGTCAGCCTGGAGGTGCGGATCGCCGACTATGCCGGGCCCGGCACGTACCCGAAGGATCAGCTTGTCGCGACCGACGCGCGCCCGTTCATCGCGATCGACAGCTCCATCTACAGCGTCTGGTCGGACAGCACCATGAGCGAGGCGACCACCGACGGCAAGGGCGGCGGCTCGTGGACGTTCACGGCCGTGGCGAACAGGCGTGAGGGCAGCCGGCCCGACGACACCATCAGCGGACTTGTGTCCTGGACATGCCGGAAGCGGTAGAGCGGCTCGCAGGTCAGGACAGAGTTGCCGGCTGGGGAGCGGGTCGCAGGAACCGGGTGCACAGGAGGGCGGCGGCGAGCATGGCGATCAGCAGGATCTGGGCGGTCGTCCCGGGGCTGGTGGCGGCCAGCAGATAGCCGCCGGCGAGGGCGCCGATCGGGACGGCGCCGTCGGTGATGACGGCGGCGGCGCTGACGATGCGTCCCAGCATGCCGTCGGGGACAGCGCGGGCCCGGGTGACGGTCAGTGTGATGGCGACGACCGTGCCGACCGCGCCCACGCCGCCCCAGGCGATCGCCAGCGCCAGGGGATGGGTGCTCAGCGCGATCATCGCCAGCAGCAGCGTCCACACCCAGACGCAGGCCAGGAAGAGGGTGCGGGCCGGGAAGGCGCGTTCCAGGCGCGGGGTGACCAGCGACGCCAGCAGGCCACCGACCCCGGCTGCGGCCAGGATGACGCCCACCGTCCAGGCCGGACGGTCGTCGCGGGTGGCGACCACCAGCACGAGCATGATGACGCACTGGAAGACCATGTTGGTGAAGCCGGTGACCAGGCTGGTGACGCGCAGGAACGGGATGCGCCACAGCCAGACGAGGCCCTCCGCCAGGCTCGGCCAGAAGCGGGCTCGGGAACCGGAAGCGCGGGGTGCGAACAGGCGCTTGGGCATGGCCGCCAGGGTGAGCAGGCAGAAGACGTACGAGAAGGCGTTGAGACCGAACGGCGCCCAGCGGGAGAGGTCGAAGAGGGCGCCGCCGACCGCGCGGCCGGCGAGGTTGCCGATGGGCTGCTCGGCCTCGAGCCACGAGAAGGCGACCGTACGCTGCTGCTCGTCGACGACGTCGCGCACCGCGCCCACCTCGGCGATGGTGAAGAAGACGAACGCCGAGCCTTCGATCACGGCCGCCACCACCAGCACGATTGCCGTCGCGCGCAGGTCGGCTGCCGCCGCCAGCAGCACCGCGGCCGTGGCGACCAGCCCGGCTGCCTGGGTCACCAGCATGAGCGTGCGCCGGTTGACCGTGTCGGCGAGCAGGCCCGCCGGCACCTGGAGCAGCAGGTTGGGCACGGTGGCGGCGAAGGCGACCCAGCCGGCCAGCGCCGGCGAGTCGAACAGGGCCAGCGCCAGCAATGGATAGGCGATGCGGACGCCGGCCGTGCCGATCAGCGACAGGGCGTTGCCGCTCCACAGGGCCAGGAAGCGCCGGTTGCGCAGGATCAAGAGGAGAGCCACATGGTCAGCTGGACGACGTCGGCCCGCGTGGCTCGCCACAGGGCGGCCACCACCTCGGGCCGCTGGAACAGCGCCGATACCGACTGCTCGTCGGAGAGTTGCCGTAGGCAGAGTGCCAGTCCCGCCCACGACTCCGGCGTGTCGGGGGTCTCGGCCTGATAGAGCGCCAGCGCCCGTTCGTAGTCGCCGTCGGTGTAGGCGAGGTCGGCGGGCGGGGTGTCCGGGCCCGGTTCGACGCCCGCGGCCCGGTTCATCTTGACGTACCCGACCGGCAGCCGGCTGCGCAGCGGGACGTCGCCCGGGACCACCCGCGCCTCGGGCAGGTCGCCCGCGTCGAGCCCTCGCGTCCAGCGATCGCGCAGGTCGTCGACGTTCACGGTCATGTTGCGGATCCGCCACGCCACCAGGTGGCCGGCCGACGACTCCCGCGCCAGCGTCTCGAGCCGGGCGGGCACGGTCTCGTGCGACCAGTGCCGGATCGCCGCGCCCATGGCCTCGACGAAGGCTGTGCCGGCCTCGGTCAGCAGCGGCGACGCGGCCGCGACGAGCAGCGCCTGCCGCACCTGGGTGCGCCAGCGGGCGAACTCGACGTCGGCCATCGTGGACTTCGGGCCGGCCTCGCGCCGGTAGACCCGCCAGAAGTCGGTGACGCCGATGTGCGCGTAGATGCCCTGCAGCAGGCCGGTCAGCGGACGCGGGTCGTCCCGCCACGGCGCGTACAAATCCCTGACCGTCGAGGGCTTCTGCAGTTCGGCCTGGTCGCTGAGCGCGGTGAGCTTGGCGTGCTGGCATTCGTGGATGAGCGTCAGCGCGAACTGCTGCGGACCGCCCGCGGCGCTCATGTTCACCCCGCCGTACGCGTGCAGTGAGGTGTTGCTGACCCCGTTGGCCACCGGTTCCGCGGTCAGCGGCACCACCGTGCGCAGCACCTCGTCGATGCCGGTCGAGTAGCCCTCGTGCTGCCGCCGGAGGATCTCGAGCGCGCCCGCGAAGGCTCGTGACCACTGTGCCGCCTGGGCCGCGGTCAGGCGCGGCGGCGGGGCCGTCAATTGCGCTTCTGTGTACGGATCGGAGAAGTCCCGGAACGGGTCGAGATCATCCAGGTGGACCGTCCGCAAGGTCGAGTACGTCGAGCCCAGCTTGCGCAGCGGCAGCCACCGCTCGTCGCCCTCGCCACCGGCGTCGCGCACCACCAGCCGGGTGTCGCCCATCGTGAACTCGAACGACCCGGTCAGCGTCGCGTGGCCGTACGTCCCGGGCGGTCCGAGCCGGGCCAGCCCCAGACCGGGCAGCATGACCACGCCGTCCCGCACGACGACCTCGACGCTGCCGGCCTGACGTGCGGTGACGAACGCAGCCGCCCGCAGCCAGCCCAGATAGCCGAGGTCGGCCCAGAGCGGCACGTCCTCGCGGCTGTCGGGGTGGGCGATCCGCCGGATGCAGCGCACGAGCCAGACGCCGACGTTCGGGTAGTCGAGCATCTCGCCGGTGATGTGCGGCGCCGCCTCGGCCAGGCCGGAGCCCTCGACGCCGGCGGCGTCGCTGAGCAGCATGCGCAGCAGCACCTGGCGCTTCTGACGCTGACCGGCGGCCAGCAGGGCCAGGTTCCCGGGCGTTCCGAATCCCGTGCCGAGGTCGCGCACCAGCGTGCCGGCCCTAGTCTCCACCCGTCGGCCTCCTTGTGCGGATCTTCGCGAGCTCGCCGGACACGCGGGCCCGGATGTGGCCGATGAGGAACGTCAGGTCGGAGCAGTAGACCGACGGGTTGAGGAAGCCGTTCCCGGCGTGGAAGCGGTGGGTGTAGTTGCCGCCGCCGCAGATCTCGTGGATCTCGCAGTCGCGGCAGGTCCGGCACAGCGCCTCCGCTCCCAGCTGCCGCGCGACGATCTGCGGTTGCCGCAGAGCCTGATCGAGCGGGTTGCCACCGGCCGCGGCGTGCACCCGGGTGGCGCCGGCGAAGGCGGTCTTCAGCGTGTCGACCTGCTCGACCGCGCCGTCGGTCTCGATCACTGCGACCCGGATCGGTTGCAGGCCCACCGATTCCGACGTGCCCGTGCCGCCGAGCGTCAGGGCCAGGATGTCGTCGAAGAGCCGCACGCCGGACTCCCGGACCGGCGCGTCGAACCAGCGGTCGAAGATCTGGGACAACCATTGCCCGTACGCGGCCCGCGCGCCGACCGGGGGAGTGGTCCAGTTCGCGTGCGGCAGCAGGAAGTCCACCGTCGGCGGCTCGAACTCCAGCAGCGCCTCGTAGGTCGTCACCGGGTCGTTGGCCAGGTCAACCGTGCACAGCAGGCCGGCGTACAGGTGCCGGTGCTGCTGCAGCAGTCGCAGACCCCGGGCGACCCCGGCGTGGCTGCCGCTGCCGTCGCGAAACTTGCGGTGGCGGTCGTGGCCGGCCTCGTCGCCGTCCAGGCTCACCGCCACCCGGATGCCCCAGCGGTCGCAGACCTCGATCATCCGGGGATCCAGGAGCAACCCGTTGGTCTGCAGTCCGAGCCGCAACCGCCGGCCCGGGCTCAGAATCGAGGTCGCGGCTGCGGCCAGCCGGTCAAGATGCGCGGCCCCGGCCAGCAGCGGCTCGCCGCCGTGGAAGACCAGGCTCACCGTCGCCCCGGCGTGCTCGTCGATCTGCCGGCAGGCCTCGGTGAGGACCGCCTCGGTCATGATCTTGGGCTGGTCGCGCCAGCTCTGGTCGGCCGACTCGTAGACGTAGCAGTATCCGCAGGCCAGGTTGCAGCGGCTGTGGATCTTGACGACGAACTGGTTGAAGCGTTTCGGCCGCCACCCCTGCGCCGTCAGCGCGGTCACGTCGAGGTCGTCGGGCCAGCGGCCGTCCATCGGCGGGCGAACTAGAGATCGGCGTCCACGAACGAGTTGAAGCCGCCGGCGCCGCCGTGGTCGTCGGGGGCGTAGACCCGCTCCACGGCCGCGCGCAGGGCGGGGCTGAGCTCGGCCAGCAGGTCGTCGTCGGCCGTCTCGAGGTCGGTGGTGTCCAGCGCCTGACTTTCCATGTCGCACCCTCCGTCAGGTTGTGGCCCGCCGGGGAGCACCCCGGCGGGCTTTGCTCGAACCTATTGACGAACGTCGAAGGGTTGAAGGCGCCTGTCAACTTCGTGACAGAGGACCGTGGTGAATCTACGGGCGGACGATAATGCGCGCCCGGTCGGTGGCCGGGCGCGACTCCGTCGTCACGGCTCCAGGCGAAGCCAGACCGCGCCCAGCGGGGGCACCCGCAGCGACACCGAGTGGTCGAAGCCGTGCCACGGCATGTCGTCGGTCTGCACTTCGCCCAGGTTGCCGACGCCGGAACCGCCGTACAGGTCGCTGTCGGTGTTGATCACCTCGGCCCACCGGCCGGGCCGGGGCAGGCCGATGCGGTAGCCCTCGTGCGGGACTGCCGCGAAGTTGACGACGCAGGCCACCGGGTCGCCGTTGGGCGGGAACCGGACGAACGAGAACGTGTTGTGTTGCGAGTCCTCGCTGGTGATCCAGCGGAAGCCGCTGGCCGACGTGTCCTGGGTCCACAGCGCGGGCGACTCCTTGTAGACCCGGTTCAGGTCTTTCACCAGAGCCTGCACACCGCCGAACTGCGGGTCGTCCGGCAACTCCCAGTCGAGCCCCCGCTCCTCGCTCCACTCGCGCAGGTCGCCCATCTCGCTGCCCATGAACAGCAGCTGCTTGCCGGTGAAGGCCCACATGAAGCCCAGCAGCGCGCGCGTGTTGGCCAGCTTCTGCCACAGGTCGCCGGGCATCTTGCCGGCCAGCGAGCCCTTCCCGTGCACGACCTCGTCGTGGCTGATCGGCAGGATGTAGTTCTCGCTCCAGGCGTACACCGTCGCGAAGGTCATCTGGTGGTGGTGCCACTGGCGGTAGATGGGCTCCTTCTCGATGTACGACAGGGTGTCGTTCATCCAGCCCATGTTCCACTTGAAACCGAACCCGAGGCCGCCCAGGTGGGTGGGGCGGGTGACGCCCGGCCACGCCGTCGACTCCTCGGCGATGGTGATCGCGCCCGGGTAGTTCTTGTAGACGGTCGCGTTCATCTCCTGCAGGAAGCTGATCGCGTCCAGGTTCTCGCGGCCGCCGTACTGGTTGGGGGTCCACTCGCCGTCCTTGCGCGAGTAGTCGAGGTAGAGCATCGAAGCCACGGCGTCGACCCGCAGGCCGTCGGCGTGGAACTCCTCGCACCAGTAGAGCGCGTTGGCCACCAGGAAGTTACGGACCTCCTTGCGGCCGAAGTCGAAGACGTACGTGCCCCAGTCGGGGTGCTCGCCGCGACGCCAGTCACCGTGCTCGTACAGGGGAGTACCGTCGAAGCGGGCCAGCGCCCACTCGTCCTTCGGGAAGTGCGCGGGCACCCAGTCCAGGATCACGCCGATGCCGGCCTGGTGCAGCTTGTCGACCAGGTGGCGGAACTCGTCGGGGGTGCCGAAGCGCGACGTCGGCGCGTAGTAGCCGGTGACCTGGTAGCCCCACGAGCCGCCGAACGGGTGCTCCATCACGGGCATCAGCTCGACGTGCGTGAAGCCGGTCTCGAGGACGTACTCGACCAGCTGGTCGGCCAGCTCGGTGTAGGTCAGGCCGGGACGCCACGAGCCCAGGTGCACCTCGTAGGCGCTCATCGGCTCCTGGTGCCACTGCTTGGTGGCGCGCTCGGCCATCCACGTCTCGTCCGACCACTCGTACGACGAGTCGTAGACGACCGACGCGGTGGCCGGCGGCACCTCGGTGTGCTGGGCGAGCGGGTCGGCGTGCTCGCGCCACACCCCGTCCCGTCCGAGGATCTTGAACTTGTACTTGCTGCCGACCTTGGCGTCGGGCAGGTAGATCTCCCAGACGCCGCTGGAGCCGAGCGAGCGCATCGGCCAGCCGTCGTACGGGCCCCAGCCCGTGAAGTCGCCGATCACCTGCACGCCGCGGGCGCCCGGGGCCCAGACGGCGAACCCGACGCCGCTCTCGCGGGGTTGCGCGCCGAGCACCTTCCACAGCTTCTCGTGCCGGCCCTCGCCGATCAGGTGCAGGTCGAGCTCGCCCAGCGTCGGCAGGTGCCGGTACGGGTCGTCGACGACCTCGCCGTCGACGTCGAGGCGGTAGTCGAGCACCAGACCCGGCACCTCGGCGGCGAACACGCCGTCGGCGTGCACCCGGGTCATCTCGGTGCGTTCGCCCTCGTGCACGAGGATCACCGCCTTGGCCCCCTTGCGCAGGGTGCGGATCACCGTGTTGCCGCCGCCGGGATGGGCGCCGAGGATGCCGTGCGGATCGTGGGTGTCGCCGGCCACCACGCTGTTCATGGCGCGCTGGTCGGCGGCGAGCGAGTTGGCGGAGTGGCCGATCACGAGGGGAATCTCCTTTTACCTGGGCGTCAGCCGACGAGGCGCGCGATGGAGCGCAAGGGGATGCGCAGCCAACCGGGCCGGTGCCGGGCTTCGTACGCGGCCTCGTAGACCGCCTTGTCGAGTTCGTAGGCCGCCAGCAGCGGGCCCTGCTCACGAGGGTCCGCCCCGGCCACGTTCGCGTAGCCGTCGCAGAACGCGGCCCGGTTCCGGTCGACCCACTCGCGGGCGCGCGCCGCGAGGTGCTCGTCGTCGGACTGGTCGACGAGCAGCTGGTAAGCCGCGTATTCGTAGGAGCGCAGCACCCCGGCCACGTCGCGCAGCGGCGAGTCGGGCATGCGGCGCTGGTCGAGCGGCTGGCCGGGCTCACCCTCGAAGTCGATGAGCAACCAGCCCTCGGGCACCCGCAGCACCTGGCCCAGGTGCAGGTCGCCGTGGACGCGCTGCACCTCGACGGGCCGGGTGTCGAGCTCGCGGAACTGTGCCTCGATCGACGGCACGTACTGCTGGATCTCGGCCACCGCCTGGGCCGCGATGCGCAGCCGGGCCAGCATGGCGTCGACCGGGAAGACCGACGGGCCCGAGCCGAGCGCCGCGGCCAGGTCGGCGTGCACCGCCGCGACGGCCTCGCCCAGCCGGTAGGACTCGCCCTGGAAGTCGCCGCCCACCTCGTCGGCGCCCATCTCGGCGTCGGCGAACAGGTCGCGCGCCGACGCTGTGGCCATGGCCCAGCCCTCGGCCGAGTTGCCCGCGTACGCCGTGACCATGCCCAAGGGGCACGGCTCGCCGCCCTCGGTGGTCTGGAACGAGCCGAGCAGCCGGGCCACGTGCGGGTTGCCCCGGCGGCCGAGCACGCGGTTGAGCTCCACGTCGGGGTTGATGCCGGGCGACACCCGGCGGAACACCTTCAGGATCGCGTCCTGTTCGAAGATGACGCTGGTGTTGCTCTGCTCGGCGTCGAAGACGCGCGGCCAGGCCTCGATCGGGAACGTCGCCTCCGGCTCGGGCTCGAAGATGACGTCACCGCGGGTGCCGCCCGCCGCGACCAGGGCCAGCAGCTTGCGGGCGGCGCCGGTGTCGTAGAGCGCGTCGTAGCCCGTCCGGTCGCCGTCGGTGCCGATCGTCGCCACTTCGCTGTACTCGACGATCGGGCCGGACTCCCAGGCCACCACCACCTGGTACCGCTCGGAACTGCCGTCGGTGTACTCGACGTCGATCAGCACCAGGTCGAGGGCGTCGTCGAGCGCCGTGCTCGACGCCTCCTTGACCGACGACAGGGTGCGGGATCGGCCTGCGTACCACCGTTGGAGGGGCAGCCATTCGGCGAAAGGCAACGTCATTGCTTCTCCTCGGACCCGCACAGCTGGAACCAGTAGAAGCCGTGCCCGGGGAGCGTGAGCAGGTAGGGCAGCTGGCCGATACGCGGGAAGTTCACATGACCGGTCAGCTCGACCGGGGTGTACCCGTTCCAGTGCTGCAGGTTCAGCTCGATCGGTTGCGGGAAGCGCGACAGGTTGTTCACGCAGAGCACGACGTCGTCGCCGTCCTCGCGCAGGTACGCCAGCACCGACGGGTTGGATCCGCCCAGTTCGCGGAAGGTCCCGACGGCGAACGCTTCGTGGCGGCGTCGCACCGCCAGCATCGTACGCGTCCAGTTCAGCAGCGACGTGGAACTGTCGCGCTGGGCCTCGACGTTCACCGCTTGGTAGCCGTACACCGGGTCTTGATTAGCCGGCAGGTAGAGCCGCCCGGGGTGGGCCGTGGAGAAGCCGGCGTTGCGGTCCGGCGTCCACTGCATCGGGGTGCGCACGCCGTCGCGGTCACCGAGCCAGATGTTGTCGCCCATGCCGATCTCGTCGCCGTAGTAGAGCACCGGCGAACCCGGCAGCGACAGCAGCAGGGCGGTGAACAGCTCCATCTGGTTGCGGTCGTTCTCGAGCAGCGGGGCCAGCCGCCGGCGGATGCCCACGTTGGCCTTCATCCGCGGGTCCTTGGCGTACTCGCCGTACATGTAGTCGCGCTCTTCGTCGGTCACCATCTCGAGCGTCAGCTCGTCGTGGTTGCGCAGGAAGATGCCCCACTGGCAGTTGTCCGGGATCGCCGGCGTCTGGGCCAGGATCTCGGAGATGGGAAAGCGCGACTCGCGCCGGACCGCCATGAAGATGCGCGGCATCAGCGGGAAGTGGAACGCCATGTGGCACTCGTCGCCGCCGGCCTTCGAGTCGCCGAAGTATTCGACCACGTCGGCCGGCCACTGGTTGGCCTCCGCCAGCAGCACCCGTCCCGGGAACTCGTCGTCGATCACCTTGCGGCAGTGCTTGAGGAAGGCGTGCGTCTCGGGCAGGTTCTCGCCGTTGGTGCCCTCCCGCTCGAACAGGTACGGCACGGCGTCGAGCCGGAAGCCGTCGATGCCCAGGTCGAGCCAGAAGCGCAGCACGTCGAGCATGGCGTTCTGCACGGCCGGGTTGTCGTAATTGAGGTCGGGCTGGTGCGAGAAGAACCGGTGCCAGAAGAACTGCCGCCGCACCGGGTCGAACGTCCAGTTCGACTCCTCGGTGTCGACGAAGATGACCCGTGCGTCCTGGTACTTCTCGGAGGTGTCGCTCCAGACGTAGTAGTCGCCGTACGGGCCGTCCGGGTCGCGCCGCGACTCCTGGAACCACAGGTGCTGGTCCGAGGTGTGGTTCATGACCAGGTCGGTGATGACCCGGATGCCGCGCTTGTGGGCGGCGTCGAGCAGGGCCACGAAGTCGTCGACCGTGCCGAACTCCGGCAGCACCTGGTAGAAGTCGCTGATGTCGTAGCCGCCGTCGCGCAGCGGCGACTGGTAGAACGGCGGCAGCCACAGGCAGTCGACGCCGAGCCACTGCAGATAGTCGAGCCGCTCGATCAGGCCGCGCAGGTCGCCCGAGCCGTCCGTGCCGGAGTCGTAGAACGCCCGGACCAGAACCTCGTAGAAGACGGCGCGCTGGAACCACGTCCGGTCGGCCGGCAGGGTCCGGGCGTGTTCGAAGTCCTCCGCGTTCGGGTGCTCCACCACGCCCTGTTCGACGTGGCTGCCCTCGGCCGGATCCACGCTGAGCTCGTTCTGGTCCATCAGGTTCCCCACCTACCCACCCGCAGGTACTTGTTAACTAGCCGGCTGGATCACGAACACGTGCGCCGGCTCGACGTACGGATCGATCCGCACGGCGTTGTGCTGCCCCCACTCGTACGTGGCCCCGGTGATCTGGTCGACCACCGTGAACCGGTCGTGCCAGTCCAGGCCGAGTTCCGGCATGTTCAGCACGGTGTTCCCCCACTGCACGCTCGTCGAGTCGAACGTGACCACCACAAGAACCGTGTTGCCGGTGTCGGGGTCACGCTTCGAGAAGCACAGCAGCGAGTCGTTGTCGATGTCGTGGAATCTCAGGTTTCGCAGCCAGTGCAACGCCGGATTCTCGTCACGGATCTGGTTGAGCCGGGTGATGTACGGGGCCAGCGACCGTCCGGTCCGCTCGGCCGCCGCCCAGTCCCGCGGCTTGAGCTCGAACTTCTCGTTGTCGATGTACTCCTCGGCGCCCGGCCGCGGGACGTGCTCGAACAGCTCGTAACCGGAGTACATGCCCCAGGACGGCGTGAGCATGCTGGCCAGCACCGCGCGAATTCGGAACATCGGCGGGCCGCCGTGCTGCAGCGACTCGTGCAGGATGTCGGGCGTGTTGGGCCAGAAGTTGGGTCGCATCCAGTCGATCGTGGTGAGCAACTGCTCCATGTACTGCCGCATCTCCCAGGCCGTGGTGCGCCAGGTGAAGTACGTGTACGACTGGGTGAAGCCGACCTTGCCGAGCCCGTTCATGATCGCCGGCCGGGTGAACGCCTCGGCCAGGAACAGCACCTCGGGGTTGGTCTCCTTCACCTTGGCGATCAGCCACTGCCAGAAGTTCATCGCCTTGGTGTGCGGGTTGTCGACCCGGAAGATCTTGACGCCGTTGCCGACCCAGTGCATGACGACGCGATAGACCTCCTCGCGCAGCGTCTTGTAGTCGTTGTCCCAGTTGATGGGGTAGATGTCCTGGTACTTCTTGGGTGGGTTCTCGGCGTACGCGATGGTGCCGTCGGCCCGCCGGGTGAAGAACTCGGGGTTCGACTTGACCCACGGGTGGTCGGGCGCGGCCTGCAGGGCCAGGTCCATGGCGACCTCGAGGCCGTGCTCCTCGGCGGTGGCGATGAAGGCCCGGAAGTCCTCCAGCGTGCCCAGCTGCGGGTGGATCGCGTCGTGGCCGCCCTCTTCGGAGCCGATCGCCCACGGCGAGCCCACGTCTTCGGGCCGGGCCACCAGCGTGTTGTTCCGGCCCTTGCGATTGATCTTGCCGATCGGGTGGATCGGGGGCAGGTAGAGAACGTTGAAGCCCATGCCGGCGACCGCGGGGATGCGCTCGGCGGCGGTGGCGAACGTGCCGTGCTTGATCGGGGTCGCCTCGGGGCCGATCTCGGCGCCCTCGGAGCGGGGGAAGAACTCGTACCACGCGGAGTAGAGCGCGCGCTTGCGGTCGACCCAGATCGCGTACGACCGGGTGGTCGTCACGAGCTGGCGCACCGGGTTGTGCCAGAGCAGCTCTTCCAGGTCGAGCGCGGGGGAGACCCGGGCGAACAGTGACCGCTGCTCGTCGCGCAGGGCCGCCGCGGCGTCGCGCACCCGCTCCTCGTCGCCGTGCGGAACGATCTTGGTGGCCAGGTCGAGGACCTCGGCCCCCTCGGCCAGGTCGTTCGCCAGGTCCTCGAGGCCCTGGCCGGCGCCGATCTTCTTCACCACCGCGTTGCGCCAGGTGCGGTACGGGTCGTCGAACGCCTCCACGGTGAACGTCCACCGGCCGACCCGGTCGGGCCGGATCACCCCGTGCCACTGGTCGAGGCCGGGCTCACCGGGACGCATGCGGGTGAACGGCTCGGATTCGCCGTCGGGGCCGCGCCATACCACATTGACGCCGAGAGCGTCGTGACCTTCGCGATAGGACACCGCGGAAACCGGCACCAATTCGCCGACGACCGCCTTTGCGGGATAACGGCCACACGACACCGAGGGCGTCACGTCTTCGATGGGAAAGCGACCGGTCATGATCTCCACCGTAATCTTCAGGGCGCGGGCGGGTTCGGCGAAACCAGACCGCCGTCAGGGCATACTTCTCCGCTGTGGAGGCGCCGCAAACGGTGGCGTGCCGATGCGCTCAACCTACCGGAGTCCGCTCAGGCCGGCTCATCCAGGCGAGGCCTCGCGCCCCCGATGAATTCCGCCAATTCGACTACGGTGATCACCCGTTCATGGTTACCGAGTCTGATCATCGGAACGTTACCGGCCGGCAAAATAATGTTTCCCGCCCGCCCGCCCGCCTTGCCCGCCGGCCGCGCGGCAGCGCCGTCAAGATCACGAGCGGGGCGCCTCGCCCGCACCACGCGTCCCAGTTCGGTCATCCCCAGGTCGACGGCAGCGGGCACAGGAGCGTGTCGGTTGCCGTGCGGTCCCACTCCGGTGCCCCTGCTCAGATACCCCTGTTCCGCCGCCGAGTCATCCGGTGTGACGCGGGCCGACCTGGTGCCGCGCCCGAGCGGAGGAGTACCCACGTGGCCGGACCGTCTGTCGAGCTGTCGCCCGTCATCGCGGCGAGCACGCACTGGCTGTCGCGTGCTTACCCTTCGGGGAGCGCGGACACGATCGCGCACACCCTGTCGGAGCTGCAGGCCCGTCAGGCCGTCACGGTCGCGGCGTGGCTGCGCTACCCGACCGAGGTCGACGCGGCGCTGGTCGCCATCGCCGGCCCCGGCGGCTCGGCGGTGCTCGACTGGCGTGTCGGCAGCGAGCCCGAGGACGAGGAGGCCGAGGAGGAGGGCTGGCGCACCTGGGTCGACGAGACCGTGGTCAGCTGGGCCGCCTGCCTGCTGGCCGACCCGCAGCTGGCCCGGCGCGGCGTCGACGCCGTGATCGCGGCCGTGCCGCTGGCCCAGGACCGGCCGTTGCCCTACGCCCGCAGCGGCAAGGCGCCGGCCGAGTTCCGCCGCCTGCTCGAGCCCGACCGCCGCGACATGGACGCGGCCGTGCTGCTGCGCCACCCCGACCTGCTCGAGCCCGTCGCCTCGATCCACCGCGACACGCTGCTCTACGTCCTGGACGCTGAGCAGGCTGAGCTTGCCGGCCTTGCCTCCGGCTCGGCGGGGACTGCGCCCTCCGGGGCCGATGCCGCGGACACCGAAAACGGCTAGGCGGAGCCGAGGCCGTTTTCGGCGCCCGCGACATCGGCGGGCGCCATCGCGACTGACCTTGCGCTGAAGGCCGGCGCCCCACCCGGGGCGCCGGCCTTTCGGCTGTGTGGCGTGAATCGGGGAAGAAAGTTTTCGGCTGATGCAGCATTCTTGCCACGCCGGGCGTTACCGGTGCACGAACCAGGACGAGCGGGGAGTTCGCGGATGCGGGATGCGGACAGCTTCGACGAGTTCTACCGGGACACGTCCGCGCGGATGCTCCGCTACGGATACGCGCTGACCGGGGATCTCGCCGAAGCTCAGGACGTGGTGCAGGAGGCGTACACCAGGGCGTGGCGCCACTGGCGGAAGCTGGTCGCCCACCCGGCGCCCGAGGGCTGGCTGCGGCTGACCGTCGGCCGGCTGGCCACCGACCGGTGGCGCCGGCTCAGCGGGTGGCGAGTTGCCGTACGCCGGGCCGGGCCGCCCGAGCCGGCCGGCCCACCCAGCGAGGAAGCGGTCTGGCTGAGCACCGCGCTGCGGCGGCTGCCGGCACCCGTCCGACGGGCGGTCGCGCTGCACTATCTCTTCGATCTGCCGGTGGCGGCCATCGCGGCCGAGACCGGCACGCCGATCGGCACCGTGACCTCACGACTGCACCGCGGCCGCACCGAGCTCGCCGCCATGCTCGCCCCGCCGCGCACCCCGGAGGTGACCGATGCCGAACACTGAGCCCTCGCCGGACGTCGAACGCGCGTTCGCCGCGCTCTCCTCGGACACCGAACGTGGCCTGCTGCTCTCCGGACCGGAACTGCGCCGCCAGGCCGTCCGCCGCCGGTCCCGCCGCCTCGCGGTGACGGCCACCGCCGCTGCGGTGCTCGTGGCCGGTGGCGTCGGCGCCGGCTGGGCGATGTCGGACGACGGCGGACCCGACACCGGGCTGCCTCCGGCGATCAGCGGCACCGGCGCCGCCTCAGCGCCGGCCACCACGACGCCCAGCCTGCTGCCCAGCCCGGCGCCCTCGTCGGCGCCGAGCTCGTCCATGCCACCCCCGCCAACGTCCACGCGTCCCACCACCCGCCCGCCGGCCCTCCCGAAGTCGATTCCCGGCCGCGCGCTGCTGTCGGACTCCGATGCCGGCCTCTCGGACGTCGCCCGCGTCGAGGATCCCTTCGAACAGCTCGATTTCTGCTCGAAGGCCAAGTTCCCGAGCGAGGCCCAGGTGGGGGTGCGAGCCACGGTGCGCATGTTCTACCGTGGGCCGAAGTCGGGAGCGGGCTCGGTGCCCGACGACACGGTCTACAACACTGTCACCGTCTATCGCGGGGACGGGGCCGTGAACTACCTGTCCGAGCTTCGGCGAGCGGTCGAGGCCTGCCCGAGCGGCAAGGTCGGCGACGCCGAGGCGCAGTTCGACTCGCTGGGCTCGCTGGGCGTGGGCGTGGGCGAGGAGTCGGTTCTCATCGACCGTTCCTACGAGTCGAGGGACGGCGAGGGGGAGCCTCTCGACAACGGGTCGCGCAACCACACGTACATCGCCGCGATCCGGATCGGCGACGCGGTCACCCTGGTCGACGGGCAGGGCTACGAGGGCTGGGGCGCCGCCCGGCCCGACTTCGAGAAGCAACTGGCCGGCCGGGCCGCCGCCCGGCTCGAGGACTGGCGAGGCTGACCGGTGCCGGATGACGTGAGCCGTGCCTTCGCGGCCCTCTCGTCGGACAGCGAACGGGGTCTGTTGCTGTCCGGGTCCGAGCTGCGCCGCCAGGCCGCCCGCCGCCGAGCGGCCTGGCGGACCCGGGCGGCCGCCGCGGCCACCGCGGTGCTCGTCGTGGGAGCGGTCGGCAGCGGGTGGGCGTTGACGAGCGACAGCGGCAGCGGCGGGAATACGGTGCTCCCGCCGGCGGGCAGCGGCCTCGGAGCCGGCCCGGCCGTCAGGTGGACGCCGCAGTCCTCGGCGCCCCCGTCACTGCCCACGTCGCTCCCGCCGGCCTCGCCGTCCTCGTCCCCACCGGCCGCGCCGTCGTCCCGGCCGCCCACGACCGAGCCGACGGTCACCGAGGAGCCGATGCCGGCGGAGATCCCGTACCAGGTGACTCTGCGGCAGGAGGACACCAACGCGACCGTCACGCAGTTCCGGCCGCTCGGCGTGCCCGAGTTCTGCCCGGCGGCGACGTTCCCGAGCCAGCAGCAGCTGGGCGTCAGCGCGTCGATCGTGTCGCGCTATCGCAAGCCGGACAACCCACCCCCGAAGGGCATCCCCGACGACGGGGTCTACAACACCGTCGGCGTCTATCGCGGCGACGGGGCGAAGGACTACCTGACCGACCTGCGCCGGGCCGTCGAGGCGTGCTCGACCAGCCAGGTGCGGGGGCTCGACGCGCAGTTCGGCCTCATGCTGCCGCTGGGCGTGGGCGACGAGTCGGTGCTGATCGAGCGGTCGTACGAGGAAGTGGACGCCGACGGCAGGCCGATGAACAACGGCCGGTGGCGGAACACCTACATCGCGGCGGTGCGGATCGGCGACGCCGTGACCGTGATCGACTGCCGCGGCTACGAGAACGCCGCGTCGGAGGCGGCGACGGCCCGGACGCTCGGCAAGGCCCTGGCGAAGCGCCTGAAGGCCTGGCGGGGCTGACGCCGGGCCGCCGTCTAGGCCAGGCGGGCCGGGAAGCCGCCGGTGGCGATCGGGCCCCACCGCTCGATGGTGATGCGGATCAGGGACTTGCCCTGGTCGCGCATGGCCTGGCGGTATTCCGCCCAGTCCGGGTGCTCGCCCGAGATGACCCGGAAGTATTCGACCAGGGGCTCGATCGACTCGGGGAGGTCGAGCACCTCGGCCGTGCCGTCGACCTGAACCCAGGCGCCGCCGAAGTCGTCGGAGAGCACGCACACCGACACCTGCGGGTTGCGCCGGAGGTTGTAGACCTTGGCCCGGTCGGGATAGGTCGAGATGACGATGCGGCCCTCGGTGTCGACGCCGCAGGTGTTGGGCGAGGCCTGGGGACGTCCGTCGCGCCGGGTGGTCATCAGGATGGCCTGGTGCCGGGGGCGCAGGAACTCGAGCAGTTCCTCGCGGGAGGCCTCGGTGTTGGTGGCGATCGTGCGTGGCATCGTCTCTACTCCGTCACTCGGGCGCCGGCCTCGTGCGGCGTCACTCCGTCGTCGGCACTCCTGGCGCCGTCGATCTCGGCGATGCGGGCCGCGCCGATGATGCCCGCGTTGTTGAGCAGCGTGGCCGGGACCATGGGCGTACGGATGTCGATCAGCGGCAGGAAGCGGTCGGACTTCTTGCTGACGCCGCCGCCGATGATGAACAGCCGGGGGGAGAGCAGCATCTCGACGTGGGCCAGGTAGCGGCGGACCCGGCCGGCCCACTTCTCCCAGCTCATGTCCTCGGTCTCGCGGGCGCGGTCGGAGGCCTTGAGCTCGGCGTCGTGCCCGTCGAGCTCGAGGTGGCCGAACTCGGTGTTGGGGATGAGGGTGCCGTCGAGGAACAGCGCGCTGCCGATGCCGGTGCCGAACGTGAGCATCATGATCAGGCCGGTCTGGTCGCGGCCCGCGCCGAAGGCCACCTCGGCCACCCCGGCCGCGTCGGCGTCGTTGAGCACGGACACGGGCGTGCCGAGCCGGTTGGTGAACAGCTGCGCGGCCGGCGCGTCGAGCCACGACTTGTCGACGTTCGCCGCCGTGCGGGTGACCCCGTCGACCACCACGCCCGGGAAGGTGATGCCGACCCGGTCGTACTGCCCCTCGAACTGCGCCGCCACCTCGGCGACGGCCTCGACGACGCTGGTGACGTCGGA
Source organism: Paractinoplanes polyasparticus (assembly GCF_019710575.1). GTDB lineage: Bacteria > Actinomycetota > Actinomycetes > Mycobacteriales > Micromonosporaceae > Actinoplanes > Actinoplanes polyasparticus. The sequence goes on along the minus strand of NZ_JAHWFK010000035.1, from coordinate 489 downwards.
CGGCTGCGGGGTGGGCACCCGGTACCGCTCGGCGAGCAACTCGCCGCGGGCGGTGTCGACCGGAGCCCCCTTGACGCCGGAGCCGCCGATGTCGATGCCGAGAATGGCCATGGTGTTTCCCGTCTTGAGGTGCCTGGTTGTGCCCCCGCTGTTTACCACGGAGCCCCGACATTAAATCCCGTCGCGGTCCCGCAACCTCCAGGGGGTTGCGGGGTGACCCTCGTACTTTCAGCTAGGCAAGCCTCCCCTTCTCGGTTAGCGTGGAAACACAGAACGGTCGCCGCGTGCGGGCACGGCTCTCTGCCCGCTCTCTGGAGGACCTCCGATGACCGTGTCCGTCGCCGAGCAAACCGCTTCCGACCTCCTGGCCACGCTCGCTGATCTGCCCCATGATCACCCACGCCGCCACCGCCTGCGCGACCGGGCGATCGAGGCGTGGCTGCCGCTGGCCCGCCACCTCGCCCACCGCTACTCCGGCCGCGGCGAGCC
>NZ_JAHWFK010000034.1 GCF_019710575.1 Paractinoplanes polyasparticus | reverse complement strand
CTCGCCCACGCGGTCCCACTGGTGCGCGTTGATCACTTCGACGTAGCGGCGGTAGAAATCCTGGATGTCGAAATCCGACATGGCTTGACCTGCTCTCTCTTGTGTTTCGACTGGCGCGGAAGTCGGCGTACCGCTTCTGCGCCGACCGGTAGCTGATGACGTGACGCGCTTACCGGCCGCCGCGATGGTGACCGCCCTGGTCGCCGGTCGGCGGCGGCGGGAGACCCACCGGCTCGGACGGGGTGCCTGCCCGAGCCGGCCGCTGAGGTCATGCATTCTGGATTCAGTCGGTCGTCTCCACCGGGGGCTTCGGGGGCTCAACCGCGGTGAGGCCGCCGTCCACGGGGATGACGGCCGCGTTGATGTACGACCCGCCGGGACTGGCGAGAAACGCGATCACCTCGGCGACATCCTCCGGCTGGCCGACACGGCGCAGCGGGATGAGGTTGATGTACCGGTCGAGCCACATCGCGGGAACGCTGGTGTAGATCGGGCCGGGAGAGACTGCGTTGACCCGTACGTTGGACGGGCCGTACTCCGCGGCGAAGGCGCGGGTGATGGCGTTCACCGCTCCCTTGGAGGCGACGTAGATCGCGTTGTTCTCGTCGCCGAGCACGGCGGATCCGCTGCTGATGTTGATCACGCTGCCGCCGCCGCGTTCGGCCATCTTCGGCGCCAAGGCGGCAGTCAGCAGGAAGATCGCACGCACGTTGGTGTCGAACAGCGTGTTGAACTGCTCGGTGGTGAAGCTGGCGCTGGGGCCGAAGGCGCCGGCCCCGGCGCTGTTGACCAGGACGTCCACCGCGCCGGCCTCCTGGGCCAGCCGGCGCACCTCGTCCTCGTCGGCCAGGTCGGTGGCGACGAAGCGGGCCGTGCCGCCGTCGGCCTGAATCTTCTCGACCACCTCGGCCCCGCGCTCGGGATTGCGCCCGGAAATCACCACGCTCGCGCCTCGCGCGGCCAGGGCGATCGCCGTCGCCCGGCCGATGCCGCTGGTGGCGCCAGTGACCAGGGCCGTCTTCCCAGTCAACTCACTCATGACTAACTTCCTTCGCTCTCGATGATGCCGTCGTAACCGCTGTGACCAGCAGATAATTCCGTACCGACTGGTCGGTGCAGAATCAACGTAGCAGTTGTGGATCGATCGGTACGCAATTGGTAAGCTCGATCACATGAACATCCAGAAGAGCGCATCCGTCGGCCGGCCCCGGGGTTTCGACGCCGACGAGGCTCTCGAGAAGGCGATGCGGGTGTTTTGGCAGAACGGCTACGAGGGTGCAAGCCTGCCCGACCTGACCGGGGCCATGGGTATCAGCCGCACGAGCATGTACGCCACCTTCGGCAACAAGGAAGAGCTGTTCCGCAAGGCGCTGGCGCGCTACGCCGACGGCCCGGCGTCGTACGGTGCCGAGGCGGTGGTCGAGCCGACCGCCCGCGGGGTGGCCACCGTCTTCCTGCACGGTGCCGTCCGCAGCGCCACCCTGCCGGGATACCCGACCGGGTGCCTCAGCCTGCGGGCCTCCCTGATCGGCGGCGAGGACGGACAGGTCATCCGCGGGTTGCTGGCCGACTGGCGCGACGAGACCAGCGCCATGCTGCGGAAGCGTTTTCAGCGGGCCGTCGACGAGGGTGATCTGCCCGCCGAGACCGACCCGGCGCTGCTGACCAGGTACGTCATGACGATCGGCAATGGTGTCGCGGTACAGGCCGCCGCCGGCGCCCCCCGCGACGAACTCGAGCTGATCACCGACGCCGTCCTGCAGAGCTGGCCGCCCGCGCTGGCCCGGCCGCAAAGAAGAACGGTGACCAGTGGGCGCCGCGCGCGGGTCTGAGGCCAGAGCTTTCTCAGGGCGTACCTCCGAGGAAGGAGCGCACAGGCGACCGGCGCCTGGTCAGAGGGCAGTGACGAGCTCGTCGAGCATGCGCCCGAAGGCGCCGACCGTCACCGACAGGTGCCCCTGCCCCGGTTCCAGGTGGGCGGTCACCCCCGGCACGTGCGCGGCGAGCCAGGTGCCATGGGCGTACGGCACCATCAGGTCCTCGCTGCCTTGCCACAGGTGGACCGGCACGGTGATCTCGGCCAGGTCGAAGCCCCAGTCCTTGGTGAAGGCGAGATCGTCGTCGAGCCAGCCGTCGACGCTCAGCCGCAACGCCTGCGCGATGGTGGCCGTCAGGTCCACGCCGAACTCGTCGGTCAGCACTGCGCGATCCACCGGCGGTTGCAGGCTCGACAACCCCGCGATCAGGCCCGCCGCGTCGGTGTCGCGCATCCCCTCGGCCTCCTTCTCCAGGTAGGGGCGCAGCGCCTGCTCGCCCTGCGCGGCCGCGGTGAACTCCGTGACGTTGTCCTCGCCCATGCCGGCCAGAAAGTTCAGGCCGTCGGCGTCGTACGGCGCGGCCCCGGCGATCACCAGCGCCCCCGCGACCCGCTCGGGCAGGCGCGCAGCCGTCGCAAGGGCATGCGGACCGCCCCCGGACCAGCCCGCGACCAGGCAGCGCGCGGCGCCGAGGTGGTCGAGCACGTCCCGGACGTCGGTGACCGCGTCCACCACGGACCGGCCCGGGGCTCGGGTCGAGGCGCCGTAGCCGGCCCGGGAGAACGTCACAAACCGCAGGCCACGCTCGTGCGCGGCCCGCTCCATATAGCGAAGCGGCCGAGCCGATCCCGGCGTGCCGTGATGGAAGACCAGCGGCACGCCGTCGGCCAGTCCGGTCACCACCACCTCGAGCTGCCGACCATCACAGGTCGAGATCATCTTCACGCCTCCATCAGTCGGTCTCGTCCGTCGGCCGCATTCGGGGGTGCCCTGCAGACCGTCTCGGGGGATGGGGTGAATGCCGGTTACCCATGAGCTTTGTCGCGCGAGCCCTCGCCTTCGGCAACGGGTGCGTATGGCCGGTTGGTCGGAGCAAGCAGGTGCATGCCCCGGCCCTCGGCGAACGTCGGCGCCTCTCCCGTGAACGGCTGCGGGGCGTCGGCGCACACCGTGTTCCCGGGCGGCGGCGTGCCGGTCAGCAGGTAGGCGTCGATCCAGGCGGTCGCGCAGGCGCCGCGTGCGTATGCGGTGTGGCCCCAGTTGTTGCTGGACAGCAGCCGCGAGTTCGGCATCAGCCGGCTCGTCGACACGGCGCCGGCGTAGTTGGTCGACGGGTCCCAGAAGCTGCCCACCACCAGCACGGGTGCCGCGGTGTGCCGGTTGAACGGGCCGGTGTACGCGTCCTCGTCCCGCGCTGTCCACGTGTTGCTGGCACACACAGTGTCTTTCCAGACCAGCTCGCTACCGCCGAAGTAGGGGGCAGTCCTCTCGCGGGCGGCCACGGCAGCCGGCCACTGCTCGGCTCGGGCCGGGAACCGGCCGTCGGTGCAGAGGACGCCGGAGGCCGCCTCCAGGCTGTTGTCGTACGGTGGGTCGGCGGCCGCCGCGAGCCGCCGCGCCAGGGCCGCCGTGTCACCGTCGAGGGCGGCCCGGATCTCTGCCGCGAGGGTGGTGACCTGTTCGCCCGCGGTCGGCAGATACATGGCCAGGTGGACGTCGGTGATGAAGCTCGCGTACGTGATCGTGCGGTCCCCGATCACCAGGGGCTTGGCCTTGAGCCGGCGGGTGATGGTGTCGAAGTTGCGCACCGGGTTGCCCGCCGCGAAGGCGCAGGCCGTCTCGCCGGCCCGGTCGCAGCGCCGCAGGATCTCGAACAGGGCCCGGGACGCGCCGCCGGAGGAGTTGATCCGCTCGTCGAGGATCTGCCGGGTGTTGCCGACCCAGCCGCGGGCGTCGAGCACGCCGTCGATGACCAGGGCGCGGAACCGGTCGGGGAACATGTTGGCGTAGTACTGGCCGAGGACGCTGCCGTAGCTGAGGCCGAGGAAGGTGAGTTTCTCGTCGCCGACTGCGCGGCGCAGCACGTCGTGATCGCGGGCCAGCTCGGCGGTGGACATCGCCGCGGCCAGGGGCCGGCCGGTGGTCGAGCACGCCTGGCCGTACCGCTGGGAGCCCCGGACGAACGCCTGCTTCTCGGCCTTGGTGACCGGGAACAGCTCGCCCAGGTCGCGTAGGACCGGCGCCTGCTGCTCGGCCGACGAGAAACATCGCACGGGCCGGCTGGAGCCGACGCCACGCGGGTCCAGGCCGACGATGTCGAACCGGTCGAGCAACTCGTCGCTCATGAATGCGGGCGCGAGGCGCGCGATCTGGGTGGCCGAGACGCCGGGGCCGCCCGGGTTGAGGAACAGGCTACCGATCCGGTTGGCCTGATCCCGGGCCTTGACCCGCAGGACGGCGAGGTCGACGGTGGCGCCGCGCGGCTGGTCGTAGTCGAGCGGCAGCTCCACGGTGGCGCATTCGGCGCCCTCGAAACAGGCCGACCAGTCCAGCCTGGGTGTCGGCACCGCGTCCACCTTGCGGCTCTCCGCGCTGCTGGTGCGATCCGGGCGGGGAGTGGTCGCCGCTGAGGCGCTGCCGGTGACACCGGCCAGTATCGCTGTCACACCTGCGACGACAAGCCATCGTCTGACGTTCATGGTCTCTCCTCCGTCGGCGAGCGAGCAGCGCTGACGAAGAGCCAACAGTGTGTTGCCGGAACAAGGTCAAGACTGTCGATGGGGAAAACTGCGGTCCGGTGCCTTCCTGCCCGGCGTGACGGCGGTCGCGACGACAACACTGTTGATGACGATGGCCGTCATCGCCCGGCAGCTGTGATGGCCGACCATGTTGGCCATCCGTGATGGAGTGCGATCGAACCGGAGGCCTTCCGCGCCCTGACCGGCCGGGCAGGCTACGTCATGGCGATGCTTGTCCAGTCCGAGCGTTTCCTGCGCTGGCCCTTTCGGCCGCGACGCCTCGTTCAGCCCGGTCGGCGGGTGAAGGCGTTGCGCAGCTCGACCATGCGGCCGTCCGATCCGATGGTCGCGTGCTCGATGCCGGCGATGGTGATGACCGCGCCGTCGGCCGTGCGGGCCGCACACACCCACTCCATCCGTTCCCGGCCGTCGGGCAGGACCGTGCTGTTCCAGTAATGCGTGGTCGCGGCGTGGAAGGCGACGAACCCCTCGTACAACTCCCGGATGGCCCGCGCACCGCGGATCGGGATGTCGTCGAGCTGCACCACGGCATCCGGATCGAACAGGTCCAGCAGCTCTTCCAAGGCTGCCTGGCCGGCCACCACGCGGTCGGTCGTGATGAGGTAGCGGTCGAGCGTGAGCAGCGATGCCTGGGTCATGGACGATGTCCTTCCGGGGCCGAGATGGTCAGCGGCCGGGCTGGGCCGAGGGTCCGGGAGATCTCAGTCCTCCCGGGTCGTAGCAAGCTCATCGACCGCGCTGATCCATGAAAAACCGTGTTCATGCCACACGGTCAAGCCGGGGCCGGTCGTTCGTGCGGCCGTAGCCGGGTCATCGTGGGGCGGTCGGGCGCGGCGGCGTCGACGAGCATGTCGACAGCGTCCTCCAAGGCCTCGAGCGCCTCGGGGACCGCGGCGCTTCGGGCGGCGGCGCCCGGCCGGTCGTAACCGGACGACTCGAGGTGCTCCAGCGCCGTCAGGATCGTCTCTCGCTCCTGCGGCTCGCCGAGCCCCGCACCAGCGCGCCCGTCATGGCCACCTCCATGCCGGCGATGACGTTGTCGGCATGGAGATCCCCGACCAGGTCGTACGACCGTAAGACCTGGATGATCCGGCGGAGCGCCCGCCTCGGGGCGGTGGCGAGTGTGGGAGCGGCCGTCAACTGGTTGACCAGCAGCGGCGCCATCGACGGGTGGTCGAGGCTGGCGGCGATCTCGTGCCGGGCGATGGTTCCCAGGCCCAGCCGCAGCTCGTTCCGCCGCAGTCCCGAGGCCAGGGAGGCGAGCGTCCTGGCCACCTCGAGCCCGAGGACCGCCTCGTACAGCCGCGCCTTCGACGGCCAATAAAGGAAGACCGTCCCTTTGCCCACACCGGCCCGGGCCGCGATGTCGTCGACCGTGGCGTGTTCGGCGCCGTTCTCGCGGAACTGCGCCCGGGCCGCGTCAGGATGACCTCGGTCCGGTCCTGCGTCGGACGCGCCACCTCGCAACCTCTTCCGTTGGCTCAGGACATGCTATCCAAGCGTATTTTTGACTCATGCTATGTTCTGGTCATTAACTGGTCTCGCTTGTAGAGGAACAGACATGACGACATACCGCGCTCTCATCGTCGGCACGGGGATCGGGGGGTTGGCCACGGCTCTTCGCCTGCATGACATCGGCTGGGAGACCGTGATGGTGGAACGGGCCGCCGAACGCCGGTCTCCTGGCTACTTCATCGCCCTGTTCGGCACGGGCCGGGCTGCGGCGGAGCGACTCGGCATTCTGGACGCCATCGGCAACCGCCTCGGTGACGACACCCGCAACTACGACATCGACCGGTCCGGGCGGCGGCGCCCCGGGATGGGTCACGGCGACCTGCCGGGCGCGCCCCGGCTTGTCCTGCGGGGCGACATTGAATCGTCGTTGTTCGATGCGGTCGTGCCGTGGGCCGAGATCCGCTACGCGACTACGCCGGTCGGCCTCATCGAGCATGCCGACGGCGTGGACGTGGCCCTCAGCACCACGACCGGGACCGGAAAGACCGAGGTGTCCGAACGGTTCGACCTGGTGGTCGGCGCGGACGGCCTGCGGTCCACGGTGCGGCGCCTGCACTTCGGCCCGGACGAGGAATTCCTCCGGCCGTTCCACCACATGATCGGCGCGACCATCCTGCGGCGCCCGGTGGCCGGGTTCAGCGCCGGCGACGGCTTCGTCCTGGCTGAACCCGGGCGGTCGGCCTGGGTCTTCGCCTTTGCCAACCACCAGCCGGGCGTGCTGTTCAATTACCGCACCACTGACGAGGAGGCCGAGTTCGGGCGGCCCTCGGCCGAGTCGATCCGGAGGGCCTTCGGCCCCGAGCCTCTCGGGCCGGTACTTGAGGACCTGGTGCAGCAGTTCGAAGCGGCCGACGACGTGCTCTTCGACGCCGCCTACCAGGTCAAGATGCCGTCCTGGCACACCGACCGGGTAGTCCTGCTCGGCGATTCCGCTTGGTCCCTGACTCTCTATTCCGGCATGGGCGCCAGCAGCGCGCTCGCGGGCGCGGACCTGTTGGGAACCACGCTGCAGCGCAACCCCGGCGCCCCGGCCCGGGCGCTGCGGGAGTGGGAGCAGAAGCTGCGACCCTTTATCGGCACGGTGCAGACAGCAGCCCACAAGGACCTGGTGATGTTCGTGCCCCGGACCCGGCGGGACCGGACGACTCGAACCATCACCCTGAACCTGCTCCGCAACCCGATCACCAAACGCGTGATGAACAAGGCCATTGCCCAGCAGTTCCGTGAGAAATCGATGGATGTGGCGGGTGCGTGACATTTGACCCGGCGGTGGGAACGCATGATCGGCTGGCCGGGTGTTGACGTACTTCTGCTGGGAAGAACGCGCAATGACTGACTGGGCCGGATTCATCGGCGCCGCCTTGCTGATCTCCCTGATCCCGGGGACCAACCAGCTGCTCGGGCTCAGCAACGCGGTCCGCTACGGCACCACGCGGGCGATAGCCGGGGTGGCCGGGCGACTCGCCTCCTTCATCATCCTCATCGGACTCGTCGCGGCCGGGCTCGGTGCCATCCTCAACACATCCGGCACCGCGCTCGAGGCGATCAAGTGGATCAGCGTGGTCCATCTGGCCCGGCTGGGCGTATCCGGCCTGCGCCCGGCCGACCCGGACACCGAGTCAACGGCGGACCCTAGTGGCGGTCTTCGGTCGATCCTCACCCGCGAGTTCGCGGTGGCGATCAGCAGCCCCAAGGCCCTGCTGCTGTTCGCCGCATGCTGCCCCAGGTCACCGACACGACGGCGCCGGGCGCGAGCTTCAACCTGGCCCTGCTCGGCGCCACCTATCTGCTGATCGAGCTGATCATAGGGGCTCGGCTACCTCAGCGTCGGTCGCCGCCTCAGTACGACCGGCATTCCAGCCCATACGCAACGACGGGTCGACCCCGGCACCGGCGCGGCCTTCCTCTGCCTGACGGGCCTCCTCGCCATGGACGACCTGGCCTGAGCACTTGAGCCGCAGACGCGGCTCACTCCGACGGCGAGGCGAGTGTCACAGGTTGTCGGCGTAGAAAGTGGCGAGCCGGTCGGCGGCCGGATCAACGTGTCTACGTCGTCGGCGGGCAACGCGTGCGCCCTCAACGAGGGCGATCAGATCTTCACCCAGGATCTTCCACGGCTGGGCCCCGAATCCAGTGGCCATCGTCGACATTTTCCGGCTCGAGAACGGCCACATCGTGGAGCACCGGGACGTGGTTCACGACTTGGTCGTCGCCGACGTGTCGGCCAACGGCAACGCCATGGTGTAGGCGCGGCCGGTCAGGCTCTGTCCTCGCCGTCGCCGTACAAGAGACCGGCGAGGATGCCGGTCCGGCTCAGCACGTCGAGCTGGGCCGGGTTGTAGAACTCGGCCACGGCGTCGATCAGCGTCTGCCGGGCCGTGTCTCGGCTCCGGGTCAGGTGGGCCGCCGGATCGGTGAGCCAGGGGTAGTCGACGAGGTGCTGGGCGAGGATCGGCGCCAACTGCTCAGCCAGACGCCGCCGGGCCGGTTCGTCGGCGTCGGCCGGAAGCGCCTCGATCTCCCGGCTGACCGGGTCGGCGCCGGCCTCGGCCATCCGGCGCAGGTCCTTCATCGCGTCCTCATCGAGCATCTGGCCGCAGACGTGCAGGATCGCGGTGTCGTGCGCGGACAGGCGGGACGCCACCGACTCGAAGCCCACCGGGACGTCGACCGGAGCCCCGGCCCGCAGGATGGTGGCGATGGCCGACCGGCTCTGCCGCAGACGCTCGATCTCGGCCGCCAAGGCGACGTCGACCTGCTTCAGCACCTCCGCGGCGAGCCGTCCGTCCCCCTGCAGTTCACCGATCCGCGAGACCGGCACCCCCAGCTCCACGACTCGCCGGATCCGCAGCAGGCAGGTGAGATGCCGGACGCCGTACTGCTTGTACCCGTTCGGCCGGCGCTCGGGCTCCTCGAGCAGGCCGACCCGGTGGTAGTACCGGACGGTGTTGACCGTCGTGCCGGCCAGCTCGGCCAGCTCGTGGGTGCTCCAAGCCATGTCCGCCCCTCCCGGCTGGTCAACGGGTTGGATCGGCCTGCCCGTTGGAGGCGGTGAGACCGCCGTCGACCGGCACTTGGGCGCCGTTGACGTAGCTCGCCTCGGGACCGGCGAGGAAAGCCACGACGGCGGCCACCTCGGCTGGGTCGCCGGGCCGGGCCATTGGCACGCGGTCGTCGAAGCGGGCCCGCAGAGGGGTGCCCTCAGCCAGCACCGTCCGGATGAAGTCGCTGCTGAACGTGGTGCCGGGATGGACGGCATTGACCCGGATTTCGTGGCCGTGGTCGAGGGCCATGGCATTGGTCAGGTTGGTCACCGCGCCCTTGGAGGCGTCATAGGCGGCCTGCTGCCAGTCGGCCCGGATGCCGCTGATAGAGCCGATGTTGACGATGTTGCCGCGGACGGCCCGCAGGTGCGGCAGGGCAGCGCGAGAAGCGAAGTAGACCCCGTCGACGTTGACGCTCATCATGGCCCGGTAGCCGGCCTCGCCGAGGTTTTCGACCGTGCCGGGCAGGGCCAGCCCCGCGCAGTTGACCAGCACGTCGAGCCGGCCGAAACGCTCGGCGACCGCGTCCAGTTCCGCGGCGATGCCCTCCGGTTCGGACACGTCGCCGGGCCACGGGTGCATGGCGGCGCCGGTCGGGCCGTCAGCCACGGCGCTGCGCAGAGTCTGCTCGGTCCGGCCGAGAAACACCGTGGTGTAGCCGTCGGCGGCGAACCGGTGAGCGATCGGGGCGCCGAGCCCTCCGCCGGCGCCTGTGATGACAGCTACCCGGCCGTTACTCTGGATGTTCACGATGTCGGAGCCTAGAAGGACCGGCCCGCGCCGGTCTTGGATGTGGGCGTCACCGGCCGGGACATCGGCGACAGCTTCGAGGCGCAACCGGAGAACGCGATGAGTGGCACTACAGCGGGCGCCTGGCTGCTGAAAGCATGCGGCGACCGCGAGAAGTTTGCCGACGTCGAGCGTCGGTGGAGCACCCTGACCGGCGACAGCTTCCCGATGCCCGCCTTCAGCGCCGACTCGACGGCTCGTTTCGACCTGAAGTTCCGCGCCACCCGGGTCGGTGACGTGGCCTTCACCAGTGCCGAGACCGCCACCCCGGTCCGCACGGCCACCACGAAGGCCCTGTACGAGGATCATGTTCGCCTGTGGCTCGTGCACCGCGGCGTTTGGGCCCTCGGCGGCACCCGGGGCGACACGGAGCTGACCATCCCGGCCGGGCGGTTCGCCCTGCGGCACGTCGGGCGCCTGGTGCACTACGCCACGCCCCCGCACTCGTCAGCCCAGGTCTTCGTCCTGCCCGCTGCCGTGCTGGGCCCCCAGTTGCGCGACCGCACGGTCACCGGCGACCTCGGTGCGGCCGAGATCCGGCTGCTGGTGGCCCATGCACGGGCGGTTCACGAGACGGTGCCCGAGCTGGGACCGGCGGGGATCGAGGCCGTCCGCTCCACGCTCCTCGAACTGACCCGGGCGGTGGTCGCACGCACCGTCAGCGCCACCGACTCGGCGCTGGCGCCCGTGCTCGCCCGAGCTGCCCGTGAACTCGCCGACCGCCTGCTCACCGAGCCCGGACTGTCGTCGGCGTTGCTGGCCCGCGAGTTGGGCGTCTCCGTCCGTACGCTGCAAAGGGCTTTCGCGGCCGAAGGCCAGTCGCTGACCGCACACATCCGCGACCGCCGTCTGGACGAGGCGCGTGCGGCCCTGGCCGTCGGCCGTCGCAGTGTCTCCGAGGTCGCGGCTTACTGGCAGTTCACCGACGGCAGTCACCTGACCCGGCTCTTCAAGCGTCGCTACGGCATGACGCCCAGTGAGTACATCCGCGACAACGCCGCCCGGCCCGAGGACCTCCGCTCAGCTTGAGCCCGGAACCCTGACGAGGCCGAGACGATAACCTTCCTCCAGCGAACCCGCGGCCGACCGACCCGCAGGGCGGGCGGTCAGCGCCCGATCTGCTGGCGCCAATCGATCAACTGGACCAACCAGAAATCGTGTTAGTAGCCTTATATCCATAATCTCGAATCAGTTCCGACAACATGGTTTCACGAGTTCCACTCGCTCGCCACGATGGCAGAGTCGTGACCAGGCGAGGGCCTGAGAGGAAGTCATGAGGTCTCACTTCAAGAGAATTGCGCTCGGGCTGCCCACCGGCTGACTCAGCCCGAGTAGGTGCGGCATGAGGAGGGCGCGGCCGGATGGTCCGAGGCTGGCGGTCCAGATCCGCCGGGCGAGTTGTCGCAACCGGCTCGCGGGAACGCATTCTGGCTGCGCGGCGATCCTCGCCGAGGACGAGACGGCGAGTCCGATGCGGACGGTTTGGTTGTTGTGCACGTTGCTCAGCTGGGTGTCGCCGACTCCGGAAGCCCGGAGCCCTGTGCGGCCCGATGCACGCCGGCTGGACCGGCCGCGCCCGTCCGTCCGCGGCCAGTCGCGGCAGCGCGGGAGCCTTGCCGGGCCGTTCTGCCATGTTTGGGGCCGTCTCGGGTGCCAGTGACGCCATGTCATCGATTGCGGTGACGTGAGGGCTCTGAACGAGGCGGGCGGTCGGCTGTTGTTCTTGGTGGATGTCTGTGCTGACTTCAAGAAAGCGCACTCGAACAGCGTCCTGGCTCGCTGCTGTGGCGCTTCTCGTACCGCTTGTTGCGTGCACGTCGGAGTCACCGGCTCCGGCGACCTCCAGCGGGCCGCCGGGGCTCGACCGTTTCCACCAGCAGAGGCTGCAGTGGACCAAGTGCGACGATTACGCCACGACCGAGACCGAAAGCACCATCATGGGGCTGGTCGACGGGCTGGAGTGCACCCGTATGCAGGTGCCTCTGAGCTACGACGACCCGGGGGTGCGCGCCATCGAAGTGGCCGTGGCCCGTCGCGCAGCCACCGGGGACAAGCTGGGCTCGCTCGTCACCAATCCGGGTGGGCCGGGCGGATCGGGAGTGTTCGGGGCGGCTACCACGATCCTCGGGCTGGTCAAGGCGAAGAGCCCGGTCGTCGAGCGGTTCGATTTGGTCGGGTTCGATCCGCGGGGTGTCGGCTCCACCGAGCCCGCGGTCGACTGCTACACCGATGCCGAGGCCGATCGGGGCAGTGTGCCGCTGACCACGCAGGGCACGACCGTCCAGTGGACCGAGGACGACACGCGCGCCTTGGTCGAACGCTGCGCGAAGGGTTCGGGCGGCTCGGACGCCCTGGCCCACCTCGGCACCCGCGATGTGGCCCGCGACATGGACGTCCTGCGCGTGGTTCTCGGCGACGAGAAGCTCACCTTCCTCGGGCAGAGCTACGGCACCCGGCTCGGTGCGGTGTACGCCGAACAGTTCCCCCGCAACGTTCGCGCGATGTTGCTCGACGGAGCCATCGACTCGCGGCAGGGCACCGTGGAGCGGCGAGTCTTCGCGTTCAGTGGGTTCCAGGCGGCCTTCGACCGCATGGCCGCGTTCTGTGCTCGGCAGGCCGGCTGTCCGATCGGCCGGGCTCCGAAAGCGGCTACCGCCGAATTCCAGAAACTCGTTCGCCCGCTGTACGGCAAGCCGGTGCCCGCGCTCGGCGGCGAGCTCAACTTCGACGCCGCGGTGGGCGGCGTGATTTCCGGGCTCTACACCCAGGCGGCCTGGCCGCGCATCATCAAGGGACTCAGCCAGCTGAAGCAGGGCCGCGGCGACGAGCTGGCCCAGCTCGGTTTCGACTTCTCCGGCCGGGACGCGAAGGGTGCCTGGACCAACTTCGCCGAGGCCCTGTACGCCATCAACTGTATGGACGAGGACCGGTTGAGCGAGCAGCAGGGCAACGAGCTGCGAACCGCGATCATCAAGTCGGCGCCGTTCATGGATCCGGGCATCGATCTGACCGGGGCGCGCGACGGTTGCGAGTATTGGCCGGCCCCGCCCACCCTGGGTTTCCCGTACGCCCAGAACATCCAAGGGCTTCCCCGTACGCTCGTCGTCTCGATCACCGGGGACCCCACCACACCGCACGCCGGAGCTGTCCGCCTCGCCGAGTCCCTGGGCAGCACCCTGCTCACGGTGCGCGGTGAGGGGCACACGATCGTGACTGCCGGCACGAATCCCTGCGTCAACCAGGCCGCCGCCGACTATCTCATCAACCTCGAGGTGCCCGCCGCCGACGCGACCTGCACCTTATGACCGCACCCGCCAGGCAGGACCAGCCCGCCGTGCAGGCTCGTGGCCCCTAGAAGCCGACCTGGAGCGACGTGTTTGGCGACCGCCTCGGGCTCGGCGGACCCGCCGCCCGGCGCGTCTTGGCTGCGCTGGCCACCGCGACCTTACAGGGGCCCGCGTCCAATGTTGACATAAGGCAAGGCTCCAGAGTCTGACCTCGCACTCCGCGACGGCTTGTTCGCTTCGTCGAAGTGGCTGGGGGCGCGCTTCTGCGTGTGGCGCGGTGTCGCGGCTCACTTGGCTTGACTGTGTCGTGACGACACGGTTTCTACTGAGGGAGGCACTGGAGCAGCTTGGCTTGGACTGGCACGGTCCGCCGGATTCGTTGCCGATGGCGTACCTGGTGGAAGGACGGACGGCGATGCCCGTTGCGGTCTACAGGAAACCCGAGGTGGATCCGGCGGCGCGGGAGCAGCGCATGTGTGAGCTTTACGCGGCCACCGAGGCTCATCATGGGCGTCACGGTTGACCTTCTGAAGTTCGGCGGATCGACGCGCCGTCTCCGGCCTGCTGCCTGCTGCCTGCTTCAGGGGTGGCGGCACACCGATTTCGCACTGACCGAGGAGCGCTGCATGATCGAGCCGTATCCCGTCCACATCCCCGACGCCGACCTGAGGGATCTGGCCGAGCGCCTCGACCGGGTGAGGCTGCCGGAGCCCGGAACCGATCCCTCGCAAGGCGTCCCCCTCGACCGGTTGCGCACACTGCTCGAGGCCTGGCGCGGCCACGACTGGCGGAAGCTGGAAGAACGGTTCAACGCGATCGGTCACCATCGGGTACACATCGACGGACTGGACATCGCGTTCTGGCACGTGCGGTCGCCCGAGCCGTCGGCCGTGCCGCTGCTGCTGACCCACGGCTGGCCCGGTTCCGTGCTGGAGTTCGAGGATCTGATCGGTCCGCTGACCGATCCGGTCGCGCACGGCGGTTCGGCCGAAGACGCCTTCCACGTGGTGATTCCGTCGCTGCCGGGGTACGGGTTCAGTGGACGCCCGGCTGAAACCGGTTGGGGACTTGCCCGTACCGCGCGGGCCTGGGCCACGCTGATGACCGAGCTGGGCTACTCGCGGTTCGCCGCGCACGGCGGCGACTGGGGCGCTTTCGTCACCATCGAGCTCGCCACCCAGGTGCCCGAGCGTCTGGTGGGCCTGCACCTGACGATGCCCGTCGCGTCCCCCCTTCCCGAGGATCGCCAGAGCGCCGACCCCAGGGAGCAGGCGATGATGGCCCAGCGCGATCAGTTCCTGTTCGTGGACGGCACCCACTCGATCGTTCTCGGTGCCAAACCGCAGACGATGGGCTATTCGCTGCTGGACTCGCCGGCCGGGCTGGCCGCGTGGCTGGGTGAGAGGTTGACCGCGTTCGCGGACGACGACGGGGTGCCGCTGCAACGGCAGGTGGACAACATCGCGCTGTACTGGTTCACCCGTACCGGAGCTTCCAGTTCTCGTTGGTACTGGGAGGCCCGCCGCGACACACCGCTCGGCGCGGAGGCGGAGAACGCCCGTCCGGTCGAGGTTCCCACGGCGTGTTCGCTGTTCCCCGCCGAGCCGTACCCGATCGCCCGTCGATGGGCCGAGCGCCGGTTCCGCAACCTGATCAGCTGGAACGAGATGGAGCGGGGCGGTCACTTCCCGGGCTGGGAACAGCCCGCGGTGCTGGTCACGGAGATCAGAAACGCGTTCCGGAACTAAACGGCAGACTCCACGCGCATCTCGGCGTCCTCCGAAGCCAGTTTTTCCAGACCGGCCCTCGAGAGGGGCTGACACGAGACGATCGCGACTCGATCCACGACGGCTCCTTCCGGGGGTGGTCCCTGTTCACGGCAATTCGGCCGTGGAACGTTCAGGGTGCCGCAACGGTTCACGGGCGGTGTCCCTGCGGGTGGAGCCCGTTGCGCGGGCCGTTCCCGGATGCCTCCTGGGCGACAGCGCTCAGGACGTTGTTGTCGCCGTGGCCACTGACCGCAACGAGCAGGTCCTCGTGTCTGGAGTGATCCCGAACGCTTTGTGAGCCGTCGGACAGGGGGCGAAGCACGCCTGGAACACGCGCTTGACGAGAGGCTCGAACGAGACATGACGACGGTTACCACCCTTGATGGCCGGGCTTGGATGTGGTGGTGACTGGTCCGGCGGACGGTGTGCCTCTGGTTTCACCACGGGACGCCGGGGTCGGTCCGGTCGTTCCGCAACATCGAGCGGATCGCGCACGAGCAGGGACTGCGGCTCGAGACGTCTCCCGGGCTGGTTACGGCGCATCCACCCGTGCCCCGAGCCGGTCGGTGGTGGACGTTGTCGCCGATGTGCGGGATGTGCTCGACCATCTCGGTGCCCCGCGCTGTGTGGTCGCCGGCTGGTCCTGCGGTGGCCCGCACGCCCTGGCGACGGCCGCGCTGCTGCCGGGGCGAGTGGCCGGGGTGCTGGTGATCGCTGGGCCGCGCCGTATCGGGCCGACGGCCTGGACCTCCTGGCCAGCAAGATCACCGACAATGTCACGGAGTTCGGCCTGGCCGCGCGTGGCGAGCAGGAACTGCGCCCGTACCTCGAGCAGGAGGGTTGTCGGCCGACGTATGGCGTACGCCCTCGTCCGAGTTCACGATGCCGCCCCGTTCGCGGATGACCCGGCTCCAGAAGTCGATCAGGTGGTTCTTCGATTCCACGGCTTTCAGGAACGATGTCATGGGCTCCTCCTCTGGTCTGTACCGGTGCCTCGCGGCGCTGTCGTGTCAACGAGGACGGGGTCCCAGTCGTTCACGCCTGTCCGGGTTGACTCTGTTGCCGGAACACGGTTCTAACTGGACGGATGACGACGGAAGCACCTGACTACAACGGGGCCGCCCGGGGCTGGGACCAGCTCGAGTTCCTCATCCGGCCGGTCGCCGGAGCGATTGTGGAACGGCTGCCCGACCCGGCGCCGGGCGCGTTCGTCCTCGACCTGGGGTGCGGTACCGGCGAGCCGGGGTTGACGGTCAAGACGCGCCACCCGGCGGTCCGGTTGCTGGGCGTCGACCGGGCGGACCTGATGGTCGAGATCGCCCGGGCCAAGGCCCGCAGCCTCGGTTTCGGCGACACGGCGTTCGAGACCAGGCTGATGAGTGACACGGCCGTCGCGCCGGCGTCGGTCGATCTGCTCGTCTCCCGTTTCGCCTTCCTGATGCTGGATCATCAGGCCCTCGAGCTGTCGTTGGCCGAGGCGATCCGGGTGATGCGACCCGGTGCCGCCTACTCGTTCGCGGTGTGGGACCGAAGCGAGCTGAACACCCTGATCACGTTGTTCCGATCGGTCCTGGGCGGTTTTCCCGGCGGCGCGTCGCTCCCGGACCCGTCGGCGATCAACTATCTCGCGGAACCGGGCTATCGAGCTCACCTTCTGCTGCGGGCCGGTGTCACTAATGTCGAGGAGGCGTCGCTGAGCTGGGACGCCCGCATCCCGGACCGGGAGTCACTCGTCGGCGTGCTCGAGCACAGCCCTTTCGGCGTCTTTCTCAAGTCGCTGGAGCCCGCCGCTCGGGCGGAGGCCGTGTCCCGCATCACCGAGGGGGCTGTCGCCTACCGGGAGCCGGACGGCGGCTACCGGTCCCCGACGACCTGCCGTCTGTTCGGGGGCCGCCGGTGACGCTGCCCGTCGTTGCAGTTCAGCCGGCGTGGTTGACGAGGGCGGTGACTCTGATCTCCACCCGCATGGCGGGGTTGCCCAGTTCCGGGGTCGACATTTCTGTCCAGATGGGGGAGCGGGCGCCCATCCGCTTTCCGGAACTGCTCGACCATGATCCGGTTGTGCGCCTCGAAGCCGTCGGATCGCAGTACGTGGTACGAGTCCACCGCGATGACGTCGGCCCAGGTGGCCCCGGCCGTCTCGAGGGTTCGTTCGACGTTGTCGAAGGCGCGGACGATCTCGGCCTCCAGGTCGTCCGGGAACTCGAAGGCGTCGTTCCAGCCGCCCTGGCCGGAGGTGTCGACGCGGTTGCCGACCCGGACGGCCTGGTGGTAGTGCAATGCGTTGAGCTGGGTGTCGCCGTATCCCGGTGTAGCGAAGAACGCGGGCTCACTCATGACAGCCTGGTTCCTTTCCCGTTGTTCAGTGGCTGACGTGTCGACTTCGCCATCCGACACCCTGTGGTGGGAACAAGCTCAAGAGCGGAGTCGTCATGGCCGGCACCAACGCGTGGTTGACAGTGTTCCTGGAACAAGGTGTCGACTGGCGGGGAAGGAAGCAGTCCGGGCCGATCGTCGGGAGGCGGGCCGATTCGTGAGCCAGGTACGCCGATGGCGGTGGTGGCACTGGGCGCCGCTGATGCCGTTGACCCTCGTGGCCGTGGTTCTGGCCTGGCTCAACCGGAATCCCTGGTGGGGCTGGGCTCTGCCGGCGGTGCTGCTGGCCGGGCTCGGGCTCACCGCCCGTCGGTGGGTTCGCGGGCGGTTCTTGCTTCGAGCCGGGGCGTGGTTGCTGGCCGCGGTTCTGGTGTCGGCAGTGGTGGTCGTCGCGCATCCGCCGCCGCAGAACCGGGTCGCGGGTGGAGAGGAACGCCGCGTGACGGCCGAGGTGCCGACCCGGCAGGGCCCGGTCACCGGTGTGCTCAACGACGAGCGGTCGGTCGAGATCTTCGCCGGCATCCCGTACGCCCGGCCGCCGGTGGGCGACCTGCGCTGGCGCCCGCCGGAACCGCCGGCGAGCCGGGCCGGTGTCCTCGCGGCCGACCGTTTCTCCGACGTACCGGTTCAGGCAACTTCGACGTTCTTCACCCGGGCGTTGTCCCGGATGGTCCAGGTACCGCTGGAGGAGACGCTTCTCAACCCCTACCCGGCCGGTGAGGACAGCCTGACGCTCAACATCTGGCGCAGCGCGAAGCCCGCCGCGAGTCCGCGGCCGGTTCTGGTCTACATCGCGGGTGGCGGCTTCGCGACGGGTTCCGGCGCCCTTCCGCTCTACGACGGCGAAGGGCTCGCCGCACGGGGCGAGACCATCACGGTCACGTTCAACTACCGGCTGGGCGTGCTCGGCTTCCTGTCCCACCCCGAACTGGCCGCCGAGTCCGCGCAGCAGGTGTCGGGCAACTACGGGATCCTCGACCAGATCGCGGCGCTGACATGGGTGCGCGACAACATCGCTGCGTTCGGCGGTGACCCGCGCCGGGTGACCATCGCCGGGGAGTCGGCCGGCGGCGAGAGTGTCTGCCTGCTGGGTGCGTCGCCGCTGGCTCGGGGGCTGGTGCACGGCATCGTCGGGAGCAGCGGCGCCTGCATGGGCACCACCGGCGACGCCGGCCACGGCGACCAGGCCGACACTCGTGCTGTCGCCCTGGACGTGGGGAAGCGACTGAGCGAGGAACTCGGGGGCGCGTCGGTGCGGGACATGCGGGCGATGCCGGCCGAGCGGATCCAGTCGGCGGCCGAGTCGCTGGCCGCGCACTGGCGACCCTCGGTCGACGGTCACGTGCTGCCGAAGCCACCCGCCGAGATCTACGCCGCCGGCGAGCAGCTCGACGTGCCGATCCTGGTCGGCAGCAACGCCGACGAGTCGTCGCTCATCCGGGCCGACCCGCCGGAGACCGGGGTGGAGGACTACGCGGCATCGGTCCGGGAGACGTACGGGCCGGACGCCGGCGCGTTCCTGCGGTTGTATCCGGGCGGCTCGCCGGACGAGGTGCTCGAGTCGACCCTGCAGGCGAGCACGGACAGAGTCATGACCCGGGCCATGCACCGCTGGGGCCGTCTGCAGACCAGGACCGGCGACGCCCCGGCGTACGTCTATTTCTTCACCCGTGTCCCGCCGGAGGCCGGGCTGGAGAAGTTCGGGGCTTACCACGGGGCGGAGGTGATGTACGCGTACGACAACCTCGGCCACGACGGTCACGCCGACTACGAGCCGGCCGACTACCGGCTGCGCGACCACATGAGCGCCTACTGGATCAATTTCGTTCGCCGGGGCAATCCCAACGGGCCCGGGCTGCCGCGCTGGCCGACCATCGAGCACGCGCCCGAGCAGGTGATGGGCTTCGGCGACAGCACCGCGCTCCAACCACGCCCGCGCCCCGAGGCTGTCGACTTCTGGATGGACTACCGGGGACCGATCGCGTGAACCGGGGTCAGGTAGCGACGCCCAAAGGTCTTGACTGTGTTGTGGGAACACGGCTTTCAGTAGGACCCGTCCGGCAGCGACCAGAGGGCTGACGTATGACGGATGCTCCGGTCGTCTGTCGTCCTCATCCTTCGCGATCCGAGTAAGGGCAGATGATGGCAGTACCCCCCAGTCGTTACCGGCTCGTGCCGATGCGCCCGCGCAACCCCCACGAGCCTGGGCGGACCGCGTCCAGTCTTGAGCTGTTCTTCGACTTGGTGTTCGTTGTCGCGGTCAGCATCGCCTCGGTTCAGCTCCACCATGAGCTCACCGAAGGGCACATCTTCGAGGGCGTCGTCACGTACGCCTTCGTGTTCTTCGGCATCTGGTGGGCCTGGGTGAACTTCACCTGGTTCGCCACCTCGTTCGACACCGGTGACTGGCTCTACCGGCTGATGACCATCGTCCAGATGGGCGGCGTCCTCGTCCTCGCCTCCGGGATCGAACCCGTTTTCGAGGACCACGACCTCACCCTCGTCGTTCTGTCGTACGTGCTCATGCGGTTCGCGCTGGTCGCGCAGTGGCTCCGCGCTGCGCGGGCGGGTGGGGACACGCGGCGACCGGCCCTCACCTATGCGGCCGGCGTCACCCTGGTGCAGATCCTCTGGCTGGCCGGTCTGCTGCTTCCGGCCGACGTCCTGCCGGTAGCGTTCCTGATCCTCGTGGCGGCCGAGCTCACCGTGCCCGTGGCGGCCGAGCGCCGCGGCGGGACTCCGTGGCACCCGCACCACCTAGCCGAGCGGCACGGGCTCTTCGCCCTCATTCTGCTGGGTGAGAGCCTGCTCGCCTCCGCGAACGCCATCATCGAGGCGCTTCGCGAGGCGGAGGCCCTCGGCCCGCTCATCATGATCTCGGCGCTCACCCTGATCGTCACCGCAGGGCTGTGGTGGATCTATTTCTGGGCGCCTCATCACAGCACCATCGACGGGTTCTCCAAAACGTTCTTGTACGGCTACGGGCACTACTTCGTGTTCGCCGCAGCCGGAGCCTTCTCCGCCGGGATCGAAGTGGAGATCGACGTCCTCACCGGCCACAGCGAGTTGCACCCGCCGGGCGCGTCTTTCGCCTACACCGTTCCCATTGCCGTCTTCATGCTCGGCGTCTGGCTGCTCGTGATCCGCCCCGTCGCCAACGGCGTCATCAATGCGGTCGTTCCGGCGGGGGCACTGCTGGTCCTCATCGACCCGATCATCCCTGTTCCGGCCGCACTCACCGCCGTCTTCCTGATCGTGGTGGTTGTCGTGCTCGTCTGGCAGGAACCGAAGATTGAGGCGGCAGCGGCAACCGCGGTCGGCTCGGACGACCGCGACCGCCGTTCCGACGGGAGCACCGCAGCGCCGTGAACCGGCGGTCCGTTCGACGAACCGGGCGCTGGTGAAAATCTCAGCGCCGAGCCGGGGTCAATCGGGCCGGCGGGTGAATGTGTTGCGCAGCTCGACGATGCGCCCGTCCGGCCCGATGATCGCGTGCTCGATGCCGGCGACGGTGATGACCGCGCCGTCGATCGTGCGGGCCGCGCACACCCACTCCACCCGTTGGCGGCCGTCGGGCAGCACCGTGGTGTTCCAGTAGTGCTTGGTCTCGGTGTGGAAAGCGATGAACCCCTGGCAGAACTCGCGGATGCCCGCCGCGGCCTGGATCAGGGCGTCGTCGATCTGCACCATGGCATCCGGATCGAACAGGTCCAGCAGGTCGTCCAGGGCTGCCTTGTCGGCGACCGCGCGGTCGGTCGCGGCGAGGTAGCGGTCGAGCGTCAGGGACGATGCCTCAGTCATGTGACGATGTCCTTCCGAGGGGGCGGGAGAGGTCAGCTGCCGGGTTGCGCCGGCGCCGCGCCGTTATCGACGAACGTATAGACGGTCCGCAGCGGGGCGTCGCCCAGCTCCTCCGCGATCAGGCCGCGCTCCGGGGAGATCTGCAGGTAGGCACTCTGGTTGCTGATGCCGTAGCCGTCCGCCTGGGCCTCGGGCGCCTTGCGTACCCGGAACAGCTGCCCCGCGCGCCGAGTGTCGCAGGCCGCGGCCACGACGGTCAGCGGGCTGGGCCCATTGCTCTTGACGCCCATGCAGGACGGTTCCCCGCCGGCGCCGGCCCTGGCCGTACGGATCTGGTGCAGGCCGTCGCGGACCGGCACGAAGACGAAAAGGGTGAACTCGGACGGCCCGTCGGTGAGGTTGAGCCGACCGCGCCCGTCGACGGCCAGGACGCCCTCGGGGCCACCCGCCGGCCGGATGACGACCTGCCGCCGGCCGCTCAGGATCGGCCCGTCATCACCGCCGCTGCCCGCCGCCGGGGTGCTGGTCGCCCGGCTGGTGGTCGTGGTGGGCTCCGGCGCGGGCCTCGTCGTGGGCGCGGTCGTGGCTGAGGCCGGCGCCTCCGGCGCCCCTGACGCCTCCGGCGACACAGGCGCCGCGGCGTCTATCGGGCTCCCCGAGTCGCATCCGTACAGGGCCAGGATGACCCCGGCCGCCAAGAAAGCGTTGAGGGCATGAGTACGGAACATCGCAGTCCTCCCGGGTCTCGTCGAGTTCGTCGGCCGCGCAGATGCATTGGAAACCGTGTTCGCGCCACACGGTCAACCCGGGCCGGTCGATCGCTTTCTCGGGTGGACGCCTTACCGGTGCAGGCCGCTCAGGGACTGGGAAGGCCGTCGAGGCAGTCGAATCACGCCCCGGGCCTGGCCCCAGACGGGGCCCCGGCCGGTGGGCGTTCGTACGGCCGCAGCCGGGCCGTGGTGGGCCGGTCGGGCGCGGCGGCGGTGACGAGGGCGTCGACGGCGTCCTCCAGGGCCTCGAGCGCCTCGGGCACCGCGGCCGCGACGCGCTCGACGGGGCCGTCGAGCCGATCGTAGGCGGAGGACACCAGGTGTTCGAGCGCCGTCAGGATCGTCGGCCGCTCCGGCGGCTCGCCGAGCGCCCGCACCAGGGCACCCGTCATGGCTACCTCCATGCCCGCGATGACGTCGTCGGGGTCCAGATCCCGGACGAGGTCGTACGACCGCATGACCTCGATGATTTGGCGGAGCGCCCGTCTCGGGGCGACGGCCAGCGCGGGGGCGGACGTCAGCTGATTCACCAGCAAAGGCGCCATCAAGGGGTGGTTCAGGCTGGCGGTGATCTCGTGCCGGGCGATGGTGCCCAGGCTCAGGTGCAGCTCGTTGCGCCGCAGGCCCGTGGCCAGTGAAGCGAGCGTCCGGGCCACCTCGAGGCCGAGAACCGCCTCGTGCAGCCGCGTTTTCGACGGCCAGTACAGGAAGACCGTCCCCTTGCCCACACCCGCCCGGGCCGCGATGTCGTCCACGGTGGCCCGTTCGGCGCCGGCTTCGCGGAACTGCGCCCGGGCCGCGGCCAGAATGACCTCGGTCCGGTCCTGTGTCGGACGCGCCACCTCGCGACCCCTCCTTTCGCCTGTCCGCATGCTATCGAACGCAGTTCTTGACTCCTGTTGCCGCCTTAGCCAATAACCAGTCTCTCTCGTAGAGGTTGAGTTATGAAGACGCAGCGTGCGCTCATCGTCGGCACGGGGATCGGGGGCCTGGTCACCGCTCTTCGCCTGCACGACATCAACTGGGAGACTGTGCTCGTGGAGCGAGCCGCCGAACGCCGCGCTCCCGGCTACTTCGTCGCCCTCTTCGGCACCGGCCGGGTCGCGGCTGAACGGCTCGGTGTTCTGGACGCCTCGGCAACCGTCTGGACGACGACGCCCGCAACTACGACATCGACCGCTCCGGGCGGCGCCGACCCGGGATGGGCCACGCCGATCTGCCGGGCGCGCCCCGGCTCATCCTGCTCGGCGACGTCGAGTCGGCGCTGTTCGACGCGGTCACGCCGTGGGCCGAGATCCGCTCCACGACCACACCGGTCAGCATCGGCGAGCACGCCGAAAGCGTGGTCGTGACCCTCCGAACCACGACGCCGGCCGGACCGGCTGACGTCTCCGAACGGTTCGACCTCGTCGTCGGCGCCAACGGGCTGCGCTCCACGGTGCGGCGCCTGCACTTCGGCCCGCGCGAGGATTTCCTGCTGCCGTTCCGGCACATGATCGGCGCGACCATCCTGCGGCGCCCGGTGACCGGGTTCGGGGCCGGTGACGGCTTCGTGCTGGCCGAACCCGGACGGTCGGCCTGAGGTCTTCGCCTTCCCTGACCACCAGCCGGAGGTGCTGTTCAACTACCGCACGACCGACGAACAGGCGAGTTCGGGCCCCTGCCGCCGGGCCTTCGACCCGCCGGGCCTTCGGCCCCGAACCGCTGCGGCCCGTGCTCGAGGATCTGGTTCACCAGTTGGGGGGCGGCCGAGGACGTGCTGTTCGACGCCGCCTACCAGGTGCGCAGGCCTTCCTGGCACACACCGACCGGGTGGTCCTCCTCGGCGATGCCGTCTGGTCCCTCACGCACTATTCCGGCATAGGCGCCAGCAGCCCGGTCGCGGGGGCGGACCTGCTGGGAACCACACTTCAGCGCAATCCCGGCTTTGCGGCCCGGGCGCTGCGCGAAAGGGAGCAGAAGCTGCGGCCCTTCATCGGTGCCGTGCAGACCACCGCTCACCAGGACCTGGTGATTTTCGTACCGCAAACCAGGCGGGACCGGACCACCCGGATCGTCACCCTGAACCTGCTGCGCAACCCGGTCGCCAAACGCGTGATGATGGGCGTCATCGCCCGGCAGTTCCGCGAGAAGTCGATGGATGTAGCGGGGGCGTGACCCTTGACCCTGTGGTGGGAACGTGTGATCGGCTGGGCCGGACGGTGATTAACGGTTGTGCGGGAGAACGCGGAAATGACTGACTGGGCCGGATACATCGGCGCGGCCATGCTGGTGTCCCTGATACCCGGGGCCAACCAGCTGCTCGGGCTCGGTAACGCGGTCCGGTACGGCACCGCACGGGCAGTGGCCGGGGTGGCCGGGCGCCTCGCCGCCTTCGTCGTCTTGATCGGACTGGTCGTGGCCGGGCTGGGCGCAGTACTGATCACCTCGGGCACGGCCCTCGAGACCATCAAATGGGTGGGCGTGGTCTATCTGGCCTGGCTCGGTGTGTCCAGCCTGCGCAGAGGCCTGCGCCCGGCCGACCCGGGCGTCGCGCCGGCCGACGCGGGCGGGAGCTTCCGGGCGATCGTCACCCGCGAGTTCGCGGTGGCGATCAGCAATCCCAAGGCGCTGCTGTTGTTCGCCGCGCTGCTGCCCCAGTTCACCGACACGACGGCGCCGGGCGCGAGCCTCGACCTGGCCCTGCTCGGCGCCGTCTATCTGGTGATCGAACTGGTCGTGGGGCTCGGCTACATCGGCGTCGGCCGCCGCCTCGGTGCCACCGGCATCCCGACCCGTACGCGTCGACGGGTCGACCTCGGCACCGGTGTTGTCTTCCTCTGCCTGGCCGGGATTCTGGCCGCCGACGACCTGAGCTGAGTTACAGCTTGTCGGCGTAGAACGTGGCGAGCCGATCGACAGCGGCGTCGACGTACTCGGGGATGTCGTACATTTCGTAGTGGCGGGCATGGGGGACGATCACGCGCTCGACCGGGTTGGGCGCGAGCTTCCAGAGCCGCTCGCCGGCGGTGTCGAACCCGGTGCCCTCGAGGTTCTCGGCCAGGATGAGCAGCAGGGGCTGGGTCATGAGCTGGTCGACCAGGTGGAAGGCGTCGTAGCCGAGCAGGAGCGTGTCGCCGCGGGAGAGCCGGCGGTTGGTCGAGTGCTCGTTGATGCCCCGGTCCGTGCGGTAGTACCTGATGGCCTGCAGCAGGTCGATGTCGCTGATGCCGGCCGCTTCAGCCTCGGCCATCGTGTCGGGCAGCCAGTTGTCTCGGTGCAGCACGCCGGTCCGGACCTCCTCGAGGCGGGCGTCGGCCATCGCGTCGAGGGCGACTACCGGTCCGTCGGCCTGGAAGCTGCGGAACGAGGCGCCGATCTCGCCCGGGTCGACCGCGCCGACGGCTTTGATGCGGTGGTCGGTGCGGGCCGTATGGATCGCATAGCCGCCGCCGGCACAGATGCCGAGCACGCCGATGCGGTGGGGGTCGATGCCCGGCAGGGCGGTGAGAGCGTCGATGGCGTACGAAATGTCCTCACCCCGCTGGTACGGGTCTTCCAGGTCGCGGGGTTCGCCGCCGCTCTGACCCTGGTATGCGGGGTCGAAGACCAGTGCAGCGATGCCCCGGGCGGCGAGGCGGGAGGCGTAGTTGGCGCCGATCTGCTCCTTGACGCTGCTGCCGGGTGTGGAGAGCACCACCACGGGCAGCGGTCTCGTCGCGTCGAGGCCGTAGGGCAGGTGCAGCTCGGCGTCGAGCTCGATCGGTCCGCGAGGAATGCTCAGGTGCATCAGACAGCGCCTTTCTGTTCAGGGGTGTGCGGCTCAGGCGAGCGGTGCCACGCGAAGCGTCGCCTCTCGGGCTGATGGTTTGGTCATCCGGCGGACGCCGAAGCCGCGGCCGTAGCGGGCACGCAGGGCGTGGTCGACCTCGTCCTCGCGCCCGTGGTCGACGATGAATGCGACTTCGATCCGCCGGCCGTCGACCTCGATCGCGCCCTGACCGGTGTGGGTGGCGCCCCGGTACCAGCTGCCACCGGTCCCGTTCAGCGAGCGAATGAGTTCGTCGCCCCCGACGCGGACATGCCCGATCAGGACGAAGGAGCGAAGTGTCCCGTCCGGTCGTGCACCCGCGACGCGAATCAGCGGAGCGTTGTCGAGCGCCGCCAACTCGGCCGCGTCCCAAGCCCGGGTGGGTGGTGTTCCGGTGCTCATGAACTCCCCTTGCCGCCAGCGGTAATGAGCAGCTTCAACTCATCAGACACTGTGTTGCGGGAACATGGTCAAGCGCAGGCAGGCCCCGGAACGGGTCACAGGCGAACAGCTGCACCTTGACACCGTTCCTGCAACACAGTTTCCAATCGGGTATGGATGTCGATGGGCGTGGCCTGGTGGGACGCGCCGACGAGGTTGCCGGCCTGGCGCCTTTCTCGAAGAGGTAGCCCCGGGACGGCCCCCGATGGCGCTGGCCGGTGAGCCGGGCATCGGCAAGACCGCACTTCTCGACGCGGCCGCCGAGCGGGCGGCGGCGATGGGCTTGCGGGTCGTCCGTTGCGGCGGTGTCGAGTACGAGACGGAGATCAGTTTTTCGGGCCTGCACCAGTCCAACTGGCGAGAAGCCGCTGGCGCATTGAACACGACTACCGCGAACTCAAAACCGACCTCGGCCTCGACCACTTCGAAGGCCGATCCTGGATCGGCTGGCACCGCCACGTCACCCTTGCCACCACCGCCCAACTGTCCTCACCCAGCTACGGCAGGCCGACCCAAAAGCAGCAGGGCAGCCCTGCGCCTCTACGCCGTCCTACGGCACCTGCAATACCGACTCGCCACCTGGCTCGCGAAGTACGCAGTCTCCGCATCGCGGATATCTCGACCGTGTAAGGCAGTCCGCTGCCCCCGCCTCAAGGCCACGCGGTCGTCCGACAGTTCTATCTGCGTTGTAGCGGGCGGACACACAACGTCCACCGCGGTCTTGATGTACAGGCCACAGCCGAAGGCGAATGTGCATTCAGCTGACGGAAAGAAACAGCGGCCGCCGTGTCGGATCGAAACGGCGGCCGCCCCTCCTTTGTGCCGATCGCTACCATCTCACAGAAACCAAGCCGGCGAGAGCGTGTTGCTCGATCGCACTATTCAAAGATGGCTGCGAACGGCGAAGCGCCGATCATGGCTGTGCAGACCCTATGTTTAATGGATCCTAATCCAGCGTGTGGTGGCCCCGGGGGAGGCGATGTTGATATGACTTCCAGCATTGAACGTTTGAATTTTTTCCACCCCGCGGCTCACAAATGCGAATGTCGTTGTTCTGTTGGCCGCCTTCAAGCGGAAGGTGTGGTTGATATTCAACTGCAGCTGACCAGTTCCACGTACGCAGGTGATTTGGGTCACCGTGCCGGCGTCGCCGTGATGAATCTCGGCAGCGCCACCACCGCAGGACCCGTAGCCGATCGCCAGTGCGGGTGCGGCCGGCGATACGAGCGTTAGCGCCGTAACGGCTGCAATTCCGACCGCAGTTCTGGTGAGATACGAATTCATGACTTCCTCTCAGCTTAGGTGTAGTTACAGTCCAAGCCGCGCGCTTCTCGATGATCGACATGTGTTCATGTCGACACCCAGATGCTGCTCGTTGAGGACGGCAAATGTCGAGGCCCTCAAGTAGGGGACAAGGTCCGGACAAGGCCCGTCTCGGGCGCGAACACCAAGGTCTGCCTGCAAATTCATGGCCGTGCGGGCTTCGCTTCGCTCCGTTAACGCGTTCGAGCACTAGGCGCCGAGCGGATGGAACCCGAAACCCTTCTTGAACGTGGCCGCCGCACCCTGCTTCGGCGAGTGTGCGGTGATCAGGGTGGCGTCCAGATCGATGACTACCCACCCGGACAGCAGCTTGCCCGCCACCGTCAGCCACGGGAATCCCTGCGGGCGGCGGGCGAGCAGGGTCCATACGTGAGTGCGGACCTTCGCCCGCGCTTTGCCGATCCGTTTCAGCGCGGTCTCGTCGAGGCCGGCCAACGCTCGCCGGACGGTCGGCTCCGACGGAGGATCACCGAAGACCAGTCCCTGATGGGCGAGTACCGCGATGTCGGACATGCTCGTGGCGCCGAGCACGATCGCGACCGCGAGCGAGACCAGGACCGTGCCGCGATCCCACCAGCCAGGACCGTTACCGCGCGGCAGCACCTTGTTCAAACCGTTGGTCAGACCGGTCCGATCCGCACATTTCCGCAGCAGGACCGCACCCGCGTGACCGACCAGACCCTTCCCGCCCGCGCCGACGACCAGCCGCTGATCCCACCCGCTACCCTTACTCACCACAAAGGTGCACCCGATTCTGCTGTGGACATGGACTCGACCCCCCAAATCCTTGCAGGTCAGGAGCACCTTTCGTTTATCCCCTCGATCACTCAAATCGCCTCTGAATCGGGGAGGCTGACCGAACTCGGCCGATTGCGGCTGGCGTGGTGCGTCGTGGATGACGGCTGGCCACTGCGCCGAGCCGCGGACCGTTTCCAGGTCGCCGTGCCCTCGTGCCGTGTCGTGGGGTCACCGGTGATCGAGACGAAGAGCGTACGGGGAAGGCCCTGGATGTTCTAGGCGTAGGGGAAGCCGGGGGTGGGCTGGGCCGGGCGAAACTCGCATCCGTCCCGCGCGCCGGACACCTCGGCGCCGGGACATCAACGGTGCCAACTTGGAGATCGAGGCGCGCAGCTCGTTGCCTTGTTGCGGTCAGACGCGGCTCGTCCACGCAGTTGATGGCGTAGTTGGCCTCGGCGAAGTTGGTCCATTTGCCCTTGGCGTCCCAGCCGGAGAAGTCCGGAATCGGAGACGTCGTGACCTTGTTCTCAGTCCTCTGGCACGTTGGTCAAATGAAGTTGACCAGTATTAGTATGTTGGTCAATAACTTGTCTCGCCCGCTTGAGGGGCGGGCGTGACAACGTATCGCCCGATCGCGAGTGCGTGCACCCCGACTGAAGGGAGAGTCGTGTTCCAAGTTGCGGTCGTCTCGGATCAGCCACCTTCAAGAACCAGTCTGGAGAAACTCCTTTATAATCACGCTCAGCTGCGCGTCGTATCGGCCGTCCCAACGGTCGAGGATCTAGTGCAGCAGGGAAACGAGTGCGACGTCGTAGTGCTTGACCTCAATCGGTTCACGACGAGAACTTTGAAAGCAGTCAGTGCAGCGGGTGCTGCCGGGCCCGTACTGATTAACTCGGTCTGGCTAGATTCACCGACGCTCCTGTCAACGATCTTGGCGGGTGCGCGGGGCTGCCTCAGCCGGCATGCCGAGCCGTCGGAGGTGTACGCGTCGATCTGCGCAGTCGCGAACGGGGGCTTCTACCTATCCCAAGAATTTGCAAGGCAATTCGAGATGGAAGTTGTTGAACAAGTCCCGCAGCAGTATCGTAGCGTTCTGGCACCCCGCGAGGTTGAAACGCTCCGATTTATTGCGTCTGGCATGACTGAAGCTCAGATCGCAAGGAGGATGGGACTATCTCCGGCGACGGTCAACACCTATGCCAAGCGGATACGTGCAAAGCTTAACGTCAACAACAAAGCTGAACTGACCCAAATGGCATTCAAGCTGGGCCATTTTAGCGAAAGCCGCTGAACCTCGCTAGCTACCTGAGTCGACCGTGATTCCCCACGACTGGAAACCTTTTCGGGCTTCTGATACCGTCACCGGCGGCCGGAATGCGCCACTGAGCTCAAGCAATGGTTAATTGGCCGAAGTGGCTGATATTCGTCGAGGCTGGCTTGGTTCTTGGCTTGCTGGAAGCATCCCTCAATGGCCCAGCGGGTGCCGGCGATCCTGGCGAGGTCGAGCAGCCAGGTTTTCTGCGGTCCATAACGGACGTAGTAGGCCAGCTCGCCCGTGCTCATGTTGCGCCGGGCGAGCAGCCAATGCCTGCGCCCGGGCCGCCAGAAGATCCGGATCGGCATCCGCGCCCACCAGTACTCGCGGGGGCCGTGAGCACCCGGGCCGGCCGAGATCCGGGACCCGGCCCGGCAGGCCGGCGATGAGCTTGCCAACCCGGCCCGGCCCATGTCGGTGGTGACCACGTCGTCGTTGCTGCGCCAAATTCCCCAAGATTGCGCAGCCGTCGGTGGCCACCTTGGTCCGCACCGCGTTCGACCAGCCCGAAGCCGACCAGGGAAAAGCCCATTTCGCGCGGGTGCTGGACACCATCGCCGAGAAGTTCCCCGATGCGGCGGAGCACCTCGACGACCTGCTCGCCTTCACCGCGTTCCCCGCGAGTTCCGGCATCAGATCTGGTCGAACAACCCGCAGGAACGGCTGAACTAGTGCCTCGTCACGCGGCCTTGAACGGGTAATCGGGGTGGCGGATCACTGATGTGGTGACGTCTCGCTGGCTCGGGACGGCGGGACGTGACCTAGTTTGATAGCCATCAGTGTTAGCTCGGCTTTGTTCCGGACGCTCAGCTTGGCTCGGATGCGCTTGGCGTAGGTGTTGACGGTTTCTACCGTGAGCCCCATTCGCCGGGCAATCTGCCCGTGGGTGAGCCCGGTGGCGATCAGACGCAGCGTTTCGATCTCGCGGGGAGCCAGCAGGCCCTCGTGTTTTTGGCCCGCGCAGGCCAACTCCGTCTCAAACCGGCTGACCACCTGGGGCGAAAGGTAAAAGGCCCCCTGCGCGATGGTCCGGATCGACTGCCGCACCTCGGTCCGCTCGGCGTGCCGAAAGACGCAGCCCCGGGCACCGGCCCGGATCGTCGTCAGCGGGGAGGGCGTCTCGCCCCAGACTGAGGTGATCAGCGGAGAGCCCACGGCGGACGCCTTGGCGACGGCCTCCAGGGAGGCATCCGCGAAGCGGGGGACATCGAGAACTACCGCGTCGTACGAGTTCGGCTGCTGGTACAGGTCGTCGACGGTGGCGACCGATGACACGACCCTCATCTGGGCATCGTCCGACGCGAGCTTTTGGAGGGCGGCGCGTGCGATTGGCTGGTCTGCGACGATGGCGACTCTGAACATGGCCCCTCCAGTACCTGCCCCTACGACCGTCCCGGTGGACATCGAAAAGATCCAACAGTGTGTTGTCGGAACCGAGTCAAGTCAGGCCGAGGCCCCTGATCAGGGACATTTCCTACTTGTGAAGGCTTCACCAACGATGAGGCGCGAAGGCTCGTGATGTCGGCCTGTCGACGGCGCCGGTGGAGCATAAGAACGGCTGGCAGTTGGCGGAGGCGGCCGGTGACACGACGCCGGATCGGCTGCAGCGGCTATTGAACAAGGCGCGTTGGGATCCGACGGGTGCGCGATGATCTGCGGGGTATGTAGGGGAGCATCTCGGCCTTGCCGACGGGGGTGCTGATCGTTGGCGCCGGATCGGCTATGTGGTGGCAGTGCCCTGCAGCCAGCAGGTCGGACTTGGTGTCGGCACCGCTCGAGTTGATCCCCTCGCCGTTCAAGCTCCCACTGAGGCGTGGAAACGGCTGTCAGCGGAGGGCCGGGTCGAACGGGTCATGCCTCTACGACTGGGCGATGGCCGGCTTGCCCGACTCCGGCAACCAGGATGGTCGTGACCGGTGGGTGTGATCCGGCGCAGCGTCACCGACACGGAGGAACTCGCCTTTTACCTGTGTGCAGGCCCGGCCGGGACCACGATCGATACGTGGTCCGGGTCGCCGGGACCCGGTAGGCGATCGAGGAATGTTTCCAGCAGGCAAAGACTGAGATCGGCCTCGACCACTACCAGGTCCGCTGCTACCAGGCTTGGTACCGGCACATCACCCTAGCGCCATGGTCGCCCACGCCTACCTCGCCGTCACCGCGGCAGTCAACCCTAAAGCAGCAGCGCCCTGGTCACCCTCAGCCTGGGTTGATGGCGTAGTTGGCCTCGGCGAAGTTGGTCCATTTGCCCTTGGCGTCCCAGCCGGAGAAGTCCGGAACCGGAGACGTCGTGACCTTGTTCTCAGTCCTCTCGCACATTGGTTTCCTGAAATTGACCGCTATTAGTACGTGGGTCAATAACTTCTCTCGCCCGCTTTAGGGGGCAGAAATGACAACGTATCGCCCGCTCGCGAGGGTCGGTGTTCGAAGGAGGAGAAATGGAGCTCAACCGATTTTCCGGCCGTGTTGCCCTGGTCACGGGTGGCGGGTCGGGCATGGGAGCAGCGATCGCGCTGAGATTGGCCAGGGAAGGCGCGACGGTGACCCGGCAAAGATCAGTCGTACCGTTGAGCAGGCGCCCGAGGGCAGCACCATTGCCACCGGGTAGCCGACGTCCGCAATGGAGGCCGCGGTGACCGAGTTGGTCAACGGGACTGTCGAAGCCTTCGGCCGTCTGGACGTTCTCGTCAATTATGCTGGTGCCAGCGACGTCGGCCTGCTCGCCGGCTTGGACTCGCACACCTGGCACGACATCATCGCCGTCAACGCCGGAGCGGCTCTCTATGCGGCTAAGGCTGCCATCCCGTATTTGAAGGAGTCCAAGGGCAACATCGTGAACATCGGCTCGTCCAACGCGCTGCACAGCAACTATGGTCAGCCGACCTACAATGCTGCCAAGCGCGCGGCGGAAAGTCTCAGCGCGAGTATCGCGATCGAACACGCCGCGGATGGCGTTCGCTCGAACACAGCGCACCCTGGCGTGATCTACCGGACCGGCATCACCGCGCTCGAGGCCTGCACGACGCACATCCAGATGCGCCGCACCGGCACGCCCGACGAGATCGCTTCGGTTGTCGCCTTCCTGGCCAGCCCGGAAGCCAGCTACGTCGCCGGCGCGGCTATCACAGTCGACGGCGGGTTGAACCAACTCCTGCACCTTCCGCCGACAATGCCGCCGTCCGAGTAACAAGCTAAGGCAGGTTGACCCGTCCGCGGCCAGCATCAACGACCATCGACAGTCGCAGACGTGGTCAACGTGGTCCCTCCGGTCGATACCAGAACGGCTGCGGACAATCTGGCCTGACTTACTGAGCCGCAAGGTTGACACAGCGAACGGTCAGCGAAGAAAGGCGGCCGGAAGGAACACGTTGCTGACGAGGGCCACCGCGACCGATCGGCCGACCGCCTCGGCGATGACCCGGTCAGCCCAGCAATCCGCTCGAGTTGTCCGGCTCGATCGATGACTGAGGGTGTCCAGGGAATCAGGAGGCGAACGACCGAAGCACCCCGCTCGCCGACAACGTCGCGGCGACGGCGACGGTCTGGTCCGGTGTGTCGGCCCGGTCGACAAGCGTTTCCCGTACGGCGGAGAGCAACCGATCTCGCTGGCCGGTGCCGCCGTCCACAAGCTCGTGAAGGCGGACCGAGCCCATGTTCCCGCGCGCCGGTCGGCTCCGGTCGCCGCGCTGGACGAGCCGGTCGAGTAACAGCACGTGCAGGCTCGGCCCGATCATGGCCAGCATCGCCTGCGCCTCCCGGGGGCGGCCCAGCAGCTGAGTTCAGGCGCAGCGCAGAATGTCGGCGGCCGACGGCCGGCGGGCGCTCGGCGATCGCCCCGACCCGCTTGGACCCGCCTTGGCCAGGGACTGTCCGGACGTGGCCGCCGAGTCCGAGGTCGGCCGGCACGGCCCCGGCGAGAGCGGAGAAAAGCACGTGCGCATCGGCAGCCGGCATGGCCTGATCCGGCCCGCACAGCAGCAGAAGGGCCTTCCCCCAGAGCTGGCGGTCCGGGCTGCGGTGTCATCGCATCGTCCTTTCGACGGGGACGCGCCGCGGCTCGATGGGGGCGGCGACGCAGTCGGCAGGGATACGCAGTAGTGAAACCGTGTTTTGTCCGACAGGGTCAAGCTGGCCGATGTCCGGGCGCCGATGTCATTGACCGTGTGGCCGGAACACGGTTTCCACTCGTCAGCATGAGGGTGAATCGAAAGCACGGTGCCGGCCTGGGACTGGTCCTGACCATGACGATCGGTTTCGCGGGCGCCTGGGCAGTGCCGGGCGCGACCGCCGCCCAGCCTGTCTGGGGCGCATGCCCCGACGCGATCGCGGCGGTGGCGCCGACGATGCAGTGCTCGACTGTGACGGTGCCACTCGACTACCGGAGGCCGGCGGCGGAGAAGATCGACCTGACGATCTCGCGCATCGCCAGCTCTAATCCGACGAAGCGTCGCGGCGTGCTGCTGCTCAACCCCGGCGGCCCCGGCGTGAGTGGCCTGACCATGCCGTCCGACCTGGTCACCCGCGGAATCCCGAGCAGCGTCCTGGACTCGTACGACCTCATCGGCCTGGACCCGCGCGGGGTCGGCCACTCGACCCCGGTCGACTGCAAGTTCACCGTCGAACAGAATAATCCTGGCAATATCCCGCCGTGGGCTGAGGATGCCGCCACTGTTGCCGCGGACGCCAAGGTGGCCAGGGACGTCGCTGATCAGTGCGCGGTCAACGACCCCGGCGGTCGGATGGTCCACATGTCGACGGCCAACACGGCCAGGGACCTGGACCAGATCCGGCGCGCGCTGGGCGAGGCGAAGGCCAGCTTCTTCGGCGCCTCGTACGGGTCGGCCCTCGGCGCGGCGTACGCATCCATGTTCCCGCAAACCACCGACCGAGTCATACTCGACAGCAACCTCGGTGACACGGCTTTGACCCGCGAGAGCCAGCGCCGGTACGGGCTGGGAATGGAACAGGCGTTCCCGGGTTTCGCCCGATGGGCAGCCGGCCGGCACAGCGCCTACGGACTGGGCCGAACCGCCCAGGACGTGCGGCGGACCTATTTCGCATTAGCGGAACGGCTCGATGACGAGCCGATGGCCGGCCTCGACGGGCGCTTCTTCCGGCAGTTCACCTACGTCAGTCTCTACAACAAGTCGAGCTACGGCATCCTGGCTCAGCTGTGGCAGTCGCTGAACGTGTCCGACCAGGCGTCGGTCACCACAACGGTCGCCGCGGCCGCGCAGCCGCACGCGCAGTCCAACTTCCTGTCGGCGTACCTGGCGGTGGCGTGTAACGACAGCACCTGGCCGAGCGAGGTCGGCGTGTACCAGCGCGACGTGGCCAAGGATCGCCAGAAGTTCCCGATGTTCGGCGCGGCCGCGGCCAACATCAGCCCGTGCGCGTTCTGGTCTCGCAAGTCGCCCGAGCCACAGGTTGAGATCAACGACAAGGGCCCGGCCAACATCTTGATCCTGCAGAATCGCCTGGACGTAGCGACGCCCCTGGTGGGCGGGCAGATTCTGCGGCGCGAGTTCGCTCAGCGGTCCCGTCTGGTGACGGTCGGCGACAACCAGCACGGCGTATACGTCTTCGGCAGCAACGCGTGCGCCCTCAATGTCGGCACCGCTTGGCTGGTCGAGGGCAAGCTCCCGCGCGACAGCAATTGCAGGTAGTAGCCGGCGCTTGGCCCGGAACATAGGGGTGGGACTGGCCGCCGACGGCCTCGCGCAGACGGTGAGGCGGGACCTGCGGGGCGGCGAGGGTGGCGGAGCTGGCAAACAAGGGATGTCTGCCTAGAGTGGACACGTGCTGGGAGTCGTCGCGGTCGCGCTTGGCGGCCCTAAGGTGTTGTAGGTGACCGAACTGCCCGAGTCCGAGGCGGGGCCTGGACAGGTGGTGGTTCGCGTCTGGGTGGTGTTTGTGCATCCGGCTGACGTCGCCGCCACGACCGGTGAGATCCCGCTGGGGCCGGATGTGCCGCCGTTCTCGCCCGGGTGGGACATCGCCGGCGAGGTGGCCTCGGTCGGGCCCGACACGGCGGAGTTCGCGGTGGGTGATCGGGTCGTCGGGATGATTCCCTGGTACCTGACCCGGGGTGCGCCGGGCGGCTATGCCGAGTTCGTGGCGGCCGACGCGGACTGGTTGGTGCTGCTCCCGGACGGGCTGTCATCGGTAGGCGAATCTTGATGCTGGGCTGCCCAACGCCGCCACACGATGATCAACGCTTGTCGTCGATAGTCAACCCTCTGCAAGGGTTGACGGGGGCATCTCTGAACCCCACCAGCGCGTCGTTTGACCGCACCATGCGCGTCAGACCATCGTCAACACTGCGCCTACTTGCGGATGCCGAATACCCCGCCGGCCAGGGGACCGATCAGCGACCTGTCCGGACACGCAGTACGCCCGGGTGTAACAGGTGTTGATTCGAGCCACCCTGCGGTCGAGCCGGCCGCCGAGGAGTTAGTCGCTGATCTTGCCTACGCCCGGGAGCAGGTCCAGCACGGCGACGTCCCTGTGGGATCGACTAAGGGAGTCTGGCAGGACCTACTGGTCAACCTTGGTCCGCTCGGCGCCGCAGGGGCCGCTGTCCGTGTGTTCCAGTTGTGGCTGAGCCGAGACCAGCGCCGAGAGCTGACCCTCACCCGACGGCAGGACGGCAGCCCGGACGTCACCGTCACCCTCACCGGCAAAACCGTGTCCGACGCAACGATGCGCGGGGCGCTTAGTGAACTCGGCATCGCCCATCGAGAAGAGGTCCAGCCGAGTGACGCAGCAGGTGACCAAACCGGGCGCGGCCAGCCAGGTGACGATCCCGGCGCCGCCGGGTGAAGCCCTGGGTGTTCCGTGGGTGATCGGATGCCAGCGACCCCTGGACGGATTCCATGCCTTGAATCTGGATCTCGGTCCCGAGTAACGAACGGGCTTGGCGAGCACAATGGGTAATGACCGCTCTGACCTGGCGATACTCGGCGGCATTCTCCTGGATGCACGGGCGAGAATCCGGACGAGGATGCTTTACGTTCAGTAGCGGGGGCAAAGAGGCTTCCTGTGGATTAAAAGTCCACAGCTCTGCCATTGAGCTAGCGGCCCGCGATCATAGAGTACCTGTGCCGGTGCGGGTTGCCTCGCGGGTATCGGCTGTCCGCCGTCGTCGGGGCGGGGCGTCGCGTCAGTCCTCGTCCCGGTGCCACTCGCCGGCGGGGGATTCGTCCGTGTCGGGTTGCAGGGAGGCGTCCGGCACGATGGTGTCACCGTCGACCTCGTATGTGGTTCGGTCGGCTTCCGGCTCCTCGTCGGGGGCGTCCATCGTCGTCACCTTTCGTTGATGGTCAGACCGTGTTCGATGGCATAGCTTGCCGCCTCGGTGCGGTTGCGGGCGCCGATCTTGGCGAATGCGTTGTTGATGTGTGTCTTGACGGTGGCCTCGGCCACGAACAGGGTCGCCGCGATCTCGCCGTTCGTGTGGCCCTGGGCGATCTGCCCGAGCACCTCGGCCTCGCGCTGGGTGAGGCCGTCGGGCAGGGAATCGCGGCGGGGCGGCGCGGTGGGGCGGGACATGGCCCGGGCCAGGCGGGCGGCCACGGCCGGGTCGAACAGGGATTGGCCGCCGGCGGCCGCGCGCAGCGCCATGCCGATCTCGGCCCGGCCGGCGTCCTTGGTGAGGTAGCCGCGTGCGCCGGCGGCCAGTGCGCCGGCGATCGAGTCGTCGTCGGCGTAGGTGGTCAGCACGACCACGGCTACGCCGGGGAAGCGGTCGCGGATCCGGGCGGTCGCGGTCACCCCGTCGAGGACGGGCATCCGCAGGTCCATCAGCACGACGTCCGGCGGGTCGCCGGCGATCATGTCGAGGGCGCGGGCGCCGTCGCCCGCCGAGCCGACGACCTCGATGCCGTCGGTCAGCTCGAGCAGGGCGGTCAGGCCTTCGCGTACGAGTTGCTGGTCGTCCACGACGAGCACGCGCAGCGGGTTGTCGCTCATCCTGGCACCTCCGCGATGACTCGCCACACGCCGTCGACGACGCGCGCGTCCAGGGTGCCACCGACCAGCGCCAGCCGCTCCCGGGCGCCGATCAGGCCGTAGCCCTCGTCGGGGCATCCGGACGGTGGCACGGGATTTTCCACCGTGAGACGCGTCGTCGGGCCGAAGTGGAGCCGGATCGACACCGGTGCTCCCGGCGCGTGCCGGGCGGCGTTGGTCAGGGCCTCCCGCGCCGTACGCAGCAATGACACCTCCACCCCGGGCGGTGAGGAGCGGGGAGTGCCGTCGATGCGCAACGTGACCTCGGCGGCGAAATTCTCCCGATGTACGGCGACCAGGTTGTCGAGCGCCTGAGCCAGTTGCGGCACGTCGACCCGCAGCGCGGCCACCGCCGACCGGGCCTCGGTCAGGCCGTCCGCGGCGAGGCGCCGGGCCCGCCGTACGCGTTCGGCCGCCGCCCCGACGTCGCCGCGCTCGGTGAGCTGCGCCTCGGCCACCTCGAGCTGCACCCCCAGCGCGCCCAGCGAATGGGCGAGCACGTCGTGCAGTTCGCGTGCGATGCGGGCCCGCTCGTCCAGCGCGGCCGCCCGCGCCTGCGCCTCCTGCGTACGGGAAGTCTGTTCGAGCAGCATGGCGGTCTGCTCGGCGCGCAGCCGGTGCTCGCGCCGGTGCAGGCTGAACAGCACCACCAGCAGAATCAGGGCGGGCTGGGTGAGCAGCGCGGTCGGTCCGTGCCCGGCCAGGGTCAGACCCACCAGCAGCACCACGACGAGCCCGCCGGTCAGCCCGAGGATCGCCCACAACGGCATGCGTGGCAGCAGGACGAAGGTGAACAGCGCCCCGTAGAGGAACAGATGCGCAGCCCCGTTGTGCGGCAGCGCGGAGACCACCGCCGGCGCTAGCGCGGCTGCCGCCAAACAGGACCGCGCCGGCACCGGGAAACGCTGGTCGGCGACCATCCAGAAGACCCAGCAGGCAAAGCTGACCAGCAGCGCCGGCCGTACGAAACTGCTCTCGACCCCCGGGTAGAGGGCCAGTGACCAGATCAGCAGCACGGTCAGCGCGATCCGCACCAGCCAGCCCGTCTCGGGATCGTCGGCCCGGATCAGCCGAAGCCCGTGACGACCCAGCCGGCGCAGCATCAGTCCTGTTCCCGGACCACGGTCAGGATCAGATCGAGCACCAGCAGACGGTAGGCGACGAAGGCCAGCCCCACCACCGCAAGGACAACAAGAATCGCTACCACCACGCGCCCGGTCACTTTCCCACCCTCATGATCGATCACCCTGGTCAGCACCGCCCCGGTGACGCGACCGACGCGGCTGCGCCGGTTGCCGGCCAGCAGATAACTGGCGGTCTGGACGACGTCTCTGGTCCGGGAGTTCCGCTCGTTCATGCCTCGAACGCTACGAATCGCCCCGGGTGGAACGGCACCACCCGCAGGTGGAGATCAAGGTGGAGGTTGTCGCGTGGCGGTGGTCAACGGCTGAAGAAGACGGCGCGTTTCCCGTTGGCGTACTCGGAAGCGCTGCGCGATCTCTCGATGAGACCGCGAACTGAGGCTAGGGGTGCGGTCCGGCGAACTCCCTTCGTGGTGAGACCCGGAAGGATTAGCCGGGTCCGGCAGAAGAGTGGCGGATAAACGGTCAAACTGCCCATTTGGGCTGGCTGTCGAGCCGGGGGAGGGGGCAGGATTCCCGGGGGTCGCAGTGGGCGGCCCGCGGGGAGTGGGGATCAGAGTGACCGAGTACGACGCCGAGCAGCTGACGGCGGGCTTTCGCTCCATGACCATGCTGACCGCGCTCGTCGGGCGGGGCGGGCGGCCCGCCGCGGTGGCGCCGACCATTCCGCTGCGGGCGGCCGAGAAGCAGTACGGGTGGCTGCCCGTCACCGTCGACGGGCGGAAGCGCCGGATCGCGGTCGTGACCAACCTGCGCCTCATGATCACGGGGGAGGCGGAGATCCCGCTCTGGGCGATCACCGCCATCCGGCCCGGGGGCGAGCCGTGGTCGGTCGCGCTGACGGTCCGGGGGCGAGGCGAGCCGCTCGAACTGAGCGGGCCGTGGGTGCCGTGGATGAGCGTGGTGCTCTGCGCCGAGCTGTACGGGACGGCCTGGCCGCCGGCGTTCGCCCCGGTCGTGGCGGTGCCTGCTCCCCGGCGTACGTGGGAAGGTTTTTGCGTGTCCCCCGGTAAATAAGCCATGAAAAATCTGACCGACTCGGTGGACCGAGGAGCCGGTCACTGCGACGCTAAGCACTGTGTATGACTACGACGTGTTGGTACTGGGCTCCGGGCCCAGCGGTCAGAAAGCCGCCATCGCTGCTTCCAAGCTCGGACGCCGGGTCGGCATCGTCGACCGGCGGGACATGATCGGCGGCGTCTGCATCAACACAGGCACCGTGCCGTCGAAGACGCTGCGGGAGGCCGTCCTCTATCTCACCGGCCTCAGTCAGCGTGATCTCTACGGCAGCAACTACCGGGTCAAGGACGAGATCACCGTGAGTGACCTCGCCGCCCGCACCCAGCACGTCATCGCCCGCCAGACCGACGTCATCCGCAACCAGCTGGCGCGCAACAAGATCACGATGATCACCGGCATCGGGCGGTTCGCCGACGCGCACTCGATCTGGGTCGACGCCGGCAGCGGGCGCGAGAGCAAGGTCAGCGCCGACAAGATCATTATTGCGGCCGGTACGAGGCCCGCGCGGCCCGACAGCGTCGACTTCGACGACCGGACGATCGTCGACTCCGACGGCGTGATCAACCTGCAGGCGGTGCCGCGCAGCATGGTCGTGGTCGGGGCCGGGGTCATCGGCATGGAGTACGCGTCGATGTTCGCCGCGCTCGGCACCAAGGTCACCGTGGTCGAGCGCCGCGAGAAGATGCTCGACTTCTGCGACGACGAGATCATCGAGTCGCTGAAATACCACCTGCGCGACCTCAGTGTGACGTTCCGCTTCGGCGAAGAGGTGGCCGCGGTCGAGCGCCACCAGACCGCCGCGCTCTGCATTCTCAAGAGCGGCAAGAAGATCGTCGCCGATACGGTCATGTATTCGGCCGGCCGTCAGGGCCAGACCGAAGACCTGGCGCTCGAAGCGGCCGGGCTCGAATCCGACCGGCGCGGCCGGATCGAGGTCGACCTGAACTACCGTACGGCGGTCGACAACATCTACGCCGTGGGCGACGTGATCGGCTTCCCGGCGCTCGCCTCGACCTCGATGGAGCAGGGCCGGCTGGCCGCGCACCACGCCTGCGGCGAACCGGCCCGCGAGATGCACCAGCTGCAGCCGATCGGCATCTACACGATTCCCGAGATCAGCTTCGTCGGGAAGACCGAGGACGAGCTGACCGACGCCAACACCCCGTTCGAGGTGGGTATCGCCCGCTACCGGGAGCTGGCTCGCGGCCAGATCGTCGGCGACTCCTACGGCATGCTCAAGCTGCTGGTCGCACCGGACGACGGCAAGCTGCTCGGCGTGCACGTCTTCGGCACGGGCGCCACCGACATCGTCCATATCGGCCAGGCGGTGATGGGCTGCGGCGGCACGGTCGACTACCTCGTGGACGCGGTTTTCAACTATCCGACCCTGTCCGAGGCCTACAAGGTGGCTGCGCTCGACGCGTCGAACAAGATCCGCAACATCACCCGGATCGACGGATAACGCGCTTCTGAGACCCTCATTACCGGCGGGTTCCCGTTATCGGCCGCCTCCTTCCCGGCAAAAGGGGATAAGGCGGCCACCTCTTGCTGGTGAAACCCGATCTCTTAAGGGGAACCAAAACTTCGCCAGGGACGGCGATGAAAAAGAGTCAAGTACGCTACGTCTATGTCATGGATGGCCAGTGCGCGGCACGGCGTGCGGGAGGCTCCCGCCGGTTTGGCGCTCCTGCAGGAGCTGCTGAACACACGCCCGCCCATGTCGTACGGCACCGACCTGCTGATGGAGGTCGATGACGCGCAGCGGTGGCTGACCGAGGCGCTCGCCACCTGGTCCCGGGTCTCCGGCCTGCCGGCGCCGACGCTGCTGCTGTCGTCCTCCGACCTGCGTTCGCTGCGCCGCCTGCGCAGCACCTTCGAAAACGTGATCCTCGCCGGTGGCACGGGTGGGCCCGAAGGGACACTCCCGCCGGCCGATGTGCCGGTGAGCCTGGTGCCCGACGCCGACGGCTGGGTGCGCATCGTGCCCGCCGGCCGGGGCACCCGGTGGCTGGCGTCGGCCCTGTGGTCCGAGGCGTTGCTGGCCCAGCAGGCTGGGCTGTGGCCGCGGCTGAAGCTGTGCAACAACATCGAGTGCCGGGCCGCGTTCTTCGACACCTCCCGCAACAACAGCGGCGTCTGGCACGACGTCAGCACCTGCGGCAACACGGCCAATCTACGGGCCTTCCGCGAGCGCCGCCGGCTGATGGGCGGCAGCGGCGCCCTGCCGCCACGCCCCACGGTCCAGGGCCCGCCCAGCCTGATCTGACGCCCTTCTTTCCCGCGCCGATGGTGTGTGCTCATGCTCCCGGCGCATCGGAGCCGTTCTGCCGGAGGCGGCCGGCATAGCGGCGGGGTGGCATGCCCATGACGCGTTTGAACGCGGTGTTGAACGCGTGCTCGGACTCGTAACCCAGGGAGCCGGCGATTCGGGCGATGGTGTCGTCGCCGTGCTGGAGCCGGTCCGCGGCGAGCATCATCCGCCAGCGGGTCAGGTAGGCGATCGGGGTTTCGCCGGCGGGCGGGCGCGGCCAGATAGAGGCGCAGGGCCTGGACCAGCGTCATGTGCGCGAGCTGCTGCGCCATCAGGGCCGAGCCGGGACGCGGCTCGTGGAACTCCTCCATCATCAGCTCGATCGACCAGATAGGCGTCGTCGCCGCCGTTGTAGGAGATGACCTCACCGCTGCGGTCCGGGTCGAGGACCGCGGAGGCGGGCGCCGGCTCGACGTCCGGCGCGCTGCCGATCACGGCGGTGCGGCCGGTGGGCAGCACCTAGCAGGCGCTGTCCGGGAGCGGCACCGGCGCGCCAGCACCTGCCTGTCGCTCGTGCCCGGCATCGGCGTCGGACGGGGCGCCGACGGCCGGCTCTGGCACTTCATGTCGCTGAACGGCCGGTACGGCTCGATGGCCGAACGCGCGGTCATCGACACGCGGCGCAGCGTCGTCCTACCCGCTCACGCCGACCCGGTGACCATGGCGGCCCCGCTGAACTGCGTGATCGCCTCCTGGCTGGCGCTCACCCAGCGGATCACCCTGCGGCCCGGACAGAACATCCTGGTCCTCGGCGCTACCGGCGGCACCGGCAGCATGGCGGTGGCGGTGGCCCGCCGGCTGGCCGCCGGCCAGGTGGCCGCCGTCGGCCGCGATCCCGGCCGTGGCTGCCGCGATTGCCGGCGGCGCCTACTCGATGGAGCCCGACCCCGTCCCGATGCACGACGTCGAGCGCGCGTGGTCGCTCCCGGCCGACAGCAGCCGACGCATCGTCCTCGACCGGCTCTGACCCGGACACGTATCGCCTGCGAAGTTGGGGCGCCGTGCCGGGGAACTTTGAGCCCCGGCCGCGCGACTATGGGGTATGGCTTGTGAGCGGTGGCGCGAGATGCTTTCGGCGCAGCTGGACGGCGAGGACGACCCAGCCGACCGGCCTGCGGTCGACGCGCACCTGGCCGGATGCGCCGGGTGCCGGGAATGGCTCGATCGGGCCGCTGCGGTCAACCGGCTGACCAGCACCAGCATGGCCACGCCGCCCGACCTGAGCGCGGCGATCCTGGCCGCCCGGCCGGGGCGGCGGGGTGATCTGGCCGCCGTCGAGCCGATCGCGGCCACTGCGGCTGGGCGCCGGCGTGGGTTGTCGCCGGCGCGGCTACCGCTCCTGGGGCGTTTCCCGATCGCCGGTGTGCTGATCGTGGCGCTCGCGGTGGTGGGTGCGGTGCAGCTCATCCTCGGGCTCAACCAGATCGGCGGCGGGGTGGCCGGGGCGCACGTGCACACGGGCCTCGACGCGACGCCGGGGCACCTGTGGCACGAGTCGGCGGCCTGGAACGTGGCTGTCGGGGCGGGTTACCTGTTCATTGCGTTGCGGCGTACGCGGCCGTCGGGGCTGGTGCCGATGCTCACGGCCTTCGTCGGGATGTTGCTGCTGCTCTCGGTCAACGACCTGACGGCGGCCCGGGTGGATCTGGCCCGGCTGATCAGCCACGGCTTCGTGATCCTGGGCTACCTGCTGATCGTCGCCCTCTCGCGGATCCCGGGCGGGTTCGTCACCACGCCGCCCGGCTCGCGGGTCGCCGGCGGGGGCGCCTGGAGCGCCCGCTTCGGTGACGACGGAGACGATGACGAGCAGCTGGCCGAGCCGTTCCGGCCCGGTCTGCGCCTGGTGCCCCCGGGGCCGATGACCGCCCAGCACGACGAACGCCAAGCCGCCTGAACGCTGAGCCCCCGTAAGCGCCGAGCCGTCGGAGCGAACGGCCGGGAGCGGGAGCCGGGCGGGCGGGGCGGACGCGGGGTCAGCGGGTGGGCGGGCGGACGGAGAGTTCGCGCCAGTCGCCAGGAGCAGCCAGGAGCGCGCGGACCGTGTCGAGCGCAGCATCCTCGGAGTCGTACTCGAAGAAGTGTGAGACGCCGTCGGCCCCGCCCGCGCGCTGCTCGACATACCACTGGTCGC
The DNA here is from genome assembly GCF_019710575.1 of Paractinoplanes polyasparticus. Classification (GTDB taxonomy): domain Bacteria; phylum Actinomycetota; class Actinomycetes; order Mycobacteriales; family Micromonosporaceae; genus Actinoplanes; species Actinoplanes polyasparticus. The sequence continues at coordinate 275,493 of NZ_JAHWFK010000034.1, read as the reverse complement.
CGCTCACCCGCAGGTAGACATCTTTGCGGGCGGCGCGGCCCCACTTACCGTTCCACCAGTGTTTACGCTGCTCCATCCCGGCAGCGTATCGAACATCTGTTCGAGACGCGCCGGGCGGGGATGATCTTTTCGGGGAAAGTCAGCGAGGCGGTTCCTGCTGGTGACGGCCCGGAGTGTCGCCGTAACCACGCGTCTGCGACGACGACGACACCAGCGCGTCGCGAATCTGGGTGAGCAGGACGATGTCCTCGGCGGGGGCGTTCGGCGGCGGCTCCTCGCCGCGGCGACGACGCTCGGCCAGGATGTTGAGCGGCAGGACGACGAAGAAGTAGAGCACGGCCGCGGTGATCAGGAACGTGATCAGCGAGTTGAGGAACGTGGCGTAGTCGAATTCGACGCCACGGACCTTGAACTTGCCGGCGTCGAGGCCGCTGCCGCCGCCCATGAGCTGGATCAGCGGCTTGATGAAGCCGTTGGTGAAGCCGGTGACGACCCCGGTGAACGCGGCGCCGATCACGACGCCGACCGCGAGGTCGACGACGTTGCCCCGCATGATGAAGTCTTTGAAGCCTTGGAACATCTTATTCACGAAGCTCTCCCGCGCGCGCCGAGGTATCAGTCCGCCCGCAGGTTCCCGCGACCGGTCGGCGACAAACTATCGCCGACCGGGACGACCCGGGAAGAGGCTCGATCAGTCGAGGGCTGGTTCCTGAGCGGTTACCGCCTCGTCGACCGTCGGGTAGGTGCGCAGCACTTCGACCAGGCCGCTGACCTCGAGGATGCGCAGGACCCCGCGCTGGGGGGCGGCCAGGCGGACCGTGCCGCCGGCGTCATCGGTGCTGTTCTTGGCCCGGACGAAGACCGACAGCCCGGTGGAATCGCAGAAAGACACCTCGGCGAGGTCGAAGACCAGACGGGTGCGCCCCTTCTCAAGAAGGTCGCTGATCTGGTCCTGAAGCTGGGGCGCGGTGGCCATGTCCAGCTCGCCCGCGACCGACACGACGACCATGTCGGCGCGCTGTTCCGTTTGTACCGTCAGAGACATTCAGGACCTCCAGTTATCTGCTGAACGGTACTCCAAGAGGTGCGCCGCGCGCAGAACGGGGTTTATTTGGCTCGCAGCAAGCATCCGACCCGGCGATGGTAAAGTCCCGCCCGTTGCAGGGCAGACTGGAGTCGGGAGGCAGCGTGACGCTGAGTGCGGATGAGGCGGCCCGCTTTGCCGTTGTGCTGGAAGACCATCAGGAAGCTCTGGTCACGTTCTGGACCGACCGGGTGGCCGCCACGCTGCGCGGCCGGCTGAGCCATGCCGAGCTTCAGCGGCAGAACGCCGAGCTGCGGCGCGGCTTCCAGCAGGCACTGGCCGGTTCGGCCCAGGATCTGAGCGGTGAGGCAGCGACCGAGTTGCGCGCGCAGCTCGCCGAGCTCTCCGCGACGCGGGCCCGGCAGGGCTTCAGCACCACCGAGACGGCCGTCAGCATCTTCTCGTTGAAGGACGCGGTTCTGGCCGCCCTCGATACGCAGGGACAGGTGGATGCCGCCACTCTGCGTGACTACATCGCCTTCTCCTCATTCGTGGACGAGGCGGCGCTGTTCACCTTCGACAGCTACGTGCGGGTCCGCGAGGAGCTGATCGCCGACCAGGCCGAGCAGCTGCTCGAGCTCTCCACGCCGGTGGTGAAGCTGTGGGAGGGCGTGGTCGCCGTCCCGCTGGTCGGCACGCTCGACTCGGCCCGGGCCCAGGTGGTCATGGAGCGACTGCTCCAGACTCTGGTCGACACCGGATCGCCGTACGCGATCATCGACATCACCGGTGTGCCGGCCGTCGACACCCAGGTCGCGCAGCACATCCTCAAGACGGTGGTGGCGGCCCGGCTGATGGGCGCCGACTGCATCATCTCCGGCATCCGCCCGCAGATCGCGCAGACGATCGTGGCGCTCGGCATCGAGTTCGGCGACATCGCCACCAAGTCGTCGCTGGCCGACGCCCTGCGGTACGTGCTTACGCAGACCGGCAAGAAGGCACGCTGACATGGAGCGCGTTCCGGTTCTCAAGATCGGCGACATCCTCCTCGTCTCGATTCAGATCGACATGGAGGACCAGGTCGCCCTTCAACTCCAGGAGGACCTGGCCGAGCGGATCGTCGCCACCGGCTGCCACGGCGTGATCATCGACATCAGCGCGCTGGACATCGTCGACTCGTTCGTCGGCCGCACCCTGGCCACGATCGCCGCGATCTCCAGGGTGCTCGACGCCGAGACCGTGGTGGTCGGCATGCGTCCCGCGGTCGCGATCACGCTGGTCGAGCTGGGTCTGTCCCTGCCCGGCATCCGGACGGCGCTCAACGTCGAGCTCGGCATGGATCTGCTGGCCCGCGAGCGCGAGGACAACGGCGACGACGACGAGGAGACGAACGGCCTGGAGGGCGCCGAGACACCCGCGGTACCGGCACCGTGAACGAGCCGGGCCGGCGGATCGAGGTCGCCTCCGACCAGGATGTGGTCCGGGTCCGCCAGCAGGTGCGCACGCTTGCCGTCGCGGTCAAGCTGTCGCTCGTCGACCAGACCAAGATCGTCACTGCGGCCAGCGAGCTGGCCCGCAACACCCTGGTCTACGGCGGGGGCGGCTGGGTCGAGGTGGCGCCGGCCGACAACGGCCGTCGCAAGGGCATCCGTATCGTTTTCAGTGATCACGGACCGGGTATCGCCGACCTCGATCTGGCCTTCACCGACGGCTACACCACCGGCGGAGGGCTCGGTCTCGGGCTGAGCGGGGCACGGCGACTCGTCGACGAATTCGACATCGTCACGGCGGTCGGCGAAGGTACGACGATTACCGTTACCAAGTGGTGCCGATGAGCGGAGGCGCGGTGGCGTCGCTACCCGAGGGGCTTCTCGACGGGGGAGTCTGGTTCCGGGTCGAAGCCGCCCCGACCGCCTCCGCCGTGCGCCGTACGGCCGAGCGGCTCGCTGTCGAGCTGGGTCTGCCCGAGCCCCGGATCGCCCACCTCTCCATCGTGGCCGCCGAGCTGGCCGGCAACCTGGTCAAGCACGCCACCGAGGGCGTTCTGCTCGTGCGTGCGGTGCGCACGGCCGAGCAGGCCGGTGTCGAGCTCGTCGCGATCGACCGGGGCCCGGGCATGGCCGACCTGGTCGCCTCGGTCGGTGACGGGCACTCCACCGCGGGCACGCTCGGCATCGGGCTCGGCGCGATCGTGCGCCAAGCCTCCTGGTACGACCTGCACTCCGTACCGGGAAAGGGCACCATCCTGGCCGCGCAGGTCTGGCCGGCCGACCCGCCCAGTCCGGTCTGGGTGGCCGGTCTGACCCGGCCCCTCACCGGGGAGCCGGTCAGCGGCGACGCCTTCGCCGTCCGCGACGCCGAGGGCCGCCGCCAGGTGATGATGTGTGACGGGCTCGGGCACGGCGGCCTCGCCGCGGCGGCCTCGCACGAAGCGGTCCGCGCGTTCCAGGAGGCCCCCGCCGCCCCGCCCGCGGCGGTACTCGACCGTCTGCACCGCCGGATGAACCACACCCGGGGCGCCGCCGTGGCCGTCGCCGAGCTCGACGCCGACGCCGGCCTGGTCCGGTACGCCGGCCTGGGCAACATCGCCGGCACGGTGATCTCGTCCGACGGCTCGCGCCGGGGCATGGTCTCGCTGCCGGGCATCGCCGGTCACCAGCGCCGCCAGATCCGGGAGTACGACTACCCGCTCACCCCCGACGCGGTCGTGCTCATGCACTCCGACGGCGTGGTCGACCGGTGGAACCCGGCCGACTACCCGGGGCTGCTCATCCGTTCTCCGCTGGTGATCGCGGCGACGGTGCTGCGCGACGCGGGTGTGCGCCGGGACGACGCCGGTGTGCTCGTGGCCCGGTTGCCATGATCGGCGCCCCGGAGCCGCTGATGCGCCTGCGGCTGCGCGTTGAGCAGGACCTCTTCGTGGTCCGTCAGCTCGGCCGTGAGGTGGCCCGCGAGGTCGGCCTGGAGCAGCAGGACCAGACCCGGCTGGCGACCGCGCTGAGCGAGGTGGGGCGCGTGGTCATGGCGGGCGGATCGGGTGCCGAGGTGACGTTCGCTGTGCGCCAGGACGGGGTAAGCACCGCCATCCAGGTGGCGGTCGAATGTCCGTCCCCCGGGGACGGGCCCAGGTGGCGGGACGAGCTCGCCCATGTAGGCCGCCTGGTGGACAAGTTGGAGGTCGAGAACGGTGAAACCGGTACGGTCGTGTGGATGGCCCGACGTCTACCGGCCAGTGTGCCGCGACTGACCCCGGACCGCATGGACGAGATCCGTGCCGGGCTGAGCCGGCACGTCCCCAGCAGCCCCGTCGACGAGTTGCACGTGCAGAATCAGCAGCTCATCGCCGCTCTCGACGAGGTGCGCTCGCAGCGTGACGAACTGGCCCGCCTCAACGCCGAGCTGGAAGAGACCAACCGCGGCGTCATGGCGCTGTACCATCAGCTCTCCGAAGAGCTGGAGGAGACCAACCGCGGCGTGGTGGCCCTCTACGCCGAGCTCGACGACAAGTCCGAGCAGCTCGCCTCGGCCAACGAGGCCAAGAGCCGGTTCCTGGCCAACGTCAGCCACGAGCTGCGCGCCCCGGTGACCGCGGTCATCGGGCTCAGCCGGCTGCTGGCCGACGGCGCCTCCGATCCGCTCACCGAGGAGCAGGAACGCCAGGTCGGGCTGATCCGCAGCTCCGCCGGCGACCTGCTGACCCTGGTCAACGACCTGCTCGACCTGGCCAAGGCCGAGGCCGGCCGGATCGAGCCGAACTGGGAGCAGGTCGACCTGCGGGCGATGTTCGGCCAGCTGCGGGGCACGCTGCGGCCGCTGGCCACCCGGCCCGAGGTCGACTTCCGCATCGACGAGCCGGCGGTGGCGTCGATACGTTCCGACGAGGTGCTGCTCGCGCGGGTGCTGCGCAACCTGCTGACCAACGCGCTCAAGTTCACCGCCGAGGGCGAGGTGTGCCTCACCGTGCGTGCGGTGGGTGCCGACCTCGAGTTCAAAGTCATCGACACCGGCACGGGCATCCCGGCCGAGCTGCTCGATCGCATCTTCGAAGAGTTCTATCAGGTGCCGGGCAGCAAGGCGCTCAGCGGAAAGGGCACCGGCCTGGGCCTGCCCTACGCGCGACGGCTGGCCGCCATTCTCGGTGGCGCCCTGCGGGCCGAATCCACAGTCGGCGAGGGGAGCACCTTCACGCTACGGCTGCCGGCCTCATGAAACCGGGCACCGTCCTCGTCGTCGACGACAGCGCCACCAAGCGCTATCTGCTGGTCAGCTGGCTGACCCGGGCCGGCTTCACGGTCCGCCAGGCCGAGACCGGCGGCGAGGCGTTGCGCCTGCTGCCGGGTTCGGACGTCGACCTGGTGGTCCTCGACGTCAAGCTGCCCGACATGAGCGGGTTCGACGTCTGCGAGACGATCAAGACCGATCCCGGGTACGGGGCCATGCCCGTCATCCACGTGTCGGCCCACGCGGTCGACGTCGTCGACCGCACCCAGGGCCTCAACCGGGGCGCCGACGCCTATCTGGTCGAGCCGATCGAGCCCGACGAGTTGATCGCCACCGCCCATGCCGTGCTGCGCTACTACTCGGCCCGGCGGCGCGCCGAGTCGCTCGCCGAGCGCATGGTGCGGCTGGCCGAGGCGACGTTGGCGATCAACACGTCGACCACGCTGACCGGCCTGCTCCAGGCGGCCGCGGCCGGTGCGCACGAGATCTTCGGCGGACCGGCCGTGGTGCTCGCCGAGGGGGTGGACGGCGAGGGCCTGGCCGTGACGGGCTCACCCCCGGTCGTACGCCCGTGGTCCCTGCCCGACGAGTACGTCGGCGTCGGGTCGCTGGTGCGCACCGACGATGCCGCCGCCTGGGACGTGGTCACCTGGCCCGAGGGCGAATCGGTGACCGTGGCCGCGGCCCGCCTGCGCACCGACCGGCCGCCCGTCTACGTAGCCGTGCCCACCAGCAGCCAGAACCCCGGCTTCCCGGTGCTGCGTCAGCTGTCGCAGACGGTCGCGGCCGCGGTCGAGGCGCAGCGCTCGTACGACGAGGAACACCGCATCGCCGTCACCCTGCAGCGCAGCCTGTTGCAGTCGCGGCTGCCCGAAGTGCCCGGGCTCGAGCTGACCATGCGGTACGAGCCGGCGGGCGCGCAGACCGAGGTGGGCGGCGACTTCTACGAGCTCACCATGCTCGACGGCCGGCTGCTGGTGGCCATCGGCGACGTCGCCGGCCACTCGCTGCACGCCGCGACGGTGATGGCCGAGGTGCGGCACGCCGTCCGGGCGTACGCGGTCGAGGGCCACCCGCCGGGCACGGTGCTCACCCTGGTCAACCGGTTCATGCGGACGGTGTTGCCGGCCGACTCGGCCACCATCTGCCTGCTCACGCTCGAACCGGCGACCGGCCGGATCCGGCTGGCCAGCGCCGGCCATCTGCCGCCGTTGCTGCACACCGACGAGGGCGTGCGCTTCCTCGAGCCGCACGGCCCGCTGCTCGGCATCAACGCGCCCCGGCCCGAAGACCTCGAGTTCGTGCTGCCGCCGGGCGGGACGCTCGTGCTCTACACCGACGGCCTGGTCGAGCGCCGCGACGCCGACATCGACGTCGGCCTGGCCGCGCTGGCCGAGGCCTCGGCGACGGTCGAGTCCAACCTGGACGCCTTCTCGCGGCGGCTGATGACCGAGCTCGGCGGCGCCGGGCAACAGGCCGACGACATCGCGATCGTCGCCCTGCGCCGCCGGTGACGGCCGGTTATCGCCCCGCGAGGCCGAGAACGTCCAGGGTCCAGGCGAGGACGAAGGCCTCTTCCTTCCAGGCGTCGTAGCGGCCGCTCGGGCCCGCGTGGCCGGCGCCCATCTCGGTCTTGAGCAGGTAGGCGCCGTCGGGGGCGACGGCACGCAGGCGGGCGATCCACTTGGCCGGCTCGTGGTAGAGCACGCGGGTGTCGTTGAGGCTGGTCATCGCGAGGATCCGGGGGTACTGGAGCTTCGCGACGTTCTCGTACGGGCTGTACGACTTCATGTACGCGTACACGTCGGCCGACTCGATCGGGTTGCCCCACTCCTCCCACTCGGTGACCGTGAGCGGCAACGACGGGTCGAGGATCGTGTTGAGCGGGTCGACGAACGGCACCTCGGCCACGATGCCCGCGAACGCCTCGGGCGCCAGGTTGGCGATCGCGCCCATCAGCAGGCCGCCGGCCGAGCCGCCGCGGGCGACCAGCCGCTCGGGCGACGTCCAGCCTTCGCGGACGAGGGCCTGGGCACACGCCACGAAGTCGGTGAACGTGTTCCGCTTGGCCAGCAGCTTGCCCTCCTCGTACCACCGGCGGCCCATCTCGCCGCCGCCGCGCACGTGCGCGATGGCATAGACGACGCCGCGGTCGAGCAGCGAGAGACGGGCGATCGAGAAGTACGGGTCGATGCTGTGCTCGTACGAGCCGTAGCCGTAGAGCAGGGCCGGCGCGGAACCGTTGCGCGGCGCGTCCTTGCGCGCGACGATCGAGATCGGCACCCGGGTGCCGTCGGGCGCCGTCGCCCACTCGCGGAACTGCTCGTAGTCGCCGGGCTCGTAGCCGCCCAGCACCGGCTTGCGCTTGCGCAGCACCATCGAGCGGGTCACCAGGTCGACGTCGTAGACCGAGTCGGGCGTGACCATCGAGGCGTAGCTGATCCGGACGGACGCGGTGTCGTACTCGGGATTGCCGGCGAGCCCGACGCTGTAGAGCGGCTCGGGGAATTCCATGTCGTAGAAGTCGGTGCTGCCGTCGCCCATCACGCGCAGACCGGTCAGCCCGTCGCGCCGCTGGGAGATGACGATGTGCCGGACGAACGCGTCGACCGACTCGAGGCGGGTGCCGGGCTCGTGCGGGATCAGCTCGACCCAGTCGCCGGGGTTGTCGGCCGACGTGTAGGCCAGGGCGAAGTCTTCGGCGTCCTTGTTGTGCAGCACGAGGAAGCGGTGGCCGTGGTGCTCGATCGAGTACTCGACGCCGTGCTCGCGGGGGGCGATCAGCGTGGGCTCGGCCTCGGGGGTGTCGGCCGGAATGACCCGTACCTCGGACGTGATTTTGCTCTGCGCGTCGATGACCAGGAACTTCTCGCTGCGGGTGAGCCCGACGCCGACCCAGAAGCGCTCGTCCGGCTCCTCGAAGACGATCACGTCGTCGGTCGCGGGACGGCCGACCGTGTGGCGCCACACGCGGTGGGGGCGCCACGCCTCGTCGACTGTGGTGTAGAACAGCGCGCCGGCGTCGGCCGACCAGGCGCTGCCGTACGACGTGCCGGGCACCTCGTCGGCCAGCACCTCGCCGGTACGCAGATCCTTGATGCGCAGCGTGAACCGCTCGTCGCCGGAGAAGTCGGTCGAGTAGGCGAGCCAGTTGCCGTCGACACTGACGTCGAAGGTGCCCAGCGCGAAGAAGTCGCTGCCCTCGGCGAGCGCGTTGCCGTCGAGCAGGACCTGCTCGCCGGGCTGGTCGGCGGCCGACGGCGGGTCGGTCTGGCCGGGCTCGACCGGCACCCGGCAGTGGATGCCGTACTGCTTGCCCTCTTCGGTGCGCGTGTAGTACCAGTAGCCGCCCTTGCGGCTGGGCACCGACAGGTCGGTTTCCTGGGTGCGGCGCTTGATCTCGTTGAAGATCGTGTCCCGTAGCCCGCTGAGGTGTGCCGTCGCCCGGTCGGTGAAGGCGTTCTCAGCCTCCAGGTAGGCGACGGTCTGCGGATTTTCCTTGTCGATCAGCCAGGCGTACTCGTCGGTGACGGTGTCGCCGTGGTGAGTGCGCTCGTGGGTCGCCTGCTGAGCGGTGGGCGGGCTGTCGGCAGTCGGGTTCGTCACGCGCCCTACGTTACCGGGCGGTCCGGTTTCCCCGACTTTTTTACTTCTTGCGGCCGAGACCGCGCCCGTTCGAACATGTGTACGATATGCCAGAGTGGACGATCTTCGAGGACTTTGGGGTTCGAGGGCGTGGGGAAACGGGACGTGAGTGAGCCATCAGGAGATCAGATTCTGAGCGCGCTTGTGGACATCTGCGGTCCCGATTACGCCCGCGTCGCCCGGTCGATCGACACGGTCGGTGGCCGCCGGGCCGGCTTCGTCGCGGTGCCCGCCACCGTCCAGGCCGTGGCCGATGTGCTGCGCCTGGTCGCCGACCGCGGGCTCAGTGTGCTTCCCCGCGGCAGCGGTTCCAAGATCAATTGGGGCACACCCCACGAGGGCGTCGACGTGCTGATCGACACCGGCCGGCTGAGCGGACTGTGGAGCCATCGGGTCGAGGGCGCCACCGTCGAGGTGGCCACCGGCACCCCGGTCCGCGCTCTGCAGGCGGCCCTGGCGTTGCAGGGCCAGCGGCTGCCGGTCGACCCGCCATCGCGCACGGCCACGGTCGGCGGCATGCTCGCGGTCAACGAGTCCGGCCCGCTGCGCTACCGCTTCGGCACCCCGGCCGAATACGTGACCAGCGTGGCCTACGTGGACACGGCAGGCGAGGCCGCCGACTCCGACGGTGAGGACGGCCGCCCCGGGCTGGCCGAGATCAGCGGCGTGATCACCGCGGCGTCGCTGCGCCTCGAGCCGCTGCCCGCGGCCCGGCGCTGGGCGGGCATCGCGGTGTCCACGCCGCTGCAGCTGGGCAAACTGGTCGGCGCCGCCGAAGAGCTCGAGCCCAGCGCGATCGAGGTCGACCTGCCGGTCGGCGGCCAGGGCGGCACGCTGGCCGTGCTGTTCGAGGGTGTTGAGGCCGCGGCGGTCGAGCAGGCCGATCGGCTGGCCGCCGCGTGGGGCGCCGGTGCCGTGGTCACGGCGATCGCGCCGCCGTGGTGGGGCGCCTACCCCTTCCGGCGCGACGACGTGGCGCTGCGGCTCTCGGTGTCGGCGGCCGACCTGCCCGCGACGCTCTACGCGCTGGGCGACGCGGCCGGGTTCGCGGTGCCGGTGCGCGGGTCGGCCGCGCTGGGCCGGGTGCACGCCGTGCTGCCCGCGCGGGCCACGCCGGCCCAGATCACGGGCATCGTCGAGAGCGTCCGGCACGTCCTGCTGGCCCGAGGCGGCCGGGCCGTCATCGTTTCAGCGCCGCCCGAACTGGCCCGCGAAGTAGACATGGCCGGCCGCCTCGACTTCTTCTGAGGTTGTGGATAACCCCGCTCGGCTCCTTGACATTCGCGTAGCGTCCGCCCCCAACGCCCTTGGGTGGGCGGGGGAGGCGGTGGCTCACAGGCAAGATCAGGTTCGGCCGGGTCAGTGCAGGACGGCGTAGCGGTGCTCGGCCGCGTGCCGCTCGGGCAGGGGCTCGCTGCCGACGGCGTAGGTGAGGTAGGCGAAGCGGCCGATCTGCGCGGTGCCGGTGAGGGCCAGGTGCTGCGCGGTCAGGTGGCGGGGCAGCAGCGGGGCGCCGCCGCCGAGCACGACCGGCGCGATGCCGAGGATGATCTCGTCGAGCAGGCCCTGGTCGACGAACTGGCCGACCAGGTCGCCCCCGCCGACCAGCCAGACGTTCTTGCCCTTGGCCGCCACCAGCATCGCCTCGTGCACGCGCTTCACGTCGCCGCTGACCATGAAGATGTTGGCGTCCGGCACGAGCGGCAGCTCACGGTTGGCGAAGACCCAGCACGGGGCGTCGCCGTACAGGTCGTGCCAGTTCTGCGGCTCGGCCAGCACGTTGTCGTTCGCCAGCACCCACTCGTACGTGGTCGCGCCCATGGCGAACGCGCCGACGCCCGCGAAGAAGCCGCCGAAAGGATTCTCGTTGCCCCCGTCGACGTCGAAGAGCCACTCCAGCGAGTTGTTCTCGTCGGCGATATAGCCGTCGATGCTCGTCGCCGTGTAGTACTGCGTTTTCGCCATGACAAACACCATGCCACGAAATAGTCGGGCGAAAGGGGCGAATCGGCGGCTGAAGGGGGAGCTCTCAGGCGTCGTTGCGGAGGACGAGGATCGCGATGTCGTCGCGCGGCTCCTCGACCGAGAAGTTGATCGTGGTGGAGCGCAGCCGGGCCGCCATCACCTCGGCCGGATAGCCGGCCAACGGGCCCGCGGCGTCGCGCAGCCGGGCTGTGCCGAACAGCTCGCGCCCCCGCCGCCGCTCGGTCACACCGTCGGTGTAGAAGATCAGCGAGTCGCCCGGCTGGAGCTGCACCTCGACATCGGGCGAGGTGATCGACTCGAGCAGGCCGAGCGCCGTTCCGCCCTCGCCGACGAACGACGTCTTGCCGTCCGCGTGCACCAGAACCGCACGGTCGTGCCCGGCCAGATGCAGGGCGACCGAGAGCACGTTGTCGGGCGAGCGGGTCACCGAGGCCATCGCCAGCGTGCAGTAGCGTCCGCCGCCCCGCTGAACCAGCGTCCGGTTGACCCGGCAGAGGATCTCGGTCATCGGCTTGCCGTCGTCGACCAGGATGCGGATCACGTCACGCACCAGGCCGGTCACCGTGGCCGCCTGCACACCCTTGCCGGACACGTCGCCCACCACGACCAGCCAGGTGTCGTCGCCGGAGGGCACCACGTCGTAGAAGTCGCCGCCGACCTCGGAGCCGGTCGGCACGTACTCGGCGGCGAAGCCGATGCCCTCGACCCGGGGCAGCGCCGGGGGCAGGAGCGAGGCCTGGAGCGTACGCGCGACCTTGTGCCTCTCGTCGTGGATGCGGGCGTTGTCGATGGCCAGGGCGGCGCGACGGGCCACATCTTCCAGCACGGCCACCTCGTCGGCGTCGTGCCGCAGGCGATGGTGACGGCCCACCGCCAGCGTGCCCAGACGGGTGCCCCGGGCGACCAGCGGCACCGCGAAGCCCTCGGTCGGCGCGCCCAGCATCACCTGGGTGCCGAGGCGGGACGCCTCCTCGAGCCGGGTCAGGATCGAGTCGGGCCCGGTCTCGGCCAGGATCTCGTGCAGCTGGGCGAGGGCGCCCTCATCGGCGTGGGTGGCCGCGGCCAGCTGCAGCCGGCCCCAGGCGTCGGTGGTGTGCACCGCGCACCACTGGCCCAGCCGCGGCACCACCAGCTGCGGGATCAGCGCCATCGTGAGGTTGACGTCGAGCGACTGGGCGAGCAGCTCGCTGGCCTCGGCCAGGAACGTCAGCCAGGTCTGCCGGCGCAGGTCGGCCCGGCGCAGGCGGTCGTTCTCGAGGTGCAGCGAGAAGCGCTCGGCGACCAGTGTGGCCAGCGGCTGGGCATAGCCGACGGGGGACGCGTCGAGTTCGAGGTCACCCGAATAGGGCCGTTGCACGGCCAGCGGCACCCGGATCGTGTCGGCGTCGTCGCGCGGGGCCCGGCCGTAGCGGGCCAGCAGCTGGCGGCCGCCGCCGTCGCCGCGGTCGAGCCGGATCAGCCCGCCGGCGGCGCCGGTCAGCCGGGCCAGCTGGGCGAGCAGGTCGGCCGCGAACTCGGCCACCCCCTCCTCGGACTGGCGCTCGGGGTGCACGTGCAGCAGGGCGGTCAGCGCGCCCAGGCTGGGAGTGCCGCTCTCGGCCGACGTCGCGGGCACGACCGACGAGACCTCGCTGGTCGGCTCACGCTCGAGGCGGAACCAGACACCCTTGCCCGTACCCTCGTGCACCGTGCCCCAGCGGCTCGCGAAATGGTCGACCAGCAGCAGGCCGCGGCCGCGCTCGGCGACCTCGCCGATGTCGACGGTCTCGTTGCGCGGGCCGACCGCCAGCTGCTCGACCGGGCCGGGCGCGAAGTCGGTGACCGTCACGGTCAGCCCCGTGGTGTCGGAGCGCACCTCGATGTCGAGCTCGGTGTTGGCGTGCACCACCGCGTTGGTGGACAGCTCAGTGGTCAGCAGCAGCGCCTCGTTGAGGAGCGTTTCGAGCCCCGACTCCTCGAGCACGGAGCGTACGAGAGCACGCGCCGCCGCTGGTGTGCGCCGGTCGTTGGGCAGCCGGACACGCCGGAGCAGCCCACCCGCCGGGGTGTCCGAGATCGCATCGGTCTCCACTGACACGCATGCATCCTCTCCTGCCGGTGGGCCTGTGCACAAAGTCGTCTCTCGCATTGACCCGGTCGGGCGAGAGAGGATAGGGGGCCCACCAAGGATGGACAGCGAGTGAGGACAGCATGACCGCGGCCAAAGAAGCCAGCGTCGGCATGCCCGACGACACCGCAGTGCTCGGTGAACTCGCCGAGGCCCTGCGGCGCGTTCGCCGTGGCGATCTCAAGGTTCGGCTGCCCCGCCGCAGCGGTTCTCCGGGCGAGGTCGCCGACGCGTTCAACGAGGTGGTCTCGCTTCAGGAGCGGCAGAATCTCGACCTGAGACGGATCAGCCGCATCGTCGGCCGCGACGGCCGCCTCACCGAGCGCCTGGACGACGAGGGTCTCGACGGGGCCTGGGCCGACAGCGTCCGCTCGGTGAACGCCCTGATCGACGATCTGGGCCGCCCGACGACGGAGATCTCCCGCGTCATCGTGGCCGTCGCCGAGGGCGACCTGTCGCAGCACATGGCGCTCGAGATGGACGGGCGACCCCTGCGGGGTGAATTCCTGCGCATCGGCCGCACGGTCAACACGATGGTCGACCAGCTCTCGTCGTTCGCCGACGAGGTGACCCGGGTGGCCCGCGAGGTGGGCACCGAGGGCGAGCTGGGCGGCCAGGCCGACGTACGCGGAGTGGCCGGCACCTGGAAGGACCTGACCGACTCGGTCAACACGATGGCGTCCAACCTGACCCACCAGGTGAGATCGATCTCACAGGTGGCCACGGCCATGGCCCGGGGCGATCTGTCGCAGAAGATCACGGTTTCCGCGCGTGGTGAGGTGGCCGAGCTCGCCGACACCATGAACGGGGTGACCGACACCCTGCGGCTCTTCGCCGAGCAGGTGACCCGGGTCGCCCGCGAGGTGGGCACCGAGGGCAAGCTGGGCGGCCAGGCCGAGGTGCCCAACGTGGCCGGCACCTGGAAGGACCTCACCGACTCGGTGAACTCGATGGCGTCCAACCTGACGAGCCAGGTGCGCAACATCGCCCAGGTCTCGACGGCGGTGGCCAAGGGCGACCTGTCGCAGAAGATCACGGTGGCCGCTCAGGGCGAGATCCTCGAGCTCAAGGACACGGTCAACACGATGGTCGACCAGCTCTCGTCGTTCGCCGACGAGGTGACCCGGGTGGCCCGCGAGGTGGGCACCGAGGGCCGGCTGGGCGGTCAGGCCCAGGTGCGCGGGGTCTCGGGCACGTGGCGCGACCTCACCGAGAACGTGAACCAGCTCGCCGCCAACCTCACCGACCAGGTGCGCAACATCTCCCAGGTCTCGACGGCGGTGGCCAAGGGCGACCTGTCGCAGAAGATCACGGTCGACGCCCGCGGCGAGATCCTCGAGCTCAAGAGCACGATGAACACGATGGTCGACCAGCTCTCGTCGTTCGCCGACGAGGTGACCCGGGTGGCCCGCGAGGTGGGTTCCGAGGGCAAGCTGGGCGGCCAGGCGCAGGTGCAGGGCGTCTCGGGCACGTGGCGCGACCTCACCGACAACGTGAACTACATGGCGTCCAACCTGACCAGCCAGGTCCGCAACATCGCCAGCGTCACCACGGCGGTGGCCAAGGGCGACCTGTCGCAGAAGATCACGGTCGACGCCCGCGGCGAGATCCTCGAGCTCAAGTCGACGGTCAACACCATGGTCGACCAGCTCTCGTCGTTCGCCGACGAGGTGACCCGCGTGGCCCGCGAGGTGGGCACCGAGGGCAAGCTGGGCGGCCAGGCCCAGGTGCGCGGCGTGGCCGGCACCTGGCGTGACCTCACCGACAACGTGAACTCGATGGCCTCGAACCTCACCGGCCAGGTGCGCAACATCGCTCAGGTCTCGACGGCGGTGGCCAAGGGCGACCTGTCGCAGAAGATCACGGTCGACGCCCAGGGCGAGATCCTCGAGCTCAAGAACACCGTCAACACCATGGTCGACCAGCTCTCCTCGTTCGCCGACGAGGTGACCCGGGTGGCCCGCGAGGTGGGTTCCGAGGGCAAGCTGGGCGGTCAGGCGCAGGTGCGCGGCGTGGCCGGCACCTGGCGTGACCTCACCGACAACGTGAACTACATGGCGTCCAACCTGACGGCCCAGGTGCGCAACATCGCCTCGGTGACCACGGCGGTGGCCAAGGGCGACCTGTCGCAGAAGATCACGGTCGACGCCCGCGGCGAGATCCTCGAGCTCAAGGACACCGTCAACACGATGGTCGACCAGCTCTCCAGCTTCGCCACCGAGGTCACCCGGGTCGGCCGCGAGGTCGGCGTCGAGGGCAAGCTGGGCGGTCAGGCGCAGGTCAAGGGCGTCTCGGGTACGTGGCAGGACCTCACCGACAACGTCAACCAGCTCGCCTCGACGCTGACCATCCAGCTGCGCGCGATCGCCGAGGTGTCCACCGCCGTGACCCGCGGCGACCTGACCCAGAGCATCGCGGTCGAGGCCCAGGGCGAGGTCGCCGAGCTCAAGGACAACATCAACCAGATGATCGTCACGCTCCGCGAGACGACCAAGGCCAACGCCGAGCAGGGCTGGCTCGACTCCAACCTGGCCCGCATCGGCGGCCTGCTCCAGGGCCAGCGTGATCTCGGCGAGGTGTGCCGCATGATCATGACCGAGGTGACGCCGCTGGTCGACGCCCAGCTCGGCGCGTTCTTCCTGGTCGACAACGAGCAGGCGGTCATGCGGCTGCGGCTCGCGGCGTCGTACGGCTACGTCGCCCGCAACCACGAGGTGACCTTCGGCCCGGGCGAGGGGCTGGTCGGCCAGGCCGCCGTCTCACGTCGGACGATCCGGGTCCGGGCCACCCACGACGGCATCCTGACCATGCGTTCCGGGCTGATGTCGATGCCACCGAACGACCTGGTGGTGCTGCCGGTGCTGTTCGAGGGCGAGATGCTGGGAGTGATCGAGTTCGCCTCGGTGGCCACCTTCTCGGGCCTGCATCTGACGTTCCTCGAGCGGCTGGTCTCCACCATCGGCGTCGCCCTCAACACCATTCAGGCCAACCGGCGTACGGAGGAACTGCTCTCCCAATCGCAGCGGCTGGCCCGCGAGATGCAGGACCAGTCGGCCGAGCTCCAGCGCACCAACGCCGAACTGGAGGACAAGGCCCAGCTGCTCAGCGAGCAGAAGGCCAACATCGAGACCAAGAACCGCGAGATCGAGCAGGCCCGCCGCGGCCTGGAGGAGAAGGCGCAGCAGCTCAGCCGGGCCAGCGCCTACAAGTCCGAGTTCCTGGCCAACATGAGCCACGAGCTGCGCACCCCGCTCAACTCGCTGCTCCTGCTGGCCCGCCTGCTGGCCGACAACCCCGACACCAACCTGACCGACAAGCAGATCGAGTTCGCCCGCACCATCTTCAGCGCCGGCACCGACCTGCTCTCGCTGATCGACGACATCCTCGACCTCGCGAAGATCGAAGCGGGCCGCATGGACGTCGAGCCCGACCAGGTCGACTTCGACGGCGTACGCAGCTACGTCGAGCAGGCCTTCGCCCCGCAGGCCAACGAGAAGGGCCTGGAGTTCCGGGTCTGGCTGCAGCCGGGGCTGCCCGAGTCGATCCTCACCGACGCCCAGCGGCTCCACCAGATCCTGCGCAACATGCTGTCCAACGCGGTCAAGTTCACCGACACCGGCTCGGTCACGCTGAGCATCTTCGGCGCTCCGCCCGAGACCGACTTCGAGATCCCGGCCCTGGCCGCGGCCCGGCAGGTGATCGCGTTCGCGGTGACCGACACCGGCATCGGCATCAACGACGAGAAGCTGGCGATCATCTTCGAGCCGTTCCAGCAGGCCGACGGCACGACCACCCGCAAGTACGGCGGCACCGGCCTCGGCCTGTCGATCAGCCGCGACCTGGCCGCCCTGCTCGGCGGCACGATCGTGGTCTCGTCCCGGCCCGGCGAGGGCTCGACTTTCACGCTCTACATGCCGGACGCGCTCAGCGCCGAGGCGATCCCGCCGATGAGCCTGCCGACGCTGCCGTCGACGACGGTGGTCGTGCAGCCGGCGCCGGCGCCGATCGACATCCCGCTCATGGAGATGCCGGTGCTGCACCAGCGGGCCGAGCTGGAGGGCCACGTGGTGAGCCCGGCCAGCCGCCAGCTCGACGGCGCGACCGTGTTGATCATCGACGACGACGTGCGCAACGTCTTCGCGCTGACCAGCGCGCTCGAGATGCACGGGCTCAATGTCCTGTACTCCGACAACGGGGTGGACGGTGTCCGCCTGCTGGGCGAGCACCCCGAGGTCGACATCGTGCTGATGGACGCGATGATGCCCGACCAGGACGGCTACGAGACCACCCGCGGCATCCGGCGCAACCAGCGCTTCCAGGATCTGCCGGTAGTGTTTCTGACGGCGAAGGCCATGCCCGGCGACCGGGAGTCGGCCCTCGCGGCCGGCGCCAGCGACTACATCACCAAGCCCGTCGACCTCGACGAGCTGATCGAGCTGATGGCCCGCTGGGTGAACGCCGACAAGACGACGGAGCCGGACCGGGGCTGAACGGAGCCCACGGAGAGGATGGGGTGTGGCCGAGCGCGCGAAGGCCCTGCTGGTCGACGACCGCAAGGACAACCTGCTGGCCCTGGAGGCGATCCTGCAGGGCCTGCCGGTGACCGCGGTCGCCGTCGAGAGCGGCGAGGCCGCGCTGAAGCAGTTGCTCACCGACGACTTCGCGGTGATCCTGCTCGACGCGCAGATGCCCAACATGGACGGCTTCGAGACGGCCGGCCACATCAAGCGGCGGGAACGCACCCGGCACGTGCCGATCCTGTTCCTCACCGCCGCCGACCGCGACGCCCAGCTCGCTCTGCGGGGCTACGCGGTCGGCGCGGTGGATTACCTCACCAAGCCGTTCGACCCGTGGGTGCTGCGGGCCAAGGTCTCCATCTTCGTCGACCTCTGGAACAAGACCCAGCAGCTCAAGTCCCAGGCCGAGGCGAGCCGCGAGCGTGAGGCGCAGTGGCAGCGGCTCACTGACACGGTCGACGAGGCGGCCCGGGTGCTGCGCGGCGGCGGCCACGAGGCCGCCGCCGAGGCGCTGGCCCTGCTGGAAAAGGCCCGCTGGGGAAATTAGACGTTCGCGTACGGCGTGAGCGCGCTCGTAAGAAGCGGCCGGAGCACCGATTTCGGGCGCGCGCCCACCAGTCGTTGCGTCACCACGCCGTTCTGGAAGATCAGCAGCGTCGGCAACGACATGATCCCGTGCGCCCGGGCGGTCTCCGGGTTCTCGTCGGCGTTCAGCGCGGTGATCACCAGCCGGCCGGCGAACTCCGGCTGAAGCTCGGCCAGCGTGCGGGCCATGGGTCCGCAGGGCGGGCACCACTCGGCCCACACGTCGACGGCGACCGGAACATCGGCTTCGGCGAGGAAAGAGCCGATGGTGGCATCGGTCAGGGCTGGCAGGTCTGGGTGTGACATGGCGACTCCCGGTGTGCGACGGCCTCGTCCAACTGGGCGCGCAACTGCTGCCGGAGGTCGGTGAGCTGCCCGATGAAGCCGTCCACTTCGGCCAGCTTGCGGCGCAGCACCAGCACCGAGTCGGGACAGACGTGGCCCGACTCGTTCCCGGCTCGCAGACACGCGACGAAGGGGCGGATGTCTTCCAGGCCGAAGCCGGCCGCGAGCAGCGACCGGATCTCGTGCACCACGCGCAGCTCGGCGTCCTCGTACTGGCGGTAGCCGTTGGCGTCCCGCTCGGCCCGCACGAGTCCGTGCTGCTCGTAGTAGCGCAGGGTCCGCGTGCTCGTTCCGGCCCGCGTCGCCAGCTCCCCGATCAACATTGCGATGTCCCCCTCGTCGTCACCCGACGTTAGGCATTGACACCGGCGTCAAGGCAACCCTCAGGCGGTGCTGCTGATCATGAGGGCGCTGCGGAGGCCGGTGATATCGAGCACTCGCAGCAGGAAGTCGCCCACGTTCGCGAGCGCCAGGACAGAACGGGCATGTTGGGCCTTGCGGCTGAGCACCACGAGCGTGCCGAGCCCCTGGGAATCGCAGAAGGTCACGCCGGCCATGTCGAGCACGATGCGGGCCGGCGGATCGGCCAATGTCTCGTTGACCAGGGTCGACAGGTTCGTGACCGTGAGCACGTCAATTTCCCCGGCGAGGTGGAAGATGACCTCGTCGGGTGCGCGCTCAACCGTGATCGACAGCTCGGGTCGTTCCACCGGGCCAGCCTATCGCCTGTGCGCCTGTTCGGCCTGTTGGGCGCGAGCGTATCGGGGCGTTCCCGACATCGGGGCCGGACGCTTTCGGTCATCCTCGGGTGATGTGAGGAACCCTCTTGAGATTCTTGCCGGACCGCGCTGACACAATGGGAGCCGCTGTGACCACCTCATACCGCCCCGAGGGCCTCCCCTACCCGGAGGACGCCCCGGCATCCCAGGCCCTTTTCGACCGCGCCCAGGCAGTTGTGCCCGGCGGGGTCAATTCACCCGTGCGTGCGTTCCGAGCGGTCGGTGGCACGCCCCGCTTCATGGCCCACGGCGCCGGTCCGTGGCTCACCGACGCCGACGGCCGGCGCTACGTCGACCTGGTCTGCTCGTGGGGCCCGCTCATCCACGGCCACGCCCACCCCGAGGTCATCGCGGCGATCCAGGCGGCCGCGGCCCGGGGCACCAGCTTCGGCACCCCCACGGTGGGCGAGGTCGACCTGGCCGAAGAGATCGTCCGGCGCACGCCGGTCGACGAGGTCCGCCTGGTCAACTCGGGCACCGAGGCCACCATGTCGGCGATCCGTCTCGCCCGCGGGTTCACCGGCCGCACCAAGATCGTGAAGTTCGCCGGCTGCTACCACGGCCACGTCGACGCGCTGCTGGCCGCGGCCGGCTCCGGCGTCGCCACGCTCGGCCTGCCCGATTCGCCCGGTGTCACCGGCGCCGCGGCGAGCGAGACGATCGTTCTGCCCTACAACGACGTGGCCGCCGTCGAAGAGGCGTTCCGTCAGGACGGCGCCGAGATCGCCGCCGTCATCACCGAGGCCGCGGCCGGCAACATGGGCGTGATCGCCCCGCGCGACGGTTTCAACCAGCGGCTGGCCGAGATCGCGCACGCGGCCGGCGCCCTGCTGATCGTCGACGAGGTGATGACCGGCTTCCGCGTCTCGGCCGGCGGCTGGGCCGGGCTCGACCCGGTCGACGCCGACCTGTTCACCTTCGGCAAGGTGATGGGTGGCGGCCTGCCCGCGGCGGCGTTCGGCGGCCGTCGCGCGATCATGTCGCGGCTCGCCCCGGCCGGCCCGGTCTATCAGGCCGGCACGCTGTCCGGCAATCCGCTGGCCTGCGCAGCCGGGCTCGCCTCGCTCAGGCTGGCCGACGACGCGGTATACAAGCGGCTCGACGAGCTGTCCGCGACCGTGGGCGCCCTCGCTGCCGACGCCCTGACCACGGCTGGGGTGCCGCACCGGCTCGCGTACGCGGGAAATATGTTCTCGATCTTCTTCACGGCGACCGAGGTGGTCGACTACGAGTCGGCCAAGACCCAGGACGCGGGCGCGTTCAAAGCCTTCTTTCACGAGATGCTGGCGCGTGGCGTCTATCTGCCGCCGAGCGCCTTCGAGTCCTGGTTCGTCTCGACCGCGATCGACGAGGAAGCGCTGGAACAGATCGCGTCGGCGTTGCCCCATGCGGCACGCGCTGCCGCGGCGGGGGGAGCACAGTGAGCGAACCGACGAGGACCACCGTCCATGTGATGCGGCACGGCGAGGTCTTCAACCCCAACAAGGTGCTGTACGGGCGGCTGCCCGACTTCCACCTGTCCGAGTTGGGCAAGCAGATGGCGGTGGCCGCGGCCGAGTCCCTGGCCAAGCGCGACGTCACGCACGTGGTGGCCAGCCCGCTCGACCGAGCGCAAGAGACCGCCGTGCCGATCGCGGCCGAGTTCGACCTCGAGATCGCCACTGACAGCCGGCTGATCGAGAGCTCCAACTACTTCGAGGGCAAGAAGGTCTCGGTCGGCGACGGCGCGCTGACCAACCCGCGCCACTGGTGGGTGCTGCGCGACCCGATCACCCCCTCGTGGGGCGAGGCCTACCTGGTCATCGCCCAGCGCATGTTCGCGGCGGTGCAGGCCGCGCGGGTGGCCGCCGAGGGGCACGAGGCGGTCTGCGTCTCGCACCAGCTTCCGATCTGGACGCTGCGGCGCTATATAGAGAAGAAGCGTCTGTGGCACGACCCGCGCCGTCGTCAGTGCGGGCTGGCCAGCATCACCTCGTTCCGCTTCGAAGACTCGAAGGTCGTCGGCATCGACTACGCCGAGCCCGCCGCCCACCTGGTGGCCCTCTCCGCGACAGCCAAGACCGCCAAGGGAGCTTGACCATGCGCCGCCTCGCCGCAGTCCTGGCCACCGCCGCCGTCACGGCTGGTGTCCTCGCCGGATGCGGAGGGGACGACGGCAACTGGGCCAAGAAGTGCACCACCACCGACGGTGTGGTCGAATGCGCGCCCGACAAGCGACCCGCGGTCGAACCGATCACCGGGGAACTGCTCGACGGCACGGCGTACGACATGGCCCAGCAGAAGGGCAAGGTCGTCGTCGTCAACTTCTGGGGTTCGTGGTGTGCGCCCTGCCGGGCCGAGGCCGACGACCTCGAGAACACCTATCAGGCCACGAAGGACAAGGGCGTCAGCTTCATCGGCGTCAACTCGCGCGACGACCGGGACGCGGCCCGCGAGTTCGAGCGCGGCCGGGTCACCTACCCGAGCCTCTATGACTTCCCGGGCCAGGTCGGCATCCAGTTCGACGTGACCAATGTCAGCATGCCGGCCACGTTGATCATCGACCGGCAGGGCCGGATCGCGGTCGCGCTGCGTCAGGCGACGACCGAGGCCCAGCTCAAGCCGCTGGTCGAGAAGGTCGCGGCCGAGGGGCAGGGCTGATGGCCGAGACCTTCGCCGACATCGCCAGCGGCGGCCCGCTGCTGCTGGCGATCGCCGTGGCCGCTCTG
Source organism: Paractinoplanes polyasparticus (assembly GCF_019710575.1). Classification (GTDB taxonomy): domain Bacteria; phylum Actinomycetota; class Actinomycetes; order Mycobacteriales; family Micromonosporaceae; genus Actinoplanes; species Actinoplanes polyasparticus. The sequence goes on along the minus strand of NZ_JAHWFK010000034.1, from coordinate 253,576 downwards.
GCCGGGCTGGTCAGCATCCTGTCGCCGTGCGTCCTGCCGCTGCTGCCCGGCTACCTCTCGTACGTCACCGGCCTGGCCGGCTCCGACCTGGACGACTCCCGGGCCGCCTCGTCCGCCGCCGAGCCGGACGGCGGTGGGGTCACCACCCTGACCCGGCCGCGCACCAGCCACCGGGGGCGGGTGCTGGCCGGCACTAGCCTCTTCGTGCTCGGCTTCGCCGTCGTCTTCACCCTGCTGGCCACCCTGGTCGCCAACCTGGGCTTCCTGCTGCGCCACCAGGACGCGCTCAACATCGGGCTGGGCGTGCTGATCATCGTGCTGGGCCTGGGCTACCTGGGCTGGATCCCCGGCCTGCAGCGCGAGGCCCGGGTCACCAAGCTGCCCGCGGCCGGCCTGCTGGGCGCGCCCATCTTCGGCGCGATCTTCGCCTTCTCGTGGTTGCCGTGCACCGGTCCCACCCTGGCGGCGGTGCTGGCCCTGGCCACCACCAGCGGTGAGACCGACCGGGCGGTCGTGCTCGCTCTCGCGTACAGCCTGGGCCTGGGTCTTCCGTTCATCGCCTTCGGCCTCTTCTTCCGCAAGCTGCTCGGGGTCTTCCGGGTTATTCGCCGCAACAGCCGCTGGGTCACCCGGATCGGCGGCGTGCTGCTGATCCTGGTCGGCATCACACTGGTCACCGGCGGGTGGAACCACTTCCTGGTGTGGCTCAAGGTGACCTTCGACTTCGGCGCCGGGACCCTGCTGTGACCGTCATCGAGGAACGCCCGGCGCCGTCGGCCGCGCCTCCGCCGCGCCGCACCAACGGGCTGTGGGCCCTGCTGCGCAACTCGTGGCGGCAGCTGACCTCCATGCGTACGGCCCTGGTCCTGCTCTTCCTGCTGGCGATCGCGGCCATCCCGGGCTCGGTGTTCCCGCAGCGGGGGGTCAACGCCGAACGGGTCACGCAGTACTACCAGCAGCATCCCGATCTGGCGCCCGTGCTCGAGCGGCTGGGCGGCTTCGAGGTGTACGCCTCGCCCTGGTTCGCCTCGATCTACCTGTTGCTCTTCACGTCGCTGATCGGCTGCGTCGTGCCCCGGCTGATCGACCACGTGCGCGCGTTGCGGATGGCCCCACCGGACGCCCCGAAGCGCCTGGAACGCCTGCCCCAGCACGCCGCGGATCTGACCAGGGCGGATGCGCCGGCCGAGGTCGCTCGGAGCCTCGCCGCCGGTCTGCGCCGCCGCCGGTTCCGCACGAAGGTGCGGGAGCACGAGGACGGCGTCTGGACGGTCTCGGCCGAGAAGGGCTTCCTCAAGGAGACCGGCAACCTGCTGTTCCACTTCTCGCTGCTCGCGGTGCTGATCGGGGTCGGGTTCGGGCACTGGTACGGCTGGCACGCCAACCGGCTGCTCGTCGGCGGCCCCGATCAAGGCTTCTGCAACACGCTCACGCAGTACGACGACTCGACGCTCGGCCCGCGGGTGCACCCGGCCGACCTGCCGAACTTCTGCCTGCGGCTGACCGACTTCGACGCCACCTTCCAGAGCACCGGCCAGCCCAAGACGTTCCTCGCCACCGTGCAGCTCACGCAGGACAACGGCCCCGCCGAGACCCGCAGGTTCACGGTCAACGACCCGTTGCGGCTCGGCGACGCCAACGTCTACCTGCTCGGTCACGGCTACGCCCCGGTCCTGAAGTTCACCGACCGCTACGGCGTAGCCCAGACCAAGGTCGTGCCGTTCCTGCCGATCGACGGCATGCAGACGAGCGAGGGCGTCGCCCAGTTCCCCGACGTCAACATCGACCCCAAGACCGACAAGCGGGACCCGACGCTCCAGATGGGCTTCGAGGGGCGTTACCTGCCGACCTCGCCCACCGACGGCAGCGCGACCTCGGCCTTCCCGGCCGAGAACAACCCGATGCTCTACCTGACCGCCTACCGCGGCGACCTCGGCCTCGACGTCGGCACGCCGGGCTCGGTGTACTCACTCGACCAGGGTCAACTCGCCACCGGCGAGCTCAAGAACGTCAGCGGCACTCGCCCGCACGCGCTCAAGCTCGGCGACACCTGGACGCTGGACGACGGCACCAAGCTCGAGTTCGTCGGCACGCGGGAGTTCGCGACGTTGTCCATCCGGCACGACCCGGCCCAGGGGCTGCTGCTCGTCGGCGCGGTGGTCGGGCTGCTCGGTCTGATGCTCTCGCTGGCCGGCCACCGGCGCCGGGTGTGGTTCCGGGTGCGGCCCGATGCCGACCTGCCGGGTCCGGCCGCGGCCGGCGGCGGTAGCGTGGTGACGGCCGGTGGCCTGCCGCGCACCGACTATCCGGGTTTCCCGGAGGAATTCAAGGCTCTGGTGAAGGCCGCCGAGGAAGGGACGCCCTGATGGCGGAGTTGTCGAATCAGTTGATGGCGGCAGCCGTCCTCGCATATCTGTTCGCGATGGTCTGCTATGCCGGGGAGTACGCGTTCGGCAAGCGCAGCCGCGTCGGCCGTGCTGCCGTCCGGCCGGTCGAGGCGAAGCAGCTCGTCGGCGCGGGCGGTCCGGTGGCTGCCGATCCCCCCGCGGTCGCCGACGACAACCCGGTTCAGCCGGCCCGGCGCGACCGTGGCGAGCTGATCGGGCGCATCGCCGTCGGCATCAACGTCGTCGCCGTGCTGCTGCACCTCGGTGGTCTGGTAACCCGCGGCGTCGCGGCCGACCGCATGCCGTGGGGCAACATGTACGAGTACATCCTGTCGACCACGTTCATCGCGTCGGCGGTGTGGATCGGCGTCGTGCTCGCCCGCCCGGCCGTGCGGCACCTGGGGCTGTTCGCCTCGCTCGCGCTGGTCGTCATGCTCGGCGCGGCCACGATGATCGCGTACACCCCGGTCGGCCCGCTGGTCCCGGCGCTCAACTCGTACTGGTTCATCATCCACGTGTCGACGATCATCATCGGCTCCGGCATCTTCCTGATCGGCGCCGTGCCGGCCGTGATGTATCTGATCCGCAACGGGTACGAAGAGGGCAGGCGCACGTTCCCGTACACGCTGGGCAAGCACGTCCCGGCCGCCGTGACGCTCGAGCGGCTGACCTTCCGCCTGCACGCCTTCGCCTTCCCGCTGTTCACCTTCGGCGCCCTGATCGCGGGCCCGATCTGGGCCGAGGCGTCCTGGGGCCGCTACTGGGGCTGGGACCCGAAAGAGGTCTGGGCATTCATCTCGTGGGTCGTCTACGCCGGTTACCTGCACGCCCGGGCCACGCCCAGCGTCAAGCGCACGGTGGCCACCTGGATCGCGCTGCTCGGCTTCGTGACCATGCTGATGAACCTGTTCGGCGTCAACCTGTTCTTCGAGGGCCTGCACTCGTACGCCAACGCGGGCTGAGCGCTACCGGCCGCAATCGCCGGCCGTCCACGTGTCGTAGCGGGTGAGCCAGTCCAGGCAGAAGCCGCCGTTGAGCCGGCGCTGGGCGGGGTCCGTGCCGGTCAGCGTGGGCACGTCCTCGCGCCACAGGCGGGGCTCCGTGCCGTCGGCCGGGCGCAGCCGCACGTTGTCCACCATGACGGGTGGCACGTCGATCAGGCCCGGCTTGCCCGAGTCGACGTGCACCTCGACGTACTGCTCGATGGTCGCGGTGCGGCCGACGGGCAGCAACTGGGCGGTGAGCAGGTTCCACCGGTCGCCCCACCACAGCCAGGCGCTCCACGTGCCGCTGGCGTCGGAGTGCAGGTCGAGCCAGAGCTTGTCGCCCGGGCGCAGCGTGTACTGACTGTAGAACTGCCACGTCTTGGTGTTGGTGTTGAACGTGTAGATCTGCTGACGGCCGGGCCCGGCCCAGCCCGTCTCGGCCCAGCCGGCCTCCAGCCACGCGATATTGCCGCGGCCCAGGTTCCGCTTGACCATGAAACGGCCGGCCACGAAGTCGTACGAGCGGGGGCGTACGGAGCCGTCCACCACCGACATGCGGCCGGACACCCCGGCCCACTCGCCGCCCGTGTTGGCGCCCAGGTGGTGGTAGCCGCTCGGTGTGAAACCGGCCTGGCCGCGGCGGGCCAGGCGCACGCCCGACTCGAGAATGTGACCTGCGGCACGACACGCGCCCGGGGCGGCCGGGCCGGCCGGGCCGGCAGGCGCGCGTTTCGAGGCCCGGGCGGTGGGGCAGACCGGCAGCCGTTTGGCTTCGACCACCTTCGGAGAACGGTCTTGAACTGCGGAAACGGCGGGGTTCGGACCCACCGGGGCGGCGGCCAGGCCGGCCATCGCGCACCACAGCGCCACTTTGCGGACCTTCACCTGCACCTCGCCGGAACGTCGCGAACAATCGTCCACTCAACGCGAATCGGACAGCGTGAGTGACGGTGATCGCCCGGGCGCGGAACTGTCGGAGGAGTGCGCGAGACTGGTTGTCATGGCGCCTCGTGGATTTCCCTATCAAGATCTCCAGAGCTTCCTCACCGCCCTCGAGGCGGCCGGCGAGCTGCGGCGGGTGACCGTCCCGGTCGACCCGACGCTGGAGGTCAGCGAGGTGGTGACCCGCACTGTGCGTGCCGGCGGCCCGGCTCTGCTGTTCGAGCGGCCCACCCGGGGCTCGATGCCCCTGGCGATCAACCTCTTCGGCACCGAGAAGCGGATGGCCATGGCCCTGGGGGTCGAAAATCTCGACGAGGTGGGCGACCGCATCGGGGGGATGATCAAGCCGGAACTCCCGGTCGGCTGGTCCGGCATCCGCGAGGGCATCGGCAAGGTGCTCCAGCTCAAGTCGCTGCCGCCGCGCAAGGTGAAGTCCGCCCCCTGCCAAGAGGTTGTGCTCAAGGGCGACGAGGTCGATCTCGGCCTGCTGCCCGGCCTGCAGATCTGGCCCGGCGACGGCGGCATCTTCCACAACTTCGGGCTCACCCACACCAAGCACCCCGAGACCGGCAAGCGCAACCTAGGCCTCTATCGCCTGCAGCAGCACTCGAAGAACACGCTCGGCATGCACTGGCAGATCCACAAGGATTCGACGGCCCACCACGCGGTGGCCGAGCGGCTCGGTCAGCGCCTGCCGGTGGCGATCGCGATCGGGTGCGACCCGGTGGTCAGCTATTCCGCGAGCGCCCCGCTGCCCTCCGACATCGACGAATACCTGTTCGCCGGCTTCCTGCGCGGCGAGCGGGTCGAGATGGTCGACTGCGTGACGGTCCCGTTGCAGGTGCCGGCCGAGGCCCAGATCATCCTCGAGGGTTATCTCGAGCCCGGCGAGCGCCTGCCCGAGGGTCCGTTCGGCGATCACACCGGCTTCTACACCCCGGTCGAGCCGTTCCCGGTGCTGCACATCGAATGCATGACCATGCGGAAGAAGCCGATCTACCACTCGATCATCACGTCGAAGCCGCCGCAGGAAGACCACGGCCTCGGCAAGGCCACCGAACGCATCTTCCGGCCGCTGCTCAAGATGATGATCCCCGACATCGTCGACTACGACCTGCCGTCGGCCGGTGTCTTCCACAACTGCGCGATCGTCTCGATCCGCAAGCGGTACCCCAAGCACGCGCAGAAGGTCATGAACGCGATCTGGGGCGCCCACTCGATGGCGTTCACCAAGCTGATCGTGATCGTCGACGAGGACTGCAACGTCCACGACTACAACGAGGTCGCCTTCCGCGCGCTCGGCAACGTCGACTACAGCCGCGACCTGCTGCTCACGGAAGGCCCCGTCGACCACCTCGACCACGCCTCCTACCAGCAGTTCTGGGGTGGGAAGGCGGGCATCGACGCCACCCGTAAGCTGCCTTCCGAGGGCTACTCACGAGGCTGGCCCGAAGAGATGGCGATGTCCCCCGAGGTGATCAGCCTGGTGGAGAAGCGCTGGAAGGAGTACGGCATATGACGGCGGTCGCGGCGGTTCCCGAGAAACCGGGCAAGGTCAAGGCGTTCCTGCGCCTGGTCGCCATCGAGCACTCGGTCTTCGCGCTGCCGTTCGCGTATCTCTCCGCCGCCGTCGCGCTCGACCGGCTCGACTCGGGCGTCCACTGGGTCGACCTGCTGCTGATCACCATCGCCATGGTGTCCGGCCGCACCTTCGCCATGGCCGCCAACCGCATCCTCGACCGCAAGATCGACGCCCTCAACCCGCGTACGCGGAATCGTGAGCTCGTCACCGGCGCGGTCTCGCTGCGAACGGCCTGGACGGGCGCCGTCGTCTCGCTGGTCGTCATGGCGCTCGCGGCCGGCCTGCTCAACTGGCTGTGCCTGGTGCTGTTCCCGCTGGCCGTGGTCCCGCTGGTCGTCTATCCGTACGCGAAGAGGTTCACCAACTTCCCGCACTACGTGCTGGCGCTGGCCCAGGCGGTCGCCCCGGTCGGCGCGTGGCTCGGCATCACCGGCACGTTCGACGGCTCGGGCCCGGCCTGGCTGCTCGGCCTCGCGGTGGGTCTGTGGATCGGCGGCTTCGACATCATCTACGCCTGCCAGGACGTCGAGGTCGACCGCCGGATCGGCGTGCACTCCACCCCGGCCCGGTTCGGCGTGCGCACCGCGCTGCACATCTCGACCGTGACCCACGTAGTGACGTTCGCGCTGTTCGTCTGGTTCGGCCAGGTCGTCGGGCTGGGCTGGCTCTGGTGGATCGGCCTGGCCCTCACCGCGGCCGCCTTCATCTACCAGCACATCGTGGTCACCCCGACCGACCTGTCGAAGGTCAACCGGGCCTTCTTCACGGCCAACGGCTTCGTCGGCATCGCGCTGTTCGTCTTCGCGCTTCTCGACCTCCTCCTGCTGTAACCGTTCGGCCGTCGACGTCCGTCTAACCCCCGTGAGCGACAAAGAGGCCGAGTTCCGCGAGTTCGTCGGCGGGCAGATGGAGGCGCTGCGGGGGCTCGCCTACCTGACGTGCGGCGACTGGCAACTGGCCGAGGACGCTGTGCTGGGCGCTCTGGCCCGCCTCTACGGGAAGTGGGGGCGGGTCGAGAATCCGCAGGCGTACGCCCGCAGCGCCGTCGTGCGTGCGGCCATCGACGAGACGCGAAGACCGTGGTGGCGGCGTGAGCAGTCGCACGGCGACGCGATGCCCGACATCGTCGCGCGCGACGAGATCCTGAACATCGACGACCGGGTGCACCTACGGCAGGCGTTGCTGCGAGTGCCGGTCAAGCATCGGGCGGTGCTCGTGCTGCGCTTCCTGGAAGGACTCAGCGTTCCGCAGACGGCGGCGGCGCTGCGCTGCCCCGAGGGCACGGTCAAGGCGTACACGTCCCGTGGTCTCGACACCCTGCGGCGGATCCTCGGCGCTGACCTCAGCATCGACGAGCGTCTGGAGGCCCGTCATGAAGCTGTCTGACCTGCTGGAGACGGCCCGCGAGGACGCGCCGGCCGCGCGCTACACCGTTGACGACGTCGTGGCGGCCGGCCGCCGGCGCAAGCGGCGGCGGAACACCGGATGGGCCATAGCGGCCCTGCTGGCGGTGTTCGCCGTTATCGGCCTGCCGCAGTTGATCGCCCGGCCCGCGGCTCCGCCGGCCACTCCGCCCCCGCCCAAGGCCGGCCCCTTCGACCTGCTCTTCTCGAGCTACCGGAGCGGAGACCTGCGCGTCGGCGACCCGGAGTGGGTGAGCCTCACCAACCAGCTGGCGTCGATCGGCCGGGAGGTGTCGCCGGGCGTTTACCGGTCCGTCGGCCGGCTCGTTCTCTATCCCGCCGGATCCGTTCCGCAGACTTTCTGGATGTCACATCCGAAGGAGCCCGCCGGAGCCATCAATGGTCACGAAGCCAGCTTCATGCCGCTGGGCCGCAGTGCGCTGATCAAGGCCGACACCTTGCTCACTTGGCGCAACGCCGACGGTTCGATGGTTCTCATGGCATCGTTCGAGAATCGTCTCAGCCGGGAGGAGATGGTGCGGCTGGCCACTGCCTTCCGCACGACCTCACCGCGGCCGGCCCGGCTGCCCTTCGCCATCTCCTGGGTGCCGTCCACCATGCGACTGGTCGCGGTCGACGTCAGCCGGCCCGAAGCCGCCACGGCGTTGGTGACGCCCGATCGGCCCGACATCGGATTCGAGCTCGAACCGCTCTACGAGCAGGCGCAGTTCGTCAGCGCCTGGTCCGAACCGGGCCTGAACTCGGCGCCGCAACCGATCGGCTTGTCGTTTCCGCGGAGCACTCCGGGCAACGCCTCGGCCCCGAGCGGCGGCATCGTGATCGGCGTCCAGCGCAGCTTCGTGTCCGGAACCGGGCCCACGCCGAAATGTGCGCCCTGGTCCGGGCAGCACAACGTGCGGCAATGCGTGGCGGCGCCGGACGCGTCGAGCAACCTCGTGGCCCGGGCCGGTCACGACGTGCCGCAGGCCGACCTCGAGCGAGTGGCCGCGGCGGGCCGGATAGTGGGCACCCCCGGCGATCCCGAAGCTTGGCCGACCGCGCGGGAGTCCTTTCCCGCGTCGGCCTGGGTGGAGCGCTGAACGCGACTGGCCCGGTGACGGAGTCGTTTCCCACTTCGGCGTGGGTGCAGCGGGACCAGCGGGCACACTTGAGGCATGCGTGAACCATGGGTCGTGGGGGTCTCCGGGGCTTCGGGGACGCCCTACGCCCGGGCGGTGTTGTCAGCCCTGCTCGACGCGGGGGAGGCGGTCGACCTCGTTGTTTCCAAGGCGGCCCGGCTGACGATTCTCGACGAGACCGGGTCCACTGTGCGGGACGCGCATTGGAAGGACGACGTCGGCCGATGGCTCGGGCGCGATCTGGGTGACCTGTCCTACTGGGCCGCCGGCGACCTGGCCGCCGGGCCCAGCAGTGGCTCGTACCCGGCCAAGGGCATGATCGTGGTGCCGGCCAGCACGGCCGCGTGCGCGGGCATCGCGATCGGTCTCTCGAAGGACCTGTTGCAGCGGGCGGCCGAGGTGAACCTCAAGGAACGTCGACGCACAGTGATCGTTCCACGCGAGACACCCGTAACGCGCAGTCACCTCGAGCACCTGATCGCGCTGCACGACGCCGGGGCGGTGGTTCTGCCTGCGAGCCCGGGCTTCTATGGCGCCGGGGCGCAGGCCACCGCACAACAGTTGGTCGACTTCGTAGCGGGCAAAGCGCTGGACGCTCTGGGCGTACCCCACACGCTCCTGACCCGGTGGAAGGGTGAATTGAATGCTCAGCGCAACCCGTTGGGCGGTCCGTAACCCAGGCCCGGATTGCTCGGGCCGGCATTACGAGGTCGATTGGCAGCGTCGTCCTCGCGCATTTCCTCGACCACGCCGTCGCCTTCCAGCAACGCGCGGACCTCGGATTCACGGAATCGGCGGTGACCGCCGGGAGTACGAATGCTGCCGATGCGCCCGGCGGCGGCCCAGCGGGTCACCGTTTTCGGGTCGACGCGGAACAGCGCGGCCACCTCGCCTGGTGTGAGCAAGCGATCTCCAGTGTCCACAGCCCCCTCCTCGCGTCGGTCTTTTGGAGCGGCCGTGATCACGGTGAGTGTCGGCGTGCTCGATCGGGACGTAAAGCCATTAGAGCATTGCCCCGGAACCGAGTCCCTGGAATGCGGAAAAAGCCCTAATTGCGACAGTGATCGTTATCCTGCCGCCGTTTACGCTGCTACCGGGCGTGAGTGACGAACTGCCACCCGATTAGGGTCTTCACCATGGACTCCATCGACCTCCGCCTGATCGAGCTGCTACGGGAGAACGCCCGCTCGTCGTACGCCGAGCTCGCGCGCAAGGTGGGGCTGTCCGCGCCGGCCGTGCACGAGCGGGTCGGCAAGCTCGAGGCGGCCGGCACGATCCAGGGCTACCGGGCCGAGGTCGACCACGAGGCGCTGGGCCTGGGCGTCACCGCGCTGATCGGCATCATCGAGGACTCCGGCGCCGACACCGACGACGTGCTGGCCGCCCTGCGCGCGATGCCCGAGGTCGAGAGCTGCTATTTCATGGCCGGAGTGGAGTCGTACCAGCTGACCGTGCGGGTCGGCACGATAGCCGAGCTCGAGCAGCTCATCGTGCGGATCAACCGCACGCCCGGGGTGGCTTCCACGCGTACGGCCATCGCGCTCTCGACCAAGTGGGAGAACCGGCCCCAGCCCCACCTCGGCTGATCAGCCCCGCGCAGCCCCTCAGGGGGCGCCTGCGCCGTTCACGACCCGCGTTTGGGGTGCGGGTCACCAGCCCGCTCGGCCAGGCCCGGATAGTCGATCACGAAGCCGTCCTCGTCGATGGTCAGGTCGGCGCTGAACGTCTCGTTCGCGAAGCGGACCCGGCCCTCGCCCAGCGCGGTGTAGATCTGGTCGGCCTGGACCACCTCGAGACTGGGCAGCAGCACCCAGGCCACGCTGAGCCGGTGCGCGACACCGACGTCGTCGGCCGCGGGCCGGTGCAGCCGGAGGCGCCGGACCGGGAGCGTGTTGGTCAGGGGCGAGCCGGTCAGGTCGACGTCGAACGCGCCGTAGAGCAGATCCGGGTCCTCCAGGCCGGGCAGCCCGGCCCCGGCGTGCCCCGCGGCCGACAGGACAGCATCGAGGTCGCCCTGCTCGGCGGTGGTGGCCCGCCACGTGCCGGCGGCCAGTTCGAGGCGGAGGGAGCGGGCCCAGCCGGCGCCCTCGGTGGCCACGTCGAAGTGCGCGGTGACCCAGCCGGGATCCGTCCGCAGCTCGTAGCGACAGCTGTAGGGAACGGGGTCGACCGCGAGCGCGGTGCCGCGGGCGTAGAGGCCGTTCGTGGCGTCGAGCAGGGTGTGCTCGGAGCCGGGAGTGTCCTTGCGTTGCCAGTACAGGGAAGCGGGCAGCAGCGACATGTCTTCTGTGTACCCGGCCGGGCGGCCCGGGAAAAGCCGGACGCCCGGCACATCGAAGTGCCGGGCGTCACGGATGGTGCTTATGGGGTCGTTCAGTAGCTGCGAGCCGGGCGCGGCGTGCCGAAGCGGCCCGCGGGGCCCTCACGGCGGTCGTTGCGCTGGTTGCTGTCGCGCCGGAAGTTGCCGGCCCGCTCGCCGTTACGGCCGTAGCCGGCCTCGCCGCGCGGGCGGTCGCCGCCGCTGAAGCCACCGCGGTCGCCGCCGCCGCTGTAGCCGCCACGGTCGCCGCCGCCGCTGTAGCCGCCACGGTCGCCGCCGGAACGCTCGCCGAAGCCGCCCCGCTCGGGACGGTCGCCGTACGACCGCTGCGGACGGTCACCACGCGGACGGTCACCGAACGAGCCGCGCTCGCCGGCGGGGCGGTCGCCGTAGGAACGTTGCGGACGGTCACTGCTGGGACGGTCGTCGTGGGACCGCTGCGGACGGTCACCGTACGACCGCTCCGGACGGTCACCACGCGGACGGTCGCCGTACGAGCCGCGGGGACGGTCGCCGTACGACCGCTGCGGACGGTCGCCGAAGCGGCCGCGCGGGCGGTCGCCGCGCTCGCGACGAGGCTCCGGCTCCTCGATTACGGGGACGCCGCTCGGTGCGGAGGCGCCCGTGATCTCGGCCAGCTTCTCGTCGCCCAGGCGCACCCGCGTCTCGGTCGGCGCGACACCGGCCTTCGACATCATGGCCTGGGTGGTGCGGCGCTGCTTGGGCAGGACCAGCGTGACGACCGCGCCGGACTCGCCGGCCCGGGCGGTGCGGCCCGCACGGTGCAGGTAGTCCTTCGGGTCCTTGGGCGGGTCCACGTGCATGACGAGCGAGATGCCGTCGACGTGGATGCCGCGGGCGGCCACGTCCGTCGCCACGAGGACGTTGGTGCGGCCCTCCTTGAACTCGGCGAGCGTGCGGGTGCGGACCCGCTGGGTCTTGCCGCCGTGCAGCGCGCCGGCCCGGACGCCGACCTGCCGCAGCTGCTCCTGGAGCCGGTCGACGCCCATCTGGGTGCGGGCGAAGACGATCGTCTTGCCGGTCCGGTTGGCGATCGACGCGGCGATCGGGAACTTGTCGTGCGGCGGGATCAGCAGCAGGTGGTGATCCATGGTGGACACGCTCGCCTCGGACGGGTCCGTGGAGTGCGTGACCGGGTCGTGCATGAACCGCTTGACCAGCGCGTCGACGTCACCGTCGAGTGTGGCCGAGAACAGCAGCCGCTGCGCGTTCTCAGGGGTCTTGGACAGCAGGTCGGTGACCTCGGGCAGGAAGCCCATGTCGGCCATCTGGTCGGCCTCGTCGAGAACGGTGATCTCGATGTCGTCGAGCTTGCAGGCGCCCCGCTCGATCAGGTCGCCGAGGCGGCCCGGCGTGGCCACCATGACCTCGACGCCGCGGCGCAGAGCGTCCATCTGGCGGTCGTACGGAACCCCGCCGACGGCTGTCTTGAGGAAGACACCGACCGACCGGCCCAGCGGCATCAGCGCGTCGGCGACCTGCATCGCCAGCTCACGCGTCGGCACCAGGATCAGGGCCTTGGGGTGGTGGGGGCGGGCGCGGCCGCCCTGGGCGACGCGGGCCAGCAGCGGCAGGCCGAACGCCAGGGTCTTGCCGGAGCCGGTCTGGCCCCGGCCGAGCACGTCGCGGCCGGCCAGGGCGTCGGGCATCGTCGCTGCCTGGATCTCGAACGGGGTGGTGATGCCCTCACGGCTGAGGACGCGCACCAACTCGGCCGGAACGCCCAGCTCGGCGAAGCTCGGAAGAACAACGGGGGTCTCGACGGTCTCGACAGCCTCGGCGGTCGCCTCGGCAACCTGCGCGGCCTCGGTGGTCGGCTCGACGACCTGTGCGGCCTCGACAACCTGCGTGGCCTCGACAACCTGCGTGGCCTCGGCGGCCGGCTCGGCCGTGGCGGAGGTCTCGTCGGCCGGGGCCTCGATGACCACGGTCTCGGTGGTCTCGACGGCGGGCTGCTCGTCGGTGGAACGGGTTTCGAAGACGGACGGGAACGTGCTGGGATCAGCGAAAGTGGTCAAGAGAACCTCTCTACGGGGGCGCATGCTCGCGAATGGCCCGCCGTGGCTGCTGAGAGCCGACCGCTGAAATGCCCGCAAGAACGCCCGTGGCGTGCCAGGGGGGCACGCCGCTCAATAACTGTCATAAGTGTACGGCTCAACGTTTGGTTCGCCGACCGCATTCCGCGCTGGTAGTGGGCAGGCTCACCCCTGACCTGGCGCACGCGGACCGCACGGAAACGAGCCCGGCGCACAAACCATGCCAGCGTAGGTCGTGATCGGCTCTACGCCAAATCCGGGAACCGGCCGGGCCGATCGCCCCAGGTCAAGAGAATACGCCGCCGATCCAGTCGCTGAACGAGCTGCCGGCGGTCAGCAGGAACACGATGCTGACCGTCACCAGCAGGCCCAACACCACCAGCATGGCCACCGCGACCTTGAGGTTGCCGCGGCGCCGGTCGATGACCTCGTCCCGCCAGCCCTGGGCCAGGATGTGTCCGGTTAACGACCCGGAATTCTCCACCGCGTTGGTCGAGACCGGCATCGTGGCGTCGATCGTCTCGTAGCCGCCGGTGCCGTACACCGTGCCCGGCTGCATCCGTTGCTGCGGGACTGCCATCGTCGGCTCGGGGTCGAAACCTGGCGGGTAAGCCGGGACGTCGTCGCTGACCCGAGTGGCCGACTCCGTGGGTACGACCTGTGTCGGCTCGGCCGGCGGCCCGAACGTCTTCGGCGCGGCCTGCGTCGGCTGAGCCGGCGCACCGAACGTCTTCGGCGCGGCCTGTGTCGGCTCAGCGGGCGAGCCGAACGTCTTCGGCGTGGCCTGTGCCGGCTCGGCCGGCGAGCCGAACGTCTTCGGCATGGCCTGTGTCGGCTCGGCCGGCGGATCCGGGGAACCGAACGGCTGAGGTGATCTCGATCCGAACGGCGCCTGGTTTTCGTGCGGCTCGCCGACCCCGAACGGGGTGGTGGCGGGCGTGGGGCGGCTCGAGGTGGACGGCGGCACGGTGTACGAGGGCAGGCCGGTGCCGCCCGTCGCGATCATCGGCGGCGGCGGGACGACCGGCTGCGGTGGGCCGGGCACGGGGCTCGGACCGGGCGGCGGCGGAGTGGGGCTCGGGCCGGGGCCGGGCGGCACCGGGGACGGGCCTGGGCTCGGCGGCACCGGCGAGGGACCCGGACCGGGAGGTGTGGGCGAGGGGCCGGGGCCGGGCGGGATCGGGCCGGGCGGCGTGGGGCTGGGCGACGGGACCGGCGCGGGGCCGGGCGTCGGCGCAGGCGTCGGGTCGGGAGTCGGAGTCGGGAACGGGCCCGGGGTGGGCGCCGGGAAAGGACCGGGTGTCGGCGGGGCCGGGACCGGATCCGGCTCGGGGCGGCCGGGCGGCGGCGTCGGCTTGGGTGGCTGGGGGCGCGACGGCGGCGGCGTCGGCTTGGGCGGCTGAGGGCGCGACGGCGGCGGCGAGGGCACGGGAGCGGGACGCTCGGGCTCCGGGCGGCCGGGCTCGGGATCGGCCGGGTCGCTGGGCTCGGTTGTCTTCGGAGCTGCGACCCGGGCCCGCGCCACCACTGACCGGCTCTCTTGACCCGGCGCGGGTGGCGCGGAGGCCGGGGCAGAAGTGGGGGCGGGAGGCCCGGAGGCCGAGGCCGAGGTGGGGGCGGGAGGTGCGGAGGCCGGAGTCGGCGGGGCCGAGGTGGGGGCGGGCGGCGTGGAGGCCACGATGGGCGCGGACGGAGCTGCGGAGACGGGGGCCGAGGCGGAGACCGTCGAGGTCACGACCTTGGCGCCGGACGCGCTGCTGCTGCCGTAGACCTTGGCCTCGCCGGTGCCCCAGCCGGTCGCGCGAACAGCGTCGGCCGACTCGGGGTTGATCGACCCGGGCACGCTGGCGCGGGCGGCGCCAGTGCCGAGGGTCGTCGGCAGGCGCCGGCTGGCGCCGTCGACCCGCTCGGGAAAGAACTCGGAAGCGGCCGGGCTGGTCGGCCGGGCCGACCCGACAGCTCTGCCGTCGCTGCCGGACTTGCCGCTGCCGCGAGACGGGCCGTCGGTCTCAAACTTGCCGCTGCCGCTGCCGCTGCCGCTGCCGCTGCCGCTGCCGCTGCCGCTGCCGGACGGGCCGTTGGTCTCGGACTTGCCGTTGCCGCGGGACGGGCTCTCGGTGCCGGACGCGCTGTCGGTGCTGGGCGTGCCGTTGCCGCGGGACGGGCTCTCGGTGCCGGACGCGCTGTCGGTGTCGGACGTGCCGCTACCGCGGGACGAGCCAGCGGTGCCGAACGCGCCGTCGCTGCCGGACTTGCCGTTGCCGCGGGAGGAGCCGGCGACGTCGGACTCGGCGCCACTGCCGGAGACGCTCGTGCCGGCGGGACTGGCGGAGCCGCTGGTGCCGGCGGGGTTGCTCATGCCGGCGGAGCCGCTCGTCCGGGTGGAGCTGCTGGTACCGCCGGAGCCATTAGTGCCGGCGGGGCTGCTGGAACCGGTGGAGCTGCTGCCGCTGCCTGCGCTCTGGCCCGGCTTCTTGGCGGCCCACAGGGCACCCGGCGCGGGCGGCGGGGGAGGGGCATACCCGTCCTGATCGCCGACCACCGGCGTCCCCGCAGCGGGCGGCTTCTTGCCGTCGCCGTCCGAGTTCGCCTGCCGCTCGTCCATGGAACCTCCCGACCGCCGCATGCCGACGGATTCGGTCGCCGGGCGCTGCCCATAACCGTGCCATATCCGCGCGCGTCAGCACACCCGGCATCAACCGGACCATGCCCCCGGCCGGGCGTTGAGCACCGGAAAGGCAAATTTCGAGCACCTCGTGGCGGACGCCGGCCCGTACACGGAGCCCGAAGCGGACACCCCGCGCCTCAGGACCCCGAAGAGGACGCCGGGGCCGAACCCTGGGACGACTCGGTGGCGTTGGCCGAGCTGGTCGTGCGGGTCGGGGTCGAGGCCGAGCTGCGGGTCGGGGTCGAGGCCGAGCTGGACTGACCGCCGGAGCTCGAGCCGCCCGACGGGCTTTCCGAGTCGCCGCCACCCGCGGGCGGCGCCGTGGTCGCCGGCGGGTTCGTGTTCGGCGGGTTGGTCGTCGGGTCGGGGTCGGGCGCCTTCGTGGTCGTCGGCGGCGTCGACGGGGTGGTCGGCGGGGTCGACGGGGTCGTGGGTGGCGTCGACGGGGTGGTCGGCGGCGTGGACGGGGTCGTGGGTGGCGTCGACGGGGTGGTCGGCGGCGTGGACGGAGTCTTGGGCGGCGTCGACGGCGTCTTGGGCGGTGTCGACGGCGTCTTGGGCGGTGTCGACGGGCCGGTCGGCGGCGTGGTGCTGGTCGGCGGGGTCGTCGGCGTCGGGTTGTCCGGCGTCGTCGGCGGATCGGGATCGGGATCGCCGAGCTCGGGGCCGGGCACGATGCCCTCGATCGAGCCGAAGACGCGGGTGGCCTGGAACAGCCGGGACCAGCGGACCGGGGTCAGCCGCACGTTGAGGCCGGTGCGCGGGGCCTCGACCATCATGCCGTTGCCGGCGTACATCGCGACGTGGTGGATGCCCCGCCAGCTGTTGGTGTGGCTGAAGAAGAGCAGGTCGCCCGGGAGCAGCGAGTAACGCGACACGACCCTTTGGCGGGTCTGCCAGTACTGGTCGCGCGAGACGCGGTTGAGCTGGAAGCCCACCGACCGGTAGGCCGCCCACATGAGACCGGAGCAGTCGTACTCGTCGGGGCCTTCCTCGGACCAGACGTACGGGTCGCCGCGCTGGGCCAGCGCGAAGTTGAGCGCCCCGATGGCCTTGGCGTCGGCGCCGCGACCAGCCTCGGGACCGGCCAGGTAGCCCGAGCCGAGTGCGCTGTCGACGCCGGCCTGGCTCGCCTCGGCGGCGGCCAGCGCGTCGGCGTTGGCCAGCTCGAGGGCCTGCTGTGCGGTCTGCTTGCGGGTCAGCTGGGTCTGAAGGGTCTTGTAGGCCGCGGCGAACTCGGTCTGGCGCTCGGTGCTCAGCGCCTGTTCGTCGAGCGCGAGCTGCGCGGTGACCTGGGCCAGTTCGATCTGGCGGGCGATGGCCTGGGCGGTGCCCTGGCCACGCTGCAGACGGGCCAGCTCGTCGAGGCTGTTGACCCCGCCGGCGCCACCGGGTGGCAGGCCGGCGGCGTCGATCACGGCCTGGGCTGCGGCGTCAGCCGCGGCCGCCTGCGCCTGCTGAAGGTTGACCGAAGCCTGTTCGTACTTAAGGCGGGCAGCCTCAGCCTGGGCCTTGGCCAGGTCACGATCCTGCTCGGCCTGGATCAGCTTGTCGCCCATGCCCGCGATCTCGTTGCGACCCTTCTCGATCCGCTGGAGGGCCGGGTTGGTGGCGGCGCCGGGCAGCGACGTGATCGTGCTCGTGGTGGGCGCCTTCTGGCCGGGGAGGGTCAGGGTGCCGAGCGCTGCCGGGCGGGAGCCGACATCGGGCACGGCCAGATTGAATGTGTCCTGCGGGGCGGTGGCCGGGTCGGCCAGGGCGGGAACGGGCTGGAACAGGGCGGCAATGGTGGCAGCCACGGCGGAGAACGCAACGGGGCGCCACCATGGGCGTACGTTGCGTGATCGCCGGACACCGACTCTTGCTGTCGCCATGTGCTCCCCGTCCCGTCGCGACGCTTCGCGCCGCGTGCCGTCCCCCTAAAGACTTACATCAAAGCTCGCATGCCTGTCGATTGATCCCAGGTGAAAGAAGGCTGGGAATCCGGCGAACGGCACCACGCGGGCACCCGCCGGACACCGGCGCCCGGCGGTTCGAGGGAGGGGAGAAGTACTCTCGACGGCAGTTGTCGAGAGGGGCGCACCAGATGGATGCCGGGTTGAAGCGTGAGCTGGAGGCCAAGGTCTATGCCGGCGAGCGGCTGAACCGGGCCGACGGCGAGGCCCTCTACGCCTGCGACGACCTGGCCTGGCTCGGCCGCCTGGCCCACCACCGGCGCACCCAGCTCAACGGCGACCGGGTGACCTTCAACGCCGGCCCGCCGTCCGAGGTTGCCGCCATGATCTACGGCCGTCTCGAGAGTGCGGGCGACCGCGTCGATCACGTGCTGCGGCTGCGCGACCAGCAGGACGCGACGGGCGACGTGCCGGCCTTCGCCCCGGTGCGGCACCAGCCCGAGGGCGAGGCCAGGGCGGCGGCGCCGACCGAGACGCTGAAGACGTTCGCCGTGTCCCGCCTGCTGCTCGACAACGTGCGCCACGTGACGTGTTCCTGGGCCACCCACGACCTGCCGATCGCCCAGCTCACACTCAACTTCGGCGCCGACGACCTCGACGGCCCCGAGGGGTCCGCCGACCGCGACGAGTTGCTCACTCTCATCTGGGACGCGGGCTTCCGGCCGGTCGAGCGCGACGCCCGCCACGAGGTCGTGACCGAGCACGAGCCGGCGCCCTCCCTGGCCCTGCGGCGCAGCGAACCGCAGCAGGTCTGGGCCTGAGCCGGGCGCGTACCCTGCAAGGTGTCATGACCGACACGAAAAGCACCCGCCGCCCACGCCGGGACGCCAGCGGACGCCTGGCGACCATCGGCGACCTCGTCGGCACCGCGCTGGCCGGGCTGGTGACCGGAGCCGTCCTGCTGTTGATCCTCGAGGCGATCCTGTCGCTGACCCGGGTCTCCGAGTTCGGAAACACCAGCGGCTGGCTCGCGATCATCCTGCCGGTGTGGCTGTTCGTCGAAGAGTTCCGGGCCGAGGGCTACGGCGCCTCGCGCGTTGTGGTCGCTCTGCTCGGCGCCGGCTTCGCGGTGACCGCCGGCATGACGATCGCCGGCTTGGCCGCCACCCAGTTCCCGACGCTGGTCAGCGGTCTGTTCGGCGCGGCCGCCTTTACTGTGGTCTATTGCCTGATCTGGTTCTACGGTCTGCGGTGGCTCAGTCACCGCGTGGGCTGACGAGAGGGAGACATGAGCCCCGCCATCAAATACACGCTCGGCCGGATCGGCCTGTTCGTGGTGGTTCTCGCGCTGCTCTCGCCCCTCCCGCTCAACATTCTGGTGACCGGCATGATCGCGATCCTGGTGTCGGCCGTCGCGTCGTTCTTCCTGCTCGCCAAGTGGCGCAACCAGATGAACGAGCAGCTCGTCGGCGTCGCGGGCCGTCGCTCGGCCGAGAAGGAGCGGCTGCGCGCCGCGCTGGCCGGCGACGAGGAAGCGGCCGCCGAGGGCGACCGGGCCGCCGCTCCGCAGCAGCAGAAGAGCGCCGAACCGCCCCGTTGATCAGGGGTGGGATAGCGTCGGAGGGACCGCGTTCAGCGAAGCCGGTGTGAACCCGGCGCTGTCCCGCAACTGTGTGACCTTCCTCCGAGGGGTCGAGCCAGGTCGCCTGGACGCCGGTCGCGAACAAGCGCTCCCGGGGAGGGGCGCCTCGCGGACAGACCACCCCTGGGGCCCTGTCGGCGAAGCACCCGGCCGACGCCCGTCGGCACAGCACCCGGCCGACCGGAGGACCTCATGAAACGTGCACTGATAACCGCGCTCGCGGCGACCACGCTGCTGCTGGCCGGCGCCTGCGGCGGCAACGACGACACGGCCGGGCCCACGGGCGATCAGCCGTCGGGTGCGGCTGCCGCGTCGTACCCGGTGACGGTGGGCGACCTCACGCTCGACCAGCGACCCGAGAAGATCGTCTCGCTCAGCGCGACGGCCACCGAGATGCTGTTCGCGATCGGGGCCGGACAGCAGGTGACGGCGGTCGACGATCAGTCGAACCATCCGGCCGATGCGCCGAAGACCGACCTCTCCGGCTTCAAGCCCAACGCCGAGGCGATCGCGGCGAAGGACCCCGACCTGGTGGTGCTCTCCAACGACATCGACAAGATCGTCGCGCAGCTGGACCGGCTGAAGATCCCGGTGCTGCTCGTCGCGGCCGCGGCCGACCTCGACGACACGTACCGGGAGATCGGTGATCTGGGCACGCTGACCGGGCATCGGGCGGAGGCCGACGTGCTGACCGCGCGGATGAAGGCTGACATCGACAAGATCGTCAAGGACGTGCCTGCCCGCAGCGCGCCGCTCAGCTACTACTACGAGCTCGACCCGACGCTCTACACGGTCACCTCGAAGACGTTCGTGGGCTCGATCTTCTCGCTCTTCGGCCTGACCAACGTGGCCGACGCCGCCGACCCGGACGGCGCCAAGGGCGGCTACCCGCAGCTCTCGGCGGAGGCGCTGGTCAAGTCCGACCCGGACACGATCTTCCTGGCCGACACCAAATGCTGCCAGCAGTCGGCGCAGACCGTAGCCGCCCGCAAGGGCTGGAACACGATCACGGCTGTGAAGACCAAGCAGATCTTCCCGCTCGACGACGACGTCGCGTCCCGCTGGGGTCCGCGGACCGTCGATCTCGTGCGCGCGGTGGCGGACGCCGTGGCCAAGGTACCGGCGTGACCGGAACGGCCGGGCGGTGACCACCACGCTCCGTGAGAACCGGGGCGGGGTCCGGCCGGCTGGTCTGCGAGGGGGCTGGCTGGCCGGTGGTGTCGCGGCCGTTCTGATCGCGCTGGTGGCGGGGCTGGCCTTCGGGTCGGTCGCGCTGCCGCCGGGCGGCGTCGCCATCGAGCTTCTCAATCTGATTCCCGGCGTCCAGCTGCACAGCGGCCTCACGGCCCGTGAGGTCGCCATCCTCACCGAGCTGCGGCTGCCCCGGGTGGTGCTCGGACTGCTGGTCGGCGGGCTGCTCGCGCTGGCCGGCGCCGCGTACCAGGGCGTGTTCCGCAATCCGCTGGCCGACCCGCACCTGCTCGGGGTGGCCGCCGGCGCGGGTCTCGGCGTGACCGCGGTGATCTCGCTGCGGGCCGGGGCTTCCGGCGACGCCACTGCCAACCTGCCGATCGGGGTGCCGGTGGCGGCGTTCGCCGGCGCGCTGCTGGCGGTCGCGCTGACCTGGCTGCTGGGCGCGGCCGGGGGTCGCGACCGCTCGCCGGCGACGCTGATCCTGGCCGGGGTGGCGGTCTCGTCGTTCCTCGCCGCCGGGCAGACCTATCTGATGCAGCGCCACGTCGAGACGTTGCGCGAGGTGTACTCGTGGCTGCTCGGGCGGCTGGCCACCGCGGGCTGGCACGACGTGCTCATCGTGCTGCCGTACGCCGTAGTCACCGCCGTCATCGTGCTGGCCCAGCGGCGCGAGCTCGATGTGCTGACCGTCGGCGACGAGGAGGCAACCGGCCTCGGCCTGCACCCGCAGCGCAGCCGCTACCTGTTGATCGTGGCCGCGTCGCTGGGTACCGCGGCGGCGGTGTCGGTCTCGGGGTTGATCGGCTTCGTCGGCATCATCGTCCCGCACACCATGCGGCTGCTGGCCGGCCCGAGCTACCGGTCGATCCTGCCGCTGTCGGTGCTGTTCGGCGGCGCCTTCCTGGCGCTCGCCGACCTGCTGGCGCGCACGGCCGGCGGGCAGGCCGAGATCCCGATCGGCGTGATCACGGCGTTCTTCGGGGCGCCGTTCTTCATCGTGGTGCTGCGCCGCAGCCGGGGGACGTCGTGAGCGCTCGGGCGATCCGGGTTCAGGATCTTCGCGTACGGCTGGACGGGAACTTGATTGTGGACGGCATCGCCCTCGACGTTTCCCGGGGCGAGTGGGTCACGGTGATCGGGCCCAACGGCGCGGGCAAGTCGACGGCGTTGCGCGCGATCGGCGGCCTGTTGCCCTGCACCGGCACGGTCGAGCTCGACGGCATCCCGGTCGACCGGCTGCACCGCCGCGAGCGGGCCCGGACGATCGCCACGGTGAGCCAGTCGCCCACGGTTCCGCCGGGCATGCGGGTGCTGGATTACGCGCTCCTGGGTCGTACGCCTTATATCCCGCCGCTCGGCCGGGAGTCCGCCGCCGACATCGCTGCCGTCGAAGAAGTGCTGGAGTCGCTGGATGTGGCCCGCTTCGCCGGCCGGCGGCTCGAGACGTTGTCGGGCGGCGAACGGCAGCGTGTCTTCCTGGCCCGGGCACTGGCTCAAGGCGCGCGGATCCTGCTGCTGGACGAGCCGACGAGTGCGCTCGACATCGGACATCAGCAGGAGGTGCTGGAACTCATCGACCGCCTGCGGGCCGAGCGCGCCCTGACCGTGCTGATGACGATGCACGACCTGACCACCGCGGGTGAGTACGCCGACCGCATGGTGCTGCTGGCCGAGGGCACGGTTGTCGCGGCGGGCACCGCGCGCGAGGTGCTCACCGAGGAGAATCTCGCCCGGCACTACCGGGTACGGGTCCGGGTGGTCGAGGGCGAGCACGGACCGCTCGTCGTGCCGGTTCGCCGCTGAGTCATGTCCCACGGACGCGCCTACAGCGTGTTGAGCGCTTTGGCGAACAACGTCTGCAGGTGCTGTTGGTCTTCCGCATTCAGCCCACGGCCCGTAACTTCTCCCGACAGCGCTGGCGGTCGAGACCGGCGTGGTTCCGGTGCTGGGCACCGGCCAGGTTCTTCTTCGCGCCGAGGCGGTCGGGGTGGCGTTCAACGACGTCACCACCAGGCTGGGGCTCAACCCGGGCAAGCTGCCGGAAGTACTGGGCTTCGACGCCGTCGGGCTGGTGCTGGCCACCGAGCCGGGGGTCACGGAGTTCGCCGCCGGGCAGCGCGTTGGCGCGCTGGTCGGCACGGGTGGTTATGCGACTCATCTGCTCGCGCCAGGCGACCCATGTCGCGCCGCTGCCCCAAGGTGTTGATCCGGCGAAGCTCGATGCTCTGCTCCTCAATTACCTAACCGCCGACCAAATGTTTCACCACATAGCTCGGCCGCGTCCCGGCAGTGCGGTTCTCGTGCTCGGCGCGGCGGGGGGCGTTGGGTCGGCGCTCATCCAGATCGCCCGATCGGCCGGCGTCACGGTGTACGGAACTTCCAGTCCGCCGCGCCGCGGTCGCGTGGAGGAGCTTGGCGCGACGTGGGTTGCCGATGCGGCATCGGTGCGGCCCCGGTGGCGGCAACCTTCGATCCGGTCGGCGGTCCGTCGCGGGCACGGTCCCGCCGGGCCACTGCCCGCGATGGTGTGGTGGTCTCCTACGGATTCAGCTTCGCTGCCGGCTCCGGGCGATCGCGAACGCGAGCTCTGGGTCGCATGTTCGCGGCTATTGCCCGCGCCGAACTCACCCCGGGCCCCCGGCTCGTCCTGCACACCGTAGAAAGCGCCGTCGGGAAGGATCCCGCCCGATTCCGCACTGATGTCGAGGCCCTCGTCGGACAGCTGTCCAGCGGTGCGATCACACCCGAGGTCACGACGTTGCCACTCGCGCAGGCGGCGGAAGCCCACCGCCTGCTCGAGAGCCGTCAGGTCACGGGAAAGATCGTGCTCCTGCCCTAGCGGGCGCCGGCGAGCACGGAGAACAGGCCGCCCTGGGCGTCGGAGAGCACCGCGTAACGGCCGATCGGCAGGGTCGTCGGGGGCTGGACCACAGCGCCGCCCAGGGCGAGGGTGTGGTCGGCCGCGACGTCGACGTCGTGCACCGAGAAGTAGACCATCCAATGCGGACTGACGTCGTCCGGCCAGAGCTCGTGCAGCATCGGCTGGATGCCGCAGACCGGTGTCTCGTGCACCTTGGCGACCACGTACGGAACCCCGGACATCGAGCTGTTGCGGAACTGCCAGCCGAACACCGACTGGTAGAAGGCCATCGACCCGTCCAGGTCGCGGGTGTTGAGCTCGTTCCAGGTGAGCGCCCCGGGCACGTCGAACAGCTCGGCGCCGCGCATCGTGCCGGGCTCCCATACGCTGAACGGCGCGCCGCCCGGGTCGAGGAAGGCCGCCATCCGTCCCTGCTCCTGCACGTCGAACGGCGGCACCAGAACCTTGCCGCCGTTGGCGGCCACCCGGGCGGTGACACCGTCGGCGTCGTTCGTGCCGATGTAGGTGCTCCAGGCCGTCGGCTGACCGGCGCCGTAGAGCGGGCCGGCGCCGGCCACCGGAAGGCCGTTCAGGGTGAAGGTGACGTAGTCGCCGGAAACCTCGGCTGACCAGCCGAACAGCGAGGTGTAGAACCTTTCCGCGTCGGCGAGGTCGGCGGTGCCGAGATCGACCCAGCTGGGTGCTCCGGGAGTCGATGGGGTCATGGCCGCATCGTCGCACCGTGCACCTTTGGACGGGCTTAAGTGTCGATGTTCTAGCTGAATCGCCGACCCTCATCGCGTCGATAGGCCCATAGGGCTCCCCCACCGAGCACCGCGGTCCAGCCCACCAGTGCGGCGATAGATCGGAAATCGTACGGAATATCGCTCACGGCCGCCCACATCAGGCCGGCCGCCCCGCCGGTGGGCAGATAGGGCGCGATGTTTTCGACGATGCCGGGCGCCAGGCCGGGGCCGGTCATCAGCCCGCCCAGGAACGCGAGCGGGAAGAACAGCACCTGGGCGACGACGATCGCGGCCTTCTGCGGCATCGAGTAACCGATCGTGAGTCCCATGAGGATGAACGGGACGGCGATGACGAAGGTGGTCGCGGCGGTGATCAGGAAGGCGAGCGGGGTGACCGTGGCCTCGGTGAAAAATGCGGCGATCAGCACGACCGGCACCAACGAGACCGCCATGAGGCAGAGGCCGGAGAGGATGCGACCGGCGAAACGGGGCATGGCCCCGGCGGGCAGGGCCCGGACGTACGGATCCCAGGGTTGGGCCCGGTCCTCCGCGACCCCCGCGCCGTGCTGGAAGAGGTTGGTCGTCATCACCGAGAACGTGATCATCGAGACGGTGGCCAGGGTCGCGTACTCCGCGTTGTCGCCGACGAACGGCACCACGAAGGCGAGCATCGCCGCCGAGGGGAAGAACGCGCTGCCGAACACGGCGATCGGGATGCGGATGGTCTCGAGCAGCTGGAAACGGGCATGGGTGAGCGCTAGAGATGACATGGATGCTCAGCCTTCAGTCTGAAAGGGACGGTCCTCGGACGAGTCAGGCGGCTGCAGGTTCGCGGGTCAGGGCGAGGAACGCCTCCTCCAGCGAGGTCGGGCGCACCTCCAGATCTTCGAAGCCGACGTCGTACGTGACCAGGTCGCGCACCAGCCGGTCGGCGTCACCGGTCAGCAGGTGCAGGCGGTCGCCCTCCCGTTCGACGCCGGTGACGCCGGTCAGCTCGGGCAGCGGCCCGCGGACGGTCAGGCTGACCCGGCGGACGGCGACCAGGCCGCGTACGGCGTCGACCGTGTCGTCGGCGAGCACCCGGCCACCCCCGATCACCACCACCCGCCGGGCCAGGGCCTCGATCTCTTCCAGGTAGTGGCTGGTCAGCACGACCGTGCCGCCCTCGGCCGAGAACGAGCGGATGCCGTCCCACAGCAGGCGCCGGGCGTGTACGTCGAGACCGGTGGTGGGCTCGTCGAGGAACACCATGCGGGGCCGGCCGACGAACGCGAGCGCGACGGCGACACGGCGCTTCTCGCCGCCGGACAATCCGCCGGTCTGCCGTCGTACGAGAGCGGTGAGCCCGAACCGGTCGAGCAGCTCGGCCCTGGGCAGGGGATTGTCGTAGTGGGCGGAGACGAAGTCGACGACCTCGCCGATGCGCAGCGAGGCGGGCAGCCCGGTCTCCTGCGGGGTGACGCCCAGCTGCCGGCGGCTGCCGGGCCGGCGCGGGTCGCCGCCGAAGAGCTCGACGCGGCCGTCCGACGGGCGGCGGATGCCGGTGAGCAGGTTGACGAGGGTGCTCTTGCCGGCGCCGTTCGGACCGAGCAGGCCCACCAGCTCGCCGGCCCGGACCTCGAACGAGACCCGGTCGAGCGCGAGCTTGTCGCCGTAGCGGCGGGACACGTCGAGGGCACGGGCCAGAGTCACGGCTTTCTCCTCAGGTCTCAGGGTTCAGCAGCGCACGCAGCGCCGCGGTGTAGTCGTCGAAGGCCAGCCGCCCGCGGCGGGTGAGCCGCACCAGGGTGGCCGGGGTCCGGCCGTGATGGGTCTTGGTGACTTCGACGTAGCCCGCTTCCTCGAGCTTGCGCAGGTGGACGGAGAGGTTGCCGGCCGTCATCCGCAGCGATTCCTGCAGCTGGGGGAAGGTGATCCGGTCGTCCTCGCGCAGCACCGAGAGGGCGGAGACGACGCGGAGCCGGGCCTGGGCGTGGATCACCGGATCGAGCTCGGTGACCAGCGGGTCGGATTGTTCGGTCATCGCAGCCGCAGCCAGCCGATCAGGCCGGCCGCGATCATGCCGCCGCCCCCGGCGACCCCGACGATCAGCGAGTGCCAGCCGGGGCCGATCAGGATGCCGGCGATGTTGATCAGGCTGGTCCAGGCGCCGAGGATGAACATCTGGCGGTCGTTCCAGATGGCGGCGCCGGCCATGTACAGCGCGCCGGTCAGCGCGACCATGCCGCCGGCCCACAACAGGCCGGCCTCCTCCTCCGGCAGCACGTTGCTGAACTGCGAGAAGAGGACGGAGAAGCCGGTGAACGCGACGGACCAGCTGATGCCGTACATCGCGCCCTGACGGTTGCTGGGGCCCATGACTCGGCGGCTGACCCGGCTGCCGACGATGCCGGTGGTGATGCCCGCGGCGATCATGAGGAGCGCGAGGGCAGCCAGCGGAAGCCAGGCCGGCAGGTCGACGAAGACCCGGCCGTCGGGGCCGAAGCGCAGGAAGAACAGCGTGAAGCCGACGAGCCAGGCGATGCCCCACGGCCAGAACATCAGGCGCGGGTCGGGCGAGAGGTCGCGGCCCACGTTGGCCCGCTCGCGCTCGATGAGGGCGAGCGACTCGGCCGGGTCGAGCGGAGAGGCGTCGTCGTCGATCGGGGTCATGCAAAGAACTTTACCGCACAAAGTCAAAGAGGTTTGTGCCATAAAGTTGGCCCCGCCGTCTTGGTTCGGTGATCAGCCCAGCGGGCTGGGCAGCGGCTTGGCGTGCACCACGGAGAGCCGGGAGACCGCGCGGGTGAGCACCACGTACAGCCGGTTGAGGCCCTTGGGTTCGGCGGCGACGATGTCCGCCGGCTCGTGGACGACCACATGGTCGTACTCGAGGCCCTTGACCACCGTGGCCGGCACCACCGTCACCCGCGCCTCGGAGTCGACGTCGTCGGGGGTCGCGTTCTCGATGCCCGCCGCCGCGAGATGCTCCCGCAGCTGCTCGACCGCCGCGTCGGCCGCGATCAGCGCGACCGAGCCCTCGTGGGCCAGGGCCGCGGTCACTTCGACCAGGGTCTCGGCGTCCAGATCGGACGGGTCGGCCACCGGGACCACGGCCAGTTCGCCGTCGCTGCGCAGTGACACCGCCTCCGGCACATCGACGCCGAGCGCCGGCAGCAGGCGGTTGGCCAGGGTCAGCACCGAGGCGGGCACGCGGAACCCGATGGTCAGCGGCACTACCGCGGCGTCCGGCTTGCCCAGGTGGCCCAGAGTCTCGCGCCACTCGGCAGCGGCCCACGGCGCGGTGCCCTGGGCCAGGTCGCCGAGCACGGTGATCGAGCCGTGCTCGCTGCGCCGGGCGATCGCGCGGGCCTGCATGGGGGAGAGGTCCTGGGCCTCGTCGATCACCACGTGGCCGAAGCTCGTCTCGCGTTCCAGGAGTCCGGCCGCCTCGTCGACCAGCAGCAGGTCGGCCGGGCTGAACTTGGCCGCCTTCACCGTGCGCGGCGGCTTGGCCCAGCGGATGGCGGCCCGTTCCTCGTCGTCGAGCACGCCCTCGGGCGGATCGGTCAGCACCTCGGCCACCAGGGCTTCGGGCGTCACGGCGGGCCAGGCCGCGTCGAGGAACCCGGTCACCGGCGCCACCTTGCTCATCTTGCGCAGCCAGGCGTCGGTCGGCGAGTTGCCGGTGCGGTACTCCGACTGGCGTTGCAGCAGGCCGACCACCCGCGCCCGCACGCGCTCGCGGCCCACCGCGTACGGCAGTCCGTCGCGCCGCGCCTCGTCGACGATCCGGCGCAGCGGCTCGGCATCGATGCGCCAGCGGTACGAGCCGTCCGACACCATGATCGGCTCGGTGGGCTTGGCCAGCTTGCGCCACAACGCCCGGCGCAACACCTCGGCCATCCGCACATCGTGCTTGACCAGGGCCGCCGCCGGGCTGTCGACCGCGCGTACCGGCGCCCGCCCGACGAGTTCCTCGACCGTGGCCTGCTGCACCTCGACCTCGCCGAGCGCGGGCAGCACGGCTGAGATGTACGACAGGAAGGCCGTGTTCGGCCCGACGATGAGCACGCCCGAGCGCCGCAGCCGTTCCCGGTGCAGATAGAGCAGGTAGGCGGCCCGGTGCAGGCCGACGGCGGTCTTGCCGGTGCCCGGAGCGCCCTGCACGCAGATCGAGTCGGCGATCTCGGCCCGCACCAGTTCGTCCTGCTCGGGCTGGATGGTCGCCACGATGTCGCGCATCGGGCCGACACGCGGTCGCTCGATCTCGGCGGTCAGGATGCGGCTGCTGGTGCCGAGTTCCTCGCCGCGGTCGAGGTGCTCGTCCTCGAAGCTGGTCAGCTCGCCCTTGACGAAACCGAACCGGCGACGGGTCGCGACGCCCTGCGGGTCACGGACGCTGGCGCGGTAGAAGGAACGGGAGAGCGGGGCGCGCCAGTCGAGCACCATCGGCTCGCCGGCGTCGTCAGTGACGTGCCGCCGCCCCACGTGGTAGGCCGCTTCCTCGATGTCGAGGCGGCCGAAGAAGAGCGGGGTGGTCGGGTCGTCGGCCAGCTCCTTGACGCGGCGGGCCATGTGCCGGCCGAGCTGCTCGGCGGTGTAGGCGTCGCCGGCCACGCGGTCGCCGGTCGAGAAGAGGGCCTCGGCCCGGCCTCGCATGCGAGCCAGCGCGGCGCGCGACTCGCTGAGGTGGCGGCGTTCGGCGGTGAGTTCGGTGTCCAGGTCGAAGGCGGGCACGGTTCATCCTCAGGCAGGGTGTTCCTGGCTGCTCGCGTATCCGAGGGCGCATCGGGTCGCCTCGGCGCGCGGGACGTCCGCTGCGGTGCATTCTCACCACGGCCGTCAAGCGGCGGACAACGTTACGCCCCGTACGCTCCCCACTCCACCGATTTACACGGCCGACCTCTCGACCACCTTCTGACTTAAGAATATGGTTAAGTTCGGAGGGGGCTGATGGAGTCGGAAATCTTGATGACCGAACAGGTCGAGCAGTTCCTCGATCTGCTCTACGAGTCGGATCGAGACTCCCATCGGCTGGTCAACCAGGCAATACTTGTGCTGGAACGGAACGGGCCGGGGGAAGGGCGTTCTCTGGTCGACACCATCACCGCCTCACGTCTCACGAACCTGAAGGAACTTCGGCCACCTTCGCGAGGACGAACGGAGATCCGCATCCTGTTCGTCTTCGACCCGTGGCGGTCGGCGGTTCTTCTTGTGGCGGGTGACAAGTCGGGCAACTGGAGCCGGTGGTATCGGAGTGCCATCCAGGAGGCGGAGGAGCGGTTCGCGCTCTACCTCAAGGAGAGGCAAAGGGAGGCGAATGATGGGCGCGACTAGGCGTTGGCGCGATACCAGCCATCTTGATCGGGCGATCGAGACTGCGGGTGGCCTCGAGGCGTTCGAGGCTGGTCTGGGAGAAATGCTCGATGAGGCTCGCGGTTGGCGCTTGGCAGAGCTTCGGAAGCGGCGTGACATGACGCAGGAGCAGGTTGCTTCGCGCATGGGGATCTCGGTTGCCCGGGTCTCGCAGATCGAGGCCGGCGACGTGTCCACTCAGGAGGTACTCGCCCGCTACATCGCGGCGCTCGGGGGCACGCTGAAGCTCATCGCGGACTTCGGGGATGAGCAGCTCAAGGTGGCGTAGCCGCACCATGAAGAATGGGGTCATGGCGGACGAGGGTGGTCGGGGCGGGGCGCGGATCTCGGATCCGCAGGTCATGCGGGCGTTGGCTCATCCGGCCCGGATTGCGATCGTCGAGTATCTGAACAACACGGGGGCCGTGGTCACGGCGACCGAGACGGCTGAGCTCGTGGGTTTGTCGCCCAGTGCGACCAGCTACCACCTGCGTGAGCTGGCCCGCTACGGGCTGGTGGAGCAGGCGCCCAGCCGGGGTGACGGGCGGGAACGCGTGTGGCAGAGCACCGGCACGGGGCTGCGTATTGACGCCCACCGGGACGAACCGGGTGCTGCCGCGGCCACCGAGGCGCTGGTCGACGTGTTCCTCGAGCGGGACATGGAACGGGCACGGCGGTGGATCCGCCGGCAGCCCGCCGAGTCGCGGGAATGGCGGGACATCGGCACGTTGAGCAGCCACAAGTTGCTGCTGACGGCCGACGAGTTGCGCGCGCTCAGTGACCAGGTCAGCGAGCTGATGGCACCCTACCGCTTCCGGGAGCGGCAGGCGGACCCGCCGGCCGGTGCCCGGGCGGTGCACGTGAACTTCATGGCCTTTCCGGACGACGCCAATACCTGACGAAGGGCTGGCGCGAACCAGATGTGAAGGATTACTTTCGAAGTATGTCCTTCACATCTGGCGAGAGTGCGCGCGAGTCGCGCTGGGGCGACGTCTATCTCGTGGCGGGGTCGCGGGCCGTCTCGGTCTGCGGCGACTTTCTCGCGGCGACCACCCTGGCTCTCGTGCTGGCCGAGGGCGGCCACGGCGGGCTGGCGGTCTCGGGGCTGATGCTCGCGGCGAGCCTGCCGCTGGCCGTGCTCGCGCCGATCACCGGGCGCGTCGCCGACCGGGTCGACAGCCGGATCGTCCTGACCGTGGCGCCCCTCGTCCAGGCCGTGATCTGCCTGGTCCTGGCGTTCACCAGTCATCCGGTGGCGATCATCGGGCTGGTCGCGCTGCTCGCCTGCGGGCTCGCGTTCACCCAGCCGGTGCTGGGCGCACTGCTGCCCGAGATGGTGCGGCCGGCCGATCTGCCCAAGGCGAGCGGGCTGAGCCAGACCGCCGGCAACATCGGCATGCTGGTCGCGCCCGCACTGGCCGGCGTCCTGGTCGGGCAGACCGGGGCCCGGCTGCCGCTGCTGCTCGACGCCGCGAGTTATCTCGCCCTGGTCGGGGCGGCGCTTGCCCTGCGTACGCGTCGGACCGGCCGGACCACAGCCAAGGGTGCCCTCGTGCCGTGGCGCCTGCGCGACGACCGCACTCTCACCGTCATGGTGGCAGTCCTGGCTGCGACGATCGCCGGGGTCAGCGCGATCAGCGTGGTCGAGGTGTTCTTCATCCGGGACACGCTCGGCGCGTCCACCACCGTCTTCGGCCTCGTCGCGGCGTCCTGGACGGCCGGCATGCTGCTCGGCAACGGGATCTTCAGTCAGGTGCCGCCGCGCCGCATCACCGTGCCCGCGTTGCTACTGGTGGTCGTGGGCTCGTGCGTGCCCGTCGTGGTGGCGGCGGCCGTCCCCGGACCGTTCTGGATCATCCCGCTCTGGGTCGCCGGCGGCGTCTGCAACGGCGGGATCAACGTCTTCATCATGGTGATCGTCGCGGGCCGGACGCCGTCCGCCGCCCGCGGCCGCGCGTTCGCCTCGCTCAACGCCTCGGTCCAGGGCGCCGGGATGATCGGCCTGCTGGCCGCGGGGCCCCTGGTCGACCGGTTCGACCCTCGCCTGCTGGTTGCCGTGGTGGGGACGTTCGCCCTGGTCACAGCATTGTCGGGGCTGGTCGTGGTGCGACGTGAGCCACCATCGGATCCGGTCATGAGCACTTCCCGGCCGCCGCGGGATAGCGTCGCAACATGAGCGACAGCGCCGGTCGGCCCCGGGTCGGGCACATCCAGTTCCTCAACTGCCTCCCGATCTACTGGGGTCTCATGCGGTCCGGCGCCCTGCTCGATGTCGACCTGCGGAAGGACACGCCCGACCGGCTCAGCGCCGACCTCGTGGCCGGCCACCTCGACATCGGCCCGATCACGCTGGTCGAATACCTGCGCCACGCCGACGAACTGCTGCTCCTGCCCAACCTCGCGGTGGGCAGCGACGGCCCGGTGCTCAGCGTCAACCTGATCTCGACCCGGCCGCTGGCCGAGCTGGACGGCCGGCCGGTCGCGCTCGGCTCCACCTCGCGTACGGGCGTGCTGCTGGCCCAGATGCTGCTGGCCGAGCGCTACGGCGCCGAGCCCGAATACTTCCGCTGCCCGCCCGAGCTCACCCAGATGCTGATCGAGGCGGACGCCGGCGTGCTGATCGGCGACCCGGCCCTGCGCGCCCTGTACGAGGCCCCGCGCAACGGCCTGCACGTCACCGACCTGGGCGAGGCGTGGAAGGAGTGGACCGGCCTGCCGATGGTCTTCGCCGTCTGGGCCGTCCGCAGAGACTTCGCGGCCGCCCACCCCGGCGTGGTCAAGGACGTGCACGAGGCGTTCCAGCGCTCGCGCGACCTCAGCCTCACCGAGCTGGACGAGGTCGCCACGGCCGCCGCCCGCTGGGAGCCGTTCGACGCCGCGACGCTGGCCAACTACTTCCGGGCGCTCGATTTCTCCCTCGGGGAGCGCCAGATCGCCGGAATCCGCGAGTTCGCCCGTCGTGCGGCGGCTCGCGGTGAGGTGCCCTCGTTGCCCGCTCAAGGGCCGCTTTTCGCCGAAGTTTGATCTTCACGCGCGCAGGCGCTACGTTCCGCGAACCTCTCAGCCGGTTCATAGGAACGGGGATCTGATGCGCCTGCGCCCGATCGCACTGCCTGCGGCAATCGCCGCCCTGGCCCTCGGCGGCCTCGCCGCCCCGGCCCAGGCCGCGCCGGAGGACGAGGGCCCGTTCGTCGGCGTCCTGATGCCCGAGCAGATCTCCGTGATCGCCGGCAAGACCAAGACCGTGCGGGCCCAGGTCCTGAACATCGGCAAGGAGACCGTCAAGGACGTCGTCGTGAGCTTCACGAACGTCGACCCGGCGGTCAAGCTCACCCTGCCCGCCGGCTGCGACGCCACCTCGTGCCAGGTCGGCGAGCTCCAGGGCAACGGCAGCAAGACGCTCTCCATCACGGTTGCGGTCACCGGTGACCAGCTCGTCTCCGGGTTCGACGTCTCGGTCGGCCCTTACACCTCCGAGGTGAGCGTGGTGCGCTCCACGGGCGGCGTCGACCTCGAGCTCGAGCCGATCGGCGACCTGAAGCTCAAGCGCGGCCAGTCCACCGCCCTGCCGATCACCGTGCGGAACACCGGCAGCGAGCCGGTCGACTCGGTCGGCCTGCTGGTGCTGGGCGAGGAGGGGCTGACGGCCTACGGCGACTATCGCAACTGCCTCTCCCTCGACGAGCTCGATGAGGAGATCGATCAGCCGGGCGTCGTCTGCAAGTTCGAGGAGGAGTTCACGCCGGGCTCGACCTTCCAGGTGCCGGCGGCGAGTCCCGTCAAGATCGGCCTCGACAAGGACGCCGGCGGTCCGTACACGTACCTCGGAGCGGTGATGGCCGTCGGCGTGAACGACGCGGACGCCGAGCTGCTGGCCAAGAAGAAGACCGGCAAGGTGCTCGAGCTCGACGCGGTCAGCAAGGCGTCCGGCATCACCGACGGGGACGCCCCGGACGACATCAACGCCGAGGACAACGTCGCCGAGTTCGGTGTCGCTGTCGGTAAGTCGGCCGCGGACAGCGCCGCGATCGGCACCACCATCACCGGGGCCGGCGGCGACCGGAAGACCTTCGAGGTGGGGGTGCGCAACCTCGGCCCGACCACGGTCATCCCGGTCAGCGAGGACTTCGAGTGGTTCGCGACCGCGCGGGTCTCGATCCCGGCCGCGATCGAGCTGACCGAGGTCGACGAGAACTGCATGCCCGCCGGTGGCGAGGACGAATTCCCGAAGCCCGGAACTGTGGACGGTCAGGACTACGTCTGCGTCCCCGAGCTCGGCCTCGGTGTCGGCGAGACCTCCACGTTCGCCTTCACCGGCACGCTGACCGGCGACAAGTCGGACACGGGCTCGGTCGTGGTGGACGGCGGCGTGCAGGACGGCAACGCCAAGAACGACAAGGCCGCGATCACGGTGGCGCTGACCGCCGCCGGCGGCGAGGGCGGTGGCGGCCTGCCGGTCACCGGAACGCCGGTCGGCTTGGTCGCCCTGGGTGGCGCGCTGCTGCTGCTCGCGGGCGGCGTCGCGGCGTACGCCTTCCGTCGCCGCCGGATCGTCACCACTCTCTGATTCCCGACGTCAGGACCGTCCCGGCCGGATCGGGGCGGTCCTGACGCGTTTCCCAAGGGCCCACGGGGTTGCTGGTCCTTACTAGGATCCGACGGATCATGAAGAGTCCCGAGTTCGACCGGCACGAGCGCGCTCGCTGGGCCGGCCGTGCTGCCGCCTACGACCGCAGCTTCGCCCGTCTCTGCGCCCACCCGGCGGCCGCCCTGTTGGAGGCGGCCGGGGTCGAGAAGGGGCACCGTCTGCTCGACGCGGGCACCGGCACCGGCACGGTCGCCGCCCTCGCGTCCTCGCAGGGGGCCTCGGTGCTGGCGGTGGACGCCGAACCGTCCATGCTCGACATCGCCGCGACCCGCCTGCCCGCGGGCGCCACCGTGCTGGCCACCCTGCCGGTGCTGCCCTTCCCGGCCCGCGCCTTCGACGCGTCGGTGGCCAACTTCGTGATCAACCATGTCGGCAATCCCGCCTCGGCCGTGGCTGAGCTGGCGCGGGTGACCCGCCCCGGCGGCCGGATCGCGGTGACCGCGTGGCCGTCCCCGCCGCCGACGGCCCAGCACCTGTGGGGTGACGTGTTCGATGCCGCCGGCGCGGAACGTCCGGCGGGTATGCCCCGCCTCGACCCGGGCAACGACTTCCCGCGTACGGAGGAAGGAGTTGCCGCCCTGCTCGAGGGAGCCGGCCTGACCGGCGTGTCGTGCATCACCCTGTCGTGGATCCTTCACGTCGATCCGGACGACTGGTGGGCCGGTCCCGCGGCCGGCCTCTCGACCGCCGGCTTGATCCTCGAACACCAGCCGCCGTCCGTGGTGGACGAGGTGCGCGCGGCCTTCGACCAGGTCACCGCCCCGTTCCGCGGCGACGACGGCCTGCTCGCCCTGCCCGCGACGGCCCTGCTGGCAGCGGGACTAAAGCACTGACATCGCCGACGCCGGGGAACCGTCCCGCAGGCGGGCGGCGTCGCGGCTCGGGGGCTCGCCGAACTGCCGGCGGTATTCGCGGCTGAATTGCGACGGGCTGTCGTAGCCGACCCGGTGGCTGACGCCGGTGACATCGTTGGGCTGGGCGGCCAGCATCAGCCGCGCTTCCTGCAGGCGGATGCGCTTCTGGAACTGGATCGGGCTCATCGCGGTGACCGCCTGGAAGTGGCGGTGGAACGCCGAGACGCTCAGTCCGGATCGTCGCGCCAGGTCGTCGATGCGGAACGACTCCCGGTAGTGGTCGCGGATCCAGCGCACGGCCTGGGCGACCTGGGTGACGCTGCTGCCGGCCAGACCCAACTGGCGTACGGCGGCTCCCTGCTCCCCGGTGACCAGGCGCCACAGGATCTCGCGGCGGATCAGCGGCGCGACGACCGGGATGTCGCGCGGGGTCTCGAGCAACCGCAGCATGCGCACGGCCGCGTCGACCAGCTCGCCGGGGGCGTCACTGACCGCGATCGCCGACGTCGGGCCGGTGGCCGGCGGCAGCGAACCGTGCGGCGCCCCCACCAGCAGGTCGGCGATCTCGGCCGGCTCCAGCACGAGACCGAAGCCGAGCGCCGGCGCCTCGGTGTAGTGGCCGCTGACCGGCAGATCGACCGAGGCGACCAGGTACTGGCCGGCGCGGTACTCGTAGACGCGGTCGCCGAGCACGAGCGTCTTCGCGCCCTGGGCGATGAGGGCCAGCACGGTGCCCGACATCGAGAACGACGACTCGTGGGCGCGGGTGGCCCGGCCGATCAGGACTCCGTCGATGGCCGTGGCGACGCCGGAGCGGGCGTGGCGGTCCAGGAGCGTACGCAATTCGTCGAGCGACACCCCTTGGAGAGTAATAGGCAAGGATCGGCGAGGCTCGTTCTACTGACCGGCCTGGTGAGCTGGTGCCATGGAGAGGAGCAAGTTTCCACGTACGAAACAAGGGGTTGAATCATGCGAGTCGCGATCGTGCTCGGGGGCAGTTCCGGTATCGGGCAGGCGACGGCGGTCGAGCTGGCGCGGCGGGGGACCGGGGTCATCGTGACCTACAACGGGAATCCGGCCGGCGCCCAGCAGACAGTGGCTCTGGTCGAGAAGGAGGGTGGCACAGCCGTCGCGCTGCCTCTCGACATCGGCCGTACCGAGGGTTTCCCCGCGTTCCGTGACCAGGTCGTCGTCGCGTTGCGGGACACCTGGCAGCGGGACACCTTCGACTACCTGGTCAACAACGCCGGCTTCGGTGGCGGCGCGCCGTTCGCCGACACCACCGAGGAGCTGTTCGACCGGTTCATGCGGGTGCTGCTCAAGGGTCCGTATTTCCTGACCCAGACGATGTTGCCGCTGCTCGCCGACGGCGGCGCGATCGTCAACGTCAGCAGCGGGTCGGCGCTGCCCACCGGCCGGGTCGACGTCGGTTACTCGGCCTACGCCACGATGAAGGGCGGGCTCAACACGCTGACCAGGATGCTGGCCGCCGAGCTGGCGCCCCGGCGCATCCGGGTCAACGCGGTCTCGCCCGGCCCCACGCGCACCCGGCTGGCCGACGCGTCGGGCGTGGTCGGTTTCGAGGCCTACCCCGAGGTGATCCCGATGCTGATCGAGCAGACCGCGCTGGGCCGTCTCGGTGAGCCCGACGACGTCGGCGCGGCGATCGCCGGCCTGCTCTCGGACGAGAGCCGGTGGATCACCGCGCAGAACGTCGAGGTGTCGGGCGGGTTCGGCCTCTAGCTGGACAGCACCTCGTCGAGGGCGGCGACGTCCTCGGCGGTCAGCTGCCAGGCAGCCGCGGCGGCGTTGGCGTGCACCTGCTCGGCGGTCGTGGCGCCGGCGATCACGCTGGTCACGGCGGGTCGTGCGGCGAGGCCGGCGATGGCCACCTCGAGCAGGCTGTGGCCGCGGTCGGCGCCGAAGTTCTTGAGCGCCTCGATGGTGTCCCAGTCGGCGCCGTCGATCCAGCGCTGGTAGCGGGGGAGCGACAGCCGGGTGCCCGCGGCCGGCTTCTGGTCGCGGCTGTACTTGCCGCTGAGCAGACCCGAGTCGAGCGGGAAGAACGGCAGCAGGCCCAGCCCGAACTGCTCGCAGGCCGGCACGACCTCGGTCTCGACCTCGCGGTGGAGCAGGCTGTACTGGTTCTGGGCGCTGATGAACGGGGTCAGGTTGCCGGCCCGGGCCGTCCAGTCGGCGTCGGCGATCTGCCAGCCCGCGAAGTTCGAGTTGCCCAGGTAGCGCACCTTGCCCGAACGCACCAGGTCGTCGAGGGCGGACAGCGTCTCGTCGATCGGGGTCTTCGGGTCGGGGGTGTGCAGCTGGTAGAGGTCGATGTAGTCGGTCTCGAGCCGGCGCAGCGAGGCCTCGACCGCGCGCACGATGTAGCGCCGCGAGCCGCGGGCGCCGAAGTCGTTGCCGTTCTGGCCCTCCATGTCGAGCCCGAACTTGGTCGCGACCACGACCTCGTCCCGGCGGCCCTTGAGCGCGGCGCCCAGGCATTCCTCGGAGGCGCCGTGCGGGGTGCCGTAGACGTCGGCCGTGTCGAACAGCGTGATCCCGGCGTCGAGGGCGGCGTCGACGACCTCGCGGGTGCCGTCGGCGTCGAGCTTGCGGCCGAAGTTGTTGCAGCCGATGCCCACGACGGAGACGACCAGGCCCGAGGCGCCCAGCCGGCGGTAGCTCATCTCACTCATGAGCAGAACCCTATGCCCGAAGGTGCCGACGTTTGCCCGGGACGCCACGACATCGGCTTGCATCTATTGACACAGTTCCGAAACAAAAAGGAACCTTTTCTGAGAGCGCTCTCCCCCATCCCGCCTCTGCGGAAGGTGTCCCCGTGCGTACCCTTTTGCGAGCCTTGGCCGCGCTGGTCATGACCGTCCCGGTCGTGGCCGCGATATCCCCACCAGCGGCTCAAGCCATCGGCCCGAACGTGCTGCCCGTCACCGTCTCCAACAACACCGGCCGCGGCGACGCGGTCTACCTGTACGTCATCGGCATCCAGCTGTCGTCCGGCCGTCTCGGGTACGTCAACCAGGCCGGCACCTTCTCGCCGTGGACCGGCGGGGCGCTGCCCCCGGCGCCCGCGCCCGACGTCTCCATCCCCGCCGCCGGCAACGGCGGAAACACCACGATCGGGTTCCCGCGGGGCTTCTCGGGCCGGGTCTACTTCTCTCTCGGCGAGAAGCTCAAGTTCTTCCTCACCCCGGACGGCCTGGTGCAGCCGGCGCCGTGGGCGGGCGGGGACGCGAACGCGAACATCCTGTTCGACTGGAGCGAGTTCACGTACAACGACGCCGGGCTGTGGCTCAACAGCTCACAGGTCGACATGTTCGCCGTGCCGCACGCGGTGTCGGTGACCGGAGCCTCGGGCGCGTCGAAGCGCACGGGTGACCTGGTCGCGAACGGCCGGGACAACATCATCAACACGCTGCGCGGAACACCGGGGTGGGCCGACACGGTCCGTACGCGTTCCGACGGAACCGTGCTGCGGGTGCTCGCACCGGGCAAGGCCGCGGGCGCCGGGCTCTTCAACACCACCTACCTGGACCCGTACATCGCG
This sequence comes from Paractinoplanes polyasparticus, assembly GCF_019710575.1. Classification (GTDB taxonomy): domain Bacteria; phylum Actinomycetota; class Actinomycetes; order Mycobacteriales; family Micromonosporaceae; genus Actinoplanes; species Actinoplanes polyasparticus. The sequence goes on along the minus strand of NZ_JAHWFK010000034.1, from coordinate 215,351 downwards.
TCGGCCTGGAACGCGTACACGACCAAGACGCTGACCGTCGTGCCGTTCGGCGACCAGCCCAACACGCGCTACTTCGGCCGCACCTCGGGCAACGTCATGCGCTTCACCAACTCGGCGGGCGCGCAGGTGGCGCAGTTCAACCGGCCGTCGTCGGCGTCGGTGTGGGGCTGCGACGGCGACCTGCCGGCGCCGAACGACCAGGTTGTGGGGCCGATTTCCCGTACGCTGTGCGCCGCGCTCAACCGCGGGACGCTCGGCACGATCGACACCCAGCCCAGCCTGAACGCGGCCGACTTCTACAAGAGCAACCCGACCAACGTGTACGGCAAGGCGATCCACGCGAACATGCAGGACGGCAAGGCCTACGCGTTCGCCTTCGACGACGTCGGCGCCTTCGAGTCGCTGGTGCACGACGGGGACCCGCGGTCGGCCGGCATCCACCTGACCGCCTTCACCGGCGGTGGCGGCTCGAACCCGCAGCCGACCGGCGTACCGGTGATCAGCTCGCTCAACAACAAGTGCATCGACGTGCCGAGCGGCAACTTCGTCGACAGCGCCCCGCTGCAGATGTGGACCTGCAACAACAGCGGCGCCCAGAAGTGGACCTTCACCGGCGGCACGCTGCAGGCCGGCGGCAAGTGCATGGACGTGCAGGCGGCGGGCACCGCCAACGGCTCGGCGATCCAGCTCTACACCTGCAACGGCACCGCGGCCCAGCAGTTCGTGCTGAGCGGCGCCGGTGACCTGGTCAACCCCCAGGCCAACCGGTGTGTCGACATCAAAGAGGTGAACCCGAACGACGGCGCCCGTCTGCACCTGTGGGACTGCGTCGGCGCCTCGAACCAGAAGTGGCGCAAGGGCTGACACGACGTCTCCGCCGCGGACCGGTTGGGGCCGGTCCGCGGCGGAGAACTACGTTGTCTCAGTGATCTTTCTCGGGGGTGGCGGCAGCGAGCACGACGAGTCCCAACTGTGGGACGAAGTTTTCCGGCCTGGCGCCCGCCTCGCCGTCTGGCCCGACGCCATGCCGCGTCCACAGTGGCCTGCGACCCGGAACTGGTTCCGTCAGGCGTTGGCCCCGCGCGGAGAATTCGCCTTCGTCGAAGCCGTCGCCGACGCGGACGTGCTGGTCATTCCCGGTGGGAACACCTTCGACCTGCTCTTCGCCGTACGCGATCGGCTGGCCGGCCTGACCACCTTCCTGGCACGCGGCGGCCATGTGTACGGCGGAAGCGCGGGCGCCATCCTGCTGGGCGCCGACATCGCGATCGCCGGCATCCTCGACCCCAACGACGTCGGGCTGACCGACACCACCGGCGCCGACCTGCTCTCCGGTTGCGTGGTCTTCCCGCACTACACCGCCGACCAGGCGTCCATCGCCCGGGCCTGGTCGCGCGACCACGACGTGACCGTCCTGGCGATCCCCGAAACGGCCGGCCTGATTGTCGACGGCGAGCGGGCGCGCAACGTCGGGCCGTCCGCCGTCGAGGTCTTCACGCCCGGCTCCGTCACCCCCTGTGCCGCCGGCGAGGCCGTCAAGCTCGGCGCGAGCTGACCCTCAGGCGTCGGGCGGGGCGCCCAAGTCCCGATAGGCGGGGCGCAGCAGGTCGGTCAGGGGGATGTGGCGTACGCGGACCGGTGGGGCATCGAGGGCCCGCAGCAGCAGTTCGGGCGGAGCGGTCACGCGGGACGGACGTTCCCGCAGGCGGCTCAGGCTGATCGCCGGAGTGAAGTAGTCGGTGAGGTGATCCTCCAGAGAGGACTCCTCGACGGCCAGCGGATCCACCGGCGGGGCAGGCTCGGGGGTGCCGCGCAGAGCGTCGAGCAGTGCCTCGCGAGGGCGCCCGCGCCAGGCCAGCACCAGGAACGGGTCGTCGTCGAAGGCCTCGGCCAGCACGTAGAGCACCGCCGAGCCGTGCTTGCAGGGGACGCTCCAATCAGGACAGCTGCAGCGGATGTCGAGGCGTTCGGGGAAGAGCGGCGCCTCGTGCGCAGCGAACAGGTCGACGATCTCGTGCGGCATCTCGCCCGCGAGCAGCGCCGCGCGATAGAGCGCTTGTGAACCGAGCGCCTCCGTCAGCTCCATCCACTGTGTGTCGTCGAACGCGGTGATGTCGATCGTGACTTCGTACGGCTGGGGCCGGGAACCCTGCACGCGGCCGGTGACCCGGCCGGGAGCCAGCGCGAAGTCCATCACCTGGCCCTTGCGCGCATAGGCCCGGCCGCGGGCGAGCCGGCCACCGTCGCAGATCTGCTCGAGCACGTCGACGAAGCGGCGCGACCACCACTGCTCGCCGATCTTGCCGCGCTTGGCCCGGACGGCGATGCCGCCCTCGACCTCGATGGCCCGGCCACCCTCGAAAAATCGTCCATTCTGGTCGATCGGCATGTCAGCGCACCGCCGCCGGGTCGAGCGCGAACAGTTCGCGCAGCTGGTCGGTGTTCAGGTCGGTGATCCAGTCCTCGCCCGTGCCCACCACCGAGGAGGCGAGCGCCTTCTTGCGCTCGATCATCGCGTCGATCTTCTCCTCCAGCGTGCCCGTGCAGATGAACTTACGAACCTGCACATTGCGCGACTGTCCAATGCGGAAGGCGCGGTCGGTGGCCTGATTCTCGACCGCCGGATTCCACCACCGGTCGAAGTGGACGACATGGTTGGCCGCCGTCAGGTTGAGGCCGGTGCCGGCCGCCTTGAGCGAGAGCAGGAACAGCATCGGCTCGTCGTCGTTCTGGAACCGCTCGACCAGGTCGTCCCGCTTCGCCTTCGAGAGTCCACCGTGGAGCCAGAGCACCGGCCGGTCGAGATGCGCCGCCAGATAGGGCTGGAGCAGGGAGCCCCATTCCGAGTACTGCGTGAAGACCAGGGCCTTGTCGCCGTCCTCGATGATCTCTTCGGCCAGTTCCTCCAGGCGGGCCAGCTTGCCCGAGCGCGCGGGCAGACGCGAACCGTCCTTGAGCAGGTGGGCGGGGTGATTGCAGACCTGCTTGAGTTTGGTCATCGCGGCCAGCACGTTGCCCCGGCGCTGAATGCCCTCGCTGCCCGAGATGGCTTCCATCATGTCCTCGACGACGGCCTGATAGAGCGTCGCCTGCTCGGGCGTGAGGGTGCACCAGACCTTCATCTCGTTCTTCTCGGGCAGATCCGAGATGATCGTCTTGTCGGTCTTGAGGCGCCGCAGGACGAACGGCCCGGTGGCCCGCTTCAGGGCGGCGGCGGCGTCCTCGTCCTGCCGCACCTCGATCGGCTCCTGGAAGCGGCGCCGGAACCGCTTGGCCGGTCCGAGCAGCCCCGGGTTGCAAAAGTCCATGATGGACCACAGTTCGGCCAGGTGGTTCTCGACGGGCGTGCCGGTCAATGCGAGACGGGAACGGGCCGGGACAGCGCGGACGGCCTGCGCCTGACGGGTGCCGCTGTTCTTGATGGCCTGCGCCTCGTCGCACACCACGCGTCCCCAGTGGACGCTGCGCAACGCCTCCAGGTCACGCACCGCGGTGCCGTACGTCGTGACCACGAGATCCGCACTCCGCACGGCAGCGTCGAAGTCGGCCCCACGCTGGCGGGTTCCGCCATGGTGCACGTAGACCCGCAGGCTGGGCGCGAACTTGGCCGCCTCCTTGTGCCAGTTGCTGACCAGAGACATAGGACAGATGAGCAGAGTCGGCGCGACCTCGGGTGGCTGGAGGAACTCGGGCACTGCAGACTCCGAAGTGGAGCTCGCATCGGCCCGCTCGGCCAGAAGCAGGGACAGCGTCTGAGCCGTCTTGCCCAGGCCCATGTCGTCGGCGAGGATGCCGCCCAAACCCAGGCGGGACAGGAAGTGCAGCCAGGAAAGGCCGCGTTCCTGGTACGGGCGCAGGCTGCCCTGGAAGGTGGGCGGCGTCGGAACCGGGGTCAGCCGCTCGGCCGCCTGCCCGGAGAGCAGGTCGCCGAGCATGCCGTCGGCGTCGACCTCGACCAGCGGCAGGTCTTCCTCACCGCCGTCGACCACCTGCTGGAGCACCTCGCCCGCGGTCAGCTCGCCCTCGCGGCGCTTGCCGACCGCCTTGAGTGCCGCGCGCAGCTGGCGGTCGTCGAGCTCGACCCACTGGCCCCGCACCCGGACGAGGGGAACCTTGAGCCGGGCCAGCTCGGCCAGCTCCTCAGCGGTGACCGCAGCCTCGCCGATGACCAGGTCGAGCCGGAAGTCGACCAGCTCGTCGAGACCGAAGCCGGAATCGGCCATCGCCTTCGACCCGCTGCTGCGAGACTTGGACCGGGTTGTCAGCTTGAGCCCGACCGCCTTGCGGCCGGCCCAGGCGGGCAGTTGCACACCGAACCCGGCCGCCTGCAGCAGCGGCGCCGCCTGCTGCAGGAACTCGTGCGCCTCGGCGGTGTCGAGCTCCATGGCGGCGGGTTCCTGATCGCGCAGGGCCACGTGCAGCAGCCGGAACAACCGCACCGCCCGGCCGAGCCCGGCCAGCAGCGTCTCGTCGGGTCGCGGCGGCAGCCCGGGGAAGCGGCCACCGGCCCACACCTCGGCGGCCGGAAGGTAGAGACTCGGGTCCTCGGCCGACTGCAGAGCGAACTCGAGGCCCCACATGTCGGTCTCGGGCGCCGGTTCGCGCAGCCGGAAGCTGACCCGGATCGGGCCGTTCGCCTCGTGCGCGGCCCGCAGCCATTCGTCGAGCGCCGCCCGCAGGTCACGCTCCTCCCCGGGCCGGGCGCCGGGCAGGGCCGGATCGTCAGCGGTGAGTGCGGCTATCCAGCGGTCGGGCAGGGGCGCCTTCGGTCCCGCGCGATGGCCGAGCAGAATCCGCTCGGGCATGACCGTGCGCGCGGCCCCGTCGACCAGCGCCTCGACGGCGTCCCGCAGAGTCGGGCCCACCCCGCCGCCGGTGGCGCGGACGACGGCGGGCATGGCGGTGGCGAAATCACGGTGCGTGGCGGCGTCGGCGCCGGTCAGCACCGGGCGCCAGCGAGCGGTGGCCACGCCGGCCTCGGTCACCAGCTGGGGCAGCAGGCGACCCCGGCGGGCGAGATCGCAGGCGTGGCCGGCCAGGACGCTGAGATACCGCAGGGAGGACCCGGCCAGCCAGGACGCGGCGGGATCGGGATCGGAGAGAGCGCCCAGTGCGGTCAGCGCGGAGTCACCGGGCACCAGCAGGACAGGCACGTTCCACGCGCCGAGCCGGACACCGCGGGTGGCGGGCTCGGCGCCGGTGTCGGGGGAGGGCAGCGGTCCGCGTGCCGTGCCGGGCAGCTGAAGTGTCTGCGTGCCGGTCGTGGCCGGGGCGAGCGCTTCGCCGACATCATCCGACGATTCGGTCAGCGCCGTCAGCAGCGTCTCGGCGGCGACAGCGAAGGGATGGGCCCGCTGCTGCGCTCGGGAACCGGTGGTCAGGGGCAGGGCCGGATCCTCGGCCCAGAGAGCGAGCTGACCCTGGCGGCCCGCGCCCGGCACCCAGCCACCATGCACGACGAGCACATCCACCCCCTGGAAGAAACTCATCGAGAGTAACGAGGCGGCGCCCGAAGTGCTCATTGCCACGCGACCAGCAGACTGACGACAGGGGAGGCGGGGACGTAACCTCGACAACGTGACGGCGAACCCGGAGATCGACAGCATCCTGCAGCGAGCCGCCGACGGCGGGCGGATCACGCCCGAGGAGGCGCTGCTCATCTACACGGAAGCGCCCTTCCACGCGCTGGGTGAGGCTGCTGACGCTGTCCGCCGCCGGCGCCACCCCGAGGGCATCGTCACCTATCTGATCGACCGCAACATCAACTACACGAACGTCTGCGTGACGGCCTGCAAGTTCTGCGCCTTCTTCCGCGCGCCCAAGCACAATGAGGGCTGGGCCCACCCGATGGAAGAGATTCTGCACCGCTGCGGCGAGGCGCTCGATCTCGGCGCCACCCAGGTGATGCTGCAGGGCGGCCACCACCCCGAGTTCGGCGTGGAGTACTACGAGAACCTCTTCTCCTCGGTCAAGCAGGCCTATCCGCAGCTCGCCATCCACTCGATCGGCCCCAGCGAGATCCTGCACATGGCCAAGGTCTCGGGCGTCTCGATCGAGGACGCCGTCGTCCGGATCAAGGCGGCCGGGCTCGACTCGATCGCCGGGGCCGGGGCCGAGATGCTGCCCGACCGGCCGCGCAAGGCCATCGCCCCGCTCAAGGAGAGCGGCGCCCGCTGGCTCGAGGTGATGGCGGTCGCGCACCGCAACGGCCTCTCGTCGACGGCCACGATGATGATGGGCACGGGCGAGACGCACACCGAGCGCATCGAGCACATCCGGATGATCCGCGACGTACAGGACCTGGCGGTGGCCAACGGCTACCGCGACGACGCGGTGGAGACCAGCCACGACGTCGGAGGTTTCCGGGCTTTTATTCCGTGGACCTATCAGCCCGAGAACAACCACCTCAAGGGTCGCACCCAGGCCACGACGATGGAATACCTGCGGTTCCTGGCGATGTCCCGGCTGTTTTTCGACAACGTGTCCCACCTGCAGGCGTCCTGGCTGACCACCGGCAAGGACGTCGGCCAGCTCTCGCTGCACATCGGCGTCGACGACCTCGGCTCGATCATGCTGGAGGAGAACGTGATCTCCTCGGCCGGCGCCCGGCACCGGTCCAACCTGCACGAGCTGATCTGGATGATCCGCACCGGCGACCGCATCCCGGCCCAGCGCGACACCCTCTACCGCCACCTGGCGGTGCACCGTACGCCGGCCGACGACCCGACCGACGACCGCGTGGTCTCGCACTTCTCATCGATCGCGATGCCCGGCGGCGGCGCCGGCCGCACCCAGCTACCGCTGGTCGAAGCGTCCTGACAGCCAGTCGCGGTTGACCGTTCGGTCAGGTGTCGCTCCCCGAACCGGGGAGGGCGGGTTGCTCCTCGGTAACGAGGAGCGTGAACCTCTGTTGCCGGTGTTACGGGCCTGGTTACGGTGCCTGCGTAACACCGAGAACTTCATCCCCGGGACTTGATCAGCCCGGTGATGGCCGCGGACCCGACCGATGGCGGTCGTATATATAACGCACAAGGAACGGGCGGGATGGGTAACCATCCCGCCCGTTCTGTATGCCGGCGTTCAGTCCAGTTCAGGGTGGCGGGCGGGGGCGGCCGCACGGGTGAGAGAGTTGGATGCGTGACGCGCGCAGACCTGGACAAGCAGCCGCATGAGGTCGCCGAGATGTTCGACGGCGTGGCCGAGCGGTACGACCTGACCAACACGGTGCTCTCCTTCGGGCAGGATCGTGGTTGGCGGCGGGCGACGCGTGCGGCGCTGGCTCTGCGGCCGGGCGAGCGGGTGCTCGACGTGGGCGCCGGCACCGGCATCTCGACCGAGGAACTGGGCCGGTCGGGAGCGTTCGCGGTGGGTGCCGACCTCTCCACCGGCATGCTGCTGGCCGGCCGCCGCGCGCGGCCGAGGGTGCCGCTGGTCGCCGGGGACGCGCTGCGGCTGCCGTTCGCCGACGAGACGTTCGACGCGGTCACGATCTCGTTCGCGCTGCGCAACGTGGTGGATGTCGAGGGCGCGCTGCGGGAACTGGGCCGGGTCACGCGGCCGGGCGGGCGGCTGGTGGTGTGCGAGTTCAGCCACCCCGTCAACGCGCCCTTCCGCACCGTCTACATGGGGTACGTCATGCGCTCGCTGCCGGCTGTCGCCCGCTCCGTGTCGAGCAACCCCGACGCGTACGTGTATCTGGCCGAGTCGATCCGCGCCTGGCCCGACCAGCCGGCCCTGGCCGGGCGAATCGCCGCGGCCGGGCCGTGGAGCCGGGTGGGCTGGCGGAACCTCACCGGCGGCATCGTCGCGCTGCACCGGGCCACCAAAGCCTGAGGCGCTCCGCACCGGGCCACCAAGGCCTGAGGCACGCTGTACCAGGCCGCCAAGGCCTGAAGCGCGATGCACGGGCCGCGACCGCCTAAAGAGGGTAAAAACGGGCTTTGGCCCCGAAACGCGCCGAACGCTGTTTGGCTCGGTTTCATGACGACGTTCGGGCACCTCGAAGACACCGACATCGACATCGCGATCGACGAGAGCGAAGCCGGCGAGCGCCGCGGCATGGAGCTCGCCACCCGCCTCCGCCTGGTCGCCGCGCAGGACCCTGACCTGGCCCAGGAGCTGGTCGACAACCTGATCGTGGCCCTCGACAAGGCCATGGAGGGCAACTTCCGGGACTTTCTGGACGGCGATGCCCGTACCGCAGCCGACAGAGTTCTCACACAGGGCAATTCACCCGGCCGAAACAGTTAGGGTTCCCTTACCGGAACGACCGTCGATGGCCGTCCTAGACTCCGACTTGGGCCGCTTGTGAACTGTTTCACGAGCCGCTGCGAGACGGAGGTGTGGCGTGCGCAACCAAGTACCATCCGGACTCATCGCCGACGAGGCTGATGTCATCGTCGTCGGAGCCGGTCCGGGCGGCTCAGCGGCGGCCTATCACCTGGCGCGGCACGGACTCAGAGTCCTGCTGCTGGAAAAGACCGAGTTCCCGCGCGAAAAGGTCTGCGGCGACGGGTTGACCCCGCGCGCCGTCCGCCAGCTCGTGCGCATGGGCATCGACACCTCCGAGAAGGCCGGCTGGCTGCAGAACAAGGGCCTGCGGGTGATCGGTGGCGGCGTACGCCTCGAACTCGACTGGCCCGACCTGGCCAGCTTCCCCAGCTACGGCCTGGTGCGCACCCGCCTGGATTTTGACGACATGCTCGCGAACCGGGCCGTCGAGGCCGGTGCCATCCTGCGTACCGGCGTGAACGTGACCGGTCCGGTGCTCGACGAGGACGGCCGGGCGATCGGTGTCGAGGCCAAGAGCGGCCCGGGCAAGGAGCTCGTGCAGTTCCGGGCTCCGCTGGTCATCGCGGCCGACGGCGTCTCGGGCAAGCTCCCGATCGCGATGGGCCTGGCCAAGCGCGACGACCGCCCGCTCGGCGTGGCCGTCCGGCGCTACTACCAGTCGCCGGTCCGGGCCGACGACGACTACCTCGAGTCCTGGCTCGAGCTGCGCAGCTCGACCGACCGCGACCGCCTGCTCCCCGGCTACGGCTGGATCTTCGGCTTGGGCGACGGCCGGGTCAACGTGGGCCTGGGCATCCTCAACAGCTCGAGCGCGTTCGGCAAGACCAACTACCGCGCGATGCTCACCGACTGGCTGGCCGGAACCCCGGCCGACTGGGGACTGCGCGACGAGGCCAACGCGGACGGCCCGATCCTGGGCGCCGCCCTGCCGATGGGCTTCAACCGGGTTCCGCACTACACCCGCGGCATGATGCTGGTCGGCGACTCCGGCGGCATGGTCAACCCGATGAACGGCGAGGGCATCGCGTACGCGATGGAGAGCGGCGAGCTGGCGGCCGAGGTCGCGGTTCAGGCGCTCGCCCGCCCGGCCGGCGCCGACCGCGAGCGTGCGCTGCGGGCCTATCCCACGGAACTCAGCCTGCGGTTCGGCGGTTATTACCGGCTCGGTGGCGTGTTCGTGAAGTTGATCGGGAACCCTCAAATCATGCGGATCGCCACCAAACATGGCATGCCGCATCCGACACTGATGCGGTTCGTTCTGAAACTGCTGGCCAATCTGACCGACCCGCGCGGCGGCGACGCGATGGACCGCGTGATCAACGGGCTGACGAAGGTCGCCCCGGCAGTATGAGCACCCCGCACGAATCTCGGTCAAAACGGACTAATAGTGTGCAACAGCTGAGTACGACCGCAGCGGAACACAGAAGGAAAACCGTTCGGAAAGTCGAGCAGGAGAGATCATGACGGTCAACCCCTACGTCCCGATCGTCGGGTTACTGATCCTCGGCGCGCTCTTCGCGTTGTTCTCGGTGTCGATCGCCCCGATCGTCGGCCCGCACCGCTACAACCGCGCCAAACTCGACGCGTACGAGTGCGGGATCGAACCGGCGCCGCAGCCCGTGGGCGGCGGGCGCTTTCCGGTCAAGTTCTATCTGACCGCGATGCTCTTCATCATCTTCGACATCGAGACCATCTTCCTGTACCCGTGGGCCGTCTCCTTCGGAGCGCTCGGCCTCTTCGGATTCGTCGAGATGGTTCTCTTCATCGTCACCGTCTTCATCGCCTACACGTACGTGTGGCGGCGTGGCGGACTGAACTGGGACTGATGCGTCATGGGTATCGAAGAGAAACTCCCTGCCGGAATCCTGCTCACCTCCGTCGAGAAGGTCTCGAACTGGGCCCGTAAGTCCTCGTTCTGGGGCGCGACCTTCGGCCTGGCCTGCTGTGCCATCGAAATGATGGCCGCCGGCGGCCCGCACTACGACCTCGGCCGGTGGGGCATGGAGGTCTTCCGGGCCTCGCCCCGTCAGGCCGACCTGATGATCGTCGCGGGCCGGGTGAGCCAGAAGATGGCCCCCGTCGTCCGCCAGATCTACGACCAGATGCCCGAGCCGCGCTCGGTGATCTCGATGGGCGTGTGCGCCTCGTCCGGCGGCATGTTCAACAACTACGCCATCGTGCAGGGCGTCGACCACATCGTCCCGGTCGACATCTACCTGCCCGGCTGCCCGCCGCGGCCCGAGATGCTGATCGACGCCATCCTCAAGATGCGCGAGAAGGTCATGGCGGCGCCGCTCGGCCCGAACGGCAAGAAGATGCTCGAGGCACGCCGGGCCGAGGGCAAGCTGCCGATCGTGGCGCCGGGCGCGATGCCGTCGTCGTACCGGGTCGACAAGACCCGGCGCGCGGAATGGACCCAGGCGGTCAAGGAAGGCCGCGAGGAACAGCTGCGCATCGAGAACTGGATGAAACTCCAGCCCCACCTCCGGGAGGGCAAGTGACCATCGAACCGAACGAGTCCAGCACCGGTGGTGTGCCGGTCAGCGCCGACCCGGTCGGCGCCGACGTCAACGCGCCGGCCCAGGTGCCGTCGAGCCCGCGTAAGGGCATGTTCGGCATCACCGGCACCGGCGACGTCTCCGGCTTCGGCGGCCTGGTCCGCCGGCACCCCGAGATCGTCGGCACCGCCAAGCCCTACGGCGGGTACTTCGACGAGGTCACCGATGCGCTCGAGGAGGCGTACCCCGGTTTCGCCGACGCCATCGAGAAGGTCGTCGTCGACCGCGGCGAGCTGACCCTCCACATCAAGCCCGAGCGGGTCCTCGAGGTCGCCCAGATCATGCGGGACGACGAGGCGCTGCGCTTCGAGCTGTGCTCCTCGGTGTCCGGCGTGGACTACCTGAACAGCGACGCCCGCCGGCTGCACGTGATCTACCACCTGACCTCGATGACCTACCGCCGCCGGGTACGCCTCGAGGCGGCCATCCCGGCCGGCGGCAGCCTCCCCAGTGTCACCAGCGTCTACCCGACCGCCGACTGGCAGGAGCGGGAGACGTACGACATGTTCGGGGTGGTCTTCACCGGCCACCCGAACCTGACCCGGGTGCTGATGCCGGACGACTGGGAAGGCTTCCCGCAGCGCAAGGATTACCCGCTCGGCGGCGTGCCCGTCGAGTACAAGGGCGCCGAGATTCCGCCTCCTGACCAGCGGAGGGTCTACCAATGACACAGTCCGGATACGCAAGCGAACGAGAGACCACCGAGGGCCGCGTCTTCACGGTCACCGGCGGCGACTGGGACACGGTCACGGGCAGTGTCGACCCGCTGAGCAACGAGAAGATCGTCGTCAACATGGGTCCGCAGCACCCGTCCACGCACGGCGTGCTGCGGCTGGTGCTCGAGCTCGAGGGCGAGACGGTCCAGGAGGTCCGTCCCGTTGTCGGCTACCTCCACACCGGCATCGAGAAGAACCTCGAATACCGCAACTGGACGCAGGGCACCACCTTCGTGACGCGCGCCGACTACCTCGCGCCGCTGTTCAACGAGGCCGGTTACTGCCTCGCGGTCGAGAAGCTGCTCGGCATCACCGACGACATCACCGAGCGGGCCAACACGATCCGGGTGCTCTTCATGGAGCTCAACCGGATCTCGTCACACCTGGTGTGGCTGGCCACCACGGGCATGGAGCTCGGCGCGATCTCGATGATGCTCTACGGCTTCCGTGAGCGTGAGTACATCCTCGACATCTTCGAGGAGACCACCGGCCTGCGGATGAACCACGCGTACTTCCGCCCGGGCGGCGTCGCGCAGGACATCCCCGACTCGGCGATCAAGAAGATCAGGGACTTCCTCGTCTACCTGCCCAAGAAGCTCAAGGAATACGAGGACATGCTCTCCGGCCAGGTCATCTGGCAGGAGCGCACCCAGGGCGTGGCGATCCTCGACGTCACGGGCTGCCTGGCGATGGGTGTCACCGGCCCGGTGCTGCGCTCCGCGGGCCTCGCCTGGGACCTGCGCAAGACGATGCCGTACTGCGGGTACGAGAACTACGAGTTCGACGTGCCGACCGCCACCACGGCCGACGTCTGGGGCCGCTACCAGGTGCGCCTGGCCGAGATCCGGGAGTCGCTCAAGATCGTTGAGCAGGCGCTCGACCGGCTCCGGCCGGGCCCGATCTTCATCAGCGACAAGAAGATCGCCTGGCCCGCGCAGCTGGCCGTCGGCCTGGACGGCATGGGCAACTCGCTCGAGCACGTGGCCAAGATCATGGGCCAGTCGATGGAGTCGCTCATCCACCACTTCAAGCTCGTCACCGAGGGCTTCCGAGTGCCGCCGGGACAGGTCTACGTCTCGATCGAGCACCCGCGGGGTGAGCTGGGCGTGCACGCCGTCTCCGACGGTGGCACCCATCCCTACCGGGTCCACATGCGGGACCCGAGCTTTGTGAACCTCCAGGCCATCCCCGCGATGGCCGAAGGCGCGCTGCTGGCCGACGTGATCGCCGGCGGAGCGTCCCTGGACCCCGTGATGGGTGGGTGTGACCGCTAAATGTCCGACTCCACTATCGAATTCTCCCCGGCCGCCGCTGCCCTGGCCGAGGAGCTGCTGCCCGCAGCCCTCGAGATCATCGCCCGCTACCCGGAGGGCCGCAGCCGTTCGGCGCTGCTGCCGCTGCTGCACCTCGTGCAGACCGAGGAGGGGCACGTCAGCCCGAACGGCGTGGCCTTCTGCGCCGAGGTGCTGGGGATCAACAAGGCCCAGGTCGGCGCCGTCGCGACGTTCTACACGATGTACAAGCGGCGGCCGACCGGCGAATACCTGGTCAGCGTGTGCACCAACACGCTGTGCAACGTGCTGGGCGGCCAGGAGGTCTACGACGAGCTGTCCGAGCACCTCGGTGTCGGGCACGACGAGACCACGGCCGACGGCCGCATCACGCTGGAGCACGCCGAGTGCCTGGCCGCCTGCGACTACGCGCCGGTGGTGACGGTCAACTACGACTTCGCCGTCGACCAGGCCACCCCCGAGACGGCGATCGGCCTGGTCGACCAGCTGCGCAACGGCGAGCGGCCCACGCCGACCCGCGGCGCGCGCATCTGCTCGCTCAAGGACATGCAGCTCCAGCTGGCCGGTTTCGCCGACATCCGCGACGGTGCGGTGGCCGACGGCCCGGCCGGGGCGCCCACGCTGCGCGGCGTGACGCTGGCCCAGGAGCACGGCGTCGCGGTGGCCGACTTCAACCCGGACACCCCGATCACGAAGACCAAGCCCTCGCCGCGGGAAGAGAACCGCGGCAAGGTCGCCACGGTCGTCGACAAGGTCAAGGGCGCCGTCAGCAGCGTCGCTTCCGGGCACGCCGGGAAGACGACCCGGGCCGGCGACGTCAAGGATCCCCAGACCCGTACGGCGGAGCAGCGCAACCCCGACGCGAGCACGCCCGACAAGACCGGGACGGCCGACGAGAAGAAGCCCGTGCCGACGAACGCGGCCGAGGCGGCCGGTGCCGCCAGTAACGCCCCGGCGGGCGACGGCAAGCCGGCCGGCGACACGGAGCGCGGCGAAAGCATCGTCAGCCAGGAGGCGGCCAAGCGGAAGCCCGCCGGCACGGACCCCAACCCGGGATGGCAGAACGTGCCCCGCGGCGAGAAGGAGGAGAAATGACTCAGCCCCGGCGTGAGGTTCTCCAGAAGCTGACCCCCGTTCTCACCAAGCGCTGGCTGTCGCCGGACGCCTGGAAGATGGACGTCTACGAGCGGCTCGACGGCTACGCGGCTCTCCGCAAGGCCTTGGACGTCCACCCCGACGACCTCATCCAGCTGATCAAGGACTCGGGGCTGCGCGGCCGCGGCGGCGCCGGCTTCCCGACCGGTCTCAAGTGGGGCTTCATCCCGCAGGGCGACGGCAAGCCGCACTACCTCGTGATCAACGCGGACGAGGGTGAGCCGGGCACCTGCAAGGACCTGCCCCTGATGACGTACGACCCGCACTCGCTGATCGAAGGGGCGATCATCGCCTCGTACGCGATCCGCGCGAACCGGGCGTTCATCTACATCCGCGGCGAGGCCGTCCACGCGGCCCGCCGGCTGCGCAACGCGGTCGCCGAGGCCAAGGCCAAGGGCTACCTGGGCAAGAACATCCTGGGCTCGGGGTTCGACCTCGAACTCGTGGTGCACAGCGGCGCCGGCGCCTACATCTGCGGCGAGGAGACGGCGCTGCTCGACTCGCTCGAGGGCTTCCGCGGCCAGCCCCGGCTGCGGCCGCCGTTCCCGGCCATCGCGGGCCTCTACGCCAGCCCCACGGTGGTCAACAACGTCGGCACGATCGCCTCGGTGCCGTACATCGTGCTCGGCGGGGCCGACTGGTGGAAGAGCATGGGCACGGAGAAGTCGTCCGGCCCGATGATCTATTCGCTCTCCGGCCGCATCGCCAACCCGGGCCAGTACGAATGTGGCCTCGGCATCACGCTGCGGGAGCTCATCGAGCTGGCCGGCGGCATGAAGCCCGGCCACAACCTGAAGTTCTGGACCCCGGGCGGCTCGTCGACGCCGCTGCTCACGGCCGAGCACATCGACACCGCGATGGACTTCGAGGGCGTCGCCGCGGCGGGCTCGATCCTGGGCACCACGGCGATGCAGATCTTCAGCGACCAGGACTGCCCGGTCTACGCGACCTGGCGGTGGCTCGAGTTCTACCACCACGAGTCGTGCGGCAAGTGCACCCCGTGCCGCGAGGGCAACTACTGGATGGTGCGGACCTACCGCCGGATCCTGTCCGGCGAGGGCACGTACGCCGACCTGGACACCCTGCAGGACACGGCCGACAACATCTTCGGCCGCTCGTTCTGCGGCCTGGGCGACGGCGCCGCGACGCCGGTCATGTCGACCCTGAAGTTCTTCCGCCAGGACTACCTGGACTACATCGAGGGCCGGACAGCGCCGCGCTTGTCCGCCAAGGCCCTGGTTGGAGCGCACTGACATGACCGACGTGGCCAAGAAGACCGATACCGTCACGCTCACCATCGACGGGATCGAGGTCACCGCCGAAAAGGGCGAGCTGGTCATCCGCGTCGCCGAGCGGATGGGCATCGCGATCCCCCGGTTCTGCGACCACCCGCTGCTCGCCCCGGCCGGCGCTTGCCGTCAGTGCCTGGTCGACATCGAGGGCCAGCGCAAGCCGGTCGCCTCGTGCACCCAGACGGTGGCCGAGGGCATGGTGGTCAAGACCCAGCTCACCTCCGAGGTGGCGGCCAAGGCGCAGGGCGGCGTGATGGAGTTGCTGCTCGCCAACCACCCGCTGGACTGCCCGACCTGCGACAAGGGCGGCGAGTGCCCATTGCAGAACCAGGCGATGACCAACGGGCGGGCCGACTCGCGCTTCAAGGAGCACAAGCGCGAGTACGAGAAGCCGATCCACATCTCCAGCCAGGTGCTGCTCGACCGTGAGCGGTGCATCCTGTGCCAGCGCTGTACCCGGTTCTCCGAGGAGATCGCGGGCGACAAGTTCATCGACCTGATGGACCGCTCGTCCGGCGAGCAGATCAACGTCTACCGCGACGACTTCTTCGGCGGGGAAGGCACGGGCGACGGCCAGGCCGGCGACGGCGAGGGCGACGTCCCCTTCAACTCGTACTTCTCGGGCAACACGATCCAGATCTGCCCGGTGGGCGCGCTCACCGGCGAGCAGTACCGGTTCCGGGCCCGCCCGTTCGACCTCGTCTCGACGCCGACCGCCTGCGAGCACTGCGCCGCGGGGTGCTCGATGCGGGCCGACCACCGCCGGGGCAAGGTGTTGCGCCGGCTCGCCGGCGACGACCCGGCGGTGAACGAGGAGTGGAACTGCGACAAGGGCCGCTGGGGCTTCCAGTACCAGACCGCCGACGACCGGATCATGACGCCGCTGCTGCGCGACGCCCGCACCGGTGAGCTGCGCGAGGCGTCCTGGAGCGAGGCCCTGCTGGCCGCGGCCGAGGGTCTCACGGCGGCGCGGGGCAACGGCGGCGTCGGGGTGCTGGCCGGCGGGCGGCTCACGGTGGAGGACGCGTACGCGTACGCGAAGTTCGCCCGGCTCGCCCTCGGCACGAACGACATCGACTTCCGGGCCCGCCCGCTCAGCGCCGAGGAGGCCGACTTCCTGGCTGCCTCGGTCGCCGGGGTCTCCGACGTCACGTACGAGGACGTCGAGAACGCGCCCTCGGCAGTCATCGTCGGGCTCGAGCCCGAGGACGAGTGCCCGATCCTCTTCCTGCGCCTGCGCAAGGGTCACACCCGCAAGAAGCTGCAGGTCACGGCCGTAGCGCCGTTCCTGTCGCGCGGTTTCGAGAAGCTCGGCGCGGCTCTGGTGCCGGCAACGCCCGGCGACGAGGCCCGGCTGCTGGCCGGCGACCCGGCGGTCGCCGCCGCACTCGCCGCGCCCGGCGCCCTGCTGATCGTCGGCGAGCGCCTGGCCACGGTGCCCGGTGCTCTCTCGGCGGCGGCCGCGCTCGGGGCCCGCACCGGCGCCCGCCTCGCGTGGGTGCCCCGCCGGGCCGGCGACCGCGGCGCGATCGACGCCGGCTGCCTGCCCAACCTCCTGCCGGGCGGACGTCCGGTCAGCGACCCCGCCGCCCGGGCCGAGATCTCGCTGGCCTGGGACACCGAGGCGGGCAAGCTGCCCACCGCTCCGGGCCGGGACACGGACGCCATCGTCGCGGCTGCGGCGGCCGGTCAGCTCGGCGGCCTGCTGGTCGCCGGTGTCGACCCGTCCGACCTGGCCGACCCGCGGCTGGCCGAGCAGGCGCTCGACGCGGCCGGATTCGTGGTCAGCCTCGAGCTGCGGCACAGCGCGGTCACCCGGCGCGCCGACGTCGTCCTCCCGGTCGCCCCGGCGGCTGAGAAGTCCGGCACCTACCTCAACTGGGAGGGCCGGCTGCGGTCCTTCGAGACGGTGCTGCCGACCACGGCGATGACCGACGGCCGGGTGCTCGAGGCGATCGCCGCCCTCATCCCTTCCAACCACCCCGCCGCTGCCCAAGAAACGACTAAAGGCATCTCTTTGGGCACCGGCGATGTGATGGCTATCCGCCGCGAGCTCGGCACGATGCCGCCGACCCGCTCGGCGCGCTCGGTGGCCCCCGCGGTCGCCGCGACGGCGCTGCCCGGCACCGGCGAGCACGAGGCAGTGCTGGCCACCTGGCGTCAGGCGATCGACCAGGGTTCGCTGCTCGAGGGCGACGACGTGCTGGCCGGCACCGCTCGGCCGCCGGTGGTCCGGATCAGCAGGGCCCTGGCCGCGGGGCTCGGCGTGATCGACGGTGACGCGGTCACCGTCGCCACCGACCGCGGCGCGATCACTCTGCCGGCCGAGGTCACCCGCGAGCTGCCGCCGCACGTGGTGTGGCTGCCCACCAACTCGCCCGGCTCGACCATCGGTCGCAGCCTCGGCGTCACCGCGGGTGCGGTCGTCCGGCTCACTGCCGGCCGGCCTGGCCCGGTCCTCGCCTCGTCGGAGGTCACCGCATGAACACGTCGATTCTCGCGGCCCACGCCGTGGACCCGACGCTGCAGACGTTCGAGAACGACATCTGGTGGATCTCGCTCATCAAGTTGCTCGGCGTCTTCGTACTGCTGCTCCTGCTGACGCTCTTCACGATCGTCTACGAGCGCAAGGTCGTGGCCCGGATGGCGGTGCGGCCCGGGCCCAACCAGGTCGGGCCCTGGGGCATCCTGCAGAGCCTCACCGACGGCGTGAAGCTGCCGTTCAAGGAAGAGATCATCCCGAAGACGGCCGACAAGGTCGTCTACTTCATCGCCCCGGTGATCTCGGCGACGGTCGCCTTCACGGCGTTCTCGGTGATCCCGTTCGGCGGCGTGGTCAACATGTTCGGCCAGCAGACCGCCCTGCAGCTCACCGACGTGCCGGTCTCGGTGCTCGTGCTGCTGGCGTGCTCGTCGATGGCCGTCTACGGCGTGGTGCTCGCGGGCTGGGCGTCCGGTTCGACCTACCCCCTGCTGGGTGGTCTGCGGTCGAGTGCGCAGATGATCTCGTACGAGGTCGCGATGGGTCTGTCGATCGTGGCGGTCTTCATGACGGCCGGCTCGATGAGCACCTCGCAGATCGTGGCCGCCCAGGCCCACGGCAACCCGGTCAGCCTCTTCGGCTGGGAAGTGACCACGCCGAGCTGGTACGCGGTGCTGCTGCTGCCCAGCTTCATCATCTACTGCATCGCGGCCGTCGGTGAGACCAACCGCGCCCCGTTCGACCTGCCCGAGGCGGAGTCCGAGCTGGTCGGCGGCTTCCACACCGAGTACTCGTCGTTCAAGTTCGCGCTGTTCTTCCTGGCCGAGTACATCAACATGATCACCGTCTCGGCCTTCGCGACCACGCTGTTCCTCGGCGGCTGGCGGGCGCCGTGGCCGATCACCGGGTGGTGGGAGGGCGCGAACTCGAGCTACTTCCCGCTGATCTGGTTCTTCGGCAAGGTGCTCCTGCTGCTGTTCGGTTTCATCTGGCTGCGGGCCACGCTGCCTCGCATGCGCTACGACCAGTTCATGCGCTTCGGCTGGAAGGTCCTCATCCCGGTCAACCTGGTGTGGATCCTCTTCCTGAGCTACGTCAAGATCGCCAACAACGAGCTCTCGCAGCAGGCCAAGTGGTTCTCGATCGTCGGCATCGTGGTCGTGATCCTGCTGGTCGCCATGCTCTGGCCGGCCGCGCGCAAGCCACGACAGCTGTCGATCGAGGAAGAGCTGGCCGCCCGACCACCGGGAAGCTTCCCCGTGCCGCCGATGGATCTCCAGGTTCCACCCAGCCCACGTGCCCGCCGCGCGGTGGCCGAACGGACTCCCGCCACGGTCGGCGGCGACTCCGCCCTGCCCCCCGAAGAAAACAAGGAGGTGTGACGTGGGTACGTTCACCGGCTCGTTCAAGGGCTTCGGGGTGACCTTCGCGCACATGTTCCGCAAGGTCGTCACGACCGACTACCCGTTCACACCGCCGACGCCGGCCCCGCGCTATCACGGCCGGCACATCCTCAACCGGCACCCGGACGGCCTGGAGAAGTGCATCGGCTGCGAGCTGTGCGCCTGGGCCTGCCCGGCCGACGCGATCTATGTCGAGGGCGCCAACAACACCGACGAGGAGCGTTACTCGCCCGGTGAGCGCTACGCCGGCATCTACCAGATCAACTACGCCCGCTGCATCTTCTGCGGGCTCTGCATCGAGGCCTGCCCGACCCGCTCGCTCACCATGAGCAATGAGTACGAGCTGGCCCGCGACAGCCGGCAAGACCTGATCTTCACGAAGAAGGAACTGCTGGCCCCGCTGCTGCCCGGCATGGAGCAGCCGCCGCACCCGATGCGCCTGGGCGGCACCGACAAGGACTACTACCTCGGCGCGCTCGACAACCCGGGCACGTCGGTCGGCGCCGAGCGGGCGCCGTGGTCGGAGTCGGGCACCGAGGACGCGGCCACCGCCGTCGACGCCGACGCCCGGCCCGAGACCGCGGGCACGTTGCGCCGCCCCGGCCAGTCCGCGAAGGAGGCCGTGTGATGGACCATGTGTCCACCGGCGAAGCGGTCGCCTTCTGGATCCTCGGCTCCATCGCCGTCATCGGCGCGCTCGGCATGGTGCTGGCCCGTAACGCGGTCCACTCCGCGCTCTGGCTCGTGGTGACGATGCTCTGCCTGGGCTTCCTCTACGTGGTCAACGCGGCGCCGTTCCTGGGCGCGGTGCAGATCATCGTCTACACCGGCGCGATCATGATGTTGTTCCTCTTCGTGCTCATGCTGGTCGGCCGGGACGCCTCGGACTCCCTGATCGAGACGCTGCGCGGCCAGCGGGTGGCCGCTGTGCTGCTCGGCGTCGGCTTCGCGGCCCTGGTCGGCACGGGCCTGGCCCGTTCGCTCGGCGACACCACCGCGGTCGGGCTGACCGACGCGAACGCCAACGGCAACGTGGAGGGGCTCGCCTCGCTGCTGTTCACCCGGTACGTGTTCGCCTTCGAGATCACGTCGGCGCTGCTGATCACGGCGGCCGTGGGCGCGATGATCATGGCTCACGTCGAGCGCGACAAGGCCGACATCGTCGGCCAGGCGACCCGGATGAAGCAGCGGTTCCGGCCGGGCAACTACCCGGGCGCCAAGCCCGGCCCGGGCGTCTACGCCAACACCATGTCGGTCGCCGCGCCCGCGCGGCTGCCCGACGGGAACGGCTCCGAGCGCAGCATCTCCCCGATCCTGCCCATCCGTGAGCTCACGGCGGATGAGGCGGCTCCGAAGGGAACCGACAAATGACCCCCGACTACTACCTGGTGCTTGCGGCGATCCTGTTCACCATCGGCGCCGCCGGGGTGCTCGTTCGCCGCAACGCCATCGTGCTCTTCATGTGCATCGAGCTCATGCTCAACGCCGCGAACCTCGCGCTGGTGACCTTCAGCCGCATCAACGGCACCCTGGACGGCCAGATCATCTCGTTCTTCGTGATGGTCGTCGCGGCCGCCGAGGTCGTGGTGGGTCTCGCGATCATCATGTCGATCTTCCGTACGCGGCGCTCGGCGAGCGTCGACGACGCGAACCTTCTGAAGTACTAAAGGGGCCTTCACGTGGAACAGACAGTGGAGTACGCCCCCGCGTCGGGGGTGCTCAGCGGGATCTGGCTGCTCGTAGCCATTCCGCTGGCCAGCGCCGCTATCCTGCTGCTGCTCGGCAAGCGGGCCGACAAGTGGGGGCACTGGCTGGGCGTCCTTGCGGTGGCGGCCTCCTTCGTACTCGGGTTGGTCTTCTTCCTCAACCTGCGCGGGCTCGACGCGGAAGCGCGGTCGGCCCAGCTGAGCATGTGGGACTTCATCGCCGTCGGGAACCTGCACGTCGACTTCGGGCTGCTGTTCGACCCGCTGGCCGGCGTCTTCGTCCTGCTGATCACGGGCGTCGGCTCGCTGATCCACCTGTACGCGGTCGGCTACATGGAGCACGACCCGGGCCGGCGTAAGTTCTTCGGCTACTTCAACCTCTTCGTCGCGGCCATGTTGTTGCTCGTCCTCGGCAACAACTACGTGATGCTCTACTTCGGCTGGGAGGGCGTCGGTCTCGCGTCCTACCTGCTGATCTCGTTCTGGTACACGCGGCCCTCGGCGGCGACCGCGGGCAAGAAGGCGTTCCTGATGAACCGGGTCGGCGACGCCGGCCTGGCCATCGGCATCTTCGTCATGTTCGCGACGCTCGGCACCACCCAGTACGACGAGGTCTTCGGCAACGTCAGCGCCCTGTCGTCGACCACGGTGCTGGTCCTGGGCCTGCTGCTGCTGCTCGGCGCGGCCGGCAAGTCCGGTCAGTTCCCGCTGCACGCCTGGTTGCCCGACGCCATGGAGGGCCCGACCCCGGTCTCGGCCCTCATCCACGCGGCGACGATGGTCACCGCGGGCGTCTATCTGATCGCCCGTTCCAACGCCATCTTCACCGCCAACACGGTGCTGCAGACGGTCGTGGTCAGCGTGGGCGCGCTCACGCTGCTGATGGGCTGCATCATCGGCGCGGCCAAGGACGACATCAAGCGGGTGCTGGCCTGGTCCACCGTGAGCCAGATCGGCTACATGTTCCTCGGCGTCGGGCTCGGCGGCGGGGCGTACGCGCTGGCGATCATCCACCTGCTGGCGCACGGCTTCTTCAAGGCCAACATGTTCCTCGGCGCCGGCTCGGTCATGCACGGCATGCACGACCAGGTCGACATCCGGCGCTTCGGCGGCCTGCGCAAATACATGAAGTGGACCTGGCTCACCTTCATGATGGGCTGGCTCGCGATCATCGGCATCCCGCCGCTGTCCGGCTACTTCTCGAAGGAGCCGATCATCGCGGCGGCGTTCGAGCGCGGCGACTGGACCTCCTGGTTGTACGGCATGGCGGCGCTGCTCGGCGCGGGCCTCACCGCCTTCTACATGACGCGGCTGTTCGTGCTGACCTTCCACGGGCCCGAGCGGTACACCGAGGACAACAAGCATCCGCACGAGTCGCCGTACATCATGACCGTGCCCCTGGTGTTGCTGGCCCTCGGCTCGATCGGCGCCGGCTGGCTGATGTCCACCTCGGTGCCCGGCTGGCTCGAGCCGGTCTTCGGCGCGGAGGAGGCTCACCACGAGGCGGTCCTGTCGCACTCGCTGATCACCATCCTCAGCCTGGTGGTGACCGTGCTCGGCGCGGGTCTGGCCTGGGCGCTGTTCCGCAACGGGACGGCCCTGCAGGAGCAGCCGGCCGGTGTCGTGGTGACCGCGGCCCGCCGCAACCTCTACACCGACGCGATCAACGAGGCGGTGTTCGAGCGACCCGGCATCTACCTCACCCGGGCGCTGGTCTTCCTCGACAACAGGGGTGTCGACGGGCTGGTCAACGGCATCGCGGCCGGCATCGGCGGCACGTCCGGCCGGCTCCGCAGGCTGCAGACCGGCTTCGTACGGTCGTATGCCCTCTCGATGCTCACCGGTGCCGTTCTTGTCGTCGGCGCCTTCCTCGCGATCCAGCTTGGGTGGTTGGCGTGAACGACTTTCCGTTTTTGTCCATTCTGACGTTGCTGCCGCTCGTCGGCGCAGTCGTCGTGGCGCTCGTTCCGCGGCAGAAGGCCGAGCTGGCCAAGACCATCGCGTTCGGATGGTCGCTGGTCGTGCTCGTGCTGAGCATCTTCATGTGGATCGCCTTCAACGTGGGCGGCGACCGCTTCCAGTTCCGCGAGTCGTACGCCTGGATCCCGTCCTGGGACGCCCGGTTCACCTTCGCGGCCGACGGCATCGCGCTCGTCATGCTGATGCTGATCGCGATCCTGTTCCCGGTCGTGATCCTGGCCTCGTGGCACGACGTCGAGAAGAGCAACCGCTCGGCCCCGATCTACTTCTCGCTGCTGCTGGCCTTCGAGTTCACGATGATCGGCGTCTTCGCGGCCGCCGACATCTTCCTGTTCTACGTATTCTTCGAGGTCATGCTGATCCCGATGTACTTCATCATCGGGTCGTTCGGCGGGCAGCGACGCCAGTACGCGGCGGTCAAGTTCTTCCTCTACAGCCTGGTCGGCGGTCTGTTCATGCTGGCCGCGGTCATCGGGCTGTGGGTGGTCGGCGGTAACACGTTCGACTTCGGCAAGCTCGCCGAGGCGGCCACGTCGATCGACCAGAACACGGCCCGCTGGCTGTTCCTCGGCTTCTTCGTGGCGTTCGCGATCAAGGCCCCGTTCTTCCCGTTCCACACCTGGTTGCCGGATGCCGGTGGTGCGGCCCCGGCCGGCGCCGCCGCGCTGCTCGTCGGCGTGATGGACAAGGTGGGCACGTTCGGAATCCTGCGCTACTGCCTCTCGCTCTTCCCGGAGGCGTCCCGCTGGTTCGCGCCGGCGGCGCTGGTGCTCGGCGTGATCGGCATCATCTACGCCGCGCTGCTGGCGGTCGGCCAGAACGATCTGAAGCGCCTGGTGTCGTACACGTCGATCGCCCACTTCGGCTTCATCGGCATCGGCATCTTCGCCTTCACCACCCAGGCCGGCACGGGCTCGGTGCTCTACATGGTCAACCACGGCCTGGCGACCGGTCTGCTGTTCATCGTGGTCGGCATGTTCGTCGCCCGCCGCGGCTCCAACCTGATCAGCGACTTCGGCGGCGCCGGCAAGCTCGTCCCGGTGCTGGCCGGGGTGTTCTTCTTCGCCGGTCTGGCCTCGCTGGCGCTGCCCGGCACGGCCCCGTTCATCAGCGAGTTCCTGGTGCTGATCGGCACGTTCACGGTGCACCCGGCGTATGCGGTGGTGGCCACGACCGGCATCATCCTGGCCGCCGCCTACGTGCTCTGGATGGTGCAGCGCACCACGCAGGGCGAGCTCAATCCGGCCCTCGCCGAGGTGCCGGAGATGCGCAAGGACATCACGCTCCGCGAGAAGTTCGTGGTAGCCCCGTTGATCCTGCTCATCATCCTGCTCGGCTTCTATCCCAAGCCGGTCACCGATGTGATCAACCCCGCGGTCGAGGCGACCATGCAGGACGTCGGGGTGCAGGATCCGGGACCGACGGCGGTCGTCGCTAACGAAAGGGTGGCGCGCTAGCCATGGAGGACCTGAAACTACCCGGCATCGACTACGGCGCGCTGCTGCCGATGCTGATCCTCTTCGGGGCGGCGTGCGTCGGCATCCTGCTCGAGGTGTTCACGCCCCGCCGGTTGCGGCACGTGATCCAGCTGACGCTGGCGTTCCTGGCGGTCACGGCGTCGTTCATCGCGGTGATCGCTCAGCACGACACCCGCAAGATCACGATCGGCGGCGCGGTCGCGGTCGACGGGCCCACGCTGTTTTTGCAGGGCGCGATCCTGGCCCTCGGTCTGGTGTCGCTGATGTTGATCGGCGAGCGCTCGATCGAGCGGGGCGGCCCGTTCGTCTCGCAGGCCGCGATCACCGTGGGCTCGCAGAAGGACCTCAAGCAGGCGGGCGACCAGTCCGGTGCCACCGAGGTCTACCCGCTCACCATCTTCGCGCTCGGCGGCATGCTGCTCTTCGTCGCCGCGAACGACCTGCTCACCATGTTCATCGCGCTCGAGGTCTTCTCGCTGCCGCTGTACCTGCTGTGCGCGCTCGCCCGCCGGCGTCGCCTGCTCAGCCAGGAGGCCGCGCTCAAGTACTTCCTGCTCGGCTCGTACGCGTCGGCGTTCTTCCTGTTCGGCGTGGCCCTCATGTACGGCTTCTCGGGCGGCGTCGCGCTGGCCCAGGTGCACGCGGCGGTGGCCGACCCGCAGCGCAGCCAGGTGCTGCTCTACGGCGGCCTGGCCCTGATCGCGATCGGTCTGCTGTTCAAGGCGGCGCTGGCCCCGTTCCACGTGTGGACGCCGGACGTCTACCAGGGCGCGCCGACGCCGGTCACCGCGCTGATGGCGGCCTGCACCAAGGTCGCCGCGTTCGGTGCGCTGCTGCGGGTGCTCTACGTGGCCTTCGACGGGGTGCGCTGGGACTTCCAGCCTGTCCTGGGCACGATCGCGGTGCTCACCATGCTGGTCGGCGCGATCCTCGCGATCACGCAGACCGACATGAAGCGCCTGCTGGCCTACTCGTCGGTCGCCAACGCCGGCTATCTGCTGGTCGGTGTGCTCGCGCTCAACGAGAACGGCCTCAGCAGCACGATGTTCTACCTGGTGGCGTACGGCTTCTCGGTCCTCGCCGCCTTCGGCATCGTGACCCTGGTGCGGGACGCCGACGGTGAGGCCACCCACCTCGCCCGGTGGGCCGGTCTGGGGCGCAAGAGCCCGCTGGTCGCGGCCGCCTTCACGTTCATCCTGCTGGCGTTCGCCGGTATCCCGCTGACCAGCGGTTTCACGGCCAAGTTCGCGGTCTTCGGAGCGGCCATCGAGGGGGGCCAGACCTGGCTCGTCGTGTTCGGCGTGATCACCAGCATGCTGCTGGCCTTCCCGTACCTGCGGGTGGTCGTGCTGCTGTGGCTGTCGGAGCCCAACGAGTCGACGCCGACGGTGTCGATCCCGGGCTTCCTGACTTCGGCCGCACTGGTCATCGGGGTGGTCGCCACGATCGCCCTGGGCGTCGTGCCGGCCCCGCTGATCGACCTGACGAGAGACGCGGCGCAGTTCGTCCGCTGATTTCAGCTGTGCGTAAGGGCCTCGGCGATGGTGCCGGGGCCCTTTCTGTGGGCCGGCGCGATCGGCCAAGCCTCGCTCCGGCATCGGCTCGCGCGCCGTCCCGGTCCGGCGTGCGCACCGGCTCTTTGTGCTGCGGCAGCGTTTCTTATGACGCCCGCTCGGCATACGGGGCTGGTTCAGCTTGTGCGAGGCCGGCTCGGCGTACGGTGCTGGTTCAGCTTGTGCGGGGCTGGCTCGGCGTGCGGGGCTGGCTCAGCTTTGTGCGCGGCTGGCTCAGCTTGTGCGGGGCTGGCTCGGCGTGCGGGGTCGGCTCAGCTCGTACGGTCGGCGATGAAGTCGCAGAGGCCCTCGAGCGCGCTCCTGGCGTCACCCTGGG
Organism: Paractinoplanes polyasparticus; assembly: GCF_019710575.1. Classification (GTDB taxonomy): domain Bacteria; phylum Actinomycetota; class Actinomycetes; order Mycobacteriales; family Micromonosporaceae; genus Actinoplanes; species Actinoplanes polyasparticus. The sequence continues at coordinate 189,107 of NZ_JAHWFK010000034.1, read as the reverse complement.
GCAGCGGGGCGAGCGCGGACCGCGCCTCCTCCGCGTAGGAGCGGACGGTCTCGCGGGCCTTCTTCATCGCGGCCGATTCGCGCAGCAGCGTCAGCGCCTCGGCGTGCAGGCCGTCGTCGGTGATCGGGCCGCCGGCCAGCAGCTCACGCAGCCGCACGGCCGACGCGTCGGTGTCGTCGCCGGCCAGTGCATAGAGCACCGGCAGCGTCGGGACGCCCTCGCGAAGGTCGGTGCCGGGAGTCTTGCCCGACTGCACCGACTCGGAGGCGATATCGAGCAGGTCGTCGGAGAGCTGGAACGCGATGCCGATCGTCTCGCCGTACGCCGCCAGGGCCTCGACGAACTCGGCCGGAGCACCCGAGAACATGCCGCCGAAGCGCGCCGAGGTGGCGATCAGCGAGGCCGTCTTCTCGGTGATGACGTGCAGGTAGTGCTCGATCGGATCGGTGCCGCGCGGACCCACCGTCTCGGCGATCTGGCCGTGCACCAGCCGCGCGAACGTCCGCGCCTGCAGGTGGACCGCCTCGGGGCCGAGCGAGGCCGCCAGGTCGGCCGCCTGGGCGAACAGGTAATCACCGACCAGGATCGCCACCGAGTTGCCCCAGCGGGCGTTGGCGCTGGGGGCGCCGCGCCGCTTGGGCGCCTCGTCCATGACGTCGTCGTGGTAGAGCGTGGCCAGGTGGGTCAGCTCGACCACGTTGGCGGCGGCGATGATGTCGGGCGCGGCCGGGTCGCCGAACTGGGCGCCGAGCGCCACCAGCATCGGGCGGAAACGCTTGCCGCCGGCGTCGGCGAGATGGCGCGCGGCCTCGGCCACCAGGGGGTCGGCGCTGGCCACGTTGGCCCGCAACGACTCCTCCACAGCGACCAGCATCGCCGACACCGACGCATCGACCGCGGGATCGATGTCGAGGCCGAGCGACGACAGCGTCATATCACCGGTGCTCACCACGCTTTCACGATGCCACATGGGTCTGGGCAGCACGGCCCCAGGGGTCGCGCCAGCAAGATCAACTTCAACTTCTGGCACGCGTACGCCCTCACCTGTGGATATCTCTTTACCGGCGCCGACCGGCTCAGGCTGTGGCCGCGTGCCGGCGCAAGAGGTGGCTGCCGAGCAGCATTGCCGCGGCCGCGCCCAGCATCGCCACGGCCGCGACCACCCACATCGTCGGATAGCCGGCGGCCGTGGCCAGCGTGCCCAGGCCGAGCGGCCCGATGCAGCCGCCCGCGTAGACCCCGGTCTGGGTGATCGACGTGGCGGCGGCGGGGGCCTGCGGGTGCAGCCGGACGACTGCGAAGTTCATCAGGCCCGGCCAGGCCCAGCCGAAACCGAAGCCCAGCACCACGCCGGCCACGAGCGCCGGGCTGCCGGGCACGGCGAGCAGGCTCAGCCCGATCGCTCCGGTCAGCAGCAGGCCGGAGATCATGGTGATGGCCCGGTCCGGCCGGCGGTCGGCCAGCCACCCGCCGAGAATGCGGGACGTGACGCAGACGGCGCTACCCAGCGTCAGGGCCAAGCCGGCCGGCCCCGGAGAAATACCGCGAGCGACGGCCGAGTCGACCAGGAACGTGCCGAGCGCGTTCGCCGCCGCTGCGGCCAGGGTGGCGCCGACGCCGATCACGATGAGCGCCCCGGTTGCCCGCTTCGCCGTTTTCGTCGACTTCGCCGAGGTCGCCGCGGGCTCGTTCGGAACCAGTGGGAGCGTGGCCGCGGCCAGTCCGGCGACGAAGACGAACGCCCACCGCCAGCCCAAGGTCAGCGCGACCACGGGAACGGCCGCGCCGGACAGCAGCGTCGCTACCGGGATGGCGGCCTGCTTGATGCCGAAGGAGAGACCCTGCCGCCGCGGCGGCACGTGCCGGGACAGCGCCGTATTGCTCGCCAGCTGCCCCATTGCGTTGGCCGCGGCGCCCAGCGCGAGGATCAGGATGAGACTCCACAGTGTATTCGCGAAGGCTGCTACGCCCAGCAACGAGGCGACGGCGAGGGCGATGCCGGCCCGCGACACGCGCGTCGCGCCGAACCGCTCGACCAGGTAACCGGCCGGCACCGAGGCGAGCGCGCTGGCGCCGAAGTAGGCCGAGACCGCCAGGCCGAGCCCGGCCGGCGAGAACCGGAGCTCGTCGCCGATCTGCACGGCGAGGCCACCGACGAGGAAGACCGGGACGCTGACAGCGATCGTCGTCGTCAGTGCGCCGATCGATGCTCGTAAGGCGCTGGTGGGCGCGTCCGGGGGCGAGTCGATCATCTCTCGCAGACTAGGCCGACAGAATGCATCCGAGCGCGCTGAGTGCTAATGACCACACGGGTCGTGTAAATCGACCGTGATCCACACGCTTTTGGCATTCCCTCGGAGGAAGATTATTCATATGGTGTAAGTCCCTGGCGTCGGAGGTAGCAGTGCGCGACCCCCTGGCGGAGCCGTCCGACCTGATTCGGAGCGTGTCACGTGCCCTGCGCGTGCTCGAGTCGGTTGGCCGGGCGCCCCGCGGACTCACCGTGAAGCAGATAGCGCGACGGTGCGAATTGACCGTCGCGACGACGTATCACCTTGTGCGCACCCTCGCCTACGAGGGCTACGTGATCCGCCGCGAGGACGGCACGTACATCGTGGGCCTGGAGATCGCCGACCGATACCGCGAGCTGGTCTCTGCCTTCCGCGGCCCGCCCGCCGTCGGCGAGGCGTTGCGGCGCGCCGCGCTCGACAGTGGCTACACCCACTATCTGGGCCGGTTCGTCGGCGGCCGCATAGCGATCACCGCGTCGGCCGAGGGCGCCCGGTCGCCGTTCGTCGACGACATGTCGCCCGGCTTCGACGAGGGCGGCCACGCCACGGCGCTCGGCAAGGCCCTGCTGGCGACGCTCACCCCCGATCAGCGGGCGCGCTACCTGCGCGACTACGGCATGCGGCAGTTCACGCCGGCCACGCTCACCACCCCCGAGGCGCTCGAGGCCGATCTCGCCGCGGGGGAGAGGCGCGGCATGCAGCTCGAGATGGGTCAGTTCCGGCAGGGTCTGGCCTGCGCTTCGGTGCTGGTGACTGCCGACCGCGACATCGAGCGGCGGCTCGTGCTGGCGTGCGCGCTGCCCGCCGCCGAGATGCTCACCTCGGCCCGGGTCGTGCGGGCCAAGTTGACCGCCGCCGCCCGCAATGTCGCCGAAGCCCTCTCGGCGGGGGAGTCGGCCACGGCCTGAGGCTCGATTCCGCCGGTCTGACGAGGGCGGCTAAGACTCCGTTGAACCTCTCGTTCGCCTCGCCCGTAGAACACCTTGCAGGCGGGCGATCAGCGGAGGGTGGTGACGGGGTGCACTGCGAGCACGAGCATGACGACGGAGCCTATGTGCTCGGCGCCTTGTCGCCGGCGGAGCGTGCGGCGTACGAGAGCCACCTGGCCACGTGCTCGTTCTGCCGAGAGGCGGTGGCCGACATCTCGGCGCTTCCCGACGTGCTGTCCCGGCTCGACGCCAAGGAGTTCGCCAAGCTGCTCGACCCCACGCTGACCAGCGGGGAGGGCCACCCCGGGGCCTCGCTGCGCGACTGGGCGACGAGCGAGTGGGCCACGCTGGCCCCCGATGCCAAGCGGCGGAAGAAGAAGCGCAAGGCTTTCAGCGTACGGGTGATGAGCACCGCCGCCGCGGCCGTGCTCGTGGCGCTGATCGGCGTCGGGCTCTTCGCATGGACCAGCGACAACGCCGCCCCGGCCGCACCGCCGGCCGGCCCTGCCATCGCGATGACATCGATCCAGAAATCGTCGCCGGTCACCGCTTCCGTGCGGCTGACCAGCACCGCCGGTGGCACCAAGGTCGATCTGGTCTGTTCCTACAGCAGCGCGGCATCCCGTCCCTACACCTTCCGCCTGGTTGCGTACGGGCCCGACGAGCAGTCGGAACAGCTCGGCTCCTGGCAAGCGGCGCCCGGCGCGGAGTTCACGATGCCCGCCGTCACCCATTTCGGCCCGGGCAGCCTGTCCCGGCTCGAGTTGGTGCAGTTCGACGGAAAGGCGCTGCTCGCCTACGACGTCCCCTGATCCTCTGATTCCGGGTCAGCGGGGTGGCAGGGTGGTGGCCGGTTCGACGGTGGCGGCCGTCGGGCCGGCCACCGTCTGCTCGGCACGGGCGCGGCGGCGCAGGGCGTCGAACGTGAAGATGATCAGCGCCACCCACACGAGGGCGAAGCCGGCGAGGCGGGCCGGTGGCATCGGCTCGTGGTAGATGAGCAGCCCGACGGCGAGCTGGAGGATCGGCGCCACGTACTGCAGGATGCCGATGCCCACCATGGGCACCCGGTTGGCCGCGGCCGCGAACAGCAGCAGCGGCAGCGCGGTGGCCAGCCCTGAAAAGATCATGAGCAGGGTGTGGGTGACCGACACGTTCCCGAACTTCGCGTCGCCCGACACGGTGAGCCAGCCGACGAAGACGAGCGCGGGCAACGCCAGCACGGACGACTCGACGAAGAGGCCCTCGGCCGGCGGTAGCGACATGCGCTTCTTCACCAGACTGTAGCTGCCGAAGCTGGCCGCCAGCACCAGGGCGATGTACGGCAGGTGCCCGTAGTCGATGGTCAGCACGACCACGGCGACGGCGCCGACCCCGACGGCGACCCACTGCAGGACGCGAAGACGCTCACGCTGCACGGTCACGCCGAGCAGCACGATGACCAGCGGGGTGATGAAGTAGCCGAGCGCCGTCTCGACAACCCGCGACGAGTTGACGCCGTAGATGTAGGTGCCCCAGTTGACGGCGATCAGCACCGCCGCCAGGCCGAGGCCGCCCAGCAGCTTGGGACTGCGGGCGAGGCGCTGGAGAAACCGCCAGTTACGGACGACCGCGAGCAGCAAACTGACGAACACGACCGACCAGATGACCCGGTGGGCCAGGATCTCGAACGGCGACGCGGGCTGAAGATGCTTGAAGTAGATCGGGAAGAATCCCCACAACACGTACGCCGCGAGGCCGTAGAGATATCCGCGTCGTTCGTCGCTCATGCCCTCACCGTAAGGCCTCCCCGGCCTACCGGTCCTTGCGTATGGCTGACCTCACGACCGCGCCCCACGCCGTTCCCCGACCGCGCCGCGCAGGTCAGGCTGCTCGCCGGCCGATCCATGCCGGTCGGGCTGCTCGCCGGCGGTGGCCGGCGGATCGGCCTGCTCGCTGATTAGGGTGCGGAGGTCGCATTGCATCCACATGCCGGGCTCGACATCGGTGAAGCCGTGCCGGGCGTACACGGCATGCGCGTCCTTGGTGACCAGCACGAAGCGCGTCAGCCCGAGGCTCGCGTAGTGGTCGCGGAGGTGCTTCACGAGCCAGCCGCCCAGCCCGCGCCCGCGGTGCGCCGGGTCGACATAGACGTCGCACAGATAGGCGAAGACCGCCCCGTCGGTGACAACCCGCGCGATCGCCACCTGCCCGCCGCCGCGCTCATAGATCCCGTACGGCTGTGATCCAGCCAGAGCCGCCCGCATCTGCTCGAGCGGGCGGCCCAGGGCCCAGTACGCGTCGGTCGAGATCCACCGGTGCACCCGGGGAAGGTTGATCCGCTCCCGGTCGGAGCTCAGTTCGTATCCGTCATCGCGAAGTTCGTGCAGCACGCGCCAGATTCAAACGCTGCCCAAGCCACGCCGCCAGCCCTTTCCCATCGCGCAGGCGGCAGCTCCGTTCATCCCGCGTGCCGACCTCGAGGTTCTCGGTCGCTCGCAGCGGCCGCGCTCGAAGTCCAATGCGCCAGCCCGCTGACCGGCGCCGGGATCCGGCGCGGCCGGATCGTCACCGCGCTCGCGCCGACGGGGCCCGACGGTCAGTCGTCGCCGTCGGGGACGAGCATGTTGAGCAGCCAGCTCACGACGCCGACCAGCAGGGCGCCCAGCACCGCGCTGGGCCAGAAGTCGTCGACGTGGAAGGGCAGGTCGAACTGGCCGGCGATCCAGCTGGTCAGCAGGAACAGCGCGCCGTTGACGACGAGCGCGATGAGGCCGAGCGTGAGCACGTAGAACCCGCACCCCACGACCTTGATGATCGGGCGCAGAATCGCGTTGATCACGCCGAAGATGACCGCGACGATCAGCAGCGTGATGATCTTTTCCGACACGGAGTCGGTCGTCAGCTCGATGCCGTCGATCAGAACGGTGGCCAGCCACAACGAGAACGCCGTGATCAGAAGCCGGATGATGAGGCCCATGGCCCCGAATGGTGCCACGATCATGCAAGGACCGGCCGCGACACTCCCTGATCCCGTCAATGTTTCCCGGTCAGCGGCCCGGCGGCCCGATCAGTTGCACCTCGATTGGAGTGTGGGCCAGGGCCGCCCACCGGACAGCGCGCCGGTTGACCACGCCGACCATGTCGGGACGGATCCTGGTCATCCACTGAGCGACCTCGCCCAGCCCGAGCGCCCCGCCGACGAGGGTGGCCTCCTCGGGCCGTAGGGGCTGGAGGATCAACAGGTCGGCCCGGGACGCCACGTCGACGTCGGCGGCCGAGAACTCGTCGCGGACGACCAGGGTGGCCTGCCAGCCGTCGCCGGCCCGGTTGTCGGCGCCCACCGGCCCGATGTCGACCACTATGAGCAACGGGTGCAGGGCCGAGCCGGGCGCGATCTCGATCGGGCGGCCCGGCGGCACCACGGCGATCGACTCGCCCGGGACGGCCGCGCCGCGTACAAACGGTTCCCAGGCCTGTGGCCGCGCGGTCTGCACGACCACTCGGGCGCCCAGGGCCATGGCGCGCAGGGCGATCAACTGGGCGCAGCGGACGCCGCCCACCACCAGCGCCCGGGTCTGCTCGGGCCGGAAGAGCCGGGTCACCACCGGATTGCCGTGCCGGTTGCGCCCGAGCATCAGGCCGGACAGCCCGGCCTGCAGCTGGAGGCCCTCCAACTGCTCGGCCGGCTGCACATCGTCGAGGGCCACGCCGGGGATGCCGCTGGGCCGGCCACCGAGCGGGAGCGTCGCGAATAGGCCGTGGGCGTGTTCGCCGTCGAGCCGCTGAGCGCCGGCGTGCTCGGCCGACAGCAGCTTGCGGAGCGCCTGGGCCGCCGAGCCGAGAGAGCTTGGATCGGGAGCGGCCAGCCGGACGGTGACGTCGATCGGGATGGGGCCGTGAGCCGCCTGCGGACCGGCGGTCAGCGACACCGTCGTGGCGGCCGACGGCAGGGTCAGCATGCGCGACACCAGCCGCCGGGACGTCTCGACCCGCATGTCGGGCCAGCGCCGAAGCCGGAACGTGGCCTGGGCCAGCCCGCCGACCTGCAGGCCGGGCCACGACTCTTGTGCCGAGCCGGCGCCGTCGTCATGCGCCAGTTCCGCGATGACCCGCAGCGCGGCCGCCTCGCCCAGCGGCCGGGCGGGCACCGCGGCGAGCCGGCGCACCAGCTTTCGCACCAGGCCGGAGAGCGCGCGCCGCGACTCGTCCTCGGACCAGCCCTCGGAGCGCAGCACCCGCACGGCCAGCAGCGCGCGGCTGTGACCGAGCAGGCGACCCTCGGTGAGCTGACGGTAGGAGTTGGCCGGCGTGCCCGCCCCGGCCCGCAGCGCGGGCGCCGGCGCGCCGGTCAGCAGCAGCTGGATCAGCACGGGTGGCACCTCGGCCTCGGCCGACGGCAACAGGCTGGCCGGCGAAGGGAGGTCGGGCGCCGCCTCGGCGAGCAACCCGGCCGGGTCGCCCAGCTCGAGAACCGCGGTGAGGCCGTGCGCGTCGATGAGGACGGCCGCCGGGTCGCCGGCCAGATCGGTCTGCTCGACCCGCGCGCCGGGCGCGAGGAACTGGAGCAGCGCCGTCGGCCCGGTGTCGAGCGGGGCGGAACGGCGCCGGCCGCCGAAGCGCAGACCGACCCCCAGCCACTCGAACGCCCAGCGGCCACGCAACCGGAACCACGTGAGGGCGAGCACGGCCAGCGCGAGCACTCCACCCGCCACCAGCCCGATCGGGCCGTTGACGGCGCCGATGGCGATCGCGACCGCGGCGACCTGGGTGGCGACCAGCTGACCGACCCGCAGGCCGAACAACCGTCCACGTCGGAGCGGTCTGCTGTTGACCTTGAGTGACGGCTTCGCCGGACCGGAGAGCTCGCGGTAATCCCGGTCGCCTGCCACGCCAACCGTCACGACACACCGCCCCTCGCCCGCATCCGTCCTCGTGCGGGGCCCATCGTATGGGCTGCGGTCACTCTGCGGGGATGCCCTGTGGACAACCCGAAGTTATCCACAACCCCGGATTCACGCTTCCGGGGGTTGACGACTTTCGCTACGGTCGGCAACGTCATGCAAGAGTGATCGGCCGCTCACGGCCCGCCCCCCGCGGCTTGTGGACAGGGGTTAGCCTGGTGGCCAGCGTCGATATGTCGAGGGCGGTGCTCACCGTCCGTCCACAACGGATCATGGCATGGTCGGCGACCCGAACGAGGAAGCGGGGTGACATCCGGGGTGGCCGGAACGCAAGCTGAATCCCAGGTGATGGCGGATACCGCCGTCAAATTCGACCAGGTCAACGAGCAGCTCCAGACGATGCTGAGCACGCTCATGAACGAGCTGTCGACGCTCAGCAGCACGTGGAAGGGTCTTGGCGCGGCGGCATTCGAGCAGGTCAAGGTCCAGTACGCGCAGGATCTGAAGAGCCTCAACTCGGCTCTCGCCCAGACTGCCGAATCGATCAAGCAATCGGGCACCGGCTACGACGCGACCGACACCGAGGCTGCCAGCCGGGTGGCCAACACCGGCGGCAACTTCCAGCTGCCGCTCTGACCGGGGGGAGAAGACATGCCTAACGACGGAGTGCTCCTCGTCAATTTCGGCGCCCTGCAGCAGGCGGGCTCCGACATCCAGAAGGCGATCAGCACGCTTCAGTCGCAGATCGACCAGCTCGAGCGCGATGCCGCTCCACTGGTCGCGACCTGGGACGGCGAGGCGCAGCAGGCCTACCAGCAGCGCCAGGCGACCTGGCGCGCGGCCTCACAAGACCTGACGAGCATCCTGCAGAACATCAAGGGCGCTGTCGCCCAGTCCGTCGACGACTACGTCAGCACCGAGAAGCAGGCGACCGCCCGCTTCCAGTAAGTCCTGACCGAACGGCCGGACCAGTCCGCAGGGATTGTGCCGGCCGTTTTGCCTGCCCCGATGGGCCGAGAGTCCCGTATATCCCGTTGGTCCGTTCTTGCGAAGCTTGTTGTCCCTCGAACGCGTACTGGTCCTAGTGGCCGACATCGCTACGATCGGTTGTTGTTTGATCGCTTCACGCGACCGAAAAGGGCGCTCCTCAGGGCTTCTGGGCGCTTACGAAGGGCCTCTCGCCGACAACTTGCACGTCTGCATACCGCCGCCCATTGTGATCGCGGGCTGACCTTGTAGGTTGTACGCGTTGAGATGGGCCCGTCGCGCGGTGGGGAGAGGTGGACGTGTCCGAGTGGGAGCCGGCTACGGACGCCGAGGTCGCTATGCGCGATGCTTTGCGCACCGACGACCAGGAGTCTTACTTCCGCATTTTGTCTGGCGTTGACCTGCTGCTACCGGTCTCGGCCGATGCGCTGGCCGGTCTGGCGCCACTCGGCTGGGGCACCTGGAGCACGGGCGGCCGCACCCACGTGCTGGCCTTCACGTCGACCGCTTCGTTGCAGTCCTGCCTGGCCGACTACACCGGCTCGGCCCGGCGGGTTCCCTATGCGGAACTCGCCAACACCTGGCCCAACCTCGAATGGTGGCTGGCGGTCAACCCCGGCCTGCCGATCGAGGGCTACCTGCCGGCCTGGTTCGTGGCCCAACTGTCCCGCGGCGATCTGCGTCTGCCCACCCGCGGTCCGGGCCGCGCCGACTCGGTGGCCGCCTCCAGCAAGATTCAGGATCTCCAGTCGGCCGCTTTGGCCGCCAACGCCGTGGCCGCCCGTCAGGACGAGTCCGGCCGCCCCGGCGGCCCGACCCACGAGGGCACCCCCCTCACGGCAGCCACCGGCTCGTACCCGCAATACCCGTCCGGAACGTACGGCCAGCAGGCCTCCCCTTACGGCCAGCAGCCTGCGGCCGCGGCGCCTTACGGCCAGCAGGGCCCGGCCGCGGCGCCTTACGGCCAGCAGACTCCAGTCCCCGCGCCGTACGGTCAGCAGTCTCCGGCGGCCGCGTCTTACGGTCAGCAGGCTCCGGCTTCACCCGCGCCGTACGGTCAGCAGTCTCCGGCTTCGCCAGCGCCTTATGGCCAGCAGGCTCCGGCTTCACCCGCGCCGTACGGTCAGCAGTCTCCGGCTTCGCCAGCGCCTTATGGCCAGCAGGCCCCGGATTCATCCGCGCCGGCGGTTTACGGCCAGCAGGCTCCGGCCGCGCCCGCGGCCTACGGCCAGGCCGCCGCGAATACCTACGGTGGCGCGTACGTCCAGCCCGCGGGTCAGCCGCCCGCTGACACGCTGCCAGCCCGTACTCCGGCGGCACCCGACAGCCTGCCCGCGCGCACACCGCCGGCCGCTGAAGGGCTCGCCGCCCGTACACCGTCCGGCCCCGGCGGCCTGCCGATCCGCACCCCCTCGGCCGCGGACGCCCTACCCTCCCGGACGACGCCCTCGGCGACGGATGCTCTTCCCGCCCGTACGCCGTCGATCGCCGATGCACTGCCGACCCGGTCGCCCTCGGCCGCCGGTGGCCTGCCGACCCGGACGCCGTCGGCTGCGGACGCCTTGCCGGCACGCATGCCGTCGTCCACCGACGGTCTGCCCGCTCGGTCGCCGTCGCCCGTCTACGGCCAGCCCACGGCGAACACTCCGGCCAGCGCTCCGCCGGCCAGCAACCGCCCCGCGAGCGCCCCGCCCGCGCCGTACGGCCGCCCCGCGAGTGCGCCGCCCGCGTACGGTCAGCCCGCGAGTGCGCCGCCCGCGTACGGTCAGCCCGCGAGTGCGCCGCCCGCGTACGGTCAGCCCGCGAGCGCGCCCCCGGCGTACGGTCAGCCCACCAGTCCGGCCTCGCCCGGCCGCCCGGACGGATTCGGGCAGCCTCAGCCCGTCCCGGAGCCGACCGGCCCCGGCGGCCTCCCGCTCCGTACGCCCGGAACCGCCATGCCCAACGGCACGCCGAACGGCCTACCGGTTCGCAGCCCGGGCGCAACTCCGGCCTCCGGCCCGGCCGTGCCCGCCGCCTACCAGCCGCCGTCTCCGGTCGCGGTCCCGCCGGCCTACCAGACGCCGTCGGTGCCGCCCGTGTCGTCGGCGCCGCCGATGAGCACGCGCCCGTCTGCCACCCCCGGCGAGGACCCGCGTGGCGCTCTCCAGGCGCCGAGCGGCCCGCTGCCGGTTCGCACTCCGATGGCGCAGACGCCTCCGGTGCCCGAGCACATCACGCCGCACAACCCCGATGAGACGCCGTTCAACCCGAGTTGGTCGAGCGCGACCGGCGCTCCCTCCGGCGCACTCGGCGACCTGCCGCGCCGCCAGCCGGCCGAGGGCCGCCAGCCCACGGGCTTCCCGCAGGGCCCGGCCTCTCCGCAGGCGGCCGCCGCCCAGCACACGCCGCCGCCCGCGATGCCACCTATCTCGGCGCCCCCGGCTCCGGCCGCCTCAGCTCCGGCGCCCGCTTCGCCGCCCATGCAGGCTCAGCCGAGCCCGGGCTTCGGCACCCCGCTGCCACGCCGCCAGGCGACCTCGGCGGCCGAGCGTCCGGGCCTGACGTCGTTCCCGGCGTTCCAGACCCGCTCCGAGGCCTCTTCGCAGTCGATGGCCCCGCCGGTGATCCCCGGTTCGCCCGGCAACGACCGCCCGGCCCGGCCCGGCGGTCAGGGTGGGTTCGAGGCGCTCCCGCCGCTCGAGACCCGGGCCGCTCCTGCGCCGCCCCCGCCGGTCGACGACTTCGTCCCGGCCAACGACGTCGAGCGGGATCTGTTCGACGCTGCCGGCGGCCACAGCACCGACGCCTACCTGTCCACGCTGCTGCTCGCGACCGTCCTCGTGCCGGTGGCCAACCACTCGCGCCCCGGCAGCTCGCCCGGCGAGTCGGGCTTCGCGTTCCGCACCGAGCAGGTTGACGGCGAGACGTTCCTGGTCGTCTTCACGAGCAAGGACAGGCTGGCCGAGCACTACTCGGAGCCGACCCGCACGGTCGGGGTCCGGTTCTACGAGCTGATCCGCAACTGGCCCGACCCGGCCTGGTCGTTCGCGGTCAACCCGGACGGCCCGATCGGTGCCAAGTACCCCGGCCCGCAGGTCATCGCCCTGGCCAGCTGGGCCGCGGAATCCGGTTTGGGCCTCGACCCGGAGAACCCGGCCGACGACGCCGTCCCGGTGCCCGCGCCCGAGCCGGCCAGCGACGACGCGCAGCACGCCACGGTCATGCAGAAGACGCTCCCGCCGGAGCAGGTCGACTACTACCTGGAGCGCGGTTACGACCGCGTGGCCGGATTCGTCCACCGGGCGACCGAGGTGGAACATCTCCGTACGCCCGCGGAACTTCTCGGCGCTCTGGGCTTGAGCTACGACGGCTCGCCGCACCAGGCGGACGCCAAGGAGGCGTACGTCCTGCGCTGGCCCGCATACCGTCCGAGCCTCTACCGGATTCCCTACGGCGGCCAGAACGAACAGGCGTTGAAGGCGATGGACGGCTGGGTGATCGAGCGTTCGCCGTTCCGCGGCAACGGTTTCGCGCCCGGCGAGGGCCGCGACGTCATCGCCGAGTTCAAGGTGGACAGTGTGCGCCTGCCGCACGGCGCTCAGCTGTGGCGGATGGACGCCGACGGCGCGGAGCGCATGGTCGCCATCTTCGACAACGACGGCCCGACGTGGCGCCGGGTGGGTGAGCAGTGATGCGGGACGGCTACGTGGTAGCCTGGCAGGGGCGGGAATACGACGCCTCGCCCGACGGCGACAACGTCCGGATCTATCACACCGATCCGGCCGACGGCTTCGACGAGGTGCGCCCCGGCCGCTACGTGCGGGTGCTGACGCCCGAGGAGTACGACGAGCTGATCTACGTACGCACCACGTGCACCTGGCGCGGGGCGCCGTTCATCGTGCTCGCCGAGGCCAATTCCTGGCTGCGGGTGGAGTACGCGGGCGGCCGCGCCCCGATCGCCCGCCAGCTCGGCCTCGAAGAGTTCGACTTCGGCGTCTATCAGGGCTGGGCGCCCCTGCACGAGGTCTCCGACCTCAGCGAGCAGCGCATCTAGCTCGTACGGCCCTCAGCTGGTCTCTCGTACGGTCATCAGTTGGTCTTGAGCCAGCGGAGCACCTCGCCGGTGACCACGTCGGTGGCCTCCTGGTGCAGGAAGTGGCCGGCCTCGGGGATCAGCCGCCATTCGTACGGTGCGAGAACGTAACGCCCTGAGCCCTGAGCCGTGCGGGGGAGCGTGGCGGTGTCGAGTTCACCGTGCAGTTGCAGGGTGGGCGTGATCAACGGGCGTTGCATGAGTTTCACGAAGCGGTAGCCCTGCAGGCGGAGCGCACTGCGGAACACCCAGCGGTAGGCCTCGAGGGCGCAGAACGCCGCCTGCGGTATCTGCATGGCTTCGCGGCAGCGGGCCACGTAGTCGGCGAACTCCGGCGTTTCCCTCCACTGAGGACTGGTCCAGCGGGTCATCAGCTCGCCCACCAGCGCCGCGTCGTCGCGGGTCAGAACGTGTTCGTAGCGCGGCACCTGGAACCGCAGCGCGCTGGACGAGGCCGCGAACTGGCCGCGGGGGTCGGCGAAGAGCGCTGCCCGTAGCCGCAACGGATGGGCCGCACCCAGCACGACGAGCCGGTTGACCAGCTTCGGGTGGAACGCGGCCGCGGCCCAGCCGATCATGCCGCCCGCACCGGCGCCGACGATGGTCGCGTTCCGCTCGCCGAGCGCCCGGATCAGCCCGGTGACGTCGGCCGCCATGGTGTAGCCGTCGTAGCCCCGCGGCGGTTTGTCGCTCGCGCCGTAGCCGCGCAGGTCGATGGCGACCGCCCGGAATCCCGCGTCGGCGATGCGGGGCAGGATGTCGTGCCAGGCCCACCAGAACTCGGGAAAGCCGTGCAGGAACAACACGAGCGGCCCGGTGCCGGCCTCGACGACATGGAACCGGCTGCCGTTCGCGCCGACGAAGCGATGGGTCCACGGCCCGTCCACCAGCACGCACGACTCGTCAACCCGACCGCCCATACCCTCAGCGTAGGCGCTGGACGCGAGCCGGTCCGAGTGTGCCTGGTTACTTCGGGTCGATGGAACGCGGACGAGGGTGGCGGGCTTGCCGCTGCGCGGCGTCTCCTCACCTAAGAAGAGACGCCGCGACGGCCAGGGTCAGTCCTCGGATTTGCCCGTCTTCATGCCGGCGGAGATCAGGTCCATCACCGCGGAGTCCTGCAGCGTCGTGACGTCGCCCAGCGAGCGGCGCTCGGCGACGTCCTTGAGCAGCCGCCGCATGATCTTTCCGGAGCGGGTCTTCGGCAGCTCGGGCACGAGCATGATCTGACGGGGCTTGGCGATCGGCCCGAGCGTCTTGGCCACGTGGTTGCGCAGGTCGACGGTGAGCTGGTCACCCACGTCGCCCTCGGTGTCCACGTTTCCACGCGGGATCACGAACGCCACGATCGCCTGGCCGGTGGTCGGGTCGGTCGCGCCGACCACGGCCGCCTCGGCCACCGACGGGTGCGAGACCAGCGCCGACTCGACCTCGGTGGTCGAGATGTTGTGGCCCGACACGAGCATCACGTCGTCGACTCGGCCGAGCAGCCAGAGCGCGCCGTCATCGTCCTTCTTGGCGCCGTCACCGGCGAAGTAGATCCATTCGTCGCCCGTGCCCGCGCCGGCGCCGAAGCGCGACCAGTACGTGTCGAGGAACCGCTTGTCGTCGCCCCAGATGGTGCGCAGCATCGACGGCCACGGGTCGCGCAGCACCAGGAAGCCGCCGCCGCCGTTCGGCACCGACTGCGCCTGGTCGTCGACCACGTCGGCGGTGATGCCGGGCAGCGGGGTCATGGCCGAGCCGGGCTTGGTCGCGGTCACACCGGGCAGCGGCGAGATCATGACGCCACCGGTCTCGGTCTGCCACCAGGTGTCCACAATGGGGGTCCGGTTGCGGCCGATGTTCTCCCGGTACCACATCCAGGCCTCGGGGTTGATCGGCTCGCCGACGCTGCCGAGCACCCGCAGCGACGACAGGTCGAAGCCGGCGGGGATGTCGTCGCCCCACTTCATCATCGTGCGGATCAGCGTCGGTGCGGTGTAGAGGATCGACACCTTGTACTTGTCGACGATCTGCCAGAACCGGTCGCGGCCCGGGGTGTCGGGCGTGCCCTCGTACATCACCTGGGTAGCGCCGTTGGAGAGCGGGCCGTAGACGATGTAGGAGTGGCCGGTGACCCAGCCGATGTCGGCCGTGCACCAGTAGACGTCGGTGTCGGGCTTGAGGTCGAAGACCGCGTTGTGCGTGTACGACACCTGGGTGAGGTAGCCGCCGGTGGTGTGCAGGATGCCCTTCGGCTTACCGGTCGTGCCCGAGGTGTAGAGGATGAACAGCGGGTGCTCGGCGTCGAACGCCTGCGCCTTGTGCTCGGGACTGGCCTGCTCGACGGTCTCGTGCCACCACTTGTCCTTGTCGGTCCACGCCACGTCCTGCCCGGTGCGGCGCACGACGAGCACGTTCTCGATGCTCGGGCATTCCGCGACCGCCTCGTCGACGGTGGGCTTGAGCGCCGACGGCTTGCCGCGCCGATACCCGCCGTCGGCGGTGATGACGAGCTTGGCGTCCGCATCCTGGATGCGGGTCGAGAGCGCGGAGACCGAGAATCCGCCGAAGACGACGCTGTGGGTCGCGCCGACCCGGGCGCAGGCCAGCATCGCGACCGCCGCCTCGGGAATCATCGGCATGTAGATCGCGACCCGGTCGCCGGCGCCGACCCCGAGGTCGGTCAGCGTGTTGGCGGCCTGGCTGACCAGCTTGAGGAGTTCGGCGTACGTGATGGTGCGGGTGTCGCCCGGCTCGCCCTCCCAGTGGATGGCGACCCTGTCGCCCCGGCCGGCCTCGACGTGCCGGTCGACGCAGTTGTAGGCGATGTTGAGCTCGCCGCCGACGAACCACTTCGCGAACGGCGGATTCGACCAGTCGAGCACCTGGTCCCACTTCTTGGCCCAGGTGAGCCGGTCGGCCTGCGTCGCCCAGAACGCCAGGCGGTCGCCGGCTGCTTCCTCGTACGCGTCCGCCTTCACATTGGCGGCCGCGGCCAGCGCTTCGGGCGGCGGGAACTGTCGGCTCTCCGATGACAAGTTCGCCAATGTCTCGCTCATGAGGGCGGCTCCTCTTTCACTGCTGACCCGGGCTTCTTCGTTGCACACTAGTTGCGCCGGTGGGTACCGGCGACACCTGTGGATAACTGCGCGCCAGATGGCGTCGTGGTCGCGCCGGATGACCAGCAGGTGCTTGTTACTGCGCGAATCTTGCCATTTGTGAGCCTGTTTGCGCACCCCATGTTTCGCCCGGTTTACCGGCTACCGTGTTCCCGTGGATCCGCTAGCGCCCCTTCTCGATCTTGCTGACGTCGCGCCCGCGCTCACCGGCGCCCGCGACCGCGTCGACGCCGCCATGCGCCACCGCGCTCTACGCCGGCACGGTGGCCAGGTCGCGGCCGAGGCGAGTCTGCGAGCGGCCGTGGCCAGTGCCGCGCTCGAGGGCAACGTCCACGAGCTCGACGACGTACGGGCCGGAACGGTCACCGATCCGGTAGTGCAGGGCGCGTTGCGGGTCGCCGAGGGCGCCGGCGGCCTGGTCGACCTCTGGCCCCGCGCGCCCCGTCAGGTGCTCGCCAAGCTGCACGTGCTCGCCGCGCGGGGCGCCGTGCCGTCGTCGGACCTGGGGCGGCTCACCGGGGACGCCGACCGCATCGACATGCTGGCCGGTCTGGTCGCGGGCAACGACCGTACGCCCCCGCTGCTGCTCGCCGCGATCGTGCACGCCGAGCTTCTGACGCTGCGGCCGTTCGCCGGCCCGGCCGGCGTCGTCGCCCGGGCGGCGGCCCGGCTCACCATGATCAGCCGCGGGCTCGACCCGCGGGGCCTGGTCGCGGTCGAGGTCGGGCATCAGGTGCGCGAGCCGGAGTACGTGGGCTCGGCCGGCGCCTATGCCACCGGCACGCCCGACGGGGTCCGCTCCTGGCTGCGTCACTACGCTGCCGCGGTGACCGTCGCCGCCGATGAGATCACCAAGATCGGGGACGACGTGCTGGCGACGGTATGACGGGTCGTCGGACTGTGTGTATGTGCGAACAGCACAATCCGTGATCAGGGGTTTCTACACTTCCACACGTGGAGTCCTGGACGCGCCCGTACACGCCCGGCACCGGACGCTGGCTGATCATCGGCTGGGAAGCCTTCGCGCTGGCCCTGCTGGGCTGGACGTCGATCGAGACGTTCGAGCTGAACAGCCACGGCCTGCGCCTGCTGGCGTGCACGCTGGCCGCGGTGTGGGTGATCGGCACCCATCGCATCCTGCAGATGGGCGCCTACGTCGGCGCCGGCGGCGTGCGCATCCACGGCCTGCTGCGCTCGCGCACCATGGCCTGGGCCGAGATCGCCCATGTGCACCTGCACGAGGCGAGCCATCGGATCGGTCCGTTCCGGATCCCGAGCGGCCTGACCGTGCTCATCGAACGGCGCGACGGCTCGACCGTGAACACGGAACTGTGGGCGCAGGGGGTCGACTTCCACTCGCGGCCGAATCTGTTCCGGGCCGTGTACCACGAGCTGCGCACCCGCCACCTGGCCGCGGGCCGCACGGCCCAGGGTCAAATTTAGAGCCGGCGTCCCGCGATGGGGCGCCGGCTGCTGCGCGTCCGAACCGGGTTATCAAGCGTGCACCTGGGTCGTTGTCGACAGTCCACAGCCTCACGGCTCCTCAAATGGAGCCTGGGGGGCCGCGGTCCCGCCGCAACGTGCCTGCCGTGGCTGATCGCGCGTGGGTTCCCGGTGGCCGTGCACGAAAATCGATGCCGAATCGGCAGGCAATCCCGCCCTTTCCGCTTCGATCCTCGCCAGTTCTTTCTACGCCCGTCTCGGCATGATCGCCAGAGCTTCGGCCCGGCAAATCTCACTTTCCGCATTAGTCAGACCAAAGCCATTCGCGCTGCTCATTGCCCCTGGGCAGGACCTGCTCAGGCAGGTGTGCGGGTGCGGCGATGACGGGCGTAGATGGCGAAACCAATCACCGCGCCGACGCCCACGCTCAGGGCGGCCGCGGCCACCGGTACGGCCGGCCGGTCGCGCAGACGGCGGCTCAGCGGGATCGGGTGCCGGAACTCGAGAACCGGCCACTTGTTCTCGATCGCGGCGCGGCGCAGCGCCCGGTCGGGGTTGACCGCGCTGGGATGGCCCACCGCCTCGAGCAGCGGGAGGTCGCTGCTGGAGTCGGAGTAGGCGTAGCAGTCGGCCAGCTCGTAGCCGCGCTCGGCGGCCAGCTCGCGCACGCCGATCACCTTGCTGGGGCCGGCCGCGTAGAACTCGACCTCGCCGCTGTAGCGGCCGTCGACGATGCTCATGCGCGTGGCGATGATGTCGGTGATGCCGAGCAGCGCCCCGATCGGGCGGACCATCTCGTCGCCCGAGGCCGAGACCAGCACGACGTCGCGTCCCGCCGCCTGGTGCTCGGCGATCAGGGTGGCCGCCTCGGCGTACACGTAGGGGTTGATCAGTTCCTCGAGAGTCTCGGCCACGATCTGCTGCACCTGCTCGACCCGCCAGCCCTTGCAGAGGGCCGCCAGGTAGTCGCGAGTGCGCGCCATGGCCTGCTCGTCGGATCCGCCGCCGAGCCGGAACATCAGCTGTGCGTAAGCGGATTTGACCATGTCACGACGGCTGATCAGGCCGTCACGGTAGAACGGCCGTCCGAAAGCCAACGCGCTGGACTTGGCGATGACGGTCTTGTCGAGGTCGAAAAACGCGGCGCTCGGGCCCACGCGCCGCAGTGTAGTCGCAAGTGGTTCATCACGGTCGTCCCCGGCGCGTCGATCGGGACCGGCCGTGACTCGCAGTGAAATCGGTCAGACGGGCAGCAGTATCGCAGCGAGCGACAATCAGTACTCGACTGTGCTGCTTCCGTGAGGCATGCTTGTGCTGTTGCGACCGGGATTCATGTTGTGACCCGTCGCCAACCACTACTTGAAGCACTCAGTGGAACCCTCGGTGATTGCGCCCCCCGCGATCACCGAGTCGATTCGGCTCGACCCCCCCGGAGCCGAATCCTCGGACGGCCCCCGTCTCCCCCGACGGGGGTCGTTCCCTTTCCGGTCCCGGTGATCAGGTGCCGGTGGCCCGCGTCGGCTCGGCCTCGACCACGTCGCCCAGCCCGAAGAAGTCGCAGAGGCCGGTCACGTCGAGTACACGGCGGAACGCCGGAGTCGGGTTGACGACGAGGAACCGAGCCTCGATCCCGATCGCCGCGCGATAGCCCTCGATCAGCGCGCCCAGACCGGTGGAGTCGATGAAGCGCGCGCCGCGCAGGTCGACCCGCACCATCGGCGGGGACCACTCGGTCACGGCAGCACGGACACAGTCGGCCAGTTCATCCGCATTCGAGAAATCGATCTCGCCCTCGACGGCCACCACGGCAACGCCGTCGGCGTCGAGCGAGCGGGTGATCGAACTGTCCATGCCAACCCCATCGGTTCGTGTCGCCCATCAACATACCCAACGGCCGCTGCTTCCACTCTTCTCGATGGCCGTCCCGATAGCAGATCCACTCCACGAGCAGGCGATATCCACAGGTGGGCGGCTTGTCCACAGTCGGCGTCATCAGGCCTGGCCCCCGGATGCCCCGGCCGTGAAGGTGGGCGCCTCACCCGCTGCCACCCGAGCGCTGGAGACCATTGATGCCCGCTGCCCGCCTTCCCCTCGTCGTCACCGCCGACCCCGACCTGCTCGACGACCTACTGCGGCTGGCCGCAGCAGGCGGCACCAAGGTCGACGTTGCGCCTGATCCGGCCGCCGCGCGTCCGCGCTACGGCGCCGCCTCCCTCGTCCTGATCGGCGCCGACCAGCTGGAAGCCTGCCTGCGGGCTCGGTTGCCACGCCGCTCCCGGGTGGCGGTGGTGGGTCACGGCGAGGTCGCCGAACCGCTGTGGCGGGCCGCCAACGCGTACGGCGTCGAGCACATCGCCGAGCTGCCCACCGCCGAATCCTGGGTGGTGGAACGCTTCGCCGAACAACTGGATCAGCCGGTGGGCCGAGTGCTGGCGGTCATCGGCGGCCGGGGCGGCGCCGGCGCCAGCACCCTGGCCGCAGGCCTCGCCGTGACCGCGGCCCGAGGCCACCGCCGCACCCTGTTGATCGACGCCGACCCGATCGGCGGCGGTCTCGACATGATGTTCGGCTGGGAGCGCCGGGACGGTCTGCGCTGGTCGGCGCTGGCCGAGGCGGGCGGCCGGGTCGACCCGCCCAGCCTGCTCGGGGCGCTGCCCCGCGACGGTGATCTGGTGTTGCTCTCGTTCGACCGGGACGCCTCGCCGGATCTGCCCGCCGAGGCGATGGCCGCCACCATCGACGCCGGCCGCCGGGCCCGTGAGGTGATCGTCGTCGACCTGCCCCGCCGGCTCGACGACGCCGGGGTGCTCGCGCTCGAGTGCGCCGACCATGCGGTGCTGATCGTCCCGGCTGAGGTCCGCGCCTCAGCCGCCGCAGCCAGAGTCGCCGGAATGGTGCAGGCCCACCGCGATGAGCTCTCCCTGGTGGTCCGCGGCCCGGCGCCGGGCCGATTGCGGGCGCGCGACATTGCTTCCGCGCTCGGGTTGCCGCTGATCGGCACGCTGCGGCCCGAACCGGCGATCGCCCAGCGGATCGAACACGGCTTGCCGCCCACGGTCGACGGCAAGGGCCCACTGGCGCGGCTGTGCCGGCGAGTGCTGAGCGATCTGATGCGTGACGCGGCCTTGGTGGCGGCGGCATGACGGCGTACGCGGGGCTCGGCAGCCGCCAGTCCGCCACCGCGCCGTCGGTCGCGGACCGGGTGCGCCACCGTTTCGCGGTCGACGGCGTGGAGGCCACCCCGGCGGCGGTGGTGCAGGCTGTCCGCAGTGAGCCCGGCGCTGCGGTGCTCGGTGACACGGCAGTGCTGCGGCTGGCCGACCGGGTGCGCGACCAGCTCGTCGGGGCCGGGCCGCTGGCGCCGCTGCTCGCCGACCCGGACGTGACCGACGTGCTCGTCAACGGCCGGGCGGTCTGGGTCGACCGGGGCGCGGGACTGCAACGGGCGCCGATCGTGCTCGGCGACCACGAAGAGGTGCGGCGCCTGGCCCAGCGGCTCGCGGCTGCGTGCGGGCGCCGGCTCGACGACGGTCAGCCGTACGCGGATGCCCGGCTGCCCGACGGCACCCGCCTGCACGCCGTTCTGCCCCCGGTGGCGGCCGAGGGACCGTACCTGTCGCTGCGCACCTTCCGCCACCGGCCGTTCCGCCTCGAAGACCTGGTCGAACACGGCACGGTCCCGCCCACGATCGCTCCGGTGCTGGCCGCGATCGTCGCCGCCCGGCTGGCCTACCTGGTCACCGGCGGCACCGGCAGCGGCAAGACGACGCTGCTGGCCACGCTGCTGGGCATGGTGCCGCCGACCGAGCGGATCGTGCTGGTCGAGGACGCGGCCGAGCTGCGGCCGCTGCACCCGCACGTCGTCGCCCTGCAGGCCCGCACCGCGAACGTCGAGGGGGCGGGCGCGATCGGGCTGACCGACCTGGTGCGGCAGGCGCTGCGGATGCGGCCCGACCGGCTGATCGTGGGGGAGTGCCGGGGCGCCGAGATCGTCGACCTGCTCGGCGCGCTCAACACCGGCCACGACGGGGGTGCGGGCACGCTGCACGCGAACGCTCCGGCCGACGTCCCGGCCCGGCTCGAGGCGCTCGGGTTGCTCGGCGGGCTGCCCCGGGCTGCGCTGCACGCCCAGGTGGTGGCGGCGTTGCAGGTGGTGCTTCAGGTCCGGCGCACCGACCGGGGGCGCGTCCTGGAATCCGTCAGCGTGCTGCTGCCGGCCGGCGAGGATCGGCTGGCGACTGTGGTGCCGGCCTGGCGGCGCGGGCACGGGGCTGGTCCGGGCGCGACGGCGCTGGCCCGGATGCTGGCGGTTCGCGGGGTGACCGCCCCGGCCGTCCTGCGGCCGCCGGTGGTGACGCCGTGATCTGGGGGCCGTTGTTGCTCGTCGCGGGCGCACTGGTGGTCGTGCTGCCGCTGAGCCGGTTCCGGGCGGTGCCGCGGGTGTCGGTGGCGGCGTTCGGGCGGCGGGTCGTCGCGTTCGCCGCAGGGGCTCCGAGGCAGGCGCTGGCCGGTGGCGTCGCCGTGGCCGCGGTGCTGGGTCTGTTGCTGGGCGGGCCGGTGGCCGCGGTGATCGCCGGTGCGTACGCGGGGCTCGGTGGGCGGGCCCTGGTGCGGCGGGCCAACCGCCGGCGGGCGGCGATCGCGCGGTCGGCCGCTCTGGATGCGCTGGCCGCCCTGGCTGCGGATCTGCGGGCGGGTCTGCCGCCGACCGAGGCCCGGAGCGACTCGGGCGACCGGCTGCGGCGGCTCACGAAGTCGGTGTGGCGCCTCGCCGAGCGGACCGGGGCGCCGGCCGCCGATCTGGTCGAGCGGATCGAGGCCGACGCTCGGGCGGCCGACCGGGCCGCCGCGTCGGCCGCGGCCCAGGCCGCCGGTGCTCAGGCGACCTCGATGCTGTTGGCGGCGTTGCCGCTCGCGGGTCTCGGTCTGGGCGTGGCGATGGGCGCCGATCCCTTCCACGTGCTGCTGCGCACGCCGCCGGGCGCGACATGTGGGGTGGCCGCGGTCGTGCTCCAGACGGCTGGGCTGCTCTGGTCCGAGCGTCTGGTCGGTGGGGTGACCCGATGAGCGCGGCCTGTGCGCTGGCGGAGTTTCTGCGGGCCGGCCGGCCGGGTCAGGTGCCGTTGCGGGCCTGCTGTGTGGCTGCGCTTCTGGCTGGCGGGCGTGGTGGGGGTTGCGGCTGTCCGCCGCTGCCGGCAGACGACGAGCGCGTGCCCGTCGCCGAGCAGGCGGGCGCGTCATGACGGCCCTGCTGCTTGCGGTGGCGGGGCTGGCTCTGGTGGTGGCGCCGGTGGCCGGCGGGCGGGCGGTGCGCCGGCGGCTGGTTCGGGTCCGGGCCGTCCTGTCCGCGCCGGGCACGGCTGAACCGGATGCTCGCCGGACCCGCATCCTGCTGGCCGTGGTGGGCGGGCTGGCGGTGGCCGGGTTCTTCGGCACCTGGTGGGGCTGTCTGGCCGGGGTGATCGCCGGGGTCGGGGCGGAACGCTTCCTGCGGCGGCGTGAGCCTGCCCGCGTACGGCAGGAACGCCGGGCCGCCGCGGCCGACCTGCCACTCGGCGCCGACCTGCTGGCAGCGGCGCTGCGGGCCGGCGCTCCGGTCGACGGGGCGGCTGCGGCAGTGGCCGACGCGCTCGACGGGCCGCTGGCGACCAGGCTCAGCCGAACCGCGCGGTCGCTCACTCTCGGGGCCGCACCGGCCGAGGCCTGGGCGCATCTGGCCGAGATACCCGGCGCCGACCGGCTGATCGCGGCGGCCGTGCGCACCAGCGCGAGCGGCGGCGCGCTGGCCGGCGCCCTCGGTCGGCTCGCGGACGACCTGCGTGCCGACCGGACGGTCGCGGTCGAGGCGGCGGCGCAGCGGGCCGGCGTGCTCATCGTGCTGCCGCTCGGGCTGTGCTTCCTGCCCGCCTTCCTGCTGGCCGGGCTCGTCCCGGTGCTGATCGCGGTCCTCGGGGACGTCCTCTGACCCGTGGGCCACCAGGACCGGCCGCGGGCCGGTCGACATCCCCAACCGAAGGAGAACCACGTGCGCAAACTGATCGCGAACCTCGCCCGGCTGCGGGCCGAGGCGGCCGACGCCGGCATGAACACGGCCGAGTACGCCGTCGGCACCCTGGCCGCTGTCGCGTTCGCCGGAGTGCTCTACAAGGTCGTCACCAGCACCGGTGTCGCGGGTGCGCTCGACGCGGTCATCGACCGGGCGCTGAAGTGACCGGGCGCCGGTGGCCCGGCCGCGACCGGGGAGCGTTCACGGCCGAGCTCGCGGCCGGGCTGCCGGCGCTGATGCTGCTGCTGATGGCCGGCCTGACGGCGGTCTCCGCGGTGGCCGCCAAGGGCCAATGCCTGGACGCCGCCCGTGAGGCCGCCTTGGCCGAGGCCCGCGGCGGTTCGGGCGCCGCGGAGGGCGCGCGGGTCGCTCCACCTGGCGCCGAGGTCGGCATCGGGGGCGACGCCGACATCGTGACGGCCCGGGTGCGGGCCCGGCTGCGGGTGCTGGGCGCCAACCTGCCGGCGATAACCGTCGAGGGCACGGCAACGGCAGCGCGGGAACCCGAGGCGATTCCGTGAGGCCGTCGGCTGTTGGCCCGGCAGCGCGGGATCGGGGTGCGGCGACGATCCTCGTGCTGGCCTTCGGGCTGTTCCTCGCCGTGGCCGGGGTGGCGGCGGCCGGCGTCGGGACGGCGCGCGTCGGCCGGCACCAGGCTCGCGCGGCCGCCGACCTGGGAGCGTTGGCGGGCGCGGCGAAGGCCGTCTACGGACCGGAAGTTGCCTGCGCGCGGGCCGGGCAGTTCGTCGCAGCCAACCACGGCCGCATGGCGTCGTGCGTCGTCGACGGCCTTGAGATCGTGGTGCGGGCCGAGGTCGCCGTGCCCGGCCTCGGCCGCCACGCTGTGGCCACGGCCCGCGCCGGCCCGGTCTCGGCGCTCCCACCGGCCGCGGCGCGGGGCAGTTCTACGAGCGGGCCGACCGGATTCTCGGCTCAGCCGGCGGTGGCGGCGCCGAGGGCGGCCAGCACGGTGTCGAGGACCCGGACGGCGCCCGGCTTGTGCAGCGGGTTGTTTCCGTTGCCGCACTTCGGGGACTGGACGCACGACGGGCAGCCGGACTCGCAGCCGCAGGCGGCTATCGCTTCCCGGGTGGCGGCCAGCCAGGCGGCAGCGGTGGCGTAGGCGCGTTCGGCGAAGCCCGCGCCGCCGGGGTGGCCGTCGTAGACGAAGACAGTGGGCGCCTCGGTGTCGACGTGGTTCGCCGTGGAGAGGCCGCCGATGTCCCAGCGGTCGCACGTCGCCATCAGCGGGAGCAGGCCGATCGCGGCGTGCTCGGCGGCGTGCAGGGCCCCGGGAACGTCGGGCGGTTCCACGCCGGCCGCTTCCAGGGCGCGCGGCGAGACCGTGAACCAGACGGCGACCGTGCGCAGCTCACGCACGGGCAGGTCGAGCGGCTTGGTGTCGATCACCTCGCCGGAGCCCAGGCGGCGGCGCTGGTACGAGACAACCTGACCGGTCACCTCGACGTCGCCCAGGTAGAGACCGACCGGACCGGCGTCCACGTGGGACCGGACGCCCAGCACCGACACGTCGGTGACGTCGCGGGCGTGCGTCGACCAGTCCGGATCGGCGCGGCGCACCAGCGCGACCGCGTCCTCCAGGTCGAGCTCGTCCACCAGGTGGGTCACTCCCTGGTGCAGGTAGACCGCGCCGGTGTGCAGCATGAAGTGCGACGATGACTGGTCGACCGTGCCGAGCAGCCGGCCGGTGGCCGACTCGACCACCGAGACCGGCGCGCCCCCGGCCCCGCGCAGGTCGACGTCGGGGCGGCCGGGATGCGTCCAGTACCAGCCCGACGGCCTCTTCCGTAGCGCGCCCGAGGCCGTCAGTCCGTCGACCGCGGCCCGGGCCGCCTCCCCGCCGAAGAGCTCCAGGTCGTCGGCTCGCAGTGGCGCCTCGGAGGCCGCGCAGCACAGTTGCGGACCGAGCACGTACGGGTTGGCCGGGTCGAGCACCGTCACCTCGACCGGCCGCCCGAACAGGGCCGACGGGTGGTGCACCAGGTAGGTGTCGAGCGGGTCGTCGCGGGCGATCAGCACCGCCAGCGCCTCTCCGCCGGCCCGGCCCGCGCGCCCGGCCTGCTGCCACAGCGACGCCCGCGTGCCGGGGTAGCCGCAGATCAGCACCGCGTCCAGCCCGACCAGGTCGACGCCGAGTTCGAGCGCGTTGGTCGAGGCGAGCCCGAGTAGATCGCCCGAGAGCAGCGCGCGTTCGATCTGACGGCGGTCTTCCTTGAGGTAGCCGGCGCGGTAGGCGGCGACCCGGTCGCCGAGGCCGGGCACTGCCTCGTCGAGCGAGCGCCTGGTCATCGTGGCGACCACCTCGGCCCCGCGCCGCGAGCGGATGAAGGCCAGCGTGCGGGTGCCGGCCACCACCGCGTCGGCCAGGAGGTCGGCCGTCTCACTGAGCGCGGAACGGCGTACCTCGGGAAGGTTTTCATCGGGAGGATCGGCTGGGAGCAGGGGCGGCTCCCAGAGAGCGAACGTCGTCGCCCCGCGCGGGGACGCGTCGGCCGTTACGGCGGTCACCGGCAAACCGGTGAGACGAGAGGCTGCGTCGGCCGGGTCACCCGAGGTGGCCGAGGCCAGCACGAACGTGGGGGAACCCCCGTAACGGGTGGCCAGCCGCCGCAGCCGGCGCAGCACGTGGGCGACGTGTGAGCCGAAGACCCCGCGGTAGGCGTGACACTCGTCGATCACCACGTACGAGAGGCGGCGCAGGAAGCTGCCCCAGCGGGCGTGACCGGGCAGCAGGGCGTGGTGGAGCATGTCGGGGTTGGTGAGCACCAGCCGCGAATGCTGCCGGATCCACTCCCGTTCCTCGCGCGAGGTGTCACCGTCGTATGTGGCCGGGCGCACCCCGTCGAGACCCAGTTTCGCCACCGCGCGCAACTGGTCGGCCGCGAGCGCCTTGGTCGGCGAGAGGTAGAGCGCCGTCGCCCGTTCGTCGCCGAGCAGCCGCGAAAGCACCGGCAGCTGATAGGCGAGCGACTTGCCGGACGCCGTGCCGGTCGCCACCACGACGTGGATTCCCTCAGCCGCCAGCGACGCCGCGGTGGCCTGGTGTTCCCACGGGCGGGCGATTCCGTGCGCGTTCAGAGCGGCCACCACCTCGGGTGACGCCCACGACGGCCAGGGCGCCGGCCGGCCCTCGCGAGCCGGAACGTGCTCGACATGGGTGATCGGGGATTCCGACGTCCGCGCCTGGAACCGGTGGAGCAACTCGGCGGGGCTGTAGGCGGTCGACGTCACGTCCAGCACTGTGACACCGGAATGACGCGAACCTCAAACGGGTACGACGGTGGAGCCGGACGGCAGCCCGATAGCGGGCGATGGTTAGATTCGCTGGGGAGATCGACCGTCGGATCAACAGGCCCCGCAGGGAGGAGGAGCGATGGAGCTGTCCCTTGCGACCCGGACGGTCGAGGAGCACACAGTGCTCGAGGTCGGTGGCGAAGTCGACGTCTACACGGCTCCGAGGTTGCGTGAGCGCCTCGTCGAGCTGGTCGATTCCGGGGTGCGCGACGTCGTCGTCGACCTCGGTGGTGTCGAGTTTCTCGACTCCACGGGCCTGGGTGTGCTGGTTGGCGCGATGAAGCGGCTGCGGGTGGCGAACGGGAGTTTCAGCCTCGTCTGCTCCAAGGAAGCCCTCCTCAAGATTTTCCGGATCACGGCGCTCGACCAGGTGTTCCCGATCTTTCCCACGATCGAGGCGGCGACCCGAGGCAGCGACGACAGCGCGATTTCGTGATGGCGACGGTTCGGCTGTCCTTCTCACCCGCCCCCGTGCACGTGCGTACGGCGCGGCTGGTCGGCGTGGCCGTGGCCCGGCGGGCCGGCGTCGCCGAGGAATTGCTGGACGAGGTCCGGCTGGCGATCGGTGAGGCCTGCACCCGGGCGGTCGCCCTGCACAACCAGTACGGCCTGGCCGACCTGGTGACCGTCGAAATGTCTGATTCGGAGGCTTACTCGGTTCGGGTCATCGACCACGCCCCGATCGAGGCGAGCGTCGGCCTGACCAAGTTGCCGCCGGACGAATTGGCCGACGAGTCGCTGACCGACGAGGCGCTCACCACCGGCGTCGGCTTCGCGCTGCTCGCCGGTTTCGTCGATGACCTGCAGGTACGCCCGGTCGAGGACGGTCCGGGCACCGAGGTCCGGATGGTGTGGCCCGTTCAGCGTCGCTGAGTCGGCTCCAACAAATTGGACAAATCCGCGACGATATCAACCTGCGTCCATACCCACTCCACCGCCTGCTAACACAGCGGCAAACATCACCACGACACGGCTGAACTCAGGTGTGACCATCACCACCATCGGCCGATACAGTACGCGAGTTATCAGCTACTGCTCCTGGTCCCGCGGCCGCGGGACCCAGTTGTCGTCTCCCCTTGGACGGGGATGCGCCCGCCGGTGCCGTCCGCCGGAAGCGGGCGCGGTCGGTGTACAGGAGGACATTGATGTCCGGGACCTCATTAAGTGGTTCTAACGTCACGTTTGTCATCGTCGCCATGGTCTTCGCGCTCATCGCGCTGGGCTTCGCGGCGATGTTCGTCCAGTCGGTTCTCAAAGCCGGCCGGGGCACCAAAAACATGCAGGAGATCGCCGGAGCCGTCCAAGAAGGCGCGTCGGCATACCTGTTCCGCCAGTTCAAGACCCTCTCCATCTTCGTGGTGATCGCGGTCGTCCTGCTCTTCCTTCTGCCGGTGCACGACACCGACAACGAGGTCTGGGTCAAGATCGGACGCTCGCTGTTCTTCGTCGTGGGCGCGGTGTTCAGTTCGTTCATCGGCGGTGCGGGCATGGCGCTCGCCACCCGGGCCAATCTCAGGGTGGCCGCGGCGGCGAGTGAGAACGGCGGTCGTGAGACCGCGATGGGCATCGCCTTCCGCACCGGTGGTGTGGTCGGTTTCCTCACGGTCGGTCTGGGTCTGTTCGGCGGCGCGCTCGTCGTGCTGATCTTCCGGAGCGACGCCCCGACCGTGCTCGAGGGCTTCGGCTTCGGCGCTGCGCTGCTCGCCATGTTCATGCGGGTCGGCGGCGGCATCTTCACCAAGGCCGCGGACGTCGGCGCCGACCTGGTCGGCAAGGTCGAGCAGGGCATCCCCGAGGATGACCCGCGCAACGCCGCCACCATCGCCGACAACGTGGGCGACAACGTCGGTGACTGCGCCGGCATGGCGGCCGACCTGTTCGAGTCGTACGCGGTGACCCTGGTGGCGGCCCTGATCCTGGGTCAGGTCGCGTTCGGCCAGGACGGCCTGGTCTTCCCGCTGATCGTGTCGACGGTCGGCGTCGTGATCGCCATTCTCGGTGTGTTCATCACCCGGCTGCGGCCGAGCGACCGCAACGGTCTGACCGCGATCAACCGGGCGTTCTACATCTCCGCAGTAATCTCCGCAGTCATCGTCGCCGTGGTCAGCTTCGTCTACCTGCCGTCCACGTTCGCCGGGTTCAACGACGAAGGCATCGCCCCGGACGTCCTGGCCAGCGGGCGTGACCCACGCTGGATCGCGATCGGCGCGGTCGTCATCGGCATCGTGCTGGCCGCTGCCATCCAGGCACTGACCGGCTACTTCACCGAGACGAACCGTCGTCCGGTGCAGGACATCGGCAAGTCGTCGCAGACCGGCGCGGCCACCGTCGTGCTGGCCGGCATCAGCGTCGGCCTCGAGTCCGCGGTCTACTCGGCGCTGTTGCTCGGCGCGGGCGTGTTCGGCGCGTTCCTGCTGGGTGGCTCGTCGCTGACCCTGTCGCTGTTCGCGGTCGCGCTCGCCGGCACCGGCCTGCTGACCACGGTCGGCGTCATCGTGGCCATGGACACCTTCGGCCCGATCTCGGACAACGCGCAGGGCATCGCCGAGATGTCCGGTGACGTCGACGAGAAGGGCGCGCAGATCCTCACCGAGCTCGACGCGGTCGGCAACACCACCAAGGCGATCACCAAGGGCATCGCGATCGCGACGGCCGTGCTGGCCGCGACCGCGCTGTTCGGCTCGTACACCAACAGCCTGGCCACCTCGCTGGCCGACGCCGGCATCACGCCGGACGCGGTCGGCGCCGAGATCCTCGGTCTGCTGAACATCTCGAACCCGCGCAACCTGGTCGGTCTGCTGATCGGCTCGGCCGTGGTGTTCCTCTTCTCCGGCCTGGCCATCAACGCCGTGTCCCGCTCGGCGGGCGCGGTCGTCATGGAGGTCCGCCGCCAGTTCCGCGAGTTCCCCGGCATCATGGACCGCACCCAGCGGCCCGAGTACGGCCGGGTGGTCGACATCTGCACCCGGGACGCGCAGCGCGAGCTGCTCACCCCCGGTCTGCTGGCGATCCTGGCCCCGATCGCGGTCGGCTTCGGCCTCGGCGCCGGCGCGCTGGCGTCCTACCTGGCCGGTGCGATCGGCACCGGCACGCTGATGGCGGTCTTCCTGTCCAACTCCGGTGGAGCCTGGGACAACGCCAAGAAGCTGGTCGAGGACGGCAACTACGGCGGCAAGGGCTCCGACGCGCACGAGGCCACGATCATCGGTGACACCGTCGGTGACCCGTTCAAGGACACCGCCGGCCCGGCCATCAACCCGCTGCTCAAGGTGATGAACCTGGTCTCGCTGCTGATCGCCCCGGCCGTGGTGGCCTGGAGCATCGGCAACGACCAGAACGACCCGCTGCGGATCGCGATCGCGGTCGTGGCGGCGGCGATCATCGCCGGCGCCGTCGTGTGGAGCAAGCGCAAGCCGATCTCCATGGGCGACGACACCACGTCGAGCAACTCGACGCCGACCACGAAGATCACCGCCTGACAACACGCAGTTCCCCGCGGGGCACCCGGCGATCGCCGGGTGCCCCGCGCCATTGAGGAGCGGGTGCCCGCACCATAGATGAGGTTGTCGGACCTTGCCCGTACGCTGCTTCCCATGCGCCCGGCCCGACCCCTCGCACTACTGGCCCTTCTAGCGCTCGCGGCATCGCTCGCCGGTTGTGGCGGCAGTCCCGGCGCCCGAGCCTGGGCCGCCTCGGTCTGCACCACCCTCGAGCCGTGGCGCACCGAGATCGGCTCCCTCACCTCGCGCACCCAGCAGCAGATGGACACCGCGACCACCCCCGGCCAGGCCAAGGAAAACCTGATGCGGCTCTTCGGTGGCGCGGCCGACGCGAGCGAGCGCGCCCGGGCCGGGGTGGCCAAGGCCGGCGTGCCCGACGTCGACGACGGCGCCCGCATCGCCGAAGGCTTCACCGGATCGCTGGCGGCCACGCGCGACGCCTACGCCCGCGCCCAGAGTGGCATCAAGGGGCTGGCGACCGCTCCCGCCGAGACCTTCTATCAGCAGGTCAGCAAGGTGGTCGAGCAGATGCAGACCGATTATCAGGCGAGCAGTCTGGACACCAGCAACCTCAACTCGGTCGAGCTCAAGGACGCCTTCGACGAAGTGCCCGAGTGCCGGTGAGATGACCGAGACGGGGTGGCCCCTGATCCCGCGCGAGGTGCTGCCCGCGCCGGTTCCGGCTGCCAAGCGCCCCGCTCACCCGCGGCCGTCCCCGTCGCACGACGCCGGCCGCCAGCTGCCCATCTTCGGGGCCGGCACCACCGAACCCACGCCGGCCGACCTGGCCGGTCTGCTGGCCGGTCCGGGGCTGCTCGGGCGGATGGGCGGCACCGCCCGGGTCTCCGTCGTCGTCGAGGGAGCCTGGCGGGTCCACGTCCTGGTCGCCGAGCTGGTCGTCCGCGGCCTGGTCGTCAATTGGCGCCCGGTCACCGCCGACGACCCGGCCGCTGAGAACGAGCTGGTGGTCGAGGACGATCCGGCCGAGAACCAGCTGATCAACGACGACCCGGCAACCGAGGACGAGCCGTCTGCCGACGCGGAGCCGGTGGTCGAGGCGGACGCGGTCGCCGATGAGATGGCGAGTGATCGGCCCGAAACGGCGAAATTGACCGATTCTGCGGCGGAAAGGCCCGAACCAGTGCCGGTTGCCCCTCGGTTCGAGGTGCTCACCGCGTACTCCCGGAGGTTGAACGGTTTGGCCCAGGCCTGGCCCCGGGCCGCCGCGCAACTCTTTCTCAGCGGCCCTCGCCTGCGCCTCTGGGTGGCCGCTGCCGGCGAGCCGGTGCCCAATGGCTACGCGCTCGGCCTGGACCCGGCCAAGGACACCGCGGAGATCGACGCGGCGCTGGTGCGGGCCGGTCTGGCCGGACGGCTGTCAGATGACCGGCGACAATATTTGATTATGGGTAAGCGTCGGGTCGCCCGCCTCTCTGAGCTGGTCGGGGAGCGGCCCGAAGCGGCGCCCGCGGAGCTGTGGCCCGGCGGCGCGGGTGCGTGATCTTCCTGGATTGTGTGCGACACGACAGCATGTTCCCGGTGTACGGTGTCGCCGTCGGAGGCATACGGTGGCCGGACCGTTACCATCCGGCTCCGGGGGTAGCCGGGGAATGTGTGCTCGTCCGGCGCGTTACGTTGAAAGTCTGCGCTCCGCCGGACGCCGCGTTGTTCACCGGCGGAGAACAGAAGGAAGCCGAAGTCGAAGTTTGGGAGTGCCGTGCCGAGTGACGCCAGGACGACCCGTCTGGTCATCGTCGAATCCCCGTCGAAGGCCAAGACGATCGCCGGTTATCTGGGCCCCGACTATCTGGTCGAGGCCTCCATCGGCCATGTCCGTGACCTGCCCAAGAATGCCGACGAGGTGCCCGAGCAGTACAAGGGCGAGTCGTGGGCCCGGCTGGGCGTCGACGTCGACAACGGCTTCCACCCGCTCTATGTGATCTCGGCCGACCGCAAGCAGCAGATCGCCAAGCTCAAGAAGCTGGCGAAAGAGGTCGACGAGATCTTCCTCGCGACGGATGAGGACCGCGAGGGCGAAGCCATCGCCTGGCACCTGCTCGAGACGATCAAGCCCAAGGTCCCCGTCCACCGCATGGTCTTCCACGAGATCACCCGGCCTGCCATCCAGGCCGCCGTGGCCAACCCGCGCCAGATCGACCAGAACCTGGTCGACGCGCAGGAGGCCCGCCGCATCCTCGACCGCCTCTACGGCTACGAGGTCAGCCCGGTGCTGTGGAAGAAGGTCATGCCGAAGCTGTCGGCGGGCCGGGTCCAGTCCGTGGCAACCCGCATCGTCGTCGAGCGTGAGCGCCAGCGCATGGCGTTCCGCACGGCCGAGTACTGGGACATCAACGCCCTGCTGGCCGTCCAGGGCCAGGTCGAGGGCCCGCGCCAGTTCGGCGCCACGCTGATCGCGCTCAACGGCGACCGCATCGCCACCGGCAAGGATTTCGAGCCGACGACCGGTCGTCTCAAGCCCGGCGCGGCCGTGGTGCAGCTCGACGAGGGCGGCGCCCGGGGCCTCGCAGCCCGGCTCGAGGGGCAGAACTTCACGGTCACCCGGGTCGAGGAGAAGCCGTACCGCCGCCGGCCGTACGCACCCTTCATCACCTCGACGCTGCAGCAGGAAGCCGCTCGTAAGCTGCGCATGTCGTCGGCTCAGGCGATGCGTACGGCCCAGCGCCTGTACGAAGAGGGCTACATCACTTATATGCGTACCGACTCGGTCAACCTGTCGGAGACGGCCATCGCGGCCGCCCGCCGGCAGATCGCCGAGCTCTACGGCGAGCGCAGCGTGCCGCCGGAGCCGCGCCGCTACACCGGCAAGGTCAAGAACGCGCAGGAGGCGCACGAGGCGATCCGGCCCGCCGGTGACACCTTCCGCACCCCCGCCGAGCTGGCCGGGGAACTCAGCGGCGACGCGTTCCGGCTGTACGAGCTGATCTGGCGCCGCACGGTCGCGTCGCAGATGACCGACGCGGTCGGCAACTCGATCTCCGTGCGCATCCGGGCCGTCTCCACCGCTCAGGAAGAGGCGGACTTCGGCGCCACCGGTAAGACGATCACCGAGCCCGGCTTCCTGAAGGCCTACGTCGAGTCGTCCGACGACGAGAACGCCGAGGCCGAGGACGCCGAGCGTCGCCTGCCCAACCTCGTCAAGGACCAGCGGCTCGACGCCGACGAGCTGAACGCCGCGGGCCACCACACCAGCCCGCCGGCCCGCTACACCGAGGCCTCGCTGGTCAAGGCCATGGAAGAGCTCGGCATCGGGCGCCCCTCGACCTACTCGTCGATCATGCAGACGATCCAGGACAGGGGTTACGTCGAGAAGCGCGGTCAGGCGCTGATCCCGACGTTCATCGCGTTCGCGGTGGTCAACCTGATGGAGAAGCACTACCCGCGTCTGGTCGACTACGGCTTCACCGCCGCCATGGAGAACGACCTCGACAGCATCGCCGGGGGTGTCCACGCGTCGCTCGACTTCCTCACCGCGTTCTATTTCGGCAGCCAGAAGGCCGGCGAGGACGACGCGATCGCCCGGGCCGGCGGCCTGCGCAAGATGGTCACCGAGAACCTGGGTGACATCGACGCCCGCCTGATCAACTCGATTCCCCTCTTCGACGACGACGAGGGCCGGCACATCGTCGTGCGGGTCGGCCGTTACGGGCCCTACCTGCAGCGTCAGGTTCCCGGCGCGTCCGAGGAGCAGACCAACGACCCCAGCAACCGGGTCTCGATCCCCGAGGGGGTCGCGCCCGACGAGCTGACTCCGGAGAAGGTCGAGGAGCTCTTCCTCGGCGGCAGCGGCGAGCGCAGCCTCGGCGAGGACCCGCAGACCGGTGTCGACGTCGTGCTCAAGTCCGGCCGGTTCGGGCCGTACGTCGAGAGCGGCGAACGGCGCGGCTCGCTCTTCCGTTCGCAGTCGCCCAACACGCTCACCCTCGAGCAGGCGATCCAGCTGCTCTCGCTGCCCCGGGTCGTCGGCAAGGACCCCGAGGGCAACGAGATCACCGCCAAGAACGGTCGTTACGGCCCGTACGTGCAGCGCGGCACCGATTCGCGCTCGCTGGCCAGTGAGGATCAGCTGTTCACCGTCACCCTCGACGAGGCCCTGGCCCTGCTGGCCGCGCCGAAGACCCGGGGGCGGGGTGCTGCCAAGCCGCCGCTGCGCGAGATGGGCGCCGACCCGGCGACCGAGAAGCCGCTGGTCATCAAGGACGGCCGGTTCGGCCCCTACGTGACCGACGGCGAATACAACGCCTCGCTGCGCGGCGACCAGACGCCCGAGAACCTGACGATCGAGCAGGCTTCGGAGATGCTGGCCGAGAAGCGGGCCAAGGGACCGGCCCCGAAGAAGCGGGCTGCCAAGAAGGCTCCGGCCAAGACAGCGGACGCCGCGGCGAAGAAGACGCCCGCCAAGAAGGCCGCGACCAAGAAGGCCACCCCGGCCAAGAAGGCGACTCCGGCCAAGAAGGCCACGGCGAAGAAGGCGGCGCCGGCCAAGAAGGCAGTGCCGGCCAAGGCTTCCGCCTCCGCCTCCGCCGAATAGGTCAGGCGCCGAGCACCCGGTCCAGGTAGTCGTTGGTGAAGACCCGGGCCGGGTCGAGGCGGTCGCGCACGGCCACGAAGTCGTCGAACCTCGGGTAGACCGGGCGCAGATCCTCCGCCGTACGGTAATGAAGTTTGCCCCAGTGCGGCCGCCCGCCGAGGGGCCGGCAGACGGCTTCGAAGGCGCGGAAGTACGGCTCGTAGGGCGCCCCGGTGAACTGGTGCACCGCCACATAGGCCGACTCACGCCCGTACCCGTGGCTCAGCCAGACGTCGTCGGGGCCGGTGAACCGCACCTCGACCGGGAACTGCACCTTGAACGGCAGCCCGTCGATGATCTTCGGCAGCGCGCCCAGCACCTCGGGCAGGGCAGCGCGCGGAATCTCGTACTCCATCTCGGTGAAGTGCACCCGGCGCGGCGTGCAGAAGACACGGTCGGAGCGCTCGGTGTACGTCCGGGCCGTGAGAGCCCGGGCGGCGATCGACTGGACGGCCGGCACGACGGCCGGAACCCGGCGACCGAGGCGGCAGACGCCCTCCCAGAGGGAGTTGGCGAGGAACTCGTCGTCGAGCCAGTGCCGGAAAGGCGACAACTGGCGGTCGTTCCCGGTCACCTTGTTGTTGCGCTTGAGCTGGGCGCGGTCCGTGTACGGATACCAGTAGAACTCGACGAACTCGTTGGCCGGGATCCAGTCGTCGAGGCCTGCCAGCACGTCGGGCAGCGCCATCGGCCGTTCGTCGGCGAGCAATGTGAAAGCGGGCACACACCGCAGGGTCACCTCGACGAGGATGCCGAGCGCGCCGATGCCGAGCTGGGTGGCCGGGAAGACGTCGTCACCCTTACTGAAGGTGAGCACCTCGCCCTGGCCGGTCACGATCTTGACGCCCTCGACGCAGGCGGCCAGCGTCGTGTGGGCGATGCCGGTGCCGTGCGTGCCGGTCGAGATCGCCCCGGCGACCGTCTGCGCGTCGATGTCACCGAGGTTCGGCATCGCCAGGCCGTGCCGGGCGACCGTCTCGTTGAGCTTCCACAACGGCATACCCGCCTGCACCGTGACCAGCGGACCGTCGACCGCAATGAGGTCGGTCATCCGGTCGAGCAGCAGCCGTTGGTCGTCGGCGACGGCGATCGCGGTGAACGAGTGGCCGCTGCCCACGACCTTCACCCGGCGTCCGGTTTCCGACGCCTCCTTGACGTGGACGGCCACCTCGTCAACAGTGCCAGGGGTCAAAACGTCTACGGCGAGTGACTGCTGGTTGCCGCCCCAATTGACCCAGCGGCGGCCGTTACGAGGGATCGTCATTTAGGCCCTTGTCCTCCGTACGAGCGGACGAGTACCCGGCGCGTCCCGTCGATGCGTCTCGCTCGTTGATCCGAGTAACGTTCCGATTATCACTGCTGAGAGGGAGTGGCGACGCGTGTCGACACCAACCGTCACCACCGGGCCGCTGCGGCGGGTCCCGGTGCAGGGCAGAAGCGTTGCCCGGGTCCAGCGCATGCTCGACGCCTGCGCCGAGCTTGTCGACGAGGTCGGCTATGAGGGGCTGACCACGACGCTTCTCGCCGAGCGGGCCGAGGTCGCCATCGGCTCGGTCTACCAGTTCTTCCCCGACAAGAGGGCGATCGTCCAGGCGCTGGCGATGCGCAACATGGATGCCTACCTGCAGGGCCTGTCCGACCGCTTCGGCCGGGAGACCTTCACGCACTGGTGGGACGGCGTCGACGCGGCGATCGACATCTTCATCCAGATGCACCGCACGGTGCCCGGCTTCCGCACGCTGCACTTCGGCGACGTGGTCGACGTGCACCTGCTCGACGTCGAACGCGACAACAACGCGGTGATCGCCGAGCGCCTGGCCGAGCTGCTGGTCGACCAGTTCCAGCTGATCGACCGCGCGCGGCTGCGGTTCTCGCTCGAGATCTCGGTCGAGGCGGCGGACGCGCTGATCAAGCTGGCGTTCCGGCGCGACCAGCACGGCGACGAGGCTGTCCTCACCGAGGCCAAGGCTTTGATCAGGGAATACCTGCACCGCCACGTCACGGCCTGAGTCACCCCAGGAAGGCATGTCCCTCCCCCCGGTACGTCGGGGCCGGTGCTGCTGAGCTCCCGTCGATCAGCTGTAGCTCGTTGACGTGCTCGCACAGCTCGCCGGCCTTGGCGTGACGGAACCAGACCCGGTCGCCCGGGCGCAGCGTGTCGGCCACGGCGCCGACCAGCGGCGTCTGCACCTCGCCGGGGCCCTCGTCCGGCTTGAACTTGAGGCCGGCGGGCAGGTACGGGGTCGGCTGCCGGGAGGTCTCGGCCGGTCCGGAGGCGATCCATCCGCCGCCGAGCACGGTGGCGATCCGCGGCGCCGGGCGGCGCACGACGCTGAGCGCGAAGAAGGCGGCCGGTGTCGGGCGCCAAGCCGAATACGCGTCGAACAGGGTCGGGCCGTACAGGCCGGAGCCGGCGGTGACCTCGGTGACCACTGGGTCCGATCCGCTGGCGGCCACGCTGCCGGTGCCGCCGGCGTTGACGAACTCGAGGTCGGCGTGCTCGCGGACCGCCGTCACGGCCTCGGCGCGACGGCGGAGGATCTCGGGGAACGAGCGGGACTGCATGAGGCGGATCGCCCGGCCGCGCAACGCCTGGCCGGGGGGCAGGTCGCCCAGTCCGGCGATCTGAGCCTCGTACGACATCATGCCGACCAGTGCGAAGCCGGGCCGGGCGACCAGTCGCCGGGCCAGGGCCGAGGC
The DNA here is from genome assembly GCF_019710575.1 of Paractinoplanes polyasparticus. GTDB lineage: Bacteria > Actinomycetota > Actinomycetes > Mycobacteriales > Micromonosporaceae > Actinoplanes > Actinoplanes polyasparticus. Next base: position 151,246 of record NZ_JAHWFK010000034.1, on the reverse strand, counting down.
CTGCCCGGCGGAGTGCACGGGGGAGCGGCGTACGCCGAGGTGCAGGGGACCGGCGGGGCGCCAGGACGAGTCGAGATCCAGACAGAGCCGGACGGCCGGACGGTCACCCGGAGGGGTCACCTGGTCGACCAGATCGAGGTGCGACGGGTGATCCACCATGATCGTGATGGCCGCCGCGAGCTTGGGGTCGGTGGTCAGCTCGCGCAGCGCGGTGCGATCGACCGACGGGTACGCCACCAGCACGTCATCGGTCAGGCCGGTGCGCACGAGCCAGATCGCCTCGGGCAGCGCGTACGCCATGACGCCGTGCCAGCCCGGCCTGGCCAGCACACGTTCCAGCAGCGTGCGGCAGCGCACGGACTTGCTGGCGACCCGCAGCGGCTTGCCCTGCGACCGCGCCACCAACTGGTCGGCGTTGTCGTCGAAGGCCGCCAGGTCGACGGCCGCGACCGGCGTCTCGAGATGGGCGGTGGCCCGGTCGAGCCGCTCCTTCAGAGCCGTGCGGTCTTCGATCACGTCAGCACGGTATCGCCGTTACCGGCAATGCGAAACCTCTTCACTTCTTCGATACCCGAACGTGGGTCACCTGGCCATGTGTGGTGGCCCGATAGAGTGCACCTGCAAACACGGGAGGTAGAGGGCCATCGACAGCGAGAAGCGGGACTCCGGACCGGTTGACCTGTCGGGCGCGGCGGCGCTGCGATCGGTGCTGCGCATCCGGCCCTTCCGGCGCCTCTGGCTCGTGCTCGGCCTGGCCTCCTTCGGCGACTGGATCGGCCTGCTGGCCACCGGCATCTTCGCCGCGGCCCAGTTCGAGAGCAGCGCCGGCCAGGGCGCCGCGTTCGGTGGCACGATCGCCGTCCGCCTGCTGCCCGCCCTGCTGCTCGGCCCGATCGCCGGTGTCTTCGCCGACCGCTTCGACCGGCGCTACACCATGGTCATCACCGACCTCCTCCGGTTCGTCTTCTATGGCTCGATCCCGCTCGTCCCGCTGTTCGGCGGCTCGCCGGGTGTCACCGTGGCCTGGGCGACCATCGCCACGTTCATCGGCGAGACGATCACGCTGATCTGGATCCCGGCCAAGGAAGCCGCGGTGCCCAACCTCATCCCCAAGTCGCGGATCGAGGTCTCCAACCAGCTCACGCTCGTCACCACGTACGGCATCACGCCGATCCTGGCCGCCCTGGCGCTCTCCGCCCTCACCGCGGGCATCCAGCAGTCCGGCGCCACCCTGCCCGACTGGGCCCAGCCGGTGCAGATCGCGCTCTACCTGAACGCGATCTCCCGCCTCGCCACCGCGATCACCGTCTTCTTCGGCATCAAAGAGATCGGTGGCAAGAGCGAGCAGCGGCAGCAGGCGGCCCAGCAACAGAGCATGACCCGCCAGTTCCTCGACGGCTGGAAGTACATCGGCACGACCCCGCTGGTGCGGGGTCTGGTGCTGGGCATCTTCGGCGCGTTCGCGGCCGGCGGTGTGGTGATCGGCGCCGCCAAGACCTTCGCCACCTCGCTGGGCGCCGGCGAGGCCGCGTTCTACCTGCTCTTCGGCACCATCTTCATGGGCCTGGCGGTCGGCATCGGCCTCGGCCCGATGATCATCCGTGAGCTCTCCCGCCGGCGCTGGTTCGGCATGAGCATCGTGCTGGCCAGCGGCTCGGTCATGTTCCTGGGTCTCGCCTTCCACCTGTCGATGGCCCTGGTCGGTGCGCTGCTGGTCGGTGCGGGCGCCGGCATGGCGTTCCTGGCCGGCACGACGCTGCTGTACGGCGAGGTCGACGACGCCGTACGCGGCCGCGTCTTCGCCGTCGTGCAGATCGGCGTCCGGATGGTGCTGCTGCTCGCCATCACTCTGTCCGGCTTCCTGGTCGGCCTGGGCAGCTCGCGCCGCATCGACCTGGGCGCGGTCAGCTTCGACCTCTCCTTCACCCGCGTGCTGCTGCTGGTCGCGGGCGCGCTCGGCGTCTTCGTCGGCATCAGCTCGTTCCGCCAGATGGACGACAAGCGCGGCGTGCCCGTGCTGGCCGACCTGTGGGGCTCGGTCCGCGGGCGGCCGCTGTCACCGGCCGAGCAGTTCGTGCGCAGCGGCATCTTCATCGTCTTCGAGGGCGGCGAGGGCGCCGGCAAGTCGACCCAGGTCACCCGGCTCGCCGCTGCCCTGCAGGCGGACGGACGCGACGTCGTGGTGACCCGCGAGCCGGGCGCGACGGACGTCGGTGCCCGCATCCGCCAACTGGTGCTCGACAAGACCGAAACGCCCTCCGCCCGTGCCGAGGCGCTGCTGTACGCGGCCGACCGGGCCCACCACGTCGCCACGGTCGTACGCCCGGCCCTGGCCCGCGGCGCGGTGGTGATCAGCGACAGGTACGTCGACTCGTCCCTGGCCTACCAGGGCGCGGGCCGCACCCTGCCGGTCACCGAGATCTCCTGGCTGTCCTCCTGGGCCACCGGCGGCCTGAAGCCCGACCTGGTCGTGCTGCTCGACGTCGACCCCGGCGTCGGCCTGAACCGCGTCGACTCCCGGGGTGAGGGCGCCGACCGCCTCGAGAGCGAATCCCGCGCTTTCCACGAGCGTGTGCGCTACGCCTTCCTCGACCTCGCCGCGGCCGACCCGAAGCGCTACCTCGTGCTCGACGCGGCCCGTCCCCTCGACGAGATCACCACCGCCGTGAGCGACCGCCTGACGGGCCTGCTGGGCGCGGCCGAACCGGCCCACCCGGCCCCCGCCTCGACCGACCTGCCGCCCGGCCCCGACTTCGACGCCCCCGACCTGACCGCTACCCCCGACCGCCGCGTAGGGCTCGACGACCGCCGAGCCAGCCACGCCGGCGTCCCCGACCAGCCGACAGCCGACTCCGCCCACGCGACCGCCGACCTCGGCGGCCCCACACAGCCGATCGCGACTCAACCGCGTCCAGGTGACGCCGAAGCCACGCAGCCGGTCGCGCTTCAACCGGCTCCCGGCGGCGCTGACGTCACACAGCCGGTTGCAGTTCGGCCGGTTGCGGATGGTGCTGACGTCACGCAGCCGGTTGCGGTTCGGCCGGTTGCGGATGGCGCCGGGACGATCTTGCTGGATGGTGATGGTGCCGACGTCACGCAGCCGGTTCGGGTTCGGCCGGTTGCTGATGGCGCCGGGCCGACCTTGCCGGTTGCGGACGGTGCTGACGCTACGCAGCCGGTTGCGGCTCGGCCGGTTGCGGATGGTGCCGGGGCCACCTTGCCGGTCGGTGATGGTGCCGACGTCACGCAGCCGGTTGTGGCTCGACCGGTTCCTGATGGTGCCGACGCCACCCATGAGCGCCCCAGCCGTTCGACCCCTGAGGACCGGCCCGTCAGCCGGGTCAACGGGCGCAACGAGGAGCCCGTGCTCGACGAGATGGCGGAGCTGCTTGGCGTCAACGACGACGAAACCCCGGACGGCCCTGGTCGCTACAGCCGCCGCTGATCCATCGAGGGCTGCGCGTCAGCGAGGCGGTGCTGGCCGCCGTTGGCGGGGTCAGCCGCGCCAGAGGGTCAGCATCATGGACTCGACGGCGATCTCGGGTTTGACGTTCTCGTCGATGGCTTGGCGGCAGGCGAGCACCGCCTCAAGCCGGCGCAGCGCGCTCTCGGGCGACCACTTGCCGGCCGCGGCCTCGGACTGCGTCGCCACGTCGGTGTGCACGACGCCGACGGGAGCACGCATGTTGGTGATCAGGACGTCGCGGTAGAAGCCGGCCAGGTCGACCAATGCGCGGTCGAGAGCGTCCCGCTTCGAGCGGGTGGCCCGGGACTTCTGGCGGCGTTCGAGGTCTTTCAACTGGCCGGCCGCGCCGCGCATCGCGCCCGCCGCCCCCCGGCCTGTGCCCCCGGCCCCCAGCGCCTGCTCGAGTGACGCGCGCTCGGACGCGTCCGTCTCGACCAGCTGCTCGGCCGCCTCGGCCTCGGCCGCCTTGATCAGCGCGCTCGCCGCCTCGAAGCACGCACCCACACCGGTCAACCGCCGCGGCACCGACAGCACGGCGTCGCGCCGCCCACGGGCCTCGGAGTCGTTGGCCAGCCGCTTGGCCCGCCCGACATGCCCCTGCGACGCGGCAGCGGCCCAAGACGCCACCTCGGGTGCGACACCGTCGCGCCGCACCAGGACCTCGGCCACCGCCTCGGCCGGCGGCTGCCGCAGCGCCATCACCCGACAGCGGGACCGGATCGTCACCGAGATGTCGTCGGGGTGGGTCGACGGCGTGCAGAGCAGGAAAACCGTGCGGGGCGGCGGCTCTTCGATCGCCTTGAGCAGCGCGTTGCCCGCCTGCTCGGTGAGCCGGTCGGCATCCTCGATCACGACGATCTGCCACCGGCCGCCCGACGGCGCGCTCGCCGCCCGGAGCACCAGGGCACGCATCTCGCTGACGCCGATCGACAACCCCTCAGGCACGACAAACCGGACGTCGGCGTGGGTTTTGCCCAGCGTGGTGTGGCAGCCGTGGCACTCGCCGCAACCAGCGCCGCCACGCTCGCACTCGAGCGCGGCCGCGAAGGCGCGGGCGGCCACCGACCGGCCGCTGCCCGGCGGGCCCGTGAAGATCCAGGCATGGGTCATCGCGCCGGCGGCCACCTGCTCGCCGGCCACGACCCGGGCCGCCGCCGCCGCGGCCTGCCGCAGCGTGGCGACCGTCTCGGCCTGGCCCACCAGATCAGCGAAGACGTCACTCACGGCACTGATGGTATTGCGCGCCCCCGACAGAATGCTTGCGCCTGTGGATAGCGAGCCCCAGTTATCCACAGTGGAAAACAGCCCGTAGCGAAGGCATCACCCTTCCGGGTACGGTCTGATCCCGGTCCGCGATGGCGCGCTGACACATGGTGAGGAGCCTCGGCATGGCACGTGAGATCGACGAGGCGTGGGTCAGCGAGGCTATCGATAGGCATCGACGCGTTGAGCAACTGCGCGGCGACTACGACCGGGCCGTCGAGTCCCACCAGGTCTCGGTCCACTCACCCGACAACTCCATCGAGGTCACCGTGACCGCATCCGGCCGCATCACCGACATCCAGATTCACGGCGGTCTGAGCCATCGTCACCCGGGCGAGTTCAGCCGCGAGCTGCAGGCCGCCGTCAGCAATGCCACCGACGCGGCCCGCTGGGCCCGCGAAAAACTGCACAACGAGATCTTCGACCAGTTCCGTGCCTTGGGCGAGGCCTGAGATGGACGACGTAGCCGACCGTCTCGACCAGGCTTCGGACGCTATGACCGCCCTGTCGCGCGATGTCTCTACCCTCGCCGTGGCCCCCGGCGCGTTCGCCGCACAGGCGGCGGTGGCGTCCGCGGGGCTTGGACCGGGTGCGTTCGTGGTTCCGGGGCTGCCTGCGCGGATCGGGCAGGCCCTTCACGATCACTGGGAAGCGGTGCTGGACGCGCGATCGCGCGAGGCTTCCGTCGCCGCTGCCCGGGTGGCAGAGATGGCCCGTTCGGTGCGGGCCACCCGGCGGGAGTACGTCGAGACCGACGAAGCGGTCGAGCGCCGCTTCACGCGGGAGTTGTGATGGATCGGCTCGACCAGGTGCTCGACGCGGCCACGCCCCTGCTGCGTCGCGCCGAGCAGGTGCTCGACGCGGCCGGGGCGCCGGCTGGTCACCCGGTGCTGGACGACCTTCGGCGCGTACGTCTGATGCCCGCTGACGCGGCTCAGGCGGTGGCCGGTCTGCGCCCATCGGCCCTGGCCGACGCCGACGCCGACCTGCGAGCCGGTGCGCGGGTGTGTGCCGAGGTCGCAGCCTCACTGCCCCCACCCGGCGAGTGGGAGGGCGAGGCCGCCGATGCCTATGACGACCGGCGCCGCCGCTACGCCGTCCATCTTTCCGGCACGGGCGAGAGTCTCGACGAGCGCCTGGAAGCGACCGCCGACCTCGGCGCGGCCCTGCGGGAATGGATGACGCGCACCCGCGACAACCTGGCGTCCGCACTGGCCGACGTGCTGGGCTCGGCTGAGTCGATCACCCTGGGGACGCCCGCTCACCACCCACCTTCAACGGCCGAGGCACGGGCGGCCGCGGACGTGACCTCGCACGTCCTCCGCGTCGTGGCCGCCGACTACGCCGAAGCCGAAGACCTCTTGCGCGGCTCCCAGGAACTGGCCAACCCTGTACCGCTTTAGGCGCGCTCGACGACGGATCGCCTTCGACTCTGGCCGGGCGTTCAGGTGCCCGCGTCAAGTTCTTCGCCTCTACGCAGACCGGGGGCTCCGCGGGGCAGCGACGCGTACGGCGGCCGGACGCGTGGTGGAGGCCTCGCTCGGTGGCGGCGCTGCGTTGCATTGCGGCTTGGCGCTCGGTGGCTGGTGGCATGGGCGCGGCGCCACATTCGAACAACCGGAAAGAACTCCGAATGCGGCGCCGCGACCTCCTGCACCCCCCGCAGGTGTAGGCACCACTCAACGCTACGAATCGATGGTTGTCTCGGGATCGGGTCGGCTTCCGGCCGCTCGGAGGATCAGGAGGGGACGACCGTTCGAGCTGACTCGTCCATCAGGAGATCGACATGTCTCCATCCGGTTGACCCGGTTCCGGTAACGGCATCGGACGGCCCCGGGAAGGAGCCGCCCGATGAACGATGAACGATGAACGATGAACGATGAACGATGCGGGACGGGTCAGGAGTGGGTGCGGCGGCGACGTACGGTCAGCAGAACCGCCACCACGCCGACCAGCAGCAGGCCTCCGCCGGCCAGGGCGACCCGGGTGACGTCCGAACCGGTCACCGGAAGGCCGCCACCCGCACCCGACGACGTGATCTGCCGCGCCTCGGGAGAGACGGCCGCGGCCTCGAGCACGCCCAGCGACATGTTCAGCGAAACGCCCGACTTGGCGCCGTACCCGTCCTGGCCGCGTCCCTTCGAGCCGGTCGTCCGGGTCAGCGAGACCTTGACGGCTGAGGCCCGGGCCGCGATGGCCTGTCCCTTGACGGCGTGGCGGACGTCGCCCAGCGCCACCCGCAGCCTGATCCCGTCGGTCGCGGCGGGCGCCGACTCGGTCGTGGGCGTGGGTACCGAAGGCAGACCGGGCACGGCCGGCACGGGCAGTGGCTCGGCCTTGCCCAGGCGGCCCAGCTCGGTGAGGCTCGGCACGCGGGCCGACTCCATCTCGTGGTACTGCGGGTTCAGTGCGATGTCGACGTGTTCCCCGGCGGTCTTGAGTCGCCGGGTCTGGACGCCGTCACCCGAGATCTCGACGACCGCCGGGCGGTAGCTGACCTTGCCGCCGGAGCCGGCCGACATGGCGGCCTCGAGCACGGGCGCCTGCAGAACGCGCAGCTGGACCTGACCGCCGGCCAGTTCGATGCGCCCGGCCGTCACCGTCGACCGCGCGACCGTACGCGCCTCGTCGCCCCGGCGTTCCAGCGCTGTCGTGCCCCGGCTGGTCATCGCGCCGGGCACTCGCACCAGATCGTTCAGCACGCTGAGACTGGTCAGCGAGGCGTCGGCGCGGCCTGTCTCGCCGGCGGCCCGTCCGCACGCCATGGCGGCGTCCCACTGGGCGTGCGTGCCCAGCCCGCCCCGGCCCAGACGCAGCGGGCCGGCCTTCCCGGCGGCCGTCGAGCGCCGCGACGCCTTGGCGTTGGTCGGCGGCGCCTGCTGGAGCTGCGGCTTCACCATCGCGGCGTACTTCTTGCCGGCGGGGGCGCCGTTGAGCATCCGGGCATAGGCGGCCGAGGCGATCTTGGCCTCCGCGATCATCGCCGTACGGGCTTCGCCCAGCCCGACCTCGGCCAGCGAGGCCGACTTCATCCGCCCATCGCCGCCACCCGGGTTCTGCGAGCGCCGGTCCGAAGCCGCGTCACTGCCACCCGGGTTCTGTGAGCGCCGGTCCGACGCCGCGTCACTGCCGCCTCGGGTTTGCGAGCGCCGGTCCAACGCGTCGTCGCTGTCGGTCGGCTCCTCGGCCACGGGTTCGCCGCCACCGGTTCCGCCCGAGTCGCTGGGTTCGCTCAGGCCGTCGGCCACCGCTCCGCCCCGCTCGGCAATCTCGCCGGTCGGGCCCTTCTTGGGCGTGGGAACCACATCGGCGTCACCCGTGGTCTTCGCCGCCGACTTCGGTAGCGCGCCGAGATAGCCCAGCACCCCCATGCCGGTCAGGCCGATGCCCTCGCTGATCGTGTCGCTGTCCTCGGGATTGGGAAGGATCGGGTCGTCGTCCGTGCTCAGCACCCGGTTGGCGGCGTCCCCGACGGTGCCGTTCTCGGCCTTGGGGGCGTTCTTGAACCGTGGCCGTTCCGGGGCGGCCGCGTGTACTTCGAGTTTGTTGATCCGGAGCATCTCGGCACCGGACTGGGCGGCGAAGTTCTCGGCCCTTTCGCAGGGTGCGGGCGCCGCGAGGGCCGGTTGCGGTGCGGTGAGTGCGCTCGCGAAACCGAACGCGACGACACTGGCGGCCAGCGACCTGGCGGGCGTCATGGCAGGTTCCTCCCGATTGGGCCGCACTGATGCGGCGTCTACGGGTCTGCCCAACGAAGGTCGATCTGGGTGGTTGCGAAACATCTATGCGACAACCCCGCCGGGTACCCCAAATCAGGCATTTGGTGCGGCCTTTCCGGCGTCGTATGGTGGGGACCATGGGCATGCTGTGCGCGGTCAGCTTCAACCGGTACGGCCGTCTCTACTACCTCGACCCGGGCGAGTTCTCGCCCCAGGTCGGCGACCGTGTGCTCGTACCCACGGACGACGGCCCCGAGGTGGCGGAGTGCGTCTGGGCGGCGCAATGGGTCAGCGACGACACGTCGGCCTTTCCCAAGGTCGCGGGGCTGGCGGGCGACGACGACATGCGCCGCGACGAGCTGCTGCGCAAACGCAAGGCCGAGGCCAAGGTCGCCGCCAAAAAGCTGATCAAGGCCCATGAGCTGCCCATGAAGGTCGTGGCCGTCGACCACGTGCTCGACCAGACCGGCGCCGGCAGCGCCCGCACCACGATCTACTTCACCGCCCCGCACCGGGTCGATTTCCGTTCTCTCGTACGAGACCTGGGCGCCACCCTGCACTGCCGAGTCGAACTGCGCCAGCTCTCGGCCCGCGACTCGGCCCGCGTCCAGGGCGGCATCGGCTCCTGCGGCCGCGACCTGTGCTGCGCCACGTTCCTGACCGACTTCGAGCCGGTCACCATCCGCATGGCGAAAGACCAGGACCTCCCGCTCAACCCCCTGCGCATCTCGGGCGCCTGCGGCCGGCTGATGTGCTGCCTGAAATACGAGCACCCGCTGTATTCCGCCTTCCAGGCCTCCGCTCCCGCCGTCGGCAGCCGCGTCACCACCCCCGAAGGCGACGGCCGCGTGGTGGCCCACAGCGTCCCCAAGGATGCGGTGGTCGTCCGCATGGACGCCGACGGCTCCCGCTGCTCGTGCAGCCGAGCCTCGGTCTGCGGCCCCCGCCAGGCGCACGAGGAGCGCTACAACTGACCGGGTTGCCGGGCGGGTTTCTCTCGCGGGTGAAGCGGACGGTCAGCGGACCTTGATGGGCGCCTCGATGCGGTGGGGGACCAGCGGGTCGCGGGGTTGCAGCCAGGAAGCGTCGGGAGCGCCGTCGGGGTCGGGCGTCCACTTGCGACAAATCTTGTCGATGCCGATGGGGTGGATGGTCAGGGTGCCGTCGGCGGCGATGTGCATGCGGAGGAAGCTCTTGGCGTCCTCGATGCCCTGGCCCGCGTACAGCTCGTTGATGTTGACGTCGACTGTGGACGCGATCAGCAGGTAGAGCGCGGTCACCTGGGTGGCCACGAAGCCGATGACCGGGCCGTACACGACCGCGGCCACCACCAGCGGGCCGGGCCACATCCATTCGTGGAAGGGCAGCTGGAGCCACAACCACGTGCCGCCCGCGGCCAGGGCGATGTGGGCGAAGGCGTGCAGCAGGCCGGCTATCCAGTGGCGGGCGTGCTTGGGTTTGTCGGCCTTGGGCGGCTGGGCGAACGCCACCGATCCGGCCAGGATGAGCACCAGCATGGCGGTCAGCGGGATGCTGAACAGTCGCTGCACGATGCCCGCGTTGCCGGCCGCCGCGCCGGTCATCGCCAGCATGGTCAGCACGTGGATGAGGCCGAGCATGGTGACGAAACCGGGGTTGCGCGTCGGCACCCGGCGGAACACGCCCCAAGCCATCCGCTTCGAGCCGGCCGCATCGGGATAGGACGACTGGAACGCGTACGGCTTGCTGATGCTGCGGCTGCGAGTGAGCGTGTCGGGCTGGGGCACGATCAGTTCCGGCGGAAGTTGCTGGGTGCCGAGCAGGTAGGCGCCGCCGCCACCGCACGTGATCAGCTCACGGTCGGCGCTGCTGTAGCGGGCGTAGTGGTGCAGGTCGCCGGAGACGAGCACCCGCGTGGACGCCCCGGTCGGGTCGAGCGTCTTGCGGATGAAGTAATCGATCGCGTCGTACTGTTCCGGATTGTCGACGGACTTGACCCACTTGGGCGACGGGGTCATCAGGATCACACGGTCGTCCGGGCCGACGTGCCGGGCGGCCTCTTCGAAATAGCCGAGCTGAGGATCGTCGATGTACGCGCCGAACTGCTCGTCGATGGCGAAGAGCCACCAGTTCGCCGGCAGCTTGACCGCGAAGTAGGAGCGCCGCTGCTCGGTGCGCCAGCCGCCGATGTGACCGTCGCGGCGACGTGCGAACAGCCGGATGAAGGCCGTGAGACCGTCGTACCAGTCGTGGTTGCCGGGCAGCGCGAAGAGGGTCGGCTGCGTCGAGGACATGGGGGGCTCGGGCAGGGCGGCGCGGTAGGGGCCCTTCATGCGGCTCTCGTAGCCGTCGCCGCTGGCCAGGGGATACACCTGGTCGCCGCCCATGAGCAGCAGCCGACCCCGGGGCAACGAGGCGCCGTCGACCTCGAGGCTGGGCTGGGCCAGCAGGTAGGCCACCGAATACGTCGCGTTGAAGCCGTCGCCCAGATCGGCCACGTAGTCGAGCCAGAGCTCGCCGTCGGCGGTCTGCGAATGGTCGAACCAGTCGCCGTCGAGCGCGTTCTGCAGCTCGCGCTTGTCGAGATAGGCCCCGAAGAGGACCGCCAGCACGGTTCGCAGGCCGGTGCTGAGCAGCAGCAGCGGTGCGAGCCAGCCGACCGGGCGCTGCGGTGTGAAGCCCAACTCTTGTGGATTCATGCTCGCGGGCCGGGGTGGCACGACCTGGCCCGTGGGGGGAGGTTGCGGGTGATCGACGGTCACGCCAGGCAGACTAGACCCGGCCCCTGACAGAACCGCTGCCCGATCCGGGCCGTGCTTCAGGGGTGCCCCCGCCTTGGCCCGGGGCGCATACCGTACACTTGTTTCTCGTTGCCGCCTTAGCTCAGTCGGCTAGAGCGACGCACTCGTAATGCGTAGGTCGACGGTTCGATTCCGTCAGGCGGCTCCACGCAGAAGCCCAGGTCAAGCGACCTGGGCTTCTGGCATTTCGGGGTACGCGTCGCAGGCCGCAGCCGCGACAGTGAGCTAGTAGCCGCGGTTCCCCACGGCCGCCCGGGCAAACGCGGGGGTGCGGCCGTTGGCGAGTTCGCCGCCGAACCAGGCGCCGAAGCCGGAGATGGCCAGCGCGAGCAGTTCGAGCAGGAAGAGACCGACGCCGGCCTCACGGTTCGGGTCCCCGACACGAACCATGACGATCACGGCGAACAGGAAGAGCACGCCCATGTTGAGCAGCATCCGCAGCACGCCGATGCGCTTGGTGTCGGCGCGGTGGACGAAGGCAAGGTCGATCGCACCCGCGACGGCGGCAGCCACGCCACCCACCAGGCCGGCGACGATGTTCCAGTAGGCCAGCGATCCGAGGATCGCCGGGGCGCCGGCCAGGTTGGCAAGATCGAAGATGATGGCCATCGCGAACAGTCCCAGCGGGAACATCACCAGGATGGGTTGCACCGCCTGGCCCGCTATCTTGAGTCGGCTCTCCATGCGGATATCGCCCTTCTACCTGCGCAATCACAGGCTCGACGGTGGCTTCGACGTCTGGCCTACCCGGCCGGTTGGTCTATGAAACGCCACAAGGCGGTCAGAGTGACGCGCCCCTCAGGCCACTTGGCTTGTACGCAATCTGCGACATGGCAGATTGAGTGGTGGCGGACAGCCGTACGGCATGCTCTACTGGATCCAGAGCAACAAGGGCGGAAGTTGAGGGAGACGCTTCAAAACAACGGCACCCGGCGGCAACCGGGTGCCGTTCTCGCCTCTGCGAACGTTCTCTGTTGACTTCGAACGAGCGGGCGGGGATTCATTTCTCTCCAGCGCCATCGTGGCTCTGTCTCCCTGTTCCTCGCAAGGAGTTCGGGTGAGGGGTGCGCCATGAGCAAACGTATCTACTATCGCGGTCCGGACGCTGTGGTAACCGACGAACTGTTCATCTGGCGCGGGACGTCAGCAAGAAGTTTTCTCGTTCGGGACCTCCACAACGTCGGCGAAGTGCGAGTCGCCGCGGAGCCGGCCTCCCCGGCCACCGTCCTGACTGTGGCCGCCGGTACGGTGGCGGCCGTCGGCGCCGGTTGGACGCTTTTGCAACCACCTACTGCTTACGCGCTCGGACTACTCGCCGTGACGGTTCCCTTGGCTTTCACCGTGCCGTCGATGGTCCGCCGTGCTCGTGGGTGGGAACTTCACGCGACCTATCGGGGGACCGACGTGGTGCTCTACGCCTGTGCCGACGAACGCCAGTTCGGGCAGGTCAAACGCGCTTTGCGACGCTCTCTCGAGAACGGCCGGCCGCACGGGAAGGGGCTTGATCTCGCCGCTGCCTGAGCTTGTGGGCGAAACCCCACCCCGGTGTCACTCGTCATATGGGACGGTAATAGCATCTGCCAGCAACCTCGCTGAGTGCTACTTCGCAGTCAGCGAGGTGGCAGTTTACGCACCTGTAACACCGGACCTACTTCAACGTTGAAGGACTGATGGCCGAAGGCGAGTCGCCTACCATCGCGCGCCGGCGTGTTCGCATAGCGATCCGCGAGGCCCGTGAGGCGCTTCCGCTTACCCAGGCTCAGGTCGCTGAGGAGATGGAGTGGTCCCTCAGCAAGGTCATTCGCATCGAGAACGGCGACGTCTCGATCTCGATCAACGACCTCCGCGGCCTGTTGAATCTGCTCGGCATTCGCGACAAGGCGATCGTGGAGCCATTGCTTGCCGACGCGCGAGTCGCGCGGACCCGCAAGCGGGCGGCCTATGCCTGGTGGGAGGAGCCTCGTTTCCGCGAGAACACCTCCGAACCCTTCCGGCGGTTCCTGGAGTACGAGGCCGAGGCGACCGAGCTGCGCTCGTTCAACGTGTACTACGTGCATGGACCGCTGCAGACGCCGGAGTATGCGCGTGCTTTGACGGGCGCCTGGCTGGATGACGAATTCACTGAAGCGCAGGTCGATGCGCTCGTGGAGATCCGCGGCCAGCGTCGGGAAGCGATGCTCCACCGCAGCGATCCGCTCAAGTACTACTTCCTCGCGGACCAGTCGGTCTTCATGCGCCTGATCGGCGGGCTGGACATCTTCATCCCGCAGCTGCAGCAGATCGTCGAGCTGGCCGAGGCCGGGCTGTTCCAGATGCGCATGCTGCCGTTCGACATTGTGCAGACCATTGCCAACAACGGCAGTTTCGAACTCCTGACCGTCGACCCGAGCCATCCCGACCGCGAAGTCATGTATCGCGAGAACGGCGTGGCCGACGAGACGGTGGAAAATCTTGCCGAGACCAGGCGGCATCGAAAGCGTTTCAACCAACTTTGGCAAGCCGCCATGGACGAGAGCGACACGATCGCCTTCGTCAGGAAGCGCATAGAAGATCTTGGAGCGACCTCTCCGGGTGTCGAAGTTGAATCCAACTAAATACTGATCTATCAACATTCATTCTCGAAGGGTTATCAGCAAAATGCGAGAGGTCGAGTCGCCCCAGTGGCGCAAGAGCAGCTTCTGTGCAAGTGGGAACTGCGTGGAAGTGGCCAAGGTCGACGGTCAGTACCTGCTCAGGGACAGCAAGAACCCCGACGTCCCGGCCCATGCATTCACGGGGGATGAGTGGACCGCGTTCGTCGCGGGCGTAAGAGCAGGCGAATTCAGCTTCTGATCGATCTTTGTTCACCCGCCCTGTGCGGGCATTTTTCTGTGCAGGGCGGCGTGCGCAACGCATGTCGCCCTCTCCATTTGTTACGCCGGTCCGCGAATGGACTGTCTGATCTTGGACACCGCGCTCCCGTCATCCGGCTCGAGCCCGGCTGCATGTGTCCCGTAAAACGGACAAGAGCCTATAAAGCGCTCGCTTCCGGCCCTCCTTTTTCGGCAAATCACTCACTTCGCCCATCGCTCACGCCATTCACTCCTGCCGGATCGTGAAATGGTCCCTTAACGTGGACCTCGGGAACCGGCACGGAGGTGCACAGATGATCAAGCCGACCGAAAAACCACAATGGCGCAAAGCCAGACGCTGCACAGGCGGCAACTGCGTCGAGGTGGCACGGACCGATGGTGCGGTCCTGATGCGGAACTCGACCAGCCCTGACGAGATCCTCTCCTTCACCGTCGAGGAGTGGGAGGCGTTCGTCGCGGGTGTCAAGGAGGGGGACTTCTCTTCCTGATGAGGGGAAGTCCTGGCGAAGCGCTGGTGAGTCGTCGGCCGGGGACGGCATACTGCGCTGGTGAGGGCCGACCCGCATGTTGCCCGCTTTGCCGTTCTGCAGGACGCGGCCGAGGCGTTGCTGGACGAGCTGGCGGAGCGTTACATGGTCGACCGCCGCGAGAGCAAGGAGTCCCTCGGGGCGGCTGACGCTCTGGTGCGGTTGGAAAGGCTCATGCCGCGTACGCCGGCGGCCGCACCGCTGGCCATCGCGTTCACCGAGACGCCGGGCATCGCCCTGCGTCTCGGTCGATGGTGGGTCGAGACTCTGCCCGGCTGCTCGTGTGCTGTTTGCGACGAGGATCCGGTGCAGCTGGTCGAGCTGCTTCGCCTCCAGGCCGCTGCGCTCGTCGAGGGCGGGCTGTGGGAGCGCGTGCGGCGCGGGGTCGGTGGCTCCTGGTACGAGAGCCGGCTGATCGGCGTGGGTATCAACGCTCGCCGGGAGGGCCCGTTGACCAGGGAGGATTCCCGGGAGGCGCGACGGAGCGGCTTCGCTGCTCCCGTGCAGTGGGCGCCCTGGCCGGCGCGGCCGCTGAAGGAGACCTCAGGCCCGGAAGAGGGTTAGCAGGGCACGGATGCCGGGTCGCTGGATGACGCTGGCCATCGACAGGTTGCCCTGGCAGAAGGCTTCGAAGGCGCGCCAGCCCAGCGGCGTGGCCATCGCCGCGTGCACGACCCGCGGGTAGCGGGAGAACGCGTTCAGCATGCGGCGGCCCGCCGCCATCTCGGGCGCCAGTTCGGCCGCCACCTGATGCTCGTACCGCGAAAGATCTTTCCAGGCGCTGCCGGCCCACCCGCCGCTCCGCAGCGCGTAGCTGATGCCCTCGCGGGTCCACGGCTCGAGCAGGCCGGCGGCGTCACCGACGACCGCGACCCGTCCCCGCCGGAGCGGTGCGTCGGGGCGTCGGCATCGCGTCAGATGTCCGGAATCGCGGACGACCCGGCGATCGCTGAGGCCCAGGTGCTGCAGGAATCCGGCCAGGTACTTCTTCGTCTCGGCGCCGTGTCCCTTTGCCATGATCACGCCGACCGTGAGCTCGTCCTGTTTCGGGAAGACCCAGCCGTACGAGCCGGGGAACGAGCCCCAGTCCAGCAGGACCCGGCCTTCCCACGTCGAGCGGTCGGCCTCGGTGGCGGCCAGCTCCACCTCGAGGCCGAGATCCTGCTGCTCGAACGTCACCCCGACGTACCGGGACGTGATGCCGGCCGATCCGTCGGCGCCGATGATCGTGCCGGCGGTGATCTGCTCACCGTCGGTGAGCGTGACCACGCCCTGGTCGACGGCGCGTACCTGAGCGTTCTGCCGGACGACAGCACCGGCGGTCACCGCGGCCGAATACCACGCGTGGTCGAAATCGTCGCGCCGGACCAGGGTCAGGAACGGCGACGAGGCGGCCCGGCGGGTGAACGAGTGGCGCCCGGCTCGCGTGAAGGTCAACGCCGAGATCTTGTCGCGCGCCGGCACGTCGATGTGCTCCGAGGCGTACGCCAGAGAAGTGCCGATGAGGCCGCCGCCGCAGGTCTTGTAGCGCGGGTGCTCGGCCCGCTCCAGCACGATCGTGCGAGCCCCGGCGGCGGCCGCAGCCCTTGCTGCCGACAGGCCCGACGGCCCGCCGCCGACAACTGCCACATCCCAAGCCGGCTCCGCGATCACGGGGCGGAAGTCTAATCGCGCAACCTTATGTACGCTTGTACGCATGACCGCGATGCGCGAGCGCATGCTCGCCGGTGAGCTCTATCGGGCCGACGATCCGGCCCTCTTCAGCGACATGAACCGGGCCGCGGCGCTTTCCCACCGCCTCAACACGGCCGACCCCACCGACCACGCCCTGCGGCGCGAGCTGCTCACCGAGCTGCTCGGGCGGTTCGGCGCGGAGAGCGAGATCCGCCCGCCGTTCCGGTGCGACTACGGCTACCAGACCTTCGTCGGCGCCCGCACCTTCGCCAACTTCGGGTTGATCAGCCTGGATGTGGCGACTGTCACCATCGGCGACGACGTGCAGATCGGGCCGAACGTGCAACTGCTCACCGCCTGGCATCCGGTCGCTGCCGGGCCCCGGCGCGACAAGTGGGAGGCGGCCTCGCCCATCGTCATCGGCGACAACGTCTGGCTCGGCGGCGGCGTCATCGTGCTGCCGGGGGTGACGATCGGTGACAACACCGTGGTCGGGGCGGGATCGGTCGTGACCAGAGACCTGCCACCGGACGTGGTCGCGGTCGGCAATCCGGCCCGCGTGATCCGCGAGGTGGAGCCGTGACCGCCGTGCCCGCCGCCCGTTCGCCCCGCCGCTACGACCCCGACCGCAAGAGCCGGATCGTCGACGCGGCCATCGAGGTGATCGCCGATCACGGCGTCGCCGGCACCACCAGCCGGCGCATCGCGGCCGCCGCCGACGTGCCGCTCGGTTCGATCACCTACCACTTCGACAGCCTCGAGGACCTGCTCGAGCTGGCCTTCCGGCGGCACGCCGAGCTGATGTCGCCGCGCTACGAGGCGCATTTCGAGGGGGTCACCGACCTGGCCGGGTTCGCCGACGCCGTCACCGACCTGATCAACACCGATGCCGGGGGCGACGTGCGCGACTGGGCTGTTTCGTACGAGCTCTACCTCGCCGCCCTGCGCAATCCCGCCCTCCGGAGCGTGACCGACGCCTGGATGCGCCGGTCACGAACGGTGCTCGAGCGTTTCATCGATCCGGTCACCGCGCGGGGCATCGACGCGGTCATCGAGGGCCTCGTCATGCACCTCACCCTGTCCACCGCCACCTACGACCGCGCGGAGACCCGTACGATCGTCGGCCGTTTCCTCGGAGTCCCACAGTAACCGCCGCTGTCGAGGCGACACCGGAGGTGCGGGCGGCGACCCGCGCTGTCTACGCCGCCTTCATCCTGGCCGGCGTCGCCGCCGCCAGCTGGGCCTCGCGAATCCCCCAGGTACGGGACGAACTCGGCCTGAACCCGTCCGGAATCGGCCTCGTCCTGCTCTCGCTGGCCGCTGGTTCGATCATCTCGCTGCTGCTCGCGGGGCAGATCGTCGCCCGGCTCGGCTCGAGCCGAACGGTTGCCGCCATGGGCGCCCTGCTCGGCGCGGCCATGGTCGGCGTTTCGATCGGCTACCTGTACGGCGTGCCGCCGGTGCTGCTCGCCCTGTTCGCGTTCGGCTTCGCCAACGGCTCGTGGGACGTGGCCATGAACGTGCAGGGCGCAATCGTCGAACGGCGCCTGGGCAAGGCGATCATGCCGCGTTTCCACGCCGGCTTCAGCATCGGCACGGTCGCGGGCGCCCTGGCCGGTGCCGGAGCGGTCGCGCTCGGCATCTCGGTCACGATCCACCTCGCCGTCACCGCGGTGCTGATCGCCGCCGTCGTCATCGTTGCGGTGCGGGCCTTCGTCCCCGACGACGCCGGCCCGGTGCCCGCCGTCACCCCGTCCGACCCGACGATGGTCGGCTCGACCGCGCCGGTCACCAAGCGCAATGGCCTGCACGACGCGCTGGCCACGTGGCGTGAGCCGCGCACGATCATCGTCGGCGTGTTCGTGCTGGCGTTCGCGTTCACCGAGGGTGCGGGGATCGACTGGATCAGCGTCTCGATGATCGACAGCTACGGCACGTCGGCTGCGGTCGGCACGCTGGCGTTCGCGCTGTTCCTGGCCGCGATGACGGCCGGCCGGTGGTTCGGGCCGGCACTGCTCGACCGGTACGGCCGGGTAGCCGTCGTGCGGGTGCTGGCCGCCGTCAGCCTGGGTGGGCTCGCGCTCTACATCCTCGGGCCGGCCACGCCGCTGGCCTTCGTGGGTGCGCTGTTCTGGGGACTGGGTGCGTCGCTCGGCTTTCCGGTGGGCATGAGCGCAGCCGCGGACGACCCGGCCCACGCGGCGTCCCGGGTGAGCGTCGTCGCCTCGATCGGCTACTGCGCCTTCCTGGGCGGGCCGCCGCTGATCGGCTTCCTGGGCGACCACATCATGGTCAAGAACGCGCTGGTCGCGGTGGCGGTGCTGCTGATCATCTCGATCACGATCGCCGGCGCGGTGAAGCCCCTGCCCGAGCCGGACGTGCGCTAGGCGTACCGTCTCGGCCCGTGGGCAGCAGCTATCAGACGGTTCTGGCCGTCGGCGAACTCGAAGACATCCGAGCCGCGGTGGTGGCGTCGGGACAGCGAGCTGTGATCATGCCGATGGGTGAGCGCCGGTGGGCGGTGGTCCCGGAGGGAGACGGTGTTTATGCCGAGACCGAGGGTCTGGCGACGCGACTGAGCCTGGCCGCGACGTTCAACGTCTTCGACTCCGACGTGCTGGTGGCCCTGCTTTTTCGCGACGGCGCGGCCTACCACGAGTACCTGTCGGACCAGGCCCAACTGATGGAGGCCTGGGACGACGACGACAACGAAATTTGGTACGACATGCTGGGACGGCCCTATCCGCCCGGCGCGACGCCGCCCGCGGGCGCCTTCGGCGCCGACCCGGCTGCCTTCGTGCCGCTGGGCCTGGCTCCGGTCGACGAGGCTGAGCTGGCCTCGGCGCTGCGCGGCCCGGAACGCGACGCCTCCGAGCAGCACCACGCCGTCGTGCATGCGCTCAACTTCGACGACGCCCGGCCGCTGACCATGAAGTACCACGAGGCCGTGGCTTCCGGCCGGGGTGTCTGACTTCGCCGTACGGTGGGGTATGGCCAAGCCGCATCTCCGTCCGCCCATGACCCCGGCCCAGAAGTCGGCCCCCGACCCCACGCCCGACGCGCTGCCGGCCAGCGACTTCGGGGTGGTGACGGCCGGTGGCCGGTGCCCCACCTGCGACAAGGTGGTCACCGACGTCAACGCCGAGCCGCTCGACTACGAGGAGCAGGAGGACGGGTCGCTGCTCGTCGAATCCGTCGTCTTCGTCGTGCTTCCGTGCGGGCACGACTTCACGCGCCGGGTGGAGCTACGCTGACGCGCCATGGACGCCTACGGGGACAAGGTCCGGCTGCGGGCCCTGGGGGTCGCGGACGCCGAGGCGCTGTGGCGATGGAACCACGACGCCGATGTGATGCGGTGGATGGACGAGGGCTACGCCGAGACGACGGCCCAGGTGGCCAAGTGGCTCGAGGAGCGGGCGGCCAACGCGTACGGTGATGTGCTCTTCGGGGTGGAGGAGCCGGGCGGCACGCTGATCGGGCTGGTGCGGCTGCACGGCGCCGAGCCCGAGACGGGCGTCGCCGACCTGGACGTCTACCTCGGCGAGAAAGACTTCTGGGGCAAGGGTTACGGCACCGACGCGGTGCGGACCGTCTGCCGGTACGGGTTCGAGAAAATGCGCCTGCGCAAGATCACCCTGACCGCGGTCGTCGAGAACGAACCCGCCGTGCACATCTACCGCAAGGTCGGGTTCGTCGAGGAGGGCCGTCTGCGGCAGGTTTTCCGCCGCGACGGCGAGTGGATCGACAAGTTCACGATGGGGCTGCTCGCGAACGAGCTTCGGTAGCGGCCAGCCACGCGTCGTCGGCGGCCTTCTTCAGGGCCATGCCGTCCTTTCCGTCGTAGCGCAGGAAGCGGGGCAGCGCTGCGGCCAGCGCCGCGGTGCCGACCACGCACAGGACGCCGCCCACCCAGGTCGAGCCGCCCACACCCAGCCGGGTGCGCGCCATCAGACCCGAGCGCAGCTGTCCCAGCAGCGGGCCGGTCGTGTACGACAGCATCTCGATCCCGGCCAGGCGGCCGCGTAGGTGATCGGGGATGGTCTGGCTCCAGATGATCGAGCGGAAGATGCCCGAGACCATGTCGGCGGCGCCCGCGAAGGCCAGGCACAGCAACGTCAGCCACAGCCACTGGGACAGTCCGACGCCTACGATGCCGACGCCCCAGAGCGCGGCCGCGACCACCACCATCAGGCCGTGCCGGTGCACACGGCCGGTCCAGCGGCTGGTCAGGGTGGCCAGCATCGAGCCGACGGCCGGGGCTGCGTAGAGCAGACCGAGCACACGCGGACCGCCCAGTTGGGTTGCCAGGAACGGGTAGAGCGCCTGCGGCATGCCGAAGAACATGGCGTTGATGTCGACCAGGTAGGTGCCGAGCAGTTCCGGGCGCGACCGGGCGTAGCGCAGGCCGGTGATCACCGCTCGGATCGACGGCCGGTCCGCGTCGGGCGGGGGCGGCACGGCCCGTACCAGCGTCAGGCACAGCAGCGACGCGGTGAAGGTGAGCAGGTCGAAGGCGTACACCCAGGCCAGGTCGACCGCCGAGATCAGCAGACCGGCGAGCGCGGGCCCACCCACCTGGGCGATCTGCGAGCTGAAAGCCTGCAGCGACATCGTTGCGGGCAGTTCCTCCGGCCGTACGAGCCGGGGCACCATCGCCTCGAGCGCCGGCCTCTGCAAGCCGTCGACGGTGGCGGTCAATGCCGCCACCACGAACAACAGCCACAGGTGGGGCTCGTGGGAAAGCGCATTGACCAGCAGTACGCCGGTGAGCGCGGCCAAGGCGAACTCGCCGCCCCGCACCAGCAGGCGGCGGTCGAGATAGTCGGCCAGCGCGCCGCCCACGAACGCCATGACGAGCAGGGGCACCAGCTCGCAGACGCCCAGGAGGCCGACCATCAGGGGGTCGCCGGTGATCGCCGCCACCTGGAACGGGATGGTGACGTACGTGATGAAGGACCCGAAACCGCTGACCGAGCCGCCGATGAAGACGAGGCGGTAGTCGCGCGAGGTGCGCAGCGGGGTCAGGTCCACGCAGGGGATCGTGCCTGAGACCGCCGGGGCGGGGCGAGCGTTATTTCATGACCAGGCGGCCCGTGGCCTCGAACTGGGCCAGGTCGGCCAGGGTCTCGTCGAGGACGAACGACTTCGGGCCGGGGAGCGCGTCCAGCGGGAAGAAGCCGGCGTCGACGGACTCCTCGGTCTGGCGCAGCAGTTCGCCCTCCCAGGTGTGAATCCGGAACGACATGAGGATCTGCTGGTAGGTGTGCCCGTAGTCGTTCGTGTAGGTGTACGCGCTGTAGAACGCGAACGGCGTGAGCGACGTGGCCCGCAGACCCGTCTCTTCCCACACCTCGCGGATAGCGCAGTCCTCCATGCTCTCGCCGAGTTCCATCGCCCCGGCCGGGATGGCCCAGCGGTGGTTGTCGGACCGCTGGATCAGCAGCAGCCGATTCTGGTCGTCGAGGATCACCCCGCGCGCCCCGACGAAGAGGATGGTGTCGGAATCCCCGACACTCGCCCGCACCTTGCCCAGGTAAGACTCAGCCCACGTCAATGCCACGGACCAACTCTAGTCACGCCGACTTCTTCACCGCCTTCTTGGCGGGAGCGGCCTTCTTGGCGGCGGGCGCCTTCTTGGCCGCGGCCTTCTTGGCCGGCGCCTTCTTGGCGGGTGTGGGTGCGGGCGCCGACTCGCCCCGAGCGGCCTTGGCCCTTTCCACCGAGGCCTTCAACGCCGCCATCAGGTCGACCGCGGCCGCCGGCGCCTCCTCGGCCTCTTCCGGCTGCACGATCTCGCGGCCCTCGACCTTGGCGTCGATCACCTCTTGCAGCGCCGCCCGGTAGTTGTCGGTGAACTCCTCGGCCTTGAAGCTGCCGGCCATCGAGTCGATCAGCGAGCTGGCCATGGCGAGCTCGGCCGGGCGGGTCTCGATGTCCTCGTCGAGAAAGCCGAAGTCGGGCGTACGAACCTCGTCGGGCCACAGCATGGTGTTGAGCACCAGCACGCCCTCGTGCACGCGCAGCGTGGCCAGCTGCTCCCGCTGGCGGATCGCGATCTTGACGATGGCGACCCGGTCGGCGTCCTGCAGGGCGTCGCGGAGCAGCACGTACGGCTTGGCCGCCTGGCCCTCGGGTTCGAGGTAGTAGGACTTGGCGAACAGGATGGGGTCGATCTGCTCGGCCGGCACGAACTCGAGCACGTCGATCGCGCGCGACGTGGTCAGCGGCAGGTCGGCGAAATCCTCGTCGGTGAGGATGACCATCTCGCCGCCGCCGATGTCGTAGCCCTTGGCGATGTCGT
This sequence comes from Paractinoplanes polyasparticus, assembly GCF_019710575.1. Lineage (GTDB taxonomy): Bacteria > Actinomycetota > Actinomycetes > Mycobacteriales > Micromonosporaceae > Actinoplanes > Actinoplanes polyasparticus. The sequence continues at coordinate 128,664 of NZ_JAHWFK010000034.1, read as the reverse complement.
CGTAGCTGACCACCTCGCCGTCGACGGAGCAGGTGCGCTGGTATTTGATCCGGCCGCCGTCGGTGCGGTGCACCTGGTGGAACCGGATGTCCTTCTCCTCGGTCGCCGAGTAGAGCTTGACGGCGATGGACACCAGGCCGAAGGAGACCGCGCCCTTCCAGATCGCTCGCATGATGACTCCTGTACCCAGGGTGAGACGTCCTGATCAGGATGGCATCACTGAGACCCCTGCGTAAGGTGTTCGATCCTGCCTATGGTGATCGGGTGCCTGGTGCGCCGTTGTCTCCGATGCTCGCGACCGCCGGTGCGCTGCCGGTCGGGCCGGGGTGGAGCTACGAGTTCAAGTGGGACGGGGTACGGGTTCTCGCGCTCTTCACCGAGGGATCACCCGACCTGTTCGCGCGCTCCGGGGCGGTCGTGACGGCGGCGTACCCGGAGATCGCCGACCTGAGCCTGCCGGCGGGCACGCTGGTCGACGGCGAGATGGTGGTGCTGGACGCGGCCGGCCGGCCCTCGTTCACCGCGCTGGCCGAGCGCATGCACGTGCGGGAACGGCTGCGAGCAGCCCGGCTGGCGGCGACCCTGCCGGTCACGTACATGATCTTCGACCTGCTCTTTCTGGACGGCCACGACTGCACCGGCCTGCCCTATCGGTCCCGCCGCGAGAAGCTCGAGGAGCTGGGCCTGGCCGGGCCGAACTGGATGGTGCCGCCGTCGTTCGGCGACGGGCCGGCCACCGCGGACGCGGCCCGCGAGAACAGCCTCGAGGGCGTGGTGGCGAAACGGGAAGACTCGGTCTACCTTCCGGGCAGCCGCTCGCCGGACTGGGTCAAGGTCAAGTTCGACCGGACCGGCGACTACGTGATCGGGGGGTGGCGGTCGGGCGTACGCAAGCTCGGGGGTCTGCTCGTCGGCGTGCCGACCGCGGACGGGCTGGCCTTCCGGGGGCGGGTCGGCGGGGGCATCGGCGCCGTGGCCGAGAAGGAGCTGCTGGCCGCGCTCGAACCGCTGGCCCGGCGGGAGTCGCCGTTCCGGGCCGGTGCGGTGCCCCGCGAGGATTCCCGGGGAGCCCACTGGGTACGACCGGAGCTGGTGGTCGAGGTCCGCTACGGCAACCGGACGCCGGACGGGCGGTTGCGCTTCCCTCGCTATCTGCGGTTGCGCCCCGACAAGTCGCCCGAGGAGTGCGCGGAGGAGGACGAGGATGCCCGGTGACCGTTTCGGAGTGTCGATCGAGGGCCGTGACCTCGAACTGTCCAACCTCGACAAGCTGATGTACCCGGCCGCCGGGTTCACCAAGGGCGAGGTCATCGACTACTACACGCGCATCGCCCCGGTCATGATCCCGCACCTGGCCGACCGGGCGGTGACGCGCATCCGCTACCCGAACGGCGTCGACGGGGTGCACTTCTTCGAGAAGAACAAGCCCGGGGGTACGCCGGACTGGGTGCGACTCGAGACGCTGCCCGTGCCCGGGTCGACCAAGAGCCGCGAGACGATCGACTTCGTTGTCGTCGACGAGCTGGCGACCCTGGTCTGGCTGGCCAACCTGGCCGCGCTCGAGCTGCACACGCCGCAGTGGCGGATCGGCGCCGACCCCGACCTGCTCGTCGTCGACCTCGACCCGGGCGCGCCGGCCGGACTCCGGGAGTGCAGCGCGGTGGCCATGCTGATGCGTGACCGGCTGGAAGAGGACGGGGTCTCGGCGTACCCCAAAACTTCGGGCAAGAAGGGGATGCAGCTGTGCTGCCCGATCTCGGGCACGCAGAACGCGGAACTCGTGTCGGCGTACGCCAAGAGCGTCGCGGAAGAGCTGGCGGCGATGGTTCCGGGCTCGATCACGGCGAAGATGGCCAAGGCCATCCGTCCGGGCAAGGTCTTCATCGACTGGAGTCAGAACAACGCGGCCAAGACGACCGTCACGCCCTATTCGCTGCGGGCCCAGTCCGAGCCGACCGCCTCGACCCCGCTCACCTGGGACGAGGTGGAGGCGGTGGCCACCAGCGCCGCGGAGCCGCGGCACTATCGCGCGGCCGAGGTGCTGGAGCGCGTCGACAAGCACGGCGACCTGATGGGCGATCTGCTCCGGCCGGGCCCCGCGCTTCCCGCTTGATCGTTTAACCTGTCGACCTCAATGGATGGACAGGGAGTTCGATGGGCAAGTTTCGTGCCGCCGTGGTCGCGGCGGCGGCCGGTTCCTTGATCATGACCGCTTCGGCGCCCGCGGTGGCCGCCGACCGGGTTCTGCCACAAGCCACGTTCCTGCCCGCCGGCGGCAGCATCGTGCACGGCGTCGTCGAGTTCACGGTGTCTGATGTCTCCGAGAACGTCACCGAGATCGCGCTCCTCGCGAACGGCAGGGTCCTGTCCCGGGCGACCGAGGCGCCGTGGACGCTCACCTGGGACACGGTCGCGGTTCCGTCGAGGGGGGTGCTCTTCCGCATCATCGACAGCAACAAGTCCCAAAACCTCATTCCGGCCTTGTACCGCGTCGACAACTACGGCCCCAGCGTCTCGCTGGACTACGGGGACAGCGAATACGGTGTCGTGGGCAAGGGACGCAACCTGATCTGGGGGCAGTACTCGGACGTCTCCGGCGTCGCGCGCTCGGAGTTCCTGGTCGGCGGCGTCGTGCGCTCGACGGGTGAGTGGATCGACTACGACTTCGGCACGACCAGCCGGACCGTCACCGGCGAGATCCGGGCTTGGGACAGCATCGGGAACCGGAGCGTCACCCCGGTCAGTTTCCAGGTCGACGCCAGCGGGCCCAAGGTTACGTCCCTCCTTCCGGCGCAACTCGCCCTCGTGCGTGGCACCCGGATCACCAGCACGGTGGCGGCGACCGACGCGATCGGCGTGCAGTGGGCGACGCTCGACAACGGGACGGGCTCGGACCGCTTCGCGCCCTACCGGGACTCCGTTCCCGCCGGCAAGGACGGTCTGCGGGTGCTGACCTGGTATCTCGTGGACGACTTCGGCCAGTCGACGACCGCCAGGCGTTCGGTGATCGTGGACAACACCCGGCCCGCGCTGCGGGTCACCAAGGCGCCGGCCAACAAGGCGAAGGTCAAGGGCACGGTGAAGATCTCCGCCGCGGCGAGCGACCGCAACGGTGTCGCCCGGGTCGAGTTGCTGGTCAACGGGAAGATCGCCGCCCGCGACACCAAGGCCGCGTACAGCTTCTCGATCAACACCGCCAAGTACGGCAAGACGATCAAGGTGGCCCTGCGCGCGTACGACCGGGCCGGCAATGTCACGGCCACGGCCACGCGCACCTGGCGTCGATAGGCAGGCGAAGCCCCCGGTCCGGTGCCGGGGGCTTTTCCGTGTGGACCTACCTTGCAGCGCAAGGTACTGTGTCGCACATGGCAGATGCTTCGCAGTTGGCGACGAGTCTGCGCCGCGGCACGCTCGAGTTCTGCGTCCTGGCCATGGTCGAGACCGAGGACAGGTACGGCAACGAACTCGTGCGACGACTGGGCGGGGAGCCCGGGCTGGCCGCCGGCGAAGGCACGATCTATCCACTGCTCTCCCGCTTGCGCCGGTCAGGTTGGCTGGAGAGCAAATGGGTCGAGTCGCCGAGCGGCCCTCCGCGGCGCTACTACGGCCTGACCCCGGGCGGGCGCTCCGCGCTCGACCACTTCCGCGCCGAATGGGTGCAGTTCCGACAGACCGTCGACCGACTCGTGGGCACAGGTGAGGCCGCATGAAGACCCGACAGAACGACGTCGTCGCCGAGTATCTGCGCGAGGTTGATCAGCGCCTGGCCGGCCTACCCGTCCTTCAGCGCCGTGAGCTGCTCAACGACCTGGCCGCGCACATCGCCGCCGAGCAGTCCGAGCGCAACCTGGGCAGTGAGGGCGAGGTGATCGAGGTGCTCGAGCGGCTGGGCAGCCCCGAGGTGGTGGCCGCGGCCGCCCACGAAGAGGCCGGCACCCGCTTCACCCCGCCGGTCGGACCCAACCGCAGCAGGTTCTGGCTGATCTTCGGGATCGTCGGGGGCGTCGTGCTCGTGCTGTTCCTCTGCGCCTTCTTCGCCTTCTTCGCCAGCAGCGGCAGCAGCGTCGAGGGCCCGGCGGCGCCGGCCGTTACCGCGCCGGCGCCGTCGGCGTCATAGCCGGGGCTCAGTCGACCTGGGGCAGGGCCGGGCCGAGGATGTCGTCGGCGTCGACGATCGTGTAGGCGTAACCCTGCTCGGCCAGGAAGCGCTGGCGGTGGGCCGCGTACTCGGTGTCGATCGTGTCGCGGGAGACGACTGTGTAGAAGTGCGCCTGCCGCCCGTCACCCTTGGGCCGCAGCACCCGCCCGAGCCGCTGCGCCTCCTCCTGCCGTGAGCCGAACGTGCCGGACACCTGGATCGCCACCGCCGCCTCGGGCAGGTCGATCGAGAAGTTGCCGACCTTCGAGAGGACGAGCGTCCGCAACTCGCCGGAACGGAACGCGTCGAAGAGACGCTCGCGCTCCTTGTTGGTGGTCGAGCCCTGGATGATCGGGGCGTCGAGGTACTCGCCGAGCTGGTGCAGCTGATCGATGTAGGCGCCGATGACCAGCACCTGCTCGTCGGCGTGCTTGTCGACCAGGGCCCGTACGACCGGCAGCTTGGTGCGCGCGGTGGCGGCCACCCGGTAGCGCTCCTCGGACTCGGTCACCGCGTACGCCATCCGCTCGGCGTCGGTCAGCGTGACCCGCACCTCGACGCACTCGGCGGGCGCGATCCAGCCCTGGGCCTCGATGTCCTTCCACGGGGCGTCGTAGCGCTTCGGGCCGATCAGCGAGAACACGTCACCCTCGCGGCCGTCCTCGCGCACCAGCGTGGCGGTCAGGCCGAGCCGGCGGCGGGCCTGCAGGTCGGCCGTGAACCGGAAGATCGGCGCCGGCAGCAGGTGCACCTCGTCGTAGATGACCAGACCCCAGTCGCGCGCGCCGAACAGGTCGAGGTGGGTGAACGCGCCACCGCGCCGCGACGTCAGCACCTGGTAGGTCGCGATGGTGACGGCGCGGATCTCCTTGCGCTCGCCCGAGTACTCGCCGATCTCGTCCTCGGTCAGCGAGGTGCGCGCGATCAGCTCCCGCTTCCACTGGCGGCCGGCCACCGTGTTGGTGACCAGGATCAGCGTCGTCGCCTTGGCCGTGGCCATGGCGGCCGCGCCGACCAGCGTCTTGCCGGCGCCGCAGGGCAGCACCACCACGCCCGAGCCGCCGGCCCAGAAGCCGTCGACCGCCTCCTGCTGGTACGACCGCAGCGTCCAGCCGTCCTCGGCCAGGTTGATCTCGTGGGCCTCGCCGTCGACGTAGCCCGCCAGGTCTTCGGCCGGCCAGCCCAGCTTGAGCAGCGCCTGCTTGAGCCGGCCGCGCTCGGACGGGTGGACCGCGATCGTCTCGTCGTCGATCTTGGCGCCGAGCATGCCGGCCAGCTTCTTGGACTTCGCCACCTCGATCAGCACGATCTTGTCGAGGCCGCGCAGCACCAGGCCGTGCGAGGGGTCGTTGACCAGCTGCAACCGGCCGTAGCGGTCCATCGTGTCGGCCACGTCGACCAGCAGCGCGTGCGGCACCGGATAGCGCGAGTACTTGATCAGCGAGTCGACCACGCTCTCGGCGTCATGCCCGGCGGCGCGCGCGTTCCACAGGCCGAGGGGGGTCAGCCGGTACGTGTGCACGTGCTCCGGTGACCGTTCGAGCTCGGCGAACGGGGCGATGGCCATCCGGCACGCCTTCGCGTCCGGATGGTCGACTTCCAGCAGGAGGGTCTTGTCGGACTGGACGATAAGTGGTCCGCCGCTCACGTGTTACACCCTTCGAAGAGCTCAAACCGACCCTCCAGTGTGACACGGATCCGGTGCAACCTTCCGGCACGCGACCGCGTTGATAGAGATGCGCGGGGGAGGCGGGTCGCACCCGACGGGGGTGTGCGACCCGCGCGTCAGTTTTCCTCGTCGGGAACCGCGGCCGTGATCCGGTGCAATGCGAAGGTGTGCAGCGTTTCCGTACGCTCGTCCTCCGCCCGCAGGTAACCGGCGCTCAGCGACACCGGCCGCACCAGGCGCGACAACGTGGCCCCGTGCGAGTCGACGTAGCCCACCCAGACCCGCGCCTTCTCCCGTACGGCCTGCTGCAGCACCGCCATCGCCTGGCCGTGCTGCTGCACCGGGGTCAGCCCCGGCACGCCCTGTCCGTTGGCAGCGCGCACGCTCACCGGGGCCCGGCGGGCCGCGCGGGTGGCGATGTCCCCCCGCCGGATCTGTTCGACCACTCCGGCCAGCCTCGGCCCGGCCAGCAGCGGAGGGCCGGCCTGATCGGCCAGTCGGGAGGCCACCGACGTACGGGTCGGCGCGCGGCGCACCCTGGGCCGGGCCAGCACGGCGGCGCCGCCGGCGTCCTCGGCGACCGGAGCGAAGCCCGCCTCGCGGAGGCCGCCCAGCAGGCGCGCCACCTGCAACGGGCTGACCAGCACGGTCGGCGCGATCTGGCGCAGGCCCAGCGAGCCCAGCCGCTTGTCGGCCATCACCTCGGCCAGCAGCGCCTCGTCGTCGCTGCGCAGGTAGGACCCGGCGGAGCCGGCGCGCAGGCCGCCGTGCTTGCGGGCGGCGTCGTCGATCATGTACGTCAGCGTCTGCGGCACCGGGGTGCGTGACCGGCGGCGGAACACCGAATGCAGATCGGCCGCCGTGTAGCCGACGTCGAGGGCTCGCCGCACGCTGGCCGTGGTGACCCGGAACACGCTCGCGCCGCCGGCCGACTCGGGCTCGGCGATCACGTCGAGCTCGGCCGCCAGTTCCGGTTCGGGCGGGCCGGGCACCACCACGGACAGGTCGGCCTGCACCAGCACGTGGTCGACCGGGGCCGGGAGCAGTGCGTCGAGCGTGCGCACGACGTCGCCCGGCGGCTCGGTCGCGCCAGGGCGGACGCCGAGCGGGTCGCCGTCAATGTCCTCGACATCTTCGAAGAGCAGCCGACCGTACGAGGTGACGGCCCCGAGCGCGGTCACACCGAGCGCCGCCGCGCTGGTCAGGGCATCGCGGTGCGCCGCCTCGCGGCCCCGCGAGCGGCGGGGCGTCTGCCACGCGAGCAGGCCGAGCACCTCGTCGACCTGTGGCGCGGTGCCCGGCTTGAGGTCGGCCAGCACGAGCACACCCTCGCGCCGGGCCTGCGGGGCGCCGGCGCGCTCGGCGTCGGGGGCGAGCGCGTTGATCGGGCGGTCGCGGTCGTCGCGCCGGCCGATGAGCCCGGGCTGCCGGGTCATGGCGAGCCACGCGCGGGCCAGCGACACCCAGCGCTGGGCGATGCTGAGCGCGCGCCACAGGTCGTAGGCGGCGGTGGGCAGGAAGATCTCGTCGACCACCCCGGAGGCTCGGCTCACGGTCACCGACCGCGACGTGCCGGCCGCGTCGGCCTCGCCGAGCAGCCCGGCCGCGTGCGCCACCTCGAGCAGCAGAGCCGCGCCGGGCTCGTCGAGGCCGGCCGCCTTGGCCAGGCGCTTGAGGTCGCGTACGCCCAGACCACCGGCCCGCAGCACCGGGGCCGGCTCGGCGGCCAGAGCCTCGAGCAGGGCTTCCGTGCTGCGGACGGCCTCCATCACCTGGCCCGCGCCGGCCGAGTCGACCGACTTCGGGTCGCGGACCGTGCCCTCGGGGATCGGCGGGAACGGCCGCAGCGGGCCCAGCGGGCCGGTGTCGCGGCGCAGCAGCAGGCCCACCTCACGAGGCAGTTCGACCAGCTCACCGTCGGGGCGCGGGGCCCGGCAGGCCTCGCTGATCGGCACCAGCACGTGGTTGTCGACCAGCCAGCGCACCGGCTCGGCGACCGAGTCACGGCCGAGCGCGCCGATCGGGGGGCCGGCGGTGAGCCGGTCGAGCACGGCGCGGGCGCCGGGTGGGGCGGCCAGGACCGTACGGCGCAATTTGGCCTTGTCGGCGCAGAGCGCCGCCGCCTGGGGGTCGAGGAAGTCGGCGGGCCGGCCGAGACCGGCCGGATAGGGCGAGGTGACCTCGTCGATCGCGCCCACGAGGTGCAGGGCATCGTCGCCACCGAACATGAGGAACCGGACGCGAAGGCGGTCGACGGCGACGCGGACGTCCTCCGGCTCGACGTCGCAGGCGAGCTCGAGGATCGCGCCGACCGAGGTCAGAGCCGTTTCGGGGGCGCGGCTGAGCCGGGCCGCGTCGAGGACGGCGAGGGTGAACTCGTCGAGGCCGTCCAGACAGCGGGCGACCGAGCCGCGGGACTGCGCGCGCACGGCGAGCGCGGAGATGTCGGCGGGTACGGGGACGACCAGGTCGGGGCGCAACTGTATGAGCGCGCTCAGCGCCTCGTCAGTGAGCGACCGCAGGTGATCGGCGAATGTGGTGGCCATCGTGTTCAACGCTAGCGACCGTGGGACGATATTGGAGTGCCCGGCTCCGGCCGGCGCCAAGATCTTGAACCGGGACACTGAAGGGGACATCCGTGGCCGCGAAGAACACTCTGCCGGGTACCGCCGTCAAGGGCGGCGCCGCCGACCGCCAGACGCACCCGCGCGGGCCCGAAGATCACTTCAACGTGTCCGAGATCGTCTCCGACCGGGCCGCGGCGCCGTCGCCGTTCGGTGACGACCAGACCTTCCCGCTCCCGGTCGAGCAGCTGCACTACATCCCGTCGACCCCCGCGTGAGCTGAGCCCGCAGATGTCATGCCCTCCCGGCCCTCGCCTGCGAGGCCGTGCTGCGGTGTGCTGGGGTGCCGCTCGGTGCAGTCGGTCATGACGCAAGCGGTCGGGTTCGACCTGGACATGACCCTGATCGACTCCCGGCCGGGTATTCGCGCCGCCTACCAGGCGCTGACCGCTGAGACCGGCGTCTTCGTGGACGCCGACCTCGCGGTCAGCCGCCTGGGGCCGCCGCTGCGCACCGAGCTCCGCCACTGGTTCCCGGCCGAGCAGATCGAGCAGACGGTGACCACCTACCGGGCGCTCTACGCCGAGTACGCGATCGCCCCGACCGTGCCGATGCCCGGCGCTGCCGAGGCGCTCGCCGCCGTGCGTGAGCTTGGACTCCGTGTTGTGGTCGTCACATCGAAGCTGGGCCGGCTCGCCCGGCTGCACCTCGACCACCTGGGCATCGTCGCCGACGAGGTGGCTGGTGACCTCTTCGCCGAGGGCAAGGCGACGGCGATCACCAAGCACGGCGTCGGCTGGTACGTCGGGGATCACGTCGCCGACATGGTGGCCGCGCGCACGGCCGGGGTGCCGGGCATCGGCGTCGCCACCGGACCGTGCCCGCCGGACGAACTCCGGGCCGCCGGGGCCGCGTACGTGTTGAAAGATCTCACCGGTCTGCCGGGTCTGCTCCGCGAGATTGCAGTTGGGTCCGGGCCCACGGCTTAAGTAGCCTTGCGGTAAGCGGTTGTTTCCATTCGAGGGTTGTTCGGGGCCTGCCTTGACCGGCGGACTGCCGTAGGTTGGCGCCCCGGTTTCCACCGCCCGAATAATTCTCACCAGTGAAGTTGAGGTCAGCGGTGCCCACGGGTCGAGTGAAGTGGTACGACGCGGCGAAGGGATTCGGGTTCGTCACCAGCGATGAGGGCGGCGACGTGTTCCTGCCCAAGGGCGCGCTGCCGGCCGGGGTGGCCGAGCTGAAGACAGGTCAGCGCATCGAGTTCGGCGTGGTCGACAGCCGCAAGGGCGCGCAGGCGATGGGCGTGAAGCTCATCGACGCCCCGCCGTCGCTGTCCGAGCTGCGACGCCGGCCCGCCGAAGAGCTGCACAGCATGGTCGAAGACATGATCAAGTTGCTCGAGTCGCAGGTGCAGCCCGGCTTGAGCCGCGGCCGCTACCCCGACAAGCGGGTCGCTCAGAAGATCGCGCAGCTCGTCCACGCGGTCGCGAAAGAGTTCGAAGTCTAGATAAAGGGCTTCACTGACGGCGCCAAGTTCGCCGCCGCTGCGCGCTGTAACAGGGCGTCGGCGGCGGCGAGTCCGTCTCGGCCCAGTTCCAGGGTGAACTCGTTGACGTAGAGGTCGATGTGCTGCTGGACGACCTCGGGCTCCATCTCTTGCGCGTTGGCCAGCACGAACTCGCGGCTCGCGTCGGGGTTGGCCCACGCCATGCTCACCGAGTTGCGGATCCACTCGGTGGCCCGGGCCGGGTCGACAGCGCCCTTGCGGGCCAGGATGGCGCCGAGCGGGATGGGCAGGCCGGTGTCGGATTCCCACCACTCGCCCAGGTCGGCCAGCGCGGTGAGGCCGTAGCGCTGATAGGTGAAGCGGGCCTCGTGGATGACCAGGCCGGCGTCGAACCGGCCCTCGGCCACCCCGGGCATGATCTGGTGGAACGGGACGACCTCGATGCGGCCCGGCGCGCGGTCGGCCGACCAGAGGCGGAACAGCAGATAGGCCGTCGTACGGTCGCCCGGCACGGCCACCGTCTTGCCGGCGAGGTCGACGCCGGGCTCGCGGGCCAGCACCAGCGGACCGCAGCCGCGGCCCAGGGCGCCGCCGGTGGGCAGCAGCTCGTAGTCGTCGAGCAGCCAGGGCAGAGCCGCGTAACTCACCTTGACCAGATCGAACTCGCCCCGCTCGGCCGCCGTGTTCGTCACGTCGACGTCGGCGAAGGTCAGATTGACCTCGGGTGTGCCCGGGATGAGCCCGTGCACCAGAGCGTGGAAGACGAACGTGTCATTGGGACACGGGGAGACCGCGAGTGAGAGCGCCACGGGGTCCACGCTAGACGTGTCCCGCGGCCCTCACCGGTCACGACGGGTGTCGCTCATCCCACACGGTGAGGTTATCCACAGGCTGTCCACAACCGGCCCGAAGCTGTGGACAACGCGGCGAACGCCTCCCGGAGGCGCCAGGCGGCCCGATCCCGCGGTCCGACCGGGTTGGAGATGGCGCGCAGCTCGGCGAAGGGCAGACCGGCGGCGGCAACCGCGACCCCGTAACCCTCCATGGCCTCGGCCACCGCCTGTGGATAACTCTCGGCCAGGCGGTCGGCGGTCCGTTTTGTGCCGGTGACCGTGCTGAGGGTCACGACATCGCCGACGATCGCCTCGGGCAGCTCGGCGGTCAGGGCCTTCAGGAAAGCGGGGTCGCAGGGGAGCACGCTGGTGCCGAAGCCGAGCTCGTCGACCGGGAGGAAGCCGTCGGGCGTCTCGGCGCCCAGGTCGGCGGCGATGCTGCGGGCGCCCAGCACGATGGAGCCGACGGGGGCGCGGCCCGGGAAACCGCCGGCGATCCCGGCTGAGACGACGGCGCAGTAGCGGCCGGTGGCCAGCAGGCGCGCGGTGCCGGCGGCGGCCGCGGCGGGGCCCACACCGACCGGCTCGACGACGATGTGAGCCAGGTCGGCGCCTTGCCGCACGGCTTCCGCCTCAGCTGCCACAGCCGTGACCACCAGCAGAGGCAAAGTCATAAGTTGGTTCCTCGCTCCTCGACCGGCGATCAATATCCGCGCTCAACGTCGAGCGCACCCCGTGCTGAGCCCGTGGCCTGCGCCCTAGCCTGGCCCGAGGCTCCAGTCAGTCGCAGCCGAGCTCGGCCAACGCAGAGCCCACCCTCCCGGGGGCCCCCGGCCACGGCGTCATTGTGGCGAGTTTTGCGGATCTTCGCCGAAGCGCCTGTGGACAACGCTGAATTGTGGATAACGCTCCGGCACGTTCGGGCGCCTGGACGTCGGTGGAGTCCGAGGTGGGTGCGGCGTCAGCGGTCCTGGTCGTCGGCACTGGAGCTGCCGTTGGTGGGGCTGTCGGCAGAGGTCGGGCGGTAAACGTGAAAGCCCGGTGGGGCCAGCGCGGCATCCGGCGTGGGCGAGGCCGGCGGCTCGTAAGCGCGGGGTGGCGGCTCGGGGGCGCGGTTCGGTGGTTCGGTGGGGCGTGGCGAGGGGTCGGAGGCTGCTCGCTTGTCTTTGCGGCGGCCGAACCAGCCCTTTTTGGGCTCGCTGGGGTCGACGCGAGTGGGCGGACCGTCGCCCACCGGGCGGCCGCTACCGCCGGCGGCTCGATCGTCTTCCCTATGGACTGCGCGGTCTGACGAGCGCCCGCCTTCTTCGAAAGTGCGGTTTCGAGCTGTGTGTTCGCTGTCCGCTCGGTCGCCGCGGGGCTGGGCGGGTGGCGTGCGGCGGGGCGGCGTGTTGTTGGCGCGGGTGTGGGTGGGCACGGTCGGCGCGTCCGGCCACGGGTCGGCTGGGTTGGGACTGCTCGACGATCCGGGGCCTGTCCATCGGGGGGCGGGCTCTTCGGCGCCGGGTGAGGTGGCGCCGGGTGAGGTGGCGCCGGGCGAGGCGGCGCCGGGTGAGGTGGCGCCGGGTGAGGTGGCTGTGGCGTGGGCGGGCTCGCGGTCGGGAGCGGGATCGTCGACCCGCCCGCTCAGGCGCTCGTTGTGCAGGCGGGTGGCCACCCAGCCGGCGCGGGCGGCGGCTACGACGGCCAGCAGGGCGGCCAGGGCCACGCCGAGGCGGCCGGGTAGCGGGATGATGCCGATGCCGCCGCCGACGACCCAGGCGATCATCAGGACCGTCTCGGAGTGGGCGAAGGCGCTGGCGCGCAGGCGTTCGGGCACTCTTTCCTGGATGCTGGCGTCGACGGCCAGCTTGGCGATGCCGCTGAAGACGGCCACCAGCAGCGCCAGCAGGGTGACCGTGGCCAGGCTGTAGAAGAGCGTGGCCAGTACGCCCATGGCGGCCACGACGGCCAGGCCGGTGGATTGCAGGGCCAGCGGGCGGCGGATACGCAGTCTCGTGCCCACTGCGGTGGACAGGAACGTGCCCACGGCCAGGGCGCCGCCGATCAGGCCGACCGCGCCCTGGCGGCCGATGTCGTTGCCCAGGATCGTCGTGTCGAGCTGGTCGGCCATGATGACGAAGGCGAGAAAGAGCAGCGTGAAGCCGAACAGCAGGCGCAGGCTGGCGCTGCCGATCAGGGTGGCCACCACCAGCCGGCTGGAGAGCGGCCGGTCTTCTCCCCGGCCCAGGCGCAGCATCGTGCGCCAGGGGCGCGGCACCGCCTCGGGCGGGTCGGAGTCGGCGCGCGGCGGCAGGCGGAGGGACACGACCATGCCGACGATGAAAATGATCATCGCTACGCGCAGGGGCCACTGCGGGCCGAATTTGAACGCGAGCAGGCCTACGGGGGCGACCACCGCGCCCGCGAACGTGCCGTAGACGCTGGCCCGGGCGCCGACCTGGGACAGGCCGACACCCTCGGGCAGGAGCCTCGGCACGGCGGCCGAGCGTGCCACACCGTACGCCCGGGAAAGCGCCAGCACCCCGAAGGCCGCCGGATAGAGACCCCAGCCGAAAAGGTGATCGGAGATCACGTAGGCCAGGAACGCGCGGCCGAGCATGGTGACCGCGAGGGCGTAGCGCCGGCCGTGCCGGAAATGGTCGAGCAACGGGCCCACAACCGGGGCCAGCAGCGCGAACGGCACCATCGTGATCAGCAGGTAGAGCGCCACTTTGCTGCGCGCCTCACCCAGCGGCACGTTGAAGAAGATGGTGCCGGCCAGGCCGATCGCGATCAGGGTGTCGCCCGCGCAGGAGAGCGCGTGCAGGTCGAAGAGGCGGATCATGCCCTGTTCGTTGGCGGCGCCCCGGGCCCGCGCCGTGCCGACGCGGCGGGTTGCCCACGCTCCGCCGCGCACGGATCCGCGCACCAGCAGGCGGGCCGCCTTGACGCCGGTGCCGACGGTGCGTCCGAGAGAGGGAAGCAGCGGCATGGCTCCCATCCTGACTGATCCAGGCGAGCGCTGTCCCGTTCCGTGACCGGCAGAATCCGGGGGAGTCGGTGCGGAACCTCAGTCACGGTGGGGGACAATGAATATGTGACGACTCGGACCTCCACGCGCGCCGCCCGACTCGACCAGGTTTGTGCCGACGCGATCGGGGTCGCGCGCGGCGCGATCACCGATGTGGACCCGGCCGACATCGGCGAGCACCTCGAGGCCATCGCCGAGGGCGACCGCCTCGTGACCCACCTCTTCGAGAGCCACCTGGCCGGCTACCGCGGCTGGCGGTGGGCCGTCACGGTCACCCGCGTCCCGCGCAGCCGGCACGTCACCGTGTGCGAGACGGTGCTGCTGCCCGGCCCCGACGCGCTGCTCGCCCCCGGCTGGGTGCCCTGGAACGAGCGCCTCCAGCCCGGCGACCTCGGCGTGGGCGACCTCATGCCGACCGCGCCCGACGACGACCGGCTCGCCCAGGGCTACGTGCTCAGCGACGACCCCGCGGTCGAAGAGGTCAGCTGGGAACTCGGCCTCGGCCGGTCACGGGTGATGTCGCGCGAGGGCCGCATCGACGCCGCCCAGCGGTGGTACGACGGCGAGGCCGGCCCCGAGGCGCCGATCTCGGTCGCCGCCCCGCGCAACGCCCGCTGCGGCACCTGCGGCTTCTATCTGCCGCTGGCCGGGTCGCTGCGCTCCATGTTCGGCGTCTGCGGCAACCTCTACGCCCCCGACGACGGCCGGGCGGTCAGCTCCGACCACGGCTGCGGCGCGCACTCCGAGGCGCTGCAGGGCTCGGCCGAGCAGCCGGTCGAGGAGCTGCCGACGGTTTTCGACGACAGCGAGGTCGAGTCGGTGGCGGTCAGCCGCGGTCACGGCTCGGTCGAAGAGAGCGAGCCGGCCGAGGACTACGGTCACAGCTGACTGGTGACCCTGAACTCGCCGTGAGTCAGGGCACGCCGGCGCCTGCGGTGCCGGTCGTGCACGATCATCGTGATCAGGCCGGGTATGCCCGCGAGGAACCCGGCGATGCAGATCTGCAGCCAGCGCTCCGGAGCGTCGGCCAGCCAGACGATCAAGGCGGCGACGGCGAAAGCGGCCAGCCCGCCGGCGGCGAACGGGACCATCGGCGGGTCCAGCGGCTCGACTCGGGGCTTCGCTTCACTCACACGGACAGAATAGGTCCGCGACGATCACGGGTAGGCCCCTGTGACCGGGCCGACACTTACCGGTTTTGCGCAGGTCATCGAGGGCTGAGAACATGCCCGCGACGCCCACCTCATGATGCCGGGGAGCACGCATGTCCACCGCAGCCGACACAAGTACGTCGAAGAATGGTTTTGACCGCTTCTTTGAGATCTCGGCGCGGGGCTCGTCCCTCGGCCGGGAGGTCCGCGGTGGCCTGGCCACCTTCTTCACGATGGCCTACATCGTGGTGCTCAACCCGCTGATCATCGGTAACGGGGTGGACGCGGACGGCGCCCAGCTGCCGATCGCCGCCCTGGCCGCGGGCACCGCGCTGGTGGCCGGCGTGATGACCATCCTGATGGGTGTCGTGGCCCGCTTCCCGCTCGCTCTGGCCGCCGGGCTGGGGGTCAACGCCCTGGTGGCGTACGAGATCGCGCCGGAGATGACCTGGGCCGACGCGATGGGCCTGGTTGTCATCGAGGGTGTGCTGATCGCCATCCTGGTGCTCACCGGCCTGCGGGAACTGGTCTTCCGGGCCGTGCCGACCCAGCTCAAGACGGCCATCGGGGTCGGCATCGGCCTGTTCCTGATGATCATCGGTCTGGTCGACGCCGGGTTCGTGAACCGCGTGCCGGACGCCGCGAACACCACCGTGCCGGTCGAGCTCGGCGTCGGCGGCAAGCTGGCCACCTGGCCGGCCGCGGTCTTCGTGATCGGCCTGCTCTTCACGCTGGTGCTGTTCGTCCGCAAGGTGCGCGGCGCGATCCTGATCGGCATCCTCGGCACGACCGTGCTGGCGATCATCGTCGAGGCGATCGCGCACCCCAAGGGCTGGTCGCTGAACGTGCCCACGCTGCCCGACAAGATCGTGAGCACCCCCGACCTGTCGCTGATCGGCCACTTCAACGTGCTCGACTCGTGGTCGCGGGCGGGCTGGCTGGTCGTGCTCATGTTCATCTTTAGCCTGCTGATCACCGACTTCTTCGACACGATGGGCACGATGGTCGCGGTCGGTCAGGAGGGCGGGCTGCTCGACGAGCGAGGCATGCCGCCGCGTACGCGGGAGATTCTGCTCGTCGACTCCGTGGCCGCCGCCGCGGGTGGCGCCGCCAGCGTGTCGAGCAACACCGCGTACATCGAAAGCGCGGCCGGCGTCGGCGAGGGCGCCCGCACCGGTGTCGCGAACCTGGTCACCGGCGGTCTCTTCCTGCTCGCGATGTTCCTGACGCCGCTGGTCTCGGTGGTGCCGTTCGAGGCGGCGTCGACCGCGCTGGTGGTGGTCGGCTTCCTGATGCTGACCGCGATCCGGCAGATCGACTGGACCGACTACACCATCGCCGTGCCGGCCTTCCTGACCGTCACGCTCATGCCGTTCACCTACTCGATCTCGAACGGCATCGGGGCCGGCGTCATCTCGTATGTCGTGCTGAAGGTCGCCACCGGCAAGGCGCGCGAGATCCACCCCATTCTGTACGGCGTGGCCGTGCTCTTTGTCCTGTACTTCCTGCGGGGTCCGCTGGAGGCTTGGATCCTGTGACCGCTGTCATGACCTGTTCGAATGTCGTTAGCCATGCTCATTAGCTAAGCTAAGAATCGTGATGGAGTGGCCCGTGATGGCGGATCGAGGCACAGCCGACGAGCTGGCCAAGGCCCTGCGCGAGTCGATAATGCGGTTGAACCGGCGGATCCGTCAGGCCCGCCCGGTCGGTGATCTCACCTTCAGCCAGCTCTCCGCGCTGACCAGCCTCCAGCTGGCCGGCGCGCTGACCCCGCGCGAACTCGCCGATGTCGAACGTGTCCAGCCCCCGACGATGACCAAGATCGTCGGGAAGCTGGAGGAACGGGGACTGGTCGCACGGACGCCGCACCCGACCGACGGCCGGCAGGTCATCCTGTCGGCCACCGAGCAGGGACGGGCCGTGCACGCCGAGTTCGAGAAGGCGCGCAACGAGTGGCTGGCCACCCAGCTGGCCGCTCTGGCGCCCGAGGAACGGGAGACGCTCGCTCGGGCGTCGGAGATCCTTCAGAAGATCTCCCGCGCCTGAGGGTTCGGCTACGCGGCGCTTCGTCACGCGACGATGACGCGTACGACGAACAGGAGGCACAACCCGCGTGCGGTCCGTGCTGAGTACCACCTTCCGTTCCCTGCAGGTTCGCAACTATCGGCTCTTCGCCACCGGCCAGCTGGTGAAGCTCGTCGGCGTGTGGATGATGTTCACCGCGCAGGACTGGCTGGTGCTCGACCTGTCCGGCAACTCTCCGGTCGCGCTCGGGGCGGTGACCTCCCTCCAGTTCCTGCCGGTGCTGCTGCTCACCCTGTACGCGGGCAAGCTCGCCGACCGCTTCGACAAGCGGCGCCTGCTGGTGATCGCCAACGCCGCGTTCGCCGTCACCGCGATCGCCTTCGCCGTGCTGGTCGCCTCGGGTCACGTGCAGCTCTGGCACGTCTTCCTCTTCGCCGGACTGCTCGGCATCGCCAACGCCGTCGAGACCCCGGTGCGGCAGGCCTTCGTCTCCGAGCTGGTCGAACTGCCGCTGCTGCCGAACGCCCTCGCGCTCTCGGCGGCCACCTTCAACACCGCGCGGATCGGCGGGCCGGCGCTGGCCGGGGTGGCGCTCGCGCTCTTCGACACCGGGCCGGTCTTCCTGATCGCCACGGTCCTGGCCGTCGCGCCGATCTTCAGCTACGCCCGCATGGGGGCGGCCGACCTGCGGCCCGCGGAACGACAGGCCAAGAAGGACGCCCGCATCTCGGACGGCCTGCGGTACGTCGGCCGGCGCTCCGACCTGATGCTGCCCATCGGCCTGATGTTCGTGGTCGGCATGATCGGCTTCAACTTCCCGGTCACGCTGGCGGCGCTCGCGAAGATCGATTTCAACGCCGGACCCTCCACCTTCGGCCTGCTGACCACGGCCCTGGCGGTCGGCGCGCTCGGCGGGGCGCTGGCCGGCAGCGGACGACGGGCCCGGCCCAGCGCGTACGTGGTGATCGGCGCGGCACTGGCCTTCAGCGTGCTCGAGTTCGTGGTCGGTTTCGCGCCCAGCTTCGTGGTGGCGATGCTGCTGCTGGTGCCGACCGGGTTCTTCTCGATCTATCTGGCCCAGGCGGCCAACCACCGCGTGCAGATGGGCGTCGACCCGGAGTTCCGGGGGCGCGTGATGGCGCTGTACGTGCTGGTCTTCCTGGGCACGACACCGATCGGTGCGTCGCTGGCCGGCTGGTGGGGCGAGCATTTCGGGGTGGCGTCGAGCATCACGGGCGCCGGGGCGGTCTGTTTTGTCGCATCGCTGGTCGCGCTGGTGTGGCAGCTGCGCAACAGCGGTGAGCGGCTGTCCCTGACGCTGCGGCCCCGGCCGCGTCTGCGCCTGGTGCCGCCCATCCAGGAGCCGCTGCCCCACGCCGAGATCACCAGGGTCCCGGAGCGGGAGGCTTCGGCCGCCTGACGGGTATTTGGCAGAAAAGAGTATTCCGGTACAGGCCTGTTTCGAATTAGCTTCAGTGCGTGGCCCTCGCGCACATGGTTGTGCTCACGGCGGCGCTCGTGCTCCCTCTGACCGTGCCGTACGCGGTGACGGTCGCCCTGAGGCGAGACGAGTTCCGCCGCAGACGGGCCTGCGCCGACGGTCCGGCACAGGTGCGCGACCTGATCCGCCTCGACGAGTCGATCCGCGACACCGACCCGGCGCACGCGCTGGCCCACCTCGGCCCGCCCCCGATCGAGTGGCTGGCCCGCGACCTGCGCCGCCTCGACCGCCAGCGCCGGGGCGGGGTGACCCTCGAGTCGGTTCGCTGGAAGGCCGCCGTGACACGCGCCTACGACGAGCGGCTCTGCCTGGCCTGCCAGTGCCTGGGCGTCACCGAGAACCTGCGTCCCCTCAACGGCCTCGACCGCGAGATCGAGCGCGTACGGGTGGAGGGCGCCCTCGAAGAGGCCGGCCTCCAACTGCGCTGACCGCTGCCGACCGGTGGTCATCCCGCCAGCGAATCGACCCGGGGCCGGTTATCTGCCGGCGCGGACATGCCACCCCCGCTGGTCAGCAACACGGCGAGAGTGATCGCGGTCAGTGCGCCCACAGTGCTCGGCAGGCCAAACTCGCCCTGTACGGCATAGGACGACGCTGAGGTCGCGAGCACGCCGCCGGTGTAGGCGAAGGCGACCGGCAGGGCCACCCGGGCCAGGCGGCCGGGCAGGGCCGAGGCGATGGCCAGCGCGCCGATCAAAATCAGGTCGGGCACCAGGAACAGGTTGTCCGAGCGCCAGGAATCGTGCAGGAAGAGGAAGACGAACGTGGTCAGGCTGAGGATGGCCGCCGCGATTCGGGCCCACATGAGGAGTCGCATGTCTACACCGTAGACATGCATGGCTCGGATGTCTACGGCGTAGACTCCCGAGCTGTGCCGATGACTGCCGACTTCATCACCCAGGCCACGCTCGCACTCGGCGACCGGGAGGGCGAGAAGGCGATGTCCATGCGCCGGATCGCCGCCGAGCTGGGCTGCGACCCGATGGCCATCTACCGGCACTTCCCCAACCGCGCGGCTTTGCTCGACGCCGTGGCCGACTCGGTGGTGGACGAGGTGCCCGTCCCCGGTGAGGGCGGGCCCTGGGACGAACGCATCCGGGTCGTTCTCACCGGCATGCGGGCAGTGGCGCTGCGGCATCCCGGGATCGCGGGACACATCGCGTCCCGGCCGCCGCTCGGGCCGCGCGGGCGCCGGGTCGCGAGGGAATTGTTCGTGGCGCTGGCTGAGGCCGGTCTGGCGCCGGGTGATGTGGTGCGTGCCTTCCAGGCTTTGATTGCTTACGCCGCGGCCGGCCTGCGGATGGCGGTGGACGCCGGGGTGCAGGACCGGCGCTGGCAACAGGTGAGCGCCGCGATGGAAGGCCTGCCGGGGGAGGCGTTGCCCGTGGTCGGATCGGCTGAGCAGTTCGACTATGGCCTGCGCCTGCTGCTGAGCGGCATCAGGCTCGAGGGTGAACGCGCCGCGGGCTGAGCGGGTTGTCCACAGACGAGCGGGCGCTGTCAGAGAGGCCAGGCGGCCAGGCGCTCGTAGCGGCCCTCGGCGCTGCTCACCAGCTCGAACGACGTCACCGGCCACGAGTCGCCCCGGTGGGCGGCCAAGGCCCGGCGCAGCGCGCCGTCCGAGTGGTACGAGACCGTCAGGTGCGGGCGGAACGGGCGGTCGTCGCTGGGGAAGCCGCCCAGGGCCAGCGCGTCCCGGACGTCCTCGCGGAGCTCGGTCAGTTGGGCCAGATCACCCTCGACGCCCACCCAGGCGACCGAGCCGAAATGGCCGCCGCCGCTCAGCCGCAGCTCGAACGGGCCGGGTGAGGGCACATCGGTCAGCACCGGGATCACCGTCGAGGCCGGCGCGTCACCCAGGAAGACCAGGGTGAGGTGCCACTTCTCGATCGGGGTCAGGCGGGAGGCCGTGGGCAGAATGCCGTGCAGCGCCTCTCGCGGAGGCGCCGGCGGGAAGACGCCGACGAAGAGACGGGTCAGGACGACTCGCGGGCCGCGGGGCCACCGCCGAAGAGCACGTCGTCCCAGCTGGGGAGGCGCTTGCGGGGCTTCGCCTCGTCGGTCTCGGCGGGCTGCTGACCACCCTGGCCAACCGTGCGCCGGGGACGCAGGACGGCCAGCGACGGCACGGCCGGGACCTCTTTGGGAAGGTCGGAGTCTTCGTCGAAGGCCGAGCCGGAACCGCCGCCGAGCAGGGCAGCAGCGCCCCCGGCGACCGGGCGGCGCGGAGTTTCGGACGGGCCCGCGTCGAGGTTGCGGCCGCCGGACGGGCTGAGCGGACGGTCGAGCGAGGCGAGCAGCGCGTCGCGCCCGGCCCGGATCGGGTCGCGCTGGGGGCGCGGCGACTGCTCGGCGGCGGGAAGGCCGTGGCCGGCGCGCGTGGGCTCGGCCGAGCGGGACGGGCCGGGCAGGCCGTGGCCGCCGCGCTCGGTGAAGGCGGCCCGCTCGGGCGCCGGTTCCTGGCCGAGGATCTGGGTGGGACGCTCGGCGCACAGGTATTGGGCCATGTCGTCGTGCGGCGACACGACCTGACGTCCCTTGTCGAGATCCCAGATCGCCTGGGCGGTCGCCTTGCCGGACGGCCACGTGGCGACGATGCGCCAGGTGCCGTCCTCGCGGCGGAACGCGTCCCACGAGATCTTTTCGGTGTCGATGCCGTGCTGGGACAGGCGGCTGTCGACCACCTCGGCCAGCGGGGCGCCGGAGTCGGAGGTCTTGAGGCGGGTGCGGCGCGCGTGCTGGGCCAGCATGGCCCGTTCCTGCAGCACCGGGCCCGCGTAGCGCAGGACGCGGTCGACCGGCACGCCGGCGATGCGTGCGACATCTTCGGCGGACTCACCGGAACGGATGCGGGACTGGATGTCGCGCGGAGACAGCGAAGGCGGGGCGTCGGGCGACATCACGGCGACCATGGACCCGGGCGAGACCGGTTGACCGTCGTGGGCGATCGCGCCGGAGACCCGGTCGTCGATGGGGAGGGCCAGGAGCCGGCCGACCTCGTCGGCGAGCACCATGGCCTGACCGTCCTCGGAAAGGGCGACGAAGCGTACCGGCCGCATGCGTTGCCTCCGTCCCGTCCCGTCGCGTTGTCCTGCGCTCGGCGAGAGTCAGCCCCCCGGGCGCGTTTCGAAACACGGTACGCGCCTTGGTCACCTAATGGTGGTAAGCCACGCCGTCAAGTTGACTGAGCTGCGATGATCTTGAAATTCAGCGACTTCAACGGCAGATGCCCGCAGCCCAGGTGACCAAGAGCACGATGCCCGACAACGCGTCCGGCGGCAACCCGGAACCGCTCAGAGCCGCTCGGCGACGTAGTCGATGCATGCGGTCAGGGCGGCCACGTCGGAGGGCTCGACGGTGGGGTAGAGAGCCACCCGCAGCTGGTTGCGGCCGAGCTTGCGGTACGGCTCGGTGTCGACGATGTCGTTGGCCCGCAGCACCTTGGCGATCGTCGCGGCGTCGACGCCCTCGAAGTCGATCGTGGCCACCGCGGCCGAGCGCAGCAGCGGGTCGGTGACGAACGGAGTCGCGTACTCGGACTTCTCGGCCCAGCCGTAGATGACGGCAGCGCTTTCGGCGCTGCGCCTGACTGCCCAGGCCAGGCCGCCCTGGGTGTTCATCCAGTCGAGCTGTTCGGCCGCCAGGAATACCGTGGACACCGCGGGGGTGTTGTACGTCTGCTCCAGGCGGGACTGCTCGATGGCGGTCACCAGGTCGAGGAACTGCGGGATGTAGCGGCCGCTTGCCTTGATCTCGAAGGCTCGCTCGATCGCGGCCGGGGACATCAGGGCCATCCAGAGGCCGCCGTCGGAGCCGAGCGCCTTCTGCGGGGCGAGGTAGTAGACGTCCGTCTCGCGCAGGTCGACGTCGAGGCTGCCGCCGCCGGACGTGGCGTCGGTGAGCAGCAGCGCGCCCTGGTCGGCGCCGGCAACGCGGCGTACGGGGACGGCCACGCCGGTCGACGTCTCGTTCTGAACCGAGGCGTACACGTCGATGCCGGCCTCGGCCTCGAGGAACGCCGCCTGCCCGCCCGGCGCCCGGTGGACCGTCGGCTCGGCCAGGAAGGGCGCGTCCTTCACGGCCTTGGCGAACTTGGCCCCGAACTCGCCGAATTCGGCGAACTGGGCCTGCCTGCGGATCAGGCCGAACGTCGCGACCTCCCAGAATGCGCTGGTGCCGCCGTTGGCCAGGATCACCTCGTAGCCCTCGGGCATCGAGAAGAACTCGGCCAGGCCGCGCCGGAGCCGGGCGACCTGGTTCTTCACCGTCGGCTGGCGGTGCGACGTGCCGAGGAACGTGCGGGACACCGCGGCCAGCGACTCGACGCCCTCGGGGCGCACCTTGCTCGGGCCGGAGCCGAAGCGTCCGTCGACGGGCCTGATCGTGTCGGGGATCCGGATGTCAGTCACGGGGAAACATTATGCGCGCAACTCGCCCCAGCCCTCGACCTGCTGCGGCTTGCGGGGCGCTGGTCCCACGTAGCGGACACGGGGGTAGACGTTGCGGCCCAGACGCTTCTGTTCGAGCACGTGGGCGCTCCAGCCGGCCACCCGCGCGCAGGTGAACATGGAGCTGAACATGTGGCCCGGCACCTCGGCGAAATCGAGCACGACGGCCGACCAGAACTCGACATTCGTCGGCAGCGGGCGGTCGGGCTTGCGTTCCCGCAGCTCGGCGACCGCGGCCTGCTCGAGCGCCACGGCCACGTCGTAGCGCGCGGCGCCGAGGTCGCGGGCCGTGCGCTTGAGCACCCGGGCCCGCGGGTCTTCGGCGCGGTAGAGGCGGTGCCCGAAACCCATCAGGCGCTCACCCCGGTCGAGGATTCCCCGCACGTACGCCCGGGCGTCGCCGCCGCGTTCGACATCTTCCAGCATCGTCAGCACGCGGGCGGGCGCACCGCCGTCGAGCGGGCCGGACAGGGCGCCGATGCCCGATGAGATGCAGGCGGCCACGTCGGCGCCGGTCGAGGCGACCACCCGGGTGGTCAGGGTGGAGGCGCTCATGCCGTGTTCGGCGGCGGAGATGAAGTAGGCGTCGACCGCCTTCACGTGCCGCGGGTCGGGCTCGCCCCGCCAGCGCCGCATGAACCGCTCGACGATCGTGCCGGCCTTGTCGATGTCTTTCTGCGGCACGGCGGGCAGGCCCAGCCCGCGGGCGGCCTGAGCCACGAAGGAGAGCGCGGTGACCGACACCCGCGCCAGGTCGCGCCGGGCCTGCTCGTCGGAGATGTCGAGGAGCTGGGCCAGGCCCCAGTACGGCGCCAGCATCGCGACCGCCGACTGCACGTCGACCCGGATGTCGCCCGAATGCACCGGCACCGGGAACGGCTCGGCCGGCGGCAGCCCCGGCCCGAACCGTCCGTCGACGAGCAGCCCCCAGACGTCGCCGAAGGAGACCTGACCGATGAGGTCCTCGATGTCGACGCCGCGGTATCGCAGCGCGCCACCGGCCTCGTCGGGCTCGGCGATCTCGGTCTCGAAGGCGACGACGTCCTCGAGCCCGGGCTTGAAGTCGGTCACGACCCTCCCTGGGACAGAATGCTGTAGGTGCTTCATCTTGCTCGCCGGGTAACGGCGGGTCGACCCGCCGGGATGTGCTCTCCGCGACACCCATCCTCACCGACCTGACGCGCGGGCCGGAGCGACTTAGGGTCGTTTGCAGTGCTAACGATCGGCCGGACACCTGACGCAGGAGCTTTCGTGACCCTCGAACCACCCTCGCCCGCGAGCATGCGGCGCGACTACACCGCGCGCGGGGCGCTCCTCGAGACGGATCTGGCGGCCGACTGGCGCACCCAGTTCGAGGCCTGGTTCACCGACGCCGCCGCCTTCGGGCTGCCCGAGCCGAACGCGATGATCGTGTCGACCGCGACCCCGGACGGCCGGCCCTCGGCGCGCACGGTGCTGCTCAAGGAGTACGACGAGCGCGGCTTCGTGTTCTTCACCAACTACGGCTCGCGCAAGGGTGGTGAGCTGGCCGCCAACCCGTACGCGAGCCTGGTCTTCCCCTGGTTCCCGATGCAGCGCCAGGTGCTGGTGGGCGGGGCCGTCGAACGGGTCAGCCGCGACGAGACCGAGGCCTACTTCGCCGGTCGGCCGCGCGGCTCGCAGCTGGGCGCGTGGGCCAGCCCGCAGTCGTCGGTGGTGCCGGACCGGGCGGCGGTCGACGAGGCCTACGCGGCCGCCGCGCAGCGCTTCGCGGACGTGCCGGTGCCGGCCCCCGAGCACTGGGGCGGGTTCCGCGTCGTGCCCGGGACGGTCGAGTTCTGGCAGGGCCGGAGCAGCCGCCTGCACGATCGGCTGCGCTTCCGCCGTACGGGAAACGGGGTCTGGATCGTGGAAAGGCTCGCGCCTTGAGCCAGGACGCCGTCGAAGAGGGCGAGAAGATCGCCGAGCTCAAGGAACGCAAGTCCTGGGTGATCGACATCCGGCCGCTGAAAGTCATCGCCTACCGCCGGATGTGGATCGGCAACGGACTCTCGTTCTTCGGCTTCCAGTTCACTGCCGTGGCCGTGCCGGTCGAGATGTACGCGATCACGCACTCCTCGGCCTGGGTCGGCCTGCTCGGCATCGCCGGCCTGGTCCCGCTGCTGATCTTCGGGCTCTGGGGCGGCGCCGCGGCCGACGTGGTCGACCGGCGCAAGCTGCTGCTGGCCAGCTCGCTGCTGGCCTGGGTGGCGACCGCCGGCCTGCTGGTCCAGGCGCTGTTCAGCCTGAACAGCGCCTGGCTGCTGCTCGGGCTCACAGCTGTGCAGTCGGCCGGCTTCGCGATCAGCTCGCCCACCCGTCAGGCGATCATCCCGCGCATCGTGCCGGCCGGCCTGGTGCCCGCCGCTAACACCCTGGCCTACACGACCACCACCGCGGGCGGGGTGCTCGGTCCGCTGGCGGCCGGTCTGATCTTCGCGATCTCGGGCACGGGCCACGGGGTGACGGTCGCCTACGCCGTCGACGCCCTGCTGTTCACCATCTCGTTCTGGGCCACCTGGAAGCTGCCGCCGATCCCGCCGGTCGAGCACGAGCCGGGTGCGGACAAGCCCACGGCGGGCGTGCGGGGCATCCTGGTCGGCCTGCGGTTCCTGGTCACCCAGCCGGTGCTGCTGCTGTCGTTCGCGGTCGACATCGTGGCCATGGTCTTCGCCATGCCCCGGGCGCTGTTCCCCGAGGTCGCAGCCGACCGGTTCGGCGGCGACTGGGCGGTCGGCTGGCTGTTCGCCGCGATCGCCATCGGCTCGGTCCTCGGCGGCCTGACCTCGGGCTGGATCGGCCGGGTCAAGCGGCAGGGCGTGGCGCTGGTGATCGCCGTCGTGGCCTGGGGCGTGGCCATCGGGCTCTCCGGCCTGGCCCACAGCCTGTGGCTGATGGTGCTGCTGCTGGCTGTGGGCGGGGCGGCCGACCTGGTGAGCGCGGTCTATCGGCAGTCGATCCTGCAGGTCTACGCGCCCGACCGGCTGCGCGGGCGGCTTCAGGGCGTCTTCACGGTGGTGGTGGCCGGCGGCCCGCGGCTGGGCGACCTCCGGGCGGGCGCCACCGCCGACCTCACCTCGACCACCGCCTCGTGGGCCGGCGGCGGTTTCGCGGCGGCTGGTCTGGCCGTCGTTCTGGCCGCGGCGTTCCCGGCCCTGCTGAGGTATCGGCCACCCCAGGCCCCGGCAGCCGACACCGGCGACGAGGCGAACCGATAATGTCCAAGCCATGACGAGTGTCGTTGCCGCGAAGTCCGGCACCCAGTGGTCCATCGAGGCGGACGGGCAGAGCGCCGTCGTCGTGGAGGTCGGCGGCACGCTCCGCGGCTATTCCGCCGGCGACGTGGCGGTGCTCGACGGCTTCGAGGTGGACGAGCTCTCCCCGGCCTCGGCCGGCCAGATCCTGGCCCCGTGGCCCAACCGCATCCGCGACGGGCAGTACACCTTCGAGGAGCAGAAGTACCAGCTCTCGCTGACCGAGCCGGCCCGCAACAACGCCATCCACGGCCTGGTCAACTGGAGCCGCTGGACGCTGGTCGAGCAGAGCGCGTCGGCCGTGACCCTCGAGTACGAGCTGCCGGCCCAGATCGGTTACCCGTGGTGGCTGACCCTGCGGACGACCTGGTCGGTCTCGGCCGCGGGCCTGCGCTGCGACCAGGCGGTCGTGAACAACTCGTCGGACGACGCCCCGTGGGGCTACTCGGTGCACCCGTACGTTCAGCTGGCCGGGGTCAGCGTGAACGACACGCTGCTGCACGTGCCGGGCCGCAAGCGCATCGTCGCCGACGCCCGCCTGCTGCCGATCGGCGCCAACGCGGTGGCCGGCACGGAGTACGACTTCACCGAGCCCCGCAAGATCGGTGACCTGGTGCTCGACACCACGTTCGGCGACATCATCCACGACGCCGACGGCATCACCGAGGTGACCATCGCCGACCCGTCCGCCGACCGCAAGGTCGTGGTCTGGGCCGACGACAAGTTCAAGTACTGGCAGGTCTTCACGGGCGACACCCTGCACGGCGAGCGGTTCCGCCGCTCGGTGGCGATCGAGCCGATGACCTGCCCGCCCGACGCCTTCCGCACCGGCCGCGACCTGATCGTGCTGGCGCCGGGCGAGCGCTGGACGGCCTCGTGGGGGATCAAGGGCTGATGGAGTTCGACGAGGTGGTCCGCCGGCGGCGGATGATCCGCAGCTACGACCCCGACCGCCCGGTGCCGGCCGAGCTCCTCGACAAGGTGGTCCAGCACGGACTACGGGCGCCCAGCGCCGGTTTCTCGCAGGGCTGGGGCTTCCTGGTGCTCACCGAGCAGAAGGACCGCGACCTCTACTGGGAGTCGACGACCGAGGGCGACCTGGGCGACGCCAAGACCGACGAGGCGTGGAAGGGCGACTGGCTCACCCGGATGCGGACCGCCCCGGCGATCATCGTGTGCCTGTCCAACAAGTCGGCCTATCTCGAGCGTTACGCCCAGCCCGACAAGGGCTGGACCGACCGCAGCGAGTCGCACTGGCCGGTGCCGTACTGGGACATCGACACCGGATTCGCCGCGCTGCTCATGCACCTCAGCGCGGTCAACGAGGAGCTGGCGTCGTGCTTCTTCGGCATCCCGGTGCCGACCGTGCAGACCTTCAAGGACGCTTTCGGGGTGCCGGCCGAATACACGCCGATCGGCACCCTGACCGTCGGCTATCGGGCACCGGACAAGAGGTCTCCGTCACTCAAACGCGGACACCGGCCGGTGGACGACGTGGTGCATCATGGCCGATGGGCCGCGACGCCGAAGGCTTCCGAGTGACCGGAGCCGGGCTAGGCTGGCAGCGAATTCGCGAACAGTTCGGAGAGGGGGATCGGCCGTGATCTTCAAGGCGGTCCGGGACGGCGCTCCCTATCCCGACCATCACACGACCCTCAAGGCGTGGGCCGAGATCCCGCCGAGGCCGATCCGGCTGGCCGACCTGATCACGACGAAGCGCGAGCTCGCCCTCGACAAGCTGCTGGCCGAGGATTCGACGTTCTACGGCGACCTCTTCCCGCACGTCGTCGAATACCACGGTCACCTCTACCTCGAGGACGGCCTGCACCGCGCGCTGCGGGCGGCGCTGCAGCAGCGCAACCAGATCCACGCGCGGGTGCTGGTCGTCGAGTGATGGTCGCGCCCCTCGATCTGCTCGATCTCGACACGCTGCTGAACGACGAGGAGCGCGACATCCGGGCCGTCGTGCGCCGGGTCGCCGACGACAAGGTCCGCCCGCACGTCGCCGGCTGGTACGAGGACGGCAAGGTTCCCGTACGCGAGCTGGCCCTCGAATTCGGCAAGCTCGGCCTCCTCGGCATGCACCTGACCGGCTACGGCTGCGCCGGTGCGTCCGCCGTCTCCTACGGACTGGCCTGCCTGGAGCTCGAGGCAGCCGACTCCGGGGTCCGGTCGCTGGTCAGCGTGCAGGGCTCGCTGGCCATGTACGCGATCTGGAAGTACGGCTCGGAGGAGCAGAAGCAGCGCTGGCTGCCCGGTATGGCGGCCGGCGAGCTGATCGGCTGCTTCGGCCTGACCGAGCCCGACCACGGCTCCGACCCGGCCAACATGTCCACCCGGGCCCGGCGCGACGGCGCCGACTGGGTGCTCGACGGCGGCAAGATGTGGATCACGAATGCGCCGCTGGCCGACGTCGCGGTGATCTGGGCCCGGGGTGAGGAGGGCGTGTTCGGCTTCGCCGTGCCGACCGACACCCCCGGCTTCTCGGCCCGCGAGATCAAGAACAAGATGTCCCTCCGGGCCTCGAGCACGGGCGAGATCACGCTGGACGGCGTGCGGCTGCCCGAGAGCGCGCGGCTGCCCGAGGCGCGCGGCCTCAAGGCGCCGCTGTCGTGCCTGACCGAGGCCCGCTTCGGCATCATCTGGGGCTCGATGGGGGCGGCGCGCGACTGCCTGCGGGTCGCGATCGACTACGCGACCACGCGCGAGCAGTTCGGCCGGCCGATCGGCGGCTTCCAGCTCACCCAGGCCAAGCTGGCCGACATGTCGCTCGAGCTGCAGAAGGGCTACCTGCTCGCACTGCACCTGGGCCGGCTGCGCGACTCGGCCGGGGCGCTGCGACCCGAGCAGGTCAGCGTGGGCAAGCTCAACAACGTGCGGGAGGCGATCGCCATCGCCCGCACCTGCCGGACGATTTTGGGCGGCAACGGGATCAGTGGGGAATATCCCGTCATGCGCCATGCGAACAATCTCGAGAGCGTTCTCACCTACGAGGGAACTTCCGAGATCCATCAGCTGGTCATCGGCCAGAAGCTGACCGGATTGAACGCTTTCGCGTGAGCTGAGCCGGCCGGCGGTGGCCGGCAGCGGAAACCGGTGAGGCTGCGAATGTCGCACCCCCCTCGTACCGTGAGCTCATGGCCAAGTCTCCGGAAGATGTCTCCTCCGATGTCTCCGCGCGCGACGGCGTGGGCGAGCCGACACGCGAATATCCGGCCCTGCCGCCGTCGGCCGAGCCGCCGTCAGCCGAGCCCGCGCCGCCACCGGCCGGGCCTGAGCAGCCCGCGTCCAGGATCAGCGGCTTCGCCCGCCTGCTGATCTTCACGTTCTTCGTCTTCGCGCTCATGGTCGCGGCCTGCCTCGGTCTGCGCGCGGTCAACGTGCTGCCCGGCTTCGACAACCCGTTCTCCGACCAGACGACCGACCGCAGCCAGCCCGTGCTGCTGCAGTCGATGCGCGACCTCAGCCGCTACGTGGCGGCCGACGGCACCTTCCAGGTCATCGTCGACCTGCAGGAGAACAAGGAGAACATCCCCGACTTCCTGGTCAACCGCCGCACGCTGTTCGTCGGCTCGGGCACCGTCGAGCAGTACGTCGAGTTCGGCTCCCTCTCCGACAAGGCGCTCCAGATCGACAACGACAAGAACACGGTGACCATCACGCTGCCGCCCCCGCAGCAGGGCACGGCCAACCTCGACCTGCAGAAGAGCTACGTCGTGGCCGAGGAGCGGGGCCTGTTGAACCGCTTCGGCGACGCGTTCAAGAGCGACCCCGGCAAGCAGCAGCAGGTGTACGCGCTGGCCCAGCAGCGCATTACCGAGGCCGCCCGGGCCAGCGGCCTCGACGAGCGCGCCAAACAGAACACGGAGAGCATGCTCGAGAGCCTCTTCACGCGGCTGGGCTACTCGACCGTGACCGTGACCTTCGGCAGTCCGTGAGCGGTCGTTGATCGCAGGAGCCGCCCGGTGCCAGGAAAGGCGCCGGGCGGCTTTGTGTGTGTGAGGTTGCACCGGGCGCCGCCGTTCCGGGGGCGGGGGCAGCGGCGCCCGGTGGGTCGTGCGCGGCGGCCGCGGCCGGGGGTGGCCGGCCGGGCGCCGCGTGCGGTCACTCGTTGGGCAGCAGAGCCCAGAGGATGATGTAGATCAGGATCTGCGGACCGGGAAGCAGGCAGGAGACCACGAAGATCAGCCGCATGATGCCGGGCGACACGCCGAAGCGGCGGGCCAGCCCGGAGCAGACACCGGCGATCCAGCGATTGTCCCGGGGGCGAGCGAGACGGCGAGTCACTGTCACTTCACTCCTTCACACATGAGTTCCGGCTGCTTGCCGGCTCTACTTCGACGGTAAGGGCGCGGTGACCGTCCGCCCTCGGTCCCCAGGTGGAGAAGGGCGTGCTGGCTCCCGTAAGGGTGACCCGTACCCCCGTACTCTCCGCTGTTAACCTGGGTGCCGATTTCCGGCTCTTCGGGCGCTACCCCGCGCGCCACAGGCCGCCAAGGAGGCACACGGTGACTTCCCGGTGACGCTGGCCGTACTGATCAGCGCCGGCACCACTCTCGATCCCGCCGATTCGGCCCAGCTCGTCGGGGAGCTCTCCGGCGCCCTGCGGGCGGCCGGCGCGAGCGCGGTCGAGACCGGCCCGTCGGCTTTGCCGGTGGTGGTCGAGCGGGCGCGGCAGTCGCACGAGGGTGTCCTCATCTGCGCCGGCAATCTGGTCGCGCACCCCAGTCTGCTGTGGATGCTGGCCACGGAGCCCGCCGGCCGCACCACCGCCCTGGTCGTGCCCGACCCGGACGGCGATCTGCGCGACGACCGCGGCAAGGTGCTGCCGGCAACCGACGGCCCGGGAACCGTGCGCTACGGCGGCGCGATGTGGGTCGCGCCGGCCGACCTGCCGGTGCTGGCCGAGGTGGCCGACCGCCCCGACCTGCTGCCCGCGCTGCTCGAAACGGGTCTGGTGCCCGTCGCCACGCCGTTGCGCCTGCTGCGGGCCGGCCTGGTGCACGACGCCGCCGAACTCGCCCGGGTCCGGGCCGAGGTCGCCGCGGTCGACGAGGACAAGGCAAGGCTGCGCATGGCCGTGAAGGAGAAGGACGACTTCTTCACCACGTACGCCGTGAGCACCTGGTCGCCCTGGGTCACCAAGGCCTCGGCTCGGCTGCGGCTGACCCCGAGCGGCGTCACGGCGATCTCGGTGCTGTTCGCGGTCGCGGCCGCGCTCGCCTTCTGGCAGGCCTCCCGGCCCGCCATGATCGCCGGCGGCATCCTGCTCTACCTGGGCTTTGTGCTCGACTGCGTGGACGGGCAGCTGGCCCGCTACACGCGGCGGTTCGGCGCGTTCGGCGGCTGGCTCGACACGATGGCCGACCGCGCGAAGGAGTACGCGGCCTATGCCGGGCTCGCCGCCGGGGCCGAGCGCATCGGACTGCCGTACGCCTGGCCGCTCGCCATCGCCGCCATCGTGCTGCAGACCGTGCGGCACATGACCGACGCCTGGTACGGCGCGCTGCACGACGAGGCCACCGCGCACCCGCGCCCGCAGGCCGCCGGTGGTGTCGGCGCCCGGCTGAGCGCGGCGTCGACCCGGGTGCAGGGGGACACCGGCTCGGTCGCGTACTGGTTGAAGCGGATCGTGGTCTTCCCGATCGGCGAACGCTGGGCGCTGCTCTCGGTGCTGGCGATCTTCAGCAACGGGCGGATCGCGCTGGCCGGCGCGCTCGTCTGCGGGCTCTTCGCCCTGGCGTACACCCTGGGGTTGCGGTCCCTGCGGGCGCTGAGCATGCGGGTCGGTGTGCTGGACAAGGTGGACACCGCCCGTTTCCGCGACGACGGGTTCCTGGTGCGCGAGCTGATCGGGCGCGCCAAACTGCCGGCCCCGCTCGCTGTGGCGGCGACGGCTGCCGTTGCGGCCCTGGTGCTGGTCGTGGCGCTGCTCGCCGGGTGGATCGAGCCGCCGGCCAAGGTGGCCCTGGTCGTGGTGGCGCTGGTCGTGCTGGGCGCCGGGCTGCCGGCGCGGGCACGGCACGGCGGCCCGCTCGACTGGCTGATCCCGGCCGCCCTGCGCGCCGCCGAATACCTTTTCGTGGTGGCCGTCGGACTGTCCGGTTCGGTGCCGACGCCGGTGGTCTACCTGCTGATCTTCATGCTGACCCTGCACCACTACGACCTGGTCGCCCGGATGGAGAAGGGCGCGCCCACCGGACGCGCCACGGGCGATCCGCTCGGCTGGGACGGCCGGGTCGTGCTGCTCACCGTGGGCGCGCTGGCCGGGATCGCGGTCGACGGCATGGTGGTGCTGACCGTGGTGGTCGGCGGCATGTTCCTCGTCAACACGATCGCCGACTGGCGGACAGGTGGCACCCGCCCGTGACTTTCCTCAGCATCGTCCTGCCGGTCTACAAGGTGCAGGGATATCTGCGGCAGTGCCTCGACTCGCTGCTCAGCCAGTCGTTCACCGACTTCGAGATCGTCGCCGTCGACGACCGCTCGCCCGACTACAGCGGAGCGATCCTGGCCGAGTACGCCGCGCGCGACCCCCGCGTCCGCGTGGTGACCGCCCCCGAGAACCTCGGCCTGGGCCGCGCTCGCAACCTGGGCCTGGAGCACGCCACCGGCGAGTACGTCTGGTTCGTCGACTCCGACGACTGGCTCTCCGACGGCGCGCTGAACGCGGCCGCCGAACGTCTGCGCGAGACCGATGCCGACCTGCTGATCGTCGGCTGGGACAGGGTGCACTGGGATGGCCGGGTGCAGGCCGGTACGGCCCGCAAGTCGCTTGCCGCGGCGCCCGACGTCTTCTCGGTCGAGCAGTGGCCCAAGGTGCTCAACATCCTGCACGTCGCGTGGAACAAGGTCGTCCGGCGCGAGTTCCTGCTGCGCCTCGGCTTCGTCTTCGAGGCCGGTTGGTACGAGGACGTCTCGTTCTCGTTCCCGGTCATGCTGGCCGCGCCCCGGATCAGCACCCTGCCCCGTACGTGCGTGCACTACCGGCAGCGGCGCACCGGTGCGATCACCCGGACCGTCGGTGACCGGCATTTCGAGGTGTTCGACCACTGGGAGCACGCGCTCGCCCTGGCCACCAAGTACGCCTCGCCCACCGACGAGGTGCGCGGCCTGCTCTTCCGGCGGATGATCTGGCACTTCCTGCGGGTGCTGCGGCACGACGCCCGGGTGCCCCGGGAGTCGCGGGTCCGATTCTTCGGGCGGATGTCCGAGATGTACAAGACGCACCTTCCGCCGGGCGGTTATCCCCTGCCCGCGCGGACCGAGGGCGTGCGCTACCGCATGGTGGCCGGCGGTTCCTACCGGTCGCTGCGCGTGTTCGACTTCGCGGTCGGCCAGGCCCGCCGGGCCAAGCGGCTGGCGCGCCGGGCCGCCGGTTGGGTCAAACGGCGTACCCGGCAGGCCGCCGGGCAGGTCTACTACCGGGTGCAGTTGCGGCTGCCGGTCGACCAGTCGCTCGCGCTGTACGGGGCGTACTGGTTCCGCGGGGTCAGCTGCAATCCGGCCGCGATCGCAGCCAAGGCGGCCGAGCTCGCGCCGCACCTGCGACCGGTGTGGGTGGTGGCCGAGCCGTACGCGAAGGCGATGCCGGCCGGCGTCGACCACGTGGTGGCAGGCACGCTGCCCTACTACCGCGCCATCGCCCGGGCCCGCTACCTGGTCAACAACGTGAACTGGCCGAACCGGATGGTCAAGCGGCGCGGCACCACGCACGTCATGACCCATCACGGCACCCCGCTCAAGAGGATGGGCGCCGACCAGGCCGACCATCCGGCCGGAGTGAAGGACCCGGACTTCCAGGCGCAGATGCGGCGGGCGGACCGCTGGGATTACAGCGTCACCGCCAACCCGTTCACCACGGTCGCGTGGGAGTCGGCCTATCCGTGCTCCCACGAGACCCTCGAGGTCGGCTATCCGCGCAACGACCGGCTGGCCACCGCGACGGCCGCGGACAGCGCCGCGGCGCGGGAGCGGCTGGGCATCCCGGCCGGCCGGCGGGTCGTCCTCTACATGCCCACCCACCGCGAGTGGCTGCCGGGCGGGCGCCGGGTGCTCGACACCGAACGGTTCGCCGAGGAGCTCGGGCCGGATTCGACGCTGCTGGTCCGCGAGCACTACTTCACGACCCCGGCCGAGCCCGCCTCGGGGGCGGCGGTCGTCGATGTCTCGGACCACCCGGTGGTCGAGGATCTCTACTTAGCGGCGGACGTTTTGCTCACCGACTACTCGTCGGCGATGTTCGATTTCGCCGTGCTGGACCGGCCGATCGTGATTTTCGCGCCCGACTGGCCGGTGTACCGCGACGTGCGTGGCGTGTACTTCGATCTACTCGCCGAGCCGCCGGGTGCAGTCGCCACCGAGTACGCGGCGCTGGTCGGCCTCTTCCAGAACGGGTCGTACGCTGACGAATCGGCCGCAGCGGTGCGGGCGAGCTTCCGGAGGCGCTTCTGTTCGCTCGACGACGGGCATGCCGCGGAGCGTGTCGTGCGCCGTGTTTTCTTCCCCACGAACCAGTAACTAGGCGGTCACTCAGCGCAAATGGCACCTTTACCCGATGGTGTGACATCGATACTCCTCGTCAAATTAGGCCGATCGCCGGCCGTCGTGGGACCGGGATCACATTGATGTTGCCCGGCAGGGGAGGTAGGCGGTGTCGACCGTCTCGCTCAAGGACGTCACGAAGGTCTGGCCGGACGGCACGGTAGCCGTCAACCACGTCAGCCTGGACGTCGACGACGGTGAGTTCCTGGTTCTCCTCGGGCCGTCGGGCTGCGGAAAGTCCACGATCCTGCGGATGATCGCCGGGCTCGAGGACCCGACCGAGGGCGACATCCTGCTCAACGGCGACCCGGTGCTCGAGCTGGCGCCCCGCGACCGCAGCATCGCCATGGTCTTCCAGGACTTCGCGCTCTATCCGCACATGACGGTGGGCGACAACATCGGCTTCCCGCTCAAGCTCTCCGGCATCGACCCCGCCCCGCGGGTCGAGCGGGTGGGCGACGTGGCCTCCGCGCTGGGCATCGGGGACGTGCTGCGGCGCAAGCCGAGCCAGCTCTCCGGCGGGCAGCGGCAGCGGGTCGCGATGGGCCGCGCGATCGTGCGCCGCCCCGGCCTGTTCCTGATGGACGAGCCGCTCTCCAACCTCGACAGCGGGCTGCGCGCGGAGCTGCGGGCCGAGATCACCGGGCTGACCCGGGAGCTGGGCGTCACCACCATGTATGTGACCCACGACCAGGCCGAGGCGCTGACCATGGCCGACCGGGTGGCGATCATGCGCAAGGGCGTCCTGCAGGACATCGGCACGCCCACTGAGGTCTACGGGCGGCCGGCGACCCTCTATGTGGCGGCCTTCCTCGGCGCTCCGCGGATGAACCTGCTCGAGGCGGCCGTCTACGTGCACCTCGAGCGCTACATCGAGCTCAACTTCGGCGAGCAGGCGCTCTACCTGCCCTGGAACGACATCCGGGCGCGTGCGGTGGCGCACTACCACGGTGAACGGATCGTGGTCGGGATGCGGGCCGAGGCGCTGACCCCGGTCGCGCCCGACGTGCCGGGTGACGTGCTGCGCGGCCGGATCCGTTACCTGGAGCACCACGGGCACGAGTCGCTGGCCTTCCTCGACATCGGCGCGACCGCGATCGTCCTCGACGACCCGGGCACTCGGGCGCGCGACGACGAGCTTCCGCCCGGCGGCCCGCTCAAGCGGATCGGCGGCGCCCTTCAGCGGCTGGCCGGGCGCTCCAACGGCTCGTCCGGGGCCCCGGCCCGCGAGTCCGGGCCGGAGAGCGTGCTCAACGACCCCGGGCGGCACCACCGGCGCCCGGCCGAGCTGGGCGTGCGGCTGGCGCCCTATCCGCCGGTCACGGCCGGGCATCCGCTCTCGGTCGCCGTACGGATGGACGCCCTGCACTTCTTCGACGAGCGCGGAGACCGCATCGACGTCGGCTGGCGCTGACTTCCTCTTCCCCTCGGTTGCACCCGTGGCGTACCGTTCCGCCCACACGTCGGTGCGATGGCGTATCGACGATACGGACCCGACCTTGGGGGTAGGCACGTGGCGAACGCGTCCGGACTCTTGGTTATCGAGCGCATCCTGCGCGACAAGCAGGGCATCTGGCAGCAGATCGTGGAGGACCGCGACCTGCCCCGGCTGACCGGCCAGATGCTGGTCAGCTCGGTGGTCGCCCTGGCCGTCTACGGGGCGGTGCTCGGCTCCTTCCACGGCGTGCTGATGGCCCTGACCTCGGCGGTCAAGCTGCCGCTGCTGTTCCTGGTCACGCTCGCGATCTGTCTGCCGACCCTGTACCTGTTCAACCTGGTGTTCGGCGCCCAGCTGTCGATCCGGCAGTCGCTCTCGCTGGTGACGGTGGCCCTCACGGTGACCGCCATGCTGGCGCTGGCGTTCGCTCCGATCAGCCTGTTCTTTCTGATCACGGCGCCCGACTACGCGTTCTTCAAGCTGCTCAACGTGGCCATCCTGGGGCTGTCGGCGCTGGTCGGCCTGCGGTTCCTGACCGGTGGCATGCGGGTGCTCAACGAACACGGGCTGCTCACCCCGAAGGTTGCCGCACCGGCCGTGGCGCCGGCTCCGGAGCCGGTCAGGGAACTGGTTCCGGCCGGCGCTCCGGCCGCCGAGGGCGCCGCCAACGGGGCGGCACCGGCCGCCGGCCCGGCGGCTCCGGTCCCCATGCCGGTTCAGCCCCCGGTGGTGCAGATCCCGCCGCCCGGCTTCGCGCAGCAGCACCCGCGCCAGCCGGTCGGCGCGCAGACGCCGCCGAGCATGACCCTGCTCTACATCTGGATCCTGCTCTTCGGCTTCGTCGGCACCCAGCTGGCGTGGACGTTGCGGCCGTTCTTCGGCAGCCCGGACAAGGACTTCAGCCTGTACCGGGACATCGACGGCAACTTCTACGCGGAGATCTTCCGGACGATCGCCGACCTGTTCTGATTCACTTCCGAGCCCATCCCACCCGGAACGGACTGAAAACTGAAACGTGGACGCGTGGTGCCACCAAGGTGGCACACCGCGTAGGCTGCACCACGGTGGAGGACACAGTGAAGCAGGGTGTGCGGCCGGCTCCGGTGACGGAGGCGGTCCTTGCCGAGCCGTTGTCGCGGGACTCCGGCCGGCTGGCCGACTGCCGCTTCGGCCGCGAGGACATCGCCCTGGTGCGTCACGAGGTTTCCGCCCGTCTGCGTGAGGCCGGTCTCGCCGGTGACCGCCTGCACGGCTTCATCCTCGCCGTCAACGAGGTCGTCACCAACGTCGTGCTGCACGCCGGGGGCGCCGGGCGATTGCTGCTCTGGGTCTCCGGCGGCTCGGCGTGGTGCTCGGTCACCGACTCCGGCCCCGGCATCCCGACGCGGTTCCTGGCGTCTCCCGAGGTTCCCGAGGCGTTCGAGGTCGGCGGCCGGGGCATCTGGCTCGCCTATCAGCTGTGCGACGAGGTCACCGTCGCGACCGGCCCGATCGGTACCACGATCGGGTTGCGGATCTCGATCGCCACGCCGGTTGACACCAGCTCGCAATAGCACTTTGAACTGGGCGTAAAGCCGCCGGCAAAACGTGAAGCAGCCCTTCCGGACTCATGGGTGCCCAGGTGCGACTACATTGGGCGCGTGCTCGGACTACCTCCTCACGTGACCGCCTGCCTCTTCGATCTTGACGGCGTGCTCACCCAGACCGCCCTTGTGCACAATGCTGCCTGGAAGCTGACCTTCGACGAGTTCCTCGAGAAGTGGTCGGCGCAGCACGGGCAAGAGTTCGTGCCCTTCGACCCCGGCCCCGACTATCACAAATATGTCGACGGCCGGCAGCGTGCCGACGGTGTTCGCACCTTCCTGGCCTCTCGGCAGATCACCCTTCCCGAGGGCAGCCCGGACGACGGTCCCGACCTGCAGACCGTGAACGGCATCGGCAACCGCAAGAACCTCCTCGTCCTGCAGAAGATCAAGGAGGGCGCCGTCCAGGTCTACGACGGATCGGTCGCCTACCTGAAGGCCGCGCGCGACGCCGGCCTGCGGCGGGCCGTCGTGTCCGCGAGCGCCAACTGCAAGGACGTCCTGGAGGCAGCCGGTATCGCGGACCTCATAGAGGTACGCGTGGACGGCGTCACCGCCCGTGAGCAAAGCTTGCCCGGCAAGCCCGCGCCCGACTCGTTCCTCTACGCCGCCAGGCAGCTCGGCATTCCGCCCGAGAACTGCGCTGTGTACGAGGACGCTCTGGCCGGAGTCGCCGCGGGTCGCGCGGGCAAGTTCGGGATCACGATCGGGGTTGACCGCGTGGGCCAGACTCAGGCCCTTCTGGACAACGGTGCCGACATCGTCGTCACGGACCTGTCCGAACTCCTGACGCGCTGAACGCGTATCAGCGTTTATATCTTCAAGACTTTCTCTTTCATTTTCGAGAGGCACCACCGTGATCCGTGAACGGGCTTATCCCGTCGATCCCTGGCACATCCGGGAGACGAGACTCGACCTGGACCTGCTGGCCCAGTCCGAGTCGGTGTTCGCACTGGCCAACGGTCACATCGGGATACGCGGGAACCTGGACGAGGGTGAGCCGCACGGCTTGCCCGGCACGTACCTGAACTCGTTCTACGAGCTCCGCCCGCTGCCGTACGCGGAGGCCGGCTACGGCTTCCCCGAGTCCGGCCAGACGATGGTCAACGTCACCAACGCCAAGCTCATGCGGCTGCTGGTCGACGACGAGCCGTTCGACGTGCGCTACGGCGAGCTGCGGTCGCACGAGCGCGTGCTCGACCTGCGGGCCGGAACCCTCGAGCGCACCGTGGAATGGGTGTCTCCTTCCGGACAGGCGATCCGGGTCCGCACCG
Source organism: Paractinoplanes polyasparticus (assembly GCF_019710575.1). Classification (GTDB taxonomy): domain Bacteria; phylum Actinomycetota; class Actinomycetes; order Mycobacteriales; family Micromonosporaceae; genus Actinoplanes; species Actinoplanes polyasparticus. The sequence continues at coordinate 89,704 of NZ_JAHWFK010000034.1, read as the reverse complement.
TACGGATGGTCTCCTTCACCCAGCGTGCCGTGGTGGCCTTCCTGTACGAGGTGGAGCCGCTCGACGGCCCGTCCCGGCTCATCCTGCAGTCCGAGCTGGTGGCCAACGAGCAGCTCCCGCCGATGAGCAAGGACCCGCGGGTCGCCGCCGTGCTCGACCACCCGCTGCAGGCCGAGGAGATGCTGGAGCAGCGCACCGGCGGTCTGCTGGTGCACCGCACCAAGGCGAGCGACCTGCGCATGGCGGCCGCCATGGAGCACCTGGTCGAGACGCCCGGCAAGCACGCGGTGACCACCGAGGGCCACCCCGACTGGCTGCGCACGACCGTCGCCTGCAAGCTCGAGCCGGGGCAGAAGCTGCGGGTGGTCAAGCTGGCCGCGTACGGCTGGTCCAGCCACCGCTCGCTGCCGGCCGTGCGTGACCAGGTCGGCGCGGCACTCGCCAGCGCCCGGCTGGACGGCTGGGAGGGCCTGGTCGAGGCTCAGCGCGACTACCTGGACGCCTTCTGGGACCACTCCGACGTCAAGGTCGAGGGCGACCCCGAGGTGCAGCAGGCGGTCCGCTTCGGTCTGTTCCACACGCTCCAGGCCGGCGCCCGGGCCGAGCAGCGGCCGATCGGCTCCAAGGGCCTCTCCGGGCCCGGCTACGACGGGCACACGTTCTGGGACGCCGAGACCTTCGTGCTGCCCGCCCTCACGTACACCCAGCCGTCCGCGGCGGCCGACGTGCTGCGCTGGCGCCACTCGACGCTCGACCTGGCCCGGGAGCGGGCTCAGACGCTCGGACTGCAGGGCGCGGCCTTCCCGTGGCGCACGATCCGCGGGCAGGAGTGCTCGGCCTACTGGCCGGCCGGCACGGCGGGCTTCCACATCGGCGCCGACATCGCCGACGCGGTCCGCCGCTACGTGCAGGCCACCGGCGACTACGACTTCGAGCGTGAGGTCGGCCTCGAGCTGCTGATCGAAACCGCCCGGCTGTGGCGCTCACTGGGGCACCACGACCGGCACGGCCGCTTCCACATCGACGGCGTCACCGGCCCGGACGAGTACACGGCCGTGGTCGACGACAACATCTACACCAACCTGCTGGCGCAGCAGAACATGCTGGCTGCGGCCGACGCGGCCAAGCGGCACCCCGACCTCGCCCGCAAGCTGGGCGTGGACGACGAGGAGACGGCGAGCTGGCGGGACGCGGCGGCCTCGGTGCACATCCCGTTCGACAAGGAGCTGGGCGTCCACCAGCAGTCCGAGGGCTTCACGCGGCTGCAGGAGTGGGACTTCGAGAACACCCCGCCCGAGGCGTACCCGCTGCTGCTCAACTACCCGTACTTCGACCTGTACCGCAAGCAGGTGGTCAAGCAGGCCGACCTGGTCATGGCGATGTACATCCGCGGTGATGCCTTCACCCCGGAGGAGAAGGCCCGCAACTTCGCCTACTACGACGCCCGTACGGTGCGCGACTCGTCGCTGTCGGCCTGCGTCCAGGCCGTGATGGCAGCCGAGGTGGGCCACCTCGAGCTGGCCCACGACTATCTGGGCGAGGCCGCCCTGATGGACCTGCACGACCTGCACCAGAACTCGCGGGACGGCCTGCACATCGCGTCGCTGGCCGGCACCTGGATCTCGCTGGTGGCCGGTCTGGGCGGCATGCGCGACTTCAACGGTCAGCTGTCGTTCGCGCCGCGCCTGCCCAGCCGGATCAACAACCTGGAGTTCTCGCTGCTCTGGCGTGGGCTGCGGCTGCGGGTGAACGTCACCGCGGAGGACGCCACGTACTCGCTGCGCAACGGCGGCGGGTCGGCTCGCCTGGTGCTCCAGCACCACGGCAAGGACGTCGAGGTCACCCAGGTCAAGCCGGTGACGGTGCCCATTCCGCCGGCGCACCCGGTCGGCCCGGCGCCGGTCCAGCCGGCGGGGCGTGCTCCGGTTCGGCGCGCCACCTCGTAAACGGACAGCAAAAGGGGCCCCGGATTTCTCCGGGGCCCCTTTTTCGCGTACTCGAGGCTTCTCGCCTACTCGTTATCAGAGCATCGACACGTGCACGTGGTCGGTGTGCGCGCTCGGTCCGCTGTAGGAGCTCCAGCCCCTGGTCGGGAACCAGATCTGCTTGTACCAGATGACGTAATAGATGCCGAGGCGGTCGGCATTACGCACGAGGAATGCCATCAGGTTGTTGCCGTAGGTCTTCATGTCCGCGTTGTGCGCGACCGCGAAGCCCCGATCCTGCAACGACCAGTCGCAGGCCCGGCCCTTCGGGTGTTCGAACGGCCCGCCGTTGCGATGGCAGCCCACGAATCGGTCGAAGCCGGCCTTCTGCGTTTCCTTCAACATGTGCAGCGTGCGCGCGGTGATGCAGCCGCCGGTCGTCGGGTCGTCGACGTTGCAGGGCAGGCTCGGGAAGCCGCCGTTCGAGTCGCGCGGCGCCGGCGCCGCGGTCGGTGACTCGGCGAGCACGACGCCCTGGGTCAGGCTTTCACCGCCGACCAGGGCGAGGGCCTTGTCCGCGGCCTCCTTCTGCTTGCGCATCACAACCAGGCTGTTCTGCTGCTTCTTGACCTCGGCGTCGAGCGCGGCCTTCTTCGAGTTGACCTGGTCGATCGCCTTGTTGAGCTCGGCCAGCTTGCGGTCCTGAATCGTGTTGATCTCTTCGAGCGAGACGGCCTTCTGCAGGAAGTCGCTCGAGCCCTGGCTGCCCAGCAGGAAGCCGGCCGTGCCGAGGTGGCCGGTGCGGTACTGCTGCGCGGCGATTGCGTTGACCTCGGGCAACAGGGCGAGGCGCCGGCCCTGGGCCACCTTGATCTCGGCGGCCAGCCGCTTCTGCGCCGTCGTCGACCTCGCCACCGCGGCCTTGGCGGCGACGAACTTGCGGTTCGAGGACTCGATGACGTCGTCCAGAGTGACGTTCTTGCCGACTGAGCCGCCCGCCTCGTCGGGCGCGGCCGAGGAGCCATCAGGCTCGGCGCTCGCCGGGGAGGCGGGTGCGGCCAGGAAAGACAGGGCCACGATCGGCGCCAGGGCAAGCATCAGCCACCGGCGGGGTCGTACGGTCAATGCAGTTCCTTCCGGTAAACCGCCGACCGGGTTAGCTGACGGGTTCGGGACGGAAGCGATCCCTACCGCTTGCGCGGATACACCCCACTGACCTGGTTCCCCGGCTCGCCTCGCGGCGATTGGGCGGTGGCCTGCCGGCACCTCGGGGGCGGTGCCTCGGTGGCAGAACCGGCGGCTAGTTTACCCGAGAGTTCGCTTCGCTTCAGCGCTGCGGAATGGCTATTTCGTAGTCGTTCAAACACATTCCGTAATTCCCGTGACTGTTGGTCGTGGTCGAATTGCCCTGCGTGCGATAACTGTCGATCGTTCGATGAGTTGGGTATGGTCGGTGGCGGCTCTCACCCCCAGAGGGCCGCCGCCTAATCGCCTTCACGGCGAGCCGGGGAACCAATCTTTCCGGGGTGAATCCGCGCAAGCGGTAGGGATCACTTCCGTCCCGAGCCCGTCAGCTAACTCGGTCGGCGGCCGACGGAAGGAACAGGTGTGCGGCACAAGACTGTCCGGCGAAGATTGGCATCGTCATTGGCGTTGCTCATCGCGATCTCCGGCCTCGCGGTCGCGGTGGCCGGTCCGGCCGGCGCGGCCCCCGGCGACAACGGCGACGACGGCGAGGGCGCTCCCAAGTCCCTGATCCAGCAGCTCCAGGCCGCCTCCAAGGGCTTCCTCGAGGCCCAGGAGGCGCTGGCCAACTCCCGCAAGCGGCAGACCCAGCTGGCCGCGAAGGTCAAGCAGCTCGACGCCGAACTCGGCCCGCGCCAGGCCGCGATCGACGAGATCGTCCAGCAGTCGTACCGCACCGGCCGCCTCGGGCCGATGACCGCGCTGCTCACGGCGAACTCGTCCGGCAGCTTCCTCGATCGGGCCGAGACGCTCGAGACCGTGGCGGTCAAGGAGAACGCCGTCGTGGCCGATCTCAAGGCCAACCGGGACGCGCAGCAGCGGGCCAAGCTGGCCATCGACGCCGAGGTGCGCAACCAGCAGAAGCAGGTCAACCTCATGGCCAAGCGCAAGGTGCAGGCGGAGAACGCGCTGAAGGCCGCCAATGCCGGTGAGGACGCCGACGAGCCGTCGGACAGCCAGGCCAGTTCGAGCAACAAGGCCAGCCCGGCCCCGCGCAACCGGGACGGTTCGCTGTCCGAAGAGGGCTGCACCCAGAAAGACCCCACCACCAGCGGCTGCCTGACGCCGCGCACGCTGCACGCGCTCAAGCAGGCTCAGGCCGACGGATTCACCCGCTACGTGGCGTGCTTCCGTGAGCAGAACAGCGGCGAGCACCCCAAGGGCCAGGCGTGCGACTTCGCGGCCGAGAAGAACGGCTTCGGCGGGGTCGCGTCGGGCGGTGACAAGACGTACGGCACCCGGCTGGCCAACTACTTCATCAGCAACTCGAGCCGGCTGGGCGTGCTCTACGTCATCTGGTTCAAACGCATCTGGCTGCCGAGCAGTGGCTGGAAGTCGTACTCCCGAGGAAACGGAGACCCTTCCAGCGACCACACGAACCACGTGCACCTCTCGGTGCGGTAACTGCTGGGAGTGCGAGCGCCGCTGGTGAGATGGGGCTCGGTTTTCCACAGCCGCCGGGTTTGCGGATGGCGGAAAACCGCGCCCCATCTCACCAGCTGAAGAGGCGATCGCCCGCGGAGCGCAGCGGAGCCAGCAGGCTCAGCGACCTACTTACTTGTTGACGTAGGTCTCGTACTCCTTCAGCACGGCGTCGGTCGGGCCGTCGGCCCGGATGACGCCGGATTCCAGCCAGATGGAGCGCTCGCACGTGTCGCGGATCGACTGCTCGCTGTGGCTCACCAGGAAGACCGTGCCGGCCTCCTTGCGCAGGTCGCGGACCCGTTGCTCGCTGCGCTTGCGAAACTTGGCGTCACCGGTGGCCAGGGCCTCGTCGATCAGCAGCACGTCGTGCTTCTTGGCCGCCGCGATCGAGAACCGCAGCCGGGCCGCCATGCCGGACGAGTACGTCTTCATCGGCAGCGAGCTGAAGTCGCCCCGGTCGTTGATGCCGGAGAACTCGATGATGCCGGGCGCCTGCTCCTTGACCTCGGCCGGCGACATGCCCATGGCCAGACAGCCCAGCTCGACGTTGCGCTCGCCGGACAGGTCGTTCATCAGTGCCGCGTTCACCCCCAGGAGGGACGGCTGGCCGGCCGCGTAGATGCCGCCGCCGCGCTCCACCGGCAGCAGCCCGGCGATCGCCCGCAGCAGCGTCGACTTGCCGGAGCCGTTGGTGCCGATCAGGCCGATCGCCTCGCCCTTGTAGGCCACGAAGCTGACGCCCTTGACCGCGTGCACCTCGCGCACGGCCGCGCTCTTCTTGCCCGTCATGATCCGCTTGAGGCTGGCCAGCGGGCTGTTCGCGCCCGGCGCCACCGAGCCGTAGATGCGGTAGACGATGTTCGCGTTGTCCGCGATGACGGTTGGTTGCCGCTGGTCAGCCACGGCCGTAACCCTTCTCTCCGCGCCAGAAGTAGACGTAACCGCCGAATCCGACAAGCACTGTCCAGATCGCGGCCTGCAGCCACAGCAGCGGCGCCGACGTGGCGAGCTCGACGTTTTCCATCAGCGCGTGCCGGACGAGCTCGATGTAGATCAGCATCGGGTTGGACTCGACCAGCGCGAGCTGCCAGCCGTCGATCCGCTCGGCGAAGAACGTGACCGGGTAGAGCACGGCCGAGCCGTACATCCAGATGCGCAGGATGTAGGGGATGAGCTGGCGGATGTCGGTGACCTTGGAGATCAGGCGGGACACGAACAGCGCCAGGCCGGTGTTGAAGATCGTCTGGAGCGCCAGGGCGGGGATCAGCAGCAGCCACTGGAACGTGACCGGCTCGCCGGTGAGCAGCACGATCGCGACCAGCACGATCATCGAGGCGATCATGTTGCGCACCTCGACCAGGCTGACCGCGATGGGCAGGCTGGCCCGCGGGAAGTGCAGCGCCCGGATCATCGCGATGTTGGCGGTGATCGACTGCGAGCCGGCCTGAACCACCGACTGGGTGAAGCCGAAGATGAAAACACCGGCGCAGAGGTACGCGATGAAGTTGTCGACGTTCTGCTTGGTGTTGATCAGGACGCCGAAGATCAGGTAGTAGACACCGGCGTTGATCAGCGGCGTGAGGAGCTGCCAGACCACGCCCAGCTTGGTGCTGCCCAGCGAAGCGCTCACCTTCGCGTTGGCGAAGGCGGCTATGAAGTGACGGTACGACCACAGCTGCCGGGTGTATTCCGGCAGGCGAGGCAGGCGCCCCGCCTTCGTCAGGCCGTGACTGCGGGCCAGCTCGGTGAGCGATGGCCCGGTGTCGGAATCGGCAACCGCCGTCTGAGCCATGGGGTGGTGCTCCGATCTCGTCGGCCCGTGAGGGGTACCGGGCCCTGGTTCCTTAGGCGAGAACACTTAAGCAGCATGTCAAGTCGTCGCCGACGGAACGGCTTCGTATCGACGTCCGGAGAGGCTATCCGACCAAACGGCGGAACGCAACCGTTACGTCCTGGCGTATAGTGACCGCGTGGCGACTGGAAAGCGAGCACCTGCCGGGGCGGCCGTGCTGCGGAGCGACATCACTGTCGCCATCCGCGACGCCGTGATGCACGAGCTGGCCGAAGTGGGTTACGGCCGGCTCTCCATCGAGGCCGTGGCCCGCCGGGCCGGCGTCGGCAAAACGGCGATCTACCGGCGTTGGAGCAACAAGCTCGAGATGGTGCTCGAGATCGTGTCGGACGTGGCCGGCCGCAGCGTGCCGCTCCCCGACACCGGTAGCTTTGCCGGCGACCTCCAACTGATCATGATGATCGTGAGCCGTGCCCTGCAACACCGGATCGCGTCCCAGATCATTCCCGACCTGATGGCCGAGGCGGCCCGCAACCCGCAGATCGCCGAGACCCTGCAGAAGGCGCTGCGCACCCACCAACAGGCCGTCGGCGAAAAGCTGGTCGGCTCGGCCGTGACCCGCGGAGAGCTGCCCGAAGGCACCGATCCGGACCTGGCGGTCGACCTGATCCTCGGGCCACTGTACTGGCGTCTGGCCGTCTCGCGCACCAAGCCCGACGGCGCCTACCTCGAGAAGCTCATGGCGGCGGTGACGGCCGCCCTGCGCAGCACGGCGAACTGACGCCCGGCCACGTGCCGAGCTGCCCGACGGACGCAACCCGGTTGCACCGGCCGGTTGCTGCGAGACGGCCCTGGGGCTGCCGAAGGTGAGGGCTCCATGCCCCCTGCCCTCGGAGCCATCATGCACCAGCACGTGGACACCGCCGTTCTGGACGCTGCCGCCCTGTCCGCGATTGCCATGGGTGGGCAGGCGGCCGAGCAACCCGGCGCCTCGGGGCGGAAGACCGCCAGGGTCGCGGTCTCGGCGCCGGTCGGTATCTGGCTCAGCGCGGACGGCACGGTTCGTCTCGACATCAGGACGGACGGAACGTACGCGGGGAAGGTGGCGGGGCGCAAGCGTCGCCCTCAGGGCACGTACGACCTCGCCGGTCGCATTTTGACCCTCAGCGATGATTCCGGCCTGCGGACGCCCGTGGCCGTGGGTCACGAGGTGCTCGAGATGGCCGGCTACCGCCTCGGCCGAGCCGTCTGACCTGCGGGTGGTCAAGCCGCCGCGGGCTCCGGGTGACGCGTGGCCCCGGCTGATCTGTGCGGTGGTCAGGCTGCCGCGGGCTCCGGGTGACGCGTGACCTCGGCCGGGCTGGGGCCGGGATCGAGGCGGAAGCTCAGGACGGCCAGGGCCAGGCCGGCGGCGGCCAGGGCGACACCGATCCAGACCGAGGAGAGATAACCCCAGCCGGCCGCGATGACGACACCGCCCAGGGCTGCTCCGGCGCTGTTGGCGACGTTCGACGCGGACTGGTTGACGGCGGCGCCCATGAGCTGGGCGGTGGGTGCTACGGCGATCAGGCGTGCCTGCAGGGCGGGGCCGATGAAGAGGGCGGCCACGCCGACCAGGAAGGCACCGGCGAAGAGGCCGACCGGGTGGTACGCCACCAGGCCGAACAGCATGATGGTGGCGATCATGGCGACGAAGCCGAGCAGGACGCTGCGCCGCAGGTTGTGGTCGGCCGCGAACCCGCCCAGCGCATTGCCGGCGGTCATGCCGATGCCCATGACGGCCAGGACCCACGGCACGTACGACTCGGACAGCCCGGTGACGTGCGTCGTGACGGGGGCGATGTAGCTGTTGACGGCGAAGAAGCCGCCGAAGCCGATCGCGGCCACCGCCGCGGCCAGCCAGACGTGCGGGGACTTGAAGGCGGCCAGCTCGGAACGGGGCGAGCCGCCCGGGGCAGCGGCCACCTCGGGCACTGTGAACAACACGAACAGCAGCGTGAAGGCGAAGACGGCGGCGACCGCGAGGTAGGCGATGCGCCAGCCCGCGGCCTGGCCCAGGGCCGTGATCAGAGGGACGCCGAAGACGTTGGCGGCGGTCAGGCCGCCCAGCACGATCGCGAAGCCCTTGCCCTGACTGCCGGAGCCGAGCATCGTCGCGGCCAGCAGGCCGGCCGCGCCGAAGTAGGCGCCGTGGGCCAGCGCGGCCACGAAGCGGCCGGCCAGCACCAGCGCGAACGTCGGGGCGAGGGCCGAGGCGACGGTGCCGATAACGAAGAGCGAGAGCAGCACCAGCACCAGGCGCCGGCGGGGCAGGCGGGCGGTCAGGGCCGCGATGGTGGGGGCGCCGACGACCACGCCCAGCGCGTAGATCGTGATCATCCAGCCGGCCGTGGCGACGGCGTCGGGCGCCGAGCGGGCGTATGCCTCGGGCAGCAGATCCCGTGCCAGGTCGGGCAGCAGGCCCATGGCCACGAACTCGGTGAGGCCGAGGCCGAAACCGCCCAGAGCGAGGGCGAGCAGTGCCGCCCAGCGGCGGCCGGCGGTGAGATTCTCCACGGATCCGACTCTAGAACGTTCTAGTCGTGTCGGGGTTAGAACGTTCTAGTGATCACAGGTAAATTCTCCGGTCATGAGCGGCAACCGGGCGGCAGGCGCATGAGTGGCGGCCAGGGCGGCGAGCGCGTGCGCGGCGACCAGGCGGTGAGCGGTGAGCGGTGAGCGGCGGGTGACCCTCGCCGACGTGGCGGCGGCGGCCGGCGTCTCGGTGGCGCTGGTGTCGATCGTGATGCGGGACGCGCCGGGGGCCAGCGCGGCCACCCGGGAGCGGGTGCTCGAGGTGGCGCGGCGGCTCGACTACCAGCCCGACAGCCGGGCCCGGCTGCTGCGCAGCGGGCAGAGCCGGTTGCTCGGAGTGGTCTTCGGGGTGATGCACCCCTTCCACGACGACCTGCTGACCGGCCTCTACGACGCGGCCGAGAAGATCGGGTACGAGCTGACGCTCAGCGCCGTCACCCCCAGACGCGACGAGCGTACGGCGATCGCGAGCCTTCTGCAGGACAGGTGTGCCGCCCTCGTGCTGCTGGGGCCCCAGATCCCCACGGCCGAACTGGCCACCCTCGCCGGACGGCTGCCGGTCGTAGCCATGATGCGTGCCGTGCGGCAGCGCCAGGTCGACGTGGTGCGCACCGACGACGGGCGTGGGCTGCACCTCGCCGTCGACCACCTCGTCGCGCTCGGGCACCGGAACATCGCTCACGTCGACGGCGGACGGTGGTTGTCGTCGGCGGAACGTCGCCAGGGCTACCGCGACGCCATGCGACGGCACGGACTTCAGGCGTACGAAAGGGTGGTGAACGGCGGTTTCGGCGAGGAGGACGGCGCGCGGGCGGCCCGGGAACTGCTCGACGAGCCGCCGACCGCGGTGACCGTCTTCAACGACCTCAGCGCCACCGGCCTGCTCGACGTGCTGCGGCGCCACGGGCTCTCGGTTCCCGGCGACATCAGCGTCGTGGGCTACGACGACAGCAGCTTCAGCCGGCTCGCGCATATCGACCTGACCACGGTCGCCCAGGACATCGGGACCATGGCGACGCTGGCCGTGGCCCGCGCGGTCGAACGGATCGACGGCGCACAGATCGCCCACCGCGAGGTGGTGATCCCGCCGCGCCTCGTCGTGCGGGGGACGACCGTCCCGCCCTCGGACACAAAGGGAACGACCGTCCCGCCCCCGGACACAAAGGGAACGACCGTCCCGCCCCCGGACATAAAGGGAACGACCGGCCCGCCCTCCGGACATACAGGGGACGACCCGGGGCGGGGCCGGCCCTAAGCCCCGGCCCCTCCGCGCCGAACGGAAGGGGGAGGGGGAGAGATGCGCCGAGTTTCCGTGCTCGCGGTGCTGCCGTTCCTGCTGGGGGCCTGTGGCAGCGGCTCGAGCCCGTCGGCGAGCGCGAGCCCGACGGTCCCGCCGGGTGAGGCCTGGGTGAACGTCGTGCCGGGCCGGGCGACACCCAGTGCGGTGACCCGGCGCAGCGGCACGTTCCCGCCCGCACTGCCGCCGGTCTCGTTCCTGCCCACCAGCTCGGCCTGCGCGATCGCCTGGAACGAGGACGTCGAACAGGTTCTCATCCCGATGACCGTGACGCCGGGCGCGGGCTCGCTGAAGGTGCAGTGGCCCGCCCGCTACGGCAAGGTCTACCGGGTGGCCGCCGTACCGCAGGAGATCGTCAGCGGGGCCCAGCCGGAGCCGAAGTGGCAGACGGTGACCACCGGCGATGGGTGCACCGGCAGCGCCACCATCAGCGGGCTGAAGCCGGGGGCGCCGTACATCGTCTGGCTCGACGCCCCGGGCACCCCGCGCGGCCTCGACAACTCGCGCAGCCTCTACAGCGGCCGCTCGGGGGTCGTGAAGCCGAACTGAGTCAGGACGAGATGGTGTTGCGGCCACTCCACTTGGCCGCGTAGAGGCGGTCGTCGGCCTCGCGGAACAGGGTCTCGCCGGACATGCCCTCGCCCAGGACGGCCAGGCCGACGCTCACGGTGAGGCGGACGCCGGGAACGATGTCGGTGCGGGCGACGGCGGCGCGGATGCGCTCGGCCACCTCGCGCCCGACGGCCAGGTCACCCTGGAGGAAGACGGTGAACTCGTCGCCGGCGTACCGGACCGGCACGTCCTCGGTGCGGCAGTGCGCGCGCAGGATCCGGGCCACCTCGCGCAGCGCGCGGTCGCCGGTGGCGTGCGAGTACGCGTCGTTGATCGCCTTGAAATGGTCGACGTCGACGATCAGCAGCACCATCGGGGTCGCCGCCAGCCCCCGGTCGATGCGGTCCATCAGCAGGTCGAAGCGGCGGCGGTTGTCCAGGCCGGTGAGCGGGTCGCGCAGCACCTCGCGTTCCGCCCGCTCGAGGGCCGCCTCGGACTCCTCACGTTGGCGGGCCTGGCGCAGCATGGCGAGTCGCTGCATGCGCAGTCGCCACAACTCGCGGGTCTGGCCCTCGACCGCCTCGAACAGGTCCCGCCCGGCCTGGCCGTCCTCGATGGCCAGCGCGGTCAGCGCCATCTCGAAGCGGATCACCGGCTTCTCGTCGGGGCGGGGGCCGAACGCGCACAACTCGCGGGCGGCCACGAACTCGGTGCGTGCCTCGGCCAGCGCTCCCTGCGCGCGCAGGCTGATGCCGAGGGCCAGGTGCGCCATCCGGGCGTACCGGAAATTCTCCGACTGGCGCAGCGGCATCACCGCCTCCCGGGCCAGTTTCTCGGCCGGAACCACGTCGCCCAGCTTGGCCAGCGCGAGGGCGAGCATGGCGGCCGCCACCATGTCGTCGGGGCGCTGCTCGACCTGACGGCGGGTGATCTCGGCGCTGCGCCGCAGCCGGGTCGCACCCTCGTCGTGCCGGCCGACGTGGCTGAGCCGCAGACCCCAGTGGAGCAGGGTCGCCGCGTGCACGAGGCTGAAGTTCGCGTGGGTGATGCTGAGTTTCTCGTAGGTGGCGGCGGCGATCTCGTACATCTCGGCCGCCGTCGCCGCCTCGGCGAACGAGCACAGGGCCGAGATGCGCCGGCCGAAGTCGGTGTAGGGCAGGTCGAGCAGCACGGCCGCCCGGGCCAGATTCCGCATGGCGACGAAGTAGCGTCCACGAAGGACGTCGACCTGGGCCAGGTCGCAGAGGCACTTGGCCTCGCCGAGCGTCGAGCCGGCCGCCTGGTGCAACCGCAGCAGCCGCTCGCCCAGGTCGGCCGCCTCGATCAGGCGTCCCATATAGAGGTTGGCGTACATCTGCCCCTGCACGAGGAACAGGACGGTGCGGTCGTCGCCGACGGCGTGCGCGATGGCCAGATAGGCATCGGCCGCCGCCAGCGCCTCGTGGCCGTGACCGGTGTTGGCCAGGCGGTGCACGCGCTGCGCCAGCAGGTGCAGCGGACCGAGCACGGTGACCGGCACCGGCAGCCGTCTACCCGGATCGATCTCGCCGTCCATGGTCCCAGTATCAACACTGGACGGTGCGATCAACTACCGGGTACATCGACTTATCTCGCGGTGATCTCTGGGAGAACAGACGGGGACCCTAGGAGCCACCCGGGATCGTCGCCAGGCCGGCGTCGCGCCAGGCGGCGAAACCACCGTCCAGGTCGGTGGCCCGGTGCAGCCCCAGATCCTGCAGGGCAGCCGCGGCCAGGCTGCTGGTGTAGCCCTCCTGGCAGGTGACGATGACCTCGAGGTCGTAGCTGTCGGCGAAGGGCAGCCGGGCGTCGCTGCGCGGGTCGAGCCGCCACTCGAGCACGTTGCGCTCGATCACCACGGCGCCCGGGATCTCGCCGAACTGGGCCCGCTGGGCGGCCGGGCGGATGTCGACCAGGACCGCGCCGCGGCCCAGCGCGGCCGCCGTCTGCAGCGGGCCGACCCGGGTCAGGCGGGTCCGCGCGTTGGCGAGGATCTGGTCGATGCTCAGGGAGCCGGCCGGAGCTGCGGTCACCACTGGGCGCCGGCCCGTTCCACCGCGAGCACTTCGAGGCTCCCGGCGCCGAGGCGGTACTTGGTCATCGTGGTCAGGGCGGGGCCGTAGACATGGACGCTGACCGCGGGCCGGCGCGAGCGGTTGGTCATGCGGTGGACGTGGTGGCGGCCGAACCGGCGGCCTGCCCCCTCGCCCAGTTCACGGGAGGTGACGCGGGGCGGGTGGCCGTCGGCCACCGCCACCGTGTCCTCGGTGAGGGTGCCGCCGAAGACGTGGAACGCGCCCGCCGAGCCGCCGTGGTCGTGCCATTCGGTGCCCTGACCGGGCAGCCAGGTCAGCAGCCAGACCTCGTGGTCGTCGGCGACGTGCAGCCGGTGGTACCACCGGTCGACCGGATTGAACCGCGGGGCGACCGGCCACTGCTCGGGGGCGATGGCGAAACGGGCGGCGACGGCGAGATGGTCGGGACGGGCGTCGACGACAGTCACGGGAGCTCCTCGCTTTTTATACATTGCCTATCAGTCCTATAGGTTTAGGGCCACACTACCGCCCGGGCGGCCAGGATGGCGGGAAGTCAGCCGATCAGGATCGCGTGGTGTCGGCCACGACGCGGAAAGCGCTGGTCAGCTGGGACAGCAGGCGCTGGCGCACCGCGCCAGATCGATCGCCAGGTCGGCGATGAGAGGGATGCCCTTCCGCTGCATGGTCAACATGCTGGCGCGGCTGGGACGCCTCCGTCAAACGCCGTCCACAGTCTGAGAGCGACCGGTGCGGCGGGCCGGCCGGGCCGAATGCCGGTCTTACTCATTACCGATCATTTGATCGAGTCGCCGATAGCAGGCATGCCCGAAACGTTCCGAGCCGGACGAATCAAGATCGGCAATTAACGATCCGGATATATCCGGACAGATTGCGAGACATTCCATTGCGCACAGTGACGGCTGCCGAGAGTTGGCAGTTCGGCTCCCTGGAAGCCGGCCGGACGGCACGGAACCCTGCCGGGACAAGGGGTTCTGTGCCTTCGGGGCGGACCGTGCGGGCGGCGCGACTCGCGGGAGCTGAAAGAAGCTCACCGGAGTTAGCCTCTTTCTCAACAAAGCACGAATCAGGCTCTCCGGAGTCATGCCGACACGCTCTGTCAGGGAAATGCGCCGATGTATCACCGGATCGGCTCACCGCCTCAACCGTTAAGGCGGAAATCAAGCTGAGCAGGGCCTCGGCAATCGAGAAAGCTATATGGTGACGTCGCCGCCGAGAACCGGTGCCGGAGGCAGCCTCGCACCCTCCTCCGACCCCCCGATCAACGAGGACGGACACGTGTTGAAGTCACGCCGCGGTCTCCTAGCCGCCGGCCTAGCGGTTGCCGTGGTCGGCGCCATCGGTGTGGTATCCACCGTGAGCGCAGGGGCCGACCAGATCGCTACCCCACCCGAGGCGAGCGCGGCTGCGGGGGTTGCCGACGACTCGCCCGACGCCGACGCCGACGCCGTAGTGGCGGGCGCGGATCAGGTGCTGCCGCCGCCGCCCGTCCTGCCGTGGGGCGATCGTCCCAAGCGGATCAAGAAGGGCCGCGACGGCGTCACCAGTAAGACGCTGCGGGCCGAGGGTCTCTCCGCCGCCGCACCCGACGCGACCGGCTCGCTGGTGCCGCGGGCCCGGTACGGGCCGAAGGGCCGCAGCGGCGGCCGAGCCGGCGTGATCCGCACCGAGCGGACCGACGCCGTGCCGCCGAAGCCCCTCGGTGTGAAGGCCGCCGCAAACGACGTCAGCTACCTGTACAACGTCGGCTCGCAGGCCGCCGACACCTCGGGTCTCTTCGCCAACGTCACCATCGGCAAGCCCGACCTCGACAAGACCGACTACCACTCGCTGGCCGAGGTCGCGCTCCAGTCGGCCGATGGCAAGCAGATCGTCGAGATCGGCTGGACGGTCGACCGCCTGGTCAACGGCGACGACGACCCGCACCTGTTCGTCTTCCACTGGGTCAACGGCGAGCCGACCTGTTACAACAAATGCGGCTTCGTGCAGGTGAGCCCGACCGTGAAGCCGGGCGCGACCCTTACCTACGGCATCACCAAGAAGTTCGGCATCCAGTACTTCAAGGACGCCTGGTGGGTCGCCTACGACACCGAGTGGATCGGCTACTTCCCCGAGACGAACTGGACCGAGAGGGGCGTGGAGTTCAACCGCTCCGGTTACCTGCAGGTCTTCGGCGAGGTGGCCGCCAGCCGCGAGCAGCCCTGTGGCACCGCGATGGGCAACGGCACGGGTCCCGAGAAAGACACTTCGGCCCGGTTCTCGAGCGTCGGCTTCGTCGACGGCCCGGCCGTCGATCTCTACATGCGCAGCTTCCCGACCGGGCTGCGGGTCGGCGAGGACGTGATCCCGTTCTACAAGGTGAAGCCCATCCTCGATGAATCGGTCGAACCGGCCGTGCCCTCGAAGCGGTCGTTCCGCTACGGCGGGCCGGCCAAGCCCGGAACCTTCTGCAAAGACAAACCGTGACGTCCGACATGTGACGCGATGCCCGGTCCCGGCGAGGGGGACCGGGCATCGTTCTTTCGGTGTACGCCACGTCGGCAAAAGCCCGGTCGAACCGAGTTCACCGTCACGGTGTACAACGTGGTGGCGGAGCGAAGGTCGAGAAGGCGGGCGCGGATGAGGCGACGGGTGAGCCCCGACGAGGAGCTGATGACCGCGCTCTACACCGAGCACTACGCGGTGCTGCTCAGCTTCATTCTGCGCTACGTGCACGACCGGCACCGGGCGGAAGACCTCGTGCAGGAGACCCTGCTACGCGCCTGGAAGCACATCGACCACCTCGACCCCGATCCCGGCCGCACCCGCTCCTACCTGCTGACCATCGCCCGCAACGTGGTCACCAACGCGTGGCGGGCCGAGCAGCGCCGCCCGCACCTGGTCGCCGACGAGGCCGCGGTCAACGCGATGCCGTCGGCCGACAACGTCGACCGGATGGTCGAGGGCTGGCTGGTGGCCGAGGCGATCGAGCGGCTGTCGGCCGACCACCAGGCAGTGGTCCGGGCCATGTACTACGAGGGCCAGAGCGTGGCTGACGCCGCCCGCCAGCTCTCGGTTCCGGAGGGCACGGTCAAGTCCCGCGCCTATTACGCGGTGCGGGCCTTACGCACAGTGTTCGAAGAGATGGGGGTGCTGCGGTGAGCACCGACCACGATGAGCTGCACCGCCTGCTCGGCGGTTACCTGCTCGGCGGCCTCGACGAGGCGGACACCGAGCGGCTCGACGCCCATCTGCGCGACTGCGACCGCTGCCGGGACGAGCTCGACCGTCTCGCTGCCGTGCCCGAGCTGCTGCGCCGCCTGCCCGAGGCTGAGCGGGCCGACGACGATGTCGCGACCGCGCCGGTCAGCATGTCGGCCCGGCCCAGCCCGGAGAACATCGAGGGCCTGCTGCGCCGCCTGCGGGCCGAGCGTTCCCGGCAGAGCCGCATGGCTGGTGTCCGCTGGCTGGCCGCCGCAGCCGTGGTGCTGGTCGCGGTGGCGATCGGCATCGGGGTGCTGCGGGGCAGCCGCGAGAGCCGGCAGCCCCAGGTGCTGCCGAGCCCTCAACTGGTGACGGCGCAGTTCCAGCCGGCCCAGGGCAGTGGCCTCGCCGGTCAGGCGGTGCTGACGCCGAAGACGTGGGGGGTCTCGGTGTCGCTCGACGTCAGCAAGCTCAGCGGCGACGGTCCGTTCCACTGCCAGGTGCGCGGGTCGTCGGGCCAGGTGGAGCAGGCGATGGTGTGGGGGCCGACGCCGAGCGGCAACGCCAAGGTGATCGGGGCCAGCTCGATCCAGCTGCGCAACGTCAGCCGGATCGAGGTGCAGGACCACGACGGCCACGTCCTGGGCACCGCCGAGGTTGATTAAGTGACGCGTCTCAGCCGTACGAGATAGGTCTGCGCCACCACGACCAGGGCGAGGAACGTGCCGCTGATCACCTGCTGCCAGTTGCTGTTGACGTTGCCGACCTGGTTGATCAGGTTCTGGATCACGCCCAGCAGCAGCACACCGGCGATCGTCCCGGCGATCGTGCCGGCCCCGCCGGTCAGCAGCGTCCCGCCGATGACCACGGCGGCGATCGCGTCCAGCTCCATGCCTGTGCCCAGCACCGTCACGCCCGAGCCGAGCTTGGCCGCGTTGATCGCACCGGCCAGGCCGGCCAGCAGACCCGAGAGCACGTAGACCCAGACCTTGGTGCGGCGTACCGGCACACCCATCAGGCTGGCCGCGTCCTCGCTGCCGCCCACCGCATAGACCGACGAGCCGAACCGGCTGCGGGCCAGCACCACCATGCCGATCACGACCAGCGCCGCGACCAGCCACACCTGGTAGCCGATGTCGAGGAACGAGCCGTTGCCGAGCTTGCGGAAGGCGTCGTTCTGCACCAGATAGGTGTCGGAGCCCTCCGAGCTGATCGCCCGCATGAGGCCCCGGGCGCCCAGAAGCGCGGCCAGGGTCACGATGAAGGGCGCCATCCGGGTGTACGCGATGAGGAGCCCGTTCGCCACGCCGATCGCCCCGCACACGGCCAGGGGCAGCAGGAATGCGGCCAGAATGCCGTACTGCGACGCCCAGGCGGCGAGCACGCCCCCGAGCACGTAGAGCGACCCGACTGACAGGTCGATGCCGCCCGTGATGATCACAAAGGTCATGCCGAGGGCGATGAGCATCGGCGGCGCGGCCGCGACCAGGATGGTGGCCGCGTTGTCGAGGCTGCGGAAGTTGGGGAAGGTGGCCAGCGCGATCAGCACCACGACGATCAGGACGGCGAGCGCGCCCTGCCGCTGGATCGTGCCGACGACCCGGTCGGTGCGCTCCGCCTTGCGGACGTCCTCCACCACAATTGCCGAAGGCTCCGATGCGAGTCCCATGGTCATCGGGTCTTCCTCTCTCGGGCCACGTAGACCGCGATCAGGATGATCACGGCCTGCACCATCTCGGTCGTCGAGGGCTGCAGGTTGTGCTTGATCATCGTGGCGATGACCAGCTGCATGAGCAGGGCGCCGGCCACCGTGCCCAGGACCCGCACCTTGCCGCCGGTGAGCGGCGTGCCGCCGACCACCACGGCGGTGATCGCCGACAACTCGATGAGCAGCCCCACCGAGGACGCGTCGCTGGACTGGATGCGGGCCACCGAGAGCAGGCCGGCGATCGAGGCGAGCACAGCGCACACCACGTACACGGTGATCAGCACCCGCTTGACCGGCAGGCCGGCCAGCTCGGCGGCGGGCCGGTTGCCGCCGATCGCGAGCAGCCGCCGGCCGAAGACCGTGCGGCGGACGACGAACCCCACGACCAGCACCAGCAGCGCCGCGATCCAGACCAGCACCGGGATGCCGAGCAGGTCGCCCGCGCCCAGGTAGAGGAAGTCCTGGTTGCGGATGTCGACGAGCTTGCCCTCGCTGATGACCACGGCGAGACCGCGGCCGCCGACGAACAAGGCCAGCGTGGCGACGATCGGTTGCAGGCCGACCCTGGCCACCAGGATCCCGTTGATCAGGCCGACCGCGACCCCGGCGAGCAGCGCGACCAGGATCGCGGCCACCACGCCGTACCCGAGATAGAGCGGGATGAAGGCGGCCGCCAAGGCCATGACCGAGCCGACCGAGAGGTCGATGCCCTCGGTGCCGATCACCAGCGCCATGCCGAGCGCCACGATCACGATCGGCGCCACCTGGATCAGCTGGATGCGCAGGTTGCTCCAGGTCGCGAAGTACGGGGTGAAGAAGATGTTGTAGACGACCAGCAGCACGATGGCGGCGTAGACGCCGTACTTCGGCAGCCAGGCTTTGATCTTCGCTGCGTCGACGAGGGGCCGGGCGGCCACCGTCTCAGTGCTCACGGGTGGCCTCCGTCGCGATCGTTGCCATCAGGTCCTCGGTGGTCACCTGGTCGCCGGTCAGGGTGCCGACCACGACGCCGTCGCGCAGCACCACCACCCGGCCCGAGCCCTCGACCAGCTCCTCGGCGTCCGACGAGACCAGCACGACGCCGAGCCCCTCGGCCGCCAGCTCGTCGATCAGCGACTGGACCTCGGCCTTGGCGCCGACGTCGATGCCGCGGGTCGGCTCGTCGAGCAGCAGCACCTTGGGATCGGTGGCGAGCAGCCGGGCCAGCAGCACCTTCTGCTGATTGCCGCCGGACAGGTCGCCGACCGCCTGGTCGGGGCTGGACGCCTTGATGCGCAGGCGCTTGATGTACCGGTCGACGATCTCGTTCACCTTGCTGTCCGAGACGAACCCGAACCGGGAGACGCGGGGGAGCACGGCGAGGGCGATGTTCTCGCGCACCGACAGACCGGGGACGATTCCCTCGGCCTTGCGGTCCTCGGGCTGCACCGCGATGCCGAATTCCACCGCGCGTACGGGAGTGGGCTTCTTCAGGTCTTTGCCGTCGACCTGGATGTCGCCGCTGTCCAGGTGGTACGCGCCGCCGATCGCCTTGATCGTCTCGCTGCGCCCGGCGCCGAGCAGCCCGCCCAGGCCGACGACCTCGCCCGGCCGCACGTCGAAGCTCACGTCGTGCAGCTTGTGCCGGCTGTTCAGCTTGCGCACCCGCAGCACGGGCGGGGCGTCGGTGTCGCCGGTGGCCGCACCGGAGAACGCGGTCGCGCCCTCCCGGCGTACCTCGGCCATGTCCCGCCCGAGCATGAGCGAGACCAGCTTGATCCGCTCGAGGTCGGCCAGCTTGCCGGTGTGCACCAGCTTGCCGTCGCGCAGGATCGTCACCGTGTCACAGATCTGGTAGAGCTCGTCGAGGCGGTGGCTGACGTAGACGATGCCGATGCCGCGGGCGTGCAGATCGCGGATGACGCCGAACAGGGTCTGCACCTCGCGCGGCTCGAGCGACGAGGTGGGCTCGTCCATGATGACGACCTTGGCGTCGACCATCACGGCCCGGGCCAGGGCGACCATCTGCTGCGCGCCGAGGGCCAGGGTGCCCAGCTGCCGCCGGACGTCCGTGGTGACGCCGTAGCCGGTGAGGATCTCGCGGGCCTCGCGGTCCATCCGCTTGCGGTCGATGAGGCCGAGGCCGGTGCGCGGTTCGCGGCCGAGGAAGAGGTTCTGCGCCACGCTCATCAGCGGGACGAGGTTGACCTCTTGATAGATGGTCGAGATGCCGGCCTGCTGAGCGTCCATCGGGGTGCCGAACTGCGCGGGCGCGTCCCGATAGCTCAGCTCGCCCCCGTCGGGCTGATAGACCCCGGTCAGCACCTTGATCAGCGTGGACTTGCCGGCGCCGTTCTCACCGACGAGCGCGTGCACCTCGCCCGGTTGCAGCGTGAAGGAGACCTGGTCGAGGGCGCGCACGCCCGGAAATATCTTCGAGACGTCGTTGACTTCCAGCAACGCCATTCAGTTCTCCTCCGTACGGGTGCCGGGCCGGGTGATCAGGGCACCACCCGGCCCGGCTGCTCTCGCGCTACCCCAGTGGGGAAGCGTTGTTCCAGGTGGCATCGGCGTTGTAGCTGCCGGTGCCGTCCCACGTGTTGCCGCCGCCGTTGGTGGCGATGTAGACGGCCTCGGCGTAGTGCCGCCAGTAGTAGCCGGGGTAGTTGATCGATTCGAGCGAGACGGTGCCCGCCCCGCCGTTCAGGCCGGGCCGGCCGCAGAACGTGGCGTCCTGCTGGAACGTCGCCGTTCCGTCGTTGGCCGCCGTCTGCAGGCGGTAGCCGGCGTGCCGCAGGTACCGGCCGGGATAGTTGACCGATTCGAACGTGTAGCAACTGTTGTCGGCCAGGCCGGCGCGGACCGTGAAGGTGGCGTCCTGCCGGTCGGCGGCCGGGCTACCGGTGGTGATCACGTCGGTCCGGGCCAGGCTGTCCCGGTGTCGCAGGTAGCGGGTGTCGTAGCCGGCCGTGGTGACCCGGAACGAGCGGTTCTGCCCCACGGTCAGGTCGGCGCCGCTGCGCCACAGCGGCGCGGCGACCGTCCAGGTCGCGTCGTCGGCGAAGGAGCCGCCGTTGTTCTGCTCGACCCAGACCTCCTCGGCGCGGTGCCGGAGGTAGGAACCCGGTAGGTTGGCCGACTCGAGCGAGGTGCCGCCACCCGAGAGGCCGGCCCGGCCGCAGAACGTGGCGTCCGCCGCGAACGTGCCGCCGTTGTTGGCCTCGCGGTAGACCCGGTTGTTGCGGTGCCGCAGGTACTGGCCGGGGAAGTTGCGCGACTCGAACGAGTAGCAGGCCGCGTTGGACAGGCCGGGCCGCACCCAGAACGTCGCGTCCTGCCGGTCGGTGGTGGAGCTGCTCGTGCTGACCACGTCGGTGCGGGCGGCGCCGGCGGCGTGCCGCAGGTAGCGGTTGGTGTAGCCGGGCGTGGTGACCCGCAGCGACACCAGCTTGCCGGTCGAGATGGTGCTGCCGTTGGCCGCACCGAGCACCTGCTGGTGCACCGCGCGGACCCGGGCGAAGTCCATCTTCTGTTGCTGCCGGTCGTAGGTGAAGAAGCCGTTGAGCTCCTCCTCCACGTCGGTCGGTTCGGTGTAGACGGAGCCGGACAGTCCGTTGGCGTTGATCAGGTCGGTCATCCGGCTCGTGATCTGCACGTAACGGCTGGTCAGCGCGTTTGAGTCGGGCAGCCACTCGTAGGCGAACTTGCCGGCCGTCGGCCACTCACGGCTGGTCCGCAGGCCCAGGCCGCCGTACTCGCCGTTGACCACGAATCGGGTCGCGGTCGGTGGCCGGGAGATGCCCGGGCCGACGTACAGGTGATCGTCGATGACATCGCCGTTGCCCGGGTCGGGGTCGGAGTCGCAGCAGTTGGAGCCGGAGTTGTGGTTGACCATCCGGGTCGGGTCCCAGCTCTTGACCAGGTCCGCGATCCGGCCGGCGTCATATTCACCCCAGCCCTCGTTGAACGGCACCCATTGCATGATCGACGTGATGCCCTTGTGCTCGTCGACCATCTCCTTCAGTTCCTTCTCGAAGCGGGTGCGACCTGCCGTCGACGGCTCACGGCCGCTGGCCAGCGCGGGCATGTCCTGCCAGACCATCAGGCCGAGCCGGTCGGCGTGGTAGAACCAGCGGTCGTTCTCGACCTTGATGTGCTTGCGCACCATGTTGAAGCCGAGCGACTTCTGCTGTTCCAGATCGAAGCGCAGGGCCGCGTCGGTGGGCGCGGTCGAGATGCCGTCCGGCCAGTAGCCCTGATCGAGTGTGCCGAGCTGGAAGACGAACTTGCCGTTCAGCGTCGGCCGCAGCACCCCACCGAGCATCGCCTTGCCGAGCGAGCGCATGCCGAAGTAGCCGCCGACGGCATCACCGCTGCCCAGCGTGACTCGCAGGTCGTACAGGAAGGGGTCGTCGGGGGTCCAGAGGCGGGCGTTCGGGACCGGGATGCGGAAGGACGAGCCGACCGTGCCGGTGGCCGAGCCGACGACCGTTCCGCCGGAGAGAACCTGCGCGGTGACCGCCTGGCCGCCTGCGTTGGCCGCCTGCACGATGAGATCGAGGCCGCCCGCCGACACGTTGGGGGTGGTGTCGAGCCGGGTGATCCGAGCCGGGTTGGTCGGTTCCAGCCAGACCGTCTGCCAGATGCCCGAGGACGGCGTGTAGAAGATGCCGCCCCGGTTGATCCGCTGCTTGCCGACGGGGATGTCCTGGCTGTCGGTCGGGTCCCAGACGCCGACGATGATCTCGTTGCTGCCGGCGCGCAGCGCGCTGGTGATGTCGTACGAGAACTTGTCGTAGCCGCCCTCGTGCGTGCCGAGCAGCGTGCCGTTCACCCAGACCTTCGACTGCCAGTCGACGGCGCCGAAGTTGAGCTGCACATTGCGGCCCGACCAACCGGCCGGAATTGTGAACGTGCGCCGGTAGTACGAGAAGTCCTGCCGCCGCATGATCCCCGAGAGCGCGCTCTCGATCGGGTACGGCACGAGGATCTCCTCGCCCAGGGTCTGCCCGGTCGGCGGGGTGTTGATGTTCGAGGCGCCCGTGAACTGCCAGATGCCGTTCAGGCTCTGCCAGTCGGCGCGGGTGAGCTGGGGACGGGGGTATTCGGGGAGGGGATTGGTCGTGCTGACCTGGCCGGTCCACGGGGTGGTCATCGGCGGCGTCTTGGGAACGAACGCGGCGGCGGGTCCGGTGGTGGCGACCAGCGTGCCGGCGGTGGCCGTCAACGCCGCCGCGGCGATGGCCAGCAGTCTTCGGGGATGTGCGTTCACGTTCTCTCTCCTTCTAAGAGTGAGCCGTGCGGGGATGCACACATACTGACGTGAACGCACACAGTCAGCAATAGATGAACTTCGATGTAAAGCCTTTTGGGAAACAGGCCCGGGCGGCGCGTTCCTAGGCGCGCCGCCCGGGGTGCCCGCTCAGTACGCGCTACTGATGTCCGTCTTGGCGTTATCCGTGCCGTATTGCCGGTCCTCGATGATGATGTCCTGACCGACCGGCTCGCCGTTCAGGAACTTCGTCGCCGTCTCGAACGCGAGCGGGCCGAACCGCGGGTTCGACTCGATCACCGCGGA
The DNA here is from genome assembly GCF_019710575.1 of Paractinoplanes polyasparticus. Lineage (GTDB taxonomy): Bacteria > Actinomycetota > Actinomycetes > Mycobacteriales > Micromonosporaceae > Actinoplanes > Actinoplanes polyasparticus. Next base: position 66,374 of record NZ_JAHWFK010000034.1, on the reverse strand, counting down.
GGCCCAGCCGTCCACGATGGCCTGCACAGCGCCCTTGGTGCCGTCGATCGACACCACCTTGACGTCGCCGGCCTTCTTGCCCGCGCCCTTCAGGGCGGTGATGGCGCCGAGGGCCATCTCGTCGTTCTCGCCGTAGATCCCGTTGATGTCCGGATTGGACTGGAGTAGCTGCTCGGTGACTTTCTGCCCTTCCTCGCGCGCGAAGTTGCCCGTCTGTTCGAAGACGACCTGGATGTCCGGCGCGACCTTGGCGATCTGGTCCTTGAAGCCACTGGTCCGCAGCGTTGTCACGTTGTTTCCGGGCGCCCCCAGCAGGATCGCGACCTTGCCCTTGTTGCCCATCGCCTTGGCCATCTCGTCGGCCGCACGTTTGCCCTGCTCGGCGAAGTCCGACCCGATGAAGGTCAGGTAGTCCTTGCAGGGAGTTGCGTTGATCTTGCGGTCGATCGTGATGATCGGGACCTTCTTGGCCGAGGCCTTGGCGAAGACGGAGTCCCAGCCGTCGGAGTTGAGCGGCGCGATCACCAGCAGCTGAACGCCGGAGTCGATCATCTGCTCGACGTCGCTGATCTGCTTGTTGAACTGGGAGTTCGCGTTCGTTGTGGTGAGGTTCGTGATGCCCTGCTTGGCCGCCTCGTCCTCGATGGAGTCGGTCTCGGCGATGCGGAACGGGTTCGCCTCCTTCTCCGACTGCGAGAAGCCGACCTTCGCGGTCTTGAGGTCGAACTTGGTGCCGCCGAACTGTTCGAGTGTGCAGGTCGCGGCGCCGGGATCAGCCGATTGCGCGACCTGGGCACCGGCCGACGCGGGCGTGTTGCCCGCGGTCGTGCCGTCGTCCTCGGACTTGGCGCAGGCGCTGGTGAAGAGAAGGGCCGCACCTAGGATCGCGGCCGCCGGCCGCCAGCGGCCGGGGGAAACGCTCATGACAGAACTCCTTAGCGGTGGATGTGACATCGGGGAGTAACCACCTCGAAACACATTCACGCACTATCGAACTTTTTCTGTCAAGACTCCGCACCATAGGCGCGCATGAATGCACGCGATCCAAGATCGTCTTTGCAGCTTCGGCTTGATCAAACCATGAGAGTCGATGTCCGCGCGACGTCCCAGCGCGCTGACATCGAGGCGTACAGACGGCGGGCCTCCTCGGGTCGCTCGCCGCTGAGCACCGCCGCGTCCTCGAGCGCCGCGGCCAGTTCCAGGGCGCGGCCGACCTTGCGGTAGTGGGCCGCCGCGGCCAGCGCCGGGGCCGGATCGCCGAGCAGCAGAGCCTGGCAACGCAAGTTCGCCGCGTACGCCCGGGCCGGTCGCACCTCGCGGGCGGCCTCGGTCGCACAGATCGCGGCCGCCTGATCGGCGACCTCCGGCCGGTTGTGCCGGCGGGCGAGCCGCAGCACGTCGGGCAGCCACTGGTGGCGCAGCATCATCGGCGCGTACGCCGGTTGCAGCAGCGGCCCGAGCAGGTCGAGCGCCTCGTCCGGCCGGTTCCGCTGCTCGGCCGCCAGCGCCCGCGCCACCAGCAGGAAGTCGCAGTTCTCGCGCTCGGCCTCGCTGGCCGGCACCGCGTCGGCCGCGCCCAGGTGAGCCGCCGCGAGGTCACGCGCGCCGCGGTGCAGGGCGATCAGCGCGGCCACCCCGTGCAGCAGCATGGTCACCGCTCCCGGCTCGCGCTGGCCGTGGAACGTGATGCCCGGGCCGTCCTCGGTGACCGCGCCGACCTCGGCCAGCGCCTCGTCCCACCGGCCGAGCCAGTAGTCCTGCACCGCGGTCGCGACCTGCAGCCCGGCGGGCAGGCGTTCCTCGGCGGCGAAGGCGGCCGCGGTCTGCAGGGTCAGTTGCGCCTCGTCGAGCCGGTCGAGGTTCTGCAGCGAGAAAAGGCGGTTGTCGAGCAGGTCGAAGTAGGTGCCGGCCAGCCCCGGGCGGCCGCGCACCACGCTCAGCGCGCGGTCCACATGCTCCAGGGCGCGCTCGTGGTCGCGGCGGATCGAGCTGGTCAGCCAGATCGTCTGCAGGGCGAACGCGGTCTCGTAGGGCTGACCAGCCGCCACCGCCTCGTTGTAGACGGCCGTCGCCCGGCGTTCGGCCGCGTCGAGATCCTCGAGGTCGCCGCGGCGGAAGTTGGCCAGCAGCACCCGGTGCCGGGAACGCCAGATGCCCGGCACCCGGTCGTCGTCGACCGCCTCGTGCAGCATCGCCTCGGCCTCGGCCGTCTCACCCCGGTGGTGGCGCATGGTGGCGAGCAGCTGGCGCATCTCGGCCCGGTCACCGGGATCGGTGGCCAGGCTCATCGCCTCTTCCGCCTGGTCCAGCGGGACGCGTCCGCGCCGGTATTCGAGCCGCACCAGCGCGACCAGCAGGACGGCCCTCTCCTCAGCCGAGGGCAGGTCGGTGGCGAGCGTGCGCCGGATCAGGTCGCCGGCGATCTGCGGGGCCCGGCGCACCACCGCCGCGTGATGGGTGACCAGCCAGTTGAGCACCCACGAGTCGGCCAGCGGGGCCGAGGCGTTGAGCTGCTCGGCGACCCGGGTGAGCGGGCTGCCGCCGGCCGCCAGCACCTCGGCCGCGTGCCGGTGCAGCCCTGCGCGCAGCGCCGGCGGCACGCTCGCGATCAGCGCCTGGCGCAGGAACGGGTGCCGGAACGCCAGGTCGGTGCCGCTATCGACCAGCACCGCGGCCGCCAGCGCCTCCTCCAGCGCGCCGACCAGGTCGAGCGCCGACCGTCCGGTGACCGCCACGACCTCGCTGACCGAGAACTCCGATCCGAGCAGGGCCGCCAGCCGCAGCACCTCGCGGGTCTCGGCGGAGAGCACGTCGAGAGCGGCGTGCACGGCATCGAGCAGGGTCTGGGGCGGATCGACGGTCACCTCGGGGCCGATGTCGGCGCGGCCGCCGCTGATCTCGACGGCGTCCCGCTGCCGCAGCGCCGCGACGAGCTCGCGGGCGAACAACGGGTTGCCGCCGGAGCGGGCCGCCACCTCGCGCAGGTTGGGCCCGGGCGGGGCGCCGACCAACGCCGTCACCAGCCGGTCGAGGTCGGCCGGAACCAGCGGGCCGAGGTCGAGCGGCATCTGCTGACCGGCCCGGATCCGGCGGCGCAGGCGAGCCTGGTGCGCGTCGGGCCGGGCCGCCGCGACCAGCAGCAGCGGAAGCTGGCCGACCAGGCTGAGCAGCCTCTCCCACACCCGCACGGTCGCGCTGTCGGCCCACTGCATGTCGTCGACGACGAGCACCAGCGGCGACGCGGCGCAAGCCGATCGCACCGCGGCGACGATCTGGTCCTCGGCCGGGCCCTCGGTCTCTTGTGGACGCCGGGACGCGGTTTCCAGCCCCAGCGCCCGCGACAACACCTGCAGGGGTACGCGGGAACCCAGCTGGTCGGCCGCGCCCCAGGCCACCCGGCAACCGAAGCGGGCAGCGTCGGCGAAGGCGTGGGTGAGCAACTCGGTCTTGCCGATGCCGGGTTCGCCGGAGATCCAGACCGCGCCCCCGGTGCCCGCCGCGACCGCGCGCACCAGCCCTCGCAGATGATCAATCTCGGCCACCCGACCGACCCAGGAGCGGCCGCCAAGCCCGTCTCGCAGGGCCTTGGCGATCGGCGTCGGCACCACCGTGCGGAGGGAGTCGGGGCCGGGCCGCGGGGCGCCGCGTTCGGCCGATCCCGCGAGCAGCTGCCGGTGCAGCGAACGCAACGCCGGGCCGGGCTCGATGCCCAGCTCGGCGACGAGCGTGCGGCGGGCCGTACGGAAGACCTCGAGCGCCTCGCCGTGCCGGCCGACCCGGTGCAGAGCGCGCATCAGCAACTCGTGCAGCGGCTCGTGCAGCGGGTGGTCGCGGACCAGGGCGGTCAGCTCGGCGATCAGCCCGTCGTCGCCGCCCGCCTCGAGCATCAGCCGGGCCCGCTGCTCGGCTGCGGCCAGTTGCAGCTCCGCCAGTCGCTGCCGGTCGAGCTCGAGGAACGGGCCGGCCAGGGTGGCGTACGCGTCCCCGTGCCAAAGGCCCAGAGCCTCGTCCAGCCGGGCGACGGCGGCCGTGGCGTCGCCCGCGGCGAGCAATTCGGCCGCGGCCGTCCGCAGCCGCTGGAAACGGGCCGAGTCCAGGTCGCCCGGGTCGACGCGCAGCTGGTAGCCGCCCGAACCCGTGCTCAGGTTCTCCGGCTCAAGGACGCGCCGCAGCCCCGAGATGTACGTGTAGATGCTGCCCACCGCCGTGACCGGCGGCGAATCGCCCCAGATGGCCGTGATCAGCTCGTCGCGCCCGACCACCCGGTCGGCGTGCGCGGCGAGCACGGCGAACACCGCGCGTTGCCGGGCCGGGCCCAGATCGAGCTCTCTGTCGCCCAGCCAGGCCCGCACCGGCCCGAGCAGGCTGACGCGCAAGACGTTCGTCACGTGGTCCTCCCGCGTCGATGATGGTCAAGGGAGACGGTGCGGGGTGCCAACGGATAACAGAAAGCGCACGGAGGGGCACTCCTCGGCGGTCGCCCTTCCGCGCCGCCGTCGCCCTCTGCTCAACTGGTTCATCGGCCTTCCGTTCGCGATGAAGGATCCGTGAAGGTTCCCTGAAGGCGCTTTTCGCAGACTGACCTCCCTGACCTTATGGGGAGGCAGCCATGGAACAGATCCGCGTCGCCGTGCAGGCGACCGACCCGCTCAGCCACGCCGGCCTCGCCGCGTTGCTCCAGTTCCGTGGCGACCTCACCGTAGTGCGCAACGCCCAGCGAGCGGAAGCGGACGTGCTGGTCGTGGCCGCGGAGAGGCTCAGCACAGAGGTCGTGGCGACGCTGCGGCGGGCGGGCGCGGAGACCGGCGCTCCGGTTGTGCTGGTGGTCGCCGAGATCGACGAGGGCGACCTGCTGACCGCGGTCGAATGCCGCGTGGTCGCCATCCTGCCGCGCGGCGCCGTGTCGGCCGACCGGTTGGCTCACAGCGTCAAGGCGGCCGCCTCGGGCGGCGGTGTGCTGCCCCCGAACCTGGTCGGTGAGCTGCTCAAACACGTCGAGCGCATGCAGCGTGACGTGCTCACCCCGAACGGGCTGAACGCCTCGGGGCTGACCCCGCGCGAGATCGATGTGCTGCGGCTGATGGCCGACGGCTTCGACACCAACGAGATCGCCGGCAAGCTCTGCTACTCGGAGCGGACCGTGAAGAACGTCATCTACGGCGTCACCCATCGCCTGAAACTCCGCAACCGATCCCACGCTGTGGCATATGCGCTTCGCGCGGGCATGATCTAGGCGTTTGCTGGGGGGATGGAAGCCCCGCCCAAACTCAAGCCCGGCGACCGCGTTGCCATCGTCTCGCCCTCATGGGCCGGCCCCGGCGTCTTCCCGGCCCAGCACGAGCAGGCCCTGCGGCGCATCCGCGACGAACTCGGCCTCGAGCCGGTGGAGTTCCCCACCACCCGCCGGCTGGGCTCACCGGCCGCCGACCGGGCCGCCGACCTGATGGCCGCCTACGCCGACCCGTCGATCCGGGCCGTGTTCGCCAGCATCGGCGGCGACGACCAGATCACCGTGCTGCCGCATCTCGACCCGGCGCCGTTCGTGGCCGACCCGAAGCCGTTCTTCGGCTACTCCGACAACACCAACCTGCTCAACTGGCTGTGGAGCCACGGTGTGGCCGGCTATCACGGCGGCTCCACAATGGTGCATCTCGCCCGCGGCGGCGGTATCGAGGCCGAACACGCCTTGTCACTGCGGGCCGCCCTCTTCGAGACGGTCGACCTGCCGATCCTGCCCGTGGCCGAGTTCGGCGACGAGGAGGTGAGCTGGGAGGACCCGGCCTCGCTGACCACCTCGGGGCCGAAGGTGCCCAGTCCGGGGTGGCACTGGCACCAGCCCGGGACGGTCGTCACCGCGCCGACGTGGGGCGGCAACCTCGAGATCCTGCACTGGAACCTGGCCGCCTCGCGCTGGATCCTGCCGCCGGAGCGCTACGCGGGCTCGATCCTGCTCCTCGAGACCTCCGAAGAGCTGCCGCAGGCCGAGGAGGTCTTCCGCATGCTGCGCAACGCCGGCGAACGCGGGCTGCTCGAACAGTTTCCGGCGGTGCTCGTCGCCACGGCCAAGGCGAGCAACCTCGACCACCGCCCGCCGCACGACGAACGCGCCCGCTTCCGCGACGAGCAGCGGGAGGCGACGCTCAAGGCGCTGGCCGCCTACAACCCCGCCGCGATGGCCGTGTTCGGGATCGATTTCGGACACACGTCACCGCAGTGGGTGCTGCCCTACGGCGGCCGGATGACCGTTGACGGCCCCGGACGCCGCATCGTCGCGCACTTCTGATCAGGCGACCCGCTCGGCCACCGGGGACTGCGCGGGCGTGGAGCCGGGGTCGCAGAACGTACGGGCCGGCGGGTGCGCGGCCAGCCTGTTCGGCACCAGCAGGAAGGCCAGCGCGGCGCCGACCACCATCAGGCCGGCGCAGATCATCATCGTGTTCCGGTAGACCGGCTGAAGCTGGGCGGCGTCGGTCAGGCTGCCGCCGCCCAGGCCGGCCGCCAGCGGCAACACGGCCACCGAGAGCAGACCGGCGGCCCGGGCGACCGCGTTGTTCACCCCCGAGGCGATCCCGGCGTACGAATCCTCCAGTGCGCCCAGGGCCGTCGCGGTCAGTGGCGCCACCAGCGCCGACAATCCCAGCCCGAAGATCACCACGGCCGGCAGGACGTCCGTCCAGTAGTTCGCGCCCGGCCCGATCCGCGACATCAGCACCAGGGCGACGGCGCAGATCAGCGGGCCCACAGTCATCGGGATGCGTGGGCCGATGCGTTGCGACAGCCCGCCCGCGCGGGCGGAGAGCACCAGCATCAGAGCGGTCGTCGGCAGCAGCGCGATGCCGCTCGCCAGCGGCGAATAGCCGGACACGACCTGCAAATTGATCACGAACAGGAAGAAGACCCCGCCGTTCGCCGCGTAGACGACGAAGGTGACCAGGTTCGCGCCGCTGAAGGTTTTGTTCCGGAAGATCCGGACCGGGAGCATCGGATGCGCCGAGCGCCGCTCCCACAGCACGAAGGCGGCCAGGGCCCCGATGCCGACGGCGAGCGACGCGAGCACGACCGGGTCGCCCGGCCCGTCCATGGGCCAGGCCGTGAAGCCGTACGTGAGACCGGCCAGCCCCACCGCCCCGGTGACCACGCCGACGTAGTCGAGCTTGCGGGCCGCCGCCGGGTTGCGCGATTCCGGCACGTGCTTGATGCCGACCCAGAGCACGAGTGCGGCCAGCGGCACGTTGATCAGGAAGATGTAGCGCCAGTCGCCGATGTCGACCAGCCAGCCGCCGAGGAACGGCCCGAGCGCGCCGCCGATGCCGCCCAGCCCGGACCAGGCGCCGATCGCCTTGCCCCTGTCCTCGCTGGTGAACGACGCTTCGAGGATGGCCAGCGCGCCCGGCGTGAGCAGCGCGCCGCCGATGCCTTGAAGCACCCGGGCGAAGATCAGCGTCTCGATGTTCGGCGACAGGCCGCACAGCAGCGACGCGATGGCGAACCAGGCGACGCCGATCAGGAAGACGCGCCGACGGCCGTAACGGTCCCCGAGCGAGCCACCCAGGAGCACCAGCGCGGCCAGACTGAGCGAGTAGCCGTTGACTGTCCACTGCAGCCCGGCGGCGTCGGCGCCGAGGTCGCGGCCGATCTCGGGCAGCGCGATGTTGACGACTGTCGAGTCGATGAACGCGAGGCTCGAACCGAGAACGGTCGCGAGCAGCACCCACCGGCCGGCCGCCGAGCTGTACCGGACGGGTTGACCGGTGGTGAGATCCATGGGGCGACAGTAACCCTGAGCAGGCCGAGAGGGATGGGTCAAATGACTGCCCAGGGTGTGTGTCTCGCTACCTTTCCGATCCGTCACAGCCAGCGGCGGAGCCCGGTCGAAGCTGAGCGCCCTCCGTCGCCGGACGCGGGGTGAACATAGGGTGGGATGCATGATGCGTGCAGCCGTGTTCACTGAGCCAGGTCCCGCGTCCGTTCTTCAGATCGTCGAGCGGGATCTGTTGCCGCCGGGGCCGGGTGAGGTGCGGGTGCGGATTGTGTTGTCCGCGGTCAACCCGACCGACACCGGCACCCGGGCCGGGCGGGGTGTGCCCGACGGGGTGTCGCCGCCGCGTGTGCCGAACCAGGACGGGGCCGGCGTGGTGGATGCGATCGGTGACGGGGTGAGCGGGCTCGAGCCGGGCGATCACGTCTGGGTGTGGGACGCCTCGTACGCCCGCGAGAACGGCACCGCGCAGGAGTACGTCGTACTGCCGCGCCGCCAGGTCGTGCGGATGAACGAGGATGTCCCGTTCGAGGTCGGTGCGGCGCTGGGCATTCCCGCGCTCACCGCCCACCGCTGCCTCACCCTGGCCAGTGACGGTCCCGACCGGCTCGCGCCGGGCGCGCTCGAGGGCCGGACGGTGCTGGTGGCCGGCGGGGCCGGTGCGGTCGGCAACGCCGCCGTCCAGCTCGCGAAGTGGGCGGGCGCGACCGTGCTGACCACCGTCTCGTCGAAGGAGAAGGCCGATCTGGCCGCGGCCGCCGGGGCCGACGCGGTGATCAACTATCGCGAGGAGGACGTGACCGCCCGGGTCCGCGAGCTGAGCGAGACCGGCCCCAACGTGATCGTCGAGGTCAACACCGACAACCTGGCGTCCGACCTCGACGTGATCGCGCCCGGCGGCAACATCGCGATCTACGTCGGCGGCAAGGTCACGGTGCCGAGCTTCAAGGCGATGCTCAAGAATGTCAGCCTCGACTTCGTGCTGACCTACACGACCTCGGAGCAGGAGAAGGACAACGCGGTCGCCGCGGTGGGCGAGGCCGTCAACAGCGGCGCCTTCCGGGTGGGGGAGCAGGCCGGTCTGCCGATCCTCCGCTACCCCTTCGAGCAGGTCGTCCAGGCCCACGAGGCCGTCGAGAACAACGCCGTGGGCAAGGTCGTCATCGAGGTGACTCAGCCCTGACCAGCAGCGCCTCGGCGACTCTTTCCACGCCGCGGCCGTCCACCGCCGACCAGGCCCGCTGGGCCAGGTCGGTGCGGGCGGCGGCGTCGGTCAGCAGGTGGCGGAGCGTGTCGACGGCGTCGGCGCCCAGGTGGCCGAGCCGGCCGAGCCCCGCGCCGTACCCGCGGGCGATCGTCCGGTCGTACCCCAGGATCTGATTGTCGACGACCCAGACCAGGGCCGCCGGCAGGCCGAGGCAGAGCAGCTCCCAGGTCGACGTGCCGCTGGCGCTCACCGCGAGGTCGGCCTCGGACAGCAGCTTGGGCAGGTCGTCGGTGGGCGCGATGATGTCGAACCGCTGCCCCTCGGTGGGCACGACCGCGTGCAGCTCGTCGCGCAGGCTCGGGTTGGCGCCGATGATCGTCGCCTCGAACGGCGCCCCGGTCTGGGCCAGCAGGACGGCGATCTCGGGGGCGGCCCGGTAGGCGTCGGTGCCGCCGAAGAAGGCCACGACCTTGGGCGTACGCGAACCGGTGTGCACCGGCGGCGTCAGGGGACGCAGGCTCCGCACGGAACTGCGCAGCAGCGCGTAGTCGAGCCCGGCCAGCCCCAGTGCGCCCTCGACGTCGACCACCGAGTCGAGGTTCTGGTCGACGTAGATGTCCGCGGTCTGGCCGCGGAAGTCCCCGTCGACAATCGCCAGCACCGGCCGGCCGGTCTCGCGGACCGCCACCGAGTGCGACGGCGGCAGCGTGTACGAGTCGATCACCAGCGCGTCCAGCTCGAGCCGCTCGACCGCCGCGACCAGTCCGGCCGCGTCGGCCGGGGGTGGGTGCCAGGACAGGCCGCGCTGGGTGAGCTGGGCTTCGGCCCACTCGACGCCGCCGAGGTCGCTCAGGAAGACGACCCCGGCGCCGCGGGAGACGAGTTCCTCGGCCAGCGCGACGCACCGGACGAGATGACCGACGCCGGTGCGGGCACCGGCGTCGCAGCGAATACCGACGATCGCCACTGCTACGCCTGCACCAGGGCCTTCTGGAGGACGTGGGCGTTCAGCTCGATCAGCTCGGGCCGCCCGGCCAGCCAGTCGGTGAGCTTGCGCACCGAGATGGGCTCGTCGCCGAAGTGGGTGACGATCGCCTCGATGAGCTTCCAGTCGTCCTCGGTGTCGAGCGTGAGGCGCAGGTGCGACAGGTCGGGCTGCAGGGTCAGCCCGACCACGTCGAACTCTTCCGAGTGGGTGTAGATGTAGGACGTCACGTGGGTGCGGTGGTGCTCGGTGGCCAGCGCGTCGATCTCGCGCAGCACCGGCGTGCGGACGATCTCGACGTCCAGGCCGCGGGGCAGCGTCTTGGTGATCGAAGTGGTCAGGTAGTCGACGCCCGCGGCCAGGAAGACCCGGTGGGTGAGCGCGATCAGCTCGGGGTCGAGCAGCGGCGAGTCGGCCGTGAAGCGGAGCACGATGTCGCTCTCGTGCTCGTCCAGCACGCCCAGGAAGCGGTCGAGCACGTCGTCGACCGAGCCGCGGAAGCAGGGCACCCCGATCGCGGCGCACTCGGTCGCGACCGCGTCGTCGTCCGCCTCGGTCGTGGTGGCCACCACGACCTTGTCGAGCACACCGCTCTGCTGGGCGGCCCGGACGACCCGCTCCAGGACACTGCGGTTGCCCAGCTTCCGCAGCACCTTGCCGGGAAGCCGGGAAGAGCCCATCCGGGCCTGGATGATGCCGAGGGTTGTCATGAAAGTCCTTTTCGAAGGCGATGACGAGCCTTGCGGGCGACTCCCATACCCAGCTTCGCGACGCGGAAGCTGACAGAGCCGCTGAAGGTCGCGATCTGCGTACGAGCCTTACGAAGTTCTTTGTCCCTTTTTTCGAGCTCACGCTCGAACCGCTGGGCGCGGGATTCGGCGTCGGCCAGTTGCCGGCGCAGCGCTCGGAGTTGCTCCTCTTGGTTCCGGCGAGATGCCGGTGGGTCCTCGTGCGCTGGAAGCTCCTCGCCCGGCGGGAGAGGGAAGCCTGCGGCGCTGTGCAGGATCGAAGTCAGGGTCTCCAGGGTGACAGCAGCGGGCCAGGGGTGGGCGTAGCACCCGTCGAGCAGCGTCTGCGCGAACCGGCGGATCACGTCGGTCTGCGGCGGGACGCTCGGGTCGAGAATGGCGTACGTCTCCTGGTGGACCACCACATTGTCAGCGGTGGCACCGGGTTGTGCGGAGGCCCAGCCGGTGAGCAGCCGCCGCACGATCGGAAGATCGTGCCGCAGGCAGGCCGCCAGGAGCAACTCCTCGAGCAGGCGACCCAGCGGCAGTGGCCCGTCCAGCCCGGACCCGTCGCCACCAGGCACTTCACGCAGTGAACGGCGGCTCCACAGGCCGTCACCGCCGGACGTCAGCTCGACCACCGGCCCGTCGCCGATCAGCACGGGCGGCAGCGGCTCGACGGTCGCCGGACCGGGCGCGCGATGGGCGGCGACGAGCCAGGCGGCCGCGAACTCGGGGCCGAGGCCGGCGCGCACCGCCGCGGCGGCGAGCCGGCGCGGATCGCTCAGAACTTCTTTTCCGGCGTACGCGCGACCGGCCGCGCTCGCGGTCAGGGCGGCCAGCGCGTCGGCCGGCCCGTCATTCAGCGCTTCCAGCGTGGCGATCAGCGTCGGGGCGGGGGGAACGGGCCAGGCCGCGCCCACCCAGTCGATTGTCAGGCCCTCGGCGGTAAGGCGGGCGGCGAGCCGGGCCGGATTGCCGGGCTTGGTGCCGAACTCGCCGAGCGGGCTCCAGTCGCTGTCGCCGTGGGCCGACGTGGCACTGTCCAGCTCGACCAGCCGGTGCAGGCCGAGCTCGTTCTCGACGGCGAGCAGCAGCGTGCCGCCGGGGCCCAGCACGTGCTGCAGGGCCTGGAGGCTCTCGAGCCAGTCGAGCTGGGGGCCTTCGACCGAGCAGAGCCGGCCCAGCCCGTCCAGGGCGACGACCACGTCGTACTGCTCGTCGCTGCTCAGCTTGGCCAGTGAGCCGCAGAGCACCCGCAGGCCGCGCTCCTGGAGCACGGTGGCCTCGGGTTGGGAGCGGGTCAGGCAGGTGACGGCGGAGCGGGCGGCGATCGTGTCGATCAGGACGTCGTCGTGCGGCCCGGCCACCAGCACCCGGCCCGCGGCGGGCAGCCGCTCGGCGAGCAGACACAGCAGAGCCCCGCCGGCGCGAGGCCGGTCCTCGGTGAAGGAGGGCATCTCGCCCCCGATCATCTCGATCACGCGGGCACCCTAGCTGTCGCCTCGAGGTAGTGCCTTGTCCACCCCAGCATGGCGCGCAATTCGGCTGGAGAGGCGACAAATCCCTCACCCAGCTCGGCCAGTGCCGAGGTGCGGGCGACGGCGCCGTCGAGGTGCTTGCCGTGCAGCTCAGGCCACTCGCGGCGGATCCGCTCGGCGGTGGGCCGGTCTTCCCGGTCGAGCTGCATGGGATCGCCGTAGACGGCCGGCTCGCAGCCCGCCGCCACGCCGTGGAAGATGGCGCTGCTGAGCCGGTTGGAGGCCACGCGGCGGTGGCGGCGCAGCTCGGTGAGCTGTTTGTCGAGGAAATGGCGGTCGGTGTCGAGCCACTGCTGACCGCGGTAGCCGTGGCACACGACCCGTCCGTACTGCTCGTAGGCCGTACGGACCCGGTCGTTGCGGTATTCGTTCCAGTAGAGGCAGAAGGTCACGGGGCCCTGCTCGGTCTCGAGGATCTCGTCGACCTGGCGCTGGTGATCGCCGAGGACCTGCTGCTTCTCCCAGCCGTGGAACGGGTAATAGATCGTGCCCTCGCGGGGCGGCGCGTCGGGCGCCGCGGGCCGCAGGGCGAGCAGGTAGAGAAAGGGAGCGCCGATGACCGTGGCCTGCCGGCGCCCCATCGACCACGCCCTGCGTCTGGTCCGTTCGGAGTAGACGAAGATGGGCCGGCCCGGCACATAGGGCGTGCCGAGTCCGAGCCCGTCCACCACGTTCCAGCCGTGCTGCACATAGCCGTCTATCCGGGGCGGGTGCTCCGGATCGAGGCCGCAGTATTCCGCGAGGATGTGTGCGTGGCCGTAGAAGTGGTTGGCGTGGTGCACCCGCTAGCTCCCGAGGATGGTCCGCAACGCCTCGACGACACGGTCCTGGTCGGAATCGCTGAGGTCGACGAAGAGCGGCAACGATAGCTCCTCAGCGTAGAAGGCCTCCGCGACCGGGCACATCCCGCGCCGGTAGCCTAGGTCCTCGAAGACCGGGTGCCAGTAGACCGGGATGTAGTTGACCTGCACGCCGATGCCGGCCTCGCGCATGCGCTCGAAGACCTCGCGGCGGCGTCCGCCGAGCACCCGGACGGGGTACAGGTGACGCAGCGGGTCGACGCCCTCACGCTGGATGGGCAGGCGAAGGCCCGGCACGTCGGCCAGCAGCTCGTCGTAGCGGGCGGTCAGCTGTTGCCGGCGGGCCTTGAAAGCGGCCAGCCGCTTGAGCTGCGAGCTGCCGAGCGCGCACAACACGTCGGGCAGCCGGTAGTTCAGCCCGAACTCGTGGACCTCCTGGTGCCAGGCGCCCTCGTCCGGGTAACGCATGCGGCTCCGGTCGCGGACCAGCCCGATCATGCGGAACTCGCGGGCCCGCTGCAGCAGGTCGGGCCGCAGGGACGTCACCGCGCCGCCCTCGGCCGTGGTGAGGTTCTTCGTCGGGAAGAACGAGAACGTCGTCACGTCGGCCAGCGAGCCGACCGGGCGGCCGTGGTAGGTGGTTCCGATCGAGTGGGCGGCGTCGCCGATCAGCACGGCGCCGGCGGGCTCGGAGATCTTGCGCAGCGCGTCGTACTCGGCCGGGTGACCCGCGTAGTCGACCGCGGCGATCGCCTTGGTGCGCGACGTGACCGCGGCCTCGACCGCGGCCGGGTCGATGTTGGCCGTCTCGTCCTCGACGTCGGCGAAAACGATCTTGGCACCGAGCATGGCCGCGGTCGAGGCCGTGGCCACGAAGGTCATCGGGGTCGTGACGACCTCGTCGCCCGTGGTCACGCCGGCCGCCGCGTACGCCGTGTGCAGCGCGGTCGTGCCGTTGGTGACGGTGACCGCCGGCGCGCCGGCGACCGCCTCGATGTCGGCCTCGAACTGCGCCACCCGGGGGCCGGTCGTCAGCCAGTCGCTGCCGAGGGCGGAGACGACCGCCTCGACATCGGACTGGTCGATCGACTGCCGTCCGTACGGCAGCATCAGTTCTCCTCGAGCAGCTTGCGCATGTCGTCGACCGAGAGCCACAGGTCGTTGTTGTCGGAGCGGTAGTTGAAGCCGTCCTCGACCTCTTCGCCACCCTCGGGAGCCTCGTAGCCCCAGCTGGCGACGACCGGCTGCACCACGTAGCGGTCGGGGAAGCGCAGCGTGCGGCGGCTGTCGTCGGAGGCGATCATCTCTTCGTGCAGCTTCTCGCCCGGCCGGACGCCCATCTCGTGGGTGGCCGAGTTCGGCGCGACGGCCTCGACCAGGTCGAGGATCTTCATGCTGGGGATGCGCGGCACGAACAGCTCGCCACCCTGCATGACGTCGAACGAGTCGACGACGAACTTCACGGCCTGGGGGAGCGTGATCCAGAAGCGGGTCATCCGCTTGTCGGTGATCGGCAGGCTCTTGCCCTCGGCGGCGAGCTTGCGGAACAGCGGGACGACCGAGCCGCGGCTGCCCATAACGTTTCCGTAACGAACGACCGCGAGGCGGGTCGGGTGAGTGGCCGCGTAGTGGTTGCCGGCGATGAAGAGCTTGTCGGCGACGAGCTTGGTCGCGCCGTACAGGTTGATCGGGCTCGACGCCTTGTCGGTGGAGAGCGCGACAACCTTCTTGACGCCCTTGTCGATGGCGGCGTCGATCACGTTCTGTGATCCGTTGATGTTCGTCTCGACGAACTCGGAGGGGTTGTATTCCGCGGTGTCGACCTGCTTCAGAGCGGCGGCGTGGACCACGTAGTCGATGTTGTGCATCGCGCGGTCGAGACGCGCTTTGTCCCGGATGTCACCCAGGAAGAAGCGCAGTCGCGAGTCGTCGCCGAACATCTGCCGGAGCTCGTACTGCTTCAGCTCGTCACGGGAGAAGACGACGATGCGCTGCGGGTCGAGGTGGGTGAGGGCGTAGTTGAGAAACGCCTTACCGAAGGACCCGGTGGCACCGGTGACCAGGATCGACGATCCGCTGAGTACAGACACTTGATTTTCTCCCGGGGGGTGGGCAGGACGCAGTACGAGCCGGAAGCATAACCAGCTCACCAGCCGATTCGCGGGCCAACATCAAACGCTAACCGTAGTTCATCGGCGCTTCCGCTAGCATTAACGACCTCGTCGCTGGTTACGACGAGCTTAAGAATCCTCTGTCCACCTGCCCCCCTTTTGGAGTACCCCCGTGAGCAACCTGCAGCGACTGCGCGAGGCGTTCCGCACCGCCCTGGACCTTCCGGCGGAGGCGCCCGTGGACGACCTGCGGTACCAGGACAATGAGAAGTGGGACTCCCTGGCTCACATGTCCTTGGTGGCGGCGCTCGAGGACGAGTTCTCGGTGATGATTGACACAGACGACGTCATCAACATGTCGAGTTTCACCGAGGCGGTAAACATCCTCGGTAAGTACGGAGTTGACTTCAATGAGTGATCGGGCGGCCCTGATCACAGGCGCCTCCCGCGGCATCGGCCGAGCCACCGCCACGCGTCTCGCGGAACGGGGGTACGACCTCGTTCTCCACGGCCACCGCGCCGAGTCCATCGCCCCGGTGGCCGAGGAGCTCGCCGCCAAGTACGGCGTCACCGTCGTCAGCGGCCACGGCGACATCGCCGAACCCGAAACGTCCAAGGCGCTCGCCCAGCTCGCCTTCCAGAACTTCAAGCGCCTCGACGCTCTGGTGGTCAACGCGGGCACGCACGCGGCCGGCATGCTCGGCATGACCGACGACGCGACCATTCAGCGCCTGTTCGCGGTCAACTCGGCCGGCGCGGTCTACACGCTGCGCGGCGCCACCCGGCTGCTGGCCCGGGGCAAGAACCCGGCCGTCGTCCTGGTCTCGTCGATCACCGCCTCGCGCGGCATCGCCGGCCAGGCCGTCTATTCGGCCTCCAAGGCGGCCGTGGCCGCGCTGGCCCGATCGGCCGCCAAGGAGCTCGGCCGGCAAGGCATCCGGGTCAACGCGGTCGAGCCGGGCTTCATCGCCACCGACATGCTCGACACCCTCGACGAGAAGGGCCGCCAGGAGCGCATCGACGACACGGCTCTGGGCCGGCTGGGCGAGGCCGACGAGGTCGCCGACGTGATCACGTTCCTCCTCTCGGAGCAGGCCCGGTTCGTGACCGGCCAGGTGCTCGGGGTCGACGGAGGACTGACGCTGTGAATCTGTTCCACCCGGGCGCCCGCGTGATCGACGCGGTCACCGGCGAGGCGCTGACCGAGGACATGATCGCCGCGGCCGCCACCCAGCTGGCCACGGAACCGGGCGGGGTGGTCTTCCTACCGATGGAGACGACCCTGCCGGTGGTCGCCCGCTACCTCGCGGCGCTGCGACTGGGGCGGCCGGTGCTGCTGCTCGACCCGGAGCACGACAACGCGTCCTTCGTCGAGCGGTTCACCACCACCGAGGTGCATCCGGATCTCGCGGTGCTGCTCACCACCAGCGGCTCCACCGGCAATCCGAAGCTGGTGCGGCTCACCGCCGACGCCGTACGGACCAACGCCGAGCAGATCGCCGAGGTGCTCGGCATCACCGGCGACGAGGTGGCCGTCACCACCCTGCCGCTCTTCTACTCGTTCGGCATGTCGGTGCTCAACTCGCACCTGATCAAGGGCGCCACCGTCGTGCTCGAGCGCACCGGGATCATGCAGCGCGACTTCTGGACCGCGGTCAACGAGCACGGCGTCACCTCGCTGGCGTTCGTCCCGTCGCAGTACGAGATGCTCCGCCGCCTGCGCTTCGACCCGGCCAAGTACCCGACCGTGCGCAGCCTCACCCAGGCGGGCGGCCGGCTGCGCACCGACCTGGTGTCCGACTTCGCGCAGCGCATGGCGACCGTCGGCGGCCGGCTCTACGTCATGTACGGCCAGACCGAGGCCGGCCCCCGGATGGCCACGCTGCCGCCGGCCCGCCTCGAGGAGAAGCTCGGCTCCGTCGGCCAGGCGCTGCCCGGCGGCGCCTTCACCATCGAGGACGACGAGGTCGTCTACCGCGGTCCCAACGTCATGATGGGTTACGCCGAGACCGCCGCCGACCTGGCGCTGGGCGACGTGCAGGGCGGCGTGCTGCGCACCGGTGACCTCGGCCACGTCGACGACGAGGGCTTCCTGTTCATCACCGGCCGCATCAAGCGCATGGCCAAGGTGTTCGGCGTCCGCATCAACCTGGACGACGTGGAGAAGAACTTCCCGGTCGCCGCCGTGGCCGGCGACGACAAGCTGGCCGTCTTCGCGGTCGGTGTCAGCGACGACGAGGCCCGCGGCCTGCGGACCAAGATCGCCGAGTGGCTCGGGACACATTTCTCCGGCGTCGTGGTGCGTAGTGTTGAGGCGCTGCCGCTGATGCCCAACGGCAAGACCGACTATCGGGCGCTGGAGTCTTCGCTGTGAGTAGTGTCTTCACCCTGCCTCAGGCCGCGAAGGAGGAGCTCCTTCTCAAGGAACTCTCCGCGCTGACCGAGCATCACCGGGAAAACTGCGAGCCGTACGCGCGGATCCTCGCTGCCAACGGCTATCAGCCCGCCTCCTCGGTCGAGGGCCTGCCCTGGCTGCCGGTGCGGCTCTTCAAGAACCTCGAACTCAAGAGCATCCCCGACGACCAGGTGTACAAGGTCCTCACGTCCAGCGGCACCACCGGCTCCGAGGTCAGCCGGATCTACCTCGACAAGGCGGCGGCCGGCGAGCAGACCCGCAAGCTGGGCGCCACGGTGCAGTCCGTGCTCGGCCCCAAGCGGCTGCCGATGATCCTGGTCGACACCAAGGCCATGCTGAAGGACCGCACGTCGTTCAGCGCCCGCGGCGCCGGCGTGCTGGGCATGTCGAACTTCGGCCGTAACCACGTCTGGGCGCTCGACAACGAGGGCCACGTCGACGTCGAGGCGCTCAAGGGCTTCCTCGACCAGTACGGCGACGAGCCGTTCCTGATCTTCGGCTTCACCTACCTGGTCTGGCTGCACCTCTACGAGGTGGCGCTCGAGAACGGGCTCGACCTCAGCAACGGCATCCTGATCCACTCGGGCGGCTGGAAGAAGCTGGTCGACCAGGCCGTCTCGCCCGAGGAGTTCCGCAAGCGGCTGGCCGCGGTCGGGCTGACCCAGGTGCACAACTACTACGGCATGATCGAGCAGATCGGCACGATCTTCCTCGAGGGGCCGTCCGGCGGCTCGCTCTACTGCCCCGACTTCGCCGACGTGGTGATCCGTGACCCCGAGACGTGGGCCGAGCAGCCGGTCGGCAAGCCGGGCCTGATCGAGGTCATCAGCACCCTCCCCACCTCGTACCCCGGGCACGTGCTGCTGACCGAGGATCTCGGCGTGGTGCACGGCGTCGACGACGGCGACTGGCCCGGCAAGCGCTTCTCCGTACTCGGCCGGCTCCCGCGGGCCGAGGCGCGTGGCTGCTCCGACACCTACCGGGAGGCGGCGTGATCCAGTACCGCTTCGGCGCGGAGGGCGACCTCACCGCGCCGTCCGACGACCGCCTGACCGTCGGCGACCCCCGGGTCATCGACTTCCTGGCCAAGCTGGCGCGCAAGCTGCTCGCACCGGCCGTGGCCCGGCGGCACCCCGAGCTCGGCTCGCTCGGCTTCTTCCTGCGCCCGGCCGAACTCAACCGCACGGTCGGCCACCTGCAGCGGGACGACGCGCTCGTCTTCCCGCGGGGCAACGTCTTCCACATCCCGCCGGCCAACGTCGACACGATCTTCGTGTATTCGTGGGCGCTCTCGGCCCTGGCCGGCAACCACAACGTCGTCCGGATCTCGGAGCGTTCGGCTACCGCGGCCGACACGATCCTGACCGCGCTCAACGAGGTGCTGGCGGACGCCGACCCGGTGATCGGCCGCACCCAGCGCATGATCACGTACGGCCGCGACGACAAGGTCACGGCGGCGCTCAGCCACTGGGCCGACCTGCGCGTCATCTGGGGCGGCGACTCGGCCGTCGAGGCGATCCGCAAGCACCCGCTGCGCCCGTCCGCCCGCGACCTCACCTTCCCCGACCGCACGTCGTGGGCCGCCCTGTCGGCGGCCGGCTGGCGCGCGGCCGAGCCGGCTCAGCGGCGCGACGCGGTGCTCGGCTTCACCAACGACTCGTACTGGTTCGACCAGGCGGCCTGCTCCTCGCCGCGCACGGTCTTCCTGGTCGGCGAGGACACCGGCGACGTCCGCGAAGAGTTCATCGAGCTGCTGCTGCAGGTCGTCGACCAGCGCGGCTGGGAGATCGACGCGGCCATGGCGGTCGAGAAGAGGGTGAACGCCTACGGGCTGGCCGCCACCGGCGCGGTCTCGTCGATGGCGTTCCCGGCCAACTCGGTCACCGCCATGTCGCTCAGCGCCGTGCCCGACGCGCCGCGCCGCTGGATCGGGGCCGGGGCCTTCCCGTTCGCCGAGGTCGGCTCCCTGCTCGAACTGGTGCCGGCGATGAACCGGCAGGACCAGACGTTCAGCCACTTCGGCTTCTCGCGGGACGAGCTGCGCGAGTTCGCGCTGGCGCTCGGTGGCCGCGGGGTCGACCGGATCGTTCCGTTCGGGTCGGCTCTGACCTTCGGCTCGCTCTGGGACGGCTACGACCTTCCGCGCGAATTCACACGGTTGACGACACTCGTAGAGTGACCGCCGTGCTCGAGGCGGTCGAGGCGGCGCCGAATCCGATCATGCGCCCCTCGGCGGTCCCCCGCCGACCCTCGAACGTCTACCGTCGCCTGCGGGCGCCGCTGGCGATCCTGCCCTGGGTCTTTCCGGTGGTCGCGCTCGTCCTGACGCTGCTCGACACCGGCGTCTCGGGGCGGGACATCGCGCTCTACGCGTTCTACTTCGCCGTCGATGTCGTGCTGCCCGGCACGCTGGTCTACCGGGCCCTGCGCGGCAGTCGCGGCAACGTGCCGGAAGACCTGGGCCTGGGCGCCGCCACCGGTCTGCTGATCATGCTCGGCTCGTGGGCGCTCTCGGCCGCCCTCGACAAGTTCGTGCTGCTGCCCTGGTGGCCGACGCTGATCGTGGTGCCGTTCCTGGCCGTGCCCCGGCTGCACCGCTACTGGCGGGTCAGCCGGCCCCGCCCGCTGCCGCTGCGCTGGTCGTGGATCGTCGCCGCCGGCCTCGTGCTGCTGGTGCTCTCGGAATACCCGGGCTGGAAGGCAACCCCGCTGCCGCCGGCCGGAGGCGTGCTCTATCAAGACCTCTATTACCACCTGGCGCTCATCCACGAGATGATGCGGCCGATGCCGTTCCAGGTGCCGCAGATGTCCGGCACCCCACTGCACTACCACTACCTCTCCGACGCCGATATCGCCACGGCCAGCATGATCACTAAGATCGACCCGGCCGTCGTGCTGCTGCGGCTCTGGATCGTGCCGATCGCGGGCACGGCCATTTTCGTGATGGCGGCGCTGGTCCGCTCGCTGAGCGGCAAGTGGTGGGCCGGTGCGCTCGGCGGCACAGCGGCCATCGCGGGCCTGCCGCTGCTGCTCGGCACCGCCTACACCCCGCTCGGCGGCAGCCCGGTCAACGCGCTGAGCCCGTCCCAGGTGTACGTCTTACCCCTTCAGGCGTTGCTGGTCGTGTTCACCGTCGACGTGTTGCGGGGCCGTCCCCTGCGCTGGGCCTGGGTGCTCGTCTTCCCGCTCGCGCTGGCCTGCGCCGGGGCCAAGTCCAGCGCGCTGCCACCGTTCCTGGCCGGGCTGGTCGCGGCCGCGGTGGTGGTGCTCATCGGTTACCGGCGACGGCTGCTGCCGTTGCTCGCGCTCTTCGCCCTCACGCTGGCCGGTGTCGGCGTCGGTTTCCGCCTGTTCGCCGGGGGTGGCGCCGGCACCCTCGGCTTCCAGCCGCTAGCCGTTCTTTACCTGATGACGCCCTACCGCGACACCATCGGGCACGAGGACACCATCGACGGGACGCGCTTTCTCCCGTACGGCGTGGAAACAACCGGCACGTTGGGCCGGCTCTTCATCGTGGGGCTCCTGATCTGGTGGCTGCTGATGCAGTCGCCGCGCATGCTGGCCCTGCTCGGGCTGGTCACCGGCACCACCAAGCGAGAGCCGGCGACGTGGCTGTTGACCGGCATCACCGCGGCCGGCGCCGGTGCGACCTTCCTGCTCTGGCACCCGTCGGGTAGCCAGGTCTACTTCTACGCCGGCGCGCTGCCCTTCGGCACGGCCGTGGTCGCCTGGATGATGGCCGACCTGGCTCGCGGATGGCGGGCCCCGATGGCCGGAGCGCTGGCCGGCGGCACGTGGGCGTGGCTGGCCCCACAGATGTACCCGCCGCGGATGGACCGGGTCGTCAACTGGATCTTCGTGCTGGCCGAGCCCCTCATCCGCACGGCGATCGTCGCCCTCGGTGTGACCGCGATCGGGCTGATCCTGCGTCGGATGATCACGGGCCGCACACCGTGGCGGGCGGTCTTGCCCGCGCTCCTGGCCGCCACGCTCACCGCCGGCCTCGTCGGCGGAGCCAAGCGCCAGATCGAGGACGTCGGCACGACCTTCGACCCGGTGCTGACGGGCCAGCGGGATCCCGGCAAGGTGGTGCTGAGCGGAGAGATGGCCGCGGCCGAGTGGCTGAACAAGAACTCCGGCCGCGACGACATCGTGGCCACCAACGTGCACTGCATCCCGATCGACTGGACCCAGAGCTGCGATGCCCGGGCCTTCTGGGTGGCCGGGCTGACCGGGCGACGCACCGTGATCGAAAGCTGGGGCTACACCGACGAGGCGGTTGCCCAGGACGGGGTGAACGGCGAGCGGTACTTCAAGCAGCCGGCGCCCGATCTCATGCGGTACATCTTGAACCAGCGGGTGTTCGAGTACGGGCAACCCGGGGACGTGGCCGAGCTCAGGCGCCTGTACGACGTCAAATGGCTGTTCGCGGACGACCGGGCGGCCGGCGGCCGGTCGGCCAACCTGGCCGAGGTGGCCACGCTGCGCTTCTCGTCGGGGCCGGTGTCGATTTATGAGTTGCCCTGAGCCGTACGGTGGGGTTAACCCTACCGTCGATCCGGCGGTGGGCAGGATCGGAACGGAGCGCGCCGATGCCTAGCGTCAACAGCATGACGACGCAAGCCTCCCTCACGCGCTCACCCCTGGCCCGGCTGGTGCGCCAGGTCGGCATCGACACCCAGTACGTGCTGATCGGTTTCCCGATCGGCCTGGTCACCGTGACGCTGTTCATGACCCTGTTCTTCACCGGCCTGGGGCTGGTGATCATCTGGGTCGGCATCCCGTTGATGATCGCCGCGCTGATGACCGCGCGCGGCTTCGCCACCCTGGAACGGGCCCGGATCGGCCCGGTCTTCGGCCAGAAGGTCCCGAACCCGTACTACAAGAAGTCGCCCGAGGGCGGTTTCGTGCGCCAGGCGCTGGGCGTCCTGGGCGACGGGCAGTCCTGGCTCGACATGCTGCACGGGATGTTCCGCTTCATCCCCAGCACGATCTCGTTCAGCCTGGTCGTCACCTGGTGGTCCGGCGCCATGGGCGGCCTGACCGCGCCGTTCTGGGCGTGGTCGGTCCCGTCGTCGGAAGACAACACCGACCTGCCCGAGCTGCTCGGCATGGGTGACGGCACCGCCACCCGCATCCTCTTCTACTTCGCCGTCGGCGTCTTCTTCCTCGGCACCCTCTACCCCGTGGTCCGCGCGTCCGCCCTGCTCGAGGCGTGGTTCGCCCGCGGCCTGCTGAGCGGCGTCAACGAGCTGCGCGAGCAGGTCGCCGAGGCCAACGCGGCCCGTACGGTGGCTCAGCAGCAGAAGGCGGCCGCGGTCTCAGCCGAGGCCAACGCGCTGCGCCGGCTCGAACGCGACATCCACGACGGCCCGCAGCAGCGCCTGGTGCGTCTCGCGATGGACCTGGGCCGGGCCGAGCAGCAGTTCGCCACCGACCCCGAGGCGGCCCGGGCCACCGTGGCCGAGGCGCTGACCCAGACCCGCGAGACGCTCGACGAGCTGCGCGCGCTCTCCCGCGGCATCGCGCCGCCGATCCTGGTCGACCGGGGGCTCCAGGCCGCCCTGACCGCGCTGGCCGGCCGCAGCCTGGTCCCCGTCGAGCTGGACGCCACGCTGGCCGACCGCCTCGAGCCCACGATCGAGTCGACGGCGTACTTCGTGGTGGCCGAGGCGCTCACGAACGTGGCCAAGCACAGCCACGCCAACGAGGTCCAGGTCAGCGTCAAGCGCAACGCCACCGGCCTGATCGTCTCGATCGCCGACGACGGGGTGGGCGGCGCGAGCGTCGCCAAGGGTCACGGTCTGGCCGGCCTGGACGACCGGGTCCGCGCGGCCGGCGGCGTGCTCGACGTCTCGAGCCCGGCCGGGGGAGGGACGAGGCTCACCGCAGCCCTCCCCGTGTAGAACTCGAGCATCTGACAGCATGTGCGTATGCGGGTGGTGATTGCCGACGACGCGGTGCTGTTGCGTGAGGGTCTCGTCAGGCTCGTCGAAGAGAACGGCCACACGGTGGTGGCGACCGTCGGCGACGGGCCTTCCCTCGTGTCGTCGATCGTCGAGCACAAGCCGGACGTGTCCATCGTGGACGTCCGCATGCCGCCCTCGCACACCGACGAGGGGCTCCGGGCCGCGGTGGAGGCGCGCGGCCTGGTGCCCGGCACCCCGATCCTCGTGCTCTCGCAGTACGTCGAGGTCTCGTACGCCGACGACCTGCTGGCCGACCGCCTGGGCGCGGTCGGCTACCTGTTGAAGGACCGGGTGTCCCTGGTCGCCGAGTTCCTCGACGGCCTGCGCCGCGTGGCCGGCGGTGGCACGGTGCTCGACCCCGAGGTGGTCAGCCAGTTGCTCGTCCGGCGCCGCCGCGACGACCCGCTGCGCAACCTGACCCCGCGCGAGCGTGAGGTGCTCGGGTTGATGGCCGAGGGCCTGTCCAACAACGCGATCGCCCGCAAGATGGTTGTCACCGACGGCGCGATCGAGAAGCACGTGCGCAACATCTTCACCAAGCTCTCGCTGCACCAGGACGAGGAGCAGCACCGCCGCGTGATGGCAGTGCTGGCCTATCTGCAGGGGTAGGGCTACCACTACCCCCGATACGCGGGTCTGCTGTATCGATCGGGATCCCGGTTGTTCATAGCGTCTTTCCCATGGACAACAGGGAAAACGTCAAGGGAATCGCGGCCCGCGCCGCGTTGTGGAGCGCCCGCCACCGAGCGCTCGCGATCCTCGGGTGGATCGCCTTCGTGATCGGCGTAACCGTACTCAGTGGATACTTCGGCACTCTCGAGGCGACGTCGTCGGACCAGGGACACGGGGATTCTGGTAAGGCGGACCGGATCGTCGAGGCGGCCGGTTTCCCGGAGCAGCCGGCCGGCGAGATGGTCATCGTGCAGAACCGGGCCGGCGCCGACCGCAAGGCCGCGATCGCCGACCTGACCAAGGCCCTCAAGAGCACGGCGAACGTCATCGACGTGCAGCCGCCGGTCGAGTCGCCCGACAAGCGCTCCTCGCTGGTCACGTTCAGCATCAGCGGCGATTCGGAGACTGCGGCCGACCGGGTGCAGCCCTCGCTCGACACGGTCGCCGCCGTGCAGGCGAAACACCCCGACCTCTACGTCGCCCAGGGCGGCTCGGCCAGCGGCGACAAGCTGATCGGCGAGGACCTCGAGAAGGGCCTGACCCAGCTCGGCATCCTCTCCATCCCGGTGACCCTGGGCATCCTGCTGGTCGCGTTCGGCGCCGTGGTCGCCGCCCTGCTGCCGGTCGCGCTGGCCATCATGGCCGTGATGGCCGCCATGGGCCTGCTCGCCTTCGCCAGCCGCCTGGCGCCGACGGTCGACACCACCGCGCACGTGATGCTGCTGGTCGGGCTGGCGGTCGGCGTCGACTACTGCCTCTTCTACATCCGCCGGGAACGGGACGAGCGGCGCAACGGGGCCGACCCGCACCGCGCGCTCGTGATCGCCGCCCAGACCTCGGGCCGCTCGATCTGGATCTCCGGTCTCACCGTCATCGTCGCCATGGCGGGCATGTTCCTGACGTACGACGCCACGTTCGTCAGCTTCGCGATGGGCACCATCCTGGTCGTCGCGACGGCCGTGCTCGGGTCGCTGACCGTGCTGCCGGCCCTGTTGTCGGCTCTCGGTGACAAGGTCGACGCGGTCAAGATCCCGGGCCTGTACCGCAAGCGCAGCGAAGGCCGGATGTGGAACGGCTTCCTGCGCCTGGTGCTGGCCAAGCCGCTGATCTCGGCCGTGCTGGCCGTCGGCGTGCTGGCCGCCCTGGCCGCCCCCGCACTCGACCTGCGCACCAAGGGCGAGGGTATCGAGGACCTGTCGCCCGACGCGCCGATCGTCCAGGCCTACCTGGCCGTCGAGAAGGCCTTCCCGAGCGAGATCTCGCCGGCCGAGGTCGTGGTGCAGTCGCCCGGCGCGGGCTTCGAGCAGAAGGTCACCGGTTTCCGCGAGGCCGTCGAGAACAGCGGTGGCCGGCTCGCCGGCCCGGTCGACGTGGAGCTCAACCCGGCGGGCACCGTAGCCGTCGTCTCGGTCGGCCTGACCGACGAGAAGGCGCTGGACCTGCTGCGGGACGACGTGGCGCCGGCCGCCTTCGGGGCGGGAGCCCTGGTGACCGGTGAGGCGGCGGGCAGCGCCGACTTCAACGCGCGGCTCAACGCCAGCCTGCCCTGGGTGTTCGGCTTCGTGCTCGGCCTGGCCTTCCTGCTCCTGCTGGTGTCGTTCCGATCGGTCGTGGTCGCGCTGACCGGGGTGGTGCTCAACCTGCTGTCGGTCGCCGCGGCGTACGGAATGCTGGTCTTCGTCTTCCAGTACGGCCACTTCGAGGACCTGCTCGGCTTCCAGGCGTCCGGCGGCATCACCAACTGGATGCCGCTGTTCCTCTTCATCATCCTGTTCGGACTGTCGATGGACTACCACGTCTTCGTGCTGAGCCGGATCCGCGAGGGCCACGACCGCGGCCTGCCGACCCGGCAGGCTGTCCGCGAGGGCATCAGCCGCACGGCCGGCGTCATCACGAGCGCGGCGGTGGTCATGGTGGCGGTGTTCGCCCTGTTCGCGACGCTGCCGATGGCGTCGACCAAGCAGCTGGGCATCGGCCTGGCCGCCGCCGTGCTCCTCGACGCGACCATCATCCGGGCCGTGCTGCTGCCGGCCGTGATGGCGATGCTGGGCGAGAAGAACTGGTGGCTGCCGCGCTGGCTGGGCTGGCTGCCGCAGATCGCCCACGAGCCCCCGCCGGCCGCTGCCCCCGAGCCGCGCGAGCGTGAGCTGACCACCGTCGCCTGACGTGCTTCCCCCTTCCGTCGGGGTCTCGGCTTTCCGCCGAGGCCCCGACCTCTGTCTGTGGGCGAAGTCCTCGTCGGCGTACGGAGCGCCTCTGTCAGTGGGCGGGGTGCCTCCGTCAGTGGGCGGGGTGCAGGAGGATCTCGGCGCCGACGGGGCGGTAGCCGGCGGACTGGAAGGCGCGGACGCTGCGGGCGTTGCCGGCGGCCTGCTGCGACCACAGCACCGAGCCGGGCGGGATCAGGTGGCGGGCGGACAGGGCGAGGGTGCGGCCCAGACCACGGTCGCGCGTCTGCTCGTCGACCTCGATCGAGACCTCCCAGCGACCCGCCACGCCACGGCCGATCGTGAGCAGTCCGCCCGGCGCCGACCACGTGCGCACGTCGTCGCGGCGGGTGAGTGCCCGGCGTACCCGGGGATGATCTCGGTCTTGCTCGGTGACGGGCAGCGGAGGTGGGCCGGGAAGGGCGGGGGCCACGGTGAGAAGGTCGATCGTCTCGGTGGTGCGGCCGGTGCGGGCCATCAACGCCGCCAGGAAGACCGGGTTCATGGTGGCCGCGAGCGGGTCGCAGTCAAGGCCGGCGATCGTGGCGTGGATCCACTCCGGGTCGTCGTCCAGAAAGATCACGGTGTGAGCCGTGCAGGCCAGCACGCCGGCGTCGCGCACGCTCGGCTGCGGGACGACGGTGGTGCCCCCGTCGGCCGGCGGGAACACCCCATCGGCCGCCGACTGCAAAATCTTGACCAATTCCATGCGTCGATCCTGCCTCCGCCGGGCGAATCCTCAGAGGGTGGAACCGGCCAGGTGACCCAGGGAGGCGGCGCCCAGGCCGACGGTGAGGCTGGCCAGCACGTACGTCAGGGCCCGCGCCCGTTCCCCGTTCTCGACCAGCGTCAGCGCCTCCAGGCTGAAGGTCGAATACGTGGTGAGCGCTCCGCAGAACCCCGTCCCGAGCAGTGCGCCCAGCGCCGGCGGCACGGGCACCCCGATCAGGAAGCCGAGCAGCAGTGACCCCGCCACGTTGACGGCGAACGTGCCGAGCGGGAAAGTTCCGGCCCGGCCGCGCAGGGCCTGGTCGGTCAGGTAGCGCAGCGGCGCGCCGACCGCTGCCCCCAGGGCGACCAGCAGGACCGTCATCGCCGCACCCGCCGGGCGAGGGAGCTGCCGGCCCAGACGGCCAGGAGGGCGCCGGCAACCGTGGCGACCAGATAGGCGAAGCTGATCACGGTCGGTGACACCACGACGTCGGTCATCGCCGTCGAAAACGTCGTGTATCCGCCCAGGAAGCCGGTGGTCAGGAAAAGCCGCAAGCGGCGCGGCGCGGGAACAAGCACCGAAATGCCACCGATCACCAAGCAACCGGACACATTGATCAGCCAGGTGGCCAAGGGAAACCCGCCCTCGGGATGGGGCCAGGCAGTGTTCAGACCGAAGCGGGTCAGGGCGCCGAACATGCCGCCGACGGCGATCACGGTGAGGGTCCGAAGGTTCACTGCATCACGCTACCGGGGCTGTGACCGGGGCGAACGTGGCGGCGTCCGCCCCGGCCGGACTGTCCACAGTAGGCCATGATCTTGGGGAGGCGGCGCGCGTGAACGAAGTTACGGTCGTCATCTCGTGATGTGTGCCACACAGCTTCCTTTCAGGCGTCACCCGGAGCCTCCGGTCGGAGCCGCACTTACCCGCCATTCGGGTACATTTCGCCCGGGCGGCTCGCCGGGATGACCGGGGAACGATTCCCTAACGGTCTGCGCGGAACTTAACCTTGAGTGGTACCTTTCGGCGTCCGACTTCGCGGGTCTTCGAGGACCTGCCGATATCGCGCGCCCGAGTGACACTAGATGGCAGCGCACCAGCAGCCGGCGATGGACGAGGGAATGCAGCACTTCAACAATCACTGCGGTCACGCCCGCCCGCCGGCCCCTCAGCACAAATCGGGTCGGCCAGCTTCCACAGAGAGGGTGAAGTGATGTCGGAGCGCTCCGCTGCCCTGCTTCCCAATCAGGGTACGGACTTCGCTGCTGCGCTTACCGCGCCGCCGGTCAACAACTTGCGGCGCATCGGCGGCGAGATGTTCAACTGGAGCGACCGCGACCCGCAGCGTAGTGAGGCGCTGCCGCGCGGCGCCGCCCTTCGCCACCTGATCGGGCAGTACGCCGGTCCTGGTCGCTCGGTCCTGGTCGCCGGTCCGCACGCCGACGAGGTCGTCGTCGCTCTGGCCGACAGCGGCGCCTCGGTCAGCTGGCTGCTCCGCTCGCTGATCGACGCCGAGGACGCGGCCCGCAACCACTCGCGGGTCACCGTCCTGTCCGGCGCTGCGGTCAAGCTCGACGCCGGTGAGCGGTTCGACCTGGTCGTCGCGGCCGACGGCGTGGAGCGCCTGAACTCGACCGAGGGCGAGCAGATGTCCCCGGCCCGGCTGATCGATCGGCTGGCCGAGGCGGTCCGGCCCGACGGCGTCCTGCTGCTGGTTCACGACAACCACCTGGGCGTGCACCACACCGTCCGGCTCGAGCCGGGCAACCGCGAGCGCCTCGACTCGGACTGGGATGCCCCCGAGGACGAGAACGACCCGCAGCGTCCCGCCTCGCAGGAACAGCTGGCGGCCCGGCTCGCCGAGTCCGGCCTGACGGTCGGCGCCTCGTACGCGGTGTTCCCCGAGCCCGCCGTCCCGACCGTCCTGGTCGGCGAAGGCCTGCTCGGCGTGGTCTCCTCGCCGCTGCGCCCCCAGCTCGGCACCGCGCTGTCCCGCGCCTTCACCGCGGCCTACCGCAACCGTCCCGTGCTCAGCGACCCGCGCCGCCTGGTCAGCCGGTCGCTGCGCGCCGGCGCCGAGGCCACGGTCGCCCCGGCCTGGCTGGTCATCGCCCGGGCCGGTGACGCCGCCGGCATCGACCGCCACGAGCTGCTGGTCGGCGATGCGAGCGGCAGCTTCGCGTACGAGGTCTCGTCGCAGCAGGGTGACGTCCGCACGACCGTTCTCCAGCCGCTCTCCGGCCCACTCGAGCGGGCCGGCCTGCGTCGCGTCAGCGAGCCGTCCACGCCCGGCGCCGAGTCCGGTTACGTGCTGGAAGAGCGCCTGCTGCACCACGCAGCCACCAGTGACCTGCGCGCCCTGCGCTTCGAGCTGGGCCAGTTCGACTCCTGGCTGCGCGGCCAGGCTCAGGACGGCCGGCTGACCGGCCCGGTCGCGCTGGCCGGCCTGGCCGACGTCCTGGTCACCGACCAGGGCCCGGCGCTGCTGCCCACCCGCTGGGAGCCGATCGAGCCGGTGACCGTCGAGCTCGCCGTGGTCCGCGCGATCTGGCAGTTCGCCGTGCAGCTGATCACGTCGGGTCAGCCCCACCCGTGGCAGATCACGTCGAGCGCGGTCGACCTGACCGCGATCATGCTCGGCATGGTGGGCCGGGGTGTCGACGCCGACCGGGTGCGCGCCGCGGTCGAGCTGCACGTCCAGCTCGAGGCGGCCGAGTTCGACCTGAGCCTGGCCGACCAGCACGACCGGCGGCTCCAGCTGCTGGCCGTCACGCCCGGCACGGCCTCGGTCGACGTGCCCGGCTTCCGCGAGCTCACCGAGGCGCTGTGGCGCCAGCGGTACGAGGCGAGCCATCTGCTGGCGATGATGGAGTGGACCGAGCAGATGATCAAGTCGCGCGACCTCGCGGTCAGCAAGATGGACTGGGAGGTCCAGTTCTACAAGAAGACCTGGCCGGGCCGGGTCCTCATGGTGGCCCGCAGCGGCTACCGGGTGATCGTGCGCGACGGCCGCAAGTTCGTCCGCAACCGGCGGGCCCGCAAGGCAGCCGCCAAGCAGCAACAGGTGTGAAAAAAGGGGGCCCCGAGGGGCCCCCTTTTTACTGTCCGGTCAGATCAGTTCCCAGGTCAGCGGCGTGCCCTTGGCGGCGTCGGCCACGAAGGTGCGGCCGAGGACCAGCCCGATGGCGTCCGGCTCGAGCCCGCCGGTCGGGCGGATGGACCGTACGTTCTCGGGCGTGACCTTGTCGCCCGCCTTCACGTCGGCCACGACGTAGAGCGAGCGCCGGAACCGCAGGCCTTCCTTCTCGGCCTCGGTGGGGCCGATGTGCGTGGTGCCCAGCGCCTGCCAGGCCCGCTCCGACTCGATGCGCAGCGCCTTGAGCTCGGCCGGCTCGAGCGAGAAGGCCGAGTCGACGCCGCCGTCCGCGCGGTCCAGCGTCACGTGCTTCTCGATCAGGCAGGCGCCGAACGCGACCGACGCGATCGGCACGCCGATGCCGTGCGTGTGGTCGCTGAGACCGATCGGCAGCTCGAGCATCTGGGCCAGCACCGGGATGCGGCGCAGGTTCGTGTATTCCGGCGGGGCCGGGTAGGAAGCGGTGCAACTCAGCACGGTGATGTCGGTGGCGCCGACGCCCTTGGCCGCCTCGACCGCGGCGGCGATCTCCTTCACCGAGGCCATGCCGGTCGAGATGATGATCGGTTTGCCGGTGCTCGCCGCGAGGCGGATCAGGGGCAGGTCGGTGATCTCCGAGGACGCGATCTTGTAGAGCGAGGCGTCGAGCTTCTCGAGCAACTCGACCGCCGTACGGTCGAACGGGCTGGAGAACGGCGTGATGCCCCGCTCGCGGGCGCGCTCGAAGATCGGCTCGTGCCAGTCCCACGGCGTGTGCGCGCGCTCATAGAGGTCGTACAGATAGGCCTCGGACCACAGCTCGTGGCCCTTGGAGATCTGGAACCGGGGGTGCTTCACGTCCACGGTCATGGTGTCGGCCGTGTACGTCTGGATCTTGATCGCGTCCGCGCCGGCGTCCGCCGCCGCGTCGACCAGCGCGAGCGCCCGGCCGAGAGAGCCGTTGTGGTTACCCGACATCTCGGCGACGATGTACGGCCGCTTCTCGGGCCCGAACTCAGTCATTACTTCCCTCTCTCCGTCCAGACGACAGTCTTCATCTCACCGTCGACGAGTCGTTCGTAGCGCCGCGTCTCCTTGAAGCCGAAGCGCCGGTGCAGGGCGAGCACCTGCTTGTTGTCAGCCAGGGTCTCGCCGCCCAGGGTTTCCAGGCCAAGTGTGCCGAAGGCGTAGTCGACGGCCTCCCTCTCCAGGCGCATCCACGCGAAGAGCAGCTTGTCGCCCAGCCCCGCGGCGTCCAGATAGAAGGACCACGTGTTGCCGTCGAAGATCACCACGCCGGCGGGCGTGCCTGCATCGTCTTCGTAGATCAGCACATCACGCCACCGCTTTTCCCACCACTTCGCATGCTCCTCGGGCTTGATCTCGTGCGTGGTCAGGCTCACGGCACGCACCGACTCGTGGTTGCGCCAGGGCAGGATCAGATCCCGTTCGGCGTAGGTCGCAGGTCGCAGCACAGTGTCAAAGTATGGCCGCCCCGCGAGTGTTTCCGCCGGGGACCTGGGTCACAGCGCAATTCCTCACCCTCGTCCACCACAAGCCGATCGAACGGGAGCACTTTTTCCTCAGGAGGCGGCCGGATGGGCATGGTCTGGACCCGTGGCAGTCGAACACTGCCTGTATCCGCCGTGTTGCTGGCCGCGGTGATCGCCGGCGTGGTCGTCAACGCCGTCCACCCGGTGATCACGTAGGCGT
Organism: Paractinoplanes polyasparticus; assembly: GCF_019710575.1. Classification (GTDB taxonomy): domain Bacteria; phylum Actinomycetota; class Actinomycetes; order Mycobacteriales; family Micromonosporaceae; genus Actinoplanes; species Actinoplanes polyasparticus. The sequence continues at coordinate 34,439 of NZ_JAHWFK010000034.1, read as the reverse complement.
TGCTGTGGCTGCCCGTCGTCGTCGGCGCCGCGGTGCTTGCTGTCGACTGCGTCCGGACCGCCCGCACGGAACACCTTCCCCCGCCGGTACGCCTGTTCTGGAGGCGGATCGCGTGGGTCTGCCTGCCGGTCGGGCTGGGTAACGCCGCTCAGGCCTACCACCTGCTCACGGTGCCCGACCCGGTGCATGCCGGCGTCAGCGTCGGCCAGATCGGCTTCCAGGGCATCGCCGTCGTGCTGGTCATGTACGCCCTGCTCCGCCTACCGTTCGGCCGGCAGACCCGCGGCGAGTTGTTCCGCGTGGTGCTCGACGCGGGCGCAGTGATGCTGGCCTGCGCCGTCTACCTGTGGCACTTCTCCGGCCGGTACGCGCTCGAGGACGGCGATCCTCGGATGCTCTTCACCTCGCTGGCGCTGAGCCTGCTCGCCCTGCTCGCCGTCTTCGCGGTCGCCAAGTTCCTGCTCACCAGCCAGAACCAGATCGAACCGGGCGCCCTGCGGATGATCGGCGTCGCGGTGGCGATCGGTGCGATCGGGCCCACGCTGCGGCCGTTGTTCGCGGCCCTCGACCCCAACCTGTTCCCCGACATGATCGACCTGCCGGCCCTCTTCCTCTGCGCCGTGCTGGCCGGCAGGCGTCAGCGCGCTGCCCGGCCCGGCCCGCGCCGCGGCGTCCAGCCGGTCCGCCGGCGTCCGTTCAGCTTCCTGCCCTATCTGGCCGTCGCCGTCGTCGACGGGCTGCTGATCGCGGTCACGTGGCGGGAGAGCAGCGACCGCCGGATCATCGTGGTCGCCGCCGTGCTGCTGACCGCCGTCGTCGTACTCCGCCAGATCACCGCGTTCCGCGACAACGGCCGGCTGTTGCGCCGCCTCGACCACAACGCCACCCACGACGCGCTCACCCAGCTGCCCAACCGGGTGCTCTTCCACGACCGGCTGCGCCGGGCGTTGGAGAGCCCGGGCGACCGTCCGGTCGCAGTCGCGCTGATCGACCTCGACGACTTCAAAGAGGTCAACGACACCCTGGGGCACGAGGTCGGCGACCAGTTGCTGGTCGCGGTCGCCCAGCGCCTGGCCGGCTGCCTGCGCGTCGAGGACACCGTGGCCCGGCTCGGCGGCGACGAGTTCGTGGTGGTGATCGACGGCGCCGGCCCCGACGCGGCCGACCTGGCCGCCCGCCGCATGATCGATTCCCTGCGGGCGCCGGTGCCGGTCGACGGTCACGAGCTGCCCATCCGGGCGAGCATCGGCATCGCCGACGGCCGTTCCGGCGACGACCCGAGCCTGCTGCTCCGGCAGGCCGACATGGCGATGTACGCGGCCAAGGCGCTCCCCGGCACGGCCGCCCTGCACTACGACGCCGACATGGCCGCCGCCTCGGTCGGGGCCGAACTGCAGGACGCGATCCGCGACGACCAGCTGTTTCTGCTCTTCCAGCCGATCGTGACACTCGACGAGGGCCACCGGGTGCTGGGCGCCGAGGCCCTGGTGCGGTGGAACCACCCGGTGCACGGCACGCTCGCGCCCGACGCGTTCCTGCCGCTCGCCGAACGTACGGGCCTGATCGTGCCCCTCGGCCGCTGGGTGCTGCGCACCTCGCTGCGCCAGCTCGCCGACTGGCCCGCCGGCACCCTCCTCAACATCAACATCTCGTCGCGTGACCTGCGGGAACCGGATCTCGCCACCGCTCTGTCGGCTCTCCTCGACGAGTACGGCGTGGCCGCCACCCAGATCACCCTGGAGATCACCGAGTCGATGCCGGTCGAGCCGGGTGAGTCGTTCACGATGCTCGACGAGCTGCGCGCGCTCGGCGTCAAGCTGGCTCTGGACGACTTCGGCACCGGCAGCTCACCGCTGAGCCTGCTGCACGACGTGCCCCTGGACGAGGTCAAGCTCGACCGCGCGTTCACCCAGGCCGACCCCGACGGCCGCGTGTCGGTCGCCGCGGGCGTGGCCCACCTGGCCGAGGCGTTGAAGCTGCGTGTGGTGGCCGAGGGCGTCGAGACCCCGCAGCAGGCCGAGCGGCTGCGCGAACTGGGATACCGGGCCGCCCAGGGCTACCACTTCGCCCGCCCGATGCCGGCCGCCGACTTCGAGGCCCTGCTGCCGGTCGAGGCCCGCGCCTAGAGTCGGATCATGGAGACCTTCCACCGCCCGGCCGTACGCGTGGTCTGTTTCGACGCCGACGGCCGGGTGCTTCTGATGAACTGGCGCGACCCGCACGACGGCGCCCGTCTCTGGGAACCGCCCGGCGGTGGCATCGAGCCGGGTGAGACCCCGCTCGAGACGGCCCGGCGCGAACTGGCCGAGGAGACGGGCCTCGACCCCGCCCGCATCGGCGACAGTTTCCTCGACGTCTACCGCGAGACCACCTGGAAGGGCCGTCTCTTCGCGGGCAACGAGCAGTTCTTCGCGGCCCGCTACGACACCGCGCGCCCGCCTCTTTCCGGCGCCGGCCTGATGCCGTACGAGGTCGAGGACCTGCTCGGCCACGACTGGGTGAGCCCGGCCGACTTCCCGGCCCTTCCCGACCGCCTCGAGCCACCCGACCTGGCCGAAGTCGTTTCTCTGCTCCAGCCGCGACTGCCTTGAGCGTTTCGCCGGACGAGAGATTGTGCCGGCCAGGATCGCGCGTGAGCCCGGCAAGGTTGTGCCGGCCAGGATCGCTCGTGAGCCCGGCAAGGTTGTTGCATACGGATCAGCGAGAACTGGTCATGCGGCGCTGTCGAGGTGGCTGATGACGCGCTGGAGCACGGCCAGGGCCCCGCGAGCGTCACGCACCTCGTTGGCGCGGCCGGCGTGACGGTCGAGCCAGTCGGCGAGCGCCTCTCGCACGACACCTGACACGCCGGCCGGGTGCCCGGCGGCTTCGGCGGCGGCGATCATCGAGGCGAGCAGGCGGACGGCCCTACTCGAGACAGGCGGTGAGGTAGCGGAGCGAGTCGGACCGGTCGGGGGTGGCGGTGTGGGGGTGACGGAGCTCGGCGGTGTAGATGGCCAGGTCGGCGAGGATCCACCAGAGGCGGTAGAAGGCGATCGCCGGGCGGGAGACGGAGCGGCCGGTTCGATGCTCGTAGGTCTCGAGCAGGCTGTCGTCGGGGGCCGGGGGAGCGCCGATCATGGCGCTGGTCAGCATCCAGAGGTCGCGTTCGGGTGGGGCCACGCGGGCGGTGTCCCAGTCGATCAGCAGTGGGCCGTCGGGCGTGCGGAGGACGTTTCCGGGGTGGGGCTCGCCGTGGGTGACCACCCATTCGGTGGCGGGGGCGACGGATGCGGCCAGCTCGTCGAACTCGTGCAGCCAGGCCGTGATGCGGGCGGCGTGGCGGCTCAGGATCTTGCGGGTCGGCTCGGCGTACGGGCCACCCGTCCACGGGGCGTCCAGGGCGGCCAGCGCCGTCTCCAGATCCTCGCGGCCGGGCAGGCGCAGGTCGGTGCGCAGCGTGATCGAGGGTGGGTCGGTCCGGTGCAGGTCGATCAGCAGGTTCAGGACGTCGTTCCGTTCGGCCGCCGCATGCGGGCCGAAGTCGCCGGCTGTTCCGGGCACCAGGGGATAGACCGACAGGGCGTGCTGCGCGCTCAACGGGCGGGCCGCGTCGCCGTCGCGGTCGGGGACCGGGGCGAGCACAAAGGTGAGGCCGGCTTTCCGTAGCGCGGTTGCCGTGCCCAGTGCCTGCCTGAGGGTGGACAGATCGGCACTTACGTCGACGGTGGCGAACCAGCGCCCGCCACCCTCGTCGTTGACGGCCCAGTGGTAGCCGCCGGCGCCCACCGGGAGGAACTCGATCTCGCGCGGCCGCAGGTTCCAGCCCGCGGCCAGGCCGCGCATCAGGTCATCGTCGCTCAGGCCGTCCGGTCGCTCCCGCACGGCCGCATTCTCGCGCAGATCAGCGTGCAAGGCCCGCCCGAAGGACGCCGGTCAGCGTGCGAGGCCCGCCCGAACGGCGCCGGTCAGCGTGCAGGGCTCGTCCGAAGAAGGTGCGTTTCAGGGGAAGAGCAGGTCGGCGATGGCGGCGCCGGTCAGGGGCTCGGCGAAGTAGTAGCCCTGGCCCAGTTCGCAGTTGCCGCCGGCCAGGGAGGTCAGCTGGCCCGCGTGCTCGATGCCCTCGGCGATCGTCGACAGGTCCAGCGCGCGGCCCAGCTGGATGATGCCGTGGGTGAGCGCGGCCGCGGTGGGCTCGTCCACCACGTCGTCCACGAAGGACTTGTCGATTTTGATGATGTCGACCGGGAACTGGCGCAGGTAGGCCAGCGACGAGTAGCCCGTGCCGAAGTCGTCGATGGCCAGGCGGATGCCGAGAGCCTTGAGCGCGCCCAGGCGTTCCAGCGTGGCTGCGCGGTGGTCGACCAGCAATGACTCCGTCAGCTCCAGCACCAGGCGGTCGGGCGCCAGGCCGGCCGAGTTCAGAGCCGACTCCACCACCTGGACCAGCGCCGCCTGCTCGAGCTGCACGGCCGAGACGTTGACGCTGACCGAGAGCGGCGGGCCCTCGCGGCGGGCGTTCCACTCGGCGACGCGGGTCGTCGCCTCGCGCAGCACCCATTCGCCGATCGGCACGATCATGCCGGTCTCCTCGGCGAGCGGGATGAAGTCCATCGGCGGCACGATGCCGTGCTGGGGGTGCATCCAGCGGATCAGTGCCTCGACACCGCTGATCTCACCGGTCTGCAGGTGCACGATCGGCTGGTAGCGCAGCTCGAACTCGTGCCGCAGGACCGCCCGGCGCAGGTCGGCCTCGAGCGCGATGTGCGCCTGGAACGCCTCCTGCATGGCCGGCTCGAACACCTCGTACCGGTCCTTGCCGTGCTTCTTCGCCTGGTACATCGCGAGGTCGGCGTGGACCATGAGCTCGGCCGCGGCGTGCTGGTCGGGGCCGCTGAACGCGACGCCGATGCTGGAGCTGATGAACGTCTCGGAACCGAGCAGGTCGAACGGCTCGCGCAGCGCGGCCAGGATGCGCTCGGCCACCGGCACGGCCTCGTCCGCGTCGAGGACGCCGGGCAGCAGCACCGCGAACTCGTCGCCGCCCAGGCGCGCGGCGGTGTCGCCGTCGCGCAGGCAGTTCCGGATGCGGTCGGCGACGCCGGTCAGCAGCGCGTCGCCCGCCGCGTGCCCGAGCGAGTCGTTGACGACCTTGAAACGGTCGAGGTCGACGAAGAGCACGGCCCCGCCCAGCCCGGCGTGGCCGAGCGCTTCCTCCATGCGCGTCTGGAACAGCGCGCGGGTGGCCAGACCGGTCAGCGAGTCGAGGAAAGCCTGGCTCATCGCCTCCTGGGTGCGGGCGTCGGTCAGCGCGAGGCTGAGGTGCTCGGCGAACGCCTGCAGGATCTCGCGGGCGGGCTTCTCCCACACCCGGCGGGCGCCGAACGTGCCGACGGTAAGGCTCCCCACGGCCTGCCCGTTGACCCGCACGGGGGCGGCCATGACGGACTCGAGCTGGATGGCGGTCATCGGGGGCAGCGCGATCGGGCACGAGGCGTAGTCCTCGACCGCCACCAGTTCGTCGCCGAGGATCGCCAGGCCGGAGACGCCGCCGGAGGCGACCGGGATGCGCCGGCTCTTGGCCGCCGACCCGGGCGGCACACCGAGCGCGGCGACGGTGCTGCCGAACGTACGGTCGTCGGCGTCCAGCAGGTTGATCGCGACCATGTCGACGCCGAGCAGGTCGCGCAGGGCGACCAGGACCATGTCGAAGATCTGCGGGACGGGCACGCGCCGGCCGATCGCCCGCTGCACGGCAGCCATCTCCTCGAAGACGCGCCGGCCCTGGTCGAGGTAGCCGAGCAGGCGGCCCTTCTCCTCGGCGTAGCGCCGCTCCGACTCGATCATGTGCAGCGACTGGAGGCTGAGCTCGAGCACGCGGGCCAGGCCGCGGAGCAGGCAGACCTCTTCGGCCGTGAACGGCGCGCGGGCCCGGCCGAGGACCAGCACACCGTTGGCCGCGCCGCCGATCGTGGCGTAGGTGGCCGCGTACTGCCCGTGGGGCAGCTCGAGGGTGGTCTGCCGACCGGCGGCGACCTCAGCCAGTGGATGTGCGGGCACCCTGTCGGGCGGCAGGCCGACGGTCGCCACGACGCTGTCTTCGATCATGAGGACGGCGATGTCGGCATCGAGGGCGCGAGCCGCACATTCCACGGCAGCGTGGTGCGCGGCCGGACCCTCGGGGCGGTCCGCGACCGTGGAGAGGAACTCACCGAGCTGATCTGTCGCTAGCACGATTGTCCAGTCGTCCCCGGACGGTCCCACATGAGGGAAACGGGCCCGCCCGAGCTCACACGACCGGTCACGATGTGGTCATGATTTCCCGGGAAACGGTCAGGCGATTCGCGCGCTTGGTCGTAGTTTAGAACGATCTTGATCGACCCCGGAAGCTGGTGAAACGGGCAAGTAAACAACGAAGTCTGTGACCTTGTGATGGAGGCCACAGGTTTCTCCGGTGTTACAAATAGGTCGGTCAACGAGGCGGGAGGTGGCGGCAATTGAATGCGGACGAGCGACAGCATCAGATCGTCGCCCTGGCCCGCCGGCACGGTGAGGTCGAGGTCGCGAAACTCGCGGCCGAACTCGACGTGTCCGCCGAAACCATTCGCCGTGATCTGCGCCTGCTGGAAAAGCACGGCCTGATCCGGCGGACCCACGGCGGGGCCTATCCCGTGGAGACCGCGAAATTCGAGACCGACCTCGCCATGCGGACCATTCGCGGGGTGCCCGAGAAGCGGCGGATCGCGGCGGCCGCGGCCGGCCTCATCGGGGACGCGGAAACGATCTTCATCGACGAGGGCTTCACGCCTCAGCTGATCGCCGAGGCGCTGCCGGCCGACCGGCCGCTCACCGTCGTGACCGCGTCGCTCAACACCGCGGCCTGGATGGCCGCCAACTCGCCGGCCACCGTTCTGCTGCTCGGGGGCCGTGTGCGGGGACGCACGCTGGCCACCGTCGACCACTGGGCGGCGGCCATGGTCTCCGGCTTCGTGATCGACCTGGCCTTCATCGGGGCCAACGGGATCTCACGGGAGGTCGGCCTCACCACACCGGACCCGGCCGTCGCGGACGTGAAGGCACGTGCGGTGGCGGCCGCCCGCCGCCGGGTCTTCGTCGGCATTCACACAAAATTCGGCGTTCGCACATTCTGCCGATTCGCCGAGATATCTGATTTCGAGTCACTGGTCACGGACACCGCACTGCCGGTTTCCGAGGCGAACCGCTATTCCCGGCTAGGACCGCAAGTCATCCGGGTCTGAGATTCACCACTCCCCACTCGCCGTTTTAGATAAAACGGAGGTTCCACCATGTCCAAAAAACTAGCTGTGGTCGTGGCCGGGCTGCTGGCCTTCACGGCCGGCTGTTCGGGCGCCGGCTCGACCACCAGCGGCGGCGGCGACTCGGCCGACAACACGATCACCGCGCTGATGGTCGGCAACCCGCAGATGGAGGACATCCAGAAGCTGACCGCCGAGCACTTCACGAAGCAGACCGGGATCACTGTGAAGTTCACGATCCTCCCGGAGAACGAACTGCGGGACAAAGTTACCCAGGACGTTGCCAACCAGGGCGGACAGTACGACGTGGCCACGGTCGGCGCGTACGAGGTGCCGATCTGGGCCAAGAACGGCTGGCTGCACGAGGTGTCGACGCAGGCTCAGGCCGACTCCGCGTACGACGTGAACGACCTGATCAAGCCGATGGTGTCGTCGCTGAGCGGCGAGGACGGCAAGCTCTACGCGGCGCCGTTCTACGGCGAGTCGTCGTTCCTCATGTACAACAAGGAGCTCTTCGACGCCAAGGGCCTCAAGATGCCCGAGAAGCCCACCTGGGCCCAGGTGGCCGACTTCGCCGCCAAGCTCGACGACAAGGGCAAGGGCGTCTCCGGCATCTGCCTGCGCGGCCTGCCCGGCTGGGGTGAGCTGTTCGCGCCGCTGACCACGGTCGTCAACACGTACGGCGGCACCTGGTTCGACAAGGACTGGAACGCGCAGGTCAACTCGCCGGAGTTCAAGGAAGCCACGAACTTCTACGTCAACCTGCTCAAGCAGCACGGTCAGCCCGGCGCCCCGCAGTCCGGCTTCACCGAGTGCCTCAACACGTTCGGCCAGGGCAAGGCAGCCATGTGGTACGACGCCACGTCGGCCGCCGGCACGCTGGAGGACCCCAACGCCAGCAAGGTCGCCGGCAAGGTCGGCTACGCGTACGCCCCGGTGAACAAGACGGAGTACTCGGGCTGGCTGTGGACGTGGGCGTGGGCCATGCCCAAGACCACCAAGAAGGCCGACGCCGCCTGGAAGTTCATGTCGTGGGCGACCAGCAAGGATTACGAGAAGCTGGTCGGTGAGCAGCTCGGCTGGTCGCGGGTGCCGTCCGGCAAGCGAACCTCGACGTACTCGATCCCGGAGTACAAGGAGTCGGCCAAGGCGTTCGCCGACGTCACGCTCGGTTCGATCGAGCACGCCGACCCGACCAACCCGGGTGTGCAGCCCCGGCCCGCGCTGGGCGTGCAGTTCGTCGGCATCCCCGAGTTCGCAGACCTCGGCACCAAGGTGTCGCAGGAGGTCAGCGCGGCCATCGCCGGCAGCAACACGGTCGACAAGGCGCTGGCCGACGGCCAGAAGCAGGCCGAAGACGTGGCGAAGAAGTACAAGTAAGTGACCACTACGGTCGCCCGGCCGGGCAGGCGCGCCCAGGCGCCTGTCCGGCCCCCCAAGGGCGGAGCCAAAGACCGCTGGGTACGCCGGGCGCCGTTGCTGCCCGCGCTGATCTTCGCCATCGTCATCACCCAGGTGCCGTTCCTCTACACGATCTATCTCTCCACGCTGAGCTGGAACGCGCTGCGCCCCGGGGACAAGCCGTTCGTCGGGTTCGACAACTACGTCACCGTCCTGACCGATTCGCGGCTGCGGTCGGCCCTGGTCAACACCGTGGTGCTCACGGCGGGCGCGGTGATCTTCTCGCTCGTCCTCGGCCTGGTGTTCGCGCTGCTGCTGGACCGTAAGTTCTTCGGCCGCGGCATCGTCCGGACCCTGCTCATCACGCCGTTCCTGGTGATGCCGATCGCCGCGGCGCTGCTCTGGAAGCACGCCCTCTTCAACCCGACCTACGGGCTGATCAACGGCATCTTCGGCGGCTCGACCGACTGGGTCTCGTCGTACCCGAAGGCCGCCGTGATCACCACCCTGGTCTGGCAGTGGACGCCGTTCATGATGCTGATCCTGCTGGCCGGTCTGCAGTCGCAGTCGCACGAGGTGCTCGAGGCGGCCCGCGTCGACGGCGCGAACGCGTGGCAGATCTTCCGCCGGATGACCCTGCCCCACCTGCGCCAATACCTGGAGTTGGGCGCGCTGCTGGGTTCGATCTACCTGGTCAACACGTTCGACGCGATCTTCAGCATCACTCAGGGCGGGCCGGGCACCGCGACGACCAACCTGCCGTACGAGATCTATCTGACGATGTTCCGCAAGTTCGAGTACGGCGAGGCCTCCGCGGCCGGCGTCATCGTGGTGATCCTGACGATCATCGTCGCGACGTTCGCGCTGCGGGTCATCTCCAGCCTGTTCAAGATGGAGGAGAACCGATGAGGGCGCTGAGCACGCCCGCGGCGGAAAACAGAAGTAAAAAACGGGGGTTCCAAAACTCCCTATGGGGCGTCGCCGCCTGGATCGCCGGGATCGTGTTCGTCTTCCCGGTGATCTGGATGGTGCTCACCAGCTTCAAGCAGGAGAACGCGGCCGCGACCAACCCGCCGTCCTGGTTCTTCGCGCCCACCCTGGCCCAGTACGGCCAGGTCTTCGACCGCAACATCACGCCGTTCCTGCTCAACTCGCTGATGGCCAGCGTCTTCTCGACGCTCCTGGTCGTGCTGCTGGCGACCCCGGCTGCGTACGCCCTGTCGTTGCGTCCCGTGGCCAAGTGGAGCGACTCGCTCTTCTTCTTCATCAGCACCAAGATGATGCCGGTCGTCGCCGCCTTCCTGCCCGTCTATCTGCTGGTCAAGCACCTCGGCATGCTCGACAACATCTGGACGATGGTCATCCTCTACACGAGCATGAACCTGCCGCTCGCGGTCTGGATGATGCGCTCGTTCCTGCTCGAGGTGCCGCGCGAGGTGCTGGAGGCGGGCGAGGTGGACGGGGCCGGGCTGCTCACCTCGATCCGCAAGATCATCCTGCCCATCGTCAGCCCCGGTCTGGCCGCCACGGCGCTGATCTGCTTCATCTTCGCCTGGAACGAGTTCTTCCTGGCCGTGAACCTGACCGCCACGAACTCCGGCACGTCGCCGATCTTCCTGGTCGGGTTCATCTCGTCCGAGGGCGCCTTCCTGGCCCGGCTGTGCGCGGCCGCGACGATCGTGTCGCTGCCGGTGCTCATCGCCGGCTGGGTGGCCCAGAACAAGCTCGTCCGCGGCCTCTCGATGGGAGCCGTCAAGTGAGGGCAGCCGTCGTCGTCACGCCCGGAACGATCGCGATCGAGGAGGTGCCGGACCCGGCTCCGGGCCCGACCGACGTGGTGGTCAAGCCGGCCGCCGTCGGTATCTGCGGCACCGACCTGCACATCATGGACGGCGAGTTCGCCCCGTCGTTCCCGATCGTGCCCGGTCACGAGTTCGCCGGCGAGATCGTCGCGGTCGGCTCGGCGGTCACCGGCTACGCGGTCGGCGACCAGGTCGCGGTCGATCCGTCGCTGTACTGCGGCTACTGCTATTACTGCAAGCGGGCGCGGGGCAACCAGTGCGAGAACTGGGCGGCGATCGGGGTGACGGTCAGCGGCGGCGCCGCCGAGTTCGTGGCGGCGCCGATGGCGAACCTGTTCAAGCTGCCGAGCCACCTCGCCGCCAGGGATGCGGCGCTGATCGAGCCGCTCTCGTGCGCGGTCCGCGGCTTCGACGTGCTGCCGCGGGCGATGGCCACCTCGTACCTCATCTACGGCTCGGGGACGATGGGGCTGATGATGCTGGAGCTGGCCAAGCGGGCCGGGGCCGAGTCGGTGTCCATGGTGGACCTCAACCCGGCCCGGCTCGAGACGGCCGAGCGGCTGGGCTGTTCGGCCGCGACCACCTCGGCCGCCGAGCTGGACGCCCCGCGGGGCTTCGACGTGGTCATCGACTGCACGGGCGCCGAGGCGGCGATCCGGGATGGTTTGTCCCGGGTGGGGCGCGGTGGCACGTTTCTCCAGTTCGGAGTGTCGAGCTATGACGCCCGGGTCGCGATCGAGCCGTACGACATCTATCGGCGCGAGATCACGATCACCGGCTCGATGGCGGTGCTGCACAGCTTCGACCGCGCCGGGCAGCTGCTCGCGGCCGGGGTGCTCGACCCGTCGATCTTCGTGAGTCACCGCTTTCCGCTGGCCGACTACGCGCAGGCGCTCGACCAGTTCCGGGCCGGGGTCGGGAGGAAGATCCTCATTGAGCCGTGAGTGAAACCTTACGGCCAGTTGTCAGGCAGTCACTCTTCAGGATCAAATAGACGGGTGGGTACGCCCGAGGAGTCACCGCACACCCTCGCACCCGGCCGTCTCGGCGCGGCCGCTGTCACGTTCTTCGCGCTGGCCGTGACGGCGCCCATCGCCGTTCTCATCACCGTGGTGCCCGCCGCCTACGCCACCGGCGGCGGGCCTCTGGTTCCGCTGAGCTTCCTGGCCCTCGGCGTCGTCCTCGTCGTGTTCGCACCCGGCTACGCCGCCATGGCCAACCGTGCGCCCTTCGCCGGTGCGATGTACGCGTATGTCGCTCGTGGCCTGGGCCGGCCGGCCGGAATCGGTTCAGCCTGGCTCGCCCTCGCGTCCTACCAGGCGATTCAACTCGGCCTCTACGGTCTGGTGGGCGCCGCCGCGGCTCCCCTGCTACGCAGCTGGTTCGGTGTGGGCGCCGAGTGGTGGATGGTCGCCGCCGGCTGCTGGCTGCTGGTGGCGCTCTGCGGCACGATCCGGGTCGAGATCGTCGGCGGTCTGATCGCGCTGATCGTGCTGGCCGAGATCGCGGTGGCGGCCGGCTTCGCGACGGCCAATGTGCTCGATCCGGGCGCCGGCGGGCTCACCGTCGGCAGCATCCTCCCACCGGGGCCGGGGATCGACCGGTCCGCGCTCGGTCTGTTGCTCGCGGTGGGCGTGCTCGCCTTCGCCGGCTTCGAGACCACCGGGGCGTACGCCGAGGAATCGATCCGCCCCCGGCGGGACTCCGGCCTGGCCACCTACGCGACCGTCGTCGTCTTCGCCCTCCTGCTGGCCGGCGCCTCGTGGTCGCTGAGCGCGGCCGCCGGCGCCGGCCGGATCACCGGGCTGGCCCGCACCCGCGGCTCCGAGCTGCTGTTCGACCTGGCTGCCGCCCGGCTCGCGCCCTGGGCCGTCACGCTGGGCCGATTGATGCTGCTCACCGGGCTGCTCGCGGCGATCCTGGGTCTGCACTGCGCGATGTCGCGCTACCTGTTCGCGCTCGGCCGGGAACGCGTTCTGCCGGCCGGGCTGGGTCGCACCTCCCGCCGCACCCTGGCTCCTCGCGGCGCCTCACTGACCCAGTCCGCCGTCGCCGCGCTGCTGCTGGCCGGGGCGGTCGCGGTCGAAGTGGCTGACGCGCCGCTGACCGGTCGCCGTCTGATGATCGCGGGCGGCGCCGGCATCCTGGTGCTGCTGATCCTGACGTCGGTGGCCGCGCTGCTGCACCTCAACCGGGTGCCGAACGGCGAGGGCGCGTTCACCCGTTTCGCCGCGCCGGTGCTGGCCAGCGTCGCCCTGGGCGCGCTGGGCTACCTCGTGCTCCGCGACCTCGCCGCGCTGTTCGGCGTGCCCGGCGGCTCGCCGCTGCGCTGGATAGTGCCGGTCGCGCTGGCTGCCGCGTTCCTGCTCGGGGTGGCGCACGCGCTGACCGTGCGCGGCGCCCGGCCGGTGATCTACGCGGGCATCGGGCAGGGCGGCGTTCCGGTGGTTGTCACCCCGGCGGCTCCACGACCCGAGACCTCGGCCGAGGAGCGACCTGCGGCCGAGGAACGGCCCTCGGTCAAGGATCGGCGCCCCGCCAAAGAGCCGGGCGCCCACCGGCCCGAGCGAGTGCAAAGCTGATGCGCGCGCCGGATCCGACCCCCGAACGGGAACGGATCCGTGCGCTGGGGATGGACCCCATGTTGCTCAGATCGGTTCTGGCGCCTGAGCGGGAGCGGATCCGCGCGCTGGGCATGGACCCTGCTACCGGTCGCTACCGGCACAACGAGGCGGTGACGGCTGTCCGTATCGAGGTCGAGCTGGGCGTGCGCCTGACCCGGGCCGCTCCCGGGTGCCGGGCCGACTGGTTCGACCAGCGCGGACGCTCGTACGACGCGGTGGGCCCGTTCGCGGCCCACCGGTTCGAACGGCAGTGGGCGCGCTTCTCGCAGCAGATCGTGCTGCATCTGAAGAAGGCGGACCTGGTGCCGGTGGACGTCTCACTGTTCACCGCCGACCAGGTGGCAAAGGTGGAAAAGTTCGTGACGGAGCAGGGCTTGGCACCGCGGGTCTTCATCCTGGGACGGCGACAATGGCGGCTCTCATCATGGTTCGACCCGGCCGGGACTGGCAGGCGACGGGCGGGCTCTTCGAATGGACGCTGGAATATCTCATCCCGCGTCTCGACGACCGGAAGACCGCCGACCGGCTCCGCCTGGTCGTCGCGGAGAACCTCGGCAGCCTGTGGATACCCGACCTGCCCGATGCGGGCCGCGAACAGATCTACGCGCTGCTGCGCTCGGACCTGGTCGCGGCCGCCCGCCGCGAGCTGCCGGAGGGCCCGGCCAAGAGCGACGCGCTCACCCAGCTCCGCGAGCTGGTCGCACTCACCTGGGTCGAGGGCCCGTCCTAGAACTAGGCGAAGAACTCCTGGATCTGGGTGAGGGTCAGGTAGCCCTGCACCTCGGGCTCGTGCGTGGGCTCGGGCAGGCGCTTGGCGGTGACCGGCACGTCCGGGACGTCGCGGGGGACGCACGGCAGGGGTGGGCTGGGCGGCAGCGCGGGCAGCGTGAGGGCCTGGCGGATCACCTCGAACATCGCGCGCACCTCGTCGGCGGCGGTGCGTTCGGCCGAGGCCGTGCCGGTGGGCAGGGCGCAGGTGAAGTTGGCCTGAAGGCGGTCCTCGAGGCGGCGGATGTCGGCGCTGGGCCGCAGGTGGTCGAGCCGCCCCTCGGCGACGATGCCCAGCTCGCAGGAGCTGAGGCCGGACTGCTGCCACCACGATCGCCAGCGGGGGTCGGCGTCGAGAGCGAGGGCGACATGCTGCAGGGCGACCACGTACTCGCGCGGGGCGTGGCCGCCGCGGGTGGTGGTGCCCAGGTGCGGGTGCAGCCAGGAGTCGCTGTCCGCGGCGTCCGAGCTGTGGTCGACCATTTCTGCATGGTGACATTTCGGTCGCCCCTAGGTCTGCTGGACGGCCCGCACGTACGGGCGAATTCTGCGTACATAAGTCAGCGATATAAATTGGGGTTGTGCAGCCTGCCACCGTGACCACGGATCCGACCATGCCCGCCGAGGATGCGGCTGTCGCCGCCGGTTTCGAGCGCTTCTACGAGACGCTCCGCCGGTTGACACCGCGCGGCCCGCTGAGCCTGACCGCCGCCTCGACGCTGCGCCGCCTCGAGCGTTCCGGCCCGCACCGCCTGTGTGAGCTCTACGCGCCCGAGGGGATCAGCCAGCCGGCCATGACGCAGCTGGTTACCCGCCTCGAGAAGGAGGGGCTGGCCGAGCGGACGAGCGACCCCAGCGACGGGCGGGCCGTGGTTGTGAGCATCACCGAGGCCGGTCGCGAGGCTGTGTCGCACCGCCGCCGGGTGCGTGCCGAGGCGCTGTCCGAACTGCTTCAGGGCCTCACTCCCGAGCAGTACGAGGCGGTCGTCGCCGCCCTGCCGGCGCTGGAGCGGCTCAGCGACCTTGCCACCGAGCAGGCCTCCTAGCGGAGTGCGGCCGAGTCGCAGGGTCGCGCCCGGCCGGCACTGAGGCGCCTACGAAGCGGGGGACATCTTCTGGAGGCCGATCGTGGCCAGCAGGTCGAGCTTGCCGCGCGCGTCCGTGCCCGGTCGCGCGGTGCTCACCACCATCCGCAGGTCCGTGCCCTGGGTGGTCAGAACGTTGGAGTCGATCGGAATGTCGCCGACCTCGGGGTGCTCCACGGTCTTGCTCGCGGTTTCGTGCTCGGCCACCGCGCGCAAATCCCACAGCCGTCGGAACCGATCGATGCGCACCAGCCGGGCCACCAGAGCGGCCAGGCCGGGATCGTTCGGATACCGGCCGGTGGTCGCGCGTAGGTCGGCCACCAGGGAGTTCTCGAACTCGGCGCGCTCGGCCGCGGTCTGGCGGATCCACGAGAAGCGCCCTTCGAACTGGCCGATCAGCGCGCTGCGTTCCGCCTCGGGCTGCCGTGTCGGATCACCGAACGTGGCCGCGAACAGCCGGTTCCAATGCAGCAGTTGCCAGGTCGCGTCGTAGACCGCGACCGGGTTGTCCTTCAGCTGATCCACTATCCGGTGCAGGCTGCCGGGGATCAGGCGCGGCACCCGTCCCGGATCGGCGGCGTGCCCGGCCAGGCGCATCAGATGCGCCTGCTCGTCGTCCGACAGCTGCAGCGCGCGGCCCAGCGCCGCACAGACCTGGGCCGACGGGGTGGTCGCCTTGCCCTGCTCCAGCCGGACCACGTATTCGACCGAGATGCCGGCCAGCATCGCCAGCTCCGACCGCCGCAACCCCGCCACCCGCCGAGGCGAATGGTGCGCGAGTCCCAGCGCCGCCGGATCCAGCCTGTCCCGCCAGGCCCGCAGCGCCGCACCGAGTTGACTCATGCCCACCATGGTCCTCCGGCCCGCCCGTCCTTGGGTGGTACGGCCTGTACCAGCACCTTCGTTGGCTCCCGTCGCCGCCGTCGCGGCGGCACGCTCGAAGCCATGAATGACACCGTCACGCTCGCCGACGACCTGACCCTGACCCGCATCGGTTTCGGTGCCATGCAACTCGCCGGGCCCAACGCCTTCGGCCCGCCGCGCGACCGCGCCACGGCGGTCCGGGTGTTGCGCGAGGCCGTCGACCTGGGCGTCACGCACCTGGACACCAGCGACTACTACGGGCCTTTCGTGACCAACGAGATCATCAGGGAGGCGCTGCACCCGTACCCGCCGGATCTTCGGATCGTCACCAAGGTCGGCTTCCGCCGGGGACCCGGCGGAAGCTGGGACCCCGCCCCGGACGACCTGCGCGCCCAGGTCGAATCGAACCTCGAGCACCTCGGCCTGGACGCTCTCGACGCAGTCAACCTGCGCGTCGAAGGCCCCGGCGCGCTGGCCGGGAGCTTCGCCGAATTGGCCGGCCTGCGGACGGAGGGCCTGATCCGGCACCTCGGCCTCTCCAACGTCACCGCCGAGCAGGTCGCCGAGGCCCGGGCCATTGCCCCCGTCGTCTTCGTGCAGAACATGTACAACCTGGTTCTGCGGACGGACGACGCCCTGGTGGACAGCCTGGCCGCGGACGGCATCGGCTATGTGCCGTTCTTTCCCTTGGGCGGTTGGAGCCCGCTGCAGTCCACCGTTCTCGACGAGGTGGCGGCGTCGGTGGGGGCGACCCCGCAGCAGACTGCGCTGGCCTGGCTGTTGCAGCGCAGCCCCACCATGCTTCCGATCCCGGGCACGTCCTCCGTCGCCCATCTCCGCGAGAACGTGGCCGCTGCGGACCTCTCCCTGCCCCCGTCCGCTGTCGCCCGTCTCGATGCCCTGGCCGGCTGATCCCGGACGCTTCCGGGTCGCGCCTACGAGGCGGGGTGGCCGGCCAAGAAGGCGGACACGCCCATGTCGGCACTGACGGCTCGGGCGGTTTCGGCGGCCTGGGTGTTGAGCGCCTGGACGGCGTCGAGCTGCGCGGCCGGGGCGACGACGGTGCGGAGCGGGCGCTCACCGTCCGGGGTCTCGACCAGGGCGACGATGGCGTCCGAGACGGCGGTCGGGTCGCCGGGGGTCTGCGTCTGGCGCTCAGTGAGCTCGGCGACAAAACGGCCGAAACCTTCGCCGTACGCCCCGAAGCGCGCCGAATCGGCCGGCAGCACGGCATTCGTGCCGATGTTGGTGGGGTACGGAGCCGCGTCGACGATGACCGCCTCGACCCCGAACGGCGCCAGCTCGTGGTGCCACGCCTCGGTCAGGCTCCCGAGGGCGGCCTTGCTGGCGGCATACAGCCCCGAGTAGGGAATGGTGATCCGGCTGGAGATCGAACCGACCTGGATGAGGACGCCGTGTCCCTGCTCCCGCAGCCGCGGCAGCGCCGCCCGGGCCACGCGCAGCGCGCCGAAGACGTTCACATCGAACTGACGCTGAGCCTCCTCGGCGGTGAAGGCCTCGACCGGGCCCGGGAAGATCCCGCCGGCGTTGTTCACCACCGCGTCCAAGCGGCCGGCCGCGCTGGTGACGGAGTCGATCGCGTGGTCGGCGGAGTCCTGATCGGTCACGTCGAGCTCGACGACGTGCAGATCGAGCTGCTCGGCCGAGGCGAGTGCGGCCAGCTCGGCGGCGGCCTTGGCGTTGCGGCCGGGCGTGTCGCGCAGAGCGGCGTAGACCTGGTGGCCGCGCCGGGCCAGCGCTTCCACGGTCAGACGGCCGAAACCGGAACTCGCGCCGGTGACCAGCACGACGCGGCGAATGTCCTCGCTCATGGTCTTCTCCCTGTCTCAAAAAACGGGGTGGCGCCCCGCTTGCCTGTCGTACGATATGGGGGGCCGCCCCACTTGGTAAAGACGAAGTGGGGTACCCCACCACTTTTGGAGGATGGCGGCGTGGCACTCGTGAAGCCGAAGCGGGCGGACGCACGGCGCAACTTCGACCAGATCGTGGCCGCTGCCGAGACCGAGATCGCCCGCCATGGCGCTGAGGCATCGCTCGAGGAGATCGCCCGGCGTGCGGGCGTGGGTTCGGCCACCCTGCACCGGCACTTTCCGTCGCGGCAGGCGTTGCTGGAGGCGGTGTTCCACGATCGCGTCGAGGTGCTGTGCGCGCAGGCGCGCGAGCTGGCCGGGCACCCCGATCCGGGCGCCGCGCTCGGTGGGTGGCTACGTGCCGTCGCGCGCTACGGGGCGACCACGCGGGGTCTGGCCCGGTCGCTGCTGGACGGGGGTCGCGCGGCCGAACCGCCGCGGGACAGCACCTGCGAAACGATGCTGGTGGACGCGGGCGGCGAGCTTCTGCGGCTCGCGCACGCCGCCGGCAGCGTGCGACCCGACGCGTCGATCGTCGATCTGCTGACGCTGGTGAACGCCATCTCGCTCGCCACCGAGGGCGGCGCCGACGCGGCCGCCGAGGCCACCCGGCTGACCGATCTCGCACTGGAGGGCGTGCGCCCGCGATCCTGAGAAGTGCGAGGCGAGTTGGTCAGAGGGTGGCGGTGGCCAGCAGCATGGTGGCTATGTCGCGGGCCATGAGGGCGGCCTTCGAGTCCTTGTCCATGCGCCCGCCGACCGATGCGCCGTCGTAGAGAACGACCAACTGGTCGGCCAGCGTGGCCGGGTCTTTGGCGCCGGCGTCGCGGGCCAGCTCGAAGAAGAGGCCACGAGTCCACGCCCGGTTGGCGTTCGAGACCAATTCGATCGCGCCGCCGGGGGTCGACTCGGCGCTGGCGTTGTAGAAGGGGCAGCCCCGGAAGCCGGGCGTGCCGGTCAGCTCGGCGAGCACCTCGAACACGCCGAGCAGGCGGTCGCGGGGGTCGTCGTAACGCTCCAAGCCGGCCAGCAGGCGGGTGCGGCGCAGCGCGTGCCGGCCCTCCAGGTAGGCCCGGACCAGCTCCTCCTTGCTGCCGAAGGTGCTGTAGAGCGAAGCCTTGGCGACGCCGGCGCGCTCGATGACGCGGTCGATGCCGACGGTGTGGATGCCCTCGGCGTAGAAGAGCTCGTCGGCGGCGGCCAGAAGCCGGTCGCGGGCCGACGGCTTGCGGGTGGTGGAGGGTGACGCAGCGGACATGACGTTGACGATAGCAGACAGACCTGTCTAGTCTCGTCCGGTCAGACAGACCTGTCTGTTAGATCTTTCGGAGGCACCCTCCATGACCACCCTTGCCGACGCTCCGCCGTCCGTCCGCAACCGGCGGCTGTCCCGCCCGGTCGCGTTCGCAGCGATTGCCGCGATCTTCGTGACGTTCTCCGCGGCATCTGCGGCACCGTCTCCGCTGTACGTCGTCTACCAGCACCTCTGGAGCTTCTCGGCGACCACGCTGACCGCGGTCTTCGCCGTCTACGTGGTCGGCCTGATCGGCTCGCTGCTGGTTCTCGGCGCGCTCTCCGACCACATCGGCCGCCGTCCCGTCCTCGCGGCGGCGATCGCGCTCGAGGCCGTCTCGCTCGTGCTCTTCCTGACCGCCGGCGACGTCGGCATCCTGCTCGCCGCGCGGCTGATCCAGGGCATCGCCACCGGCGCCGCGATGACCACGCTGGGTGCGGCCCTGGTCGACCTCAATCCGCCGCACGCGCCCGGCCGGGCCGGTCTGATCAACGGACTCGCCCCGGTCGCCGGTCTGGCGGTCGGCGCGCTCGGCACCGGCGTCCTGGTCCAGTACGCACCCTCGCCCACCCACTTCATCTGGGCGCTGCTGCTGGCCGGCATGGTGCTGGCGGGCATCGTCGTGGCCCGCATCCCCGAGACCTCGGCCCGTCGCCCCGGCGCCGCCGCCTCGCTGGCACCCCGGCTCGGCGTTCCGCCCCGGCTGCGCGGCGACCTGTTCGCCCTCGTCCCGATCATCGTGGCGAGCTGGGCCATCGGCGGGCTCTACCTCTCGCTCGGCCCCTCGGTGGCGGCCGGCGTGTTCGGGATCGGCAGCCACCTCGTCGGCGGCCTGGTGGTGACGCTGCTCTGCGGGACCGGCGCGCTGACCTCGTTCCTGCTGCGCAACGTTCCCACCAAGCGCGTCCTGCTGCTGGCCGGCAGCCTGCTGACCGTCGGCGCGGCGATCAGCGTGACCGGCCTGGAGCTGGGCAGCGCGCTCCTGGCTGCCATCGGCACGGTGATCTCCGGCGTCGGGTTCGGCGCCTCTTCGCTGGCCTCCTTCGGCACGCTGGCCGTGCTGGCCGCCCCGCACGAGCGCGGCGAGCTGTTCGCGGTGGCGCTGGTCATCGCGTACGTGGCCTTCAGCGTTCCGGCCGTGATCGCCGGCTTCGCGGCCACCTCGGCCGGCCTGCACGACACGGCTCTGGTCTACGGCCTGGTCGTGGCCGTGCTCGGCGCGGCCGCCCTGGTCGCTCAGCAGATGCGGAAACGCGTCACCGCGTAGCCGCTCTTTCGTGGCGCTCCGGCGTGGGCGGTCCCCATCAGGCCACCCACAGTCCACCATAGTGGGGCGTAACGGACACGAGAGGCTGGCATGAGACGACTTCTGGCGGCGGCCACCACGATCGCCCTGACGGTGATCGCTGCCCCGGCAAGCACCGCCCAGGCAGGTCCGCAACAGTTCAGCCCGGCGGGCCGGATAGCGCCGACGATCAAGTGGAGCGCCTGCGCCGAGTCGGCCCTGCGGCTGCGCAAGGCCGAGTGCGGAATGCTGTCCGTGCCGCTCGATCACGCCGCCCCGGACGGCGAGAAGATCCAGATCGCGGTGTCCCGGATCAAGCACACCGTCGCCGAGGCCAAGTATCAGGGCGTCGTGCTGGTGAACCCGGGTGGACCGGGTGGCAAGGGCCGGGCCCTGTCGGTGATGGGTGCGCTGGTGCCCAAGGGGGCCGGGGCCGCGTACGACTGGATCGGTTTCGACCCGCGCGGAGTGGGGGCCAGCAAGCCGTCACTGAGCTGCGACGCCGGCTACACCGGCTACAACCGGCCGGCCTACGTGCCGACGACGCCCCAGATCGAGCGCGCGTGGCTCCAGCGGGCCGAGGGCTACGCGCGGGCCTGCGGCAAGGCCGGCGGCAAGCTGCTCGAACACCTGAAGAGCCTCGACACCGTACGGGACATGGACCTGCTGCGTCAGGCGCTGAACGCCCGTCAGATCAACTACTTCGGCTTCTCGTACGGCACGTACCTGGGCCAGGTCTATGCCACCCGGTACCCCGAGCGCGTGCGCCGCATGGTGCTCGACGGCAACGTCAACCCGGCCCGGGTCTGGTACGACTCGAACCTCGACCAGGACATCGCGTTCGACCGCAACATCAAGATTTACTTCCGCTGGATCGCCAAGAACCACCGGGCGTACCGCCTGGGCCGGACCGGCCGCGAGGTGGAGCGGCGCTTTTACGCCGAGCAGAAGAACCTGGCCCGCAAGCCGGCCGGCGGCAGGATCGGCCCGTCCGAGCTGACCGACATCTTCCTGCAGGCCGGTTACTACACCTTCGGCTGGGACGGGATCGCCCGCGCCTTCAGCGACTGGGTGCGCGACGGCGACGCGTCCGGGCTCCGCACGCTGTACGACACGAACAACCCGCAAACCAAGGACGCGGACAACAACTACGCGGTCTACCTCGGGGTGCAGTGCACCGACGCGGAGTGGCCGCAGAGCTGGACCAAGTGGACAGCCGACAACTGGGAGGTGCACCGCAAGGCGCCGTTCGAGACGTGGGCCAACGCCTGGTACAACGCGCCCTGCCGGACCTGGCCGGCTCGCAGCGGGATTCCGGTGACCGTGTCGGGTGAGACCGTCCCGCCGGTGCTGCTGATCAGCGAGACCCTGGACGCGGCCACCCCGTTCAGCGGCAGCCTCGAGGTCCGCAAGCGGTTCCCGCGCTCGGTGCTGGTCGAGGGCGTCAACGGCACCACCCACTCGGGTTCGCTCTCCGGTAACAGGTGTGTCGACGACACGATCGCCGACTATCTGGCCACCGGCAAGCTGCCGAAGCGGCTGCCGGGCGAGCGCTCCGACAAGCGCTGCAAGCCGATCCAGCCGCCGGCCGCCGTCGCGGCGACCAAGGCCAAGCGGGCGCCGGGACCCGTCGAAGAGGTGCGGAAACTCATCACCGGCCGGTGACAGTGATCACGGCCCCCGCCCGACGGCGGGGGCCGTTGGCTATGCTCGGTTCCGCGAAGGGGAGTAGCTCCCAATGTCGCGGTCGACATACTGACTCCTGACTCGTTCCGGGGTCCGGCCGTGCGGCCTTTCACACAAGGCGAGCGAGACCTTCGACTTGGCTGTCACACAACGGCCGGGTCGAGGCCGCCCTGCGCTTCTTCTTCCCGGTCTTCGAATCGGGAGAGTTATCTGTGGAAGGCTTCCTCGCCGCGACCGCGGTCAGTTTCGCGGTGATCTTCGTGGCCGAGCTGGGCGACAAGTCCCAGCTCATGGCGATGACGTTCGCGACCCGTTTCAAGACCCTTCCGGTGCTGATCGGCATCACCGTGGCCACCGCGATCGTGCACCTGGTGTCGGTCGGCATCGGCTACGGTCTCGGCGCGACGCTGCCGACCGGCTGGATCAACCTGGTCGCGGCCGTCGCGTTCCTCGCCTTCGGCGCCTGGACGCTGCGCGGCGACAAGCTGACCGACGACGAGAAGACCAAGGCCGAGCGCAGCACCGGCTCGGCGATCCTGGCCGTCGGCGGCGCGTTCTTCCTGGCCGAGCTGGGCGACAAGACCATGCTGGCCACGATCACGCTGGCCACCCAGTACGGCTGGTTCGGCACCTGGCTGGGCTCGACGGTCGGCATGGTCGCGGCCGACGCGCTGGCCATCGTCGTCGGTCGCATGCTCGGCCGGCACCTGCCCGAGAAGGCCATCCGGTACGGCGCGGCCGCGCTCTTCGCTATCTTCGGCATCTGGTTGCTGATCGAAGCGATCATCGAGCTGCGATAGGGGAACGGCGTGCAGCAATATCGGGCGGAAGTGACGGCCGAAGTCACCTTCACGACGGGCGGTCGCCTGCAGACGCAAGGCCTGCGGGTGGAGGTGCCGCACCTGGAGGTCACCGAGGCCGATCTGGTCCGGATCCTGGTCGGCTCGCTCGGGCTGCGCGACGTCGAGCGGGTCGAGCTCACCGGCGTACGCACGTTCGCCGAGCCGGCGGCGCCCGGCTCGCCCGATCCGGCCCCGCGGCTGCGGTTCGTCGAGCTCAGCCACGTGATCACGGACGGCATGACGACCTATCCGGGCATGGCGGCGCCGGCGATCACTGTCCACCAGAGCTGGGAGCAGTCACGCCCGCACTACGCCCGGGGCACCGAGTTCAGCCTCGACCGCATCGAGATGCTCGGACAGACGGGCACCTACCTGGACGCGCCGAGGCACCGCTACGACGGCGGCACCGACCTGGCCGGAATGCCCCTGGAACGGCTGGCCGACCTGCCCGCCGTCGTAGTGCGCACGGCCGGCAGCGGGCGCCGGGCAGTCACCGAGGCTGATCTCGAGCCGCTCACCGTGGCCGGGCACGCGGTGCTGCTGCACACCGGTGGCGACCGGGGCTGGGGCACGCCCGAGTACTCCGTCGACGCGCCCTACCTGACCGGCGAAGCAGCCGCGTTGCTGGTCGAGCGGGGCGCCGCGCTGGTCGGCATCGACTCGGTCAACCTCGACGACGCCGTGCCCGGTGGCGAGCGACCGGCACACACCGTGCTGCTGGCGGCGGGCATCCCGGTCGTCGAGCACCTCACCGGCCTCGAGAACCTGCCGCCGCACGGTGCGCGCTTCACTGCCGCGCCGCCGCGGATCACGGCTTTCGGCACGTTCCCGGTGCGGGCGTACGCGCAGGTGCCGTACTACGAGCCGCACGATCACACGAGGTCGGCGGGCTGGCAGCCTTCCTGACGCCGAACGCTCAAATCCGGCCCGAATCGGCCGAAGTGGTCTACGTGACCGCTAACCCCCTGCGGGCCGACCCCGACCAGCGACTCGACGCCGATGGGCCCGCGCCTGCCGGCCCGCGTGCCTTCAACAACCGTACCGAGGTGGCCTTCGCCCAGGCCGCCACCCTCTTCGAACAGCTCGAGCTGGAGCAGGCCGTCGCCGTGCTCCAGCCCGTGCTGGCCACCGAGCCCGCGGCCCGGGAGGGCTGGATCCTGCTGGCCCGGCTGAGGCTCGCGATGGACGACGCCCCGGCCGCCCTCGACGCGGCCGACCGGGCCATCCGGCTCGACCCGGGCGACCCGCGGCCGCTCGCCCTGGCGAGCCGCGCGCTCACCGTGCTGGGCCGGCACGAGGAAGCTGTCACGATGGCCTACCGGGCGGTCATCGCCGAGCCACGCAACGCGCTCTGGCACGACCGGGTGGCCTGGGCGCTGCTCTCGGCCGAGCGGCAGATCGCCGACGCCGAGCAGGCTGCCCGCACCGCGATCGGGCTCGACCCGACCGAGGCGCATTACTACTACACGCACGGCGTGACACTGGACGCGCTCGGCCACCTCGACCAGGCGCGCCAGGCGCTGCTCATCTCGCTGCGGATGGAACCCGAGAACCCGGTCGCCCAGCACCGGCTGGCCGTGCTCAACGGCGAGGCCGCACGCCCGGCCGACAACAAGAAGCGCGGCTGGCGACTGTTCGGCCGGAAAGGCTAGGCGGCCGCGCGGTACTTGTAGCGGATTCCCAGCCACACCAGCCAGCCCAGGCCGATGATGAAGCCGAAGCTGATCACGCGGTAGAGCACGACCGCGGCCACCGCGTAGCCGCTGTCCAGGCCGCCCGCGACCAGGCCCAGCACCAGCGCGGCGTCGACCACGCCGAGGCCGCCGGGCACGATCGGCACGCTCGCCGCGGCCATCCCGGCGCAGTAGGCGATGACCAGGCTGACCGGGTTCACCTCGCCGGCGCCCACCGCGACGCAGCACAGCCACAGGCAGAACGCGTCGAAGAGCCAGTTGAGCAGGGCGAGCACCACCGCGAAGGCGAAGCTCGCCGGGCGGACGCGCACCTCGCGCAGCTGGTCGACGAAGCCGACCAGCCGGGCGTGGCCGTGCTCGGGCGGTCGCCGCCGCACCCGGTTGACCCCGCCCAGCAGGGCCCGCACCGGGCGGTCCAGCAGGTGCGGGTGTTCGGCCAGCTGGCGTACGCCGAACGCCACCGCCACCGCTCCGATCGCGTAGCCGGCCAGCGAGTGCCAGCTGCCGGTGTTGCGGGTGAGCAGGCCGCCGACCGCGCCGATCACCACCAGGGCGCCGGCCGACAGCACCCCGCTGAGCGCGATGCACCACGACGCGACGGCGGGGGAGACCCCGTACCGCCGGAGCTGCTGGAAGTTGAACGTGGTCGAGAAGACCGGGCCGCCCGGCAGCGTGGCGCTCAGCGAGTGGGCCGCGTACGCGGTGGCGACGTGCTTCTTCATGCTGACCTTGGTGCCCGCGCCGCGTAGCAGGGCGCGCTGCATGCGGGCGTACGTGCCCATCGAGGCCAGTTCGGCCGCGAGCGCCAGGGCCACCCAGTCCCACTCGGGCGCGCGCAGCTGGGCGAGGGCCGTGGCCAGCGACGACCAGCCCAGCGCCAGCTCGACCCCCAGCACGACCACGACGATGGCGGCCACGGCGGGCCCCCGCCGCCACCACGGCGGCGCCCCGCTCGTCGCCCGGGCGGTCGGCTGCTGCACGGCCATCGAGATCATCGTCGCACTCCCGGCGGGAGCGCGCCGGACATCAGCGGGTGTAGGCCAGCAGATCCAGGTCGCGCACCGACTCGGGCTCGGTGGCCTGCACCTTGAGCGTGTTGTCGGGCCCGAACAGCGACAGCACCCGCCGGCCGTCCTCATCGGTGCGGACCAGCAGGTTGCCCTCGGCGTCGAAGACGGCGCCCACCACCGAGCCGCGGACGGGCAGATCCTCCAGCTGGCCGGTCGACGTGTCGACGATCGTGTCGGCCGTGTCGGTGCCGGTCGTGTTCTCGCCCGTGGTCTGCAGCGGCACGGTCACCCGGCGGCCGGTGACGTCGACGCTGGTGGGCTTGCAGGCGGCCAGGCCGTCGGGGTTGTCGCGGGTCTGGGTGGCGCCCAGCACGGGCACGCTGGTGCTGGTGTCGGCATCGCCCTCGGTCAGTTTGAGGCCGCAGTACGAGGTCGCGTAGACCAGCGTTGTGCCATCGCCCGACCAGCGGAAATGCTGTCCGGCAGCGAGCCCGGCGGGCAGCGGCGTCACCGTGCCGGTCTCGACGTCGAGGATGCCGGGCGCGGAGTCGAGCTCGGTCGCGTCGATCAGCAGGCGGTCGCCGCCGGGCGACCAGACCGGCGCCTGATCGGCGGCGACCACGCCCGCCAGCACCTGTTCCGGCTCGCCGCCGGCCTCGCTGATCAGCAGCGTGCCGTCGGACACGTAGGCGACCCGGTTGCCGTCGGGTGAGATGCCGACCGAGGACGGGGCGTCGCGCAGCACCACCTCGTGCGCGCCGTCGTCCGGTGACATGCGGACGACGTCGGGCCGGCTGTCGCGTTCGGCGTAGAAGACATGGCCGGTCATGTCGGAGAGCGCGCGCGACTGCGGCTTGGCCGGGCGGGGCTTCTTCGTGGGCCGGCCGCCCTGGTCGCGCTGGCGAGCGGGGACAGTCGCGGACGCGGACGTGCGGGTCGGCTTGGCGCTTCGCAGGGGCGGTGCCGCCACTGAGGACGGCCGGGCCGCGGCCGAGGACTGCGGACGGGCCGCGACCGGGACGTCGGCCTGCTTGTGCTGCGGAATCTGCCACAGCCCGCTGGCCAGCACCCCGAGCACGAGCACGGCGGCACCCGTGCCGACGGTGGCCTCGCGGCGGCCGATCCGGCGCGACCGGTGCACGGCCCGGTCGTACATGTCGGTGGGCTCGACGACGTCGGCCAGGTCGCGCAGCGAGGACCGGAGCCGGTCGTGATCGGCGCTCATCGGCCACCCTCCGGCACGTCGGTGAGTACCCGCAGGTCGGGCAGCAGGGCACGGAGCCGGTCGAGAGCACGGCCGGTCTGGGTCTTGACCGTGCTGACCGACACGCCGAGCATCTGGGCCGCCTCGGCCTCGGTGTGGTCCTCGAAGAAGCGCAGCACCACCACGGCCCGCTGCTTGGCGCTGAGCGTGAGCAGGGCACGGCGTAGCACCAGGCGCTCGACAGCGGCGTCGGCCGGGTCGTCGGCGCCCCGGCGGAGATCGGGCTCGAAGTCGGCCGGCAGCACCTCGGCCACCTTGGGGCGGCGCCAGATGGACACCTGCGCGTGGTACATGACCTTCCGGGCGTACGCCTCGGCGTTCTCGGCCCGGTCGAGGCGCGGCCAGGCCCGGTGGGTGCGGGCGAGCGCCTCCTGCACCAGGTCTTCGGCCAGGTGTTGATCTCCGGTCAAAAGGTACGCCGAGCGCAACAATGCGTGCGTCCGCGTACGGACGAAATGCGCATAGTCGGCCTCGCGGGCGTCCATTCGAAGGTGTCCGTTCGAGGTGTCGAGGGAGACGTGAGCGTACCCAGGCGGCTCAAGGACCGCGCTGCCGGTCACGTCCTCCCCCTTCACCCCGCGCGGGCCGGGCGATGCCACCCCGTGTGGGCACCGACCAGCGACTTCACCGTGCAGTGCCTCCCCGTGAGGGCACTGTTCGGCGCCATACCAGACGCCGAACCATCCCTTGCCGGACGACAACCGTTCGGCCCATTTTTGAGATCGGCCGAACGGTCAGCGAAACGGAGGCGCTCGAATGTCACGCCGCTCACATCCCTGGTGACGCCGTTTTCGGTAGCGTCGGTCGGGCATCGGTTCGCTCGGCGGGCGTCGGTGGCGCCCAGGAGGGAAGGAACCTGAATGGCACGCCCTCGCATCGTGGTCGTCGGGGCCGGTTTCGCCGGTTTCACCGCGGCCCGCACCCTGGCCAAGCTGTCCCGCGGCGGCGCCGACATCGTGGTGATCAACCCGACCGACTACTTCCTCTACCTGCCGCTGCTGCCCGAGGTCTCGGCCGGCATCCTCGAACCGCGCCGGGTCACCGTCTCGCTTCAGGCCGCCCTTCCCGGCGTGCGCCTGGTGCTGGGCGAGGTCGAGGGCTTCGACCTCGACAACCGCACGGTCACCTTCGTCGACCCCGACGGCCGGGCCGGCTCGATCGGCTACCACCGCCTGGTGATCGCGGCCGGCAGCGTCAACAAGCTGCTGCCCGTGCCCGGCGTGACCATGTACGCGCACGGCTACCGCGGCATTCCCGAGGCGCTCTACCTGCGCGACCACATCACGCGCCAGATCGAACTGGCCGTCAACGCCACCACCGAGGAGGAGCAGCGCGCCCGCTGCACGTTCGTGGTGGCCGGCGCCGGCTACACGGGCACCGAGGTGGCGGCGCAGGGCGTGCTCTACACCGACGCGCTCACCGCCGAGCGGCCCGACCTGCGCGACAAGGTGCGCTGGCTCCTGCTCGACACCGCCGACCGGGTGCTGCCCAGCCTCGACGAGCGCCTGGGCGACGCGGCCGACGCCGTGCTGCGTTCGCGCGGTGTCGAGCTCCTGCTGCGGACGAGCGTCAAGGAGGCCACTGAGGACGGCGTCCACCTGTCCACGGGCGACTTCGTGCCCACCCGCTCGCTCATCTGGTGTGTCGGCGTGCGTCCCGACCCGGTGGTGGCCGACCTCGGTCTGCCGCTCAACAACGGCCGCCTGGTGGTCGACGAGTTCCTGAGCGTCCCCGGCCACCCCGACGTGTTCGCGATCGGCGACGCCGCCGCCGTGCCCGACCTGACCCGTCCCGGCGAGCTCACCGGCATGACCGCGCAGCACGCGACCCGGCAGGGCACGGCGGTCGCCCGGAACATCGCGGCCTCGTACGGGCAGGGCCGCCGCCGGCCCTACAAGCACTACGACCTCGGCTTCGTCGTCGATCTGGGCGGCCTCGACGCGGCGGCCAACCCGCTCGGCGTGCCGTTGACCGGGTTCCCGGCCAAGGTGGTGACCCGCGGCTACCACCTGCTCTCGATGCCGGGCAACCGGGTGCGGGTGGCGGCCGACTGGCTGCTCGACCTGCTGCTACCCCGGCAGGGGGTCCAGCTGGGCCTGGTGCGGGGCGCCGCCGTCCCGTTGGAGAGCTCCACGGTGTCGGGCTGACGCCTGTTCGGGGGATTAGTCCGTTCAGTCGAGTGGTCCGGACGGATGGCCGGTAGTGCCCGAAGGGTTACAAACAGTTCACAAGCCATAATTAGGACATGGGATCCAGGTGGTTCGGCGGAATGGCCGTGGCTGTCTCGGCCGCTGTCGTGGTGAGCACGGGTGCCCCCGTGTCCGCGCGGAGCCGACCGGCAGACCGCGGTGACACGACGTCCGTGGTGATGGCCCGG
Organism: Paractinoplanes polyasparticus; assembly: GCF_019710575.1. Classification (GTDB taxonomy): domain Bacteria; phylum Actinomycetota; class Actinomycetes; order Mycobacteriales; family Micromonosporaceae; genus Actinoplanes; species Actinoplanes polyasparticus. The sequence goes on along the minus strand of NZ_JAHWFK010000034.1, from coordinate 5,316 downwards.
TACGCCTTCAACGGGCACCCGATACTCGACGAATCCGGCCGCGGTCACACGCTGCGGATCATCTCGGGCCACGGCGGCGTCGTCCGCAAGGTCGCGCACGGGCAGGGATCGGCACTGCTCTTCCCGTCCCGGTGCCTGCTGCGCATCTGCCCGCACGTGGCCCTGCAGACGCCGTCGACGCCCGACCTCAACCCGGGCGCCCGTGACATCTCCTTCGGCGCCGACGTCTATCTGAGCCCGACGCAGACGAGCAAGGGCCAGAACGTCATCCAGAAGGGCTTCTCGAAGACGAGCAGCCAGTGGAAGCTCCAGATCGACGGCGTCGCCGGGCACCCGAGCTGCGTGCTCGTCGGCGACCGGCTGCGCCGCATCCGGATGGCCACCAGCACGGTCACGGTGGCCGACGGCCGCTGGCACCGGGTGCGCTGCTCCCGGGTCGGCGGCGTCCTGGCCGTCTTCGTCGACAACCTCCTGCGCGGCCGCACGACCGTCCCGGCCTCGCTCTCGGTCACCAACAACCGCCCGATGAGCATCGGCGGCAAGGGCGCCTTCGCCGACAACGACCAGTTCAACGGCGCCCTCGACAACGTCTGGGTGCAGGTCGGCTAACTTTCCCTCGGGCCGGCGAGGCCGTCGGTCACCGCGGTGAGCAGCTCCGCCTTCGCGGTGTCGCCGGAGAGCTCCCAGGCGAACGCGCCGCCCAGGGCCTTGCTGCGGGCGTACGCCATCTTGCCCTTGATCGTTTCAGGGGTGTCGTAGGACCACCACTGGGAGCCGCAGTGCGCGTAGGCGGTGCCGCCGGCCGTTCCGGTCGGCGGGCACCGCTTGACCAAGGCCTCGTAGTCCTCCAGGCCCTTCTCGTAGCGGCCGGCGGCCGGGCCGCTCGCGTCGCCGCCCGGTCCGGCGGCCGAGACCCCCGTCCAGCCCCGGCCGTAGAAGCCGATGCCGAGCAGCACCTTCGACGGCGGGACGCCCAGCCGCAGCAGCTCCTCGATGGTGGTCGTGGTGGTCGCCGTCTCGCGGGGAATGCCGGGATACGAGGTCAACGGCGAGTGCGGCGCGGTCTTCTGCGCCTTCCGCGCCGGGTCACCGCCGGTGCCGAAATAGTCGTACGTCATGGCGCTCAGCCAGTCCGCGGCGCCGGCCGCCGTCCGGTAGTCGGTGGCGGTCAGCTTCTTCACGTCGGCCGGCACGGCGGCGGTGATCACCGAGTCCGGGCCGAACTTCGCCCGCAAGGCGCCGAGCATCCGTGGCAGCGCCTGCGGCCCGCTCTTGTCGCAGCTCAGGCCGCAGGCGTTCGGGTACTCCCAGTCGACGTCGATGCCGTCGAAGACGCCCGCCCAGCGCGGGTCCTCGACCAGGTCGTGGCAGGAGGCGGCGAACGCCTCCGGGTCGCGGGCGGCCTGGGTGAACCCGGCCGAGCCGGTCCAGCCGCCGAACGACCACAACACCCGCAGCCCGGGGTGCTTCTGCTTGAGCTTGCGCAGCTGGCCGAGGTTGCCGCGCAAGGACGCGTCGCGCTGGTCGGCGACCCCGTCCACGCTGTGTGCGGCCTCGATCGGCTTCTCGTAGTCGGCCCAGCGGTCCGCGGCGGTGCACCGGCCCCCGGTGACCTTGCCGAACGCGTACAGCAGGTGGGTGAGCCGGCCCGCCGCCCCGCTCGCGTCCAGGTCCTTCACCTGGAAGTCGCGGGCGTAGACGCCCCAGCCGGTGAAGTACCCGACCACCTTGGCCGGGGGCGCCGGGGCGGGTTCCTCCTCGGGGGCGCCGCAGGCGGCGAGGCCGAGGAGGATAAGGATGATCAAGACGAATCGGGCGCGCACCGCTCCGAAGCTATCCGGGCCGGACAAGCCGGCCCAGGTGATCACCCGTCCGGGTGTACGCCCGGGCCCGGGTGATTCCGCGCACGGTCGGTCACCACCGGCCGTGGTTGTGCGATCGTTTGCCGGTGGCCATCAGCCCCCACGAACCCGCCTCCGTTCCAGTCGTCCGCAGCTGGCGCGCCGAACTTCGCGTCCTGTTGAGCTGGCGCCGGATCCTCAACCGGCTCCGAGCCGTGCTGCGCAGCGCGCTGGTGACCTTCGTCGTGCTCACCGTCACGCTCTGGCTGATGCCGGGCGTCGAGAGCAACGACATCGTCGACACGCTGGGCCTGGTGGCGATCGTCGCCGGGGTGGGCGCCGTGCTGCGCCCGCTGCTGCTGCTGGGCATCACCGCGCTCGGCGGCTGGGGCGCGATGCTGCTCGGGGTCATCGCCCAGGTCGTGGTCATCGTGGTCGCCCTCGAAATCGACCCGGCCAACCGGATCAGCGGCCTGCCCTCGCTGGTGGTCACCGCGATCCTGGCCGTCGTGTTCGCCGCGATCGTCGACTGGATGGCCGACAGCGGCACGGAGGACACGTTCGTGCGCGAAGCCCGGCGGCTGATGCGCGGCGTGCGCCGCCGGCAGTCCCGGCTCGCCGGCGGTCCGCTGCTGACCTTCCGCCGGCCCCGCCCGGGCACCGAGCCCGGGCTGCTGATGGTGCAGCTCGACGGCCTTTCCGAACCGGTGCTGCGGTGGGCGGTACGTGCCGGAAACCTGCCCACGCTCGGCCACTGGCTGCGCTCCGGCAGCCACACCATGCGCGGCTGGCACACCGGCCTGCCCTCCACCACGCCCGCGTCCCAGGCCGGCATCCTGCACGGCGCGACCCGGCAGATCCCGGCGTTCCGGTGGTTCGAGAAGGACACCGGCAAGCTCATGGTGACCAACCGCCCGCGTGACGCGGCAGTGCTCGAACCGCGGCTCAGCGACGGTCGCGGCCTGCTGCGCGACGGCGGGGTGAGCATCGGCAACGCGTTCAGCGGCGACGCGGCGGTCAGCCTGCTCACGGTGAGTCACGCCGCACTGCCCGGGCGGTCGGCGCGCGGCTGGGCGGCGTTCATGGCCTCCCCGTACGGCTTCACACGCGCCCTCGTCCTCGGTGTCGGCGACGTCTTCACCGAGCTGCACCAGGCCCGCCTGCAGCGCCGCCGCAACCTGCAACCCCGGGTGAGCCGCTCCGGCGCTTTCCTGGCCCTGCGGCCGGCCTCGATGCTGCTGCGCGACGTGAACGTGTCCCTCGTCGCCGAGCAGATGGCCCGCGGCGCCCCGGCCATCTACTGCGACCTGGTCGACTACGACGAGGTGGCGCACCACGCCGGCCCGGCCCGGCCCGAGTCGATGCGCCAGCTCGAGAGCCTCGACCGCATGCTCGGCGTGATCGAACGGCTGGCCCCCGAGGCAGCCCGCCGCTACCACCTGGTGGTGCTGTCCGACCACGGGCAGAGCCAGGGCGCCACGTTCAAGCAGCGCTACGGCGAGACCCTCGACGAGGTGGTCGAGCGGTTCTCGGCCCCGGGCCACGCCGACGCGCCCTCGACGCCCGCCGAGAGCGAGGCCACGCGCGAACCGGACTTCCCCGAGTCGCCGCTGGCTCCGCTGCTGGTGGTCTCGTCGGGCAACCTGGCGCTGATCTATCTCACCCGCTACACCGAGCGGCTCGACCGGACCGCGATCGACCGGGCCTACCCGCGGCTGGTGAACGGCCTGGCCGCCCACCCCGGAATCGGCCTGGTGATCGTGCGGACCGCGGACGGGCCGGTCGCGCTGGGCGGCTCGGGCAGCCACCGGCTCGTCGACGGCGTCGTCGAGGGGGTCGACCCGCTTCTGCCGTACGGGCCCCGCGCCCGCCACGACCTGCTGCGCCACCAGGAGTCGGTCCACATCGGCGATCTGGTCCTGATCAGCTGCGTCGACCCGGTGACCGAAGAGGTGGCCGCCTTCGAGGAGCTGGTCGGCTCGCACGGCGGCCTGGGTGGCTGGCAGACCGACGCCGTGCTGGTGCACCCGGCCCGCTGGCCGGTCACCGAGAACGAACTCGACGGCCCGGACGCCGTGCACCGCCAGCTGGTCGAGTGGCTGGCCATGCTCGGTCTGCGCACTCAGCCGCCGGCTCTCGAGCCGTTCGCCGAGCAGCCGGACCTCTTCGACGATCAAGATCGGGCGAGACTTTCCCGGACGCACGACGGTTAGGCACTTTGTGCCTCGTCTTCTCCTCTTCCTGGTCGCCCTGATCGCTCTGCTCGTTCCGTCGTCCGCCGCGCCCGCGGCCACCCCGCAGGTCCGGTCCACCGCACCCACCTTCAACGGCGGCGTCTACGCGATCGCCCACCGCGGGGCGACGGTGTACGTCGGGGGCTCGTTCACCGCGGCCACGGTGGCCGGGCGCACCTACCCGCGCGAGCGGCTGGCCGCCTTCGACTCGCGCACCGGCAGGCTGCTCGACTGGGCGCCCCGAGCTGACGGCGTGGTGCGGGCCCTCGCCGCGACTGCGGACAGCGTCTACGTCGCCGGCGGCTTCCACCGGATCGACGGCGAGGCCCGCGACTCCCTGGCCCGCGTCCACCCCACCAGCGGCGACCTCAAGTCGTTCCGGCACACCCTGGCCGGCACGGCCTACGCGCTCGCCGCCGGCAACGGCCGCCTCTACCTGGGCGGCAGCTTCACCGACGTCTCGGGCCAGAAGCGCAGCAACCTGGCGGCCTTCTCGCTGACCACCGGCGTGCTCGACCCGCGCTGGCGCCCGGCCGCCGACGACACCGTGCACGCGCTCGCGGTCACCGGCCCGCGGGTCTACCTCGGTGGCGGCTTCCACACCGTCAACGCGGTCAAGGGCACACTGCGGCTGGCCGGCGTCAACGGCGTGAGCGGGATCGTCGAGCCCCGGTTCCGGCCGCGGGTGCCGGCCGAGGTGCGGGCGATCTCGCTGGACCCGCTGGGCGTGCACGTCGCCACGGCGGGCCGGGGCGGACGGGCGATCGCGTACGGCTGGACGGGCGCCCTGCGCTGGCAGCGGGTGTTCGACGGGGACGCGTCGGCGATCGTCACCACCGGGGGCATCACCTACGTCGGCGGCCACTTCGACAGCGCCTGCGTGACCGAGCGGAACGGCCTCAAGGGCGGCTGCGTGGACGGGGCCCGGGCGCGCTTCAAGCTGGCCGCGGTGACCTCGAAGGGCCAGCTCACCGGTTGGGCGCCGACCGCCAACGGGGTAATCGGCGTCCGCGTGCTAGCCGTCAACCACGTGGCCGGCACCATCGAGGCGGGCGGCGACTTCACGATGATCAACGGCCAGGACCGCCGCCGGTTCGCCGCGTTCTAGGTTCTGCTTCGTAGTTGGGGTGGGAGCCGCAGCCCCGCCTCAACTACGAAACAGAACCTAGCTTGAGTTTTAACCCGTGCGGCGGGGTCGAGGGGTGGTCGTGGGCTTCTTGGATTGTGTGTCGCTCTGAGGT